>NZ_CP015864.1:0-1200000 GCF_002163755.1 Vibrio campbellii CAIM 519 = NBRC 15631 = ATCC 25920
GACCAAGTGAGCAGGCTTTCTACGCCTAAGTTGGGTTCGGCGTTTACTAATATGGTCGCATCGACATGTTCCAATTCACTGAGTGTCATCTTGACTTCAGAAAGATCAGGTAACGAGCTATCGACGATTGCGACATAGTGCTCATCTTGGTGAGGAGGTAAGTCAACTTCAGCGCCTTTGGCCAATAACACCGGCTGCCCAAGTTGTTGTTCAATGGCGGTTTGTAAACCTCGACCTTGAATATTATTGAAGGTAAACAATAAGATGGTGTTTTTGATTGTGTTGTTGTTCAGCATTAGTGGGCCTCCTCTCGAGACTGCATAAATTCATTTCCTACTTGATGGAAGCGATAGAGCACCAGATCCAAAAGCCCATCAAAGCAATGCTTTACCATGGGGTTTTCAAATATTTGTGTGGCGGATGCTTTAAAAAACGTGACTCGTCTATGGTGGTAGAAATCCCGTATGAAAATGTCGAATAAAAGTTGTTTAATCACGGGCTCATGAACCGGAAAATGGATGATGGCATTGCCCATTACGTGAAGGATATCTGAGACCAAAAACTTCAAAATCGACCGTCCTAAATGCCATAAGCTGAGAATCCTAAATTCAGACCTCAGCTCTTGGTAAATGAGATGACCAACTAACATACCTTTGCAGTAATAAAGACGCGCCTTACTGGGGGATTCACCAAATTGGTTCAGCGTGTCTTCCACACCGCCTGGTGTGATTAACTGCTTGTGAACTGCGTCGATCTGTTCGTATTCGGACAGGCTGATTTGGCTGAGGGAGCAACTTTTGACATCGGTAACCTGATACTGGTAAACAATGTCTTTAAAGCTCAAGTAAATGCTTTTACTTTGCGAGGTTTTGACACGCTTGTACTCGCTGGAAGTGTATTGGTATTGTTCGCCTATATAGTGAGAGAAGGCGAGTCGTTTTAATAAACTTGGTGTTACTTTGCCGCTTTCCCATTGACTTAACGTCGGTTGGTTTAAACTCTCAAAAGCACTGTAACTCCTTGCTAACTCATCGGCTAATTGGCCTTGAGTTAAACCCCTCTCCTTTCGAATTGCAGCAACTGCGTGCGAAAATTCTAACTTGTTAACCATATATCTACGTCCTGAACTCATTATATTTTTAATTGCTTCGAAGCGGCTCAGAATGAGCCAAAACTCTATGTTCTTGATCTTTTTGTGAGGTACATCATTTGGTCTGCATGTTGGATTAAGGTGTCACTAGAGCTTCCCTCATAAGGGAAGCGAGCAACGCCAACACTCAAACCGATGTGAACGTTTTGAAAATGGATAAAAATAGGTGCACTGCATGCTTGATGTAGCAAAGACTGAAACTGTTCTAAATCCTTTGTATTTTCGAGCTCAGGTAAGCAAAGAATGAACTCGTCACCGCCAATTCTTGTGGCGAATTGGTCGTTGTGCAGCATGTTCAAAATACGTTGCGCAGTGATACGCAGTACTTTGTCTCCAGCGTCATGACCAAATTCGTCATTCACGGCTTTAAAGCCATCTAAGTCGATATATAGCAAAGTGAACGGTTGAGCTCGTTGAATCTGTTGCTCTATCAACTGATTGCCTTTGAAGCGAGAGTAGCAGCCTGTTAGCTCATCTATCTCTAGCAGTCTTTCTAGTTTTTCAACTTGTTCATATTGCGTTTGCCAAGCGCTGTGCCAATAACTTTCAATTGAGCGTAAGCCCTTGTAAATAAATAGGTTGAACAAGTACAGAAACGTACTCCGAATGGAAAACTCACTTAAACTTTGTAGTTTAAACGGGTCGTTACCCGCGGTTATCAAATCAATGTTAAAGCAAATAGCCATTGATAGGACATATGTGATTGACGACCAAAGAACGCCAAACTCAATCAAAGTGAGAAGAATATTGACTGTAACCAAGGAAGAAAAAAGAAAGTGTCCGCCTAAGAAGTAGTACAAATAAAATGTGAGGGTATATCCGAGTATCAGTGCGATAACAACTGAGCGCTGTTTTTGTTCGAGTGCGAATGCTTTGCCCACCCAAAGGTAGATAAAGCAAATTCCCGCGGATAATGCATAAGGAAGGTATACAACATAATCAACCCCTCTGATTGCACAAGCGAAAAGGGTAATAAGAATCCCCAAACTTGTTGAGCGCATGTAGTAGTGCGTAAAAATTTTGGTGAACTGCGTTCTGTCCATAGTTATGTCTCAAAGGAACAGCAAATAATGGGCAGTTAGCGAGAGGAGTCCGTATGGGGTGAGTGTGAATGGAGAACGTGAGAAACAAATAAATGGTATCGCATGAAGTTAGAAGTGCGATGCGCATATGCTTTTTTCGGGCGTTTTTCTCGTCTGCAAGCGACACTGCATTTCATAAAGTTGCTCGATACCTACTGCCGTTTTTATAAACTATTCTATGAGGCAAAGTTGCATAAAACTATACGGTTTTCGGGAAAATGCCCCGATCTCAATATGTCCGCATAAAAAGTGGGATACCGGCAAATTTATCTTGTAAAAACTGGTACTTAAGTGCTAAGGATTATCAATAACATCATTCTCAAGTCGGAGGCTACTACTTGAGTTTTCGGTGGACAAGGTAACCCATTGCATAACCAAGATAAAACAGAGCAGCAAGCGTCACAAAGGCAGAAATGTAGGCAAAAAAGTGATTCAGTCCCAAGCCAAAAGACAAGGTAAACGCGATGCCGTTTACGGCTTCCATTGGCATCTTGTACCACGACGCATGGACCGTCGAGCCAAAGAGAAAGAGTGTGCCAATTAAAAAGAGTGTGCCGATTGATAGGCCAACCCATCTGCTGCTGTTCATGTTCATCTCAAGAGTTACAGAGCTCGTAACAAAATATTTCAGGATAAGTATTATACAACTGAGTGAGGGGGAGGGTGTTAGCAATATTTACGCGAATACAGCAAGAGGCCATCGGAGTGACCTCTTTTTAACCGAGTGGTGTGTTAATTATCCAATCCAGGTGATGAAGTAAGGGATGATCAGTGCATTGGCTAAATCGATGAAAAATGCGCAGACCAAAGGCACGATGATAAAGGCTTGGTGTGAATTACCATACTTTTGCGCGACCGCCGACATGTTTGCCATTGCCGTTGAAAACCGTACTTTTGTGACCAATAGAAAAGAGGAGTGATACAAGGTTGAATAAGCCTTGTACACTCCTCTTAGTTCGATGAATAACCCGTTAGTTAAATAGCCAGTAACTTTCTGGATTATCAGGACATTGATAAGGACCACACTCCGCAAACGTGCCAATAACATTAAGTGCTACGACAGAGATCGCTAGTAGGCATGTGATACGTCCCAAATTACTCATTTCATAAGGCTCTGGTGACTCTTCTCTGCTGGTCAGCATAAGGATGACTGCGACTGCAAATATCGTGGCAACAAACAAGACAAACGCCCAAGTGTAATAGTGCATCCCAAAGATTGGGCTACCGTAACCTGGCGTACCAGGTATCACGTGCAACGAAACTTGTCTCAATGAAGTTGCCACACCGTATAACGCACCGATCAGCACTACACCATAGTGTCGAGATTGTGGGCCATAGACCACGTTTAATAAGAAACCAAACATGATCATAACAAAGCCGATACGTTGCAATAAACAGAGTGGGCAAGGCAGCTCATTCAGAGCAAATTGCAGCACAAAACCAATCAACAGCACGGCAGTCATGCCAAGTAGGCCAAAGGTATTAAGTAAAGCTAGATTGTTTCTATTCATGTGTAGCCCCCTTTATAGCAATATTGAAAGAGGATCGGTGGCGTGATGATTGAACCAATACAGACCAATGATCACCGAGGAAGCAAAGAAGGCGTAGCCCACTGCTTTCTTACCTAAAAATGCGCTAAGCATTGCGATTAATAATAGTAAAAAGATTAGTGCCATCATGAGGAGTTCCTTCCTTACTCTCTGATTTCAATCCTTTTAACTATAGATACTGGAGGTTAATGCGCGAATTTATACAACAAAAAAGAGAAATTTATTGGTTTGTAATGTGGAATTATGCGAACAATCCCATCTTGGGAATTTGTATTAAAAAGCCCCAAAGCAGGTAACTCCGGGGCTAGTGAGGGCGGTGTTCTTCAAGTGGTGCTGAGCTTTTTAATTATTTGAATAGATCAAGAAGCCAATAGCTCACAGGATCTGCCGGACACTCAAATGGGCCGCACTCGATAAACGTTGAAATGACGTTTATTAGAACTGTTGCGATTGCTAGTATGCAAACACTTTTGGCAAGCGGGCTCATTTCGTGGTTTTGGTTTGAATACCTGTTATCCCAGAGAATGAGAAGCAGAGCAATACCAGCAACAGCCATACAGAAGATAACGAACGCCCATGTGTAGTAGTGCATGCCTAAGATAGGGCTTCCAAACCCCGGTGTTCCCGGGATAACGTGAAGAGAGATCTGTCTTAGTGATGTCGCTATACCGAATAAAGCGCCAATCAGAATAACCCCGTAGTGTTTTTGCTCAATGCCATATACGACATTTAGCAAGAAGCCAAACATGATCATCACAAACCCTAATCTTTGCAACAAACAAAGTGGGCAGGGTAGTTCCCCCAAGCTAAATTGTAAAATTGAACCCGTGAGTAGAACAAGCGTCATACCCAAAAGTCCTAGCGTGTTGAGTGTATCTATTGTTTTTCTATTCATTGCTTCACCCCCTACAACAAGATCGACAAGCTGTCTGTTGCATGGTGTTGAAACCAGTACAAACTCAGGATCACGGACGTCACAAAACACGTATAGCCCAGCCCCTTCTTGCCAGTAAATACGCTTATCATAGCGACTAGGAGTATTAGAAATATTAAACTCATCATAATGTTGAGACCTTCACTTTCTTACTTTTTTAATTTTTAAATGAACTACCTAACGTAGCAGTAAGAATTTTATTACTAAAAGGTCGGCGCATTGTTGTTTTTTTGTTGTTTTTTTTGGGTTTTTATTTTTCAGTTTTGATTTTGTATCGTTTTTATAACTAATAAATTGATTTTTTCCAGTTTTTTATATCACTTCTAAATGGTTGCTGAAATTGAGTCTCTGCGCACTGATGTCTCGAATGACCTTATCGAAGGTGGTGATTACAACGTGCAAGAGGTATCGAATTTGTTGGGCTATGGCGGCTGGAAAGGAGGACGTATACATGATGATGCGTCCTTCCGATTTGGAGTGATTAGTCGATACTAGACCTCGTAATCGAACACGATAATGTCTTCAAGCAGTGGTCTAAACACCTCTTTCAACGCATCGTGCTCTGGGTGAGGTAGGTAGTTCTGACGACCCGCTTCATTGGCAAACGTCATCATTACAGCGTGTGTGTAGTCTTTGTTTTTACCTTCTGGGCTGTTGTTTAAGCCCCATTCAACGTCGGTGACGCCTTCCACTTTCTTTGGCATGGCTTCGAATAGCTCTCGCAAGTGTTGGATTTTTTCGCTGGTGGCAGAAGCTTGAAATTTGATGAGTAGAATGTGTCTGATCATGGGGTGAGAACCTTCATACATTTTATTTTGTGTTAGCGTATTATTGTAAATTGGTAGAAGTTAAAACCATAAAATTTAAATCAAAGAAATCTAAGTGCCTAGTTTGAAAAACGGAATACAGAGCACTGTAGAATCTGCTTGATTAGGAACTTCTTTCAAAACACCAGATGATTCAGCTTCATGCCGAACTATTGCTGCAAAGATAAGTGTTCATTAGTGTGTGCTTTGTTGATTAATAATTTGATAGTTAGCTAAGTTACGGGCTTCCACCTCTTTATGTTGCGCTCGTTACCATGGTGCAGAGCGAAAATTAATGTCATATCTAATGTTTCTCACTTTTCCAACAAGAATAACGTCCATCTAATCTCAAAAAGGGCTATTAATACCTAGCTTTAAGCTTTCCTCGTTTAAGAGAGCACTCTGTTGTTACATAAATAATTGTGATTACAATCAAAATTAGCAAAGCCCACCAAAAATTCTTAGTATGCATTCGATTGCTTATTTTTTATTGGTCTAATGTTATCCAATTAGCAGAAAGGTATTGCATTCAATACCGCATTTATCCTTACCTTCTTGCTATATGAATCATTTAGATGCTTACCCAATGATAAGGATTAGACAGTGAAATTTATCCACGCTCTTCGATATGCTCAAGTTAAGAAAAAATATAAGAAACTACTTAATGACCCCATCACTGGTCAAGAAAACGTGTTTAAGAAGTTGATTAAACTAGGTAGGAAAACCCAATTTGGTCAGCGATATAATTTCCATCGAGTTTGTAACATAAGAGATTTTCAGTCGTTTGTTCCCATCCAGACTAATGAAACCATTGCTCCTTATATGCAAAGAGTTACTCTTGGGGAGAAAAATGTACTTTGGCCTGGTAAACCGCGTTACTTTGCGTGTACTTCAGGCACGACGGGAGAAATCAAATATGTTCCAGTGACAAAGGAAAGTCAGGCCAATCAATTACTTGGCTCGATGCAGTTGGCACATTTATACCCTTTAGTGAGTCAGCAAAAATCACTGGTCCACGCCAACTGTATTGCCTTAACGGGTTCGTGTAAGACCGCCTCGATGAATGGTTTTCCCATTGGTAGGCTTTCAGGATTGACTCGTAAACTATTGCCTAAAAGGCTATTCACAGGTGTTATACCTGCTGAGGATACTTTAGATATTCCTGAGCACGAAGAGATGATGCTACAAATTGCTCGTGAGGCTATCCATGCTGAGGATATTCGTTCTATCGTCGGCTTTCCTTCTTGGGTGGTTGTAATGTTGCAAGCTTGTCAAAAAGTATCCGGCTCTGAGTGCTTAGATCATATATTCCCTAATCTTGATACTTTTTATTCTTCAGGGACTCGATACCAACCTTACTTGCCCGCGATAGAGAAGATATTGGGTCATAAAGTAAATGTTCGTGAGTTTTATTGTTCTTCGGAGGCTTTTTTTGCAGTGCAAGATTTAAAAGAAGAGGGAATGTTACTCGATACTCATAACGGCGTCTTTTTTGAATTTATCCCTTTGAACGAATTTCATAATGCGATACCTACATGTCTTTCTTTGCAAGAGGTACAAGTAGACCAAGCCTACGTGATGTTAATATCCACGTTTTCAGGTTTATATCGCTATTGTGTGGGTGATATAGTGAAATTTGTTTCTACCAACCCTTACCGTATAGTGGTATGTGGAAGGACACAGCATGAATTAAATATTATGGGTGAACATATCCGGAGTGAACATGTTGAGTTGGTGATGAGTCAGGTTGCGCAAAAGCTAAATATTAGTGTGCATGAGTTTACAGTAGCCCCTAGCCCAATTTGCAATGACGCCAAATTATTTTATCATCAATGGTTTATCGAATTACCCGATAATGAACAGGTCAACTTATCGATGTTATCTGAGAAGCTTGATGAAGCGTTAATGTCACAGTGTGCATTTTATCAGGCATTTCGTAGTAAGGGAGAACTTAGCATGCCTGTAGTGACAAGGCTAAGAGAACGCTCATTTTGCGATTATCTCCTTAAAAATAAGAAACAAGTCGATAATCAACAAAAGATTCCCAGAGTCTCCAATAATCGCGATATCGCGAATATATTAATTGCCCAAGCTAAGGCACCACAAGCGAACGTAAACTTTGAGGAAGTATCTAAGGCTGGATAACCGGTTTGATACCATTTAAGAGGATTAACTGATGAGGTTAGATCATGTTAACCCTCAAATGAGCTATTCCCAGCTTTACTCAAAGCTTACTGTGAGTTAGTCAACTCTTCGTTGACCCAGTACTTCGAGCCAGAAAAGTTCGCATCAACCAACAACCCCGTGGTGTTTAGCTGATACACGGCTACGCCACTGTTGAATTTCGCTGTCATCTCTTCGACATCCTCACCAGCAACTAAAGAAGCTTCGCTCGATGCTTCCCAGCCGTCCTCGACAAAGGTGTTGAAGTCTTTTTTTTTTTCAAACAGCACGACTTGTTGGTAGAACTTGCCACCAACGCCAAGGGCGACGCCAGCACCAAACATGTTCATGTAAGTGCGCTTTTCCGTTGACTTATTGACTGCAACACCAGAACCGGAGTTTGTGTGGAACAACAACGACAGTTTACGTGAATCAAACACCGCATAACCGTAAGCTTTATCGTAAAGATCTTTCGCTTCTGGCTTCTCATTAAACAGTTTGAGCAGGGTGCTATCCGACATCAAGTCAATCGCTTTGCGAGCTTCTTCCGGTGTATCACCTTCCATCAGCTCATCAATTTTCTTGTCAGCTTCGTCGATCCACTCTTTACTGGTTTCTATACTTGCATCCGTCCATTCGCCAGCAGTGTTGATCGCATCTTCTGACCAATTAGTGAAATCTTCCCATGCCTGTTTAGCGAATTCTTTGGTGTCGCCCCATGTCTCTTTAGCCGTATCGGAAACAGCATCCCCTAAGTCTGAAAGGCTGTTAGAAATGTCGTCCCAGTCGGCATAAGCCGGAGAAGCGAGCAAGGTTAAGGCAGTGATAAGGGCAAGAGGCTTTTTCATATATCCATTCTTCTATGAAATAGGTGTGTTTTAATTTTAGGTGAAAAAGGGTGGAGGGAAAATGAGAGGAAGACATAGCTTGGGATTGCGGTCACGAACTTACATCGCTTTGACATGCTGGGTAAAGAAAAAGCCCTCAAACTTAGGAGCTTGAGGGCTTCGTATTACAAGTTAGGAAGGCTCGTTTTACTTGCTCACTTTACCTAGCTTCAACCAAGTATCGATAACCGTATCTGGGTTCAATGACACAGAGCTAATGCCTTGCTCCATCAACCATTCCGCTAGGTCATCGTGGTCGGATGGACCTTGGCCACAGATACCGACGTATTTGCCTGCTTTGGTTGCCGCATCGATTGCCATTTGCAGCATGGCTTTTACTGCTGGGTTACGTTCATCGAATAGGTGAGCAACATCGCCAGAGTCACGGTCAAGACCAAGTGTAAGCTGAGTCATGTCGTTCGAACCGATAGAGAAGCCATCGAAGTACTTCAAGAACTCTTCAGCAAGTACTGCGTTTGACGGTAGCTCACACATCATGATGACTTTCAAACCTTGGTCGCCACGACGAAGGTCGAACTTGGCTAGTAGGTCGATTACTGATGCCGCTTCGCTCGGTGTACGTACGAATGGGATCATAATTTCAACGTTCTTCAGACCCATCTCGTTACGAACGCGTTTGATTGCTTGAGTTTCTAGCTCGAAACAGTCTTCAAACACTGGAGAAATGTAGCGAGACGCACCACGGAAGCCCAGCATAGGGTTTTCTTCGTGTGGTTCGTAACCTTTACCGCCCACCAAGTTGCTGTACTCGTTCGATTTGAAATCAGACATACGAACGATCACGCGTTTTGGCCAGAATGCAGATGCAATGGTCGCAATACCTTCGGTTAGCTTGCTAACGTAGAAATCAATTGGATCTTTGTAACCACGGATACGATCAGTGATTTCAGCTTTTAGCTCATCGCTTTGTGCATCGAAGTTCAGCAAGGCTTTCGGGTGAATACCAATCATCTTGTTGATGATGAATTCAAGACGCGCAAGGCCCACACCTTCGTTTGGAATTTGAGCGAAGTCGAATGCACGATCTGGGTTACCCACGTTCATCATGACTTTCGTTGGAAGCAGTGGAAGCTCATCGACCGCAGAGCGCTTGATTTCAAACTCCAACTCACCTTGGTAAACGTAGCCCGTTTCACCTTCTGCACACGACACAGTCACTGTCTCACCGTCCGTCAGTTTGCCGGTGGCATCACCACAACCAACGATTGCAGGAATACCAAGCTCACGTGCGATGATCGCAGCGTGACAAGTACGACCGCCACGGTTAGTGACAATCGCAGATGCCTTTTTCATTACTGGCTCCCAATCTGGGTCAGTCATGTCTGTCACCAGCACATCACCGTCTTGTACCAGTGACATTTGGTCTAGAGAATCGACTAAGCGCACTGGGCCTTTACCGATACGTTGGCCAATCGCACGACCTTCAACCAAAACGTCTGCTTTGTTGCTTAGCTCGTAACGCTCAATCACGTTTTGCTCGCTTTGCGAACATACGGTCTCTGGGCGTGCCTGTACGATGTAAAGTTTGCCGTCGATGCCATCTTTTGCCCATTCAATATCCATAGGGCGTTTGTAGTGCTTCTCGATGATCATCGCTTGTTTTGCTAGCTCTTTGATCTCTTCATCATTCAGAGAGAAGGCGTTGCGCTCTTCTACTGGCGTGTCGATGATCTCAACTTGCTTACCGATCTCTTGACGGTCAGAGTAGATCATTTTTATCTGCTTAGAGCCAAAGGTCTTCTTAACAATCGGGTGTTGACCCGCTTCTAGCATTGGCTTGTGAACGTAGAACTCATCAGGGTTAACTGCGCCCTGAACCACCATTTCACCCAAGCCCCAAGAAGAGGTGATGAACACGACTTGGTCGAAGCCCGATTCCGTATCTAGGGTGAACATAACGCCAGAAGAGGCTTTGTCCGAGCGCACCATGCGTTGAATACCTGCCGACAGCGAAATGCCGCGGTGGTTAAAGCCTTGGTGTACACGGTATGAAATTGCACGGTCATTGAACAGAGAAGCGTAAACGTGCTTGGTCGCTTCTAGTACTGCATCAATGCCTTTTACGTTTAGGAACGTCTCTTGCTGACCAGCAAATGACGCATCCGGTAGATCCTCTGCAGTTGCAGAAGAGCGAACGGCAACAGAAATCTCAGGATGATTGTCTGTCAGTTCTTTGTAGTTATCACGGATGTCTTGTTCAAGATCCGCAGGGAACGGGGCTTCTAATACCCATTGACGAATGGTGGCACCTGTCTTTCGCAGAGCCTCTACATCCTCAACGTCTAGTTCATCAAGTAGTTGGTGAATACGCTCATCCAAACCTTCGTGGTCAAGGAATTGGTTAAACGCATATGAGGTTGTCGCAAAACCGTTTGGTACTGATACACCAACATTGGCTAGGTTAGAAACCATTTCGCCAAGTGAAGCATTCTTACCGCCGACCTTGTCGACATCATCCATGGATAGTCCATTGAACCAGAGGGTGTTCTTTTGCATGTCTTTCTCCAGAAACATTGCAGCTTTGTAGGGGGTTAATACCAACCTTGAACAGCGGTGGTTCATCCTTGCAGGTTAATGTCATCGAAGACACAGTCTCGGGCTGACAACAGCCATTGCAGCTAAGGGGCGTTAACTACAACTTCCCAACTAGGGCTTAAACGAATTTTCCGACGCAAACATGTATCAACACTTTTCTTGGTTGATATGAAAGGCAAACGATTACGTGTTTACTTAAAAAAACTCCGAAGAATTTTCAAAGCTGTGGGGCACGCAATTGCAAGCCAAACTCATTTATTAATATTATGTAAACCATCCTACTCAAATGAATTTGAAAAAATAAACAAAAATGCAAATAAATAGCCAAAGTCGTGATGTATTCTATGTTTCTGACGGAACGGCCATAACATGTGAGACATTAGGCCATGTTGTTTTGGGTCAGTTTTCCTTCATTCCTAATGAAAAAACCTTCCCTTTTGTCGAAAGTGAAGACAAAGTTGCCGATGTCATCAAGGAAATCGAGATTTCCTACCAACGTGATGGGGTTAAGCCCTTGGTATTCTTCTCGATTGTTGTGCCAGAAATTCGTGAAATGTTACTCAAAGCGCCAGCTCACGGTTATGACGTGCTGGAGAGCATTGTGCAGAAGGTACAAGACGACATTCAGATGGAGCCACAGCCGAAGATGCAGCGCTCACGCAGCGTAAGCAAAGATTCGGACACCTATTTCGACCGTATCGCTGCGATTGAATACACGCTTGCTCACGATGATGGCATCACACTTAAAGGCTTGGATGAGGCCGATATTATCCTCCTTGGCGTGTCACGCAGTGGCAAAACACCGACCAGCCTGTACATGGCGATGCAATTTGGCTTACGTGTGGTGAACTACCCGTTTATTGCAGAAGACGTCAAGATGATGCGCTTATTGCCGGAGTTTGAGATTCATCGCCACAAGTTATTTGGTTTAACCATCAATCCAGAACGTTTGAACGAGATCCGCGAGAACCGATTGTCAGGCAGCGAATACGCGAGCACAGAGCAATGTAAGTTGGAGCTTGATACGGTAGAAGCGCTGTTTAGACGGGAGGCAATTCCTTATATCAACACTTCGTCTTTGTCGGTGGAAGAAATCACTACGCGTATATTAGAAAAAGCAGGAATGAAACGTCGCCTATTTTAAGAACATTTCCGGATATTACTTGTGAGCAGAACTTAACAAGGTGCTGATAGCCAATATCGGCACCTTGTTTTCTTGTGGGTGTGTCTTTTTATGGAGGTCTTGTCTCAATTCATTGCATTGATGCTAAGTAAGCCGGAAGTATTAACGGGTTTTGATCATTTGTGGTTTGCCTGAAATGAAAGCGATGCTAGTCCATAACAAGGAAATCGCAAATAGGAAAATCAAAGGCTCTTGCCAAGAATGAAAGGACTCATGCAAAAAGCCGAAAACAATCGGGCCAGTGGCGGCAAATAAATACCCGACGCATTGCGCCATACCTGACAGCGCAGCCGCTTGGTGTGCATCGTGCGTGCGTAAGCCGACAAAAGACAGGCTAAGAATAAACCCTCCACCAAGACTAAACCCGATCGCAATGATCCAAACCACAGCAAGCTGAGGCAATAGCATTAATCCGACAAGCCCTAATACGGCACAAGCTGAAATCATGCTGCTCAAACCGCGTTTGTCCTTCATTCTGGCCATAAGGGGAATAAGAACCAAAGCAGGAATAGCGGTGGCCAGTTGAAGCATTCCATGCAAGAAGCCAGCTTCACTCTCTGAATAACCCTTTTCAAGTAATATGTTTGGTAGCCAACATATCAAGGTGTACATCATAAAAGAATTAAGCGCGAGGTAGGTTGTAACCTGCCATGCTGAAAGTGTGTGCCAAAGATAATGATGACCTTCTAATTTAATGGTATCTGCTGTTGGCCGGGTCTGCTGGCGTACTTGCGGTAGCCACAGCACAATCGCGAGAACTGGGAAAATCAAGACGCTAGCCAATGACAGTCCCCAGCGTGGGATTTGGTCAATGTGCAATTTTGTTGCCCAATCCATAATTGGATACGCTGCGCTTGCACTGATTGTTGATGCGACTCCCATCATCAAGACATACATAGAAGTGAGAGTCGCTACCTTATTAGGAAAGTCTCTTTTTAGTAGGCTGGGCAAAAGTACATTCCCAAAAGCAATGCCAATGCCAATTAGTAGAGTGCCGCTATAAAGCATAGTAACAGACCCAAGTGAGCGTAGAACAATCCCGAAAGAGATAGTCATTAGTGCAAACATCAAAGCTGGTTCTAGCCCTACTTTACGCGCAACGCCTGACGATATAGGAGAAAATACAGCAAAGGCGATCAAAGGTAAGGTCGTGATAAAACCCGCCAAAGTGGGTGAAAGTGCTAAGTCTTTGGAGATGAAATCGAGAATGGGACTTACCCCGGTGATTGGTGCTCTTAACGTGCTCGCGATAAACATAATACCAAGAATTAGGAAAAGAGGATGATTGAGCTTTGATGTATTTTTACGTGACATAGTGTCGCCTCCTAGATAGTGGCGTCATAGTACGTCTTCGATTAGAATCTGAATTTATCGATATTGACAAATTATTGCTAAAAACAGACAAGCATGGTGAACCCACTCTCTAGCTTCTATTTTGACTCTGATAGCTACCACCAAAAAGTGGTGGCGTTACGGATGCATGAAATTAAACAAGATGAACTGCCTTATCATCAGCACCACAAAGGACAATTGGTCATGCCTTTGACCGGGTTTGTAAAGAGTCAGATAGAAGATGCGATTTGGATGGTGCCAAATCAATGTGCGGTCTGGATTCCTAGCCAGATTCCTCATAAAAATGATATTGCTCCAAACTCCGATATTTACATGCTGTTTGTCGATCCGGCTGTTCAAGGTTTACCCAATAAAACGTGCACCTTATTGGTTTCTCCTTTATTGCGAGAATTAGTTATAGAGCTTGCCAGCGAAGAGAAAGACTATGATGAAGCAGGACGAGTTGGGCGTTTAGCCCAAGTTTTAATCGATGAACTTATCCGCATGCCGACAGAGCGGTTTGATTTCCCAATTCCAAGAGAGCCGAGACTCAATAAATTAGCGTATTGGATGATTGATGATCCGAACAATCAAATACACGTTGGCCAATGGGCGAAATCATTGGCGATGAGCGAGCGCACTTTAGCGAGGTTGGTTAAACAAGAATTAGGCATGACGTTTGGTCAATGGCGAGCGCAATTACATGCGATTGTCTCGATACAAAAACTGTCGAAAGGAGAAAGTGTTCAACGAATTTCCGAAGATTTAGGCTATGAGTCGGTCAGTGCGTTCATCACTTTTTTCAAAAAATTATTAGGCAAACCTCCTGCTCAATATATGAAAGATTTTCGTTGACACCGAAGAGCAGGATGAAGAGGGGGGATAACCAGTAAGCTTGAGAGAGCTCAACACTCGCTCCTGCATAATTAGAGTAAAAATGGCTAATTAAAAATATGAGCTTCAAGTTAATCTCAATGAATTGAGCCGAGTTTTTAGCCTTGCACATACTCGAGCGAGGGCCAGACCAACAAGGAATTCGGCCTTAAATCGCAGTTGACTTGCACTCTTTAAAAGCAGTAGTCGGTTTTACGTTCAAATAGTCAAGAAAATCTAGTTTAGGTAGTGGTTGCGAAAAGTAGAACCCTTGAATGTTATAGAATCCAAGATTACGCAAGATTTTTAACTGATTTAGATCTTCTACCCCTTCTACAATAACCGCCATACCAAGTGTTTTTGTAAGCGTATATATTGCCTCTAACAAAGGTTGGATAGTCTGTCCGTTTCCAAGGTTATTGACGAACACGCGGTCAATTTTGATTATGTCGAATGAATACTGACTGATAAAATCCAAGCCAGAATAACCTGTTCCAAAATCATCCACCGCAATACGAATTCCAAGCGCTGTAAGACGGTCTAAATGCTGACGAAGAATAACAAGCTCACTGCCGGTGAAGATTGCTTCTTCGGTGATCTCAAAAACCAAGTGTTCACTAATGAAATAATTGTATTTAAGGCGTGATTCGACTTGTCGAATGAAGTCTGCTCTGAGAATTAATGAACGGCACACATTGACGCTAATGTAGCGATCATCGAAAGCAATCTTATTACTGTTTATCATACTAATCACTTTATCCAACACAAGGTAAGTGATGTGTTCGATCAATCCAACCTTTTCTGCTAGGGGAATAAAGATGCTTGGCGAAATAAACCCCTGTACCGGGTCGTCCCAGCGAACAAGTGATTCTCCCCCGATAACGCTGCCATCACGTTGATCGACAATGGGTTGATAGTGAACAGTCAAATTACGTTCTTTAATCGCTCGTGAAAGTGAGAACTCTAAGCTATTTTTGGCGAACTTTCTTGAAGAAAAATATAAATGAATAAACAGTGCACACGCCATACCGAGCAATCCAACCCAAAACTTACTAAGTAAGAATTGAAAATAAAACGGGTAGCTGATCGCTGAGTAAACAGTAAATGGTAGAACTGAAGAGCTGACCTTTTCGAACCTAAGTTGATGTGACTTAACAGAACTTATGACTGTTTTTTCCATTATTTCGATACGGTAATCTATGTTGCCAAAGCGAAAAATATCGCTGATGAGAACTTCTAATAACTCTTTTGGGAAAACTACACTTATGCCACGACCGTGTTGCTTGGTGAAAAAGAGAAATAAAGCTTGATTGTTAGTTAACACTCTTTGAGTAAAAGCCAATGTTGTATGTCCAGCGCTGTCGCCAAGCCGCGTTAATACTGGTGAATAAATACTAAAAGATGGGTGGCGCTCGCTACTCATACACGACACTTTTCCGCTTGGATCGAAGATAGCGATGTCTTTAGCCATACCTAAACCAAAAATGCTTGCTCTTAGATCATGGATTAGATCATCACATGACTTAAGAAAAAAGTCATCGTCTAGAAGATGTGTTAAATGCGCTACGTAATCGTAAAATTCAGACTCAATCGTCAAGGTGGCCTCTTCGGTGAGCTTTTTATGATGTTTGTGCGAGAAAGGTATCAGCGCCAGCATTGTGACGCAAAAAGAGAGAACAGCAACAAGCATCATTACAATCTTGTCACCCCAACTTTTGGATGGGCTTTTAAAAAATTTATTATTCACAGTTATGGGTGCAACCAGAAAGTAATTGGGTAACGTATATCAATTGTCTCACTTTTAGGAATTGAGCGCATAAAAGTGTGATATTCGTCATGTAAAATGTCTTTGAAATAGATTTTTAAGTCAGAAAGCGTGGATTCTCTAAATGTAAGGCGGCAGTAAAGAGACTACGTTTAAATTGGAGTCGGAATTCAGGCTGCTTTTGATATGATTATATTTATTTTTGGAATTAACTCTTGGAGGTTAAAGAGTCAATTGATGGTTGATAAAGGTGTTTGCTGTTAATGACGATAGAGTCTTGAGTACAAGTGCTCTTGATGTTTTGAGGATCCTATCTCTTTTTGAGCTTTTTACATAATTTTAAATGAAAGTGTAGTTTGTCGAAGGTCACGGAATAAGAGCATGCTGTATCCGAAGCTCTCAATGATTTGATGAAGTAAAAAAAGCGGCTTTACCCCGGAAAAGATAAAAGCCGCTTGCTAATATAACCAAGCACTTACTGTAACTTGGATATAGACGTGTTATTCCACGTCTTAGCGCATAATCATTTGTTCACGACCAGGGCCAACCGATACCATTTTCACTGGTACGCCCATTAGCTCTTCAATACGCAGAACGTATTTTTGTGCCGCAACTGGTAGCTCTTCGAATTTACGGCAACCGGTAATGTCTTCACTCCAGCTTTCCATCTTCTCGTAGATTGGTGCTAGTGCAGCCGTTTGAGGCCAAATTGGGTTCTCACTGTGCTCGCCTTCGTAACCAACACAGATTTTTAGATCTTTAAGACCTGTCAGACAGTCTACTTTTGTCAGTGCGATTTCAGTCGCTGCCTGAAGCTCAACGCCGTTCTTAGTCGCTACTGCATCAAAGTAACCCATGTCACGTGGGCGACCTGTTGTTGCGCCGAACTCACCCGCTAGTTCACGGAATGCATCTTGCTCTTCCATTGCAGTGATTAACGTACCAGTACCTACTGATGAGCTGAACGCTTTTGCGACTGCAATAACACGCTCTGGACGCAGAGCAGGAAGACCACTACCGATGCCAGCGTACATAGACACAACGTTTGAAGAGGTTGTCCATGGGTACTCACCGTAAACAAGGTCACGGCCCGCACCTAGTTGTGCTTCGAACAGTAGAGTTTGGTCTTTTGCTTGTAGCTCTTTTAGCGGCAGCGTTACGTTGCAAATAGCATCACGCCAAGGGGCAGACACTTCCAGCAACCAGTTCGCCATTTCTTCAGCGGTTTGCTCGAATTCAAACGTTGGGTAAAGGGCACCTAGTTGTGGAAGTTTCCAGTCCATCCAGAACTTGATGCGTTCTACTAGAACTTCTGGTTGTTTTAACCAACCAACTAGGATGCCTTTTTTCATCACACGGTCGCCGTATGCAGGTGCAATACCTTGACGAGTTGAACCGTATGCTTTGTCGCCTAAGCGTTGTTCTTCTAGCGTATCTTCTAGTGCGTGTAGAGGTAGACACAGTGTTGCGCGATCAGAGATGCACATGTTCACTTTAACGCCCGCTTCCGCGACTTCCGCAATCTCCTCAGACAGCGACGCAGGGCTGATAACCATACCCGGACCTAAAACTGCCAAACAGTCAGGGTTGAAAACGCCACTTGGTAGCTGGTGCAGCTTGAACGTACCTAGGTCGTTAACTACGGTGTGACCCGCGTTGTTACCACCTTGGAAACGAATGCTTGCAGAAGCTTGCTCTGCCAAAAAGTCAACGATGCGGCCTTTGCCTTCATCACCCCAGTTTGCACCTACAACAACGATAGACGACATAATTCATTCTCCAAAAACAGACCGGAAAATCTTAGGATGCTCGCATGAATAAGAGAAATTAATTATACTAATTAAATTGATAAGAAAGTCATATTGGGTAATTTTCCATGTTGGATTTGAACTGGTTACGTACGTTTGTCACTTTGGCAGAAGTAAAACATTTCGGAAAAACAGCGATTGAACTGCACATGACGCAGCCAAATGTCAGTCTTCATATCAAACAGCTAGAGCAAGCAACGCGGGCTAAGTTGATTGAACGTAACCCTGTGCAATTGACCCAAGCCGGAAAGCGTTTGTTAGACACCGCACAGCACATGCTGAATGAGCTGCAAATCTGCCAATCCGATCTCAATGCCATTAATGACTTAACGCAAGGAACGCTCTCGATTGCGGCGAGTGATATTGTCTCGCGCCTGTTACTTATCAAGCCATTCCAACAATTCAAAAATGAATATCCTGGTATCGATTTAGCGCTGTTCAACACCACTTCATCACAAGCGGTAGATTTAGTAAAAAGTGCCCGCGCAGACATCGGCTTTGTTATTGCGCAGAAAGAGAGTCAACCGCTGCACTTTACTCCTCTGACGCAAATACACTGGTGTGCTTTCGGCGATAATATTTTCAAATGGAAAGAGAACACAGAAGAAAATCAAACCTTGATTCTACTGGGGCACGATACCCGAACGCGTGAACTGATTGATGCCTCTCTGCCAGAGCTAAACCTGCCAAAACACAGAGTTATGGAAGTGGGTAGTGTCGAGGCTCAAATTGATTGGGCAGAAGCCGGATTCGGAACGGCGATTGTGCCGGACTTCTCACTCGATCCAAGATTAAAACTCTCACGAGACGTGACGCCCTTACCCAGCTTCCCCAACACTGATTTTGGCTACATCGTGCGCCAGAATCAGGTGTTATCCAAAGCTGCCAAACAGTTATTGAAGTGGGTGGGTGAGAATGTATCTGTGGTAGAGGTTTAACGGTATGCAAGACACAACGATTACCATCTCTTTACCATCTTTGATTCACCGAATTGGTGGTGACCATGCTAAGCGAGCCAAAGCTATAGCCGCAGAGAACAAGTGCGAACTGAAGCGCATTCGACGCTCTCGCAATTGGCAAATTGCTGGTGAAGCTCTGAATTTAAAAGCATTTCTCGACGTTATCCGTTCCCAAGACGACGAAAATTTGCATTTTGTGATTAAAAAATTGGAAATTGGTCTTACCAAACACAGCGATAAGCTTGAACCTTTGGAAGCCAAACTTATTCGATTGGTAATGGAGAACCCAAACATTACTTTGGCAGAGCTAATGTCGGAAACAAATTGCACTTTAGTACAGGCAAGGAAAGCGCGTTTTGCAGCAAACGTTTAGCTAAAATACTATTCGCTGAAGTCTTGATTGTTAAAAATAAATAGAAGTGAGCTCACCTTCCAGTTTTATACCAATATCTATCCGATATTTCTTTATTTTTTCCTTTAAGTATTTCTTTTATATTTAGCTTTAGCGCAAAAAAGTCACCAAATTGGTCAAACTTTCTTGTAGAGCAAGTAACCTTAGATCTACTTATGGTGCCGTACTTCAAACTTCTTCTCTTGGCCAACTCTTTTAATCTGAGCGCGAAGTCAATGTCTTCAGCCATGAACAGATCTTCATCAAAATAACCTACTCTCTCAATATCTTCTTTTCTAGCCCAAAAAAGAACTAATGATACTCTCTTTTTCAGATTGATAATTGAAAATGCTAATAAAGCTGTAAGTAATATTCCTATTGAATATCTATCAGGACGAGCACTTATACCACCGCCAATGTACTTACCTGTCTCTAAGTGTCTTACAACCTCAGCTAATACGCCTGGATCCATAGTATTGTCTGCATCGAGGGTAACTATAACATCCCCACTGGCGTTTTTTATACCTGTATTTCTAACTCTTGATATGTTTGGGATTTCCTCCTTAACTAGGATGACATCATAAGACTTTGCGATAGACTCTGTGTTATCTGTACAGTTGTTTAAAACAACGATTATCTCAGTCTCAATCTTAATGTTTTTACTTGCATTAATAACCGATTCAATCGAGCCTCTTATATATTTCTCCTCATTATGAGCAGGAATTATAACGGATATTTTTCTCACACACATTATCTCTATACCTAGTATTTTTACAAGAATATCTATTAATTACTGATTATAAATAAAATCTATGTTGTTTCAATGGTGAATTCTATAAAACTGATATGTAAGTGTTATCTAGGGTGAGTATAAGAACTGATGAACGATAAATTTTTATTAATTCTAACGAGTTCTGATAGATGAAGGTGCTTTAAATTCACTTCGTAAATGTAAGTGTTAACTTTTATTGATTAAAGTCTTAATAAATATGAAGTGCGTCCTTAAGTTGATGTTTTTTTTGTAAGTGTTTGTATTAGAGTGGTTATCTATGTTTTAAAAGAGGTGATCATGAGTAACTTTAACTTATTTAAAAGCTTGTTGGGTACAGCAGATATTCAGCTCAATGGTAATAGAGCTTGGGATATAAGAGTAAATGACACAGATATGTTTAACCGAATTTTGTCGGACGGCTCTCTTGGTTTTGGAGAAAGCTATGTCGATGGTCAGTGGGATTGTGAAGATCTTTCGTTGATGTTCAGCAAGCTAATTGCTGCAGATCTTGAATCTAAGATTTCATTGTCCAAGAAAATAAAGTTTGGAACTGAGCTTAGTAAAAAGAAAGTGAAAGAACTTTTTAATCCCCAGAGCATAGTGCGTGCGAAAGAAGATGTTAGTGCTCATTACGATTTAGGAAATGACCTCTATGAGGCGATGTTAGACCCGAGTATGGCATACACATGCGGGTATTGGAAAAATGCAGCGACTTTATCAGAAGCTCAAGAAGCTAAATTAGACCTTATTTGTAGAAAAATAGGACTTAAGAAAGGGATGCGTATACTAGATATTGGATGCGGTTGGGGGAGCTTCATGTCTTTTGCCTCAGAACGTTACGGCGCGATCTGCGATGGTTTAACTTTATCGAAAGAGCAGGCAACAATGGGGCAAAAAAAGGCCGATTTAGCAAAATTGCCCATTAGATTTTTACTTAAAGACTACCGTGAATATAAGCCTGAAGTTAAATATGATGCTGTTGTTTCAATTGGTATGATTGAGCATGTTGGTCCGAAAAACTATTCAGATTACTTTCAATGTGTTGACAGATTTATGAGTGATGAAGGAATATTCTTGCTACATGGAATAGGCTCAAATGTTTCGAAATCAGATTGCGAAAAATGGATAAACAAATATATATTTCCCAATGGTGTGATTCCTTCTTTGAGTCAACTTTCTTCGGCAATGGAACCAAACTTTACTATTGAAGATCTCCATAATTTTGGTCCTGACTATGATAAAACTTTATGTGCCTGGTATGAAAACTTCGAGCATACTTGGCCATCCCTTGAAGAAAAATACGGCTCTCGATTCTTCCGGTTGTGGAGATACTATTTGTTATCGTGTGCTGGTGCCTTCAGAGCTCGAGATTTAAATTTATGGCAAATAGCTATTACTAAAGTAGGGCGGTCACAGCCACTTACTGTAAGGGCTATTTGACCTTTTCTGAGCCTAGTATTCACTCGCCGATTGTTGATACTTAGAGGTTTACTAATACGGGTGTCAAGAATTTCCCCCGAATCGGTTTCATGCCTCGGGGGAGTTTATTTATTATTTTTAGAGGCCGATAGTTATAAGTTATAAATTTTTCGCTTTCACTGAAATTGTTTCCGAATTAGTCCTTATTTAAATCACTTACACATCAAAATTTTTGGAATTCCTAAACGACCTAAATTAGAAATACTACGAAAGAAGCGAGAAATTAGATGAGAATTAGCATTTTGTGATTAAAGTATTGTAAATTGGTCTTACCAAATCTTTCATCGGTAAATGATCACTGCAGGAAAGTCTTATCCTCCTATCTTTAATTACCTTTCAATGGGCTAATCTTGGAAATGTTTATTTTACTGTGAGTAATGAGACTGTTTTTAATGCTCTATTATTTTTATGCTATTGATTTATAGGTTTTATAGTTGCACTGAAGAAATTAATAGAACGGCTTTTTAATGTAATTTTAAGCCTTATGTGTTTAAGGGCATAAAACCTGCATCGTTGGCCTTGGTTCACAAATAAAAGCCAATACAAGGAGGTTTTATGTCCCCACGTATAATCGTTTCCATTTTTACTTGTACTTTAATTGCAGCGTGTAACAGCGATACGACAGAAGATACAACTTTCGCTCTTGAATCCTCGTGTGATTTAGAGGCGGTTAACTTACTCGATTTCGAAGCTTGGCAGAGAGAAGAGGGCTGGTGGGTTGGTGAATATACATTTTTAGGGAGTGATGGTAATCCAAACGTGTCTTCGAGATGGCCTTATCGATACGACCACTACAAAGGCTTTATCCACCTCGAAGTGGTGGGTAACAGTATCAAGCAGCGTAACGTATTCCTCTACCCTCCCAAATTGGCACAAGATTGTTCCAGCGATACCGACGTGATTGGCCCCGGTATTTGTGGAACGAATGGTAATGAGAAAATCTTTAGTGCCGATCAAAGTGCATCGGACTGTAATGGGGGCTTGGCGGGTTCCTACGAAGCTTATGGAATGATGGTTGACACCTCAACCACTTTAATGGGTGAGGACAGTGTTCTTTATCAAGTTTATTTGCCTGACGGGAGTATCATGCAAAACCAGTTAACGACCCTCCCACCAAACGATACGAGAGTGCGCACAGCTCAAGGCTTTTTTATGGACCAGCCAACTTATGCAAGTTTCTACCGAGAAAAGAAAGTCACCAAAGAAGAATTTATGCAGCAGTTGGCAGATGCGCGTGCCGAATACGCCATTCTTGAGGAAGACTTTTGTGGCTATGATTCGGGCGGTCAGCCTAGCCAAGTGACTTGTACCGAGCATTTTGGCGTAGATATTACAAAGTAGCTCTAACGAATAATGATCACGAGTGCCTAGGATCAGTCGTGTGATCCTAGGCTCCTGTTGATTTTAGAAGCCTGTGATTTGGGTAATATCCTTAAAATTGAACCACAATGTAAAGTGAAATCAGCATCGCGACAGGAGGAAAACATGCGATGGCGCAATAGTAAAAGAAGCTCAAACGTAGAAGACCGTCGAGGACAACCAGGGGTAAGAAGCTCTGCTTCTACAGGCTTGCTCGTTGCGCAATTGTTCCGTTTTCTGCCTTTCCTTTTAAAAAGCAAGGTAGGGCGAGTGGTGTTACTTGGTGGCGTTCTGTTCTTTGGGTATCAAGCTCTTATGGGAGATGGTGACCTGATGGGACAAATTGCAGGCACGCCAGCAGTGACGCAACAGCCAAACAACTCAGCAGATAGCCAAGCGTTAACGGATGAGAATGCCCAATTTGTTGCGGCCATACTAGGGACGACCGAAACGGTTTGGAGTGAACTGCTGCCTAATGGTTATTCGGAGCCTACTTTAGTGTTGTACAGTGGTTCTACAATGACAGGGTGCGGCGTGGGTAAGGCGGTGACAGGGCCGTTTTATTGCCCAGCAGATCGGAAAATATATCTAGATTTGAGCTTTATGGATGAGCTTAAAAGACTCGGAGCACCGGGAGACTTTGCCTTCGCTTACGTAATTGCTCATGAAGTTGGCCACCACGTACAAACACTGCTTGGCACCAACAATCAAGTTCGCCAATTGCAACAGCAATCCTCTAGAGTTGAAGCGAATGAATTGAGTGTCAAACTTGAACTGCAAGCTGACTGCTACGCTGGCGTATGGGGATTCTACGTCAATAATGAGATGAAACTGCTTGAGTCTGGAGATATGGAAGAGGGGATTGCTGCGGCAAGTGCTGTGGGCGATGACCGATTACAATCTATGGCAGGGCAAAGTGTACAGCCCGATAGTTTTACTCATGGATCTTCAGAGCAGCGGGTCGAGTGGTTTCAAAAAGGCTTTCAATCGGGTGATCCAAACCAATGCCAAACATTCGAAACTAACTGAGCAATGATGAGAGAGAATTATACAGTTTGAAGGTCAAGCAACCGTGATCTTGGTTTTGCTGTTTACAAAGAGTGAAACCAGACGGGAGCTTGACCTTACTTATCGAGTTTTGTTGCGAACTTGCTTTACCACATCAAATCGTCTGGCACGACGAAATCTGCGTATGGGTCATCTTCTGCTGGGATATCTGACTCAGGCTCTTTCTGTTCAATGATCACAGACTCGTCACGCTGAGCAATCTTGTTTGCAACAGGGCGAGGAATAACTACATAGCTCTCACCGACGATGGCAATCGCCAAGATACCTTTGATCAATTGATCACGGATGATTGAATCGACGTAAAGCGACTTCACAAGTGTACCGTGTGTGAAGTTGTATTTGATGTCGCCATCTTTCAAATCAACCTTGTTCATTTCAATCAGCTGGTTGATTTGCGCTTTGATTTCTTTGTTCAAGCGTTCTGCATTTTGTTGCTCGCTCAATTGCTTGTCACGCTCTAACTGCTGACGTTTGTTCTCTTCAACCGCCGCCTTTACTTCGCGAGCTTGAACGCGTGATTTTTTAGAGCCTTTTTTCGCTTTTTTCAGTTTTTTCTCGTTAACCAAGCCTGCTTTTAGCATCTGCTCTTGAAGGGTAAGTTTTGCCATGTTCTATCCAGTTAGTGCGCAATTTTGTGCATTTTAACCAGTCATTCGTCGCAAAGAAAGGGGCTGGTGCCTTTCTCATCTACATTGGATTGCTTGAAACAAGGGGAGCAATAGCATTGAGAAGTGGTTCAAATAAAGAACTTTATGCGATAAAAACCGGTAATATTAAATGGGATCGCGTGTTGAATATATCTATTCATACCTAGAGTTCTTATCTCTAATGTTTGTTTTATAATTTAAATATTAATTTATTGTGACGCTGTTAATATTAGTAACTATTAAATAACGTACATTTTATTTGGTTGGTTTTAAATTTGTCGATATCAGTCACAAAAGAAAAGGTAAGGAAATAAACTTAATTAATGATCCTTTACCATAATGGGATGACTCTCATCATTTAATATTGTTGCTAGTAATGACCGATATATTGCTGTCTTTCCCGACGAATGTTTTCTTTGCGCCTTTTGTTTTTCTTCTTCTTATTATGTGCATTGATCTCATCTTCAACGTGGTAGATGTAGCCGTTGCAGATATAGAATTATTCGAATCAGGCAGCCTATTTAGCGGTGGGCTTTTATTACCACCTATTTTATCCAAAGTACCCTTGGCGGTGGGTTTGTGTGTTAGTTTCTTTTTCGCCACTATTCTATCGTTTTACTCATCATCTTCCCTAAATCAACACCTTAGTTCTGTTTTTTTGACGGTTGCGGAACTTGTCTCTATTCCAGTTAACTTCTACCTATCCTTGTATATCAGCGCGAAGCTATTAAGGCCCTTAGCGCCACTTTTTGATAAGAGTAAAGCTTTTGCAAAGGTCGATTTTATTGGAATGAAAGCAAAAGTTCACAGCAGTGAGGTGAACAGTCAACGCGGTGAAATTATTGTTCATCATAATGGCAGCGAATTTTTACTGGATGCACGGATTTTGGAGTCTGATGCACCCATTGAATATGGGAACGATGTTGTGATCGTTTCTCTCAATAAACAAAAAAAATATTACATTATTAATCAGTAGCTAGAAAATTAAGGAGCAGCTATGCAGATTTCTCCAAGTCTGATATTCCTTGGGATTGGTATCGGGATTTTTTTGATTATTCTTATCTTTCTCACCACCCGATATAAAAAGGTTCGAGGTGAAGGCGACGCACTAATTGTCAATGGACTGCATGCCACGCGCGCTTCTCTAACTGGTACTTTTGTATGGCCAGTGATCAACAAATTTGAGTTTATGGATATTACTCGTAAGAAGATCTCTGTTGTTCGAAGTGGACGCAAAGATCAAGAAGGCGAAGAATACGAAGGCCTTCATTGCCGAGACAACATTCGTGCGGACCTTAAAGTTGATTTCTACATCGGTGTGAATCACGAAGAAGAAGATATTGTTCGTGTTGCTAAACTTTTTACTGCTCATGATGCTTCTAACCTAGAGCGCCTAAAAGAGCACTTCCAGCCTAAGTTCTCTGAAGCACTGAAAACGGCAGTAAAACAGTTTGAATTTGAAGAGCTGTTAACGAATCGCCGCGCTTTCCGTGATGCCGTTGTTGAAGTCATCGGTAGCGAAATGGATGGCTTTAAGATCTACGACGTTGTTATCGATAAAGTTGACCAAACCGCGCTGGACGCCCATAGCCCGGGCAACATTCTTGACGTAGAAGGTATCCGTAAGATCTCTGCCATTACAGCGCAAAAGAATACGGAAACCAACGCGATTCGTCAGGATGAACGCACAACGATCAAGAAGAAAAATGTTGAAGCTGAAGCAAACCGCTTACAGCTTGATAAGCAAGAAAAAGAGAGTATTGCCCGCACTCAGCGTGAAATCGATATTATCAAAGCGCAAGAAGAAGCGTTGGCCGCTGAAAAACGTGAAGAATATGAGCGAATCACCAAGCTAGCGGAGCTGGAAACTGAAGAAGAAGTGGCCAAGAAGCGCGAAAGCGTCGAGATGGAAGTCGAGATGACGCGTATCGCAAACCAACGCCAAGTGGCAATTCAACAAGAAGAATTGAACCGTTCAGTAGAGACTGAGCGAGTTCGTACTTCTACGGAGGTTGCTGAGCGAGAAATGCAGAAAGAGACGACGGTAGAAGAAGCGATGAAGTCTGTCGCGGAAACTCGTTCTCAGCGTGTAGAAATCGAACGTAAGATTGCTCGCGAAGAAGAAGAGACGGAAAACCTACGCGTTAATGAGCGAGTTAACCGTGAAAAACGCATCAAACTGACGGAAGCAGAAGCGGTTGCTGAATCTGCACAGATTGAACTGCTGGTTGCCGCTCGTGCAGAGAAAGATGCCGCTCGCGAACGTTCTGAACGTATTTTGATTGAGAACGAAGCTGAGCTGAAAGTGAAAACGCGTGATGCGGAAAACGAGCTAGCGGTGAAGACACGTCAAGCCGAAGCGGAACAAGTAGTGACGACCAAGCGTGCAGAAGCTGAGTTTGTGGCGAAAGACCGTGAAGCTGCAGCAAAAGAGCGTATGGCACAGGCAGAAAAAGAGCTGATCAGTGCTACGGGTCTTGCTGAAGTGGAAGTTGAGCGCGAGCGTGCACTTGCGATCAAAGAGACGGGTGAAGCAGAAGCTTACACCTTACAAAGTGCCGGTGAAGCGGAAGCGCAAGCTCTACGTGCTAAAGGCCTGGCAGAAGCAGAAGCTCAGACAGCTCGCTTTGAGGCGGCTCAGCAATACGATGATCACACCCGTGAACACGACAAGTGGGTAATGCAGTTGCAACAAGAGAAAGACCTTGAATTGGCGCGCATTGATGCTCAGAAAACCGTGGTTGGGGCGAACGCTCAAGCCTTGGGTGAGGCGCTATCGAAAGCCGATATCCGTTTGTTTGGTGGTGAAGGAATGGAGCAAATCCGTCGCACTATCATGGATGCCGCTGTCGTCGATGCGAAGTTTAATGAATCAGAGGTTCTTAACCCACTGGTCTCAGATTATGTGAATGGCAACCGTAGCCTGCCGCAAGACATCAAAGACGTTTTAGAGAGTACAGAACTGAAAAGCAGTGACTTGAGTAATGTCGCGCTCGCGAGTTTACTGAATTCACAAGGTGGCGCTGCGGAGCTAATGAAGAAAATACAAAGCTCCCTAGATACGACAACCAGCGATAAATCATAATTTTCACTCTCTCTAAAAAATCCCGCTTCTTCGTAAGCGGGATTTATAGGTATTAGCATGTCAGATATGACTCAAAAAGCGGTGAGTGATGCTGGTGCATACGATGTTTTAAAGACGCGTTTGTTGCAGCAAGGCAGCCAGCTAAAGTCTCTCTCCCAATCCTTCAATCAGCAACGCCAAGAAACGTTTGGCGGCCAAGATTTTAAATTGATCGGCAAGGTCAATGTTCAAACCGATGCTAAGTGCATTCCAATCGATATGGCTCAGGTAAACCAGCATTTATTGTTCGGTTATCATGTGCAAGTTGGGATGAAAGCGACGCCTTCATTAGACGATGTGTTTGGGCTTTATCACCTCCATGAAAATGAAGGGACATTTCGTGTTGAGCCGCTTCCACTTGAATCCAGTTTTTTATCCGATTCCCGTTTTACCCATGAATTGACGGAACTGTTTACTTACTACCGAGACGCAAAGCTTTCTCAAATCTCTCGTCAAGAAAGCACGCTTTATATCGCCTTCCAAATTGGCATGCGTCCAGAAGACAGAAAAGTTTTCCGTTTTCAGATCAACGCTCATTCTATCGAGTACATTGATTCCCTGGGTCAGAACGCCTTAACCAGTGTTCCTCAACATGATTTTGATTGGATCCCAACAACGCGAGATGACCACGTGCTTGGCGATCATCCGCACGTGTCTATTCAAGATAAGTTGTTTGTTGAATGTGTTGGCGGGGACTTAACCATCAAGGTCGAAGACAATACCAAAGATGGTAAAGGTATCTATAGAGAAGACGTTGAAGACCCACACCAAAGCGTGGCTGACGCACACATCGATTACGCGTTTGTCGGAGACTTAATTGCGCTACGAGTAAAGCCAAACCGAGAAAAGCACGCTCGATACTTCCTCTACAATTCAGTGACTCAGTCCGTCGTAAGGGCTGATGCATTAGGGGGAAGCGCAAAAACGCTACCTGAAGATCATGGCGTGCTGTACGCCAATGGCTACGTTCTATCTAATGGTGAAGACAAACAGTTCGCCTTTGACGCTGACCAGCTCAAGTTTTTCCAGCAGATCACGTCACCGAATGGTGAAGACATTCTTTATATCTTTTTCAACGCCGTTGAAGGTTATTACATCGCGTACACCTACAACTTGATTGAGAAGAAATTTGAAGCACCAATGGAGAGCCACGGTTACAGCTTATACCCAGATGGCCGCTGGTTAGTGTTTCAATTGTCTGAGAATGAAGAGGCGTCGACCATCCACCCGATGAGGATTTGGGATACGCCATTTTCTACCCCAGAGCACTATGCGAAAGTCAACGCGCAAACCCAAGGCAGCAGTCCACTGTTCAATCTTGGTAATACTGAGTTGGTTCGAGCGCTGTCTTCTGTTCTTTCGATTTGCCAATTAGCGCAGAGTGAAGAAGTAACTCAAGCTGCCTATGAAGTACTTATCAAGCAGTGTCGCTCGACCCTCGATCACTACACTTGGCTCAATCATGATTACGCTTGTGGAATAGGCAGTGCGATCAATGATCTCATGGGGACTACCGATAAGATCATCGATGAGTTTGCCAAAGTTCAGCAGTTACAAAAACATGCTTCCAGCAGCCTTGATGAGCAAAAATCGGCAGTTTCCGAGCTCATTGGCAAAATCAAACTGGCCCCAAAAGAGCAAGCGAACACATTACTGAGTTTGCTTAGTGAAGTAAAAGGGCAAGTCGGTGTGACTATGTCGCTCCGTCAGCAACATTACATTGATGAAGTTCAAGTTGACCGTTTGCTTGAAGAATTACAGGCACAGCGCGAGTCACTTAATCTGCATTTGCTCACCCTTCTTCAAGACGAAAAAGCGTACGTCCCTTTCAAGAAGCAAATTCAAAAAATTGAATTACAGCTCGAAGAAGTAACTAAAACGGCGGAGATTCAGAAGCTTAATGAAGAAGTGGAAACGCTTCGTCATGAGCTCCAGATAGTGACGGAAGAAGTCACGGACATCGAAACCGAAGACCCGACACAAGCAACTCGAATCTTAGACCTTACCACAGAAGTAACGTCGCTACTTAACACTGTTTCAGCCAAGCTAAGAGCAAAATCTCAAAGCTTACAAAGTGAAGAAGCTCAAGCGGAATTCAGTGCTCAATTTAAGCTGCTCAGCCAGTCTGTGAGCAGTGCAATGGAGCAAGCGTTAACGCCAGATGATTGTGATACCCAGCTTGCTAAGCTCGTTGGGCAACTGGATAAGTTAGAGTCGCGCTTCGCGGATTTCGACCAGTTTTTAAGCGAGATTTATTCAAAGCGTGATGAGATCCAATCAACGTTGGATAACCACAAGCAGCAGCTCATTGCAGGTCAACAACGTCGAGTACAAAACTTACTTCAAGCTGCCAACGTCACCATGAGCAGCATAGAAAAACGCGTTGAGCGATTCGATGATGTTGCAGGGCTGAACAGCTACTTTGCCACCGACGCAATGGTTCTCAAGCTACAACAGTTGTCTCAGACTATTCGTGAGCTTGGCGACAGTGTCAAAGCAGACAGCGTTGACTCAAAATTGAAGTCGCTTCAAGACCAATCGCTACGTGCATTACGAGATAACCAAGACATCTTCGAGAAAGGTGGAACGGTTCTGCGCTTGGGCAAGCATAGATTTAGCGTCAACCAGCAACCACTTGACCTCAGCTTGGTCGATCAAAGTGGTGAGTTGGCGCTACACATCTCCGGTACGGATTTTTACCAAGCGGTAGAAGACAAAGCATTTCTCGATCTGCAAACCGTCTCTCGTTTAGACGTTGCCTCAGAGAGTGAGGAAGTCTATCGAGCGGAGTATCTGGCGTACTTAATCTTGCATCAAGCGTCTATCAATCAAGATGGGCAGAGCCTAGATAAGCTTTATGATGCCTTGAGAGAAAATAAGTTGAACGAACTTGTTCAACGCTTTGCAGCACCACGTTATCGAGAAGGGTATGTCAAAGGTATCCACGATCATGATGCGGTCAACATTTTACGTAAAGTGCTGCCTGTTTATCAGCAAGCGGGGTTATTGCGTTACAGCCAAACCGCGCGCTCGAAGGCCATCTTGTGGCTATTAGAGCAAGATGCTGACCAAATAGATCATTATCAACAACAGGCGCAAAACGCGAAGTTATTGCGAGAGCATTTAAATGCATCGCAAGCGTATCAAGAGCTGCAAAAACAACTGGTTGATTCCCTAAATGATGATCAACATGAAGCCGCTGACTACCTTGCGCAGCTATTGAGTGAGCAAGATTGGCAAATCGAAGTGAGTCAGGATTCCCTTTCTCTCTGCGAAGATTATTTGCAATTTAGACGCAGTTTGGGCTGGCAACCTCAACCGCTCAGTTTTACCGAGTCATTTAACGATCATCATCAGTGGTTAAGTGCGTACACTGCGAAAAAGCAATACGGTCAGGCATTCGTATGCGAAGCGGCGACGGTGGCAGTGGTGAATACCTTGTCTGAGAAAAGGCTAGCCAGTGTCGACTTTTCATTGGTGTGTCATGTCGAAGGGTTACTGGGAGAGCACACCCTAATTAGCAAAGGCAGTTTAGAGCTCGTATTGGATGACTTTATTCAAAGAAACGAACATCACCGAAGCTCTGTGGTTCCGAGCTTTGAAGCTTATCTATCCCAGCGCACCCAGTTGTTGAGTTCTGCAAAGGAAGATTTCCGTCTTAGTGAGTTTAAACCTCGCCCATTAACGTCATTTGTACGCAACAAGCTGATCAGTGAGAGTTACTTACCTCTTATTGGCGACAACTTTGCTAAGCAAATGGGTACGTTAGGCGATAAAAAACGTACTGACTTGATGGGGATGCTACTTCTTATCTCTCCGCCTGGTTATGGTAAAACGACGTTAATTGAGTATGTTGCACACAAATTAGGTTTGGTGTTCATGAAGATCAATGGCCCATCCATCGGTCATCAAGCGACATCCCTCGACCCCGCTGACGCCCCTGATCAAAATGCGGCTCGCGAAATTGAGAAAATTAACCTCGCTTTCGAGATGGGCAACAACGTGTTGCTTTACTTGGATGATATTCAACATACCCATCCCGAATTCTTACAGAAATTCATCTCACTCTGTGATGGCACGCGTCGCATAGAAGGCACTTGGAAAGGGAAAACGAAAACCTACGACATGCGCGGCAAAAAGTTTGCTGTCGTGATGGCGGGTAACCCGTACACAGAGAGTGGCGAAGCATTCAGAATCCCAGATATGTTGGCTAACCGTGCGGACATCTACAACCTCGGTGATATGCTCTCTGACCAGAAATCGATCTTCGATTTAAGCTTTATCGAAAACTCGCTCACCTCCAACAACGTGCTTGCGCCTTTAGCAACGCGAGACCTGAATGATTTGTACCGCTTTGTCAGAATGGCAGAGGGAGAAAGCATCGCGCTGAGTGAGATGAGCCATTCTTATTCTGCGATCGAATCGGGCGAGATCGTGACAACCTTGCAAAAACTGATCATGGCGCAGCAAATTGTCTTGAAGGTGAATCAGCAGTACATCAAGTCAGCCGCAACCGCGGATCAGTATCGTGTCGAACCTCCGTTCAAGCTGCAAGGCTCGTATCGAAACATGAATAAACTGGCGGAGAAAATCTCGTCAGTGATGACTGACCAAGAGATGCATACGCTGCTTCAAGATCACTATCAGGGTGAAGCACAAACGCTGGCCGCGGGTACTGAGGAAAACCTACTCAAGCTTGCAGAGCTGCGTGGTGACATGACGGATGAACAGCAAGCACGTTGGTCTGAAATCAAAGAAGGGTATCAGCGTCAGCAAATGATGGGTGATTCCGAAGACCGAGCAGGACAGGTTGTGCAGCAACTTGCTATGTTGAATCAGCATGTTGCTCGATTTGGTCGTCATGATCAGGAGGGGAGCTAAATGGATCGACAGAAATGGTCAGCGTGGCTAGAGGCTTCGATACAAGATTATCGCCTAGATGATAGTGAGCGAAGAGAGCTCCAATCAGAGCTGCAGGACTCGGTATTAAGTCATGAAGACCGCTCCTACCTGCGTAATATGAGCTTTAAGCTCGTGCAGCAAGAAATCCAAAATCAAGGTGATGCAGCCGCTTTAGTTCGTTGGTTGGAGCGCGTGGTCAAGGTTTTAGACAATGTCATGAGTCAGAACTCGGCAGACACCGCGTCGAGCTGGTTTTCTCCGGGTAGAGCGTGTGCGTCCGGCATCATTGAACAGCTGAAGCTGGCTCGTCACTCGGTGGACATTTGTGTTTTCACTATCGCGGATAACGACTTAACCGATCAGATCCTCGCCGCGCATAAAAGAGGCGTGGCGGTCCGAATCGTGACCGACAACGACAAGATGTACGATAAAGGCAGTGATGTTGAATACCTTGCAGCACAGGGCGTGGCGGTCAAAATTGATACGACTCGATACCATATGCACCATAAGTTCGCGATCTTCGACCAACAGAGGTTGATCAATGGCAGCTTTAACTGGACACGCAGCGCTTCTAAATACAATCAGGAAGATATCACGCTTACCGACGACCGCAGGTTTGTTTCTGCGTTCTTAAGACAATTTGAAACGCTATGGCAGAAGTTTCCTTGCCATAAGCCGTCATAAATATAGGGAGATCCCATGACCGAATTGATGAATTCTGAACATCAGGTACTTGAGGTGGACGCTACTCCTCAAATCGTCGCACTCGCAGAGCAATTTGATGCGTTTGATAGCGTAGCGACGATCACTTTTGGTAAAGAGGCGCTGGAAAAAATCACCGCTTTCTCTGACGAAGTGTTAGAGCAAGTTCGTGTTCGCGACAGTGGTGAAGCGGGCGATATTTTGCATGCAATGGTATCGTCCATGGACAGCGCTGAATTTTCAAATTTGGGCAAAACCAGCTTGTTATCGAGGCTTCCTTTAGTCGGTGAGCTTTTTGATTCTTTCAAAAAATTCTCGGCAAGTTTTGATTCAGTGAAAAGCCAATTGGAACAGCTTTCAGGACGTTTAGAAGCACAAGAGATGAAGTTGGCTCATGATATTAGCCAGCTCGATACGCTCTATGACCATAATTTAGAGTTGCTCGGCGGATTAGAGCAGTACATCGCCGCTGGTAAGTACAAGTTAAACCAGCTTACGCAAAATGTATTACCAAGCTTACTGGCACAATCTGAGCAAAGTGGTGATGCGTTAGATGCCCAGAGATACCGTGATGCGACTCAAGCCGTTGCGCGTTTAGAAAAGCGCGTGCATAACCTTGAGCTCACTCGCCTTGCTGCTATCCAAACCGCACCTCAGATTCGATTGTCTCAAGAAGGCAATAAAATGCTGATGGAAGACATTCAAGATATCGTGCACAACACTTTCCCATTGTGGAAGCGCCAATTCTTGATTGCGATTTCCAATTATGAAAAAGAGAAAGCGTTGAAGGTAACGCGTGCGGTGAAGGATTACACCAATAAGCAATATGTGCAAAACGCAGAGAAACTTAAGGCGTTAGAAGAACAAATTGCAGAAAACTACCAGCGTGGCATTCTCGATCTCGATTCTCTAGAGACCGTGAATCAACTGACGATAGAAACGTTGAACAATACGCTATCGCGAGTGAAGGAAGGCAGAGCGCAACGCGAGCAGGCTCAGCAAGTGATTGAGCGAGCAGAAGCAGAACTTAAACAAGCGCTTGAGCAAACCTTGTAAGGTGAACCATCAAGAAACCACTCCCTCACTCATTTTTTATCTACTTTTAACGAGTAATAGAAAATAGGGAGTGATTTTTTGGTAAAAGAGACAGCGTGGCTTTATCCCGAACTTAAGCGACTGCGGTGATTGCGCTTACATGTGACCAGAACCGTGGAACATGCCACCGAACATTCCGCCAAATATCATCCCTAAAATGCTGAAGATGATCCCCAGAATGATCATCGCAGGAATTGAAGCGATAGCGAACTTGACCATAAAGATCACCATCGACATAAATGGCATTTTAATATCAACAACCGTCACTTCTTATTTTGAATTTTCATCAGACACGAGCGTTCTCCTAAATTTGCATTCTGAATATGCAGCCAGTTTAATACACCTAAACACAAGAAAACGTTGAACTACTTTGCGCTTTTCTCTTTATGGGATAACAACTGATTAATTTGGGAAATACGGCACGCTATGAATCGCTATCAGAAGCGGATAAAACCTTTTCAGAAGCGGGTAAACCCTTCAACCAAGCGCCGGATAATCGGTATAGCCGTGTTCATTACCACCAAAAAGCGTAGAGCCATCCAGTTCAGCCAGAGGTTGTTGGTGCTGTAAGCGCGCCACCAAATCTGGGTTAGAAACAAACGGGCGTCCAAACGCGACTAAATCCGCATAACCTTTCTCAAGTACCTCGTCAGCACGCTCTTGGGTGTAACTGCCCGCGACGATAATCGTGTTGGTGAAGTATTCGCGCAGCTCGATACGGAAGCTTTCTGGAATCACCGGAGCGTCGTCCCAATCTGCTTCAGACAGGTGCAAGTACGCAATATCAAGAGCTTGAAGCTGTTTCGATGCATCGAGGATGGTTGGCACAATGTCTGGGCAGTTCATGTCCTTGAAAGTGATGAATGGTGCGAGTCGTACTCCCACTTTGTTGGCACCGATGGCTTCGCTCACCGCATCGACCACTTCTAATAAAAAGCGAAGTCGGTTTTCGCGAGTACCGCCGTAGCTGTCGGTTCTTTGGTTTGAATTGGTACGCAGGAACTGGTCAATCAGGTAACCATTCCCGCCGTGGATTTCGACGCCATCAAAGCCTGATTCCATCGCACGTTTCGCTGCGTGGGCAAAATCCCTTACCACACGGTCAATATCGGCTTGAGTCATCGCTCGTGGCTCTACACAATCGACCATGTTGCCGTTGCCTTGCTCGTCGGCAATCCACACTTGGGTTTCTACTGGTTTTAGTGCGGATGGGGCAATAGGCTGTTCCCCTTTTTGGAATCTCGGGTGTGATACACGGCCAACATGCCATAACTGACAAAATATAGCAGCGCCTTGCTCTTTTGCTGCTTGAGTGACGGTTTTCCAGCCAGCCACTTGTTCATCAGTGTAGACGCCTGGTGTGAACGAGTAACCTTGCGAATCTTCTGAAATCTGGGTGGCTTCAGAGATGATTAACCCTGCGGTAGCGCGCTGCTTGTAGTAAGTCGCCATCATTTGGTTTGGAATGTTGCCCGGTTGGCTAGTGCGCGCTCGGGTCATTGGTGCCATGACTACGCGGTTTTGTAGAGTCAGTAGTTTCAGCTGTGCTGGTTCAAATAGTTTGCTCATTATCTTTTATCCAGTCGTATTTGATGGACTCAGTATATTAGGTAGAAGAAATTTGATAATTGGGTAATATTTGAATTTATTATTCAGATCAGTCGAATAATGAGGCTTTAGGAGAGAATGTGGACAAGTTTTCGGATATGTCGCTGTTTGTCAGCATAGTGAAGAACCAAGGGCTGGCGGCGGCTGGCAGAGAGCTCGGCTTATCGCCAGCAACAGTAACGGCAAGATTGCAGTCGCTGGAAGACCGTTATGGGGTGAAATTACTTAATCGCAGTACAAGGCATATCTCACTGACGGACTCTGGCGCTATGTACCATCAGGCGTGTCTGGAAATCATCGACAGCGTTAAAGAGATGGAGAACTTACTCCAAACTGGCACCAAAGAAGTGCGCGGCACACTTAAAATCTCGGCTCCTCGTGATATTGGTAAGCAATATATTTCACCAATACTGTCGGAATTTAGTCAGCTCCATCCCGATGTGATCCCTTACCTGTATTTGAACGATAATCTATCCAACTTGGCGGAGTCCGGTTTGGATATTGTTATCCGATATGGGGAGCTAGCCGACAGTAACCTTATCTCTCGCAAACTGGCGTCCAGTCGCCGAGTGCTTTGCGCTTCTCCTCAGTATTTGGCAAAGAAAGGCACGCCGATCACGCCACAAGATTTAGCACAGCACGATTGTTTAGCCATGGTCCGCAGCAATGAAGAGTTGAAAACATGGCACTTTCAAGATGAAGAGCAGCACAACGTTGTTACTGTCGTACCGAAGCGGTTTTCTGATGATGGCGAAGTGATTCGTCAATGGACGTTAGATGGCGCAGGTATTGCGTTGAAATCGATTCTCGATGTGCAAGAAGACATTAAACAGCAGCGTTTAGTGACGGTGTTAAATGGCTATATGAAGAACTTCAACGCCTCAACTTCTTCTGCAGGCGCAGATTTGAACGTGATTTACCTGAGCCGCCAGTATCAACCCAAGCGACTTCGTTTGTTTTTGAACTTCTTGATTGAGCGTTTTCATAGCCAGTTTCCGGAGTAAGCAAGGCTTAGACGGCAACCTGCAATTGAGGCCATGTGATTAGCCAGTTTTTGGATTCTACCCGAGATTGAAACAGCGTTAATGTTCGCTTGGGATTGTAAGTAATCTGACTTTCAAACAAAGACTCAATCCCGAACGCTGAAATGCACTCTATCTGGTTTTTTCCGTTCAATCTGGCAGCGACCGCTGTCTCTTTTTCTGGCCAGTAACTCATCGCATCTAAGGTACTTTGGTATGGCTCATCACCATTCCTTAGGTGCATGTTTGCTTGATTGCGAACTTGCCAGTTGAGCTCTGGCATTAGGGCGTTTAGTTGAGCTTCGTATTTGAGGTAGGCTTGTTCGTCCAACTCATTCAGATCGAAATAAACCACATCAAGATCGTTTAATGGTGTTGGATTATTCTTTTGATGAAGGTGGTCCCACACTAGGTTTCGTACAAAGCCCGCAGCAATATAACAATCTGGTAAATCTAGCGAGCGGACGCATTGCAATGCTTGAATGCGACGTGGATCTTCTGCCAGTAACTGAGCAAGTTTATCTTCAAGCATCGTTATTGTTTCGCTGGTGGTAGTTCAATGCCTAGTTCATCGCGTTTTCGCTTACTCAAACCAAGTGCAACTAATCGATAAGATTCTGATAAATAGTACTTTAGCTCTTCGTCTAGGCGTCCTGAGGTTTCCGTTTGCTGAATCCATTTCATACCTCGGTTTGCGAAATAAGGGGCAGGAATGTAGCCCTCATAATCACTTAAAAAGTCGAAGTTTAAAGGAGAAGTTTTAAACGTAAATGCCGGCTGCTTTTCTTTACTCCAACCGCCAATGGCAAATACCTTTCCACCGACTTTCCAAACGTGCGCATCACCCCATTGAACAACATGAGAAGTAGCAGCGAATGAGCCACAGAATTGATTAAATTCATCGTATGTCATGGTCAACCTTAACTTATGAGAATTACGGTGTTGGTTAGGTTAGCACAGGTTGATTGGTCTTGATGTATCACGATTCATTGTAAAGCTTTAAAGGTTGGATTCTGTCTGAACTTTTTGCTTTAACTCAGGTAGAGTGAAATTTAAATAATTTTACGTTATAGATAATTTGAGTAATGTGAGCTTTTCTCCTCGTAGGATTGGACTCCTATATCCTTTCTTACGTGATTGCTGAGGTCGTTAATGTAATACCTATCAATATTGATTTTTTTAATTAAATTCAATTCATTCAATAGTATAGATTCTATTTTTCGAGTTTTTAACAATATGTTCTTCAATTGAATTTCCTTGTTCGACCATTTGATGTCAGTATTATCGAACCAACAAAGCTCCATTACGAACAACGATTTATTACAAGTATTATAAGTAGAGATTATGGACAATAGACTTCGCTATCTTTCAGCGCTTCATTACTTTGAATCTGCTGCTCGACTAAAAAGTTACAGCAAAGCGGCTGAGGAGCTTTGCATCACTCAGGCTGCGATAAGCCAAAAGTTGAGGCAGTTAGAACAGCGTTTGAGTTGCAAGCTGTTCATTCGACGTGGACGTGAAATGCATCTGACGGATAAAGGGCAAATTCTTCATCAACACGTTAATGATGGCTTCAAAAACATCATTACAGGTCTAAATCGTATTCAAAACGAACCGGTAGAAGGCGTGTTGAATGTGAGTGCTCCACGTTCTTTTTCCACTCGTTGGCTTATGCCAAGGTTATGGAAATTTACAATGGAGTACCCACACATTCCTATCCGAATGCAAAACCTCCAGACCATGGACATCAGGCACACTGAAACCGATGTACTTATTTGGCAAGGTGATGGAGATGCAACCGAATTAGGGTTGGAGCAAGTGACGTTATTTGAAGAAGAAATCTATCCTTACTGCTCTCCGCAACTTGCTGAATCAATAAAGTTTACCCATCCTGAACAGTTACAACGTTGTTGGCTGATTGACTTCCACTCAGAGGCATTCAATTGGGATCAGTGGTTTAAAGCTGCCAACGTTGATACTCAAAAAGACAGACTTCAGTGGATGGAGGTTGGCACCTTTGATATGGGAATCAATGCTGTGGTAGCTGGTCACGGGGCGTGCTTAGCAACAGATAGTGTTTGTGCCGACTTTATTGAAAGAGGTATGCTAGTGAAACCTTTTGATATTGGTTTAAAGCCAGGTGTTCGTTACTCGGTAATTGATGACCCATCTTCTTCGCGCTCTTTGCGTATCAGTGCGTTTAAAGCGTGGCTAATGAAAGAGCTTTCTTTTAAGTAATCATCAACTTTTGAATTCAAATTTAAGCCGTAGAGACCTGTATGCTGAGATAGCTATGTAACCAAAAAATATTGTTATTCAAAGTTGAATGTTCAACAGGTTCAAAAATTAGGGGGGCTTAGGTGTCACATAAAAAAGACACACATCTGTGTGAAGTTGGCAAGTGTCTATTTGAGAGCTTCTGTTCATTTTTTGTTGGGTTAAATCACATACTGACACATTCAAAATCGGTACATGACCGATGAAATAACCATATAAAAAGTCATATTTTTGGTGTCACAGATGATTGGCGTATTTTTCCCTAATAAATGCCTAGTCTAACGTGCAAATTATCTGTTAATTCATCACGGTGATGAACGTCATATAACTTGATACAGTTTGGCCAATTTAGCGTCTGTGGGGGTGTTTACACACTTCTTCACTGTCATAAGAGCCGAATGGTATGGTTAATGATGTAAACTTCACCTTTGATGTGTCTGGGTTCTCAGGTGCATTTAAAGTCGAAAGCTTCCGGATTACGGAAACAGTCTCTTCTCCCTTTGAAATGAACTTGACGGTGTTGTCCGACGACGATGCCATCACGTTTGAAGCCTTAAGTCGAAAAATGGGCGTCCTGAGCCTGTTCGGTCAAGGTGTAGGAACGGCTCGCCAGTTTAACGGCAGTATCTCTGAGCTTCGTTACTTAGGCTCTGGCCGCCGCTTCTCGCGTTATCATATTACCTTGGTTCCACACCTCTGGTTTCTCACTCAGCGTCAGGACTGTCGTATCTTTCAGATGCAAGCGGCGCCTGACATTATTCGTCAGGTTTTTGATGATGCAGGCATGAGCGATTACCGCTTTGAGCTGTCAGCGCAATATGAGGCGAAAGAGTACGTTCTTCAATACCGAGAGAACGACCAGCATTTTGTGCAGCGATTAATGGCAGAGCATGGCCTCTGGTATTATTTCGAACATAACGAAGCTGAACATACCATGGTCATCGTCGATAGCAACGATGCGATACCAGAGCTTATCAGTTCACCTACTAATGCTTCTTACCTAGGGCCAGTGATTTATCATGCCCAAGGTGGTGGCACGCCAGATCGAGAACACATCTTCGACCTCGAACAAACGCATCGTACTCGCACTGGCATCGTCAGCTATGGCGATTACAACTACCTCACGCCGAAAATCCCACAAGGAAAAAGCGCTGATGAAGGCCCGAACTTTGATTTGCAGCGCTACGACTATCTTGGTCGTTACACAACGCCAGAATTAGGTCAGCAGCGTGTAACAGAGTGGATGTCCGAATACACGGTGGACAGCCATCAGATTGAAGCTGCGAGCGATATCATGCGTCTCACCGCAGGCTACAGCTTCGATATCAGCCAGCACCCTCGTTTAGGCATCAACCGTGATTACCTCATGTTGACGGTGATGCACACTGGCTTTAACCCTCGTGTGCACGAAGAAGAATCGAGCGATGAGCCTACAACTTATCACAATCAGTTTGTCTGCTTACCACGAGATGTGACATTCCGTGCGCCTAAAATGGCGTCACCTATCGTTGATGGCCCTCAAACTGCGGTTGTGGTCGGCCCTGCGGGTGAAGAAATCTACACCGATGAATATGGACGCATCAAAGTTCAGTTCCATTGGGATCGCTATGCGCAAAGTGATGAGCATAGTTCATGTTGGCTACGTGTCAGTCAATCAATGGCAGCACCCAACTGGGGCGCAGTGTATTTACCTCGCATTGGTCATGAAGTGATTGTGACCTTCCTAGAGGGTGACCCAGACCGCCCGTTAGTGACGGGGGCGGTGTACAACGGTTTACATACGCCGCCATACCCATTACCAGAAAACAAAACACGTACCGTTTTTAGAACCCAAAGCCATAAGGCTGAAGGTTATAACGAAATGTATTTTGAGGATGAGAGTGACCAAGAAGAGGTTCACTTCCGCGCTCAAAAAGACATGAAGACCAAAGTGCTCAATAACCGTTATCGAGACATCGGTAATGATGAAGAACTAAAGGTCGGCAACAATCAAGAAAACAACATCTTAGGCGACCGTAAAGAAGTCATTGATGGGCATAAAACCTCCATCACCAAGCAAACCTTTATGGAGCAGGTAGAGAAAGATGTTCACGTTACTTACAACGCGAATGAATCCGAGAAAATAGCCAACAACCGAGATTTATACATCGACGAAAATCGTCAAACTTTGATTGGTAAAGACGATTCACTGGATGTAGGGCAAGACCAAAACACGGTAATCATGGCATCGCGCTCTATTGATGTGGGGGCTGACGATACACATAGTATTGGCAATAACCTCAGTGTCGAAGTCAACGGCAATACCTCTATCCGCTCTGATGGCGAAACCGCGGTGGTCTCAGCGGATGAAATCAAGGTCCTCGTCGGCGCATCCAGCTTAGTGCTAAAGAGCAGCGGCAACATCCATTTAAACGGCACCTCCATTACGATTGATGGTGCGAGTAGTGTCACCGCAACGGGTGGAAAAGTAGACATCAATCCGGGCGGCGCGGCAAACGGTAATAACAGGGTTTCTACAAGAAGACCAAGAAAACCATCGCTGGCGATGAAACCGATGCCTGTGATGTCACCCGCGGCGTATGCCGGATTGGTTGAGGAAGGCAGTTTACTACAAGAAATTTGTGATTGTGGGAGTGGAAGAACATGCCAATTACACAGCTAAACCCTGAATGGGATATTAAACTTATTCCACCATTATTCTCGTCGGGTGACGAAAAGCTTTACGTGCTGATTGAACCTACATTATGGCCTGAGTGGGAGGAATCGTTATCCGACTGTGAAGCTGTTCCACTTTTTGCTAAAACTCGATTCGCAGCCGTTGGTAATGGCCCTCTGTTAGTGGAAATTCTCGAGAAACAGAAGCTAGAGACTGTGCAAAACCACCTAGAAGCAACGCCTTCTGGCTGCCTTGTTGTTACCGCAAATTCGATAGATATAGAAAGTCTTGCCACATCTTTACGAAATCGTCTTTTTGTCCAGCATGGTCAAGCGCAAGCTATGATGCGGTTTTATGAGCCTCGTAAACTTGTCATGTTCATTGGTTCATTGAATTCGAACCAAAGGCAGCAGTTCTTCCCATTACTGACTCGAATCCAATGGTTTGACCGGCAGTGGTTGGGCGCTTCATGGCAAACACCAGAGAAGAGTCAGAATATTCCAGTGACTTGGGATCTAACGCCGTCACAAATACAAACCATGAACTTAATCTCAGCCCATTGGCAAGGAGTGAGCGCCTAATGAGCAAAACTTACACCATCAACGCAGGCGATACTCTACTTAAAATCGCGATTGAGCAAGACGTGGACTTCACAACATTGCTTGAACTGAACCCCCAATACCAATCGAACCCTGACTTTATCCGTATCGGCGAGGCGCTCACGCTACCAGACGACACTCCGGTAGAAGTCGTTGAGCCCGAGCACCCTGTAGAGCCAGTTTCAGATATGCGAGAGCTGGCTTCGGACAGCCCCTTATTCGCACCCCCTCTCTGTCAACCTATTGATGTTCAAGATGTTATCTTCTTAACTGGGGACAGCCCTTTTGAGTATTGGTTATTAGATGAGAAAGCTGCCAAAGAACTTGAACAAGAAAGTCAAAATACGGACCTTCTTTTGGATAACTACAAGACACTACTAGAATCGGCGCCAAAAGGAGACGAGATCACTCGTGAGTCGATGGAAGCGCATGCACGGAAAAAAGAAGCTTGGCTTGCCGATGCAAACTATGCCGGGATGTTTGCAACAGAAGAGGTTCAGAATAATCCAGCAAGCCGACGAGCGGCACAAATAAGAGAAAGCCAGCCCCAAGTAAACCTCAATTCAAAGCGAGCGAGTTCATCCAAGAAATCGCTAGAAGAGCGTAAAGCGTTTGTTGAAAAGTACCACAAGACAACTTTCTTTGCTGAAGGCTCGACAGAGGCGTTAAGACAGCAAGTCCTCAAAAGTATTCAAAGCGAGATTGATTACTATCAGGGCTTAGAAGATCAGGCGGAAAGCAAAAAAACAAATGAGACAGTTACAAAGGTTAGTCTCAATGGCAACACTGTCAAAAAGGAACTCAAAACACGTAAAGTAAAAACGCACGTTGCTGAAGTCTATTCTGTTAAACAAGGCCGCTACGTATATGTACGCTCACACTTTCATGAGCGTGAGGAAAAACGCTGGCAACGTTCATATACGCATACAAATGCGATGAAGGCTCTTGAGCAAAAAGATTACAAAGGCTTTGGTAACGCCGTTGCTAAAGACATTAAACAGACAGAAAATGATCTTAAAATTACCACGCAGTTAGCGCAGTGGAAGGCAGAGGGTAATAAATGGGTTGAGTGGAAAGCGACTCAGGAATTATTGCAGTATGAAGGCAATGCCATTTTTGCCGTTAGCGCAGAGGCGCAGCTTTTTCGCTGGGGAGCTCAAGCTACCGCAGCCAGTAACTTTGAGCCAACGAAAGGTAAAATTGACATCGGTGTTGGTGCTGATGCAAGTGTATCGCTTGTAGAAGCCAAAGCAGAAGCGAACCTGTTTCTACCTTATGAAAGTGGTTTTGCTGCTCGGCTAAGCTATCGCGATGCTAATGGAGAGGACGCAACTTATTCATTTGGTTGTTTTCGGTTCAATGGGTCGGTAGGCATTGGATGCTTTGTCGGAATAGCAGCAGAAGGCGGAGGGAGTGCAGGCAACGGAAATGAAAACGGTGAAAGTGTCGGTGTCCTTTTCACTCCTCGAATTAACATGGCGAAATCCCCAAAGGGACAGGTGGGATTCAAAGTTCAAGGGTTTGCCGGAGGCAAAGTGAGCGGTCAGCTAACCGGAGCAATAGAGTGGCAAGCTCCAGAGGGTGACAACTCCCGCTCATTCAATGCGCTTGCTAAGGTGAGTTTGGCCGGAAATATTGGCGCGGGAGGTGGTTTTGGTGCGGACTTTCAACTCGCCCTCACTGGCGGCAAATTCTATTTAATGTGCTCAGGCCAGCTGGTCTGGGGCGTAGGCGGCGGCGGCGGTTTTGGCGTACTTATTGATGGCGAGAAACTGTGGGAGCTGACCCTAACTATTTTAAAAGCCTTGCAATACGTCGATTACCGTTATCTCTATAATATAAATGAAGACGCATACAAGCACTTGCTCAACTCAACGTTGGTCGCGTTTGCTAGAGACTTGGTTGTTGACCCCCCTCAGACACTTGAAAAAGCGTTACTTGCAGGTGAAACTCAGATAGAAACTTGGAAGCAAGATTTTGAAGATTGTGTGGACCGTAAAAGAAAAGCAAATGCGTTAGCTACACGCATTCTCGATGAATCGACGTTATCAGGCGTACCATTTGAACAACTCCTACCGGAAGCAGTCGGTATTATGCTCGATCTATTAGTTGAAGAGTTTTTGTTTAGTTTCAATGAGCAGCAAGAAAGTGCGATATATAAGTTGTTGAGAAAGAGTGCCTACAGCTGGCACAAGTTTGAAGAGATTTTGCAATGTATGAACCCTGCGGGTCAGGCTGTTTTAGGTGATAAAGTGATGTTTGATAACCTTGCTCGCATCAACGCTATATTGGATAACACGCAACAACATGATTTTAACTTGTGGGTCTCTCAACTAGCAGAAAAAGGTAAGAGTGATGCGACCGGTCAGCCTTATACACCGCTTAGTGGTGATGCGCTTACACGCAAGAGAGACCAAATCGCAGCTCGTGCCGATGAGTCTTTACCGTATAGATAGTCGAGAACGAAAACAAGAGGCTAGGCTGCTATAGCCCAGCCCCTTACTGTTTAATTACTTAGTTGGCATGGTTTGTTGAAGCGCGCAGCGAAAACTCACCGACGGAAAATATCTCTCTTGAGTTGGAAGACTATGGATACGTGAAAAGACCATAGTCATTCCTCTTGCATCGCGAAGCACTTTTTCCGTGCCAGAGTCAGGGCCTTGCGGATTATGTTCCGGTGAATTCTGGTAATATGTTGGTGAGTACCAGTCATTGACCCATTCGCTTACCTGATTAGACATGCCTGCTATCCCTAACGGGTTTGGGGGATAGGAATCAACACTTTCGATATCTGTTGAGCTGTTGACTTCACTCTCTTTGTAATCCACGTTGCGACCCATTTCTGGATCGAAGTAATGAGAATTGTACATTTGACGGTAGCCAGTATTAGTCGCGAAATATACCTTTTCCCCGCGGCTTCTTGCCGCATATTCCCATTGTGCCTCCGTAGGTAAGTCAAACGGCAACGTACTGACATCGCTCAGCCATTGACAGTAATCTTTAGCTTCTTGCCAAGTCTTTGTTGCCGCTGCATTATTTTTGCGCTTTGTTATTAATACTTCATAGCGTTTTGAGTCTCTTTCAACATGTGGCCCATTTTTAGACAAATCACGCGCAACAGGTAGGCCCGTAATTTGGCGCATCCACTCCATATCAATAAAACGTGTCTCAAATTTTGCAATGGAGTACGAGTCCAATGTTACCTTGTGCAGGTTATAAGCCCCTGTTTCACCGCTGGATGGGTCACTCGAACACTGCACGCCTGGAGACCAGTCAATACGGTTTGGTGTACGACTTGGTGGATCACAAGGAGCACCGAAATCGCCCATCTCAAAGCTCCCGCCTTCAACAAACACAAGTTCTTCAATAGCTCGAACTACGGTTTTTGCTGCTCTCAGCTTTTGCTCTTGAGTCGCCTCTGGGTAAAGCTTATTGATGTTCGACGTTATCGTATCGATTTGCTTTTGTGAGACGGTCTCGCTAGACACCTTAATTGCTGAACTTTCGCTGTTGCACGCAACCAATAAGGGAAGCACGCAAGCCATACCTAACCATCTGTTTTTCATTTGGTATTCCTTTTACTTTGTGGGCATATTTTACGCAAAAATAAAAGGAGAAAACAGTTTCAAAGCGAATGTATAACTAGTTATAACGACTTCGTTCCTGTTTTTGGGGGATGTATTGTCTAGAAGCTGCGATACTTTGTTTTGGTTAGGTGTTGCCGGAAGGAAGTCTGCCAAGCTGATGTGAGTCTGGAACGCTTTGGGACATTACTTAGCTGGCGTGGTTTGCTGAAGCGCGCAACGAAAGCTCACCGATGCAAAGTATCCTTCTAATTCAGGAAGATCATGGATACGTGAAAAGACCATGGTCGTTCCCGCAGCATCACGACGTACTTTTTCTGTACCTGACTCAGGACCTTGCGGATTATGCTCTGGTGAAACAAGATAATAATCTTTAGCATACCAATCATTAACCCACTCACTTATTTGGTTAGACATGCCCGCCACACCTAGGGTGTTAGGAGGGTACGCATCCACATCTTCGATACGCTTAGCTGCATTCACCTCTTCATCGGTATAATCAATATAACGACCTGAGGCCGGATCAAAGTAATCGCCTCCTTGGAGTTGGGCATAGCCATTATTGGTGGCGAAGTACACCTTTTCTCCACGATTTCTGGCGGCATACTCCCATTGTGCCTCTGTGGGCAGATCAAATGGCAAGGCGCTGACATCACCTAACCACTGGCAGTAGTCTTTCGCTTCCTGCCACTGCTTTGCTGAAGCGGCAGCCTTTTGTCTATCTTCTAGCAAGAATTTATATTTAACAGAGTCTCGAGGGATGTGAGTGCGATCTCTAGAGTCATCTTCTGCCACTGGCAGCTTATTGATCCATCGCATCCACTCCATATCGACAAAACGCGTTTCAAGTTTTGCAATAGAATACGAGTCTAAGGTTACCTTATTTAGATTATAAGCCCCTGTTTCACCGCTGGATGGGTTACTCAAACATTGTACATCCGGTGACCAATCCATACGATTTGGTGTACGACTTGGTGGATCACAAGGAGCACCGAAATCGCCCATCTCAAAGCTCCCGCCTTCAACAAACACAAGTTCTTCAATAGCTCGAACTACGGTTTTGGCTGCTCTCAGCTTTTGCTCTGGAGTTGCCTCTGGATAAAGCTTATTGATGTTCGACACAATCGTATCGATTTGCTGTTGAGAGACGGTCTCGCTAGACACTGGGATTGCCGAACTTTCGCTATCACATGCAACCAATAAAGGAAGCACGCAAGCCATACCTAACCATCTGTTTTTCATTTGGTATTCCTTTTACGTTATGCGCATATTTTACGCAAAAATAAAAGGAGAGAACATTTTCAAAGCGACTGTATAACTAGTTATAACGTCGGTGTTCCTGTTTTTTGGCGAGGAGATTCCAAACGCGCTGGATAAAACAAAGCCGCTGAGATTATCAGCGGCTTTGTCGTTTTAATTCGGTATCTAATTACTTAGCAGCTTGCGGACGTGGCTTGCGACGTTGTCCTGATGGCTTACCGTTTGAAGGCTTTGCGCCTGCTGGTTTGCCGCTGTTAGGCTTGCGATTACCTGATGGTTTGCCACCGTTACCGTTTTTATTTGCGCCCGGTTTGTTCGCTCCAGACTGGTTGCTATTCGGCTTGTTACCGCTTGGCTTGCCGTTTGAGCGAGCTTGGCCGTCACGGTTGCCTTTTGGCTTACCAGCGCCGCCTTTGCCTGATTTGTTTTCGCCCTTGCCATTTTTGTTGTCACTGTTGAAACGACGCTTTGGTTTGTTGTTACCGTCGCTGTTTTTCTTTTCAGCTGTTTGACCGTTTTCACCTTCTGCTTTTGGCTTCTTAGGCTTTTTCGGTTTCTTTGGCTTGATAGGGCGAGTATCAAGCTTCGACTCTGGCAATACGTTCGTTGGTGCGTAGCCTTCCAGTTCTTTACGAGGAAGCAGCTGTTGAATCAAACGTTCAATCGCAAACAGCTCTGATGCTTCAAGTGCGCACACTAGAGAAATCGCTTTACCCACTTCACCAGCACGACCAGTACGACCGATACGGTGAACGTAGTCTTCTGCCACTTTTGGCAGCTCAAAGTTAACCACTTGAGGAAGCTGAGGAATATCGATACCGCGTGCAGCAATGTCTGTTGCAACTAATACACGAACTTCGCCAGATTTAAAGTCAGCCAGTGCTTTAGTACGTGCGCCTTGGCTCTTGTTACCGTGAATCGCCGCTGCCGTGATCTTTTGGTCGATTAGGAACTTGGCTAAGCGGTTCGCGCCATGCTTGGTTTTGGTAAACACCAATACTTGTTTCCAGTCACCGTCTTTGATCAGTTTGACCAGCATTGGCGCTTTCTTCTTCACGTCTGCTGGGTAGATGCATTGTTCTACAGTGCGTGCTGTTGAGTTTGCAGGGTTTACTGAAATCTCAACCGGGTTGTTAACCAAACCTTTTGCAAGGTCGCGGATCTCGTTTGAGAACGTTGCTGAGAACAATAGGTTCTGGCGCTGTTTTGGAAGCAACTCTAGAATCTTACGAATGTCACGGATGAAGCCCATATCTAGCATGCGGTCTGCTTCGTCCAGTACTAGCATTTCTAGTTGGTCGAACTTCACTGCGTTTTGGTTGTATAGGTCCATTAGACGACCTGGTGTTGCAACCAATACGTCCGCACCTTTACGTAGGCGAAGCATTTGTGGGTTGATCTTCACACCACCAAATACCACTGCGCTTGTTAGAGGTAGGTGGCGGCTGTACATGAATACATTTTCTTGTACCTGCGCAGCAAGCTCACGTGTTGGGGTTAGCACCAATGCGCGGATGTGGTTGCTGCGTACACGTGGTCCGTTCGACAGACGTTCAAGAATCGGAAGCGTAAAGCCTGCCGTTTTACCTGTACCAGTCTGTGCTGCTGCCATTACGTCTTTCCCTTCCAATACCGCAGGAATTGCTTGTGCCTGAATTGGCGAAGGGGTGTCGTAGCCTTTTTCCTGAATAGCTTTAAGGATTGGAGCAGATAGACCTAACGAGGTAAAACCCATATGTATGATTCTCAATTGTCGAGTTGGATAAAAAGTCGTCGATTTTATGTTCGACGCGAAAAGTGCGACATTCTGAGGCTTTTAGGCGTTGGCTTCAACTATTTCCGTCATGGATAAATATTTGAGCTAGATCTCATTTTCAAATTGCTCAACGGAGGCAGGGCTCGGCACGCCGCTTTTTCATTCAAAAAGAGGAGGGAGCTTTGGTGATGTGCTCTGTATATTTGTCTTTTATATCAGCATTATCCGTATTTATTAGACCTTCAATAGAAGTCGGAAACTTGGTAGTTAAGTCCGCTTATCCAAAACTCATTGTCGAGATGCGCTTGCATCATTCTTTTTTGTTGGCCGTTTTCTAAAGTAATGAGATAGAGCCCAGACGTTAGCCCCTCCACCATATAAAAGCCATCCTCCTCAATCTTGCTTGAGAACTCCATATCATTGGCTATGTGTTTAAAGTGCAGGTAGCTGTTGCTTTCGAGTTGGCCTTCTATCACGCCATCAACGCCAAAAGAGGCGATCAAAACCACGGATATCTGTGTGATCCCTGCTTGGCGCGTATTTACGAGAATGGGGTTGTGCTGCGTGGTTAAGTTAAGGTCGAGTGCACTTTCATCAACATAGATGGAGAGATTATCGTGGGCAGGAACTTGGTGAAAAACAAACTCGCCGTTTTCATCGCTCATGGCGAACTGATCGAGCACGCGCAAACTCACATTCGGGATTGCGTTGCCTTGTTGATCGACGACGGTACCAACGAGTTTTGCGAAACTGTATTTGCTCCAATCTAATAGCTCGGCAATGTTTTCATCGAAATGGCTGCGAACCGCGGCTTCCGTCGTAAGCTCGACACCGTAATGTTCATGATTGCCAAACAGTTTGATTTTGAAGTTTGAGTTCACCCGAGCTTCGACCGTTGCGGACAATTCGAGATCAGTATTGTTATAGCTGGCAGACAGGTTCGACATAACTTCCTCGAAGTACTGCCCGTGGTTGAGCCAGCAATCGGTACAAATATTTCGTAATGAAGCTTCAGTCTGATCGAGAGAGCCGGATTTATCCCATGCCCCTTTCACACGCCATGAGGTATCTGAAAAGCCATTTTTGGCGAGTTCGATAGTGTGTAAGAATTCGTCGACATTCTCTTTCTTATCGTGGGTGTAATTAGATTCATAGCGGAGAAAAAGATTACGAGCGACTTTCATACTGACTTGAGGCGAGATTTTATAGCCACCGTCTTCATGCCTTAGATCCAGATAGGCATTATAGTAAGCGCCTGAATAGCTGTATTTTAAGGCGTCGTACAAGTCGGAATTCCGTGTGAAATTCGCAGACTTGTTGAGCTCCAAGCTTAACGATTGGGCGCGGCCAAACTGCATATCTAGCTCAATAGGGAAGCGCTGTAATTCAGGAATCCAACCCACTTGCATTGCCAACCAGTGGCTCGGAAGATATCGTGTTTGGAAAGCCAGCAGCGTGTCGTGATCCGCGATCAACGCGGTGGTTCCAAAGGTTAGATAGTCATCTATGCCATACTCGATGATACCCGCTCCAACTTTGGCGCCTTCAAAGTCGACGATGGCATCTACTCCCCACTTTCCTTTCGGAAGGAAACCGCCATCCAAGCCTGCGATAACGACTTCCTCTTGCTGCCAAACGCCTTTCGCCAAGTAATAGCGAAACGTGAGTGTGTCACCTGGCGCGATATTGTTTTCTTCGATGACAAAGCGCCCAAAATCATCAGAGCGATAGGAGCTTTGATAAATCCCGTTGACCAACACATCGATGTTGATGTTTGGCTGCGTTGTTCGTTCAAGTTGCAGATCGCCAAATTTAGGTGTTGTTTCATGATTGGTGTAGTGAACCCCATTTTCTAGAATCACAGGGTTGGAGTAGAGGCCGCCATCTAGTAACACATGCCCGAGTTCAACTTGATTACTATTGTTTGGTGGGGCGAGCGTGAAGTTGTAGTAAGCCACAGGTTGATCTTCCCGTGAGTCAATAGACAGCTGACCTATCCAGTTCTCAGTGCTCATCAGCGAGTCAGAGAGAAGGTATCCTCCTTCTTTGTTATCGCTCTCATATGACGCGGTTGCGGAAAGGCGTGTGGAGAACCCCAACGTTGATAGCGGCCTGACCACAGGTTGTCTTGCTAGCTTTTCAAGTTGTTTGGCTTTTTCGCGAGAGTCGCGTTTTAACTTTTGAATTTCCTCTTCCAGCTCTGAGGGAGACTTATAGCCCTTGTCGATGATGAGTTGATAGTCTTCGATGTACCATCGAGCTTTAACGGGTAAGCAATCGTTCAGGCTACGCCAGTGGATGAGCCATTCCTGTTCATAATTGAGGACCTGAATGGGCTGTTGTGGCGAGTTAGACCGGTAACACACACTGTGGGCTAGGTCGATAATGAAGGCCGGAGTCTCTCGTGCCATGTCCTGTGGCAAGTGAATTTCACATCGCTGTTGAACACAATCTCCATGCATTTCTAATAAGTAAGCAATACTGCTCTCGATAGGCAGGTAGGGTTCCTCCTCATCGTCCATCATGACACGATAAAAACTGTCTCCTACATTGCCTAACCGAACTTCAATGTGCGCAGGATACAAGGATAACTGCGATGGTTCGTTGGCGAATAATGGAAAAGAGAGGGCGAAGAGCATCGACAAACACAGCCCAATGTAACGTAGTCTCATTCTGGTTAGATTGGGCTCGGTGCGTGAATCGATGTAAGGTAGATTACAAGGTACATTCGTGTAGTGATTGTTCGTCTTGTGTGATCAGAACTTTAGTCTTAGCCGGTAGCGATCTCACAAGCTCTGATTGTCTAAGTAGTACCAACTTTTCTTGAAGGTTTTCAGTGTTTAGCATCGCGTTAAATTGATATTTGCCTTTATTTTGAATGCGTAACTCGCCGCTTTCGCACTGGAAGGACACGTCTTGTTTTATCTCGCCACGTTGTGCATATACAGGGATATAGCTGTTCACTCTGAAGTCGAGATTAAAAGAGGGGCCCGTGCTTTGGGAGTCTGTGGTTTGGCCTTGGGCCAACGTGATCGGAGAGAACCACAAATACGCTCTATATTCACCATTGTCTTTATCTGCTGGTAAGGCGCTAAATCTCAAGCGAATGGTGCGTCGTTGGTTTGGCTTTAATTCACGAATGACAGGTGGAGAGACTTTAATCCACTCCGCAATATCTTCTGTTTGCGCGATGTTTTTATCGGTGCGGGTGACGCCTCTCAAAGTGATAGGGCGATAAACCGGTTTGATTTCAAGTCGAATGGGCTTGTCCGAGCTGTTTTCAACGATAATCTTCTCGGTCACTGACTGATCTGCATTCAGCACCAAGCGGGTCGGAGCAATCAACAGTTGCGCATGAATAGGTAGCGAGATGATCACTGTTGTCAGCAGTAGAATTAGGTGCTTCATCGATAATTAACCTCAAAAGGAATGGTGCCAGAGTAGTTGCCAGCTGGAATTTTGGCGCCTATCCGAATCTTTGCGCCGATACATAACAATTTGCTTCTTCCATTGCTGTTTATTTTTGTGCGCCCGCGTTTAGATAAACCACACCCATAAAAAATTCGACGTATCTTAATTTTTCGAGATGTCTTGTCATGATTAAGATATTGGTTATTAGGTACGGTGACGGTAATTTTTTTCCCTGGTTCACCTTCAACATAAAAACGGACAACATACAGTTGATTGTGGGCAGGGCTAGAAACCGCATTTTGTCCTCGTCCAGATAAATATGTTCCTGGAAAAGAGATACCCATATTTTCTGGTACGATCGTCAATGCCAAGCAACTTTGGTGGGTAAATAAAAATAACCATAAATAAAAAGCGACTTTTAATGGCATAAAATTCTTATACTAATAATGGCGACAATATGTTATTGCCGCCATTTCATTAAACGATACTATTGATTACTGGTAAGTAACATCAACTGGAACGCTTGCAGAGTACGTACCAGCAACAAGTGTCGCTGTTGATACTTCTGCTGTACCGCCAATTTTAAGCTCTGCTGTACCGCCTGTTAGCGTCAGTGTAGGAGAGAAATCAAAGGTCGCTGCAACGTTGTTTGCACCATTTACAAGGTTAGTACCAGCGATAGCAACATCAACGACTTCACCAGCACCGCCGTCGATAGTGAAGGTCGCAGCGCCAGCGTCGCCTTGAGCAATCACAATATCTGTCGTACGGTCTGAAGTGATAATACCGAAGTCAAGATTCGACGTTCTGGTCATAGTGATCGCTTGTTTTACTTCTAGAGTCGCGTCAAAAGTATCGCTCACGGCAAAAGCGTTCATTGATGAAAAGGTGAGAGCAGATAGCGCAGTAATTTTAACAAATGTATTCATTTATTTACCTGTTATGTTTTAGTGTGAGTAAAAATATCTTATGTTTATGGCAAATAACATGGGGGGTGGAATATTCACCATTTAAATAAGATACATATAAAGAATCATTTGTAAAAATTTTCCCACCATTAAGTTATAGATATATTAATAAGTTGAACAGTGGTCACAGAAGTTATTAGTGGTTGCTAATTAACCTAACCTATATTGGATTTTGATTATTTCTTATGAAGAAAACTTATAAACATTTAATCACTTGGTTGCATAAGGGTCCTTTATTTCGGATTTTAATATTCAATCTTTTAATTAATAGATGTTTATTTTGTTTTCCTTCAGCTAGAATTAAAAATGAAAGAGTTTTTTATGTTATAACATTACATTTTGTACTAATACGCCGATAGCAATACTGTAGTCGAAATATCTAAGTTCACTGTTCTAAACGCTATATTGAAAAGGTGTCAGTACCATTGCAGAGGCGATTCCCAAAAGGTAAAGGGTCTGTTGAACAAAGTTCAGCCTTGCTTAGCATGGTCTAAGAAAGCTTGTGTGATGAGTTGGAACAAGGCATCCACGCTCGGTCTTTGTTCAATGTGGTTAAATAGGGGAGTGTGGACATCGCCGCGAATATGATCGGAATGGTCACACAATTGATTACACAGTTTTACCGGTTCAACGATTTTCTCGACATCGGTTTCAATAAGGATACAGGCTTGAGAAAGCACAACTTGTCCGCCGCCTTTCTTTAGTAATACGCGCTGTGCAGTCCCCACCACTTTTTGTCCATCGATGTTTAGGTTGTAGTCGCCATCACAGTAGGAATTTGGCGTTGCGTGTACGTCGACATTTACACCGAGCTGTTTGAAGAAGACGGTGAGCACGGAACACAAATCAAGGTATGCTTTCTTAATGTCGTATGGCTGATCTTCTGGCCAATGGTAAATATGTGAGAGATTAATGATCCCCGGAACTTGCGGGACTGGTGCGCCCCCTGTTTTTCTTGAGAAGAGCTTCCAGTTTGTGTCTTTGAGGCCTTGTTCAAGTTCATCCGAAATAGGCCACTTCTTTCCTGCCGGAAGAACCAGTGTTGGGCTTTTCACCTGCCATAACAATAGCACCTGAGAGAGTTGATCCGTTTGCACGAGTTTGATCAACTCATCTTCCTTGCTGAAGACATCCTCGACTTCAATGGATTGATAACGGATCAGTTTATTTTTGGAAGCCAAATTCAGTCCCTCTTTTTCATCTACTCTTCAGTTTTACTCCAATTTGCTCACAAAATCCAATGGCGCTCTCATTTTTGTGTATTTAATAATTGTGTTTTAAAACATGAGTTTAATATAGGTTTCTGTTATTCCTTCGATGATTGAGATGGATTATATTTATTGCAACTGTGCGTATGCAATGATTGTTGTGTAATCTTTTTCTCGTACCGTTACTACTACATCTGAAAAAGAGAATATTGCTATGAAAAAACATGGTGGGGGAAACTCAACCCAATGCGTATCAAAGCAGCAGAGTTAGGCGCGGATACGCTTTACTTGTATCAACCGCTAGGATTCTCTAGCTCAGTGACTATGTTCGCTAACGCATACTAGTGTAAAAACTAAAAGAAAAGCAGACGTGATAGTCTGCTTTTTTGTTTTGATATTTAATGTTATCTCTATCTGACGCAGTTATCGCCTAGTGCAATTACGGCTTAATGTAGCTACTGTCTAATTTAGCCCTGCGGTCGCCATCGCAACAGAATCCGTAAAGGATAGGGTGAAGGCTTCATCGGTGTTAAGCACTTTTGCAGGGAACTCTAAGCTCAATTTCATCTCTGGCGCCACTTCAGATTTAATACTCGTAATGAACTTACGTGTTTCACCCGGAGAGATACTCATCTCTGTGCCGCTATCTGGGCCAAGCTCGGCAATACCGATGGTCGTCAGTCCGTTCCCTTCGCTATCGACGAGGCTGAGTAGCGACTCCGATTTATAAATCAACTCACCTTTATCGGTCTGATACGCTCTAAAAGTATTGAAGTTCGGCTGTAATTCACCGTCAGTAGCTAGGTTAGTCACAGAGAAGGTGATGTTGGAGCCATCAAACTTCTCGACTCTTACCAGTACGTTAGCATCTTGATAGCGTGCGGCCGCCGCTGCGGCTGCCATCTCTCGCTGTCTTTCTTTCTCACGTTCTATTTCTGCCGCATGCGCTTTTTCGGCTTCAATCCGTGCTTCTGCGATTGTGTACGACTTATCAACCATGGCCAATAGAGCAGGAATAGAGTAGGCAGACAGACCTTCTAAGTGGTCAAAATCAATCTTGGCGTTGGTTGTTAGCTTGTTGGTCGAGAACTGACAATGTCCGTCGATAAGGCTTACAAACGCGACTTCAAACGTTTTTTGTAACTTGCTTACCTCTACGCCGGCTTTCTCGATGTTTTCGCGCACTTGCTGGATTTCTTCTAGTGACTTCTTCGGCAGCAAGCCGTTTGGAGAAACATCGTTAGAAACAGAGACCAGCGCTTCTGTGACGAATGGGTTGTTCTTTGCTGGAACAACGGTCGTGACTAGGTTGGATTGCGTGATGTCTTCACCCAACAGCACGGTCATTTTTTGAGACACGGCGGTTTTGTTACCTGCTAGTACGTCGCTACAGTTTGGTGAATTGCTCGCGTGTGCTACTTGCATGGCTGCGAGTGAAAGTATGGTGGACAAGCCTGTGACAACAAGTCCTTTCGATGGTCGAATGTTCATCCTGATAAACCCCTCTGTAATATGATGCGCTAAGCCGACGTGTATAAGTCCAATCACGGATTGGTGTAGCGACATTCAGAATGGTTGTAGTTGCGTCCTTGCGGCGTTCATCTTCACAGACTGCTTTGCTGATGGTTTCAGCGCAACTTTTGATAGTGATAAGCCCTCATGATCAAAAGTGTTTGAATTCGCAGATGATGCGACAAGGTCGATGCCTTTTTTCTGAAAGATAGACGTAACTTTTCAAGGCTTCAAATTTGTGATCAAGGTCTCTTTTTTGCGATCGTTAGAGGATCAAGCGAAAACAGACACTTAACGTAGAGAGTTGATTTTGAGAGAAAAAAATAAATTTTTTTGGGAACTTTTTGAAACGCTGCCTTCGAGACTTAATTCGCATCTCAAAGGCAGGTATTTGGATTCTAAGGTGTAATTTATATTACAGCGCGTTCAGTACGTCGGCTAAACGAGTCACGGCAACTTTGAGCTCTTCAGGCGTTGCGTTGGTGAAGTTGAGGCGCAGCGCTGCTTTTACTTCTGATCCTTCTGGATAGAACACTGGGCTAGGTACAACAGCCACACCGTTCGCAAGCAATGATTTTGCTAGTTCAAAGGTATCGCATTCTGGAATTTCCACCCATACGAACATGCCACCATCAACAGGTTTCAATACACAATTGCTAGGAAGCTGTTTTTCTAGCTCGGCGTACATGACATCGTAACGCGACATGTAGAGCTCACAAATGGTGCTGATGTGGGTTTCAAAGTTATCGTGTTGAAGCAGACCGTGCAACAGTGCTTGCATTGGTACGCTAGAATGCAGATCCGCACCCTGTTTGATTTTAATCAGCGGTTCTAGATAGCTGCTTTTACCCGTCACCACACCAATGCGAAGACCCGGAGAAGCGATCTTAGAGAATGAACGTAGCACGATAGAATGCTGAGGACAGAAATCGGAGACAAGCGGCAGTGCTTCACCAGAGAAACGCAACTCACGGTAAGGCGCGTCTTCAATAAAAGCGACGTTGTATTGAATACAAAGCTCTGCGACTTTTTGACGCGTTTCTAGCGCCCAGCAAACCCCTGTTGGGTTATGGAAATCGGGTACAGCGTAGAACATCTTCGGTTTTTGTTCTGCAAAGCATTGCTCTAGCTCTTCAAGGTTTGGACCAAATTCTGTTTGAGAGACAGTCACGATGTCTGCCTGAACCAAACCAAACACCTGCATTGCACCAAGGTAGCTTGGTGCCTCCATCACGACTTTATCACCTGGGTTTACATAAGCACGTGCAATCAGATCTAGGCCTTGCTGAGAGCCTGTGGTGATCATTGCGGCGTGTGTCTCAGGCAGTTTGAAGTAGCCGTTTAGGAACTCTAACAGTGGTGCGTAGCCTGCCGTTGAGCCGTATTGAAAAACTTCAGGCATGTTTGCCAAGTTTTCTAAAGTCGGCTTCATTAAGTCGATAGGGAAGGTCTTTTCATCGGGCAAACCGCCAGCAAGCGAGATGACGTTTTTATCGCTAGCGGCAGCAAGGATCTCTCGAATGTACGATGACTTTACTTGTTGTAGTGACTGTGCGATTTCCATGCGTTGTGCTTCTCGTATTTTTTTAATTTTGGTTTTAGTTGAAAGATATTATATGGGAATTGCTAAACTTGGTGTGTCCATTTATGCTGTTAAACATGTCCATTTATGCTATTTAAGTAAAACGCCCACTTATGAGCCAGCAACAGGTTTCCAGAATCAATGATGTGTTGTTCTATATTCATCAAGACATCGGTAGAGAATTATCCGCCAAAGATCTGGCTGATGTAGCAGCGTATTCTGAGCAGCACTTCCACCGTATTTTTAAAGACGTTGTTGGGGAGTCAATTCACCAATACGTTCGTCGCACCCGAATGGAATACGCTGCAAACCAGTTGATGTTTGATACCAAATCATCGGTATTGGAGATTGCCAATAAGTGTGGTTTCAGCTCGGTGTCTTCGTTCAGCCGTGCGTTTAAAGCCACGTTTGATATGTCTCCCGGCGCTTGGCGTAAGCACGATTTGCAAGTCGCTGAGAAGCCATACCTCAAAGACCCAGAAGTGGCGGCGGGTTACCATCGAGTCGCGAAGCGTACCTTACCGGAGCCAAAGATAGTTGAAGTGCCACAACGCTTTGCTGCTTACGTTCGTCATGAAGGCTACAACCGTTCTATTCGCAATGCTTGGTTGGTGCTAAAAGCTTGGGCGAACTCAGAGCATCGTGACTTTTCCACCCAATACGGTTTGCATCATTCTAATCCTGCTTGGGTTGAGTTAGATAAATGCCGCTACGTTGCTTGTATGGCAATTGATAAGCCGCTTAAGTATCGTGGCGTTGTGAATCAAATGAGCATTCCGGGTGGCTTACATGCGGTATTTCGACTTACTGGGGTGTATGGTGAATTGCTGCCGCAGATCAGTATGGTATTAGAGAAATGGCTGCCCAATTCGGGCTTCAAACAACGTTCGACACCAGCCTACGTGCACTACCATAAAAACCATTTCCTCAATCATGAAGAGGCGTTCGAGTTAGATTTCTATTTACCGATCAGCTTCTTTTAGCGAAAAATAGCGAAGCCATAAAGTAGGCTTTTAACGGATGAGAAAAGCCCACGATCTGCTTGTTTTATAGATACGTTTGTAAATAGATGACAAACGGATGAAGTTATAAAATGTCGGTCAAAATGTGCTCAAATCGACAATTTCCCTTTGGCTGAAATGCTATGGTGGCTTTAAGCGTTGCTTAGGAATTAAGCAGCTTATTTAACTAAAATGTACTCAGCCAAAGAGGTCTCTATGTTAGGTGAAAATCACTCATTAACTCATGAATTCCCAGAACATTTGGATACCATCACTCAACTGACGGCAAACGACAGCGCGTTTGCTGAAAATGCAAAAAACTACAACCAGCTCGACAAAGAAATCCGCGAACTCGAATTGCAAGGAAACCCAATCGACGACCATGAAATGAACACACTCAAACACAACAGAGCGGAGCTAAAAGACTGGCTCTCCTCAAAAATTATGAGCGCATAATTTAACGGTTATGTTTCATGGATAGCGGCTCGGTGATTCGAGCCGTTCTTGTGTTTCGCCTCGATTACTTGATAGGAACGGCTTAACTAATTTATGGTTTAGTTAACTTACGGCTCAGCTAATTCACGGTTTAGCTAACTTAAGGCCTAGTTAACTTATAGGTAAGTGACCAGTCTTCACCCAAATCACCGTTTCTTCGTCTACGAAAGGGAAATGCTCACTCATATGAGGGCTACGCAGCCAAGTGTAAGTGGGGTATTCGCCAAACTCGTCTTTGAACTCTCCAGATAACACAAAGATCTCTTCACCACCAAAGTGGCGGTGTGGCTGAAACTTTTCGCCCTTCGGCCACTTTATTAATGCGACATGCTCGTGCCCGAACTTGTGCAGTGGCATCACTTTTAGCCCGCCAATACCTTCTAACCACTCTGCTTGGTTCGTGTTGATGCGCACGCTCTCTAGATCATTGGGAGCAAATTGATTGAGTTTCACTAAGATAACGCAGCCTCCTTTGCTGAACGGAGCATGGTGACTGCCGGGGGGTTACGAAGGTAAGTCCCCGTTGGGTAATCACCATCTTCATCAGAAAATACGCCTTCTAGCACCAGTATTTCTTCGCCATATGGGTGAGCGTGTGTTGCGAACTGTGAATTGGGCTCATACTTGACCACGCTGGTGGTATGCCCGGACTCTTTCGCCTCTCTTTCCAATGGTTTACGCCAAACACCAGCGGCTGGGCTAGCAATCCATTCTTGTTGATGAGTTTTAATCACTAAACGTTGTGAGAAGTCCATATTGAGCATTTTGTGTTTCCAGTCCTGTCTCCGTATTGATTAAGTATATGCCGTTCCACCCATGCCAGCTTTCACCCCTTCAAGCGAGTGAGTATCCCTTGTTTACCAACATCGAGCAGCCAAAGAGAGCGGGACAATGATGATCATACAGAGCTTAAAGTGTGGCGAAATCTCATTAACCTTATGATTGCTATTGATAATTTTAATAGAATCTAAATTTACAAATTGTTACATACCTCGCTTTTTTTAGGTTTTGTTATGCTATAACATCTGCGAAATATTAAGTGGTGTTATAACATAACAAAATAAGGAAAAACGTAGTGAATAAGAAATTGGTCTCTTTAGCGGTTGGTAGCTTGTTTGTTTCCCCAGTTTTTGCCGATACGCTGTCGAATCCTCAGATCGGCGTGGTACTAGACGGTTACTATCAAGATGGCCAGCGTAACAACTCAGAGCGTGAAGAAGGTTTCGGCCTTGGTCACACTGAGGTGAACATGTCTGCAAACATCGATGATAAATTCCACGGCTCACTGACGGCGGTTCTAGAAAGCCACGGTGATGAAACCGAACTGATGCTTGAAGAAGCATTCATCGAGACTCTAGCTCTTCCACACGGCTTAAATGTGCGTGCAGGTCGATTCCTCTCTGATTTTGGTTACTTAAACAACCAGCATATGCATACCGACAGTTTCGTTGAGCGTCCAATCGCTTATCGTACTTTCCTTGGTTCGCATTACTACGATGATGGTGTACGCGCAAGCATCGTGCTACCCACAGATCTTTACGTGAAGTTTGGTGTAGAAGCGCTAAGCGGCAGCAAGATGTCTTCTGTTGAAAATGGCTCTGAAGTGGGTGTTTACACGACAACGTTGAAACTGGGTGACGATTTCTCTGAATCTTCAAGCTGGCAGTTTGGCCTAAGTTACCTACGTAACGAAAACGGCAAAGTGACAGAGTTTGAAGATCACGACCACGGTCATGCAAACGAGCATGGACACGACCATAGTCACGGTGCAGCGGTAACTGGCGCTAACCTTTACGGCGCAGACTTTGTTTGGAAGTGGGCCCCAGACGGCAACTACAAATACAGCAACTTCACACTATCTGCTGAATACATGCTGCTAGACGGTGTGGTAGACAGTAAGTTCAAAGACGATGCAGAATCACCAGATAACCTAAGCGCTTACTACGTGTCAGGTGTTTACCGTTTCAACCCAAGCTGGTCTGCAGGTCTACGTTACGGTGAGGCAGAAAGCTACGATGGCCACGCACACGGTGACCACATGCACTTCACTGCTCTAAAAGACAAAGAAATGGATGCGATGATCGCGTGGGATTCTTCTCACTTCGGTACAATCCGAGCGCAATACTCTCGTATCGACAACCAAGACAGCGAGACAGACAACGTATTCACTCTGCAATACGTGATGACATTTGGAGCGCACGGTGCACATGCGTTCTAAGCTTACGCTCAGTAAATGCAGTGTAGCGATGATGGCGGCGGGGGCTGCCATCATCTCTTCGCCTGCTTTGGCGCTGAACATCTTCGTCTGCGAGCCAGAATGGAAAGCCTTTCTTGAAAGCCATGCGCCAGACGCCACCATCTATTCTGCGACGACCGCTAAGCAAGATCCCCATTACGTGCAAGCGCGTCCCTCTTTAATTGCCAAAATGCGCCAAGCGGACATGGCAATGTGTTCCGGTGCGGAGCTAGAAGTCGGGTGGCTACCAATGCTGCAAGTTCGCAGTAGTAATAGCGCTGTGCAAAATGGCGCATCAAGCATGGTTTACGCGACCGATTTCGTGCGTATGTTAGACACTCATGATCATGTCGACCGCAGTATGGGGGACATACATGCGCACGGAAACCCACATGTGCAGTTTGCGGCGAATGACATGATTCCCCTGTCACGGGCGATAACTGATCGCTTGAAAATCATCGATCCAGATAACGCGCCAACTTACCAACTTAACGGCATGAAGTTCCGAGCTCATTGGCGCAAAAAGCTGAATGAGTGGCACGAGAAAGCGGCACCGTTAAAAGGCAAACAAGTTGTCGGTTATCACGCTACCTATCGTTATCTTTACGATTGGCTTGGTATGGAGCAAATCGCTGACCTTGAACCGAAGCCGGGAATCTCGCCAACCACTTCTCATCTGCAATCATTAACCAAGTTAGAGGCCAATAGCTTTGATGCGATTGTATTCTCATCGCACCAAGATAAACGCCCCGCGAACTGGTTACAGCAGCAGACAGACAAGCCTTTGATCCAGTTACCGCTCACGGTTTCCAATGGGCAAAGCCTTGATGAAATGTACGACCAAGTCATCGACGAATTGCTAGATGTTCTGGTGCAGCCCGATCCGGTGAAGAGCTAAACCATGACAGAGTACGCATGGTTATTGCCCGCGGTGCTGTGTGGCTTGATCGCGTTAGTCGGTAACGTGGTGCTTGGTCAACAAGTGCTAAAACGCCAAATCATCTTCATTGATTTGGCGGTGGCACAAGTTGCCGCATTGGGAGCTGCACTCAGTCATTATTGGCTGAACCAATACGCGCTCTTCTCGGGTTCCTTCTTCGGCGAGATGGTCGGCCCTTGGGTGATGTCGTTATTGCTGTGTGGTTTGATTGCCTTAATGGAGAAGCGTTACCAACAGCATTTGGAGCCGATGATCGGCAGCTTGTTTGTGGTCTCCGCCTCATTGGCGATCTTACTCGTAAGTAAAGATCCGCATGGTGCAGACTTTATCCAAGGCATTCTTAACGGGCAGTTATTGTGGTCGACATGGGATGATGTGTGGCCCTTGGCATTAATAACCGCGGCGATGTTGCTGTTGGTTTGGCTAAAACCTGCGTTTATGCAGGGCAGTGGCTTTTACTTAATCTTTGCTATCTTGATGCCAATAACGGTCAAGCTCACGGGCATCTATTTAGAGTTTGCTCTGTTGGTGATTCCGGCTTTGTGTGCCGCGGCGTTAAAAGGAACGAGATTTTTCATTGCGAGCATCAGTATCGGCCTTGTGGGGATTTTGTCTGGCATTGCGGCGTCAGCTCGGTACGACTTACCGAGCGGAGCGAGCATTGTTATTACCCTATTTATCGCGGGTATGCTGTTTAATCTCTTGGTTCAGCCTTGGCTGCATAAATCGCCCTCCATTAATGAAGAGACGGCGTGACTATTCTCCAAATGATAAAAAGGCTCCGCGTGAACGGAGCCTTTTGTTTAGCACTGCTTTTTCTTATTAGTAATTATTTAGACTATTAATAGATTGCTTAGTTACTTATATATCTCCTTCTATATTAGCAAGATTTGAACAGAGGGAGAGTCTGAGGTTGGATTGAATCTGTCAAAGTGTTATCCAGCGCAGGGAATAAATGATTAATTCCCGCTTCAGATAGCCCCAACCATGCCATTAAACTCGCATGAAGCTGATCGGAAGAGATGGTCGGAATCACACGCCCACGCGAGAGCAAGTAAGGGCTTGTCTCAGATAAGTCTGGATATTCACCCACGATCACTTTTCCTGCTACACCGCCGCCCATCACCAATGCGTGGCTTGCCCAGCCGTGGTCCGTACCATCCGTACCGTTTGGAATCAAAGTACGGCCAAATTCTGAATGGGTGAATGTCGTTACCTGATCAAACAAGCCATTGTTTTCCAAAGCCAGTTGGAACGCGGCCATCGCTTCTGCCAACTCTTGCAGCAAACCCGTTTGGCGGCTAATTTGAGCTGAGTGCGTATCGAACCCGCCTAATTTACAACTAAAGTACTGCGCAGGATGCTGGAACTGATCTTTATGTAGTAGCAGTTTAAATACCGCTTTTAGCTGATTACCGATGCGTGTTTCTGGGAACACCTCAGTAATCTCGGCATTCAAAATAGCGCTGAACTCCTGATACATTCTGGTTGCATCCACCGCGACACCAGCATAATGAGACTGAAAAACATTACCGTAACTGCCCGTGTTTTGCAGTTGATCAAACAGATCTCGCGAACGTTGGTCATTAAAAATATCGCTCGGTGGTTGAGAGCCGACCGAGTTAGATTGCGCCTCGATACAGTTGGTCCACACTTGCGTGCCGCCAATATCAAACATTGGTGACAGCTTATTTAGACTGCGCAGCATAGTGCCGAGTTCTGTGGAAGTCTTAGCACCAAAGCCCTCTTTCGACAGAGATTTAGTCGCGTGAGACTGAACCATAGTGGATTGGTGAGAGTGGCTGAACAAATGAGCTGGGCGAGTACTCTCACCATAAATTACATTATTTACGCGCTGTGTCAGTGGACCTAGGTTCACAACAGGTACAAGGTTAGCATTATCCCAATAGGTCTTGAGCGCTGCCATGGCAGGGTTTAATGCCAGTTTGGCGTCATCATTGACCGCATCTAAATGAATACAGCTCGTCTCATCCAAAGCTAAGCTGCCACGCAGTGCACGATATTGGCTGTTCGCCGGTGCGGCCGTTGGGATCAGCATATTGTAGCCATCGTTGCCGCCCGCAAGGTCGATACCCACAACGGCGCGATAGCCGTTTTTGCACTGATTGAAAGAGTCTGCAAAGGCAGGAAAAGCAGCAAGGTTAAGTGCAGAAACTCCAACACCAGCGGAACCTGCTTGTAAAAAACGACGTCGTGTTAAGTTCATGATGATTACCCCTGTGTGATGAATTCTGGTGAAAGCAGTGCGTTCATAACGAGATTCTTAATCTCTTTGCGCCATTTAGTTTGGCGACTTGGGCACTGGGCGAGGTAATCGAGATAGCATTGACGAGCTTGCTCACTCATTTGATAAGCAAACAAATGTTCGTTGAGGTAATCCACTACGCCTTCGTCATCAAAAGCAAGGTATCGGGTGAACAGCACTTCATCCATGTACCATTCTTTGGCCTCTTCCTCGAAACGAGCGACAAGCTCACGGAACTGAATTCCATATTGGTAGATGTCATGCCATTGGTACACATTGAATTCTGGTGCCACGAGACCATTAAAATCAGGGTGGTTTGGCGCATCATCAGGTTGGTAATGATAAAACACAGAAGGTGCCGACAGCGGCAAGGTTCGGTTATACCTGTTGAACTGTTTTGGCCACATCAATACGCCGTCGCGTCGCTTCACTTGTAGCGCGCGCATCGCATGGGTAAACACAGAAAGCGGGTCACGCAATTTACCTACCGTGCCGCCAGAGCGAAGCGCGTCTTTATCCGTCAGAATCGCGATGATTAAGGCTTGCATGTCGCCATCAGAACGTTTGAACGCACGGCGCACACGGCGAATGTAACCCGCTCTTGGATTGCTGGTCACAAGTTTGTTGATGAAAAACTTAGTCACAAAGGTGTAGAGCGTGTTTTGGTTCATCAAATGCTCGATCACCGCTTCCAGCTCTTCTTCTGCACCGACACCGCCAGGGAAGGTTTTACCAAGAATGGGTTTCTCGCCCATATCGTGCTCGCCACGCGGTTCCATTGGCTGGCTGTACTTATCGTTACCGCGAATATCGATGAACTTCCAACCCGTAAACACACGCGCAAGATGCTCGATGTCTTCTTGAGTGTAAGACGCCACTTCGTTACCTTCGGCATCCAAACGCACTTCACCGTTGTTACGCAGCTTAACTGGGCCAAGCGTGAACAGTTGCAACAGTTCACGTGCGTAGTTTTCATCTGGGGCAGTGAGCTCGTTAGAAACGTTATTCACAAAAGTCAGGTATTCGCCCATGATTGGCGATTTCGACACAAAGCGAATCACATCGCGGAAGTTTCCGAAGGCATTGTCGAGCAACCCGTCGAAGTAATTACACATGTAGCGACGCTTAGAAGCCGCTTTAAATGCCGGATCTTTCACGCTGACTACAAAGAGTTGAGACAGGGTATAAGCAATACGCTGACGCAAGATATCATCGCCTTCGACCGTCATGCGTGTCCAGCTGCTGGCGTAATATAAGCTTTGCCCTAAGTCCGGTACGTTGAGCTCATCTTGCTCAAAATGCTTCAGCCAAGAAGACGGTGTAATAAGTGTTTGTTGAGCGACCCAGTTTTCAATGCTTCCCGATTGAACAAGATCATTAATGTCACGTTGGGATGGCCCGAACGTGCACTGTTGCAGCGTTCTTGCTGCATCTATGTAAGCCTGATTCATTTTATCTCCCGTAGGTTTTGTTATCTTTCTCAGGTAAGGCGTCCTTTGCTACGTCCATATTTAAAAGCACGCTGTATCTTTAAGCCGTAATCGAGAACTTTGATAACAAGAATGTAATACCCACAGGTTTATTAGGACTTTGCTGCATAATCTAAGAATTAGTTTTATGAGCTCTAAATGAAAGGCGAGTTATTCAACAAACAGCGCACTTATTACACCGCCATATCGACAGAACGGTGACGGAAACCCGTTATTTTGCAAACCATCATCAAGTTGTCTTGATTAGTTCACATCCGGCTCCCAGACTGTTCCTATAGTTTGAAGTAAATATAAAAGACCCTGCGTATGAGAAGCGCAGCTGTAACGCGGCTAGGCATAAAAATAAAAAACGCTAGGGAAAAAGCGAATTTGTAATCTCAACATTTAAGGAAGACCAAGATGAAAGCGGAAAAAGTAGCAGTTGTTACTGGTGCGGCTCGTGGTATTGGCCAAGCGATTTGTGAGCAATTACTGGAAGATGGATTCCACGTCGTCGGGCTAGACATATCGCCTGTGGAATGGAGCCAGTCAGCGCAGCTAAGCAATTATCAAGTCAATTTGTGCGATGCAGCAGCGGTCAGCGAAGTGGTAGACAGCATCGTAAAGCAGCATGGAAGAATCGATGCGCTGGTTAACAACGCCGGTATCACGCGTGATGCCTTGTTGCCAGACATGCTAGAGCAAGATTGGGACAACGTTATCGACTTAAACCTAAAAGCGGTGTTCTTGCTCACTCAACGCGTCGCGCCAGTGATGCTAGAGCAGGGCGCAGGCAGCATTGTCAGCATCTCTTCTATTGTGGGTACGGATGGCAACATCGGCCAGAGTAATTACGGCGCAAGTAAAGGCGGTGTTATCTCGATGAGCAAAGGCTGGGCGAAAGAGCTATCAAGAAAGGGTGCGCAGATCCGCGTCAATTGCGTTGCACCAGGTTTTATCGCCACCGATATGACCAAGAACCTGCCAGAAAAAGTGATTCAAATGATGGAGGGTAAAACCCCATTAGGTCGAATGGGCTCAGTGCAAGACATCGCCAATGGCGTCTCCTTCTTAACCTCCGACAAGAGCGCCTACATAACAGGCCAAGTGCTCAAGATTGACGGTGGTTTAGTGCTTTAACCTTCAACACTCAGCTTCAAATAACAAATGCCCTTTACTTACGTGAAGGGCGTTTTTGTTGGGGGGAGTCAATTGAGTTGCTGGCTAACAGTTGCCCCATTATCAGCTTTATCGAACAAATTAGCGTATTCAATCATCCGTGATTTGCTCACATATAACTAATCTGGTAGCCAAAGATCAACAATTACGAAAAGTGGATGTAATTGTATCGTTTTGGGCTCAAATGAATGTGAGGGCTTTTGCCCTGTAACTCGCTTCAGAAGCGTTACAAAATTACAAGTCACTATGGAAGCATAGTGCCTTGTCTAAAGAGTCAAATACCTTTTCCAAAAGCGTTTGAAAACTGTCTTTTTATTCCAAAGATATCAATTAATGGAATGGGAATAATGAGCGCCGATTTTGAGAGGATGGATATCTTTATGATGATATTCAGATTTCAGCGTAAAGAACAATATTTCCGTCACATCAAAGTCATAGTTCACGGGGTATCTACATTTTTGAAGGTACTTGATTGGCTGGCTTCTTACTTTGAAGCTCGTCCAATAGCAGTTGTGTATGAACATAAAGATAACTTACCGCCTCTTTTTTCTCTGGCTCTGTATTAAAGCACTTACACCAGTAAGTTATCTCTTGAAGGTGACGCTCTAGATCTTCTGTATTCATTACTATTAACCAACCTTTAAAGATACACATTAGGATACACTTTATTAAACTCTATGCATATCAAAGTTTTTTTTATATGATACTGGTCAAGTTTCTTAAGATAGAACCCTAGCTAATGACTAGAAGGGACAAAAATGAAGAATAACAGTGAGCAATTAGACATACTCAGAGACAACATAGAGTTTGGCCTAAATAAAAGTAAAGAAACCAAGGCGTCATTAAGTCGTAAAACCGGTGTTACGCGTTCCACTATCTATAAGATACTGGATGGAAAAGTTGAAAGGGTGCAGGCCTCGACTGTTGAACGTATTGCCAACTTCTTTGGGACGACCTGTCATATTATTCAAAATGAGTCCCTTGAAGATGTTCTATCTGAAACGCCCGTAATATCGGTCTTTGGCAATAAAAACCCTATTGCAGTCCCGATTCTAAGTGAAATGGAGTTCGTACAGAAATGTGAATGTTACATCGGCGACCTAGTAACTGATTATCCCCTTACCTATCATTTTTCTGAAGGAGGTAATATCGTGGCGATTCGAGTAGAGCAGGTTCTATCTAATTATTTTACTCAGGGTAATCTACTGATTATTGATCGCTCGAATTACAATGAAAAAGAGTTGAGTAAGCTTATCGTTCGCGATGGTGAATTACATTCTCTTCCCCCTAACATCCCTCTCTTAGAAAATGATTTTCTTTTTGGATTAATACTCGAGGAACGTTTTTGTGTTTAATAATAAATATAAATTAATTGGTTTTAATAATGCCTCTGAAGTGATGGCTAGCGTGATGGTTCGGGGAACTGGAAAGGTTATGAATATGTCTGCTAAGGAACTTATTTCCAGCGAGGTTGCGGATGATCTAAATCGAAATGAATTAATTGAAGTATGCAAGAAAGCATATTCAAAAACGAGCTTTGAAGGGGCATACGAGCTAGAAGACAGACATGAAAGTTATTGGGTAAGCTACTCTTTTCTAGTACTTTGCCTGTGTTCGCTTTATACATTGTCAAACATTACCGGAATTAAACCCGTAGAAATATTCAACACAGGCCTGATCGTACCTGCCGGAATAATACTTTACCCAATTTCATTTATATTTGTTGATATATTAAACGAATACTTTGGACTAAAGCTCGCAAGAAAAGCCATTAGACAAACTACACTGGTCAATGCAGGGATACTCGCCCTTCTCTATTTATCCACCACCATTCCTAGCATAGGTCCGTGGCAAGCCATGGATGAGCATTATACTTCAATTGTTACGAGTATGACCTCAGTGTTATTAGCTTCTTTAAGTGCTTACTTTATTTCTGAGAACATTAACGCTTACGTCCTGTACAAAATAAAGATCGCCACACAATCTCGCTGGCTTGCCATTCGAGTCATAGCAAGTACTAGTATCGCATCCGTTGTGGATAGCGCACTATTTATTAGTATTGCATTCTTTAATGTAGTACCAAATGACGTGCTTTTGGTTATGTTTTTTAGCCAAGTTACTATCAAGATCTTATATGCGCTGTTCAGCGTCGCACCAATTTACTACGCAAGAAAATTATTTTCCCGCTTAATCAACGTCAAGGAGCTAAATAATAATGACAACCTACGATAAGAACCTAGGTAAAAGAAGTGAGTATATCTCTGAGTATCAGCCTGAATTGCTCGACCCTATCCCAAGAAAGATAGGCAGAGATGAGATTAAAGATCTAAAGGTCGCCAATTATGCGGGTTATGACCTATGGACTGCTTTTGAAGTGTCATGGTTGAACAATAAAGGAAAGCCAATCGTCGCAATAGCGGAGTTTATGGTTCCTCATACGTCTGACAACTTGATTGAATCTAAGTCATTCAAATTGTATTTAAATAGCTTCAATCAAACTCGCTTTGAGTCAAAAGACATTGTTATTGAGAAAATGCAGTCTGATTTAACTAATGCTGCCGGTGCAGAAGTGACGGTATCTTTTACGGATGTAGATGAACCACAACAAACCTCAATAAATAAGCAATTTCATTGTATTGACGGTTTGGACATCACGGTAGACTCGTTTGAGTATAATGCGGATTCGCTATTTGGGAGTACAGTAGATGAATATGTGTCTGAATCTTTATGCTCTCATCTCTTGAAATCGAACTGTTTGGTGACGAATCAGCCAGATTGGGGAAGCGTATACATTCGTTACACGGGAGCAAAAATCAACCATGAGAGTCTTCTGAAGTATTTAATCTCATTTCGTGAACATAATGAATTTCACGAGCAATGCGTCGAACGTATTTATTCTGATATCAAACGATGCTGTGCTCCTGAAAAGCTGACAGTTTTTGCTAGATATACGCGAAGAGGTGGTCTCGATATAAACCCTTACCGTAGCGACTTTGAAAGCGAAATTTGCTCTGCTAGAAATCCTAGACAATAGCATTCAATTTAACATAAAGTTCGCTTTGCGTAGATTGTTTATTCAACGTAATTGCACTTAGTACAAACCTAGATTTAGATACAAGAACGGCTCCCGATTGGAGCCGTTTTTTCAGCACGAAGAAAACTTGGAGGAAACCTAGTACCGACTGACAGTTAGTTGATAGTTTTTTATGCCTGAGTTTACGTAACGGCACTTAGTGCGCATTAACAAACAAATACAAACCCTTTTAATGGTGCGAACTTACTCAACGCACTAGCTCTTAACAAGTAGATTTGCCATACCCCTAGTTATTGATGGTTTTCTAATTTAGTAAAAGTACTGGCAAAGTTTTGTCCAAAAGTTTCTCAGGTTGAATTTTTACCCGTGGCACTTTCTAGATCGAAAGTGCCACTACGCAACTTTAAGTAAGCACATTAATTGGTTTAATACCTTGGTCACTAACGTTTCCGAACTGAATTTTAGTGTCGTCTTGGAGGGGGGATGATAATGTAAACCATGGTTAATAATATAAATGTGATAAAAGCATATGCTTTCATTTGGCCATTCCATTGGCTTGCCCACATTTGGAACCACTCAGCCCCAACAATAGCGAAGCCAAGATACCAGACTAAAGCTGCGATTGTACAGCCGATGATATAGAAGGCTTGACCTGTTTCAAATTCAGGGCGACGAATATTGCGAAGCATTTTAATTGAACCATAAATACAGAACAAACCGGCAGATATTTCACCTACGATAACGCCACAGTAACCTATGAAATGAAATGTTTCATCAGTAATCGCTCGCCCCATTAATGCTTTACCATCAAACCATGGTTCTAATGAATCCATAGCGAGTACGTGTTGAACAAACTGATAGTTACTATTAAAGTCCACGATGTTGTTGTAGCCAACTAAGGCACAGAAAATACCAACACATAAGCCGATAATGCCTTTCGAAATTTCATGAGTAGTCGTGAGTGATATTGACATAAACATTTTTTCTCAATTATATGAAATAAAACTTGATTATAGTGCAGGAAATCTAACCCGCTAATGCCCAAAGCAATCAGTAGGTCGTAGAAACACTGTTGTCAGTGTAAAACCATGCGCTTATTATCTACTTGCTTATTTCAATATCATCATGTCACCCATATTTTGCCCACTTTCTTAACTCCGAGCTGTGGTTTTTTTTCACTTTGCCATACCTCAAGTTATTCATGTTTTGCTAATATTAAAATTTCCGAAACTCATTTTTGTCCAGAACCTTCACAGTGGCACTTCGTAACTCAGAAGTGCCCCAAAGCAATTAAGATTGTTTACTCCACTCAAGTATCTGTTCCAAATAAGCCCTAATCTTTCTTATGTTTGGTTCATGGCAAGGATCATTGGTTTTCCTTATAGTTTTCAATAAAGATTTTATTTAGTGGGCTTACAGTACCCGCAAAATGTTCGCCAATAACATGGGTATAGATTTGTGTCGTCGCTACATCTGAATGTCCTAATATCTCTAGGGCGTTTTCGGGGCTAGATTAATTTTGCATGTTCAGCGAAACATTCTGCATAAAGCGAATCCAATGCTATAGATATAAATTGCTTGGTTTTGTCCATTTCGTGCACACACGGCCATCGTGAGAAGCGATAGCTGTGTGTGCTTTGGAGTACTAAAAATTATCCGTAAAAAGCTAAATTAGTACACTCTCTGACTCAGAATTGTCCAAAAGCTTCTCAGGTTGAATTTTTACCCGTGGCACTTTCTAACTCGAAAGTGCCCCATTCCTTCTCAGCGCTAAAGTCTAACCACAATCTGCAATTGTAAGTTTGCCTTATCTGTAGTTATCCAAGAGAGTGTCGACGTAAGCTTTTTAAAAATTATACGTCATCTTGCAATCTAATGTTTAACACTCCTCACTAACCTATTGATTATCAATTGAACTGTGTTCACAAAGATTGCATTATAGGAGTATGAAAAACGGCTGCAAGCCGTATAGAAAGCGTTAGTATTCAGGAGGAAAATTAGTGCTTCATCAGATAGACAAATATCACTGTTCTGCTTGCAACATTAAATCCAAACATATTACCGTATTGATTAGGAACCCAAGTCCTTTTGCTGGTGTAAAACATCAAAAGCGTAAAGAGTTTGTTGCTGGGTTAATCAAAGGCTGGGCAGTTGGTCCATTTTTAGCTTCTATGGATGAGTTTTCTCGACATACGATCTGTGAAAACTGTGGTATCAAGACGATAGAGAACTGACAAATAAGACTTCTTTTTAAGTTCGGTGTAACAGGTTGGGTCTGAATACTAACAAACTGTTCAAGAGGGATTCGCAACGCGTGGCATTTTTACTATGCGTTGGTTTAAGTGTTTAAGGTGGTATGCAGCGGCTTTGGTATTGCGTTGCTCACCCCTTAACAGGGCGTTAGCCGTCAAAATGGAGAAAACATGGAAGTACAATTCTTAGAGAAAAACCCTGATTACAAGTCAGTCCTAGAAGTGTTGTTACAACTTCGCCCAAATTACAACTTAGATACTTTGTCTGGTCAGATCGAGAAGCAGCAATCAAATGGTTACCAAGTCGTCTATGTCAAATCGCCAGAAGGCGTACTAGCAGCAGCAGGCTTTAGCGTAGGTGAAAAGCTTGCTTGGGGTAAGCATATTTACATTGAAGACTTAGTAACTAATGCGCAATTTCGTTCGAGTGGAGTAGGTAAATTTATTATCGATTGGTTTAAAACATATGCTTTAGAAAGCGGTTGCGAACAAATACATTTGGATTCTGGTGTTCAGCGTTTTCCAGCACATAAGTTCTATTTACGCGAAGGTTTCAATATCGCTAGTCACCACTTTTCTATAGTTGGCGTCCAAAACGGCTAACAAAGCGTTTAAGACGGATTCACAACGCGTGGCATTTTTGGTTTTTATCAGCTTAAGTGTTTACGGCACAATGGTTTAGGTTAGGTGGTCGCGTTGTTCACCACTTAACGCGGCGTTATACATTTGGATCAATATGAAACTTAAGCAACTAGAAAATATGCTCTACAAGGCGACCAAATCAATAATAGTAAGGTTGTCGTCTGAGTTTCCGAAGCATCACTTTTATTACGTAGCTTTGGTCACAACTGGAGAGGGGCATCGACCTATATTTTCGGCTTGGTCTGATGAACTGTTGCAAACCGAAGCTTCATCCTTTGAAGACCGAGAAGAAATAAAATGGTCATATGCAGACTCACCGTTGTTTGGTTTCTGCGATAAATACTTCTCAGGTGTTGAACTTCTTTTGGACAATGTGACCTCTGAATATGGTTTTAGTGAAGAAACTACGGCAGCTCTTTTATCTGCGATGGAGTTGACTCTTAAGCGCTTGGATATTGAAGGTTACCTCGATAGCTTAAATTGTCGAAATAAACTTTATATCAATGCAGAAATCATGCCGCCAGACGCGACAAACGTTGAACGAGCATATGGGTTAAATCCGCGTGAGTCCTTAGATAGTTGGCTTCGAGAGGCGGCGGAATAAATGTATAACAAATTGTTCAAGAGTGATTCGGCACGCGTGGCATTTTTGCTATGCGTAAGTTTTAGTGGTTAAGGTGGTATGCGGAAGCTTCGGTATTGCGTTCCTCACACCTTAACAAGGCGTTATTTCCGCAACGGATCTCTCAGGCTGAATGTACGTGGTTGTAGCCTAAGAGTGAAAGTGGCGGGGTAATAGGGTGGAAAAGCGGCGAAAAGGGCGAATATTGGTCATTTCCATGCTAGCCTTAAAGCGCTTTAAGCGCACCTTAATATGGCGCAGCAATTAAAGAGTGACGCTAAAGCGATTTAAGGTAGTGAGCTGCCAAATACTTCGGCTTCGATTTTTGCCTACATACCGAAAATTTTTGTCATATCAAAAGATTAGGCGTAAACATAGCCGACTTTAGTTGCGGAATAACAAGACGTTCAAGCCGATTCGAAACGCATTGGGGTTTTAGTGCCCAAATAGGCACGGATTTATCAGAGTTTATTTTAGGTTAGGGTGGATCTGCGTTTCTCACACCTTAACTGCGCGTTAGCAGTACAGGAGTAACATGGCTAAGCAAATATGGGAAATAACTCCCCAAGATATACAAGATCATGCTGTATGGCAGTTTCCCTCATGGAAAGATGATAGTCATGATGAGACTGTCATTTGTCAAGCTAGCCAAGATGATGCACTAGATCCCAACTCTAACATCATTGTCAGGGCGAAATTCTTCGATGCGAATGGTAATGAGTTTATTGGTTTTATTCATTACGGATTAGCTGAAGTCGAATATTCTCAACCCAATATGTTCGTAAATGGCAAAACCGTAGGCTTTTGGTTTGGCATTACGAAGCCCAATCATAACGACATGATAAGACTAAACTTCCCTATAGTGATAACGTCAGAGTCAGTTTTTGGTTTAGAGCAGATTACAGTCACTGTCGAAGGTTATAGTTATGTCAATGAAGCATCGGCTACTTGCGTAATGTCCTGCTAACAAATTGTTTAAGAGTGATTCGGCACGCGTGGCATTTTTACCATGCTTCAGGTTTAGTGGTTAAGGTGGTATGCGGAAGCTTCGGTATTGCGTGCCTCACACCTTAACAAGGCGTTATGTACCTATGAGGTCAATTGAACTATGAGTGATTTTGTTCGTGAGGTTAGTGAAAACTGGAACCAAATAGATGCTGATGCTAGTTTAAATCGGCAATCAGCTGGCGCGACTAATCATGTCTTTCGGATCCAATCCTCAGAGACTTTTTACCTTAGAAAATATCGTGTTCGCAATGTTGCACAAATCAAGCTTGAGCATGAATTATTACAAAAACTCTCCCAAAATTTGAGTACTATAATTGCCCCAGTTTTGACGCGAGATGGCTGCTCCTTTGGCAAAATAGGTGAGGGCTTTTACGCATTATTCCCTGAGGCAAAAGGGGGGCTAATTGAAAAAAGCGAGCTGTCGGAATTACATGCTTTTCAGTTAGGAAAAGCATTGGCTGAATTACATGTTCAACTAGCTTCTATGGCTGGAAATGGTTTTCCAACAATCGAGCTCTCATGGGATAAAAGTGCTTGGGTCGATAGGTTACAAAAAATAGTTGCCTGTATTGAAATCAATAGTGCGCTTGATGCAAAAGGTTCGGTGCTACGAAGAGTAAAACAACAGCGTGACTATCTAGCGAGCTCACAAGCCGTACACTCATATACTCCGTCTACAAGCAGGCAATTAATTCACGGCGACTTTCATCATTTTAACGTCTTTTTTGATCTAAACGGTGCTGTAAGTGATGTGATTGATTGGGACCTAGTACAAAATATGCCACCTGGTTATGAGGTGGCTAGAGCCTGTATGTACATGTTTGACATGGATGTTAATAAATCATTGGCCTTGTTAAAAGGGTATCTGTCTATCAAACCTATGACACAACCTGAGCTTAATGATGGAGCAAAGGCATGGGCTGTTTATGCTGACCATCATGTATGGGCTGTGGAAGAGGTGTTCTTAAAAAACAATACCGCTGCACAGAAGTTCATCCCCAAAAGTGACTTTATTCCGTTCATGGATCAATGGTCCAAAATTGAAAGTGCATTATTTTGCGGCGGTACATAACAAACTGTTCAAGAGGGATTCGCAACGCGTGGCATTTTTACTATGCGTTGATTTTAGTGATTAAGGTGGTGTGCGGTGGCTTCGGTATTGCGTTGCTCACCCCTTAACAGGGCGTTATAAGCCTTAATTGGATATCGGTAAATATGGAAACAGATAGACTTAAACTACTACCTCCTTCAATGGAATATCAACCTCTGATGCTTGAAGCGATAAGGGAAAGCAAAAATGAACTCGGTGTCTACCTTCCTTGGGTTCCATTTGCGTTAACAGAAGCTGAATCAATTGAAAATACGCAACAAGCCATCAATAACTTTGATAATTTTGAAGGTGAGTTACGTTATTCAATCATAGAAAAAAGTACAGGGCGCTTTCTTGGTGCAATAGGGTTAATTATTCGCGATAAATCAGTACCGTTTTTTGAAATTGGTTATTGGGTGCGTAGTTCAGGTGTTGGCAATGGTTTCATTTCTGAAGCAGTGAAAGCAATAGAGTCGTACGCGTTTAATGAGCTAAGCGCTAACCGAGTTGAAATCAAAGCTGCTGAACAGAATTTGAAAAGTAGAATGGTAGCAGAGCGAGGCGGGTATGCTTTTGAAGGTATTTTACGGAACGACCGAAGATTGCCATCTGGTGAATTGAGTGGCACGGCAGTTTATTCGAAAACAGGCATATAACAAACTGTTCAAGAGGGATTCGCAACGCGTGGCACTTTTACTATGCGTTGGTTTTAGTGATTAAGGTGGTATGCGGCAGCTTTCGTATTGCGTTGCTCACCCCTTAACAGGGCGTTATGTTTCATCTTAACAAGGAGTAAAAATGAAAATCTTAGCATTATTAGTTCCAATGATTGTTTCATTCACATGCAAATCTGAAGTGTTGTGGGATATAGATATTCAAGATTATTCAAAAAAGACAGGGAAGGTTTATGTATATGATCTTGTTGTAGGTGACAAAGCCAAGATTAATACGAACTACGCATTTTGTATAACCAAAGAAGGAAAGCTCGCAATAGATGAAACGGTTGAGGTTGGTTCAGGAAACACTCTTTTAACGATATTGCCAGGAAAGAAGGTTGCAGTTGACACCGAGGACGAAAAGTCGTTTTTAAAATCATTAATTAGCACAGACACTCAAGGTGGGTGCGCTTTCTGGACTGCACATCAAGGTAAATACATTAGACTTGTCGATTCAGTTAATGGCAAAACAAAGATATCCGAACTTGCGGTAGGTAATTAAACATAACAAAGCATTTAAGAGTGATTCGCAACGCTTGGCATTTTCGCTTCGCTCAAGTATAGCCAAGCGTCGCTCACACCTTAATGCGGCGTTAGGTTTATAAGGTAAGTTCATGGAAATTATCAGGTTTCAGTCTCATCACTACGAAGCTACAGCGAGGATCTACTTTGAATCTAGAGTTGCTACTTTTTCTTTCATGGATACATCGGGATATAGTCTGGCAGACTTCGCTAAAGACACTGATGGTGAAGAAATTTGGGTGGCTGTAGAGCAGGGGATAATTGTCGGTTTTATATCCATTTGGAAACCTGAAAACTTTATCCATCATTTGTTCGTTTGTCCGAATAATCTTAAACGTGGTATTGGTTTCAAACTGTTAAATCATGCCAAAGAACTAAGCAATAGCCTAAGCCTAAAAAGTCTTGTTCAAAATATAAATGCTACAGATTTCTACATTTCTCAAGGATTCAAAATTCAAGAGACAGTCGATAAAGGGCAAGAAAGTTATCATCTAATGAGCTTTGTGGCACAAACCTAACAAACAATTTAAGAGGGATTCCCAACGCTTGGCATTTTTGCTTCTACTTCAATTTTGGTGTTTATGGCACAATGCTTTAGGTTTGGGTGGTAGCGTTGCTCACCCCTTAATTGGGCGTTATATTTTTCTGGGAGTCATGGGTGAGTACTAAAGAAATTAATGAATACTACGACTCGACGGAAAATCGTGTCGTACGAGAAGATTTAATTTATGCGCTCAGTTTAGTCGGTGAAGAGCGTATCGCTATAGATTGTGGGTGCGGTGCCGGTTCTGATATTGCTTTTTTGAGATCTAAAGGCTTTGAAGTGTATGCTTTTGATGTGGAGGAAGAATCAATAAATCGATGTCAGGCGCGATTTAAAGGTGATGAGCGTGTACATTTGTCTAACGATGACTTTAGTTCATTTACTTATCCAGATGTGTCACTAGTCGTAGCCGACGCAAGTTTATTCTTCTGCCCACCAAATCAGTTCAACGATGTTTGGTCTCAGATAAGCTTTTCTCTTAGCTCAAGTAGTGGAGTATTTTGTGGATCTTTCTTAGGTCCAAATGACACAATGGCTAGTGCTGAATATAACAAATTGTTCAAGAGTGATTCGGCACGCGTGGCATTTTTGCTATGCGTTAGTTTTAGTGGTTAAGGTGTACTGCGGAAGCTAAGGTATTGCGTGCCTCACACCTTAACAAGGCGTTAGTTCTCAAAGTTGTTTTAACTATCAATGGAGTAAGTATGTTTACAGGCATAGTTCAGGCGGTAGCCGAAATTGTTGATGTGACAGATCAAAGAGGGATTAGAACTTTTGTTATCGACTTCCCTAAAGGGTTTTGTACTGATCTAGAAATTGGGGCAAGCATTGCTATTGACGGTGTGTGTCTGACAGTCACTGAAATACAGTCAGATGTTCGTGTTAAGTTCGACGTAATGCTGCAAAGCCTCTTGATCACAACTCTGAGTAAGTATTGCTCATCCCAATTAGTTAACGTTGAGAGAGCCGCAAAAGATGGGGCAGAAATTGGCGGCCACCCGCTATCTGGTCATGTGGACTTTAATGTGGCTATCGTCGAGGTAAAACAAATTGAGGATAACTATTGTGTTCGTTTAGCACTCCCTGAAGCATGGAAAAGATACGTTTTCCCTAAAGGTTATATAGCTCTAAATGGAGCGAGCTTGACTGTAGCTGACGTAAATAAGCATGAAGGTTGGTTTGAAGTTTGGCTTATTCCTGAGACTCGTAGAATGACGGTTTTCGAATCAAAAGCCATTGGTGACTTTATCAATATAGAAATCGAGCGTGGTACCCAAGTAGTTGTTGATACGGTTCGTGACACATTAAATGAAAACCTTGGACCACTATTACCATTGTTTGAAAAACTCCTTTTAGAGCAAGGTGTTGATTTGGATTCACTAGGCTATAAACCTCAGGCGCTCAGTGGGTCAAAGAACTAACAAACTGTTTAAGAGTGATTCACAACGCGTGGCATTTGTACTATGCGTTGGTTTTAGTGGTTAAGGTGGTATGCGGGAGCTTCTGTATTGCGTTGCTCACACCTTAACAGAGCGTTATGCTTTAAGATAGATTTCGGAGTATTAAAAATAATGAAAATAAATATGCACACATCTCATCCTTCAGCTTTTATAAGTTCAACATTTGTTGATTTGAAGTCTGATAGAGCACAAGTTGCAAGCGTACTTGCTGATAGAGGGTTGAATGTTAATGCTTTGGATATCCAACCAGCATCTAGCCAAACATCTAAAAAAGAAATCTTAACTGGCATACGAGAAAGCGACTTTGTAATTCTCATTATTGGCGACAGATACGGATCAATTTTGCCAAGTATGACGGGTAGCTCGACGTTAAGTATTACGTTTTGGGAATACAACAATGCCATTAAAATGGGTAAGCCAGTTATCGCTTATTTCAAATCAGGAATTAGCTCTGACCCTATATATCATGACGATAAAAGTGATAAAGAGTATGCCAAGAAAAGGAAGCTATTTGAACGCTTTAAAAGTGTCGTGTCTAGTCGCCACAATCCAGCATATTACTCATCTCCAGAAGAGTTAGCTGATAAGCTAGATAAATCTCTCATTAGCATCTACCGATCAGGTGTAAAAAAGCTAACCTCTGAAAAATCAGAGTTGAATTCAAAAATAGTAGAACTGGAGAGTGAACTTACTAGGTTAAAATCTCAAACGAGCTTAGGGCAGCCTGCTAAGGCTACAGAATCCCAGCCAAACTTCCTTTCATTGGGGTTGGGTAACCTTAAAGAGCCAACAGGTAATACTAACTCTCTAACAGGGCTGGCGTCTTTGATGGGTAAAAATAAAGCATAACAAAGCATTTAAGAGTGATTCGCAACGCTTGGCATTTTCGCTTCGCTCAAGTACAGCCAAGCGTCGCTCACACCTTAATGCGGCGTTATGTTTTAGGAGGGAATTGTCAGTATGAGCATAGAGCTAAGAAAAATTAACCATGATAATTTCTATGAAATCTGCCAGTTGAAAGTTGCTAAAAGTCAATTAAATCATGTTGATAGCAATGCTGTTTCATTGGCTGAAGCGAACTATATGGATTTTCCTTGGTTTCGTGGCATCTATGCTGATGATAAGCCAATAGGTTTCATCTTGGTAAACGCAGACATTTCCGCAGATAAACTTTTCCTTTGGCGTTTCATGCTAGATCAGGCACAACAGTCAAAAGGTTATGGTCGTAGAGCTATCGAGTTGTTAAGTTCAGAGTTGCTTAACGAGTTTGGAGCATCGGCTCTTTATACAAGTGTTGTAGATGGCACTGGTGGTCCAAAAGGTTTCTACTTAAATTGTGGTTTTATTCCTACTGGAAACTTAGTCGCAGGTAGGGAAATAGAGTTGAGCAGAACTCTTGAGCCCCAAACATAACAAACTGTTCAAGAGGGATTCGCAACGCGTGGCATTTTCACTATGCGTTGGTTTTAGTGTTTAAGGCGGTATGCGGCGGCTCTTGTATTGCGTTGCTCACCCCTTAACAGGGCGTTATGTAGCCGCGAGAGGGCGGTAAGTTAAAAGGGTTTATATATGTTAAATATTCGCCAAGCTTGCATTGAAGATATCAGTGTTATCAAGAAACTACAGTTTCAGCTTTATGAGTATCATCAAGCAAATTTACCTGACGACTTTTTATCACCGGAAGAAATTGAACAAAAAATAGACCTACACAAGATAATCGAAAGTGAAAGCTCAATTTTTCTAGTAGCCGAAATCAATGGGCAGTTAGTAGGTTTGGTTTTTGGTGAGCTATGGGTCCGTAAGTCTTGGACACTCAAACAGCGAAAAATCGCAAGCATTGAACAAATAGTAGTGGATTCATGTTTTAGAGACCAAGGCGTTGGACTGGCGCTAATAGAGGCATTTGAGGAAAGGGCTATTTCTAACGGCGGGGAAGAACTGTGGTTAGAAGTATACTCTTTCAATGAATCAGCTCTAGCTTTGTATCGCAAAGTTGGTATCGCGCCCAAAATCCAACTTGGACAGAAAGCGCTAGCCTGAAAGTCGGCTACATAACAATTGTTCAAGAGTAATTCAGCACGCGTGGCATTTTTACTATGCGTTAGTTTTAGTGGTTAAGGTGCTATGCGGAGGCTTCGGTATTGCGTGCCTCACACCTTAACAAGGCGTTATAACACTTTCCGGAGTGTTAGCATGGAGGCAATAATATGGACATAAAAAGAGTACACAATGCAAAATGTCATTGTGGGGCAGTTGAATTAGAACTAACGTTGCCAAATGGACTAGAAGATCCTCGTCGTTGCTCTTGTTCTATGTGTAGGAAGCGCGGAGCAATTGCTGCATCTGTTTTGCTTGAAAACCTCAAAATTGTAAAAGGTGAAGATAACTTGACCCTTTATCAATTTAATACCATGACGGCGAAGCACTACTTTTGTAAAACTTGCGGCATATATACTCATCACCAAAGGCGCTCCAATCCACATCAATTCGCAATTAATGTTGCGTGTCTTGAAGGTGTTAATCCTTATGATTTGGAGCCGGTCAAAATTTACGATGGTATTCATCACCCAAAAGACAGCATTAACTTGTAAGGGCAAACATTGAGGTATTTTATAATAAGCAATTTAAGAGGGATTCACAACGCTTGGCACTTTTGCTTCTACTTCATGTTTAGTGTTGATGGCACAATGTTTTAGGTTGTGTGGTGGCGTTGTTCACCCCTTAATTGGGCGTTATGTTTATAGGTGTAGATATGCTTGAATATTTAGCTTCATGGGCATCATCAAAATCCAAGATATTTAGCGGTGAAAGTTTAATTGTTGAATTGTCAGAGAAACTTGGTGACGAAGTAAAAGCTCAATACATTGAAATTGAAGGAAACGGCTTGCTATCTAGAGCAACTTTGTGGGAAACGGGCAACCTGGTTCTAGAAGCCATTGACATTGAATCAGAGCAGCATGCTATATCGGAAATCTATGAGTTGCGATATCATGCTCAAATCGACGATAAACTAAATTGGTGGCTAAGTGAAATTGCCACTTATGAGAAAGTCTAAACATAACAAACTGTTCAAGAGGGATTCGCAACGCGTGGCATTTTCATTATGCGTTGGTTTAAGTGATTAAGGTGGTGTGCGGTAACTTTTGTATTGCGTTGCTCACCCCTTAACAGGGCGTTATAAGCTTAAAGGGAATTAAATGAAACATCATGTAATGCTAGATATTGATGGAACACTACTACAGTCATATGCAATGGATGAACAGTGTTTTGTTGATGCTGTGCGAGAAACTATAGGGCTTGAAATATCTACAGATTGGGGTAGTTATCCCTTTGTCACAGATAGAGGAGTATTAAAAACCTTTATTGAGCAACAAGGCCTTAAATATTCTCTAGCTGAATTAGAGAGTCTCGTTAAACCTATTTTTATCCGTAATGTTCAGCAATCGGTTAAAACATCACCTCCCCAAGAAGTATCCGGAGCCAAAAAATTCGTGTCATATCTGTTAGACAGTGACGAATATGTTGTTTCTATTGCTACAGGTGGGTGGGGAGAAACAGCTAAGATAAAGTTGGAATCAGCTGGTTTTGAAACTGAGAAACTAGCGATTATGTCATCAAATGATCACTACTCTCGTATCAAAATTATGGAGTTGGCAAAATCAGCAATCAACCAAATTGATAACTATCCTGTTACCTATTTTGGTGACGCAGAATGGGACTTAGAAGCGTGCAAAGAGTTAGCTATTAATGTAGTGATTGTCGGTGGTAGAGTAAATCATTACCAGCGTATTCAAGACTTTAACTGTTTAGATACTGCTCTGAGTTTCGTGAAATAGGTCTGTACTACTCTTCACCACGCTTATAACAAAGCGTTTAAGACGGATTCACAACGCTTGGCATTTTCGGTTTTATTCAGTTTAAGTGTTTACGGCATAATGGTTTAGGTTAGGTGGTCGCGTTGTTCACCACTTAACGCGGCGTTAGGTGTCCGAGTACCCCACGTTTAGTAGACACTTTACTAAGTTAGATCTAGGGTCTAATTGAGAGGTGATTTATGGCTAAACATCGTAATCCAGCGTACACCGAAGAGTTCCGCAAAGAAGCAGTGCGCTTGGCCAGTCTTCCTGGCCGAACGGCTGTCTCCGTTGCCAAGGAGCTGGGCATCAGTGCCCAGCAGATCCGGAACTGGAAGCGCCAGTTCACACGCCTATCTGATAAACAGTTTAACACCTTAGACGGTGTCGATTATTCGAAGAATGAGTCCGAAGAGCTTCGAGCGCTAAGGCGCGAGAACAAGCGACTCAAAGATGAAATGGAATTCCTAAAAAAGGTCTCGGCGTACTTCGCGAAGCAGCAAGAGTGAAGTACGAGTTCATTGAAAGCTATGGCGGTGAGTATTCCATTAGCTTAATGTGCCGCACCTTAGAAGTGAGTCGGGGCGGCTATTATAAGTGGTGCCATCATACGCCGAGTGAGCGTTCAAAGCGGCGAGAGCGCTTTGAACAGTTGGTCATGTGTACCTTTGCCCAATATCGGGCATGCTATGGTTCAGTGCGAATAGCAGAAGAACTAAACGAAGCAGGCTATGCCTGCTGCGTGAATTATGTGGCTGATATCATGAAGGAAAAAGGTATCAGGGCACGGAATGGTAAAGGGTTTAAATACAGCAAGGATGTGGCTGCGATGACGAATGTTGCTGACAATTTACTGCGTAGAGACTTTGAATCTGAGGTACCAAATCAGAAGTGGGTTACGGACATCACGTATATCTGGGTGAAGAGCCGTTGGCTCTTCTTGGCGACAGTTATGGACTTGCATTCAAGGCGTATTGTGGGTTAGTCGTTAGGGACAACGATGACCGTCGAGCTCATCACCAATGCCCTAAAAATGGCGTTTGAGTCACGTAAGCCGCCTAAGGGCGTCATTATCCACTCGGACCGTGGTGTACAATACGGAGCATATAAATATCAGGACTTCATGCGTAAGCATGGAGGTGTACCGAGCATGAGTCGGCAGGGTAACTGTTGGGATAATGCAGTGATGGAGTCGTTCTATAGTCGACTGAAAGTCGAACTGATATACGCAGAAGACTACCAAACCCTCGAAGAAGCCCGAATGGGCATCTTCGAATACATCGAGGTATTTTACAATCGCAGAAGAAGACACTCAGCGTTGGGGCACGTCAGCCCAGTTGAGTATGAAAGTATGTAGTTATGTACTGTCTACTTTTTGTGGGGTACACCAGTGTTTAATGGAGAACAATTTTGCAGCAGTTATTTTTTATCGAAAAATCAGTGGCTGGTAGGTGTGGTCCTGACAACTGTATGTGGGACCTCAATGAACTATACAATAACAACGTAGTAGCCATTCTATCTGTGAATGACGGTGAAATGGTGCATGTTTCTCTTCTGGACTCATTGGGTATTGCCTACAAAAATATTCCGCTTTCAAGTAATGCACCACCTCTTGATGGTGATTTGGATCTTTGCTTGAGCACTCTCCCACAAATGCTCGATTTTATTGAACACCACGAGCGCAATGGTGTGGTTGTTATTCATTGTAAACCAGGTAAAGATCGCACTGGTCTAGCTTTGGCAGCATATTTAATGAGGACTAAAAAACTGTCCCCTAAAGAAGCTATTGACGCAGTTAAACAGGCAAGGAATATTGCCTTTACTGCTCCAGGTTGGGACGAATTTTCGCTTAAGGTACTGAGCGCGTTGAGAAACACCTAACAAATTGTTCAAGAGGGATTCGCAACGCGTGGCATTTTCACAATGCGTTGGTTTTAGTGATTAAGGTGGTATGCAGGAGCTTCGGTATTGCGTTGCTCACCCCTTAACAAGGCGTTATTTCCGCAACGGATCTCTCAGGCTGAATGTACGTGGTTGTAGCCTAAGAGTGAAAGTGGCGGGGTAATAGGGTGGAAAAGCGGCGAAAAGGGCGAATATTGGTCATTTCCATGCTAGCCTTAAAGCGCTTTAAGCGCACCTTAATATGGCGCAGCAATTAAAGAGTGACGCTAAAGCGATTTAAGGTAGTGAGCTGCCAAATACTTCGGCTTCGATTTTTGCCTGCATACCGAAAATTTCTCGTCATATCAAAAGATTAGGCGTAAACATAGCCGACTTTAGTTGCGGAATAACAAGACGTTCAAGCCGATTCGAAACGCATTGGGGTTTTAGTGCCCAAATAGGCACGGATTTATCAGAGTTTATTTTAGGTTAGGGTGGATCTGCGTCTCTCACACCTTAACTGCGCGTTATGCAAATGAGAAAATAAAATGGATATTCTAGAACGAGTTAAATATGTATTGAGCGAGGAAGCTAAAGCTATCCAGTCTGTTCACGTGAACGACTCTTACGAAGGCGTTGTTAAGTTAATAGCAAACTGTCAGAGCAAAATTATAACAACAGGCATCGGAAAAGCTGGGCATATTGCACATAAATTTTCAGCCACATTAAGTTCAACTGGTTCTCCGTCAGTATTTCTTCATCCTGCAGAGGCCGCTCATGGTGATTTAGGAATTGTTAGCCCAAGTGACATTTTAATCGCATTTTCCACGAGCGGAAAGTCGCGAGAGGTAATCGAAATTCTAGAGCTGGCACGTCACTTAGGGGTAACACATATCATTGGTGTAACCTCTCATCCAGACTCAGAGCTGAGGCAACATTGTGAATATGTATTAGATATGGGAATGCATAAAGAAGCTTGCCCACTTGATCTCACACCAACGACCACGATTGCCGTGATGCTTGCAATCAGCGATGCAATTGCGATCTCAGTAATGGAACTTAATGGCTTCACTAAAGAACAATATGGTTTAAGACATCACGGCGGTTACTTGGGCAGAAAGGCTCGCACGGACAACGAATCACATTAGCATAACAAACTGTTTAAGAGTGATTCGCAACGCGTGGCATTTTTACTATGCGTTGGTTTTAGTGATTAAGGTGGTATGCTGAGGCATCGGTATTGCGTTGCTCACACCTTAACATGGCGTTATGTGTATGATGATTCGGAGATAGAATGACGTATATCTATGACTGGTTTAGCTTCCCACAATATTTTTCGGTCTCTTGTCCTAAATGCGGCGCAGAAGCAAGAGCTAACGAATTACCAAACCTTAAGAATGTAAATAATCAGGTTGTTCGTTATAAACCCGAAGTAGTTAGCGGGTCGTTTAAATGTGAAGTATCGTGCTTGAAGTGTGGTTATCAAAGTGACTCTACTAACATTCACTGGGCTGATGATGCATATTGGCGATTTGATGTAAGAGGTAAAGTACTTTGGGCATGGTCAAAAGAGCATGCTCTTGCTATACGGGATTATCTCGCATCAACTGATCGTCGCGAAGACGAGTTTGGAATATATAGAATCTCATTACTGCATCTTCCGAAACATTTTAAATTATCGAAACATAGGACTGCGGCGGTGAAATCCATAAACAATGTCATTGCCCAATACACATAACAAACTGTTCAAGAGGGATTCGCAACGCGTGGCATTTTTACTATGCGTTGGTTTTAGTGTTTAGGGTGGTATGCGGCGGCTTCAGTATTGCGTTGCTCACCCCTTAACAGGGCGTTATGTGGTTGGAGAAAAATTATGAATCCATCAGCGGTTCTTGTTCATGTCCCAGATGTAGCGAAAGGGCTTGAATGGTACAAGAAAGCTTTTCCAGAAGCCGTACCGGTTTACCATCCTGACTTTGACTTCACAGCGCTTGATATAAATGGTTTCTCACTAGAAATAGTCCAAGCAGACAAAAAGGTTGGTGCTGGTAAAAGTGGCACAGTTGTTTACTGGTCAGTAGATAACTTATGTGTTGCCCTGGCTCATTTTGAAGAACTCGGTGCGTGCCTTTATCGTGGACCAATGGAAATTGAAGATGGGCTTTCAATGTGCCAAGTTGAGGACCCATTTGGAAATTTAATAGGACTACGTGGGAAAACCACATAACAAATTGTTCAAGAGGGATTCGCAACGCGTGGCATTTTTACTATGCGTTAGTTTTAGTGTTTAAGGTGGTATGCGGCGGCATCGGTATTGCGTTGCTCACCCCTTAACAAGGCGTTAGTTGGTTCAAGGAGTTGAAGCTATGTATAAACAATCGGAAGTTAACAAAGCATTGATAACCATCCTTTTGATTCTCAGTGCGATTATAGTTTTTACCTCTAGTTATATCGGAGTTGTGCTCATAGCTCTGGCAATCAACTTTGTTATAGGAACATTGTTTTACTCGATGACGATCGAAGTAAATGGGAATAAAGTTGGCTGGTATTTTGGTCTTGGGTTTCTTCGTAAGGAAGTCGAAGTTTCAAGCATTACAGAAGTTTCAATTTATGAAACTAAGTGGTATCAGGGCATCGGAGTTCGTATGTTAAAGGACGGCTGGCTGTACAATGCTTCAGTAGGTAAAGCCCTTAAATTAAAGTTGTCTAGTGGCAAAAATATTTACCTTGGATGCAAAGACGTTGAAGGTCTTCAGTTAGCCTTGGCATCCACCAACTAACAAACTGTTTAAGAGTGATTCGCAACGCTTGGCATTTTTGCTATGCGTTGCGTTTAGTGTTTAAGGTGGTATGCGGTAGCTTCGGCATTGCGTTGCTCACACCTTAACAGGGCGTTAGCAATCTTAGGAGGGATGGTGTGCAACATTTTAAGGGGTGCAAGTTAGTTGTTAAGTGTAACGACCAAATTATCACCTATAAAAGAGATAATATTTCTTCCATCTCATATCCGAATTACTGGGATTTACCTGGTGGCGGCCGTGAAGGGAACGAAACTCCAGAGGATTGTGCACTCAGAGAGCTCAAAGAAGAATTCGGGATCGAACTGTGCCCATCGCGTATTCATTACAAGCAAAAAGTAGATAGTCATACAGGTTTTGGTTATGCGTATTTTCTTGCTGTGACGATAACCGAAAGTGAGTTACGTGAAATTCAGTTTGGTGATGAGGGGCAATATTGGAAGCTTATGGACATAGAAGCGTACTTAGCCCTCCCAGACGCTGTGCCATCTAACCAGCAAAGATTGAGAGGCTATCTCGACCTCTGAGTTCTTATTGCTAACAAGGCGTTCAAGACGGATTCACAACGCTTGGCGATTTCAGTTCAAGTCAGGTTCAGTGTTTAAGGTGCAATGTTTAGGTTTGGTGGTTGGCGTTGCTCACCACTTAACGCGGCGTTATGCTCAAAGAGAAAGCGATGAAATTGTTTGAAAAGGTCATTATTAAAAGTGCGCTCGATACTCTTTCGATTGACTGGGAAACTATTGTTAATAGTGTAGATCTTAATCAGCAGATTTATTTTACCGGTGCTGGGTACTTTTTGACGCTAAAGTCCCGTTCAATACCCATAGACAGACATGTTGTTTCAGAACCTGTATTTGTAGGAAAACTAGGCAATGTTGATGTTGGGTTTATCGTAATAATTGAAAACAACGAGCTGACACTTGAATGCTATACCTATGGTGAAACGATTACCGCTAAAGATAGGGATAACAAGTTTCGGTGCCCTCTTGCAGAATGAGCATAACAAACTGTTCAAGAGGGATTCGCAACGCGTGGCATTTTTACTATGCGTTGGTTTTGGTGTTTAACTTGGTTTGCGGCGGCTTCTGTATTGCGTTGCTCACCCCTTAACAGGGCGTTAGCTTTCAAGGAGGAAAATTGAGCGCAAGTGACTATATCAAAGAGGTTCGTTCTAAGATTGGAACGATGCCACTTCTTATCCCCGGCGTTGCGGGTGTCATTTTAAATGAAAATAAAGAGCTACTACTTCAGCAAAAATCAGATGGCACATGGACCCTTCCTGCCGGAATGATCGAACCTCAAGAGTCGCCAGTGCAAGCATTGATCAGGGAAGTTCGCGAGGAAACGGGTTTGGCTGTAAAAGTAGATCGCCTACTTGGTGTATTCGGTGGTGAGGGTTTTGGTTTTACATACCCAAATGGTGATCAAGTTGAATACACAGTTATCATGTTCAAATGTGTAGTAGAAAGTTGTTCTCAATCCGCACTCGATGATGAAACGGTATGCCTTAAATGGTTTTCAAAAGGTAATATGCCAAGGCTTGAGCTGCCTTACCCGTTGGATTGTTTATTTGCAGAAAATGATTCAGTGTACTTCGTTGGCTAGAAAGCTAACAAATTGTTCAAGAGTGATTCGGCACGCGTGGCATTTTTACTATGCGTTAGTTTTAGTGGTTAAGGTGGTATGCGGAGGCATCGGCATTGCGTGCCTCACACCTTAACAAGGCGTTATATGCTAGGAGGAAGAATTGGACAAAATCATTATTTCACACCTAGTTGATAGTGATCGAAGTGCTGTATTTGACTTGCTCCAAAACGAGCAGACTATGAAGTTTTTGGGACCAAGAAGACCTTTGACTGATGGAGAAGCTGAGGCTTGGTTTGTTAATGAGCAACAATCAGAAACCAGATTTGCGTTCAGGTCTGTTGAAAATAACGAAATTGTTGGCTTTTGTGGAGTTACGCTACTTGATGCTGAGCTAGACTTTGGGTATTTCATTCGTCATAAGTTTTGGGGGCAAGGACTAGCTGTTTTAATGTGCAAGCTGGCAATATTTAAATTGGCTCAAACCATCGACTTAACCCAAGTGAAAGTGTTTATAGCTTCAGATAATGTGGGTAGCCAAAAAGTAGCGCATAAACTGGGTTGGCAAATAAAGAGTGCAGCCAAGAATGAATTTGAGTCAGGGCACTTGTATCAAATTCGCATATAACAAGGCGTTTAAGACGGATTCACAACGCTTAGCGATCTCAGTTTAAATTGAATTTAGTGTCTAAGGTACAATAGTTTAGGTTTGGTGGTTGGCGTTGTTCACCACTTAACGCGGCGTTAGAGCGCAGGAGAAAAAAGTATGAACATGACCGATATAGTTGAATACATTTCATATCTTATCGCCGGCATTATTATCGCTCCTTTCGGCTTCATGCTGTTTAGAGAATTCATCGGTAAAGATCGCAAGACAGTTACAGATGAAGTCAAATCGACAGTAGGTGATGAATCGAGAAAGTTTCTGGGTGGTAGGTATGGTGATGCTGTTGTAGGTCAATTTGTTGAGTTTAAACTGATAATAGCGATAGGCTTGCCAGTAGTACTATTTCTAGGAGTTTCTTCCTTGGTTAATTCTCTTTTGAAAGTTCTGTTCAACCTGTGAGTTGCGCTCTAACAAACTGTTCAAGAGGGATTCGCAACGCGTGGCATTTTTACTATGCGTTGGTTTTAGTGTTTAAGGCGGTATGCGGCGGCATCGGTATTGCGTTGCTCACCCCTTAACAGGGCGTTAGCTGCAATCGGTATTTTGGAGATTAAAAATCAGATGTATAAACTAGAAATTTTTTGCACACCTGAGCAACAAGGCCTAGTTCTAAGTACTTTACATGAGTCAAGTGTCGATAAAATCGGAAACTATGATCACTGCTGGGCTATTGGGTCGGTTACAGGGTCTCACCGAGCTCTCTATGGCTCAACTCCCATATTTGGAGATAAGGGGAAAGTGGAAAACTACCCACTGTTAAAAGTAGAAATTAACGTGGCCAAGAGCCAAGTTAAACCCATAGTTGAACAGATACGAGTGTGCCTCGGTTGGGAAGAGCCTTTAGTGAATGTCTTCAAAGTTTATAACTTAGAGTTTGATCTTTGACGGTGGAATTTGCAGCTAACAAACTGTTCAAGAGGGATTCGCAACGCGTGGCATTTTCAATATGCGTTGGTTTTAGTGGTTAAGGTGGTCTGCGGCGGCTTTGGTATCTCGTTGCTCACCCATTAACAGGGCGCTAGCAAACAAGGCGGAAATATGGAAATCCGAAAATATAGTAGTAAGTATCGAGCGCAATGTATTGAAGCGTTTGAAAGTAATATTGGTCAATACTTTGATTCATCAGAGCGTGTAGAATTTATCGAATATCTTGATGCTTTATCTGAAAGTTCTGAATACTATGTTTGCCTTGAAAGCGACAGTGAGAAATTGCTTGGTTGTGGTGGTGTCGGGTTAAAGTCATCAGTTGCTTCTTTGGCTTGGGGCTTGGTCCATAAAGAACTTCATGGTCAAGGTATAGGAACACAGTTAACTGACTTACGACTGTCTTATATAAAGAACAATACCTCATTGCATAAGGTGAAAATCGAAACATCCCAACACACTCAAGGTTTCTACGAGAAACGTGGTTTTACAGTAACCAAAACCATCCCAAACGGTTTTGGTGCAGGAATTGATTGTGTGGTAATGGAGTTATGCATAAGTCGTTGAGTTTGTTTGCTAACAAAGCGTTTAAGACGGATTCCCAACGCTCGGCATTTTCGGTTTGATTCAGCTTTAGTGTTTACGTCACAATGGTTTAGGTGTGGTGGTCTGCGTTGCTCACCACTTAACGCGGCGTTAGCAGTCAAGGATGAATATGAAACAAAACTATCAAGTTCATGAAGACATGTATGTTGAAGCTCTCCAAGCTGGCTGGAAAGGTTGGGGTGGCAACGAGCGAATGTCTAAAGCAGTTTTAGTGGAGCGTTTTCTCGAGCTATTTAAACGACCTGTGCAAGGTAAACTGCTCGAATTAGGTTGCGGTGATGGACATCATTGCAGAGCCTTCCAGAAGTTGGGCTTTGAGGTGACAGGTATAGATATTTCACCAACCGCAATCGAATGGGCAAAGGAAAAAGCCAGAGCAACAGGAGTCGAGGGTAATTATTATTTAGCGGACCTAACGGTAGCGTCTCTTGAACTTCCAGAACGTTATGATGTTGTTATTGACGGTAATTGCTTGCATTGCATTATCGGTGCAGATCGAGTCATATTCTTGAGTCATGTTTATCGTTCACTGTCTGAAAACGGGGTGTTTTTTGTCAGTAGCTTGTGCTCTAAAAATGAAATGAGCTATGAAACTTATAGAGATGGCAGTCCATATCGTCATGTTACCTCTGAAAATGATCTAGTTGTTGAACTAGAGAAAGCAGGGTTCCAAGTGCTTCATGTCAGTGTTTATGAGCGTGAAAGTTCAAACCACATAACGGTGTATGCGATAAAAGCATAATTTTGAGCAGAAAAACTGCTAACAAATTGTTCAAGAGTGATTCGGCACGCGTGGCATTTTTACTATGCGTTGGTTTTAGTGGTTAAGGTGGTATGCGGAGGCTTCGGTATTGCGTGCCTCACACCTTAACAAGGCGTTATGTGCTTTGGTGTTCGTGTTGTTTAGATGTGCATGCAAGTCAATTTAAATTAGTAAAAGGAATTACTATGTCCAAAAAGGAATCGGATAAAAGTACAGCACTTAAGTTGGGTTTGTTCATGGCTGGCTCGGTATTTGGTGCAGTCTTGTATATCTTTTTTGCATTTCCAGCATCTTGATTGTTCGGGTTACTAAGTGTTGTCGGTTGGGTAGCCACGGTTAGGCTCAAGCTACATGTAGGGATAGAATGTTGTTGCCATCGTATACGTCATTGTCACACTTCTTATGGTTAAAGTGCTTTTAAAGAAGAAAGTCTCCAAAAGTGTACTTTTTTATTTCGCACTTGAACTTTATTTTGGTGCAGTTGCGGTCGCCTCTTATATCGATTAGCTGTTCTGTTAGCAAAGGTATTCAGTTTAAGCACGCACATAACAAGAGACTATGGCGTCAATAGTTAATTTTTGACGCTATCTTGTTGCTTGAGGGTAAAACGTTTTATTCCATTGCCAAGAGTCTTTGCCACACTTAATCGAGAGTTCACCACGTACACGCCCAAGCAAGAACCACCACTTATTGACGACTTGCCGAAATCATGTATTTCTAAAACCTGCGTCGTAGACGATGATAGGTGTGCCACCTTTTGGGAGCAGAGATTGCAGCTTATCGAGAAAGTGATGGTGGCTCTTGGGTGAGTTATAGCTTTTGTACTCAAATGCCTGCTCATAAAGTGTGACGGCGCGTGCTTTGACAGATACCGAAGCGCGTAATGTCATATAGCGCAGTTGTTCTCGAACATAAGACCAATCAACCAGTACCACCGAAAATGGATTGGCATGTGTAATAAAGGAGGCATGCCATCTATATATGGATTCTTTTTCACGATGTAGATTGCGATTACCAAGCAGTCGGCCGATACGTTTGATGGCATGTTTCACTGTGGTATCAGTATCGAGAGCTCTTCCAATTTTAGTGAGTGTTAGAACAGAGCCATCAAGAACCGCTTTGGTTGCAAGCATTAGAGATCTAAGTCGTTTTTTGTGAATTTCAGGGCATTGATTCTCTATAGTTTGCTGTAGAATTTGAATATCGCGCATCGTTAGGGCTCCCTATTAAATCCATTTAATCAGGTGTGTTTTTGGCGAAATTCATTCGATCAGAATGAGTGGTACTCGTCTACTCATTGTTTTATATGAAATTATGAGGGGATTCATAATAACAGGGTGTTATATGCCACTTTGAGATTATAGGGAAAATCATGCAATTGGAACTAGATGGCTACTATCTTCGTTCACTGGATGTGGAAGATAAGGAAGCATTTTACAAGTGGTCTCGTGACCGTGAAGTTACACTTTATAGTCTTTCTTCATACGCGTATCCTCAATCAAAATCAGATATCGAGGAATGGCTTTTATCCATAAATTCAGATCCTAAAAATATATCTTTCGGTATATGTAGCACCGAAAATGATCAGCTACTTGGGTATGCTGGTATATCTGGGATCAGTACTCTAAATCGTAGCGGTGAATACTTCATTCTTATTGGAGAAAAAAGTTATTGGGGTAAGGGGGTTGGTACATCAGTAACAAAAATCGTAACAGATTACGCTATACGAACTCTTGGTTTGCACAGAGTTCAGCTTACAGCAAGCTCTCTTAATTACGGTGCGATTAAGGCTTATGAAAATGCAGGTTATAAACATGAGGGCGTGATGCGACAATCAGGTTTTCGTAATGGTGAATTTGTCGATAAAGTACTGATGTCAGTTCTGTCTACAGAGTGGTTATTGATATAAAAAAATATTTAAGGATTCAAGATACTTTTTCTAATCCAATTTGGGCACGTTAGAATCCATACCCCAACGTGCTTTTGTCCAAAGCTTCTCAGGTCGAGTTTTTTAGCCGATGCACTTCCTAGCTCAAAAGTGTGTTTAGTGCTTTTACTCATTCGTATTCTGTATATGATATTTGCCTTAATAAAAGTTATTCATGTCAGCTGTAGTTCGCTTTAATCACCCTTGTTATTAGATCAATCAACTTTTCCTTCACGTTGTCAGTTGCTGCTTGTGAACGATGAACTTGAACGCCAATATTTCCCAATTCTGGTAATCCTTTTTTGATGATTTCGAGGTGAGCTGGACAACCCATGCTCGTTCGAACTGTAATACCTATTCCCGCGTGTACAGCAGGCCAGACACCACCGAGACTTTGGCTTTGGTATACAACTTTCCATTTTATTCTTTCAGCATCCAACGCTTCTATGGCTTTCTGTTTAAAAAGGCAATTTGGCTCAACCACTACCAATGGTAAAGGTATATTTTTTTCGAGAAAATGACCGAGGGGGAAATCTGGTGAGGATACCCAATGTACTGGAGTATGGGCAATGGTATCAGAGTATGGAGTTCGCTTAACGCCTTGCCAAGTAACAGATATATCGAGTGAACCATCTTCAATAGCCGATATTAGTCCAGCGTACCTCTCGATCATTGTATTCATATGAATTTGTTCATTAATGCGACTAAAGCGTCCAAGGCATTCGGTGAGAATTTCTTCTGCAAAATCTTCTTGTAACCCAACATTTACTGTGCCTTGCAAATCAACGCATCTTAAGGTTTCCAACACTTCATCGTTCAGAGCAAGCATTCTCTTTGCGTAGCTCAATAAATACTCTCCTTGCTCAGTTGGTAATAGATATCGGCCCTCTTTCTTTACTAGTGTGGAATCAGTCTGCATTTCTAGTTTTTTCAAATGTGCACTTACAGCAGATGTTGACTTGTGTTGATGTTTTGCCGCGAGGGCAAAGCTTTTATATTCAATGCCAAGTACGAATGTTTTTAGAGCCTGAAGATCCAATACCGTATCTTTCATATCACTGAATGTCCCAAAATTGTGAATTTATTGTCCTGAATGTTTTGATTTTTCGAATTGTCTGCAGATGTCATTATAAACATCGGTTTTGAAATCGGAAGTAATGGAATGACTAATAACCAAGATAAATTAACGATTACCCCGAGGCTAAACGAGTTAACTAAAAATGTACTGTCGGGTGACGCTTACAAACCTAGCCTTGTTAGGAAGGCTTAAAGAATTGCCCCCGCACATAGATCTCGCAACAACTTACGGGATCACTAACAGAGAATTCAAAGAAACGTTAACTCATTTGGCTTTTTATGTTCGGTGGTTTGCAACTGACAGTGTGATTAAGCGTGTAAGTAACGCCGTTAGCTTAGATAGAGTATTCAGTAAATAGGAGATAGAAATGATCGCTATGCAATATAAAGTAGTTCTTCCATCTGATTATCCGATGGAGTCTATTGAGAAAAGAATTCAAGAAAAAGGTCACCTTTTTGATGGGGTTCCAGGGTTAATTTTGAAGGCTTTTCTATATTCACGTAAAGATGCTAAAAGTTATGAAAATCCTATAAATAGTTATGCGCCTTTTTATGTTTGGAGAGATCATCATGCAATGGCCTCATTTCTTCAAAGTGATGGTTTTAAAGCGGTTTGTGAACATTTTGGTCGCCCGAAGGTTGAAGTATGGTATGTTGATGAGGAGCCAACGGTGCCGACCTCTCAACACTCCCTTGCGTGCATTTATAAGAATCTGAGTCAGCCTAAAGATGTTCACGGACTAAACTATACTTCGTGGGAAACAATTGGGGTGACGTGGTTGAGTAGTTCTGACGGCATTAATGATAGCAGGGGAGAAGTTTACTCTGTGGGCTATGTTGCTCATGGTCAAAATGATACTTAGTTAGAAGTTCTAACGCGCTGCTCCCAAAAACTAAAAGACTGCAATTTGCACTTATGGCACTTCTCAACTCGAGAGTGCCGCGAGAGAGACTCAAAATGATAGAACCTGCGTTTTGTATACGATCAGTTAAACCAACATAGATCGGCGACCAAAACTTACCTGAGCATGTTGCTTTGAGTTTCATTGATATATGTCTTTAATTTTTTGTATTGGCTTGTTGTATTCTACCCGTAAAGGGACTCTAGGTTATTGTTAAATGAGCGTCCATTTATTAATAGTTAAGCTTATTTAGAACTAGCTAACACTTCTTAGATTTAATATGCATTTGGTTGCTTATTTTATTTTCTAGCCATTAAGATGTTGATTTTTTGAGGTTTAGAATCAATGAAAACGGATAACTGTGCAGTATTAGATGGTGAAGGGCGTAATGATTATGCACGCTACATGAAGACCGATGTTTTGTTGTCACTTCAACTGCCTGATGAAAAGCTGATCCATAAGGATGAGATGATGTTTCAAATTGTGCATCAATCGACGGAGCTATGGCTCAAACTAAGTTGCTATGAGTTGAAGCAGGCAAGATCATCGATAGAACAGGAAAAAATTCAACAAGCCATGACTCATGTCAGAAGAGCAGCACTGGCAGTTGCTCAGATCATCGAGCAATTGAGTATATTAAAGTCTATGACTCCATGGGATTTCCAAGGTATACGGCCTGCACTGGGTAATGGCTCAGGTATAGAATCACCGGGTTGGCGTGAAACTCAGTCTATAGCCAAGCAGTTAAACATTGCGGTGGAGACTTATTTGTCAGAGAAAGACATTGACCTTGTCAACCTATACAAATCGCAAACCCATACTCCATTATTCGCTTTGATGGAATCTTTGATTGACTGGGATGAGAATGTCAGCTTATGGCGCACATATCATTACAAACTTGCCGTTAGAACTTTGGGGATGAATACTCAAGGAACCAGAGGTAAGCCGATTGAGAAGTTAACCAGATTGATTGATCGCCAATTCTTTCCTCAAGTTTGGCAAGTAAGAACTAAGTTAACTTCTTCGGTTTACTAATCATAGTAACGCTCTCACAGTTGAGTTTTGATAAATACATTCCGATGTAAAAGTTTTTACTGGTGTACTTTTATGGCTCACTGATTCGGATTGTTGCAAGGGATGGAAGTTATTTGTGAGGTGCCCGTATGAGCACCTCAATTCCTTCGTAAATTCTAAATATGTTAAAAAGTTTGTTGAGGAAGGCAGAGCGGCTTTGTTGTACTGCTGCCAGTTAGTTGCTTTGTAATTTCAGGTATGGAGCTCGGATAACTGAGAGGTGTTGCAGAGTAGAGTTTTTTTATTTAGTTCTACGGATTCAAGTAACAATGCTTTTTTATGTCTAAAAACTGAGTCTTGGAAAAATATGGATTTGACTCTTCAATTGGTGTTTTAGAGATTTTTCAACAAGGCCAAATAAGTATTTTTATAAAATTGATTGTCCCTATCTTGCTGATTTGAAAGAGCTTATAGTGGAATTCATAATAACTACCTTCTAGTAGGTAGATAAAGTTATTGACGTGAAACCGAACTGATCTTAAAGTACACCCACTGACGAGGAGATGGTCTCTACTACTCCTCCATTTTTTTGAATAAACTAACTACCTATTGATAGGTAGTTTTTAAATTAAGGATTTCATTATGTTTAACACATCTTCTATTGCACTAATTGTTGGCGGTTCTTCTGGTATGGGTAAAGCAACAGCAGAGCGACTGCTTAAGTCTGGTGTGCCTGTAATGATTCTCTCTCATGACAAACAGAATCTTGCTGAAGCAAAATTGGATCTGGAATCAACCACGAATGGTCATGTTGAAACTGCTCAGGTTGATTTATACGACCCTTCTGCTGTTCAAAGCTTTATTGAACAGTTAAATGCAGAAAAACGTCACATTGGCTACTTGGTGAACGCAGCTGGTTTCTTTAAACCTGTCGATTTCCTAGAGCATTCTGAGCAAGATTACGACCTTCAGTTAGATATGAACCGTGCTTTCTTCTTCATTACACAAGCCGTTGCGAAAAATATGAAACAACACGGTGGTGGCGCCATTGTAAACATCGGTTCTATGTGGGCACATCAAGCAATTAAAGCAACGCCTTCTTCAGCTTACTCTATGCAGAAAGCGGCACTGCATGCACTGACAAAAAATTTGGCCATTGAACTAGGCGACCACGGTGTACGTGTAAACGCTGTGGCTCCAGCAGTCGTGATGTCGACAATTTATAAGTCATTCATCGCTGAAGATGAGATTGAATCAGCACTAGAAGGCTTTAATGATTTTCACCCAATCGGTCGTATTGGTTCTACAGACGATGTTGCTGATGCGATTGAATATCTGTTGTCAAATAAGTCTTCTTGGGTAACGGGTACGATTTTAAATGTCGATGGCGGCGTTATGGCGGGTCGAAACTAAACCGGACCTTTAAAGATGTGAAAGCTGATTTATAAAAGAAATACCGTAACTAACCGAATAAAAATTGAAAAAATAAAGGGCTAATATATGCATAAGGTAATTGTACTTGGATTAATGGTTGCTTCAATGAATGTTGTTTTTGCTGCGGATGGCGCCTATACAGGAACTGTTGACATGAAAACGAGTGAGGGCAATCAAGTAAAGGTAGAGCGTGTTGAGTCTGATTTGACTGTCAAAGGAAGGAATAGAGCGTCTAATGGTGGTTGGAAATTCAGTGCCAATACCTTACATGACCCAAAATTTCAATTGAAAGGTCGTCGTGATTAACTCATCATGCGATGAAAATACTGTGCTTTCGGGCGGCTGTTTTCCATTTTTTGGCTGGTGGAGAGGTGGTGTGATTAACAGGAATATCTCCTTCTGAAAGCGCATCACCAAACTTAGTATTTATCATGGAATTAGAGTCATACCAATGAAGGCAAATCTAGATTAGTTAAGGGGAAATGTCGCCGTCTAAAGCCGAGTTTGGTCATAACTATTGTTCAGTTAGAATCCTAGTGAAGATCTTGTAGGTTGTTTGGTTTTTGCAACAAGCACCTAGGTGTAGAATTCAGCGAGAGAGTTGTGTTTCCGGTGGCGTAGGGATGAAAGTACAAAAAACCCGACAAGCTTGTCGGGCTTTTTGTATTTATGAGAGTTGACTAGAATTCATATTTTGCCGTGATAGCCCAGTTACGACCTGCTTGTGTGAGATCTTTATTTTCAGTTTCTACGCCGCGTACATCATTCCAATTATAGTATTCTTCGTCTGCCACATTAAATACACCTGCTCGAAGAGTCAGATCTTGGATTGGTTTATAGTATGCGGTTACGTCGATAACCGTTGCTGAAGAAATTGGTAAGATATTTTCACCGTCGATATCGCTACTATCTTTTGAGGCAATGTAATTGACCGTTAATGAAGAGCCCCAATCCTGTTCAGAGTCGTAATTTAAGCCAGCAACTATATTCCAAGGATTAACGCTGTTAAGCGGATCGTTATCCCCATTTTCACCCTCTGTATAAGCTGCAGCAACTCGAGAGCTAAAGCCCTTAACTGGCATGAACTTATCCCAAGACAGTTGATTGGAGAATTCAATACCTTTGATTGTTGCTTTGCCAACGTTCACATATTGGTTTATCGCTGGGCTTTCGTCCGTCCAATCGCCCTTGATCGTTCGGTATTCGATAAAGTTTTCGTAGTCGCTGTAGAATAGAGAGACCTCACTGCTCGAGAACTCGTTGTTGTGACGCCAGCCAAATTCATAGGAAATACTTTCTTCTGCCTTAAGATCTGGGTTTGGTTTGTTTATGTAACCCGCGTCTGAATGGCCATATGAGTAAAAGAGTTCTTTGAAATCTGGAGCGCGGAAGCCTTGGCTGACTTGTGCAAACAAGCTGTGTGTTTCGTTTAACCTATATAAAGTACCTAGGCGAGCAGTGAATGCAGAATCGGAGTGTTTTTGGTACTCGTCTTGAGTGTTACCACTTTGGTTAGCACTTGCATCACCAGGATCGGTTTCAAACGAATCGTAACGAATACCCGGAGTAACAGTAAAGTTTCCTGCCGTAATCTCATCCTGAAGGAAGAACCCATAACGATGCTCAGTGGCTGATGGCATGTAAAACATTTCTCTATCAGGACTTGAGCTGTTGTATTCGTTATTTATATTTTTAATGTCTTTACCTAAATAAGATGCACCGTAGACGATATAATGCTCAGTATCACCAAACGTTAGATACTTATCTAACTGCATGTCAAACTGGAGTCCTTCATCGCTGTATGTATAGTCTTTAAGCTGATTATTTATACCTTTAACACGATGTGTTAAGCCTCTTTCATCTTTACTTAAGTAATCTAGTTGCCACGTTAATGTATCAGCAACTGATGCTTGAGCATCCCAAATATGCTTTATACCAACTTGATATTGTTCTGTTGTATCTTCGCTTCGTCCATCTGTGTAGCCACTGTATGACTGATTGCCATCATTTTCATTGCGAATATAGTTACCGCTAAATTCAAGCCTATGATCTGCATTTAACTGGTATTGTAATTTAACTAATAAGTTATTTGCAGCGGTATCGGCGTCGAGCAAATCACCGAAGTTATCAAGCTCATTGCCATCTCGGCGAGTGTAAGCAACTAATGACTCGAGCTCGCCAGTTTTATTTGCTAGTGCAACTGATTCACTGAAGGTGTTGTCTTCTGAAGAATAGTTAAATTTCGCGTGACCACCAAAATCGCGACCTTTTAAAAAGTCTGAGGGATCTTTAGTTTCAAAGGCAACAATACCACCAATCGCATCAGAACCATGCAAGGATGAGGCTGCACCTTTCACCACTTCTACTGCTTTAACAAGATCAGTGTCGACTTCGACGCGAGACGAGTTAATAAAGTTACTGCCGGATTCGAATTGGTTACCTTGGGAAACGCCGTCAACTAGCACTTTGATTCGGTTACCTTCGATACCTCGGATATTGATACTTTGAACGCCTTGTCGAGGATTAGTTTTGACCGTAACCCCCGGGGTGTATTCGAAAAGCTCATCAAGACCAGTTATCATACTTTCTTCGATGTTTTCATCTGTGACAACTGCAACTGATGCCGCAGTATCTTCAATCTGGTTGTTTGTACGAGTCGCTGAGACAACGACTTCATTAAACGTGGATGTACCCTCAGCGTAGGCACCTTGCGAGAGGGCAATAAGAATAGATGCTGACAAAATTGATTTTTTATACATTTACTTCAATACCTTAAGTCTACAGGAAGCAAAAACAACGAGCGGCATATTATTTTATGAAAATGATAATTACTATCATTTGTATTGTTATTTTTCTGTCAGATCATGAGTGAAAATTAAACTATCGCAGATTTAGTTTCGAAATATCAATCTGTTATATTGACTGAGTTTACATTTTTAATTTTTTCCAAGCATTGGTGGTGTGATCTATGTCGCGAAATTTATGTTTGTTTTTTGAAGTGCTTGTTTAGGGCTTGCTAATTAACTGGATTGCTAGTGGCGGTGTTCCAAAGTTTTATAGAAAAGCTTGGAAGATGAGTTATCTATATCCTCCAACTTTCAAGAGTAGAATAACTAATTGCAAAGATGACAAGACAACATAGAAAAATAAAATATTGAAAAAATAAATTGGCGTGTATTGCTGGTATTATGGCAAAAGCACCACTTGTCAATCAAAAATAGCTCGTAGCGAAATCTAATCACTCTTAATGAAAGCTTCAGGTTAGAATCATCTCTTGATATTACCCTACATAACATGCTCAGATTAATTAGTTTTTATTAAATTATTAAAATTTGTAAAATAGTTTTTTTGTTTTTAAAATGCGCCGGTAGCTATTGTTCTATGAATTTTTATATCAAGTTTATCAATTAAACAAGGACGTATTACCATGACAATCAGAATGCTCATAATCATTAGTACTCTTTCAATCAGCTTTCTGTCTTTTGCACATAACGATAACGCATATTATTACGGTACCTCAGACTTACCGATTAATAAGCCCTGGATGAATAAAATTAATAACGATGTAAAAATTCGAAATATATCCATTCCAGGCACACACGGTTCTGCTGCGCTTTATGGTGGTGATATACCAAGAAACCAAACACTATCAATAAATCAGCAGTTAGATGCAGGCATCCGATTTCTCGATATAAGATTAAGACATATAGGTAATGCTTTTGCTATACATCATGGACCATTTTATCAAAGGCAGATGTTTGGAGATATTCTTTTAGTGGTTAAATCATTTTTAGAAAATAACCCTACAGAGTTTGTTTTTATAAGAGTAAAAGAGGAATATAGTGCTAAAAATAACTCTGAAACCTTTGAAGATACTTTTAATAGGTATGTAAACAGCAATAGTAATATAATTTGGATACCTAAATCTAAGGCTGAAAATCCAATGATTAAAGAAGTTAGAGGGAAAATTGTGTTTCTGCAGAATTTTGCTTCACGAAAATATGGATGGTTCGGGTTGGACTACCACAATACGTTCAGCATACAAGATGACCACAAACTCACTTCAAATTGGGACTTATATGCCAAATGGCTGAAAGTAAAAGAGCATTTAATCAAAGCAAATAAAAATAAACAGTCACAGATCAATTTTCTTTCTGGTAGTACAGGAGCCTTCCCATACTTTGTAGCAAGTGGTCACTCCTATCAAGAAACAAAGGCACCTAGGCTTTTGACTGGCTTAATAACTCAAGAATGGGGAAGTATCTATCCAGATTTCCCGAGAGTTGGTTGCTCTATCGGTCTTTGCTCAATTGCTTTTGAAGGAACTAATACTCTGACCAAAAATTATATTATAGATAATAGGCTAGAATATGTGGGAATCGTTGTTGCTGATTTTCCCGGTTCCGGTTTAATTAATGCCATCATCAATATAAATCTAAGAAATGGATACTACATAACGAAAGATGAGCTTCGCTAATGTGAGTTTAAAATTGAAACTTCGCCTGATATGAGCTGATGTGCTCTTCAAATTTATTCGGATTCTGCAAAAAGCGTATGCATGGAGAATATTTTTTGTGTCCTATCCAAACTTTATTTACAGCAGTTAAGGCTCTAATTAATCAATACATCTAGCCACAGACTAGAAAGGGAGCATAGTATTTACGTTTGAATCCATTAGAGACTTTAATTTATTAAGACCTTCTCGTAATCTTGCTTCAGTGTTAACTTTCATTAATGAAAGACGGATATGACCCGCTTCTATTCCGTTTACATCAAAATAGCTCCCGCTGCTGACAAGGATATTGTGATGTTTAGCTTGTTGAACTAGGTGTTCCGCTTTCCACTGTTCTGGTAAAGGCAACCAGATATGATAACCGGTGGATCGACATTTAATCGTAGGTATGATTTCACGAGCTATTAACTGCCTTTCTTGAGCAGTGCTACGTTGAGTGTTGGCCAAATCAAATGCTTCTCCTGTTTCAATAAGGTGTGTTGCAGCATTAAAGTTAATCGGAGACGGAAGCCATATAGTCGAGCGTATGTAGGCATTTAGCAAAGCAACTTGACTATCGGGGGCTTTGATGTATCCACATCTCATAGCGGGACTGATTGCTTTTGATAAGGCAGATATATGAAAAGAGAGTTCTGGAATATAGTTACTGATTGCGGGTATTGGCGTCTCATCAAGAAAACAGTAAATATCATCTTCAACGAGCCATATGTTATGTCGACGAATAACCCTTGCAAGCTCTTCCCGGCGAAATTCTGGCATAGTGATTCCGGTCGGGTTCTGGTGCGACGGAAGGATAATCACCAATTTAGGCTTGTGCATTGTAATAACCGAGTCTAAAGCGTCCGGGGAAACACCATATGCATCCATCGGAACCCCAACTATATTGCGCTGAGAAAGATTGGCTATAGCAAAAATACCGGGGTAAGTGAGAGACTCTACAGCAATAGTATCGCCAGGCTTAGTCATTGCATCGATGAGTAACGACAGCGCATGTTGTGCTCCATTGGTTAGGATCGTATTGTTTGCATTCCCGCCTTCGAGACCATAATGTTCAGCCCAAGTTGCGCCGGCTTGACGATGGATTTCATGCCCTGAATGCTCGACATAGCCGATCAGTTCCGACGTGATTGTCATCGCTGTGGACTGGTAAGCTCGCTGAAGCGAGTCGACATTTTTGTGCAGACAAGGCTGAAGAATAGAAAAATTATAGCTATCGCTATGTTCAGGGGCTTGAATCGCTTTACCTAAACCAGACTTTTCACTCACATAAGTTCCCCGGCCAACGTATGATTCAATTTTCCCTTTTTTTGCGAGTAGGCTGTAAGCTTTGGCAACGGTCGCTGGTGTTGTCTTTAATTCATCAGCAAGAACCCTGTGAGTCGGAAGCTTTGAGTTAGGTTGATATTCCCCAGTTTCTATACGACTCTCGATAACCTTGGCAATTTTGACAAACTTGGCGTTGCTCACTGGTGCTCCTGAAGATACTTCCATAATTTTCAAAGATAGATATCTAGTTTAATTCATTTAAAAAATTTTAAACATAAGTAAATCGATCACATTGACATATGTCAATGTGATCGATTAGTGTATGTCAATGTTGTGTTCATCCTAGTCAAAAGGAAAAGAAATGAATAATTCAAATAAAATTTCAAAGATTGCTTTCATTGGTTTGGGGGTAATGGGGTATCCAATGGCCGGTCACCTCTCAAATCGTGGTTTTGACGTTACCGTTTATAATCGTACGGTTTCAAAAGCTCAAAACTGGACAACTGAATATCAGGGGAAATTTGCGGTTACACCATCAGAAGCGTCTGAGGGGGCTGATGTTGTTGCGATTTGTGTCGGAAATGATGATGACGTTCGAAGTGTGGTATACGGTGATACAGGTATTCTGAATAGTATGCGTGCAGGTTCGGTATTACTGGATCACACAACAACTTCAGCTGAGTTGGCTGAAGAGCTTGCTTCTAAGTGTGCAGAGAGGGGCATACATTTTATTGATGCTCCGGTGTCAGGTGGTCAAGCAGGAGCTGACAATGGCGCATTAACCATCATGTGCGGTGGTCAAAAAGATGTTTTTAACGCCGCTTTGCCAGTACTTTCAAGTTATTCAAAACAAGCTGTTCTGCTGGGTGATAACGGACAAGGCCAGAGATGTAAGATGGTTAATCAGATATGTATCGCTGGAGTTTTAAAAGGACTCAGTGAAGCGGTGCTTCTTGCCCAGAAATCAGGTCTGAATATGGAACAGGTTGTGGATGTTTTAAAGCACGGAGCAGCAGGTTCATGGCAGATGGCAAACCGTGCAGTTACTATGTCTCAGAACAAGTTTGACTTTGGGTTTGCAATTGACTGGATGCGCAAAGACCTCAAGTTTTGTCTTGACGAAGCAGAAAAAAATGGATTGTCTCTCCCTCTTACTCAAGAAGTTGATCGTCAATACCTCTCCTTACAAGAAAGAGGCCTTGGTCGTCTTGATACATCAGTGCTGATAAAAGCATGTGGAAGTGAATAATTGGCGAGATTACTATGAAATGGGAAGGAAGTGATGGCAGGTTTTTCATACCAATACTATTAATGTTATAGGCCTTTGTTACCAGCTTCACTGACTCCGTAGTCCGAGGAGGGGGACTTATTTTAGTTTCCTGTTTATGTTGGTAGGGTTACCGCCTCAATTGGCTCTTATGACGGAATTTACGGTCTAGCAACAGGTCGCTTTATGATCCTATCAAATAAAAATTCATAATATTTGCCTTTAATTGACAGCAGATATCTGCTGTCAATTCTTTTATTAACCATAGATGAATATTAATTCGTGGGTCTAAGCAATCGGCTCGGGATTAGGTTAATTAAGTATAGTGTTCTCAATCTAAACAAGAGTAAGTGTCAAGGATATTTCTGCGCCAGAAAAAAGGCGTGAAATAGGACATTTTTCTTTAGCTAGTGCGCCAAGCTCTTGTAAGAGTTTCTCTTCTAAGCCCTCAGCAGATACTTTAGAGTCAAGCTCAATGTGAGTGATCTTTGGACCATCCTCTTCACCTAAGTGAACTTTCGCTTGCGTATTAATGTTTGGATTGAAACCTTTTTCTGACAATAAAGCAGATAGAAACATCGAATAACAGCCAGCGTGAGCTGCACCAACTAACTCTTCTGGATTTGTTCCCGGACCTGTTTCAAAGCGAGAGGCAAAAGTAAATGGACCTTCTATTTCGCCGTATTTCATTACACCTTTGCCAGATTTTAATGTGCCTTGCCATACTGCATTAGCTTGTTGTACTGACATTATTTTTCCTCACATTCATAGTTATAAACTCTAATGGATACACATAGGATCTATGCATTGCATACCTAAGTGCTGTAAAAAGCGACGTTTGTTATCGCTGGTAATGACAATAACATCAAACTACCTACTAGTAAATAGGTTTGATCCCTTGGATAAAGGATTATTGGTCGGATTGAGTGCCTAAAGCGGGAATTGAGTTTAAATGTCCGACGGGCAGCAAACACAAGATACCTGTGATTCCGAACCTGCTGGTTCAGGGGGTAACTAGGAGGTTAAGAAGCGTAAGGGGCTGAAGATATCACCTGAGTTTCTATGGGCGCTAGCTTTCTTTACTAAAGAAATATAGTTAGTTGCTCTACAGATAACATAATCGTGGTCCGTCTTGTCTACGATACACTATCAATGAGACTCGTTTGTGTACCTATAAAAACTTATTTGTATACTGTAATTCAACGTGATTTGAGACTTCATTTCGATTGTTTTGCCCTTGAAATTAACCCTTTTCATCATCTAATTGTCGGGGCACCTTGCTGATGCCAATAAAGCACTGGCAATATGGCTCTTATCTTTTTACATCAGTAAAGCCGACACCATGAGATATGAATCCGCTCCTGTAGCTTCAGAAGAGATACAAGAAAACACAAGAGAACGTGCAGCACGCCAGCGCACTGAACGCAGAAATGAACTAACTTATTCAGCCGAAGATGAGAAACGATGGGCTCGTAATCGAGCGAAAGCACTTCCCAATAGAAGCGAGAGGCAATTAAATAAAGAGATGAGGGTAACAGCTAAGCTCCACCCAATTGAAGAAGAGCAAAAAGTGCATGAATATGTAGTCTCAGCTGCAGGAAAAAGAATCATATATCCAGGAGTGATTCAATGTATCACCATAACAGGAGTTGTACCTAACATCGGAATAATAGGCACGCATATTTCTCCTGGAGCATCTAAGGATGAAATTGAAAAAACTTTCGAGATACTGAAATCTGGTGGAGCTGATGGCTGTACCTCGTGGTACTTAGTTGGAAACTTTGAACAACACTATGAGTACAACAAGATGGGTTGGAAATCTGATAAGAAAATCGTTCAGTATATGCGTTCTAGGTTAGGGGGAAAGGCTAGATATTTTAGTTGTGATATAAGCACTATGGCGAAAGACTTTGGGTATACGTGGGGGACGGATATATATGCAGAGCTTGATGGGGATAGGGTGTCGTTTTCAGAAAAAAAATCAGCCAGCCGCAATAAAAACGATGAATGTAAGCTAATTAGAGTGGCTTTTACTGAATTTGAAAGTAGCATGAAGTGCTTCTAAAAGTATTGTCGTCGTAGCCCTTAAGGGCGAAAATCAAAGCGACTGATTATCCACAGTATTTTCACGATTGAAGATAAAGATTAACGTACTTGTCAGAATAGTCCAAACGAAGCAAAATTTTATAGTTTAAATAAAGGGAACTCTTAATTTTCCACACTTTTGATGAGATAAGTTGCAGCTCGAACAGACTACGCTGATGGATCACAGATACAGTCGACCATTAACGGGCACGTTTAATTGTTGGATCTGATGGAGTTCAAGGAACATTTTCGAATCTAGTGTTATCTATTTAGATTTTATTCTGCCTACCCATCTTTGTCCAAAACTTTTACTAGTTGAATGTTTATTCACATTGTGGGCTTTTACACTATAATTTTTACATTTTATTCGCACTTTCAAAAAGTCTGCCATTTTTGCCCAATTAATGATCATATGACAATTACAAATTCTAGAATAGATCACTAGGTGTTTTGTTGTGTAAATGTAAATGCACGACGCGTAATGTTAATTTTTTGTTTCTTGTGCTAGTATCCTTCGACTTCTGCTGAGTTAAATCAGCCATATTCTCATCATCCAAAGAGAACTTTCGAACTTCAAGTTTGGAAAAGCGAAAGCATAGCCAAGGTGATTATTTTGCAACGTACTGATATCAACCTGATGAAATCCATTACCCTATCTGAGTTAATTAATGGCGGTTATAAGCTTAACTTTCATGAGTTTATAGAGCAAATACAGCTAGCGAATAAACCCATATCTTTAGCCTCTATCCGTTTCATACTGGATCACGTAGAACTGACTAAAGAAGAGATCAAGTCGTTGGCGAGTTTTGATAAGGAGACATACTCTCGACAAAGACTTTTTAAGAGTGAACATTGCGAAGTTTTAATTTTGAGTTGGCTTAATGGACAAAGAAGTAAAATACACGATCATTTAAATACTTCGTGTGGCGTAAAGATTTTACATGGTGAAGCAACAGAAACGGTGTTTGAGAAGGCAGCTAATGGACATATTTTTGCTTCTCAGTCGACCCAATATCAAGAGGGTAATGTGACGGTTAGCAAAGATAATGACATACACCAGATATCTAACTTACAGGCTGACGATGAGCCTCTTATTACATTACATGTCTACTCACCTCCTCTGAACCAGTTTTATACATATCAGATAGAAAGTGGTAAATCGGAACTACTCGATACACAGCAAGAGTGCTGGGTCTACGAGATTTAAAGCCCTTCCTGTTTTTAGGAAGGGCTCGTTTCTTTCGCTCGTTCTATCGGGCTAGATCGCCACTAAATACACAATAGCAGGTCCTATCAGCCAAAGTTATGTGCTAAGTGTTACTCAGTAGGCAGTATGGTGACTGGAGCGAAAGATGCGACCGCGTTACCACCCGCGCCAGGGCGGTCAACATAAGGCGTTTTTTGCAGTAGGGTGTAGTACACGTCTACAAAGTCATCATCGTTAACCAAGATATTATTTGGAATCAACTCAATGATTTTACTAGTGATCTGCGGGATGATCACATAACCCTGTACCTCTGGATCAGGAATCATCTTCAGTACCTCTTCTGCAGCTTTGACAAGCAGTTTTGCAAGCTCTTTATAGTCGGTGCCGTCATCGTGCTCCATCAGAATAATGTCTGCTGCGCCCCAGCGGTAACGAGGCCAAAAAATGATGGTTTGATTTGGGTAATAGGTGTGCTTGTTGTAATCCAGATAAGGCATTTCAACTAAGTCAATTTGCGGTTCTAAACGGCTGGCATCAACGCCCGTTACGATCGCGTAGATTTCGGCTTTACCTGAGATCCAAGGTTCTCTATCCACCGCTAAACGAATCTTCGTAAGCTGAGTCGTGTTCAGCTCTTCCGGTTCTGATTCGGATATAGAGTGACGAGCCTTGCCGATTAGAGGCTGTTTTTGAGTGTTGTCGGCACTGTTTTTACCGTCGGCATTAATTTGGGTAGCTATGCCAAGCTGGTTCAGCTCTGCTTGCATCGCCATCAGGCCCGCTTTGAGCTCTTTGGCGCCATCACTATCAATCACAAAGACAGGAACGTCCGGCATTTGGTAGACGTCTAACTCATGAACTTGCCCGTACACGTCATACGCTTCAATGTATTGCCAATCGGCATCGTCACCAGATGGTTCGAATGCGAACAGCGGGCTCTTACCATCCTTCCAAGCGTCAATCATGGTTTCATCAGCCATGCGGATTTCAAGAACGGAATCACTGAAGTTATTGATACCTTTTATCTTGCGATAGCTAAGATCGGCTTTTTGCATCTCGCTAGAGAAGGTCGAGTAGGGCTGAGCTGAATTCAGCTTGTCTATCGGCATCGATAAACTTTTTTCGGTGATCTGAGCTTTCAAAGAAGACTCAAGATCGGCGTAGCTGGCACTGATCTGCAATGCTAACGATTGTTTTTGCTCAGCAACGTTGGTTGAGGTTAATGACGAGGTAGTTGTGTTGATGCTGTCTGCATAGGAATGGAAGCCAACCACTGTGGTAGCAAGCGCCATACTGATCGAGAATGATGGTCTCATAAAAAGTCCTTATTTTAATTTTTATCACTAATAGAGTATTTACCCTACAGGGACCAACCTATCAACTTCATGAATGTGTGCAAAATTTAGCCTGTTTTTTTTATGTCAGTGTGCGGCACAAGTTCTCAAATTGATTCTTTTTTTTATTTTTTGCGAGTTAAATCTTGAAATTTATTAATTGTTTGGATTGTAATTAGTGGGGAGGGGGTAAATAGGAACTCTCTTGAAAATTTAAAGGTAGAGCCTAAGAAAGAACCGCTACGATTGTAGCGGCTCTGTAGGAGAGTGTCTCTCAGTTAACTCTCGGCTAAACATGATCTTCATACTTATTCAGAGAGATAAAGCATAGATCTGTTACTTCAAAAGTTAATTTGAGGACAAGTACTTTAATTAATTAGCCAAAACTTATTGGTTGCTATCATCGACTCGCCACCATTGAACTCCTTCTGGATATAGATGAGTGGGAACATCGGCAAAATCTATTCCACTCTCAGCATTATCCGGGATGTCCTCATTCTTATAAGCACCAGCTTGGTAATCAAACATTGATACTAACGGAGAAGGCGAAACGATGACTCCATTATTCATTTTAAAAGTCACATTTTGTACAAAGTCAGTTCTACCAATATTAGTATTAACTTGATAAGCACAAGTCTTCACCGGCGTTTTATCAATCTGAACAGACAAAGAAGTAATCGCTTCTTTAAGAAAATCATAATGAAGGCTTGAGTCTCTGTATGAGTTCGTTAAGTACTGGTTAAAAAATTCGTAGTCATCAAGGTGTGATATTGATCGAATGTTCGCTTTAAATCTGTCAGCAGAAGCGGAGACAGTATCAATATTGTAATTATCAGCCAATGATTTATCTTGGGTAATACGCGCAATATGCCCCATCATAATTTGCTTTAATAATTTTCCAAAGTCAGGATGTTCTTCTCCATGAATCTCAAATTGTAGATAGTCAACAGTGTTATATTCTCTATATTTTGCCATTCTGAATTCATGTAGAATGGATGGAGAAAAATATTCAGAGAAATTTTGCTCATATTTCGATATGTTAATTTCTTCAATTAGACTATTGAAATCACACTCTTCAGCAGAAGTATTGAATGAGAGAAGTAAGACTGAAAGACTGAGTATTGATAAATTTTTATTATTTTTCATATAATTAAGCCCTTAACTTATAATGATTGATAGAAGTATTTTAAAGAGAGTTATCTAGCATAGTTCTCTTTATCATTAGATTGCAGTTTTATTTATAAAATAATGACCCTATTTTACTGATGCATAGATCAGTGTGTTGTGTTGTCCTCTGACAGTTAGTAATTCACTGACTCTGTCATAGACGATAGATACCCCCTCCTCTAGAGTATTTAAGATTATTGCTTCCTGTGCCGCTTGAGTTATGCTGCACCCCATTCTTGTATTGGAAATAGAGGTAAGCTCCAATGTGTTTTTTTCAAAAGTAATAATTTGAGCAAAAAAACGGTTACACCCGGTATCACCGTAAATATTTTTCTGAGCAATTTGTATTAATGATTTGTGCTTCGGGGTCTCACCGTTGATGCCGATGAGCCTCCATGGCCCTATAGCGGTCTGATGTGTTGCCGACAACTCATTTTCTGTTGTGGTTGCTAGCGCTTGAGGGCTTGCTTCCAGCACGCCAGAAAATGCTAATAAACTCAGTGATAAAATTAATTTTTTCATTTGATTCTCAATACTATTATATTACCAACGTGTGAATTTGATAGATATTGCGTCGCCTACACCAAGCCCTAATCCGCCAGCTTTAAGATCAAAGATTTCACCGACGTCTCGATCCCAAACTTTGACCTCGTGATAGAATAAGCCGCCGAAATAGTGTCCTTTTCTAGCTGTTAATTCGACCTGTTTACCTTTCTCAAGTTTGTCGAAAAACTTTTCATCAATATAGGATGAACCCGAGAATACAGGCATTGTCGCTATGCCTGCGAACTGCATTACTAATTCACCATAATTGCCAACCGCACAAGCGATGATTACACCTGCTCCTCCACAGGTAGTAATACGATATTGACGTCCAGAATCAGTTTTGAAAGAGCGTTTTATCGTCCCTTGTCCTAGAACGCCATCCACCTGAACATGTAATTCTTCTGGCAATGTTGTTCCTTTAATTTCAAACATGTGGGGTTGGGAATTACGATCGTTTGGTATTAATACCGATTCGCTAACAAAACGCTTGGTTGGGGTCATGATTTTAACTCTTAACCTGTCACCATTGGTATACGTCACTAAATTAGATAGAGAGCTAGTATCACTCATATCTAATTGGGCAATATCCACCCAGGATCCTTTATTTAATGAATAGAAAGCTTTCATCTCTTCATTATTGGAGTTTCCTGAAAAGTTCAAGCCATTCTTGAAAAATAATGATGAACTCAGTGCAGAATTGGAGAAAAGTAAAAATATTGATAAACAAATTATTTTGATTGGGTTGTGCATAATATTTTCTAAGTTTGAAATGATTTTTCTTGTAACAAAATGCTATTTGTAAAAATTACTCAAAACAACTTAAATTCAAAATATTTATCAAATACTAGTAAAGGTGCAAGTTTTTTAGAGCTTATAATAATAATACTGTAAGAGAGAATATGATTAAAATTGAAATATAAACTTATAATAATTATTATTAATCTAAGTTAAAAAATGTATATAATTTGTAATGGTAGAGTTTTTATAGCTAACAAGCATTAGCTATTCCTAATGATAGTCTCCAGATTACTAGTAAGTAGAAAAAGTCCTTTAATAAGGAGTTCAAGAAGGTTACCGAGCTATATCACAGTTAGATTAACGCCGATTTTGCTACTTGTTTTGACGTTAAGAGTACGCTATTCATTAAATTGAAATCATCAATTGCATTGTGAGGTTTCGCACTAAATCCCAAACGTTACAAAATCTGAAAAACAAGTTATCAAGTGTCTTGCTTAAGCTTAGTTAGTTTGAACTCTTAAGTTATTGCGATTTCAAGGCAATATGTGTCATTCCGATTTTTAACAACCGATAGGTATTCGAAGCCTTGCACGATACGGTCTGCATCTTCCAATTCATCCTCTTTATGGCTAGTGAGTAGCGCGACCGTAAAGCATCCAGCTCTTTTCGCTGATAACACGCCCGAGGGGGAATCTTCGAATGCCACACATTCGGACGGAGTGACATTCAGTGCATGTGCGGCTTTAATAAACGGTTCTGGGTCTGGTTTGCCCTTAAGGACGTCCTCGGCGCATATCATCACTTTAGGTAGATCAAAGCCTGACGCTAGTAGACTGGTGGTCGCCACTTTTTTTGGCCCGCTTGTCGCAATACCCCAAGCATTAGGACTAAGGTTGGAAATGAATGAATGGGCATTGGATATCGCCTGTGCCTTTGTCATCTCAGACAATGCGATGCTTTTTACTTTCTCTACTTGTACGTCACAAGCGTAACTTGGGGATATACAGTGCAAGGTTTCTTCAATTTTTCTTCCGTGGATGTATTGGCTCATATCAACATAGCTGACGCCAACGGTCTCACACCACTTTTTCCAGATATTGTCTATTACGGCCTGTGTATCAACTAACGTTGCATCGACATCAAAAATAAACTTTTTACACTCAATCATGATTTCTCAATCCTATCGAATAATGCTGCTTTGAGTTGGGAGAAGGTAATATTCATACCATGGCTCAAAGTTGCTCGCTGAACTCACCACACTGATTGCATTTGTAGCCTTGTTTATAGAAAAAAAGTGGAAACCCTAACAATATGAACACCAGAAATGCAGGTCGCTTTCCTTTTGTGTGGGCGGATAGATCACTACTTCCACAATGAGGGCAAAGGTCTTTTTTCTCTCCAGCGACTGCGGAGTGAGTTTCAAGGCTTTCAGAGAAGTCACAACTCAGGATCTCGGTTGCTTCCTCAAAGTCCTCTTCCGAAACCATTAAGCGAACACCACCAATAGCGTTGGAGTAGAGCCATTGTGTATTCACGGTATGCTCATCGGCGATAAAGCTCTGAATACCAGCACTTTCAAGGTTTGCTTTGGCGATATGTGCTTCATGTGGAAAAGAAAACCTCGCTACGACAATCATGAACTTCTCCTTGTTGTATGACGTTGACGGGACAACTTTTTGTCTTATTTGGGGAGGCATTGTGCCGTGTTAGGTCATCCGTCTCAATGGTAAATGAATAATATTTTCAATAATTTAAACTTGTTGCACATTGATTGAGTTGCTACTAGGTTTTCATCCCTGATCATAGTACCTTGTGGGGACGCCGTTTATTGCCTGTTTAGTTAGGCGTTATATTTGATTTAGGAAAAAGGTAAAGATGGAAATTACTTTTCGACAGATAAACATGGATGACGATTTCGAGCTATGTGTTGCATCTAGGAAGGATGCGTACTTTTGTAGCTTCGGACACTATGATGGCTTCGAGGACTTCATCAGTGGCTATCGTGAGCGAGTCTTGGAACGATTATCGACATCAGGTTGGTTCTACATTCATATATTTGTGGATAGCGAGTTTGCAGGGCAACTCGAATTTCGCAGCTTTTCACCCGAGCCGGACACGGGCTATGTGCACCTTATTTATCTAAAACCGAATTTTCGTGGATTAGGGCTTGCCCCTAAAGTGCAAGAGTATATCGTCAGAACGTTGAGCCAGGCGGGGTGCTTGCGTGCGGTACTTTCTGTAAGCCGAACGAACACGAGGGCACTCACTTTTTATAAGCGCAATGGTTGGGAGTTCACGCGTAGGAACCCGAAACACGATGAAACCGACTTCTATCAACTTTGGATAGGTCACACGGGTGACGTTGAGTCTGGATCAAGCGGACTGTCTGGCGCAAAGCGGTAACAGCAGGATAGATTCGACCATTGGAAAGGCGCTTTTCAACTATCAGGAATGGCGCCTTTCTTTTGTTCTAGCTATCGCGGCAAACTATCGCTCACGTATGTAAGTGGTTTTAACCAAGGTATCTAGCACTACTTCGCTTTTCGCGACTTTAAAGTGTAGTGGCTGCTCTAAGTCACCAAACAACGGTGCGCCGCCGCCAAGTAAAATAGGGAAGCGAGTGATCACCTTTCGTCGATAAGATCTTCTTTGAGGAAATTCTGAATTGTCACACCGCCGTCGATGTAAAGCTCGTTAAAGCCTTTTGCATTCAAATCAGTAAGCACATCTTTGAGCTCACATTAACGCGCTGTTTTTGCTTATATCGTGAAAGAAATTCCCATAACCAAAGGTTCTAACTAAAAGAGATGGCAGGACTTTTATTTAGCGAATTCGACCTAATATCTTGGGTATGCCCAAAGCTGATGGTGAAGGGACGAATTTAATGATGCTTGCTGGCGCGCTAGAGCCGTCAGTTTGAAGATGCATTCAAACGCAATAAGGGATAACAATGACTAACGAATACATTCCACCAAAAGTTTGGACAAACGATAACGAGAACGGCGGTCAGTGGGCGAGTATCAACCGTCCGGATTCTGGTGCACGTCATGAGCAAGAACTTCCAGTTGGTGAGCACCCATTCCAGCTTTACTCAATGGGTACACCAAACGGTCAGAAAGTGACGATCATGTTTGAGGAGCTTTTGGCGGCAGGCGTAACAGAAGCAGAATACGACGCATACCTGATTAAGATTGGCGATGGCGACCAGTTTGGTTCTGGCTTTGTGTCCGTCAACCCGAACTCGAAAATTCCGGCTTTGGTTGACCGTTCAGGTGACGAGCCAGTGAACGTTTTTGAATCGGGTAACATCTTGTTCTATCTAGCCGAGAAGTTTGGTCACTTCCTACCAACAGAAGGTGCGAAGCGTGCTGAAGTAATGAACTGGTTGTTCTGGCTACAAGGTTCTGCACCATACCTAGGTGGTGGTTTTGGTCACTTCTACGCATACGCGCCAGAGAAGTTTGAATACCCAATTAACCGTTTCACGATGGAAACAAAACGTCAGCTAGACGTACTAGACAAGCGTCTTGCGAATAATGAATACCTAGGCGGTGACGAGTACAGCATCGCTGATATTGCAACGTGGCCTTGGTACGGCAATCTTGTGCTGGGTCGTGCTTACGATGCGGCTGAATTCTTAGACGTAGCAAGCTACAAAAACGTTGTGCGTTGGGCGAAAGCGATTGATGAGCGTGAAGCAGTGCAGCGTGGTCGCATCGTTAACCGTGCATGGGGTGAAGAGTGGGATCACGTGGCAGAGCGTCACAGCGCAGCAGACATTGATGCGGCACTGGCGAAGAAGCCAGAATAACCTCGCTTTTTCAGTAAACAAAAAGGAATGCTTCGGCATTCCTTTTTTGATCGTTTCAAAGTGAAATTACGTAATAATTAAGGTCGTAAACCTGACGTTGTTCCAGTGGTGAGTTAGTAACCCTTAACCAATAACTCATTGCTTTATTTGCCCCAAATCTTTTTTGTTTGGGGCTTTTTTATGTCCTAAGTTCAGGTCTTGAGTGTTGGTTGAGTACCTGCTGAGCGTGGTTAGCCAGAAACAAAAAACGAGCGCCAAATAGACGCTCGTTTGTTATCTCAACCTTCGATGAGCCGTATCGTTATACGTTTCTGCTCAGGATGAATTAGGCGACAGGTGCTTTCTGCACCGTGTTTTGATAGGCAGGTAACTCAGACCTTAACCCTTTAATCAGGCTCACACACATCACTAACAGCACCAACGTGAATGGCAAACCTGTCGCGACAACACCAGATTGCAGCGCTTGCAGTGCCTCTTTACCACCAATCCAGAGCATAACGGCAGCGATAGAGCCTTCAATACATGCCCAGAAAATACGTTGTGGCACTGGTGCATCAATCTTACCGCCGGCAGTGATGCTATCGATAACCAATGAGCCAGAATCTGATGAGGTGATGAAGAACACCAAAATCAGGACTATAGAGAGCACAGAGATGATCGAGTTAAACGGCATCGCGTCATAGACGTGGAATAGAGTAAGCGAGATATCCGTTAATCCATTGGCACCAAGTTCGCCGACTTTGTTCACTACTTGATCAAGGGCGATACCACCGAAGACTGCCATCCAAACCAGTGTAACGGTAGTTGGAATGACGATAACCGCGAAGATGAACTCGCGAACGGTACGACCTTTCGATACGCGCGCGATGAACATTCCCACAAATGGTGACCAAGATACCCACCATGCCCAGTAGAATACTGTCCAGCCATGCATCCATTCTGTGTCTTCACGACCGGCAGGGTTACTTAGCGGTAAAATATTCTGTGCGTACGCGACAGCGGTATCCCAAATGGATGTTGTCGCAATATCGAAGCTAATAAACATCACAAAAGCCAGCAGCGCAAACGCAACCGCCATATTGATGTTACTTAGTAGTTTGACACCTCCATCGATACCTCGAATCACAGACAGTACTGCAATAAAAGTAACGAAGGCGATAACAATCATTTGCGTACCAATGCCACCTTCTAAACCAAATACATGGTTAATACCGCTGGTGGCTTGTTGCGCACCTAAGCCCAGAGAAGTCGCGAGACCAAATAGCGTTGCGAGTACCGCCAGAATATCGATAACGTGGCCTAACCAACCCCATGCGCGATCGCCAAAGATAGGATAAAACGCAGAACGCAGAGAAAGCGGTAAACCTTTATTGAATGCGAAGAAGGCCAGCGAGAGTGCAACAATGGCGTAAATCGCCCAACCGTGGATGCCCCAGTGGAACATGGTGGCGGCCATCGCGAGTGATTTCGCTTCTTCCGTGTAAGGTTCTACATTGAAAGGGGTACCAAACCAATTGGTAAAGTATGCCGTTGGTTCTGAAACACTCCAGAACAACAAGCCGATACCCATACCCGCAGCGAAAAGCATCGATAACCAAGAGACGGTTGAATGTTCCGCAACGGCGTTTTTACCGCCGATTCTGATCTTACCCAGAGGAGATAAAAGAATCGCGATAGCGAATAAGATAAAGAAGTTTGCTGACCACATAAAGAACGAGTCGAAGTCTGAAATGATGCTGTTCTTTAAACCATTTAAGGCGTCACGAGCAGTAGTAGGGTCAACAATGAGAAGAGAAGCAAGACAGAGAAGAACAAGACCAGCACTAATTCCGAATACTGGATTGTGGATATCAAATCCCCATTTTTGAACGTTATCTTGACCAACCTGATAGTCGGTAGTGTCGATACTATATTTTTTTAGTGCATTATCCATAAATACAACATATACGCTTTTTTAAATGTGTCTTTCTTGAACAAGAAAAACACTAAAACCGCCCTCCAATTATTTTGAGTTCAAATTAAAAAATGCGACGCGATCATAGTGTTTTGTGTAAAACAATGCAACTCAAAGGGTTTTTTAGACGTTATTTCGATATTTGGCAGGCTTTTATATGAAAAATGCAACGATGTGTAATGTTTTGATGTGTAAGCATTGCTCGGGTGTTATCTGTGCATGGCTTGCTCAATTGGGGGTGTCTTAGTCAGCTCGGCAATGAGTGAACAATGGAAGCGAGTCGCAAGTCATGATTTCACCGAATTGGCGAACGAATAAGCATAAACTTCAACCGACTTCGCATTCTTTTCGACAAATATCGAGTAAACGTAACCAATCGTAACAGAGGTGCTGTAACTAAACAGCGTTTCCATATACTCGACTTAGTTTGTAAGTTGTAAGCCACAGAATGCTGCTATGAGAAAAAACACTTTATTCAATGCTACGTTAGCGACCACCTTGACTGCTGTTTCTGCGTTTAGTTTTGCTGCTCCTACCGTTGTTCCTAATGCACCAGAGCTGAGCTCTCGTGGCTATGTTTTAATGGATTACCACACTGGCACTGTGCTAGTGGAACGTGATGCCGACAAGCGCCTCAACCCGGCAAGTCTGACTAAGCTAATGACGGCTTATGTTGCGGGCCAAGAGGTTAAGTCAGGTAACATCAGCCTAGACGATGAAGTGGTGATAAGCCGCAACGCCTGGGCGAAAAACTTCCCAGATTCGTCAAAGATGTTTATCGAGGTAGGGACGTCGGTTTCACTTTCTGATCTTTACCGAGGTCTGATTGTTCAATCGGGTAACGATGCCAGTGTCGCCATCGCAGAACATGTTGCGGGTAGTGAAGCTGGCTTTGTTGGTTTGATGAACAGTTGGGCGAACCAACTTGGTTTGTCTAACTCTGCCTTTACCAACCCACATGGTTTGGACAGTGATGGTCTGTATTCAACCCCGCGCGACATCGCAACGCTAGGCCGTGCGATCATTCATGACCTGCCAGATATCTACCCGTTATACAGCGAAACGTCGTTTACTTATAACGGTATTACCCAATACAACCGTAACGGCTTGCTACGTGATCGCAGCATGAGTGTTGATGGCATGAAGACGGGTTACACCAGCGGCGCAGGTTACAGCTTGGCGACTTCTGCAACCAACGGAGACATGCGTTTAGTCGCGGTTGTGATGGGCGCGAAAAGCCCGAGCGTACGTGAATCAGAGAGTAAACAGCTTCTGAGCTACGGTTTCCGTTTCTTCGATACGGTTGTTCCGACACAAGCGGGTAAAGAAGTGGCAACGGCACGTGTTTGGATGGGTAACCAAGACGAATTAAAAGTGGGTGTTGACCGCGATATCTACCTAACACTACCAAAAGGTGACGTGAACAAGCTGGAAGCGGAAGTGGAATACAACGGCGACCTGATGGCACCGATTCAACAAAATCAAGTAGTTGGTAAGGTACTGTACAAAGTTGACGGTGACGTGGTGAAAGAAGCGGAACTGGTTGCGCTAGAGCCTGTTGATGAAGGCGGTATCTTTAAGCGTTTGATGGACTGGTTCAAACGTCTTGTGGCAAGCTGGTTCTAACCAAGATTCCCAATATTAAATTTACTAAGGCGGCCGAAATGGTCGCCTTTTTGTTTTGAGCACTCATCAAGAGAACCATTCAGAACAAAAAAACGGAGTTACGCGTGCGAAAGATTCTATCTTTGACTTTGGCTATGTCACTTACTGGCTGTGTCATGCCACAGCATCAACCTGTCGAAACTGGACAGTGTGTGGGGGTGATGTCATCGCAAGATGCTTATGGCTACCTCAACCCTAACCACTACACCATGCAGGTGTTGGCGTTGAAGAAAGAGAAGGATGTGAAAGAATACATTCGTTACATCGACCCGAAGCATCCGGTTTGGGTGAACTGGAAGAATAGCCGTGGTACTCGCTGGTATACCGTAACCGTCGGGGATTTTAAGACTAAGCAGGATGCCTACAATGCGCTGTCTTCATTGCCAAGCCGTGTTAAACAATCTTCTCCCTTTGTCATGACATTTGCAGAAATGCAGCGCAAGCAAGAAACCAGTGTAGTGCGAATGCGCTAGAGCAGTTCTTATCGTCCCTGTAAGCGCTTTATTGTTATGTATCGAGCCTTTGCAATCGGTTGGAAAGGCTCAACCTAACCACTAGTCACAAATCTTCTTCAATGTACGCGCAAGATCACTCATCTGACGTGCTTTTTACTTTACTTATTTTCGAGTATTTTCTAGTCTCCGCATCCCACTTTTCCTGTCGGAGTCACCATGAGGCAAGAAATGTACACCACCTACGCAAAGCAATACGATTTAGCGGCGCAAGATAACTTGTACAACGCGCACTTTGAGCGCCCAAATACCCTTGAACTTGTCGGTGATGTGGCTGGCAAAAAGGTGCTGGACTTAGGCTGTGGTTCAGGTATTTACGCGCAAATTCTTTTGGAGCGCGGCGCCACTTCCGTGACTTGTATCGACGCTGCGCAAGAGATGATTGATATCGTTAAAGACAAGCTTGGTGACTCGGTCAACGCTTATGCTCAGAACTTGGCACTTGGTTTGCCTGAAGAGGCGAATGCTCAGTATGACTTGGTGATTTGTCCATTGATGGTGCATTACATTGAAGACCTTCGTCCCTTGTTCAATGACATTCAGCGCGTGTTGAAGCCTGGAGGCCAGTTTGTATTCTCAACTCATCATCCATTCGCCGATTTTGAATGTTCTGCATCGGATAATTACTTTGAGAAAGAGCGAATCGAAGATGTGTGGGACACGATTGGAAAGCCTGTTTCTGTCGCATTCTACCGCCGCTCATTGCAAGACATTATGGATGCAATTACGGGAAGTAACATGGCGATGCTGGCTGTCTCAGAGGGTAAAGTGAATGAGAAGATTCGTGAAATCTCGCAGGAGCACTACCAACGCTTGGCGACGTACCCTAACTTCATCTTTATCAAGTGTGTCGCGTTGAGCTAATACCGCTCGGGACTCTCACCGTATTCAGATAGAAAAAACGGAAGCATATCGGCTTCCGTTTTGTGATCTTAGCTTTGCGTTTAAAGTGCAGCGAGGATGGTTTCTGCTTTGCTCGCTTCAAACGTTTTTGGTTCTTCAACGTTCAATGTGGTCACGACACCGTTGTCGATGATCATTGCGTAACGTTGTGAACGAACGCCACCAAAACCACCAGTATCCATCTCTAGACCTAGTGCTTTGGTAAAGCTTGCGTCGCCGTCGCCCAGCATTAACAGCTCAGACGCGTTCTGTGCCTCGCCCCAAGCTTGCATCACGAATGCATCGTTAACAGATACACAAGCAATCAGGTCCACGCCTTTCGCCTTTAGTTGGTCTGCCAGTACAACATAACCCGGAAGGTGCGCTTCTGAACACGTCGGAGTAAATGCACCTGGTACCGCAAATAGAACCACTTTCTTGTCTGCAAACAGCTCTGTTACTTGATGGTTTACCATACCATCGGCAGTCAGTTCGCTTAGCGTCGCAGCAGGCAATGCTTGACCTTGTTGAATCATGATTTTCTTCCTTTTGTGTATGCGTTATTTCGCTCACTCAGTCTAGCGCCAAAACGACCACCTAACCACAGACGAAATGTAAGGGCTTAATAGGCTTCATAAAAACAAACCGCCTGAGTCGGCGGTTTGTATGTTGGCTAAATGGCGTTTAGATAAGACTTATAAGAGTGAAGTCGAGACTTGTTGCGAAGGATATTGCTCAGTGATTCACAAATGTGCGGACGGTGAAGTGAATGCTTATATCCATTATGTTTTTCTTATGGTAGGCAGCCAATAAAGAGAACATAGACCAACTGAGTATTAAAGCGTTCTTAATGTTGAGCTCGGTTAACTGCAACTTCATGTATCCACCGTTGCAGATAGATAGCAAAAAGACTAGAGAACCAGCCCTAGTTTACTTATCAGTCAGTGATTGCTAAGTAATCAGCGACTTGTGCACGGTATTTGGCTTTAAGTGCCTCGCTAATGAAGCTCGCGTTAATCGCATTGATCGTGAACTGAGCGAGTTCTGACCTCGTCATTGGGTGAGCATTGCTGACCGCCATGAAGTTATCCGTCATGTAACCACCAAAGTACGCAGGGTCGTCCGAGTTAATCGTCACCGCTACGCCTTTACGCAACAAGTCGACAATGTTGTGCTGTTCCATTTCATCAAATACACACAGCTTAATGTTCGATAATGGGCAAACCGTCAGGGGCATTTTGCTTTCGATCAGGGCATCCATTAATGATTCATCCTCAACGCAGCGAACTCCATGGTCAACACGGCTGACACTGAGCATCTCGACAGAGTCGACAATGTTTTGTGCCGGGCCTTCTTCACCAGCGTGTGCAACGGTCAATAAGCCAGCGTCTTTGGCTTGTTGGAAAGCACGTTTGAACTTCTCTGGTGGGTGACCAAGCTCTGAAGAATCCAAACCGACACCGATGATTTTGTCTTGATGCTTGATGATTGATTGCAGCGTTTCAATCGCGCTCTCTTCCGATAGATGACGTAAGAAGCACGCAATGATTTGAGACGTTATACCTAGCTGTTCGTTACCATCTTGCATAGCACGGTGAATACCATTGATGACCGTCTCAAACTCAATGCCGCGATCGGTATGGGTCTGTGGGTCAAAGAAGATCTCAGTATGGATAACGTTGTCGGCTTTGCAGCGCTCTAGGTATGCCCACGTCAAATCATAGAAATCTTGTTCCGTACGCAGCGCGTTGGCGCCTTGATAATAGATATCTAGGAAAGACTGCAAATCTTCGAACTCGTATGCTTTGCGCAGTTCCTGTGGTGACTCGTAAGGAATGTCGATGTTGTTGCGTTGTGCCAGTTCGAACAGTAGTTCTGGCTCTAGCGAACCTTCGATATGTAAGTGTAACTCTACCTTTGGAAGACCTTGAATAAATGCGTTCATAATAAACTCCCACTTTTTCTTATGGTTGTTGTGGATGCAATTACTCTAAGGATAGGTATAGATTGAGAAAAATCGAACGCTATTACAAAGAGTAAGATCCGCAGTGATCTCAACTCTTCGTAATCAGCACTTTGCGGGAGCTGGTAGAGACCCCCAAACCATATCATTGGGGTTATACGAAGCAAACGGCGCAATTATACGCAAAAATTGAAGGTTGACCAGAGCCGTTGATGAAATTGTACTATCTAAGGGATAAGGGATAAATAACGTTGCAGTGATTTCATCGCATGATGGTTTCGTTGTCAGCACACACCTTGCTGATTTTCGAACGTCCAGTGGCTAATACTGAATCACATCATGCGAGAAACATTGGAGTCATATCGAGTTTATTGTGCGTTGCTCATTGTGAGCTCTCATTGTGAACTGAGAGAAGGGGTGGCGATACCTTGCACATCGATACTTTAGATTGAGAGGAGAAAAGAAAAGGAATTGGAAGGAAATGTAATTATAGCTCGAACATTTTATCAAATTCTCTTTGCTCCATGATGTCCTCAATTCGGCGGCGCGTTCTTTGTTTAATCGCAGCTGCGTTTTGTTCGGACTCTTTCTTTTCTTGCTCAATCTGCTTCTTGCTTTTATTTGCCATGTTTTTCACCTTGGGAATTTCTTCCTAAATTTCCGCATCATTCATTAATGCACGAAAATTGATTTATTTAATAATAAAACTTCCTAGCTTTGAACCTGAGTCACACAGAATGTCACCAGAGTAGGTTTTCTCACAGTATTTAAAATCAATGAGATAGCAAGCGGATTGGAGTTTTGGCAATATATGGCGCCTCAAAATATCACTGTTAAGTTGATGAATTTTGGCGTTCCAAGAGATGTCGGGTTGTTTTAAACGGAATTCAATCTCTATCATTTATTCTCCTGTTTTTTAGTGATCTTTTCTTTATTCAATAATTGGTACCAGTGTCTTTGGCGACCTGTTCTTTTAGACATAATTTTTCCTAATTTTAAGTAAGTGAAATATCAACGATGGCTATCGTATTTGATAGATATAACATTCCAACGATAGATATCGTGTCCGCAGCCCATTTATTTTAGGCAGCAGAAAACCGAGCAAGAATACTTGCGAGTTGTTAAGTGTGAGGAATTTTTGAAGGGGGAGAGAGTTTGGTGCAGCGAGGAAATGCTGCACCAAGAAAAGCTATCTTATAGAGGAGTAACTTCAGTCGCTTGAGGACCTTTTTTACCGTCTTCTACATTGAAGCTTACTTTCTGACCTTCAGTCAAAGTTTTGAAACCGTCAGCAACGATAGCGTTGAAGTGTACGAATACATCTTGGCCGCCGTTGTCTTGAGTTAGGAAACCAAAACCTTTAGTTTCGTTGAACCATTTTACTGAACCAGTTACTTTACCAGACATAAAAACCTCTGAAATTAAACAATAATATACGAATTGTGGTGGATCTTTTTTAAGCTATTGAATGTGCAATCAAGAGGAAGTTTTACGCAGGAGTCTGAACCGAGAGTTCAGGGTGTTACTGAGAGGGAACTTAAACTAAATGTAGCATTAACAGCTCTTTTCTAGAGCCAGGCGCCACTATACAGTGTGTTTAAAAAATAGCTACATTTATTTTTCATTTTTTTTCGTTCGAAAAAACTGATGGAGTAGAACAATTTCATCCCCTCATGATTTTTATCCGTCTTCCTACAATGAATCCATACCAATAAGGGAGGCAATATTATGAGTACAGTGAGAGAGATTCGTCAGATCATTCCATCGCACGCAACAGCAGATGGGGATGGAGTGAAAATTCGTCGCGTAGCCGGATTCAACAATAAAAGCTTTTCACCATTCTTGATGGTGGATGAATTGAAATCAGACCAACGAGCAGACTATGTTGGCGGTTTTCCTCCGCATCCACATCGTGGTATTGAAACTCTGACCTATATGCTGACTGGGCACTTCCAGCATCGTGATCACATGAACAACGTTGGTGAGCTCCGTTCCGGCGGCGCGCAATGGATGGCGGCAGGCCGTGGTGTGATTCACAGTGAAATGCCAATCATGGAAGACGGTGAACTACATGGTTTCCAAATTTGGATTAACCAACCAGCACGAGACAAGATTTCTCCGGCGCAGTATCACGATTTCCAGCCGGAAACCATTACCGAGCATCGTGCAGAGGCTCACGGTTTAGTCCGTGTTATCTCTGGTGAGCTGAACATTGGTGATGAGGTAATTCATGGCCCATTGAGCCGAACGGGTGTACTGGTGACTGTTGCCGATTGGCGAGCTCATTCAGGCGCCGCGCTCAATCTTATGACGCCTAAACATCATAATATGATGACCTATGTTTACAAAGGCAGCATCAAAGCGGGTGAACGTGTTGTCACGCAAGGCGAGATGGCATTGCTTTCTCAAGGAGAATGGGTGGCGCTACAAGCCAATGACACCAGTGGCGTGTTGCTCTTTATTGGCGAACCGATTAATGAACCTGTCGTGCACTATGGCCCGTTTGTGATGAATAGCATCGACGAGATTGAACAAGCGATTCAAGACTACAACTCTGGCGTGTTTGAAACCTACTAAGGCATTTAATGCCCGATAGCCAGTACAAAGTCTTGAAAATGATGCTCTAGGTATGAATACGAGAGGAAAACTCGAAGTGATTTGGAGCCCGTTAATTGGGCTTATACGCAAGCAAAGACGATATCCACTGCCATCGAATTTGCATCAGCCACACCGACATGGTGTGGCTTTTTTTGTTGTTCAGGTTTTATGACCGAGAATCGGTGATTGAGTTAAGCCCGCTTTTTGGGTTGGGCGAGCGTTTAGCTTTGCTCCCAGCGCTCGATGGCGTGCTGACCATATTCCACACCCAGTTCATAAGCTTCACGTAAAGGCTCAGGGGATCGGCTCAAACGCTTTAACTTAAAGCCTTCTGGTGGGCAGATTTGAATGATCTCAACGCCTGCTGGTGGATTGTTTATTAATTCCAAACTCTGGTTGTATCGGACATGACGCGTAAGCATTGGCTCGATCAATGCTGGATGATCTTTCAGTAAACGAGAAGTGAGCTTTTCAAACTTAGGTTTGGATTTGCGATAACTGGCCGGTTGACTCCGTAGCACCATGATTTTTGTCGCACCGCGTTTGATGGCTTCAGCAACAGGAATAGCATCCGCTACACCACCGTCTACGTACCTTACGCCATCTAATGGCACACCATTGCGGTACATAATTGGTAACGCGCTACTGGCTTTCATGGTCTCCGCCAACATCTCTACGGATGGTGTTAAGTATTCTGGTTGTCCGTTGTCTTGTCGTGTGACGCCTAAAAAGAACGGTCGAGGATCGGCAGAAAGCACGGCTCGATCAATGCCCAACTCTTTAAGAGTGACGTCCCACATCCAATCTAAATCCATCATATCGCCACCGCGCACGAGTTGCGTGGGGGAGATAAACTCTTTGCGTAAGCTGTAATCGAGGTAGATCTTGAGGTTTCTGCCCGGCATTTTTGCAAGGTAAGCTGCTAAGTTACTAGCGCCCGCCGAGACGCCCCAAAAGCTGTCAAAAGGGGAGAAGTCTTGTTCCATAAAGTGATCGAGTATGCCGCAGGAGAATACCCCACGCATCGCGCCGCCTTCTACAATCAGCGCTCGAGAGCCAACTTGTTCCATCCTAGCCATCCGTTTTGATTTTTTTGATTTGGGATACGAGTTAATTAGAGTAACGGATCTAATGCCCATACCCAAGTTGTGTTCGCTTGATCGTCACCTTGATGAATCTTTGGTTTATGTTATAACATAACAATTACTAAAAATATTAAACGGTAGCGTGTGTCTTGTGTGGGGGGAGAATGAGCGATATTGACGCCATTATTAAGCATGTAGAGGTCAGCTTTAGAGCTCAAGGAAAGCAGTTAACATTGCAGAGGAAGCTGGTGTTGCAAGCGTTGGTTCATGCCGATAAAGCGCTTTCTGCTTATGAGCTAGTGGATTACTGCAAAGCTCACTTCGATAAGAATATTCAGGCGATGTCAGTTTATCGGATCTTGGATTTTCTTGAAGGCGAGCATTTAGCCCACAAGCTTAAAGTTTCCAATAAATACATCGTCTGCTCCCATATTCTCTGCGAGCACGAACACGGCGTTCCTCAATTTCTCATCTGTTCCAAATGCAACAAAATCAGCGAGCAAGCCATCGATCCAACCTTGATTCACGGTCTGCAATCCCATGCAAAAGAAGAAGGTTTCACCGTTGTCAGCCCTCAATTAGAGATCAATTGTGTTTGTGATGACTGCGCTAGATCCAAGTAAATATAGCTGTTTTTGAATGTCCTCTATCTGCGTATTCATCACACTCAATGACGTTTATCCCTTCCCACTACTAGCATCATCAGCAAGGAGTTCTGAACCGCTATGTCTGTAACACTGATTAAAAACGCCCTTGTCGTCAACGAAGGAACCATTATCGAGACCGATTTACGAATTGTCGGTCAGCGAATTGACACTATCTCAGCCAACATCGCGGCTAAACCGGAAGATACGGTGATTGATGCGAAAGGGTGCTATTTGATTCCCGGTATGATTGATGACCAAGTGCACTTTCGTGAGCCGGGGTTGACGCACAAAGGTTCGATAGCGACAGAATCTAGGGCGGCGGTTGCCGGCGGTATTACAAGCTATATGGAAATGCCGAACGTTAGTCCTGCAACGACCACCATTGAGGCGCTAGAACGTAAATTCTCTATTGCCGAGCAGAGCTCCCTCGCGAACTACTCTTTCTACCTTGGTGCAACCGAAGACAACCTTGAGCAAATCAAACAGCTTGATCCGAAGAAGCATTGCGGCGTGAAAGTGTTTATGGGTGCTTCTACGGGCGATTTGTTGGTCGAAGCACCTCAAGCCTTAGATGAAATTTTCCGTGATTCACCAGTGATGATAGTGACGCACTGTGAGAGTGGCCCTTTGATTACGCAAAACAAACAGCGACTACTTAAAGAGAAGTCGGAATTTACCATTGAAGATCATCCGTTACTGCGTGATGACGAAGCGTGTTATGCGTCTTCCTCTTATGCGGTAGAGCTGGCCAAGAAGCACAACAGTCAGCTGCATGTTCTGCACATCACGACAGCAAAAGAACTGGCTTTGTTTGAAGCGGGCCCGATTCAAGGTAAGAGCATCACTGCAGAAGCGTGTGTTCACCACCTCTGGTTTAGCAATGAAGATTATGCAGAGCGTGGTAACCAAATTAAATGCAACCCAGCCGTAAAATACCCAAGCGACCGCGAAGCCATTCTAAAAGCGTTGAGTACTGGCCAAATTGACATTATCGCCACTGATCACGCACCTCACACATGGGAAGAAAAACAGGTGCCTTATGAGCAAGCGCCAGCGGGCTTACCTCTGGTGCAGCACGCACTGCTGTCTTTGTTCGATCAAGTTGCTCGCGGGCACATGACGATGGAGCAAGTGGTAGAGAAAACGGCCCACAACCCAGCGATTCGTTATGGTGTTCAGGAGCGCGGTTTTATCCGTGAAGGCTATTTTGCAGATTTGGTTCTTGTTGATACAGCAGCACCAACGCCGGTGACGAACGAGAACAGCTTATACCACTGTGGTTGGTCGCCATTTGCTGGTCACCAGTTCTCGGCTCAAATTAAGAACACATGGGTCAATGGCGGCCTAGTGTATGCCAACCAACAAGTGAATGAGCGCGCTGCACACGCCATGCGATTGGTATTTGATCGCTAGGATTCACGTTTTTCAAAAACTTAGATTATTTGAAAGCTCAGTTTATTTTCGAAAGCTTACATTTATCCGCTTTCTTTGGGCTTTATTTGTAGAAGTATAGTTGTCGTAGCTTGAGTGTCTTTGAGGCACCGAATAAAGAGAAATCAATATGTTAAGAAGAAATCCTACTGGTCACATGCCTGAAGTTTCGGAAACAGCGTTCATCGATCCGACGGCGATCATCTGTGGCAAAGTGATCATTGAAGATAACGTTTTTATTGGTCCTTATGCGGTGATTCGTGCTGATGAAGTGAACGAGCAAGGCGATATGGAAGCCATCGTCATCAAGCGCGATACTAACATTCAAGATGGTGTGGTCATCCACTCAAAAGCCGGTGCAGCTGTGACCATTGGAGAGCGTTCGTCGATTGCGCACCGTTCTATTATTCATGGCCCATGTGAAGTCAGTGATGACGTGTTTATCGGTTTTAACTCCGTGGTGTTTAATGCTGTGATTGGCACAGGTTGTGTGATTCGCCATAACTGTGTGGTAGATGGACTAGACTTGCCAGAGAACTTCCATGTTCCGCCGATGACCAATATCGGCGCCGACTTTGATTTGAACAGCATCTCCAAAGTGCCGCCAGAATACTCGGCGTTTTCGGAGTCTGTGGTTTCAGCAAACCACGAGCTGGTGCAAGGCTATAGGAGAATTGCCAATGAGCTCTGAGAACCAACCCATACTTGGTGTTCCTACTAACATCATTACTGGGTTTCTGGGCGTAGGAAAGACCTCTGCGATTTTGAATTTGATGGCGAACAAGCCAGAGAACGAGCGCTGGGCGGTATTAGTGAATGAGTTTGGTGAAATCGGCGTTGATGGCAGCTTAGTTCAGGGGCAACAAAGCGAAAAGCAGCAAGTGTTTATTCGTGAAGTACCTGGCGGCTGCATGTGCTGTGCTGCGGGGTTGCCAATGCAAATCGCCTTAAACCAACTACTTAATGAAGCGAAGCCAGACCGTCTGCTGATTGAACCTACTGGGCTTGGTCACCCGAAAGAAGTGCTGCAAGTGTTGTCGACAGATCACTATCGCCAAGTGCTTTCGCTACAAAAGAACATCACTTTGGTCGACGCGCGTAAGCTTGCGGATGTGCGCTATACACAGCATGACACGTTCAACCAACAGATTGCGATTGCCGATACAGTGGTGGGTAACAAGCTAGATCTGTATCAAGAGGGTGATACCCAGAAGCTCGAAGCTTACGTGGCGGAAGTTGGGCGCCCGAATACAAAGGTGGTTTTTGCTCAGCATGGTGTGATTCCGTTTGCTGAATTTGAGGGTGAGACCAACATTCATGAGCATCCGCCGCACCATCACCATCACCATGCAAGTGACAAGCCGTTGGCTTCAGATATGCCAATGCCTGAGAGTGGTGTGCTCAAAGCGACCAATTCAGGCGAAGGTTTCCAGAGTGTCGGTTGGCGTTTTTCCCCAGAGAAAGTGTTCGATCGCCGGAAGTTGATCCCTCTTCTGGTCGAGCTGGAAGTGGAGCGCATGAAAGCGGTGTTTATTACTGGCGATGGCATTTATGGCTACAACCTAACGCCTGATGGGCTACAGGAAGTGGAGTTGGATGACTGCGCGGAAAGCCGAATTGAACTGATTGCAGACAGCATTGATGATCAATTTGAGGCACAGCTTCTGTCTTGTGAATTGGTTTAAGGCTAATAACAGCGGGCATTATCCTCATTAATGCCCGTGTTTCTTTCTCATCTCCCTCTGCATTTTTTCCTATTCCTATTCTTCATTAACACCACGATCATGATCTTTTGGTGATGTTGACTTTCCATATTGACATTGTTTGATTATCAAATTAAATTGAAATCAAATAATTTGATAATCAAACTAAAATTGGAAGGTAAGTGTCTCAATGGCTGTATCGCAACACTCACATGATTTCGTTTCTCATAACCAGAAGGGTGAAAAACGCACGCTCTACGTATTGATCCTAACCGTGACCACCATGGTGGTGGAGATTGCTGCCGGAACCATGTTTGGCTCAATGGCATTGCTAGCAGATGGTTGGCATATGGGGACACACGCAGCGGCATTTTGTATCACCCTGTTTACTTACCGCTACGCGAAACAAAACGCCCATAATGACCGCTTCTCATTTGGTACGGGTAAGGTGAGTGTGCTCGGCGGTTTTACCAGTGCGATTGCGTTAGGGATTGTGGCATTGATGATGATGGTCGAGTCGATTCATCGTCTCTTCAACCCTGAAAGCATTCAGTTTAACGAAGCCATTATGGTGGCGGTGATTGGTTTAGTGGTAAACCTTGCAAGCATGCTGCTTCTGCAAGATCACCATCATCATGGGCATGACCATCATGATCACCATGGACACGATCACGAACATCATCACGACCACAACTTAACCGCAGCGTATTTCCACGTACTGGCGGATACGTTGACGTCTCTGTTGGCGATTGTCGCGTTGATTGTCGGTAAGTTTTACGGTTGGACTTGGTTGGATGCCATGATGGGGATCGTTGGTGCCGTTGTGATTGGTAAATGGACTTTGGGTTTAATGAAGCAAACAGCGCCAGTGTTGTTGGATGAGAGCATCAACAAGTCTTACCGAGATGAGATTACAGAGACGCTTGCACCTTATGCTGAGATTGTTGATTTACACATCTGGAAGGTGAGTGGTCACCATTACTCTGCGGCAATTGCGCTAAAAAATCACAGTGACAAAACGCTGGATGAATTTAAGCAATTATTGAGTAAATTTGATAAGATTCACCACCTAACTTTGGAAGTTCAAACGACTGAGTGATGCGCGAATTAGAAAAGCTGAATCAAACGCTTACCGAGTTCTATGACAAAATGTCTTCTTGGGAGCAATCTGTAGTAAAAGGCACGGGTTATTCACTGGCTCAAATCCACACGATTGAAGTGTTAGGTGGGCATGGTGCGTTGCGTATGAAAGAACTGGCGGAGAAGCTCGGTATTACAACAGGCACGTTAACGGTTCAAATTGAGAAACTGGTAAAAGCGGAGCTTATTGAGCGTTGTACGCATCCAGAAGATCGCCGCGCAATTGTAGTGAAGCTCACTCCTTCTGGTGAGGAGATTCACCGTCATCACAATCAGCTGCATTTAGATTTGGTGCAAGACTTAACGCGTAATATCGACCCGGATCATCAGGCGATTTTGTTTGCTTGCTTACAGAAGATGAACAGAGAATTTTGATTGCGCTTTTCGTTTCTACACTCAGATATTGAGTCTCGAATAGCAAAAAAGTAGAGCACCGAAATGCTCTACTTTTTTTATAAGCTCGATAGAATTTGTTCGATTGGCAGTTGTGTAAACGCATACGTAATGCCAACACAGAATGCAGCACCAGTCACGCCCATGGCGACAGTCGTTGCGAGTAGCAGAAGGGTAATCTTAGGCATTAGAGATTAAACTCCTTCTTAAAGGTTGGGTAAATGACACCATTTGCTTCTCGGTAGGATTTAAAGCCATAACCAAACGCAAATGCTGCCACCACAATGGCAAATGCCGCAATGTTTCTTCCTTTCATCCTTAAACTCTCTACCAATCGTTTTTCTATTGCTTAATGAATTCGGGGTCTTCAATTACTTGGTAAAACACACAAACAGTATCCATGCTGTTGTTAGCACAAGTAGCGGTGTGAATACTTTCTGAATTGAAGCGCCATCGGTTAGGTCATAAATCACGATCGATTCTTTATAGAATGCGCGTTTGAATGAACCAAAACTGATTTCATTTTTAACGTCAGATTGCTCATAGTGATGACGTGCTGAGTCTGCCATTTGAGACTCTAGATCTTGCATCTCGTATTCTTTGTTAAAAAATGCATCCCACGCCGAAATACGTGCAATAGCTTTTGGTGAACGATTGCACTTCAGTTTTTCTAGACGCTTAGCGTATGCAGCTTGATATTTATCCACGATGATTTCCTACATGAATAGACTGTAATGTTGAACACAGCGTTAAATGCTCTGCTCAGTGGTTGTAAAAATTAGAAAATGAGAATCAAAAGGGAATTTTTACATGAGTAGGAAAGTGGCCAGATGAGGAAGTACGGCATTTGATTGTTAAAGAGCTCAAGGAAGGTTATCCCTTGTGTTGCGGATAATATGGGCTGCTTCTGGATGCGACAAACAAAAATAACTAGTGAGGACAACAAGCAATTTTTGTTGCGGACTTGGCCATTATGAGCATTGAGACTCGTTTAACATGAATAAATACTGGGTATAGCAAGGGCTTGAGAGGTATTTCGATATGGGAGTTTTTTAAGCACTTGCGGTGAATAAAGTTCATAACTGCTAATTATAAATACATCAAAAAAGCGATATTATTTTTCTCGTTGGAGTGCTTAATAAAGATTGAGAGTTTGATTTTCTCGTGCAATCCGCCGCAGTCTTTACTCCTGCTTTGCACTCAATCCGAATATATTTCCCCCCTCCATGGTGATATTTGGATTGAGTGTCTTTTTTTAGTTATTTAGTCTCTTCTTTAGCTTGTTACTGTCTTTTCGCTTTGACGATAAGACTTGCTAACTGTGCAAACCCAAAGCCGCCATTTTCCTCAGTCAAAAAGCTTGGTTGATGGTTCAGTTTCGCCAGTAAAGGGCGAATGTTGTTCACGCCAAAGGTTGTTGGCAACCATTCAAACATGCCTTCATCATTCAATGAATCACCCACATACGTGATGTGCCCTAAGCTCGGCAACTCGCCATTATTGAACTGCCTAATGTAGGCTTTACCACTAGTGCGCTTACTATGATTGCCCACCCACGCATTGATGTGAATTGAACTCAATGTTGCATTGACGGGGTGAGATTCCACATTCAAATTCACGATGCGATTGAGGATTTCCATTGTTGTAGAAGGAGGAACCGGCGCTCTATCTTGTGCGATGTTCACCGCCACGTCGCAGTAGCGAAAGCTCTGATCGTGGCTGAAATCGACATCAGGATACTCTGCCAAAATGCCCGCAATGCTTTCTTGCAATGCATACTGTTCTTTGCGCATCACTTCTGCCGGACGGGCAAAGGTGGTGTTGAATCCTGTCGCGTCTTTTCTCATCCAAAACGCGCCATTTTCACCAATTACACCATGCAGTGACCACATCTTTGCCATTTGGTCACACCACCCAGCGCAGGCGCCTGTGACTGCGACCACTTTTACGCCCACACGCTCTAGCTCGGCTAGCGCAACTAATGTCTCTGGTGGCAGTTTACCTTGCCAAGTCAACGTGTCGTCCACGTCGGTCAGTAGCCATTCGATCTGTTTCAGGCTCTCCAAATTGAGCTCTGATAACGGGTTAGGCATTCACCACTCCTTGCTTGTTTACTTTAGGATTGATTTCTTGGGTATTGTTACTGACGTCTTGCAGTGACACCGCTGGAGCCAGTGTACACTCGATGCGCTTTTCTGTGTTGGCATCAAATAGATGAACATGCTTTGGTTTGATATCCAGACCAAGCTTGTCGCCAATTTGAATCGGCGTATGCCCCTCAACACGAACAACCAGCTTTTGTGAATCATCGCCTTCTGTGCGGCAGTAAAGCAGCAAGTCAGCACCGAGCGACTCAATCAATTCGACTTCTACCTGCAACCATGGGTTATGTTGGCTGATTTGTAAATGCTCTGGACGAAGACCCAGTTTAACTTCATCCAAATCCAAGTTTGTTGTGGATGTAGGAAGCAGTGCGTCACCAATAGTAATGCCATCAACGCAAACACTGCCATTCAAGATGTTCATGGATGGTGAGCCAATGAAGGTCGCGACGAACAGAGAGGCAGGGTTGTCGTATATTTCTAGCGGTGTGCCGACTTGTTCGACATTGCCTTTGTTCAGCACGACAAGTTTGTCCGCAAGTGTCATTGCTTCCACTTGGTCGTGGGTAACGTAAACTGACGTAGTACCAAGGCGACGTTGCAGCTTCTTTATTTCCAAACGCATTTGAACACGCAGTTTGGCGTCTAGGTTAGACAGAGGCTCATCGAACAGAAACACCTTTGGTTCACGTACAATTGCACGCCCCATCGCGACACGCTGACGTTGCCCGCCAGAGAGCTGCCCCGGTTTGCGGTTGAGTAGGTGATCCAGCTCAAGCATCTTTGCTGCTTCGTGAACCAATCGCTCGATTTCCGCTTTCGGTGTTTTGCGGTTGCGCAGCCCATAAGCCATGTTGTTGTACACCGTCATGTGCGGGTACAAGGCGTAGTTCTGGAAAACCATGGCAATGTCGCGCTCGCCAGGTTCGAGGTCGTTGACGATTGTGGTGTCGATTTTGAGCTCACCAGAGCTGATTTCTTCTAGGCCCGCAATCATGCGAAGTAGGGTGGATTTACCACAGCCACTTGGGCCAACCAATACGACCATTTCACCGTCGCAGATATCAAGATTGAGTTTTTGGATCGCCTGATAGCCGTTCGGATAACATTTAGCGATATTTGAAAGAGTTAACGTGGACATTTATTTCTCCGAATCTACCAGACCTTTAACAAAGGCTTTTTGCATTGCAATTACCACAATTACTGGTGGCAACATGGCGATAATGGTGGTGGCCATAATTTTGTTCCATTCGATCACACCATCAACCACTCCGAGCATCTGTTTAATGCCCATCACAATGGTGTAGTAATGCACGTCGGTGGTGATCAAAAGCGGCCACAAATATTGGTTCCAACCATAAATAAAGGTGATGACGAACAGTGCAGCGATGTTGGTACGCGACAGAGGCAACAAGATATCGAAGAAGAACTTGATTGGTCCTGCGCCATCAATTCGTGCTGCTTCCACCAACTCATTCGGTACCGTTAAAAAGAACTGACGGAACAAGAAAGTGGCGGTTGCACTGGCAATCAGCGGAATGGTTAAGCCGTAAAATGAGTTGAGCATGTTGAGGTCCGTAATCACCTTAAACGTCGGCATGATGCGAACTTCAACGGGTAGCATCAGCGTGAAGAAGATCATCCAGAACGCCAGCATTCGTCCCGGAAAACGGAAGAACACCACAGCATAGGCAGACATGATGGAAATGCTCAACTTACCAATGGTAATGCACATCGCCATAATGAAAGAGTTCAGCAGCATGCTGCCAATCGGCAAAGTATTGTTGTTGTACTGAATGTCGTTACTCAACAAGTCAGTAAATACGCTAAAGCCCAAGTCCCCAAACCAAAGTGGAGTGCCAGTAGCGAATGCACTGTTCTCATGGGTCGTTGCGACGATTGCAATCCAAACCGGAAGCGCAATCGAAATGATGCCAAGAATCAAAATGACATGGCAAAACAGATTAAAAAACGGTCTTCTTTCTACCATCAGTACGCCACCTTCTTCTCAACATACTTAAATTGAATCACAGTCAGGGAAGCAACCAAGATCATCAGGATCACGGACTGTGCGGCCGATGAACCTAAATCCAGCCCGATAAAGCCATCGTTGTAGACTTTGTAAACCAAGGTCGAGGTGCTGTTGCTCGGACCGCCTTGTGTCATCGCGTGGATGATGGCGAACGTATCAAAGAACGCATAAACAAAGTTCACGATCAACAAGAAAAAGCTGGTTGGTGAAATCAGTGGGAAGCTAATGGTGATAAAGCGTTTGATCGGACCGCTACCATCAATGGCTGCGGCTTCGTGCAAAGACTTTGGCACGGATTGAAGCGCCGCTAAGAAGAATAGAAAGTTGTAGCTGATTTGCTTCCACGTCGAGGTGATGATCACCATCCACATAGCATGGGTGCCGTTGAGTGTTGGATTCCAGTCTACGCCAAACAGATGCAATAACTCGGTCATCACACCGATGGTTGGGTCGAACAGGAACAACCAGAGCGAACCCGCGACGACAGGGGCGACCGCATAAGGCCAAATCAAGAAGGTGCGATACATGGTTGCACCGCGGATGATTTGCTCGGCAAAAGCGGAAAGGATAAGCGCACTGACCAACGCGAGCACCGCAACGCTGATGCTAAATTGCAGCGTGGTCATTAGTGAATCTAGGTAAAGGGGATCATGGATGAGCTTTTCAAAGTTCTCCAAGCCCACAAACTCACGGCTCATACCGAAAGCATCTTCAAGTTGTGAAGATTGGAAAATGGCTTGTCCTGCCGGCCAGATGAAGAACACCAAGGTGATCAACAACTGAGGTGCAATCAACGCAACCGGAAGCCATTTGTTTTTAAAAACAACAGGTGAGGACATACAAATACCAAAGTAAAACAGGCAAGGTGTGTGAACGAATTCCCCACCCAAAGTGGGCGGGGAGAGTGCGTATCTGAGCGGTTATTTGAATAAGACTCAGCGCACCATTGTTCGTTATAAATGTTCGTTACTTCTGTGTGCGCTCAAAGCGACGTAGCTGCTCGTCACCGCGACGAACTGCATTGTTTAGCGCAGCTTGTGCCGTTGCTTTGCCTGCCCACACTGCTTCTAGCTCTTCGTTGATGATGTCGCGTGTTTGCAGGAAGTTACCAAAGCGAATGCCTTTCGAGTTTTCTGTCGGCTCGGTTGACGTCATTTGTAGAACCGCTGTATCTGTGCCTGGGTTCTTAGCGTAGAAGCCTTGCTCTTTAGTCAGCTCATAAGCCGCTTTAGTGATTGGTAGGTAACCCGTGAACTGGTGCCAATCTGCTTGAACTTCTGCACTAGAAAGGTAAGAGAAGAACTTCGCCACGCCTTTGTATTCCTCGTTTGAATGGCCACGAAGAACCCAAAGTGATGCACCACCGATGATGGTGTTTTGTGGCTTAGCGACGATCTCTGAGTCGTAAGGCAGTTGCGCTACGCCGATATCAACGTCTTTCATGTTCTCTTTAATGCCAGCCAGACCTGCCGACGAGCCCATAGTCATTGCACACTCTTGAGTGTAGAACAAAGGCATACCATCAGATTGGCGACCGCCATATTTGAAGATGCCTTCTTTCGACCATTTACCCATCTGTTCGATGTGACGAACAAACGCAGAATCATTGAACTTGAACTTAGTGTCTAGTCCCGAAAAACCGTTGTTGTTATTGGCCACAGGAACGTTGTTACGCGCACCGAAGTTTTCGATCTGCGTCCATGATTGCCACGTTGTGCTGAAACCACACTTCGCACCAGATGCCAGCAGCTTACGAGACACTTCTTCCATCTCTTTCCATGTTTTTGGTGGGTTTTCTACGCCAGCTTTTGCGAACATGTCTTTGTTGTAGTAAAGCACTGGCGTTGAGCTGTTAAATGGCAGGGAAAGCATGTTGCCGTCGTTGGTGGTGTAGTAACCTGTTACGGCTGCAAGGTAATCATCAGGGTTGAACGACTCTTTGGTGTCTTCCATCAATTGGTAAACAGGATAAATCGCTTTGTCTGCGCCCATCATGGTCGCCGTACCCACTTCGAATACTTGTACAATCGCTGGCTGCTCTTTTGCTCGGAACGCCGCGATAGCACTGGTCATGGTTTCTGCGTAGCTGCCTTTGTAAACCGGCTTGATCTCGTATTCTGATTGGCTTGCGTTAAAGTCTGCGGCAATTTCGTTGACCTTTTTACCCAGCGCGCCGCCCATTGCATGCCACCACTCAACCTCAGTTTTTGCTTGTGCTTGTGTGCTGATCAATGCCGCTGCAACAGCAAGTCCGGCGAGGTGTTTCATAGCCATAATGATTCCTTTTCATAGATGATTTGAACAGGTTGATTCCTTGCGGATGTTCACTTTGATAATGAATCCGCTTCAAAAAATTCAAATGAACATTAAATGAGTCAAATGACGTTCTAGTTACAGAAAAATGAACTTATTTGAGCATTATTTTCGTCACGATTTTGTAATCAAATCGTCATTGAGGGCTGAGATAGTTCATTTGAAAACAAATGAAAAAGACGGAATAAAAAATGACAATAACGGCACACCGTGGCTTATCCAGTTTGGCTCCAGAAAACACCTTATCGGCAATCCAACGCGCCATTGAATTCGGTTGCGAATGGATTGAAATCGACGTTCAGCTCAGTGCTGACAACATTCCTGTGGTTATTCATGACAACACCGTAAACCGCTGCACGAACGGCCGAGGCAAAGTTAAAGAGCTGACTTGGCATGAATTAAGATTGTTGGACGCTGGTTTATGGTTTGGCGATGACTTCGCAGGCGAACATATTCCTAGTTTAGAAGAGACGCTTGAGCTCACTTCGAGAGCGGGCGTGAAGCTCAATATTGAATTGAAGATCTACTCAGGCGATGAAATTGATCTGCTGTGCGAAAAGGTTGCACAGGTCATTGAGCGTTTGGACGTCGAGGCGGATGCCATTCTCTTTTCTAGCTTCAACACTGAAGCCTTGATGACGATGAGAAACTACCTGCCAGAAGTGAGAAGAGGGCAGTTATGGCAAGAGGTTTCAGACGATTTTTCTATCGTGTTGCAACATATCGATGCTTACAGTGTGCATTGTGATTACCGTTTCTTGACTGAGTCACAAGCGAAGCAGATCAAGCAGTTTGGCTACCAGCTGTTTTGCTATACACCGAACTTTCCCCAATTAGTTGAAGCACATTGGCTGTGGGGAGTGGATATGATGATTACCGACATCCCGCAACGTTACAAAGTAGAAGTGCCTTTAGCCAAACGAGAACCCGCACTGAATGAATGACCTAAACGTCCGCCAGCAAAGCATCATTGAACTGGTTCATCAGCAAGAATATTGTTCGATAGAAGAGCTTGCTCAACGCTTTGAAGTCACGACGCAAACCATTCGACGTGACATCAATCAGCTTTGCCAATTAGGACTGACCCGACGCCATCATGGTGGTGTCGGATTGCCTGCTACCTTAACCAACCGCAGTTATGCCTCTCGCCAAGTCACCAATCAACAAGAAAAGCAGACCATCGCCGATGAAGTGGTCAAAGCTATCCCGAACGGGGCGACTTTATTTTTGGGTATCGGCACGACTATCGCGTTGATTGCCGAGCGTTTGGCGAACCACAGCGAGCTTCGTGTGGTGACGAATAACTTTGAAGCGGCACACATTCTTTCTCACTTTGAGAATATTGAAACTTGGATTCCCGGTGGGCGTATTCGTACTAACGATCGCGACGTGGTAGATGGCTCCGTAGAGCAGTTTTATGGTCAGTTCTCGGCGGATATTGGCATTATTGGTTGTGCAGGCGTGACCGAAATCGCGCAGTCGCATTCCGACATGATCAACCTTGGCAGCACAACGATTGATACTCAGCCGTTCGCAATGGAACACGAATTACGAGAAGCCAAAGTGAGCCAAGCGATTTTGGCTAACTCGGAGCAAAAGTGGCTGGTGGCGAACAACAGCAAATGGCAGCGCAGAGCCAATACCAAGGTGGCTCCGCTTAGTTATTTCGATCGCGTTTTCAGTAACTAATGAAAGAAGAATAAAAGAACACAAAAAAGCCGCCATCACAGGCGGCTTTCGATTTTCTTTTGGCTATCTCTCGCGTCGTTACGTTCCGCTTTCTGTTCAGCCTAGTCGTGGATCGGTACAACCAAAATATCAACCGGAGACTTGTTGATCAGATGTCTTGAGTAAGAAATGATCTTGCTCCAGAAATCTTGGTGGTGACCACAAATCAGTAGGTCGACTTCTTGTTCTTTAATGGTCACTTCTAGTTTGTCTGCCAAGTCACCGGTGCCGACAAAGAAGTGCTTCAACGGTTGCTCCATGTAATCGCTGAAGGATCTCAAACACTCCATAGAGTGCTCATTTATCGGTCTTTGATCTGGGTCCGCTTTGATATCAACAAGCTCACGATAAATCTCACCATGAGTACCGTCGATGTGAATAAATGAAATCTCGGAGCCGAGATAACTCGCCATAGATACAGCGCGGTCAATCAGCACAGTACTCTCATCAGACAGTTCCAGTGCGACTAGGATATGTTTGTATTTCATAACCTTGCTCTTTTGTGGAATACGTTACTAATAGCATAGTATGTCTTGATGAAAAAATGTGTTGCTAAGATCCCGAAATTGCTCAAAAAAGTTTTGGCAAATTATCATAAGCAGAGCAAGTGGAAGGCATTGATAAAAAAAAAGAGCGGTATCAGTACCAGCTCAATTCAATCTCTAAAGGCATGTCACAGCGTATTTTCTCGCCGCACATCTCATCTGAAGCATTGAGGTGAACCAGTTTTGCTGATGAGTAGGTGCTGCCACGAAAATGATCCCTTGCTTCACAAAGGCTTGCGAACGTTAGCGGGCTTTTGTTTTCATTTAATATCAGTGATCTTGTCTGGTTTTCTACGTTGTAAGCGAGGTAGATACCACCCTCGACTGATTCAATCAAAAGATTCATAGCCGTTTCCCTTGGTGTGTCACTCTCTGGATATTACGGCGAGCGATAGAATTTAGTTCACTTCCTGTGTTTGAATTCGTTTTTCCTAGATCTCGCTCGTGACATAAGTCGCTTGCTTTTTATACAAGAAAACCTTTAGACTTTGTCCATCACTTCTTTAGGAGATTACGCCAACATGAACAACTAAACCTGTCATCCAACTTTCATTTTATTTTTTTTTGGATTTACAGGGTTAGTCGGCGTAGCTCACTTTCTGATACTTCTTTGCAGTTACTATTTTTCATTTTGAAGCGCTTTTATGGGCGTATGTTATTGCATTGATCTCATCTCTAGATTTATTTCAAGTTACGGCTGTCGTCCCTGTTATACGGGAGGCAAATTATGCCAGTTTTACAGGCTTACAATATCAGTCATCAATTTGGTAACGGCGAAACACTGTTTCAGCAAATCTCATGTTCTATGACCAAACGTCGTGTTGGGTTAGTCGGACGCAACGGTGTCGGAAAATCGGTGTTTGCATCGATACTTAGTGGTGAGCAAGCCCCGACCAGCGGTACAGTAACCTTACCAAGGTCATTTGCAGTATATCGTCAGCAACCATCGCACTTGTTAGGTGGCGACCTTTCGATTGCCCAGTTTTTAGCAAAGGACAAAGTGCTAAGCGCGCTCAAGCAGATCGAAATGGGCGGTTGCTCTGAACATTTGTTTGAGGTGGTGGGCGAACAATGGGATTTGCCGATTCAACTTGCTAAGCAGCTTACAGATATGGGCTTACCGCCACAGCCAGACTTCCCTTGCTCGCAATTGAGTGGCGGACAGTTAGCGCGTTTGCAACTGTGGCAGTTGTTCGACAGCGAAGTGGAATTGCTGATCCTTGATGAACCGTCGAACCATCTCGATACGCATGCCAAGCAGTGGTTGATTCATTCGATGCGCAGTTTCTCAGGTGCAATTTTGCTCATCAGTCACGACAGAGAGTTACTGCGTGAGATGGAAGAAATCTGGGAGCTCTCCGGGTTAGGTTTACAAGTATTTGGCGGCAATTACAATGTATATGCCGAGCAAAAGCGCACAGAACTACAAGCGGTGGAACGCCAATTAGCCACTGTCGAAAAGCAAAAGAAGCACTTGGAAGAGCAAGCTCAGCGCAATCGTGAGAAAGCGGATCAAAGAGAGGCTCAAGGTAAGATGCTGAGAAAGGATGGCAGTCAGCCCAAAAAATTACTGGATTTCATGAAAAGAAAAGCCACAGCCCGAGCCGCCAGTCGTAGCAAGAACGAGCAACTTCGCCAAGCGTACCTACAAGGTAAAGAGCAAAGCTTGCGAGCGCGCAAAGAGCAAATCAAAGAACAAAAGTTGTATTTGGCAGATAGTCAAAGTCGTTCACGAAAAGTGTTGTCATTATTGGAGGCGGTGCTGCCATTTGGAGTGGAGCAACCCATCACTGTTCAAATTCATGCGGATGATAAAATACATTTGTTGGGCAAAAATGGATGCGGTAAATCGACCTTACTCAAAAGCCTATTGGGTGAGTTGTCACTACAAAGTGGTGAGCTGAAAATCAATACACCGTTTTATTATCTCGATCAGCACTTTGGTGCGATACGACCTGAACTCTCGATGTTGGAAAACCTGATGCAGCATTGTGAGGGGATGAAAGAGAGTGATGCCAGAACGTTACTCGCTGGCATTGGCTTTCGTCGAGACAGCGTATTTCGTTTGGGGAATGTACTAAGTGGCGGTGAGAAAATGAAACTCGCTATGTTGATTGTCAGTCATCAACCAGCCCAGCCTTTGCTGCTTTTGGATGAACCGGATAATCATCTCGACCTAGATTCGAAAATCATGCTCGCTCAGGCATTATATGCTTACCGAGGCGGTTTTATTCTTATCAGTCATGACCAAGATTTTGCCGCGGAGTCGGGTGTGTCTCGATGCGTTGAACTGAGCTAACACCAATCAGCGATAAACGAGGAGTGTCTATCTCACGGGGCAAAGTGACTCACTTTGTTTCCGTGGATTCACAGCTTTATTCAGAGGATTAGAATCATTTCTCCGATATAGGTAAGATGCTTGATGCATTACACAAAACAAAAATAGAAAAGGAAGTCTATGAAAAAGAAAACCTTAGCACTGGTGACCGCGTTCGCGATGACGGGCATATTGCCGAGTGCTTATGCCGAAGACTCAACAGAGGAATTGGTTGAACACGTGCACAAAATGGCGGTGAAGTACCCAACGACAAAGAAAGTCGATGTAGTGGATGAGTATTTTGGTACCAAAGTCAGTGACCCATATCGCTGGTTAGAGGACGACCGCAGTAAAGAAACCGCAGATTGGGTCAAAGCGCAGAACCAAGTCACGTTCGATTACTTGGCGCAAATTCCTTATCGTCACCAGATTGAAGAACGATTAACTCAGTTGATGGATTACGAGAAGTTAGGGCGCCCATTCAAAGAAGGCAAATACACCTATTTCTACAAGAACGACGGTTTGCAAAACCAAGATGTGCTTTATCGCCAACTCGATGATGGCAAGCCTGAAGTCTTCCTCGATCCAAATACTTTTAGTGAAGATGGCACGACTTCGCTGGCGAATGTGAGCTTCACCAAAGATGGTTCTTTAGTCGCTTACAGCATTTCAGAGGGCGGTAGCGACTGGCGAAAAGTGATTGTGCTTGATGCCGAGACCAAAAAGCCTGTCGGTGAGACGCTGGTGGATATTAAGTTCAGTGGCGTAAATTGGCTGGGGAATGAAGGTTTCTACTACTCAAGTTACGACAAGCCAGAAGGCAGCGAGCTTTCGGCAAAAACCGACCAACACAAGCTTTACTACCACGAGCTGGGCACTAAGCAGACTGAAGACAAGCTTATCTTTGGCGGTACAGAGGCAGAGAAGCACCGATACGTTCGTGGTTACACTTCGGACGACCAACGTTACCTATTTATCTCAGCAAGTACGTCAACGTCGGGCAACAAACTGCTCTTGAAAGATTTGACCAAGCCTGACAGTCCGCTGCAAACCATTTTGGATGACACCAATTCTGATACTTGGGTGATTGATAGCAAAGGCACCAAGCTGTATTTGGTCACTAACTTAGATGCGCCAAACAAACGTGTAGTGACGGTGGACGCGAGCAACCCTGAGCCAAAGAATTGGAAAGATTTAATTCCTGAAACTGATAACGTGCTTAGCCCATCAACAGCGGGCGGTTACCTGTTCGCAAGCTACATTGTTGACGCGCTTTCGTTGGTCAAACAATACGATATGGACGGTAAGTTCATTCGTGAAATCAAGCTGCCAGACATCGGTAGCGCTTACGGTTTTTGGGGTAAGAAAGAAGACGCTGAAGTCTACTACTCTTTCACCAACTACAAGACACCGAGTACGACCTATCGCCTAGACATCGAAGAGGGTGACAGCGAGGTTTACCACAAATCTAAAGCACCATTTGATCCGGCACAATTTGAATCCCGTCAGGTGTTCTACAAGTCGAAAGATGGCACCAAGATTCCGATGATCATTGCCTATAAGAAAGGCACACCGATGGACGGCACAGCGCCAACGATCTTGTATGGTTATGGTGGTTTCAATATCAGTCTGACGCCTTACTTCAGTCCAAGCAGAGCTGCATGGTTGGAAATGGGCGGAATCTACGCTGTTGCGAACATCCGTGGTGGTGGTGAGTACGGTAAAGAGTGGCACAATGCTGGCACCAAGTTAGAGAAGCAAAACTCGTTTGATGACTTTATTGCCGGAGCTGAGTTCCTTATCGATAAAGACTACACCTCATCAGACAAGCTTGCGATTAATGGTGGCTCGAACGGCGGCTTGCTCGTCGGGGCGGTGATGACGCAGCGCCCAGAGCTGTTTAAAGTGGCACTGCCGGCAGTTGGTGTATTGGATATGCTTCGCTACCACACCTTCACGGCAGGAGCGGGCTGGGCTTATGACTACGGTACCGCAGAGCAAAGTAAAGAGATGTTCGATTACCTCAAAGGTTACTCGCCAGTTCATAACGTAAAAGCCGGCGTTAAATACCCGGCAACTATGGTAACAACCGGGGATCATGATGATCGCGTGGTGCCAGCACACTCCTACAAATTTGCGGCCGAGCTGCAGTCGAAACAAGCAGGTACAAACCCAACTTTGATTCGAATCGAAACCAATGCAGGTCATGGTGCAGGTACACCGACTAGTAAAATTATCGAGAAAACCGCGGATGTTTATAGCTTCACTTTGTTCAATATGGGTTTTGAAGAGTTGTAAGCGAGAGGTGAGCTTCAAGCTTGGGCTTAAGTTCATTTGTCAATGAATCACATCGCAGTCTTCGGGCTGCGTTTTTGTTTTTCAGTGCATAAAAAATAACTTTTTAGAGTTAAATTGATTAAAGATGCAAATTAAGGGAGTGTTTAGTGTTTGTCGTAGGAGCTTGCATCATTTCAAAGTGTTTTATTCCAGCGTAATACCTTCTTAATTCAATTTGTGAACAGCTATGATGCTTATCAACTAGATGAGATATAAAAAAACTCGGTCACGTATCAAGGGCTAGATAAAAGTAAAAAAAAGCCTCGTCTATAAATTGGCGAGGCAACTTGAAGTGATGTTCCGGAAGCTCATTACTGTACAAAAAACAGAAAGGGCTTCATAGCTAGAGGGAGGCAGAACTTCACTCAAGATCAAAGGGCAAGGGTATTGAACTTTCTTGACCCCGAATTACGTGAGTCGTCGAGTAGGCTTTGTGTAATTCAGACCAAGAAAAGTAAACAGTGATGACTTTAAATTGTTGATAAAATACATTCTAATTGTAGATTTTCATCTTTTTGCAACTTTTGGTTGTTTCGTGCAAGTATAATGAAACTTTTTGAAACTTTTTGCAAGAGATATGACCTTAATTTTATATAATGATTTAGGCTGAATGTGTGGTGGGGAGGCGATAGTTAGTGAAAGATGTCAACACTCTTGGTGGAAGGTTAAACGAGGTACTTTTCATGAAAGGGATGTCAGCAGCAGAGCTGTCCAGAAAAGTAAGCATTGAAGCTGGATATATCAGTAAGATACTGAATAACAAAATAAAAAAGCCTCATAAGAATATGAGGAAAATTGCCGAATCTTTAGATGTTTCCTATGAATGGCTGATGACGGGGAAAGAGGTATCTGGAGGTTATGAGAAACTACATGACATTGAGTCTTTAGTTAATAGTGAGTTTCAAAAAATTGGAACGTTTGAAACAGATATGCCTATTTCAAAATTTGAGAAAATTATTTATCATGACGACTCGATAAATATAGTCACAACACGAAAACTCGGAGGTGGCTTATATTTGTTTAGAAGAGAGGGAGACATAATAGAGCTGTATCGAGAAGACAACTTTCTGACGATGAGTTGGCATCCAGATTCACCCAAGAAAACAGACTCTCCCATTGGCAAGGTGATCTCTAGAATTAACAGGGAACATATTAATGATAAGAAAATTGAATTTATTAAAAATTGAAGACGGCTTGGTTTATTACACTAATGAAGACAATGATTGCGTTTTAAAAGAAACGCCGCATGAACTTGTTTCTCGAGGAGTTGTCAGGCTCTTTGACTGTAAACAAGACAGAGATTCAATCTATGCAATGACCTCAATGACAAAGCTGGATATTAAATGGTACGCATTTTTGTCTAGCCTTTATTTATGTGTTTTGCTCGTTGCTATACCTATGTCACCACATACGGTAAAAATTTTTGGAACGTTCCAACCTGCTGGTATTCTAATTTTCCCAATAACGTTTGTTATTTTAGATGCAATAAATGCAACATTGCGATATGAATATGCAAAAACGACAACATATTTTGGAGCTGGTCTCTGCGCTATTTCTTCTGGCCTGATTGCTTTAACATTCTATACGTTTGATATCGACGGTGCATATCACCAAGTCTTCTACCCTCTGATTAAATTATACCTTATCAATAGTTTATGTATATTATCAGCAGATCAAGCTAATAATATGATATTTAGAGCATTAAGCTCGAAGCTTTACAAAGCACCAATCTGGCAAAGATCTATTATTTCCAGTGTTGTAGGGCAAGCATTGTACACTATTATCTGGATTGGACTATTCTTCAACACATCTACATCGCTTACATTACTTGAGAAAATCTATGATAACTACTTATTCAAGATAGTTTACGCTATTGTTTTAATTCCTCTGTTATATGCATTAGTCTTTACTTACAAGCGTATAAGAGAAAAACAAGGAATTTCTTGCAAAGAAATGCACGTCTAATAAATGACCTAAAGTTTGTATTCATAAGACTTAGACACTCACGATTTAGCCAGACTCCTCTGAGAGTTTGGCTTTTTACATTTCAACTAAAATAGGTTCTCAAAATGTATAGATCTCTTTGCTCTAAAAGTGAGTATTCCGAATAAAGGTAAACTCATCTTAGTAATCTTATTGTCTTCCTAAATTACTAAGTGGCCGTGTAATAAGCTTTTTAAAAAACTACTGATAAATAAAGCCTGCTCTATATTCAATACTTCTTACCACTATAAATGCTTATTGAGTTTCCATCTGTTTCCGCACAGTTCCTTCGAGATGACTTGTATCAATATAAAATCAAAATATAAAAGTAAATAGGCCACTCATTATCGAGCAGCCTATATATTTTTAGGCCCTGTAATAGGCTTGTTTAGTTAGGAATAAATGCCATTGATAACATTTTTTTCATAAATGCCTTTCGCTCTCGCGTAGGAAATATTTGCTACTGCACCGAAAAGTTCTTGTGTTGGTTCCTTTGCTAGTTCCAACCAATCTTTTTCACTCCCGAAGAGACCTGCCGCGAAGTACAGGTATTGCGCTGCTTCCTCGACTGTTTCTGGTTCTCGCATCGCTGGATTCTTACGATATTCGTCAGCTCCAACTTCATTGGCTTTTTCAAGCCTCTCCTTAAACGCTTTTTTTTGGATGCTGTTAAAGCTGTTATCTTGCTTATCAATGGCCTGCATTGTCCAACTTTTGACGTCTTTTACCATACTTTGTAGGCAGAAGGTTTCACTATCAGCAGAGTCTCTTGATGTGTGTGCCTTCAGAAACTGATAAAGGTTTTTGTTGTCTATGTCAGTTCCAGTAATTCCTCCAGAGGGTTTACGTGAAAAGCCTTTAGAATTCGCTAAGATGTCTTTCAGGTTCTCATCCGCCTCTACTTTAATCATAAGCACACCAAGCTTCTCAAATGTATTCTCAAATGCTGAGTTCATGAGAGCTCTTTCTCCTCCTCGGCCTGCTTCAACCAAACTCACTAAATCGCTGACTAAATCGTGTTTTTGCGTTCGTCGGAGCTCTTTCTGCGACATTATAGGTAAATCCTGAGTTCTGGCTAGGAGAGTCGCGTTTGATGAAGTTTCCGAGGCTTTTACTGACTTATCACCGATTTTTGCTTCTGTTTGCGTGGTTGTTTCGTGCTGAATGTTACTTTTACTTACTGCATTAGAATTGATATTTAACGGCATTGTTGACCACCTTTACTCTAAGCTTTGATCGCTGTTGAAAACAAGTTATCCATTTGTGGCTCAGGCACTGGTTCTCGTGTTGCCTTTATTGAAGCCTGGGCGTAGCCCTCACTGAGGCTGAATGCCTGTTGATAGATTGTATTTATATCCAAATGTTCGAAGGGTTGTCGATTCCACATCACCCATGCATAAGTGTCTTGTGACCAACCAATTGATGGTTTGTATAAGTTGTCACTGTATATCTCTATTTGATGGCAGTTCTCAATATAGTGCTCAGGCAGAGTGCTAAACATCAATAAATGACCAGCAGGGAGTTGAGTAATGTTGATTTCTTGCTCCTCAATAGTGAATGTAAAAACATCTTTTTCCTCTGTCGGGTGGGGTAGACCGACTTTTTCACAAAATAATGCTACAGCATTCAAAAGTGAATCCATAACTTAGCTCCCTTTTCCTTTAAAATAATTTAATCGTATATAGAAAAAGAAAAAATAAATGTCACTTACGGACTTGTTTTTTTATGTTTTTGTCTGATTTTTTGGTATATTTAATTGTCAATAATATCAATTGGTTTGTTTTTAATTTGAAAGCAAAAATTATTAATTTTAACTTTGCATCATTAGATAAAATTTTTAGAAAAATCATAGAGAACGTTAGTTTCGGATGTAAAGGCTTATTTATAAAGTAATAATAAATTATTGAGTGTCAGGGGCGTGAGTGACTCTTCCTCCGCCCTTTACACCCAAATCCGAGTGATATGAATAAATTTTTTGGTCAAGAAATTTAGGTGAGAAGATGAGTTCCTTAAAGCTTTGTCCTTTGAAGTGGCTTTTTTGATATAGGATGTCTGAGTACTTTGACTAGTCATGAGCCTTTGCGCGTTAATCGATTAAAAAGTATTTTAAATAGCCACTGATTCAGAAGTGCGAAGTCTCTTTGTAGGAATGGCTTTGCTAGCAGTTCAGCATAAGCAATTACGACTCTCAATATGGTTAGACTACTTCATGAGCTGAACTCCGAGTAAGTTTATGCTCGTAAAAGCGAACTTCGTCATAGCCCTGTAACGCCTTTAAATATAAGGCTTATCGCAACAACAAAAGTTAATCATAACGACAAAAAAACTGATTAGGTTAAGGGTGCGATTTCAGATTAAATACCGCCAACGACTTAAGGTCATAATCTACATAAACAAGGTATTAAATATGTTTTCAATCGGTGACGTAGTAGTAGCTACTAAAGGTATCGATCTAGGTGAAATGGTTGTTACAGGTCTGAGCAGCGGCGGCTTCTATGTACGCGTTCAAGCTGGTGAAGCAACTCTGACTTACCCAGCTAAAGATGTTAAGAAAGCATAATTTAATTTGCTGACTTACAAAAAAGGTAGCTCTCGAGCTGCCTTTTTTTATGCTTATAATTCCTTCCTAAATTCCTACTTTATTTCGTTCTGAATTATATTTAATCGAATTTAATATGTTTGGTTAATATATTGGTGATCTCGTCATTTTTGACTCATATCAATAAAAGTTGCGGTTTTAAGTTGTTGTTTTTATGTTGTATTTTTCACTTATTGCCCCAAGTGTCTGTTTTTACGAACTTTAGATGTTAAATTCGTTGCTCATCTAAATATTCGATTAATATCAATTCCTTTTTCCCATTTTTAAAAATATCACCATTTCAATAACTTTGGCCCCAACTGATGTAGGGGAACAGTGATGAGTAAAAAGAAAATAACGCTAGGGATTGTAGGAGTTGGCTTGGTGGCGTACTTCGGTACTGTCTATATGGTTAACCAAGACGATAAAAAAGTGGCTCAAAAAAATCTGAAGAAATTTAGTTCGTTAGATCAATCGACACTGGATTATCGAGCGATGAAGGTATTGGCGGATAAAGGTTGTGGCTATTGTCATACGCCGAGCAGTGAAATGCCTTTCTATTCTGAAATGCCAGTGGCAAAACAAATTATGGAAGCGGATGTAAAAGTGGCCATGCGTCACTTTGACATGACAAACTTGCTGGATGACGTGAAGCAGAACGATCCAGTTTCTGAAGTGGCTTTGGCTCGTCTTGAGAAGGTGCTCTACGACGATTCTATGCCGCCAGCGATTTACCTGACCATGCACTGGTCTGCAAGGATGTCAAAAGATGAAAAACACATGCTACTGAAATGGATTCGTGAAAAGCGTGCTGAGCGCCACGCACAATCGCCAGTATCTGAAGAACGTAAAACCAAAGTTCTACAACCAATTTACACTACGTTTGAAACCGACGCAGACAAGGCTGAACTGGGTAAGGTGCTTTACCACGACACACGACTTTCAGGCGACAATACTGTCTCATGTGCATCATGTCACAGCCTTGACACAGGCGGCGTGGACCGACTCGTAACGTCTGTTGGTATTCATGGCCAAGTGGGTGGCATCAACGCGCCAACCGTGTTTAATGCTGTGTACAACAAGCTGCAATTCTGGGATGGTCGTGCCGCGGATCTGCAAGACCAAGCGGGTGGTCCTCCGTTTAACCCGATTGAAATGGGCTCTATGGATTGGGATGAAATCGTCGATAAGTTAAGCCAAGACCCAGACATGGTGGCGATGTTCCAAAAGGTTTACTCAGGTGAGATTAATGGCAACAACATTACGGATGCGATTGCCGAATTTGAGAAAACCCTAACCACACCAAACAGCCGCTTCGACCAATACATGATGGGTGATACAAAGGCGCTGGACTCGCACGAGAAATACGGTTTGATGCTGTTCAAGAATTACGATTGTCAAACCTGTCACGCGGGTGAAGCGATGGGTGGTGAAACGTTTGAAACCATGGGCATGAAAGCGGATTACTTTGCGGACCGTGGTACCGACATGACGGATGCAGACCTTGGTCGTTACAACTTCACTGGTAACAAAGAAGACAAACATAAGTTCAAAGTGCCAACCTTGCGCAACATTGAACTGACAGCACCATACTTCCATGATGGCCATGCTGATACGCTAGAAAAAGCCATTTACGACATGGGTAAATACCAAGTCGGAGTAGAAATGTCGGATGAAGAAGTGGATGCCATCAAAGCGTTCTTGAAAACACTGACGGGTGATTATGAAGGCCGTCCTTTAAGTTAAGCTGAGGCATCACCGACAAGTTTTTTATCGCTAAATCGATAGACGTCGCAATCAAGACCACCTTTGACTAAGGTGGTCTTTTTTATGGAAGAAATTCAATCAAATAGGGATAGTTATGATTGATCATTTTGAAATTAAGGTTGTGGATGTTAACGCCTGTGTCGGTTTTTACTCCAAGGTGCTTACCCCTTTGGGCATAGAGTTAAAATGGTCGGACGAAGCAGCGGCAGGCTTTGGGTTAGTTGGTGAACCCAATACGCGCTTCCTGATAGAAAAGGGGGCTCAAAGTGCCCCTTGCCACATTGCGTTTAAAGCGAATGACAAAGCGTCCGTCGAGGCCTTTCATAAAGCAGGTATTGAGGCTGGTTTTACTTGTCATGGTGAGCCTGGCTTGCGTGAACACTATGCGCCAAATTACTACGCAGCTTTTCTTCATGATCCTGATGGCAACAACATCGAAGCGGTGGTTTATTTATAGGGCGTTAATTATAGGATTATCCAGTGGGCATTTACTGATCAAACGGCCGTTAAGACATTGGTTTTACGATCAAGATAGCTGATAATCGTGCTCCTATTTCATCCCTATAAAAAGAACGAAAATACTATGAAAGTTGTCGTCACAAAGGCACAAAAACAGCACGCTCAAGGCATTACCGAAGTTCTCAATCCCATCATAGAAGAGGGCTTATACACGATTCTCGATACAACCTATACCCCAGAAGAGGAAGAAGGCTTCATTGAAAGTTTTCCTGAAACGGGCGTGTTCAATGTGGCATTGAATGTAAAAGAAGGGAACGAGGAAGACAGTGCCGTGCTCGGTTTCCAAAACGTAGAGCCTTTCGCCAGTTATACCAAGGCATTCGCTCATGTGGGTATTATCGGTACGTTCGTCGATGCCAAGTGCCGTCGACAAGGTGTCGCGTCAGCGTTGTTCACCGCCACCTTTGCTGATGCGAAGTCCAAAGGCTATGAAAAGTTGTTTGCTTATGTCCGAGAGGACAACCCCAACGCGCTCGCAACGTATCTAAAACATGGCTTTGAAGTGGTTGGTACCGCTAAGAAGCACGCAAAGGTTAACGGCCACTACATCAATGAAGTCATGATCGAGAAGTTTCTCTAACGCTTAGAAAGAAAGCAAAATGCATAAGTCAGCAGGTATCATCATTAAAGACGGCGCGTTGTTAGTGCTGCGATCAAAAGGCAAAGACACCTTCTATGCGCCGGGCGGAAAACTAGATAGTGGCGAAACACCAGAGCAAGCGTTATGTCGCGAACTGCGAGAAGAAGTAAGCATTGTCGTTGCGGAAGATGCCTTAACGTTGTTTGGTCGCTTTGAGGCGCCTGCACACGATAAAGACGGCATTACTTTGGTTATGGATGTGTTCTTCGTAAATGATTATTCGGGCGAGGTGGTTGCCAGTAACGAAATTGAAGAATGCCAATGGGTAGATTCTTCAAACGTGGATGACATCGCGATAAGCACAATTTTCCGCAATGAGGTTTTCCCACGCTTGGTTGAGCAAGGGTTAGTAAAATAACGCTAAATCTCGGCCAGAATAAAAACGCCCACAATGCCGATCATACTTTAAGCTTTCCACATGGTTGGTTAGCACAATCACTTGTTGGTGAGCTGACGCAAATCCAAGGGACATCCTCTTGCGTGAAAGTTTTGGATAGTCCTGCTTACTGGTAAGGTTACCTGCAACAAAAAACGGAGCTCGAAAGCTCCGTTATTTAATATCTAGCGAGTGTTAAATAGTATTGTACTCATCCAGTATTAACTGGCTCACTTGAGCGATAACCTGATCGCGCGCCTGCAAGGATAAATCGGTTTCAGTAATGTAAATGCTGATGTAGACCGGTTTATGATTCTCTTTCCAGATCATTGCCGTGATGCCACGTGATCCAAAGCCCCCTGCACCAGAACGATCGGCAATCGACCAACCCTTTGGTAACACAGAGCGCATCAAAGAATCAGAGACTTTGTTATCCTGCATCCAGATTTTTAATTGAATGCGTGATTCGTAGGATAGCGCGTCACCTTCTAACAACGTATGCAGCGTATTTACCATGGCATTAGGTGTTGTGGTGTCTCGCTTGTCGCCCGGGTTCGCCTCGTTCAGTCTTGGTTCAAAACGGTCAAGGCGCGTTGCTTTATCACCGATAGAACGCAAGAACGTAGTGACACCGCGTGGACCCCCAATGCTACGCAAAACAATGTTGGCTGCGGTATTGTCGCTCATCAGCATTGCGGCTTCACAAGCATGTTCAATACGCGTTGTTTGACCTGCCATACGATCCATTACTGGTGACCAAACCACCATATTGCGCTCTTCCACTTTGGCAGTGGCGTTTTTATCGAGCTTTTCATCATCCATGTCTCTAAGCATCGTTGCACATGCAAGCGTTTTGAATGTGCTCATCATCGGGAAGCGCTCGTCGCCTCTATAGTCCCAATGCTCATCGGTTTGAGTATCCCAGACAGACACACCGATTCGACCCGAAATATGCTCTTCAATCGCGGAGATGTCTTCATTAAGTTTGGCGGCGTACGTTGCATTTGAACAGGCTAACAGTCCAAGTAGCAGAAATAGCTTTTTCATTATTGATTTTCTTAGTGTTATTTATTTCGGTTCACACTCAGGCGAATGTAGTCGAACTATAGCGAGTTAATACTCTAATGACTGTTAGATTATTGTCTTTTTTCTGTAGGAATCTTTTCATACACCAAGCTTTCCCCGTTTTTACGCTGATTGACGTAGCTTTGTGGGCACGTAATGGCTTTGGTATCAGATGTCTACTTGGTCTTAATGTGATAAAGGGTTCCTTTATGAGGTGTAGAGGTACAGCCCAGTTCGCCAATTTTTGTTCTTCAACATCCTCGCGATTTCATTGATATCCTATTCTTACCTATTACTTCCGAATCTTAAGCCGCGTTGACAGATTCTAGCTTAAGTAGGTGTTCATAGAAGAGCCCTAGCAACTTGGGTTGTCGTGGATGAAAGGCACTGACAAGAACGATTTCGGTATTGTGTTGGTCGTTATCAACCTGTGTGATACTGATCTTATTAGAGAAATGTTCCAGACCAGCCCACATAGGAACGAACGATACACCCACATCCTCACTAACCAATTGTGCGATCGCTTCGAGAGAGTCTAAATCGAAAATAGGAGCCTTTTTAATGCGGTTGTGGATCATGTACTTTTCGGCGATTTGTCCTCCCCAGCACGTAGGATCATAACGAATGTAAGAAGATGCTTGTAAGATCGACATAGGAGAGTCTTTGTATTTTGGGTGATGTATTAGAACTAATGGTTCTGTTCTCAAAGGCAAAGAACGTAATGATTTGGGTAAGCTGGTCGGTGGTTCTACCATGATCGCTGCATCAAGTAATCCCTCTTGTAAATCACGGTATAAATCAATCGAATTTCCAGGAATCACTTGGAATGTTGCGTTCGGAGCAGCTAGACGAATGGACTTTAGTGCTCCAGGGATAAAAGCAGTTAAGGACGTAGAGTTTGCACCCACACGCAACGTGCCACTCAGACCTGAATCTTGTACAGAATCAACCAGTATTCGAACATCCTGTAATAGACGTTTAACTTTCGGTAACAGTGCTAAACAAGCGTCAGTTGGTTGGACTGTACTACCAGCTCGGCTGAACAATTTGCATTTAAACTCTGCTTCAAGTGCTTGGATTCTTTGGCTTACTGCGGCTGGTGTGATCATTTGAGATCGTGCAGCACTTGCTATAGAACCTTCTTCCACCACTGAAATTAAGCTTTCCAAGAACCGAGTATCCATAGTTTTCCTTACGAATGAACATGCTAAAACATAGTTTTTCTTTTCTATGTGTGATTTTAACATACTGACAGCTCGCATTGTTCGTTTTACAGATTATGGAGTTTTACTATGGATTATAACCTTTGGATTGCTTTTTTTATCGCTTGTCTGATGCTTGCTATTTCCCCCGGAGCGGGTGCCATAAATAGTATGTCTATTGCGATGAAATATGGCCTAAAAACGAGTTTGATAGCGAATTTAGGCCTGCAGTGTGGGAACGTATTTAATATCACAGTTGTTGGTATGGGGCTTGGGGCATTATTAGTCAAGTCAGAAGCGTTATTTTCGGTGATAAAGTGGGTTGGGGTAGGTTATCTGATTTATTTAGGAATCAAAAAGTTTAGAGAGGTGCGAAATCTTGCTGATAAAGAAGAATCGATAAATACACAAAGCTATTCTAAATTGTTTTTTCAATCGATATTGGTCAACATCACTAACCCTAAAAGTATCGTTTTTTTGATTGCACTGTTACCGCAGTTTATTGTTCCTACTTACTCTTATCACGAGCAATTACTGATATTAGGTACGACCTTGATTCTCATTGATGGAACTGTGATGTTTGGCTATTCATTGGTTGCTAGTCGTATTGCCAAGTCAGTTCAAGAGCCGAAAAATGCCGTCATATTGAATCGAATTTTTGGCAGTATGTTTGTTGGGGCAGGTACTCTACTGGCCTTTGGCAGCAGAAGCTAGTATCAGGTGCTGGATGTATACTGCTTAAAAAAGGAGCTGAACCGTCAGCTCCTTCGTTTTTATAGGCTCTTATTTACAGTTCAATCTTTTTAACCATTCCCGCTTCTGCGTGACCTGGAATGTTACAAGCGAACTCGACCTTGTTGTCTCCGTGGAAGTGCCACAGTAATTGCTTGGCTTTACCCGGCTCAACCGTGACTGCGTTGCCTGAATCATGCATGTGGTCGCCACTCATGTTCTTCATCATTTCACGATGTTCTAGCTGTTCTTTTGTTGAGCCGATGGTGAATTCGTGATTGATTTTACCTATGTTCATCACAACAAACTGCACCACATCGTTTGGCTCAATCTTGACATCTTTCTTGAACTTGATCGTCATGTCATCACTCAAGAGTACGTGTACCACTTTATCTGGCTTTGCGCCTTTTGCTGGCATACCTACCGCAGACATGCCTGGCATATCCATCATGTTGGAGTGGTCCATTTTGCTGTGGTCCATCTTCATGCTGCCGTGGTCCATGTTTGAATGATCCATTTGTGCAAAAGCAGTCGTTGTTGTTAAGGCTAGAGCAAGAGTGATTAGTGTCTTTTTCATCTTTTATATCCTTGTTTTAATTCATTAGTAATTTGGTTGTTTCCCCCTCAAAACTGAACGTTTGAGGGGAAAGTTGGGATTAAGCGTTGTTGTTTACATCACTAGCTTGTGTGCTAGTTTGATGATTAGTTGCATTGCTTTGGCACAACTCACGTTGTTTCCACAGCTTGAAGATGGCTGGCAGTACTAATAGCGTCAGTAGTAGTGCTGATGCCATACCACCAATCATTGGTGCAGCGATACGTTGCATTACTTCTGACCCTGTACCTTCGCCGTACATGATTGGAACAAGGCCAATAATGACCGTTAGTACCGTCATCATTACTGGGCGAACACGTAAGCCTGCACCTTCACGAATGGCATCGGTTAGGTCTTTCGCCTCAAGCTTTTGCTTGCTCTCTTCTGCATCCAGCTTTTTGTAATGCCACGCTTGGTTAAGGTAGACGAGCATGATGACTCCAATTTCAACCGCGACACCTGCCAGGGCAATAAAGCCGACCCCAACGGCAATCGAGAAGTTGTAGTTGAGGATATGCATGAGCCACAAACCACCGACCATAGCGAGCGGCAGGGTAAGCATGATGATCATCACTTCGCCGACACGACGGAAGCTGAAGTAAAGCAGCAGCATAATGATGGCGATGGTGATTGGTACCACGACACTCAAGCGGTCTTTCGCACGTTCCATGTATTCGTATTGACCAGACCAAGCCAGCGAGTAACCCGCAGGAAGCTCCAATTGATCAGCAACAACCTGTTGCGCTTCTACGACGTAAGATCCAAGGTCACGACCATCGATGTCGACAAATACCCAGCCGTTCGGGCGTGCGTTTTCTGTCTTGATCATCGGAGGGCCGTCTTCATAACGAATGTCCGCTACATCAGCCAGCGCAATATGAGCGCCATTTGGAGTGACTAACGGCAGGTTTTGTAGTTTTACCACCGAGTCACGGTATTCTTGTGGGTAACGAACATTGATTGGGTAACGCTCTAAGCCTTCGATGGTTTCACCCACATTCATGCCGCCCACCGCAGTGGAGATCACTTGCTGAACGTCTTTGATGCTCAAGCCGTAACGTGCTGCGGCACGACGTTTAATGTCGATCGTGACATAGCGACCTCCTGCTACACGTTCTGCATAAACCGATGCGGTGCCTTGTACGCCGTTAAGAATTGGCTCCAACTGAGAACCGATCTTCTCAATCACTTTCAGATCGGGACCGGCGATCTTAATGCCGATAGGGGTTTTGATGCCCGTTGCCAGCATGTCGATACGCGTTTTGATCGGCATTACCCAAGCGTTGGTTAATCCTGGGAATTGCACTAGATCATCGAACTCTTTACGCAGTGATTCTGTCGTCACCCCTTCACGCCATTGATCACGTGGCTTCAACTGAATCACGGTTTCAATCATGGTGAGTGGCGCTGGATCGGTTGCGGTCTCAGCTCGACCAATCTTGCCCCATACCGTCTGTACTTCTGGGACGGTTTTGATCAGCTTATTGGTTTGCTGTAGCAGCTCACGAGCCTTACCAATCGAGATACCCGGATAGGTTGTTGGCATGTACATCAAGTCGCCTTCATCCAGCGGCGGGATGAACTCGCTACCCAGCTTACTGGTTGGGTAATAAGCTGACGCCATTAGACCTAATGCAATAACAATCATGGTCTTAGGGTATTTTAAGCTGGTGTTCAACAGCGGACGGTAAAACGCGACCAAGCCGCGGTTAACCGGGTTTTTGTGCTCCGGCAATACCTTACCGCGAATGAAGTAGCCCATAAGTACAGGGACGAGTGTGATTGCCAAACCTGCTGCCGCTGCCATGGCGTACGTCTTAGTGAAGGCAAGTGGCGAGAACATCTTGCCTTCCTGACCTTCTAAGGCGAACACAGGCACGAAGCTTAGAGTAATGATCAGCAATGAGAAGAACAGCGGAGCGCCGACTTCTTCGGCCGCCTTACTGATCACTTGCCATCGGTTTTTATCGGTCAGTGGCGTTCGTTCAATGTGCTTGTGAACGTTTTCGATCATAACGATTGCACCATCCACCATGGCGCCGATGGCTATCGCAATACCACCAAGGGACATGATGTTGGCATTAATGCCTTGCCAATGCATCACGATAAACGCAGTGAGAATGCCGACCGGTAGGCTCAGAGCGATAACCAACGAAGAACGAATGTGGAATAGGAACAACGCACACACAATCGCAACCACGATGAACTCTTCTGCGAGTTTCTGCCATAGGTTTTCTACTGCTGCATCAATCAGAGTCGAACGGTCGTAAGTCGCAACAATTTCAACACCTTCTGGTAGGCCGCGCTGTAGGTCTGCAAGCTTGTCTTTGACTTTCGCAATGACTTCACTGGCGTTCTCGCCAAAGCGCATTACGATAACGCCACCAACGGCTTCCCCTTCGCCATTCAGCTCTGAGATACCACGGCGCATTTGTGGACCAAGGTTAATGTCAGCGATGTCGCCTAGTAGCAACGGCGTTCCTTTCTCAGTGACTTTTAGAGGCAGTGATTTGATGTCTTCAATGCTGGTTAGGTAACCCGTGGTACGAACCATGTGTTCAGCTTCTGCGACTTCAATAACGGACGCGCTGGTTTCTTGATTTCCGTTTTGGATCGCCATGTTCACTTGTTGCAAAGTGAGGTTCTATGCACGCAGCTTGGCAGGATCAATTTGTACTTGGTACTGCTTCACCATGCCACCAACGGTCGCGACTTCAGAGACGCCATCAACGGTTTGCAGTTCGTACTTCAAGAACCAGTCTTGCAGGCTACGGAGTTCAGCTAAATCGTGCTTACCGGTTTTGTCTTGTAATACGTAGCTGTAAATCCAGCCCACACCCGTTGCATCAGGACCTAGGGTTGGTTTTGCGTTTGGCGGCAGCTTTGGTGCTACTTGGCTTAAGTACTCCAACACGCGTGAACGTGCCCAGTATATGTCGGTATCATCGTTGAAAATGATATAAACGTAAGAGTCACCAAAGAAAGAGTAGCCACGAACTGTCTCAGCACCCGGCACGGCAAGCATGGCGGTGGTGAGCGGGTAAGTGACTTGATCCTCGACAACTTGAGGAGCTTGGCCCGGATAGCTTGTCTTGATGATCACTTGCACATCAGAAAGATCCGGAATGGCGTCAACAGGCGTATTCTTTACACTGTAAAGTCCACCCAGCACGAGCGCTAGAGTGGCGATCAACACTAAGAAGCGGTTGTTGAGCGACCAACGAATAATTGCACTGATCATAATTACTCCTCAACGGCCTCTAGCTGTTTAAGAACATAGTCAGCCCCTTGTTTTTCAACTAGAAATCGAACCTTTTGTCCTTCTTCAAAACCGGATAAATCCACCTCTTCACCGACCGAGAAGTTCATCTCGCCTGTATCCCAGTTCCATTCAGCTACTGGCAGGTGGTTTAAAGTGATCATGCCAAAATCAGCCATCAGCATCGTGATGTCACCAGTTAGCCAAACTTCTGCTGCAATGACGCTTTGATCTGCCTTGTAGTCGATGATTTGGTACTGACCAGATTCTGTCTTTTGCATTTCAAATTCAATGGCTTGGCCTGTTTTCAAGTCACCCATATCAATGCCATCAGCGAAAGTGAAGTTCATCACCATGCCAGGCCAATCCCACTCTGGTACCGGCTGGTGGTTGATGGTCAGCATACGGTGATTTTCCATTACATCGGTGATTTCACCTTTTGCCCATGCCGTTTTTGCTTCTGGTTCGACACCGTTAATACGAGATAGATCTGCAGATTGGCTAGATTCAGAATCGAGCATGAAGTGCGCAGAGGTGACTATCTTGTCATCTTGCTTCAGACCTTGTAATACCTCGATTTGCTCTCCGGCTTCACGACCGACTTCAATTCGAGCTGAGCGGTATTTTCCGTCACCTTCTGCCAGAACTACACGAGTCATACCACCGGAACGAATGACGGAGGACTTAGGAATGGTTAATACGGCATCGTCGGTCACTGGTTGCAGCGCGATGTTGGCAAACATGTTTGGTTTTAATTCGCCATTTGGGTTAGGGAACTTAAGACGCACACGTAACGTACGTGTTTTCGGATCGAGGATTGGGTACACGTAATCCACGACACCTTGCCATTCATTGCCCGGAATCGCGTCAAGGGTCATCGTGGCTTGAGAACCCGCTTTCATCCAGTGCGCTTGACGCTCAAAGACTTCCGCATCAACCCAAACATTGTCCAACGAACCTGCACTGATCACCGCTTGAGCAGGGGACAAATAGCCACCTTCACGCACGTTTAGGCTTGCAATGACACCGTCAGCCGGTGCTTTAATTTCAATGGTTTGAGAGGCTTTTCCGCTACGTGTGATGGATTTGATTTGACCACGGTCTACACCAAGCGTCACCAAACGCTCTGTCGCACCTTTCACTAAACCGTTGCGACCAGTGCGGTACGCATTCAGCAATTCTTCTTGTGCCTTAACCAACTCTGGTGAATACAGGGTGAAAAGCACATCGCCTTTCTTCACCTTCTCACCCACAGCATTGATGTAAAGTTTCTCTACCCAACCCGCAACACGAACGTTTGTTTGCCATAGATGGCTTTCATCAAAGGCAATATAACCAACGGTCTCGATACGTGGGGACAGTTTTTCCAAGGTGACTTTTGCTGTCTTTACACCCAAGTTGTTTTCAACGGAAGGGTCGATAGCGATAGTACCCGGTGCACTTTTCTCACCAGATAGATCTTCCGCGTAAACCGGAATTAAATCCATGCCCATTGGGGATTTACCCGGCTTGTCGCGTTTGTAGTTCGGATCCATTGGGGCAACCCAGTAAAGCGGATCATTAGAGCTTGCAGCAGATTCGCCACCCATCGCACTCATGTCGTGAGCCGAGCCCGTAATAAAATGATTAGCACCAAACCCTAAAGCACCACCAACAATCAGCGCGATGGTTGCAATCTTAAATGTTTTCATTGTTTTACCTTATTATTTTTTAAATTCAGACAGTTCTGGCTGCTCGACTTGATAGTCGAAACCACCGAGTAGGGTGGCTAAATTGCTGTTTGCGATGTTGAGATCGGTCAGCAGACGTTGTTGCTCTAATTGCAGTGCTAACTCGTCAGTCGTGGCAGAAATCACATCGTTAAACTGCGCTGTGTTGTTTTGATAACCCCGCTCAACGGCTTGAATGCGCGCTTTCGCTTGAGGCAATAAGGTGGATTGATAACGTTCTAAACGCTGGGTTAAGTTGCCGCGATCAACCAGCAAAGTGTTCACTTTGGCATTCATCTGCGTTAGTAAGGTGTCTTTTTGTGATTGCGCAGCACCAACTTGGTACTGGGCCGCAGCAAGGTTGCGGTCTTGGCGGTCCCCTGTGAACAACGGAATGTCCATTGTGAGGTAAGCACTGACCAAATCAGAGGCAGGCTCACCCATCATGTTGTCAGCTTGACGGTAGGCATACATTACCTCCACACCAAACTGCGGGTTGTAGGCTTGCTCAGCAATTTCTACCTGAGTTTTATTGGCAGAAATGCTGATGTCGGCCATCTTAACCATCGGGTGTTGGCTGAGTTGCTGGTAGTGCTTGGTGGAGTCGATGCTGGAAGCAAGTTTGTTGTTCAGCGTGTCCCAGTTCAATTGATTGCTCGCGTGCAGAGCCTGTTCGTTTGCCAACCAATCTGACCCCAACCATTCGGAGAGTTGAGAGATAAGACGACGTTGCATTTGTGCGTTGGCTTGCAGTTTCTCATCTAACTTGCTGACTTGAAGTTGGGCGTTGAGCAGGTCTTGCGCTTCACTCTTACCAATCGAATAGTTGGTTTGAATAAAGTTTTCCATCTCCTTCATCAACTTGCGGTTCTCAAGCATGATTTGCTCCGCACGTTGCTGATAACCGAGCTCTAACCACAGTTGAGTCATGCTGTTAGCCACCTCAAGTTCACGAGCGTGAACTTGAAGTCCAAGGCCGTCGGCTTGTTGATTGGCTTTCTTCTGCTGTAAATCAAGCGTAGAGCCACGCTCAAACTGTTGCATTAAACCAACGGAGATGTTGGTCATTGGGTCTTCATCGAATTTGAAGCTGTCGACAGGCAAGCCACCAAAACCCACTTTCAGTTTTGGGTCCATCAAGGTAGAGCTTGCAACGCCCGTTTCACGCATGGCAGCAGATTGCGCTGAGTATTGCTTACGATTGCCATCATTACTCAAAGCGACGTTGATCAGTTGGGCAAGCTTGGTCGTTGAAGCTCGCTCACTTGATGCGGAATTTTGCGCTGTGTGCGTCTCTTTACCTGCGGCGTTAACAAAGGTTGGCGCAGCGACCAGAGCCACCATAAAAATAGGTTCAGCTAAGCGGTATGGTTTGATATCCATAATCTAAATCCAGTGTTCGCCGGATCGATGGAGGTGCGGATTTTATTGCGGGAACAGTAAAGCCTTGTTACCTCATCGTTCAGGCGCATTAAAACAACCTGCGGTACACACGCAGGGTCGAATGCTAGGACGGATTTAGGCTATAGGAGGTCGGTAAAGGTCGCGGCTGACGTGTACGACTGGGGAAGCAACTTCAGGAGTAATAGTTGCGCGATAGACGACTGGCATTGGGCTATTGATAGGGTTCGCTAGGGGGACGAAAACTATCGTACATGCGGCAGTACAGCAGGTATGAACCATGCCGGAGCCTCCACCACAGTTCATGCTGGTTTCTCTTACACCACCATTTTCTGCTACGGACGCTTCGGACATAGAAACGTCTGTCATGGAGACGTCCATCATGCCAGGCATGCCACAGTGTTCGTTATCACTCATCATAGCAGGATGGTGAGCCATGCCAGTAGACATCATTTGAATATTCATCAACGGCTCACTGTTCGCCACACTCGATACCAAAAGTACCAGTGTTGTGAAGAGAGTTAACCAGATTGTATGCAGCGATTTTAAGTGCATACCTTTTCCCATGTGTTTGATGAAAATGATGAAACCCCTTCGATTCTAAAGGTTAACCTTAGGGGAAGGTCAATGTTTTATTGCCTTTTTTATAAAAGTAGTAGAGTTCACCAGTTTCTGCACAATCGAGGGGGTAAAGCGTTTGTTGAATCCTTACTTGTACCTTCTCGCTGCAAGAAGCGATGTCGCCATCATACAAAATTAAAAAACAGGATCTAGTGATAGGCGTTAATACCATGAGCATTCGAGCAAAGGTTCTTAGTATCAGTGTAGTATTATATTTTACAGCGGTGTACGTCTTAACTTTTTAGTTAAGGGTTGGACAACCTTATAGGGCCGTTTTTTATCGTGATCGAAAAAGCGCGAAGCGTAGAACCTGCGACGGAAGCAAGGCATATTGTTTAAGCTGATACGCTGTTTGTTGATCAGCAACGCACTGGCGAGTTCGCAAACTGTATGTAAGCTTGTAATATGTAATTGCTAAACGGGCAGTGCGTGTGCTGAGAGCCATAAAATGGATTTTGTTGTTTCTACCGGCATCAATTTGGCTGGTGATAAGGCAATATCATGATATTTGGTGGGCGGAGAATCTAACCTCGATTCCCGCTCTCTTTTTATTTGCCTACCTAGGTTTTGCTTTGGTACTTTTGGTTTGCCGTCACTGGGTGAAAGCCGTTTTCTCCGTTATAATTGGCTTCGCTTCTATTGCGTTTCTCTTGCCTACCCAAATAACGAACAACCAAACCTGTGAAAACCCGCTGACGATCATCCAATTCAACCTGTTTTACGAAAATCCGGACATCAATCAGTTCATTAATTACTTGCTTAAACACCCTGCGGATTTGGTGGTGATGCAAGAACTCTCGCCTCAAGTTGGGGAGAAACTTCATCTTCTCGACGATATTTATCCTTTTTATTACGGCGGCCAACGCGGTGTTGGTTATCCGTCAAATCAGATGATTTTGAGTCGTTATCCTTTGGAGCCTGTTTCAATTTATCACACCCCGGATGGCCAAGAGGTGGTTCGAGCAAAATGGCAAGTGGACAGCCCAATTACCTTAATGACGGCGCATCCTCCATCACCAAGAACTGAGCCGCTATGGCAACGCAGAAATGCGCTGATTCGAACCATAGAGACGCTTACTGATTTGTACCCAACACCGGAAATGATTGTGATTGGGGATTTCAATCTTTCTGCTGCAAGCCCAAGGTTTAACAAGCTGTTCTATGGTTTTCAAACTCAACCCGTAGCCAGTTGGCCAACATCAGTGAAAGGCTTGCCTGTACCTGCTTTCGTCATGATAGGGATTGATCACCTTTGGCTTAAATCAGAAAACTCGAATCGAAGAATATGCTCAAGAGCAACGACAAATCAACCAATTGGCTCAGATCATCGGTTAGTGACGACTCTCATGGGTCAGTGAGTTAATACTTTTTATTGGCAAAGTGTCTAGAGCCTTACAACTGGGTTAAATCGGGGTTAGGCTTGTCATGGAATTGACGGTCTCTGACTTTCGCTTGATATTTATGTGAATTCTTTAACTTAAACTTCACCCGCTTTCTATACTGGAAGGTGAGTATAAAATAAATCCATAACGATAAGAGGCATCTTGCATGACAAGAACTACCTCAGCAGTGTTAATAGTAATCATAATGAGCGCCTATTTTTTATACAATCGCTTTTACGTTTATCCGCAAGAGTTACAAATACAGGCAGAGTCGATGTTGGTTCAAATGGCCGATCGAGAAGAATGGTTTGACGTTCCAAAGGTGATGGCGCGTGTCGAAGCACATAAAGCACACTTAGAGATTGATGCCAATATAAGTTCGACGAGTGGAAAACGCGCATACAGTGAAGGGTATATTACCTACAGTGACCACAGCAAAAACGTCTGTAAACGAGTGGCGTTCAACTTCAAAATCAATTCGCTAAGAAGCTATAGTATTTCAGATCTGCATGACTGTTCTTTAGGTGAATATTACTGATATTTTCTAAGTGAAAATAGTCGTGTGACATGTTATTAGTTTTGTTAGATAAATGAATTTCCCCCAAAGTAGGGAGTAAGATTTTTCTACTGATGAACAGTTATCTTTTAATTTTTCTTCATACTTCATACATCATACTTCATTGTTATTGACTATTTATTTGTTTATATTTCTAAGTATTAATTAGCTTGTAAATATTTCCCAATATCAACTCCTAGTCATACGATAAGTCTTTCACCCTCGCTTTACTCTTGATATTACTATATTTTATTGATTTCTTGATCTAATTCACTGAATTTTTCAAAGTATAAGGTTCTTTCATTTTTAGAAAGTAAATTATCGATATTTACTAATGATAATGATACGCATTTGATAGAAATTTCTTATATTTGCATATATCTTAGATAAAATTCAATTATGAATTTTTCACATAGTGCTCATTAATATTGGAGATTTTGTAAATATGGATAGGTTGCTAATAAAATCAGTAGCTTTTATTTTGTTTTTGTTTAGTGCTCTGGCCTTTGCTACAGAAGGAAAGTCATTAAAGCTTTATCGTAATACAGAGGTTGTTAAAAAAGAAATTATACATGTGCATAATGCTTTTGTAGAGAGTATTACGGAGGGAGAAATACCAGATACATTTAGGTTTAACGATATAGAAATTAAAAATATAACGGAGTTTACCTGGGAAATTACTAATAATACTCCAATTCCGTCAAAGTACTTTCCTGTTAAATTAAAAAAATCAGACGGCCTTGAATTAGTAGTATCAAATGTTGAGGTTCCAGCCTTTGGCTCTGCTATTGTAATTTTTGACCGAGCGGTGTCTGACGCTATGGAAGTGGCCTATCAAGGAAATTTATTTTTGCCGAGAGTTATTCTAGGCCCATATAACGTAGAAGATTGTAATAGTCCTCAAGACTTATCTAAAACTTGCTATAGCTTTCCAGAGCCAGAGCAGAAAGAATCCATCAAAAACATGATTGCACTCATACATCAACTCAGTAATACAAGGCAATACTCTGAGCAGATAGAACAGTTTATGATAAATCGCTGCACAGGTCAGCCCTCTCGCTGTAGCAACTATAATGACAACCAATTGCCCTATGGATTAAGAAACTTACTTGCTTTTGGCGGGCAAGATCACAATTTAAAGTTGAAGGTTATGCGTAATCGCTATCGTTCTGAGGGAGTTGGAGGAGGTAGCAATGTCATGCTTAATCAGTATCTAACGAATACTGGCGGATGGGCAGCTACGTGGCACTCTATACTAAACCCCTCTAATGTATATTCGGAGCGGTTCTATCGAACCTGGTTTCATGAGATTGCTCACGCGCATGGTTTTAGTCACGCAAGTGGAATGACTTATGGATTCGCAGACTATTTTGCCGAAAATATTGTTCCGCAGCTCACAACTGAAGAAGAGCGTGAAACAATCAAGCCGTATAATCTTCCTAACGTCATCTTGGATTATTCTGTAGTATTTGGTGTCGATGAAAAGTCTAGTAAGATCCTACTAAAATTCTTAGGTAATGAAAGGAATCAAAGTGAAATCGATTTCCAAGTAATTACAGCATGCGAATGGGATAAAGAAATAGAAAATAATCAGGGTGAAATTTCAATTAAATACAGCTCCTTACCAAGCTGCCCCATCTTTATTCGGGCGTCTGAACTAGGGTCAGATAATTTTTCAACAGTAAAAATACCTCGTAGTCAGCTATCTAAATCACCAAGCTATGCTATCGGAGAAAAAAAGTTTACTCTTTTAAATAGCGAACTTCTTAACATTAAGGATAATGGCTGGGCTATAAGAGATAAATGTCGCCTTCCAAAAACACATCTTGCAACTAAAAACGAGTATGAAGTTTTGTGGCACTACCTAAAGAACGAAGGGTTGTTGGAAAGCTTAGAGCGAAAGTACTTCTTATCTTCCGATGGTCCACGGTCATATTATATTTGGCAACTTAAATTTCTATCTACAGAGATGGGTAAGCATAAATATAGAATGCAAAATCATATGGGATCTAAACACGGTTTAGTTTGTGTGACACAAGTGTAGATTAATTAAATTAGCTCTTTAAGAAACATTTTCAAAAGAGCTAATTTTAGATATTCTCACGCTGGTAGAATAAAGTTAATCAAATTTTGATATTTCATTTCAAATCACCCCCTGTTTAATCGAGAGACTTCTTGAAGCGAAGTGAAGCAACAAAGAGACCGATAACCGTAAACCCAAGCAACCAAAGTGTATCTCGCCATAGCTCCATTAAGTCTGCACCGCGCAGCACGACACCACGAATAATGCGCATAAAATGAGTGGCAGGCAGGGCTTCTGATATCAATTGTGCCGCGATGGGCATCCCTTCATAAGGGAACATAAATCCGGACAGAAGAATCGACGGCAAAAGAATAAACACCGTCATCTGCATGGCCTGAAGCTGTGTCGTCGCAATGGTGGATATCACCAAACCTAAAGTTAAACTCGCGGCGATGAATAACAGCGTGCCAAACAATATCTGACTAATGGCGCCGTTTATCGGTACATCAAATATCCAGTGACCCAAACCGAGAATGATGAAAACTTGAATCAAACCTACGAAGATGTAAGGAATGATCTTTGCCACCATCAGCTCGATAGAGTGGATTGGTGTGGTAATCAGTAACTCTAGATTGCCACGCTCCCGTTCTCGAACAATGGCAGCACTAGTGAACAAGATCATCGTCATGGTTAGAATCACGCCCAACAAACCGGGGACAATGTTCACCGCCGAGCGCCGACTCGGGTTGTAATACAGCGCAACTTCAAAGGTTTTGGTCGGTGCAGGGCGTATCTCAAAATCAAAATCCGTTAACGGCATGGTTTGTAGTGAGAGAATCGCTGAGCTGATAATGGTGTCGGAACCATCCACAATCCACTGACCAAGCTCTCTACCTTGCACCATACGCTGGGTTAGATCGCTAGGCAGAATCAAAGCCGCACGAACGATACCATCTTGAATGGCTTGTTCTGCTTGCTCCGCGGTAGCGAAGGTTTCGACCACATCGACCACTTGCGTGACTTTGACGGACTCGGTGATCACACGCCCAGCAGTACTGCCACTTTGATCGACGACGCCAACGGGAATGTTGCGAATATCGGTATTAATGGCAAAGCCGAACAGCAGGAGCTGAATCAACGGGATCATCACGACCATGCCAAAGGTAATGCGGTCACGTGAAAGCTGACGGATCTCTTTGATCATTACCGCTTTCATACGGGCGATAGATTTCATCATTGGCGACCTTCCCCCGTAACGCTGACAAACACATCTTCTAAGCTCGGGCGAGCAATGTTCATCTCGCAGCCCTCAAGCTCAGGAAAGGTTTGGGTTAACCATTCGATCGGTTGTTCGATGTGCTGGTGGATTAAAATGCGTAAGCGAATGCCGAGCTGTGCGGCTGAGCGTACCTCTTTGCGCTGAATGACTTTCTCTTTTAGCTCGCGTAAGTTATCCGCTTTGACTTCGACGATGTTAACGCCCATTTGCGCCATGAGTTCTTCTGGCTCACCATCGGCGCGAATTTCGCCCGCTTCCATAATAGCCAGACGATGACAGCGCTCTGCTTCATCCATGTAGTGCGTTGTGACCAAAATCGTCGTGCCTTGGTCAGAGAGATCAAACAACTGCTCCCAGAAATCGCGTCGGTTCTCTGGGTCAACCGCAGATGTGGGCTCATCGAGAAACAACAGTTCTGGTTTGTGCATGGTGGCTGCGGCGAGAGACAAGCGTTGTTTCTGCCCGCCACTCATTCCGCCTACGCGCTGTTTGCGTAGTTGGTCGAGACCGTAGGTGGCTAGTTGTTCTTCGATGCGAGCTTTTAGGGCCTTGGTTTCCATACCAAAGATTTGTCCAATAAACTCAAGATTCTCTTGAACCGTCAGGTCATCATAGAGGGAGAACTTTTGTGTCATGTAGCCAATCTTAAGGCGCAGCAATTCCGATTGTTTTGGGATCTCTAGCCCGAGTACATCAACATTGCCCTCACTTGGGCTGAGTAGGCCTGTTAACACACGAATGGTTGTCGATTTACCGCAGCCGTTGGGGCCAAGAAAACCATAAATACTGCCTTTGGGCACATTAAGCGTGATGTTGTTGATGGCGGTGAAGTCACCAAACTTTTTCACTACATTTTCAGCTTGAATCGCGTATTCGGTCATTGGCTTACTCCACCAAATCCACTTGCGCTGGGATACCTGAAGGCAAGGATTGTGCGGAGTCTTGTAGGTCGACTTCTGCTAGGTACATCAAACGCGAGCGTTCTTCCTCGGTGAGCGCGAAATAAGGTGTGAATGAAGGCTCAGTCGCTACCCAACGAACGGTGCCGCTATATGGTTGCTCAACACCATCTACATGCACGTTAACCGTTTTACCCGGCACAAAGTCGACTCGATAGTTAGCAGGAACATAAACACGAGCGTATGGGACGCGGCTGGCTTGTATTACAGCAACCACGCTATTGATAGGGACGCGTTCGCCAAGGTTAAACGGTAGGCTATCTAACAAGCCATCTCGCGTGGCGGTGATGGTGAGTTCTGCCAGTTTCTGGTCTTGCAATGCTACATCAGCTTTTGCTGCCATGAGTGCGGCTTTCGCTTGTTCAATATCTTCAGGGCGAGAGCCAGCGGTCAGTTTGCTGAACTCTTCTTGTGAGGAGTCTAGCTCTGCACGGGCAGAATCTCTGGCTGCTAAAGCGGTGTCTTTTTCTGATTGGCTGATGAGCTTTTTACGAACTAATTCCGCTTTACGTTGGTAGTTCTTTTGTGCTTCAACCAATTTAGCTTCCGCTCTGGCAACACGTGCTTGTGCTGCGGCAATGTCTTCTGGTCGCTCACCATTGGTCAATTTCAAAAGATAAGCGTCAGCCTTTGCTTGTTCGGCTACGGCGTGAGCTAAAACGGCTCCTTGGTTCTTTGTATCGAGCTGAACCAACACTTCTCCTTCGGTGACTTGGCTGCCTTCCTTGATGGGTAGGGCTCGAATTATCTCGCTAGAGGTTGCAGTAAAGGTTACGCGGTCACGCTCTAGTGTGCCAAGGGCTTGCTGTCCGTCATCTTTGGAACAGGCAGTTAAAAGAGTCAGGGCTAAGGTGCCAAGAATGATTCGCTTCATCATGCGACGCTTCCTCTAAGAAGGTGAGCTCGAGTTCGTATCAAGCCATAGAAGAGTGTGGGACTGCATTCAGTGTAACGTGAGTCAGTTTTGTCCGGCTAGGAAGTTAATTCCTTCAATATTCATCAATTGATTAATTATTGAAACTGGCCTCACTCTTGAATGCGTCTCTAAGAATATTCTCATTCAAATATAGTGGGTTACCGTGATGATGGTGGGATTAGGAAAGATAAATTGAAGAATCGAGACAAGGATCAGGTTTACCGTGCACACGTAAAGAAACGGCTAGATAAAGTAAAGCCCGATGCTGAACATCGGGCTTCATTGTTTGAGTTTTATAGCCAAGACTTAAGGCATCTAAATCACGTTGGTTTAATCACCAAGAGGCTGTCTTTCCAAACCGCCACGATAAGAGTCGAGGGCAACTTTGAGTCGGCGAAGTTTATCGCGCGAGCGTCGCTTATGATTAACGGCTAATGCCATCGAAAGTACATCAACCAAAGCCAACATCGCGTAGCGAGAAGCGGATGGCTTGTAGATGAAGTCCGTCTCTTGGTGCTCAATAGACAGAACCAAATCGGCTTGCTCAGTCAAAGGCGTGTCTTTCGGAGTAATCACAATAACTTTCACGCCGTACTGCTTAGCTAATTGCGCGGTTTCTATAATGGCAGGGGTATAGCCAGTGGCTGAGATCATCACCAACACATCATTCGCGTCTGCCGTCGCTGCAATCATGCGCGATAACAAGCCATCGTTGTACGCCACAACAGGGTAACCCAGACGGAATAAGCGATGCTGCATCTCCTGTGCTGCAATGGTTGAGCCGCCACCCATACCAATACAGATCACTTGTCTTGCGCTGTGCAGCCAATTCACAGCAGTGTCGATATCTTCTTCAACAATCAAACTGCGGTTTACATCAAGGGATTGCTTGATCGATTCATAAATGCCTTGGTAGCCACTTTGGTCAGGCGGCTCAAGGATGAATCGTTGCCCAACCGTTAAGGTTTGTGCCAGTTTGATCTTCATATCACGTACGTTTTTGCAGCCAACAGCTTTGGCAAAACGGGTGATAGTGGCTTCACTCACTTCTGCGCTTTGTGCCAGTTCAGTAATGCTGGCATTGGCGGCAGTTTGAATGTCGTCCATGATCAACTTCGCGACCTTTTTTTCGGCATCGCGCAGCGCACTGAAACGTTCAGTGATTTGAGAGATAATATCGACTTCTAAACTCAAGCTGTGTTCCTATCTATTGCATGGAGACGATTTTGCCGCCTCCACTGGTTTGGCATGAAGTATAACGAAAAGCCTCACTAAGCTCATCATCAGAAACGGGTTTTCACCCAATGAGTGACTTGATACTCATCATCACAAACTGCCACTGCACGCCACTTATCAAACGTTAAACATGGATGAGAGGTTGAGAAGGCAATCATATCACCCACTTGAAGGTCGCTGTTTGCGTCTACTTCGATGAACGCATGCTGATCCATTACCGCGGTCGTTACCGCACTTTCAATAGAGATTGACTCACCATCGCGGTATGCGCGCTCAGGGATTGGCAATCCAGCATCAAACGCCACGTCACGTTTACCGAAGCCGGCAACTAGCTTGGTTGGCTCAGGGCGAGAAATCACATAAGCCCAAAGCTCTAGTGCTGATTCCAGATCACCACCTAAGTCACACGCGGCACCTTGGTTGTTTTCAGCGCGCTGCATGACTTTGTTTTGTGCGTCTAGGTAAATGCCTGTGTCATGAATTGCGTAGCAACCTGGGCGAATGATGGCGTCAAAATCTTCTAGGTTGGCAAAGCATTCAGAAACTACGTCATACCAAGCAGAGCCGGCGCCTGTGACCAGAGGTTTAGACTCAATCAACTTGTCGTTTTGTAGTTGGGCTGCGATTTCTAATGTGGTGTTGAGGAAGTCACGGATGTCCTGCTCAGCATTGTCACCATGAATGACACCTTCGTAGACCTCGATACCTTTGAGCGTAAGGTGAGGTTGCTCGTGGATGAGTGTGGCTAGCTCAACCACATCTTGTTGGTTTCGGCATCCACAGCGACCGCCCTGGACTCCAAACTCAATCAGTACATTAAGAGGCAATTGATGTTCAGCAAACGCACGCTCTAGCGCTTTGACGTTTCGGCTTGAGTCCACACAGCAATAGAAGTTGATTCCATGGGTTTCAATCAAGTTGGCGATGATGGTCATGTTTGCGCGCCCGACTAGTTGGTTCGCCATGATGATGTTTTTCGCTCCGCCTAGCGCCGCAATCTCTGCCTGAGCCGGCGTTGCGACGGTAATGCCCCAAGCGCCGTTTTCTAATTGCTGCTGGAAGAAAGCGGGAGTCATGGTGGTTTTACCGTGCGGTGACAACTTCACTTTGTGCTGATTGGCGAAACGCTGCATCCAATCGAGGTTATTCTTCAATGAAGAAGATTTGATCACCGCTGCGGGCAGTGTGATCTCTTCATGGATCAAACTGTGTAACCCATCGGAATTGCACGCAACAGGTTGAGCCTTTTCTCCGTAACCTGGCGTGGTAACACACTCATTATGATAGTTTTTATCACACTTTTGGCGATTGTCTTTCATGGCGCACCTACTTCTAACACGGTCTAAGTGATTGATATTAATTGTTTGTTGCTAACTACCATAAATAATATGTAAGAAAGTATCAAACAAGTCTGGGTTTTTTGTGTGTTTCTTCACTGTTTAAATTTCAAGAATTATTAAGATGGAATCATGTTAACGACGGACGGAGAGAGTGAAGTATGTTGTTCGATACCATTATCAAAAGCGTAGAGGTATTTGACGGTACGGGTTCAGCACCATTCATTGCTGATGTTGCGATTCGTCAAGATCGTATCGAGCAAGTAGGGCAGCTAGACGAGCTTTCTGCAAAGAAGGTTATCAACGGTCAGGGTTTTGCGTTGGCTCCGGGATTTATTGATGTGCACACGCACGATGACACCAATGTGATTCGTTACCCTGACTGCTTGCCAAAGATCAGCCAAGGCGTGACAACGGTAATCGTAGGCAATTGCGGAATTAGCGCGAGCCCTGCGGTACTCAGTGATACTCCGCCAGACCCAATGAACCTATTGGGCAAGCAGGAAGACTTCAAATACCCAACTTTTGCGGAGTATGCGAAGGCGGTACAAGCGGCGGGCCCTGCGGTCAACGTTGCTGCGTTAGTTGGTCACACAACTCTACGTAACAACGTGATGGACGACTTACTGCGCACGGCTACCGATGAAGAAATCGAGCAAATGCGCCAAACACTGGCACAAGCGATGGAAGAGGGCGCATTGGGTTTGAGCTCGGGTCTTGCTTATGCGAGTGCCAAGCAAGCCAACGCGGATGAAGTGATGCGCCTAGCGGAAATTCTCGGTCATCACGGTGGTATCTACACCACGCACATGCGCACTGAGTTTGAAGAAATCATCAGCGCAATGGAAGAAGCCTTTGAAACTGGGCAGTACGCCAAAGTGCCCGTGGTGATTTCTCACCTTAAATGCGCTGGTGCAGGTAACTGGGGACGTACGGTAGAAGTGCTGGATTTGATGGATAAGGTTTCTGAGCATCAAGACGTGTCTTGCGATTGCTACCCATATTCTGCAAGTTCTTCAACGCTGGATTTAAAACAGGTGACGGATGAAATCGACATCTTCATCACTTGGTCTGAAAGTAAACCTGAACACGCTGGCAAGATGCTGAAAGACATTGCTGATGAGATGCAACTGCCTCTTATGGAAACGGCGAAAGCGTTGCAACCTGCGGGCGCGGTTTATCACTGCATGGATGAAAACGACGTCAAACGTGTCCTTAAGTATAAGTTGACCATGGTGGGCTCGGATGGATTACCAAATGACCCGCATCCACATCCACGTTTGTGGGGCACGTTCCCGAAAGTCTTGGGGCATTACTGCCGTGAAGAACAGCTTTTCCCATTGGCAGAAGCGATTCACAAGATGACGGGGATGTCAGCAACACGCTACCAACTGAAAGATCGTGGGGAAATAAAAACAGGTGCTTACGCGGACTTGGTTTTATTTAACCCAAATACAATTAAAGATACAGCAACGTTCGAAAATCCAATTTCTGTCGCGCAAGGTATTGAATCTGTATTTGTAAATGGCGAGCTATCTTATTTAAAAGATAAAGTCACCGAAAATAGAAATGGCGTATTTATTTATCGAAAAAATACCCATCAATAACTTATTAAATAAATTAATTTTATAGATTAAGCATTATCACTGGAGAATATTATGTCAATTAAACGTTATGGTGTAGAAGGCGGCGTAGGTACTGGCGGTCAACATTTACCATTTGCACGAGCAACGGAAGCGGGCGGCTTCTTATACGTATCGGGTCAAACACCAATGACTGACGGCGAAGTGGTAGAAGGCGGTATCGTTGACCAGTCTCGCCTAGCGATTCAAAACTGTGTTGATATCATGGAGGAAGCAGGCTACACGCTAGCTGACGTGGTACACGTAAAAGTGGTACTAACGGATTCTCGTTACTTCCAATCGTTCAATAAAGTGTTCAGAGAGTTCTTTGGTGATCACCCACCTGCACGTATTTGCATGGTGTGTGACCTCGTGGTGGACGTGAAAGTTGAAGTCGATGTGACTTGCTACCGCGAAGATCGCCGATAGAAATCACACTTTGCCTAATTAAATAAAATAGAGTGCCGGAAATAATTACTTTCCTGTTATTATCTTTTTGGCACTCTCACTCCCTACATAAATATAATTTCATAAAGCAGTAGTGCCTAATATATTTAGCAAATACTATAAAAATAAAATTAGATAATTTCTGGAATAAAATCTAATACTTGCTGCTGGAATTATATCAATCTGAAAGATGGATTTTGATATGAGAGGTGTTCAATGAACAGTACACTTTTTCTTACCGGCTTCGGTGCGTATGTCTTATTTTTAATTTGGTTGGGATGGTTTGTCTCTCGCAATCAAAAATCAGGTGAAGACTTTCTACTCGGTGGTCGAGGCTTACCTCTGTTCCTCGTATTAGGTACCACGGTAGCAACCATGGTTGGCACTGGCTCTAGTATGGGCGCGGTTGGCTTTGGTTATTCAAACGGTTGGGCTGGTGCGCTTTACGGCATTGGTGGCGCAATTGGTATCTTGTTATTGGCACTGTGGTTTGCGCCAGTTCGTAAACTCAACTTTATGACTATGAGTGAAGAGCTCGCATACTACGTAGGTGCAAACCGCATCGTGAAGAACGTGGTTGGTCTGCTTATCTTTATCGCTTCTATTGGCTGGTTGGGCGCACACATCCTTGGTGGTGGTATGTACCTCGCGTGGATTGCCGATATTGAGCTGAGCACTGCGAAGATGATCATCGCAGCAGCGTTTACCATTTACGTTGTTATTGGCGGCTACACTGCGGTGGTTTGGACGGACACCATTCAAGCTATCATCTTATTCGTTGGCTTCATCCTAATGGCGGTACTGTCTGTGCAACACATTGGCGGCTTGGATAACCTCTACTCTGCCATGGACTCAGAAGCGGTTAGCTTCCTTGCGATTGATAAGCTTGGTTTAATCCCAGCAGTTTCTCTTGCTGTTGTGATTGGTGTGGGTGTACTTGCAACGCCTTCATTCCGCCAACGTATCTATTCAGGCAAAGATGTATCAACCATCCGCCGTTCATTCGTAGCGTCTGGTGTGTTGTACTTGTTCTTCTCCATCATCCCTGCAGTCATTGGTATGGCGGCGCATGCGATTGACCCCGAGCTGAATAATGCAAACTTTGCTTTCCCATACATCGCGGCAACGGTATTGCCAGTAGGTGTTGGTCTTATCGTTCTGATTGCTGGTCTATCAGCAACCATGTCGAGTGCGAGTTCCGATGCGATTGCGGGCGTTTCTATCCTACTGCGTGATGTTTACGTCATGTTCACCGGTCGCGTGCCAAACAAAGAATCTATGTTGAATTACTCTCGCTTAGCTTTGGTTGTGGTGATCGGTTGTGCATTGCTGTTCGCTCTAACTTCGAACGACATCATCGGCTACATCACTAAGATGATCTCGACAGTTATGTCTGGCATGTTCGTGTGCGGTATGTTGGGTCGCTTCTGGAAGCGTTACAACTGGCAAGGTGCATTGGCAACATTGGCAGGTGCGTCTATCGCTTCATTTGCTGTAATGATGAGCCCGGACCTAACCGCTTTCTGGGGCAACCCAGTGATTCCATCTTGCTTGTTTGCTCTAACTGCTGGTGTGGCAGTGAGCCTAGTGACTCCAGCTAACCAAGTGTCACCAGAAATGGCACGAGCAATCCTAGATGATGAGCGTGCTCTGATGGAAATGGAACTGTCTGACGATGGTGTTCTAGAAGAAGATGCTTCATTAAAAAACCGTACAACAGCAAATCAAAACGCTTAACAGCAAAGAGTTTCGGCTCGAACAGAAACTCGCTCATAAGCTCCTGACAAACTGGTGGCTCCCCCGAGCCACCATTCTAAATTTATCCAAAGTAGGTGAACGATGACCGATTCATCCCAGACTAAAATTGCTTTCTTTGGCGAATGCATGATTGAACTGAGCGGCGACCCAATTCGCAAAGGCTTTGGTGGCGACACGCTCAATACCGCACTTTACCTCTCTCGACTAACGGCTGAGCACTCTGTCCAAGTGTCTTACGCGACCGGTCTTGGGGAAGACGTACTTTCTCAAGGGCTTCTGGAAAACTGGCAACAAGAAGGCATTGCGACTGATCTTGTCGAGATCTTCCCAGCTCAATTGCCGGGTTTGTACATGGTGCAGACCGACCAAGAAGGCGAACGCAGCTTTCTATACTGGCGTGACAGTGCAGCCGTTAAAAGTTACTTCTCTACCTCTTCGCTCAACAAATTAGAAGCCGCGATTGCGAACCGAGAGCTGGATTATCTCTACCTAAGTGGCATCAGCATTGCGATTCTAAATGACGATAGCAAAGTAAGGCTTAAAAAGGCGTTAAGTCAGCTCACACAAGGTGGAGGCAAGGTTATCTTCGATAACAACTTCCGTCCTCAACTTTGGTCTGCAGCAGAGGCAAAGTATTGGTACAGCCAAATTCTACCTTTAGTCGATATTGCACTTATCACTGAGGACGATGATGTCTTGGTATGGGGTGAAGAGAAAAGTGCCGAGCAGCGCTGCCTTCGCTTTGGTTGCCAAGAAATCGTGATTAAACGTGGCTGTGAGCCTTGCAAATTGGTTTGGTCGCATGGTGATGACAAGCAAAGCGCATACGTAGCGGCCGAGAAGGTTGTCAAAGTAATCGACACTTGTGCCGCTGGCGATTCATTTGCTGCTGGTTACCTTGCTGGCCGATTGACCGGACAAAGTTGCGAGCAATCTGCCCAACTCGGTCACGCACTAGCAGCAACCGTTATTCAATATCCTGGCGCGATCATTCCAAATGACGCCATGACTCATCTAATTCGATAATTTCCGAGAACGTATTATGTCCCAAGCAATGATTCAGCAACTTCAGCAATTTAAAGTTATTCCTGTTATCCAAGTCAATAAGGTTGAGCACGCGATCCCACTGGCGAAAGTGTTAGTAGAAAACGGTCTGCCAGTTGCGGAAGTGACGTTTCGAACAGAAGCCGCTGCCGATGCGATTAAAGCCATGCGTGATGCTTACCCGCAAATGTGCATCGGTGCTGGCACGGTACTAACGCCAGAGCAAATTACCCAAGCGAAAGACGCGGGCGCGGAGTTTATTGTCGCGCCGGGGTTGAACCCAAATACCGTGCGTCGCTGCCAAGAAATCAATATGCCAATCGTACCGGGCGTCAATAACCCAAGTCAGGTTGAACAAGCACTTGAGCTGGGTTTGAACTTCCTTAAATTTTTCCCGGCGGAAGCGAGCGGTGGTATTGCGATGGTGAAGTCGCTACTCGCACCTTATGTTGATGTGAGTCTGATGCCGACAGGCGGTATCGGTAAGAACAACGTCAATGATTACCTAGCCATCGACCGTGTGGTTTGTTGCGGTGGTACTTGGATGGTGGCACCGAGCTTAATTGAGAACGAACAATGGGACGAAATTGGCAAGCTGGTTCGTGAAGCAGTAGAGCTGGTCGCGTAACGCAAACAGAGCTCTTTTACCCAAGTCGCGAGACTCCATTAAATAGCGTGACTTGGGTTGAACAATAATAACAACGACAGGATGGCGCGGATGAACAAAGGTACATTAGCACTACTCATTTCAGGCTTAATCACAATTCCAACGGCAGCGATGGCGATGACTCCCAACACCGATCTTAACCTAATGCCTTACCCACAAAATGTAGAGTTGGGGCAGGGTAAAGTCACACTGGATAAATCCTTCAGCATTTACATCAAAGGCTACGATTCTCCTCGCGTGCAGTTCAACGCCAAGCGCACCATGGATCGTCTATATCGTCAAACTGGCTTACCAATGTTGAACTGGCATGCTGAGTCGGAAAAAGACGCAACCTTGGTGATTGATATTCGTAATGCGCCCAAGTCAGAGGTGCAAGACATTAACAGTGGTGAATCCTACCAACTTGAATCGCGCAATGGTCAGATCATCATTCGCTCCGAACGCCCTTACGGTGCTTTCCATGGTTTGGAAACCTTCTTGCAGTTAGTGACTACGGACGAGACTGGATACTTTGTGCCTGCAGTATCCATTAAAGATGAGCCGCGCTTTCCTTGGCGTGGTGTTTCCTACGACACTTCTCGTCACTTCATTGAACTCGACGTGATTCTTCGTCAACTCGATGCGATGGCATCAGCAAAAATGAACGTCTTCCATTGGCATATTTGGGATGACCAAGCGATTCGTATCCAGCTCGATAACTACCAAAAGCTTTGGCAAGACACCGCAGACGGTGATTACTACACCAAAGATGAAATTCGCTATGTGGTGAATTACGCGCGTAACCTTGGCATTCGAGTTATCCCTGAAATTTCTTTGCCGGGACATGCTTCGGCCGTAGCGCACGCTTACCCTGAATTAATGTCTGGTATGGGTGAGCAATCTTATCCGCACCAGCGTGGCTGGGGTGTGTTTGAGCCGTTAATGGACCCGACCAACCCTGAACTCTACAAGATGCTAGCGAGTGTGTTTGACGAAGTGATTGAGCTCTTCCCAGATGAATACTTTCATATCGGCGGGGATGAACCAAATTACCAACAATGGAAAGACAACCCGAAGATTCAACAGTTCATCAAAGGCAACAACCTGGATGGTGAACGTGGTCTGCAATCGTATCTGAACACCAAGGTCGAACAGATGCTGGAACAGCGCGGTAAGAAGATGACTGGCTGGGATGAAATCTGGCACAAAGACCTTCCAACCTCGATTGTGATTCAAAGTTGGCAAGGGCATGACAGTATCGGTCGAGCAGCAAAAGAGGGCTACCAAGGCATTCTCTCAACAGGCTACTACTTAGACCAGCCACAGCCAACCAGTTACCACTACCGCAATGATCCAATGCCGAAAGGCATCACGGTTGATGACCAACTTCATCAAGGTGAGAAATTCGCGACTTATGATTGGGTGAAACCACGCAACAAAGGTGGTCCACGTACAGGTAATCTAACCATTATTGAAGCTACAGACGGCAGCTACCGTGCGTTTACCGATTACAACGGCAAGTCTCGCGAAGAAGTGTTCATCATCGAGTATGTGCCGGGTGTGAAGTTTAAAGGGCACTTCGATAACTTTATGTCTTACACCGAATTCAACTATGACTTTGCTGATGGCAAGTTGAAAGACACCAGTTACCAATTGATTGGCAATGTTCGTTGGCCTGCGACTGGAGAATTGGTCGCGAGCAGTGACATGGCAGGAGGCGTCATTCCTGAGCCGAAAGGTGGTTATCCGGCTGAGTTGACCGAGAAAGAACAGCAGCTAATCTTAGGTGGAGAAATCACAATTTGGGGTGAGAACCTCGATTCAATGACCATCGAGCAACGTTTATGGCCGAGAAGCTACGCGATTGCTGAGCGTCTATGGTCGAGTCAGGAGCTAACCGATGAGCGCAGCATGTACAAGCGCATGACGGTGATGGATACATGGTCTGAGATTTCGCTTGGTCTACGTCATCATGCCGATGCCAATATGATGTTGAAACGTCTTGCTAATGGTGCAGATGAAACGCCGCTACAAACATTAGCGAAGTACATCGAGCCGGCTCAATACTATGCTCGTCATTGGGAGAAGTGGATCTCTACGCCAAATGAAGGCGATTTGTACAACCAGTATGAGCGACTAAACCGCTTTGCGGATGCACTGCCAGTAGAAAGCCTAGCAGTGTACGAGATGAAAGATTTGGTCGCAGCTTATGCTCAAGGTGATAAAACCGCGTTGGATGCGTTGGCGATGCATTATCAGAGCGTTAAGTTAGCGGCGCAGCAAGCCAAACCTATTTTCGCTGCAAATGTGGCGTCGGTAGAAACGGTGCCAGTTGCAGATGCCGCAATCAAAGTTGCCGATTTAGGTTTAACCTTGATTGAGCTTGCTAAGCAGGGCAGTGATATTAGCCAATCTGACGCTGAAGCGTATCAACGCACTATCGATGAAAATGCGATTATTTTTGATGAAACGATTGTCGCCATCGTAGTACCAACCGAGCAGTTGCTTCACACTTTAACCGATTGATAACTAAAAGGGATTGCCGTCTGGTAACGTAGGCGGCATCTTATCGGTTAAGTACTCTTTTATCTACTAAAGGTTTCCTATGATAGTAAATGGTCACTTACATTTTTATGTAGGCACCTATACCGATTCACCAAGCCAAAGTCAGGGCATTGCGTGTGTTTCTCTCGATACTGCTACTGGCGCTTAACGCTCATTAATGAACTTGTTCCAGACGCAGTAAAAACGATTCGTAACCCTTCCTACCTTGCGCTCAAAGGAGAGGGTTTATATACCTTTAATGAAGTCGATCGCGTGGCAGGTGCAGAGCTGATATTTGCTGAAAAAACAGACAGCTATGGATTGCCAATTGAAGGTGACTACCCTTGCCATATCGACATTAAAGAAGAGTTACTCGCTGTTGCAAACTACGGTTCCGGCAATGTAAGTGTTTACCAACTTGATGAACAAGGTAAGCCGTTGAAATCCATTGCAGAATTGTATGTAGAAGGCAATGGGCCGAATATTGACCGTCAGACTTCACCTCATTCCCATCAAGTCACTTTTCCAAAACACTCCGCTCAATTGGCTGTGGTCGATTTAGGCACAGACCGTGTTCATTTCTATGACTACGACAATGATGGTGAGACAGTTAAGTTTTCACTTTCTCAAAGCATCGCTATGCCAGCTGGCTCTGGACCTCGTCATTTGATCTTTAATCGTGATGAGTCTGTCGCGTACGTTGTTTGCGAACTGTCCGAAACGCTGGTGGTACTTCGCAAGCAAAACGGACAATGGAATCTGACTCAGAAAGTTAAACTGCTAGCCGATGAAGAAAACAAAGAAGCGGCGTCTGCTATTCGTCTCTCTGCAGATGAGCGTTTTGTCTATGTCTCTTGCCGTGCGCAAAATCTGATCAGTACATTTGATGTAACGAGTAATACTCCGGTTCAAATTGCGGCGTCCGATTGTGGTGGCGCGTTCCCAAGAGATTTTGTTTTATCCCGTGACGGGCACTGGATGCTCGTTGCTAATCAACATTCACATAATGTCGCTAGCTTCCATAGGAATCCGGAAACTGGCGTTATCACTCCAACCGGATATTCGTGCGACATCGGTGCGCCTGTGTGTTTGGTTGAGAAGCCGTAATTAAGAGAAACAACATGACAATTCATCGTATTAATCCATGCAAACGTTGGTCTGATGTAACTGTATTCAACGGTATTGCCAACTTTGTTGAGGTGGCAGAAGCTGACACCACTGCGGATATGAAAGGGCAAGTACAACAGATTTTCGACCAAGCCGAGCAAATGCTAGCCAGTGTTGATAGCGATAAATCGCGCATCTTATCTGTGACGATTTACGTGACAGATTTTGCTAACTTCGATGCCCTTAACGAAGTATGGGATGCGTGGTTCCCTGAGGGCTGCGCACCAAGCCGTGCTTGCGTAAAAGTTGAATTGGCGAACCCTGAACTGCTAGTAGAAATGGCGTTCGTTGCTGCTGCGGGTGAGAAGTTCCAGTAGTTCGACATCACCTTACTTAAATCATCAAGCCCAGCGTTACCCTCAAGCTCAGCGTTATATAGCTCAATAACGCTGGGCTTTGTTTTATTGGGCTAATGCTAAAGACAAGCTAAAGGGTTACACAAAAATCTTACCTTTCATGTAAAGCACGCCGTCGCCAGATACTCTTACTTGTTCGCCAATAACTTCGCAATGAAGAATGCCTTCGCGCTGAGAAGCTTGATAAGCAACCAGTGATGTTTTACCTAATTCCTCTGCCCAGAATGGTGCTAATCCAGCGTGAATCGAGCCGGTTACTGGGTCTTCGTCGCCACCATTTGCAGGCCAAAAGTAACGCGATACAAAGTCTTGTTGATCGCCTTTCGCAGTAACGACCACATCGTAAGGAGCGAGTGTTTTGAGGTGTTCGGAACGATATTGAACCTCAAGTACTTCCTGCTGGCTGTCGACCACCACGAAATACGCTTGAGGGCTAAGCAGTACGCGTTCCACATCGCAACTTAAGCCTTCAATTAATGCCAAGGGAATATCAGAAACGGCTTTTGGAGGACGAGCAGGGAACGTCATTTCAATCTTACCTTGCGCATTCTTCTCTACGGTGAGGGTTCCTACTTCCAGAGTATGAAACTCAATCGTGCCACTAATGCCAAGCTCATCAAACAGCACTAACGACGAGGCCAGTGTGGCGTGTCCACAAAAGTCGATTTCAGTTATAGGAGAGAACCAACGAATCTCATATTGGTTTGCGCCAATGGATTTTAGAAAGGCCGTTTCCGATAAGTTGTTTTCTGTCGCGATACTTTGCATCAACTCTGGAGCAAGCCATTCCTCTAACGGCACCACCGCTGCAGAGTTGCCTTTGAATTGCGTATCGGTGAACGTGTCCACCACGTAGATATCTAGTTCCATTTACGCTTCCTTGTTTGCTTTTGGGCTAATCAGCATAAACGAAATAGGTCGCTGATAAGCACGAAATTGAAAATATTACTCAAAGTGTCACTTGTTGGCTTAAAATGACCTTTATTGACACTTAATGAAAGGTTGCTATTTCTTTTGGGGCAAATACTTACCCCGAACTTAAGAAATAGGAGCATCATCATGAAAGTAATTACTAAATCGGTTTTGGCATTAAGCTTATTGGCAGTGGGTTCAGCTCAAGCATTTGAGTTAACCAGTAATGACATTCAAGAAGGCCACCCAATGGCAAAAACGTTTGAATACAACAGCTAGGGCTGTGATGGTGGCAACCAATCTCCACAATTGATGTGGAAGGATGCACCAGCAGGAACAAAAAGCTTTGCAATCACGGCTTATGACCCAGATGCGCCTACTGGCAGTGGTTTCTGGCACTGGGTTGCGTTTAATATCCCTACTAACGTGAATGAACTTCCACGCGGTGTGAACATTGAGAAATTGGGTGGTAAAGAGTCTCGTATTGATTACGGAACCGTAGGCTTTGGTGGTGTTTGTCCTCCAAAAGCGGACGGTATGCACCGTTACCATTTCACAGTATGGGCGTTGCCAACGGCCAAACTAAATCTTGATGAGAATACACCTGCGGCGGTGGTTGGCTTTACACTAAATAGCATGGCGCTAGACAAAGCAAAACTGACGGCAACTTACACGCGCTAAGGTGCGACAGAGGCGAAAGCAAGGGGAAACAATGAGTCATCAATATCAAATTACGATATTTCGTGCAGAGCAGTTACAGAAGCTTCGCAATGTGAGGATTCATTCCCCGAGCATTATTCAGATCATTACGGGTAGTAAGCGCCTTTTCTGGAAGGAATCGGCGCTGGATATTTCCCATTCTGAATTACTACTTTGCGAAGCTTCTGCATCGCTGAGCTTTGAGAACTTGCCACAGAAAGGGCAGTTTCTCTCCAGAATGTTTAGCTTCCATTGCTCACCGACAGGCGCAATGCTTGAATTGAGTATGCGTGTCGGAACAAGGGATGAATCGCCGAGATTAGCCGCAGATAATGCGTTACATGAGACGTTAAATGCGCTGTATGCTTTTGAACAACATGGTATGAGCAAAGAGACACAAACTTTTTGGGTCATGGGTTTATATCAGCAGCTTGCGGAACGTGGAGCATTACACCACCTGTTTGTTAGCTCAAACATCACATTTAGCCAAAAATTGAGTCGTTACTTATCCTTCTCTCCCGGTGAAGAACATTCGTTGGAAGAGGCTGCTGAACGATTTGCCATGAGCCGGGCGACCATGATCCGTAAACTCAAGCAAGAAGGGACTCAATATCGAGAGGTGTTGGCAGAAGTACGTTTAAATCATGCATTGTATTTAATGCAAAATGGCCACTATAACGTTGCGATGTTGGCTCAACTTTGTGGCTATCAATCGGAAGGTCGTTTTAGTCAACGCTTTAGAGGCAAGTTCGGATTGACTCCGAGTGACTACATCAAAACGGTTGTGGTCAGTTAGCGCTAGCGAATAATTGCTTGTGTGCGTTTAATCGCTCACGCGCGTTTTACCGAGTGCAACGCAGTTGGTGTTTTCGAATCTGCAATCGCCAAATCAGACAAAAGCTGTTGCAGTAACTCTGCAGCGTGGACGTTCGCTTTTACTTTATCAACGTCACTTCAGCTCGTACTGTTTTCTTCTTCAAGGTATTTAATTGTCTGTTGTGAAAGCTTGAGAACAGCATGCCACTTCAGTTTTTTATATTCTAAATTCATACTCAAACTCCTATGTGAATGATTAATTTAAAACATTGTTCAAAACTTTGAGTTAGCAAATAGGAATTTGTTAATAGGCCTATGCCTAGAGCGGATATAAAAAAGCGACCATCGCTTTAACGACGGGCGCTTTCAAGTCACTATATATAACCTTTGGTTATTTGTAGTATTTCTGCTTCACTTTGAGTGCTACGTTCACCAAAGCAATCAATACAGGTACTTCGATCAGTGGACCAATGACACCAGCAAAAGCTTGGTCTGAGTTTAGGCCAAACACCGCGATAGAAACCGCAATTGCCAATTCAAAGTTGTTGCCTGTTGCCGTGAAAGCAATCGATGCATTTTTGTCGTAGTCGATGCCCATTTTCTTACCAACGAAGAAGCTGACAAAGAACATCAACACAAAGTAGGTAGCCAGTGGGATTGCTACACGGAATACATCCATTGGCAGTTCAAGAATCATTTCACCTTTCAAGCTGAACATCAGTACTATGGTCGCAAGTAGGGCGATAAGCGTAATTGGTGAAATGCGTGGGATGAACACGTCGTTGTACCATTGTTCACCTTTCGCAGCCACTAAACATTTACGACTTAGGAAGCCCGCTAGGAATGGGATACCAAGGTAAATCAGAACGCTTTCAGCGATGTCCATCATCGAGATATCAACCACGAAACCTTCGTAACCAAAGACCGGTGGCAACACAGTGATGAACAACCATGCCATCACACTGTAAGTCACGATTTGGAAAGCACTGTTTAGCGCAACTAGAGCTGCGCCATATTCTTTGTTACCGCCACCGATATCGTTCCATACAAGCACCATCGCGATACAACGAGCAAGACCGATCAGAATGATACCAACCATGTAACCCGGATGATCACCTAGGAAAGTCAATGCAAGGATGAACATCAAAATAGGGCCGACAATCCAGTTCATGACCAAAGACAGTGTGATTGCTTTTTTGTCTTTCGTCACTGTGCCTAGCAGGTTGTAGTTTACCTTTGCGAGTGGCGGGTACATCATCAAAATCAAACCAATTGCTAGCGGTACGTTTGTGCTACCAACTGACATTGACTCGTTCCACTCAGCTACTTGAGGGAATGCTGCGCCAATTCCTACACCGATTGCCATTGCAACAAAAATCCACACCGTTAGGTAACGGTCCAAGAAGCTCATTTTGTCGCTGGCACTATTTAAAACTTGAGTAGTCATAGTGTTCTCTTATTCGTTTATCGTCGAAAGACGATAGTTAAATGTACAGTTTATCTCTGCACGCCTGACCAGCGTGCAAAGGGAATTAATCAAATAACTTGGAAAATCCTAGATTGAACTGATCAAACGCGTCGCGTTGAATGCGGTAACACACTTTAGGTGGGTTTGGCTCGGCGCTGATAAAGCCTGCTTGCTTTAAAATACGCAAGTGCTCGGAAACAGTAGATTGTGCAAGACCCAACTCAGAAACCAAATCACTGTTCAAACAACCGCCCATGGTATCGAGCGTGTGCAGGATATGCAGAATGCGCAAACGTGCTGGATGAGATAAAGCTTTAGCTTGTGCTGCTAGAGTTTGTTCTTTCTCTAGTTGTTGTTGCGTTGTCTGAAAAGCAACTTCACACTTGTCGTTGCATTTATCACTCATTCGCTGGCCTTAATAGTCAATCGTCGAATTGCGATAAAGTGTACGCCTGATCTGTGGAAGATGCAACAATTCGATTAAAAATTAACTGGTGAAACAACGATAAAAAAAGCAGAACTTAAAGATACAACGAAGTGGGGGTGTAGTATCAGGAGCTAAGTTCTGCTTGGAGTTGTAAGTTATGTTATGACCAATTCAATAACTCTTTCATGTTTACTAGCGCGATCACTTCCAACTTGTTTTTTGATTGAGCGATACGTTGTTGGAAATAAGCAGCCATTTTAGGCCACGCTTTTGCAGGTCTTTTATGGATTCGCATGATATTTCCTCCTTCGTGTTGACAGGGTCAGTATGCGAAGAAAAGGGGAGCTGAAAAAGAGAGCAGATTTCTGTGGTTTATTCCTAATAAGCTCGAAAGGGGGGCTAACTCTTCGATTTTTGGTTTTGTTTAGACAAAAAGGGGAACAAAGTGAACGGAAGTTTTCTTATTTTCTCTTGGATAAGTTGAGTAAAATAAACCTATCTCCACTTTTTGAGGATGCGCAGTGTCTGATCTCAACTTGTTCCGCTACTACCAACGACTGACACCATTAGGTGTTGGTAGTGAAGTCAAAACCACGTTGCAGGAAGTGGCGGATTTGCTGTTCACTTCCCCTCGCCATGCGCGCAGCTTGTTGTCACAAATGCAGGCACTAATTTGGTTAAGTTGGCAGCCAAAAGCGGGCCGCAATCAGCGTTCGACATTGCTGCTAAATATAGAGTTAAGCGCGCTAAAAGAGAGCTTAGCTTTGGAGCGCATTAAGCTTGGGAAGTACGAAAAAGCGCTGGCGATTCTCGATGAAGACGAAACTGCATTTGGACGTTTGCTCAAAACCACTTCAGGTGCATCGGTTCAAGAAGGTCGACTCAATATCCAGCTGACTTATAAGCGTATGTTTGAACGTATCGTCCCTCACCAACTTCACCGCAGCAGTGAGCGCTTCTTTCTGCGTCAAATCTATTGTTGCTTGGTATCGAGTGACTACAACGGGGTGGTGAAGCCAGAACTTGCTCATCATTGGCGATACGATGAGAAGAACTTTGAGTGGACATTTTACCTTCGCCCCGGTCTAACGTTTCATAATGGGGCGCCGATTGATGCTGATACCGTGGTGAGTCTATTTGCCAAACTGAGTTCGTTGGAGTACTACCAGAAAGAGCTGGCTCACGTTACCGACATCATTGCACCAACCCCTCTTAAAGTAGTGTTTACTCTGAGAAAGCCAGATTTGGGTTTTGCAGGGCTTATATCTGGGGTGAAATACGGCATTCAACCCGTTAGCCAAGTAAACGTAGCCAACAACAACTTGGTGATTGGTAGTGGCCCTTTTTCGGTGATTGAGCACAATGCGAATCGACTAAAGCTGAAAGCTTTCGATGCTTATTACGCCTGCCGTGTACTTGCTGACATGGTGACGATTTGGATCGTCAACGATGAGAAAATGGAGAACCCTTCACTCACTGGTAGTGTGCCTATCAACGTTAGTGAGACTTTATGTGGTCATTATGTTTCGACTCAAGATGACAAAGCCCCTCATGATGGTCAACATACTCGAACTGAAGATGGTTGCTTGTTTGCTCTGTTCAACCATCACGCTAAACAGCCTTTGTCTCGTGCTCAGCGCCGTTATATTGCAGAGTTGATTCAACCTGAGCGTTTGGCAGAAGCGATGCGAAAAGAAAATACAGTGTTTCGCAGCGTGCCTGCTTCCAACTTACTACCTAGTTGGAAGCCTGTTTTACGTCCTTTTGGGGACAGAACCAAGTTACCGAAGACCATCACTATCGCGGGTTACAACTACACTGCGCTTCGTCGCTGCGCTCGTGCTATCTCTTCTCTGCTGGCATTGGAAGGCTGTAAAGTTGAGACGATCATGTATTCCTACAGAGAGCTAAATGAAAAAGCGGAAAATGGAACGCTAGACGAGACGCTGGTGGTGACTAACACCACTTCTGATGACAGCCGTCATGTCTCCGCTTTTACTAACTTCTTTAGCAATGATGTTTTGTACCATACATTAGGTGAAGAAAATGCGTGGTGGCTTGATGAGCAGTTGGAAAAGGTGAGGTCGTTGGTTCCCCTTGAAGATTACTTAGTTGCGCTTGAGCCTATTGCTTCAACACTGGTCAGTGAATACTGGATCGCACCAATGTTCCACCATACTCAGACACTACGTTTCCAAGGTGTTTTGGAAGATGTCGCTCTTACTAACTGGGGGTGGCCGGATATTCGATCAGTGTGGTCAGCAGATTAATCAAACATAAGCCTCATCACTAGATACGTCGAGGATACTTCGGCGTGTTTGTTTTGGTAAATTCGGGAGAACTTCCCCATCCGTAACCGTCGATAAACCTAGCTCAGCGGCAATAATTTCATGAGGGCTTATATCGATGGCAATATGCAGCTTTGCGCCCACCCGCTTATCGCCTCTTAATCAATCCAAAAGGTCAAAGAGCCAAGGTTAATGAGTAATTGGTTGTATCGCTTCCAGTTGGTTGTTTTGTAATGTGGTTTAGGCATGGGGCTACGAGAGATAGTGGACGTAACGGATCAGATCGTAGGTTCTGGATTTAGCCCCATTGAATTTCGCAACAAAGCCCTTTTTCATTTATCCAAGTTGATCTACTCTAGTTTTCCACTTGTGAAGACTATAACCAATCTTTATGTGCCAAGGCTTATGCCTCTGCTTTCCATCTGTTTCTCCCTCACACGGACCCTAGCGCCTTAGCCTGTAGGTTCTTCGAGCGTGCGCTTGTTACCCCTTTTCACCCAGTAGGCTATGCATAAAATCATACTTGAAAATATCAGACACAGATAAATTGGATAAAGAGGGTTGACCACTACACTGAATGCCAGCGTGGCCGCCAATCCATAACCTATGGTGTGTGACATAGAAAGATAACCAGCAACGGTTCCCGGCTTGCTACTCAACTTTTCAGTCGCTGAAGTGGTATAAGCCGGCACCAACAAGGCCGCACCGATTGCGGTGAGCGCCATGGCTAAACCCAGTGCTAAGAGGTGAGAGATGGTAAAACATAACATTCCAAGCAAAAGTAGTGTTGCCCCTAAACCATACATCGTTTGAGGTGTTACCTTGTCTTTTTTTATGACCCAGACCTGAGTTATGAGAGTAACTGCTGCGCTAATGGTCAATAAAACGCCAATCGCATCACTTAGCCTTTCTGTTGGCCAATCTGTAAACGAATGTATCAATGGCGATAAACTGTATTGCAGTAATGCTATGGAAGCACAAAGGAGTAATCCACTAATAAGGTAGGGTGATAGCTTTTTATTTGGATACCAAGTTTTATGATCGATTTTATTATTAATTTCAGATTTTTCAAAACTTGGAATAGGTATTAACACAGCGATAACTAAAGCAATAAATGGCAATAAAATCATGATAAATAATGGAGCGAATGGACTAAACTTTAACACCAAAATAGATACAGCTGGACCTATCAATCGACCACAGCTTAATCCAATACTCACGGCGGAAATTGCTCGAAGTTTTTGGTGTTTTCCACACAATAATATCGCCCAGTGTTGGCTCGCTGGAACCATGCCAGACACGGTGCAACCATAAATTACACGCGCTAAAATTAGGCCAATAAAACATATAATTATATTATCGCTTCCCGTCTCACTTACCATTGAAAACAGCGCGAGTAATAAAAAACTGACCGTCATCCCCGTTAGAGCTTGGATTACCACCTTTTTCGGGCCATTTTTATCACTATATCGACCCCAAAAAGGTGCTGATGGTAAAAACAGTAAACTTCCCAAAGCAATAATCGCGGACCAAGTGGGTAAGTCAAACGCGGACTTTTCCACAAGGAAAGGTAATGAAACAATTAAGCCATTTTGACCAACTCCCATTAAAGAAGAAATAAGGCCGACTGACATTAATTGGAATTTTTTATTATTTATTGCTGACATAACTATTACGTGTAAATATAAATGGGAAAACCCAAGTTAGAATTACCATAATTGAAGGCAAGTTCATTGTTTAGGTGAATGATTATCTTTTTTTATTTCATGGTGCTAACATTAACGGCTATCTAACTATAACTCAACTTCATATTTTATCATGTACCAGCTTACCAATGCATCATTTGAAATCGACGGTAAGACGATTCTTTCCCCTATAAACCTGAGTTTTGAGCCTAAGAAAGTAACGACATTACTAGGACATAATGGTTGCGGAAAATCGACTTTAATTAAATTATTAAGCCGTCAAAATACCCCGAGTAAAGGGCATATTTTTTTCGATGAAAAGCCCATTTCGTCCTATAGCCACTTGGAGTTTGCTCACCAAGTTGCCTACTTACCACAGCACCCTCCAATTACTGATGGTGTAACGGTTCGTGAGTTGGTCTGTTTTGGTCGTTACCCATGGAAAGGTGCATTTGGCCGTTACAGTAAACAAGACTATGCCATCGTCGACGAAGCGATCGAAAAAGTCGGTTTGAGTAAATTTGCGCAACGCTTTGTTGCAACACTTTCAGGTGGTGAACGACAAAGAACTTGGGTCGCTATGCTGCTTGCTCAACAGAGCCAATGCATACTTCTAGACGAGCCAACCTCTGCTCTCGATGTGGCCCATCAACATGAACTGTTAGCTCTGATTCGCGAGCTAAATCACTCTTTAGGGTTGACCGTCATCATGGTGCTTCACGACGTCAACATGGCCGCCAAATTTAGTGATCATCTAATCGCTCTCCATTCAGGAGAAGTTATTGCTTCCGGGTCCCCCCAAGAAATCATGACCCCAGACACTCTGAGCAAAATTTACGGAATGGAGCTTGCGCTCTTTAACCATCCAACCACCGGTCAACCGATTAGCTACATCCCCTAACGAAAAGGAATCTGTTGTGAAAACAATCATCACTTTGATGTTCTCTGCTTTGGTCTTTAATACACAAGCCACTGAATTAACTCATGAAGTGGGGACGACAACATTTAAAACCACACCGAAAAAAGTTGTCGCGCTAGACTGGGCACTGTCGGAGACCGTTCTAAGCTTGGGTGTTGAGCTCGACGGCATTGCCGATGCTGAAGGTTACAATCAATGGGTAGTAGAACCTAAGTTAAACCCAGACGCAGTCAATGTAGGTTCTCGTCGTGAGCCAAACCTTGAGCTGCTTACCAAGCTACAACCCGACGTTATCTTGATAAGTAAACACATGGCCGCCGCCTATGAACCTCTCAAAAAAATTGCGCCGGTAGTCGTGTTTAGTCTCTACAGCGAGCAGAAACAACCACTTGAGTCTGCGAAATCAGTAACGCTATCACTAGGTAAGTTACTTGGTCGTGAAACTCAAGCGCAAGAAATAATTCTTCAAACTGAAACTCGATTATCCAACAACGGCGACAAGATCAGAGCGGCGGGGAATGCAGACAAACCCCTCTTGCTCACTCGTTTCATCAATGACAAAACTTTGCGCATCCATGGCGAAGGCGCACTGGCTGACGCGACTATCCGCTCGATGGGTCTGAAAAACGATTGGAGCGGGCAAACAAACTTATGGGGGTTCAGCACCTCTGGAATTGAGAGGGTAGCGGAACATCAAACCGCGAATGTCATGATCTTTGGTCCTTTAATGGATGCCGAGCGCCAACAACTTACAGGCTCTCCACTGTGGCAAGCGATGGCGTTCACGCGTACAAACTCTGTTTACGAGTTACCAGCGATCTGGACGTTTGGCGGACTCGTTGCCGCACAGAGATTTAGCGATCACATCACTCAACAACTGACTAGCCACCCATGATAACAATCACGCCAACCGCCGATTCGTCAGCAATAAAATCAGCAGTGTTCATCGCCATTGCTGTTTTGACTATCGGTTTATTGCTTCAATACACTGCGCCGTATTCGCAAGGACTTGGGCTCATTTGGGATACGATTTTTGCTTACGATGCATCAAACTATCAGCACATCATCACCAACCTCACTTATCTGCCGCGCCTCACCGTTGCGGTTGTTTGTGGATTTGCTCTTGCTGTGGCTGGATGTGTAATGCAGTTTGTATTGCGTAACCCGATCGCTTCTCCAACCACATTAGGAGTCGCTGCCGGTGCAGAGTTGGGAATGGTATTGGGAATTCTTCTGTTACCTACAGGCCTAGCATTTCCAAGTTTCATTCCCGCGTTTATCGGCGGATGTCTCGCTACAGGACTGGTATTTCTGTTGAGTTCAACTCGCGGATACTCCCCTTTGCATATGGTACTTTCTGGGATGGTAGTGAGCTTATTCCTTGGTTCGCTCAACACCATGCTACTCATGCTACATGAGCAGAAATTGACGAGCTTGTTTGTTTGGGGAGCCGGCGTTTTAAACCAAAATGACTGGTCAAGCACCCAAGTCCTCATCCCTTTGGTTAGCCTGCCAACGTTTTTACTATTGCTGCTGCAACGTCCGCTGTCTTCGCTGCAATTTGGCGACAACGTGGCAACATCTCTTGGTGTAAACATTAAGCAAATCAAATTACTTTGCTTGTCACTATCGATTTTCATCACCGCTGCGGTAGTCAGTGAGGTGGGTATTATTGGGTTTGTTGGTATTGTCGCCCCAGCTATTTCACGCATGCTTGGCGTGCGCTCTCTCGCTAAACAAATCCTCTCCAGCGGCTTAATCGGAGGTGGGATTTTGTTGTTGGTTGACCTGCTGATTCAGCCATTTTCTGGTGTCGGTGGAGAGTTACTACCAACAGGCGCCATGACGGCATTACTGGGCGCGCCATTTTTATTGTGGTTACTGCAACGAACCAAGTTACATTCGGAGCTAAAAACACGAAGTGAGTATGTCGAAAACTTCAAGCATGTCTCAACCTCAAAAGTTCTTATCGCCATGGCGCTCATCCTATTTTTGGTCTGTGCCGTAGCGATTACATTGGGTAAAAACCAACAAGATTGGAGCTTTGATTTAGACCAGTCCTTGCTTGATTTGCGCTTGCCTCGAGTACAAGTTGCCTTGTTGGCCGGTATCGGGCTCGCGTTTGCCGGTACGATAATCCAACGCATATCAAATAACCCTATGGCTAGCCCAGAAGTGCTGGGCATAAGCTCTGGTGCAGCTTTGGCATTGGTACTTGGAACCCTAATTGGCGGCGCAATCGGTAGAGAGCAACAGATGTTACTTGGTACCATCGGGGCTGCATCGGTGACGGCAGTTGTCTGGCTTATGGGCAGAAAACACAACTTCGCCCCTACCCAAACATTGCTTACCGGTATTGCGCTAAGCGCAGGGTTAGATGCACTATTGAGAATTTCGATGAGCTCTGGCAACGACAATGCCACGGCGTTATTGACCTGGCTATCTGGCTCAACTTACCTAGTGGCACAATGTGACGTGATGCTACTAGCGATCGGGGTAACCATCGTTGGTGCATTCGCGATTGCATTGAATCGCTGGATAGAATTAATTGGCTTAGGTGAAGTCACTACCACCAGCTTGGGAATGAACACCACGTTTGTCCGTTTGGTACTGCTTCTGGTAGTTGCTGCGCTGACCACGCTTTGCACGATCGTTATCGGTCCACTGAGTTTTATTGGTCTGTTGGCGCCACACATGGCAAGATCACTTCACCAGTACAAAGCGACTCCACAAATGCTGACCGCGGCACTTTTGGGTGCAATCATCATGGTAGTTGCCGACTGGATCGGTCGCACTTTGTGGTTCCCTTGGCAATTCCCGGCGGGCTTATTAGCGTCGTTAATCGGTGGAGGTTACTTCCTGTTCTTGATGAGGCGCTAACACAACCAGCTGTTTGCCAAAACCTTAAATCCAGCCCAGCGACATTCCTATCGCTGGGCTTTTTCATATCAGGACATTCATGATTGTCGCTGAATTCTCAGACTCTTAGTTCAAATTTGCGCAATCTTATTGTGTTTTTGCAACCAAAAAACAATTAATGGCAATCGTCCGGATTTGTGTTTAACATAGGTCCATAATTGAGACTAATACGATACTCGGATCAAATGGACACATCATCAATCACAAAATTACAAAGGGACTTATTGTTCAAAATTGTTACTCAACTCAAGGCCGAAAATGCAAAGGCTGGGAGCAGTTTGATTGAGTCTTCTTTGGCACAGCAATTCGAAGTATCTAGAACACCAATGCGTGCCGTCCTCAATCACTTGTCGGAACAGGGGGCCACCAAGTCTGTCCCTTACAAAGGATTTGTTCTTCAGGTTGATGCCATCGATATCGAGTTAGCCGCTCAAGACAACCAAGTACAAGAAAGCCAAGAGAAACTCTACCTAAGGGTACTCATGGACCTATTCTTCGGTGATTTGGGCGATTCGTTTTCAGAAAATGAGCTGCAACAACGCTATGATGCCAGTCGCGGTGAAGTTCAAAGCGTGCTGCGATTACTCGAAAGCGACGCTATTTTCCGACGCAGCCCAGGATACAAATGGCAAGTGGACGGTGTGCTCAATACCCTTGAAAGACACACAGAAAGCTACCGATGTCGTCTAATTTTTGAACCTGCGGGGCTCCTAGAACCCACATGGCAATTGAAACACGCTGAACTGGAAGCTTGCCGAGAAAGTCATATCCAAGCGATCAAAAAACCAGAATCGGTATCTGCCAGTCAACTGTTTACCCTCAGCGCCACTTTTCACGAGGTCCTTGCATCTAGCTCCGGGAATCGATTCCTATTAGGTATGATGCAACAACAAAATCGAATGCGTAAAGCGACCGATTTGGTCTCTATGCATATCCAATCTTCTGTGATTCGATCATGCCAACGTCGTTTGGATATCATGAACTTGGTTTTCGAAGGGGATAATCAAGGCGCATCAGAGAAGCTCGCGCAACTACTCGATAATGACATTCGCGTTATGAATCGTACCTATCAGCAGGTTATGAACATATCCCAAGAACAACGAGAGCAACTGGTCGCCAGCATTTCAGAATAAGATACCCAAACAACTAGCAGCGCTATTTTGCGCTGCTTTTTTGCTCTTCAACTTTTTGCAAAGTCGCAAAACATTACAAATCAAAGCATTATGTGCTCCTCCCCAAATAAAAAAACAAACTTTATCTTAAGTTCTACTTTCAAAATAATTGCACTTCCTCGTTGTTTTTTTGCAACAAAAATACAATAATAATGATTCTTATTTAGACCAAAGAGATACGTCGTCAAAGGAAATGGCCAATCAACTTAAGCTCGGCCTCGCACTTTCCCTGACCCCTTTTTAGTTCTTAATGGGCACAATAATAAATAGCGTATTCACGCAGAAAGATATGCGTGTAGCCTTTAATTGATTAATGCAGAGAATAAAATGAAGACCGAAAAAGGAAGTTTCAAACTTTCCACTGTAGCTCTAGCGCTAGCCGCAGTAAGCACAGTGTTCACAGCTCAAGCTCAAGACCACGAAATTGACGAAAAAATGGTGGTTGTTTCAAGTCACTTGCCAAAAGCGATCAGCGATATCCCAGGTACAGTTTGGTATGTCGATGCAGAGCAAATAGAACAAGAGTATCGTGGTGGTAAAAATCTTGATGAGATTTTAGCTGCTGCTATCCCTTCTTTAGACGTAGCAAGTGGTGGTCGAACTCATTCAGGCCAGAACCTTCGCGGCAGAAGTATCATGGTCATGATTGATGGAGTCTCTCTGCAATCAGTACGTTCAATTAGTCGCCAACTTGATTCTATCGACCCATTCAACATTGAACGCATTGAAGTGCTATCGGGTGCAACATCCATTTACGGTGCAGGTGCAGCAGGCGGTGTTATTAACATCATCACTAAGAAAGGTACTGAAGGCGAACTGGAATTTGAAAGTTTCGTTGGTGGTACCTCCGGTTTCACTTCAGGCGAAGATTTCGACTATAAACTCGCGCAGTCAGTTGCCGGCGGTAACGAAAAAGTTCAAGGTAGAACATCTGTTGCTTATACAAAAACTCAAGGTTACTTCGATGCGAATGGCGATATCGTCACACCAGACATTACGCAAGGCTCGACACAATTCAACGAGACCATAGATCTTTTAGGTAACTTGCAAATCAACCTAGCGGAAGGACAACGTCTCAACCTACTTGCTCAATACTATGATAGCCAGCAAGATTCTCCGTACGGTTTGTACTTTGAAAAAGACAGCAATGGTGAGTACCAATTCGTCGACGTACGCGAAGGTTACTCTGCAGACAGACAGCAAGGTACTGAGCGTGTGATGTTGAGCGCGGCCTACAGCAATGATGATTTTCTTGCTCATCAACTTATCGCCGAGCTATCTTACCGTACTGAAGATCATACTTTCTCACCTTATACATCAGCAGGTAGCGACACTTTAAAAACAAGTTCATCTAGCCAATCAACTGATATTCTGGCTCTAAAATTAGCGTTGAATAAGTCTTTTGGTAAGGCAGCGGTCACTTACGGTATTGATGGCTACCTAGATAAGTTTGATAGCGACAATGCAATTTACGACCAGTCCATCACTGAAGAAAGCGGTGGCTTAGTTCATGTTATTGATGAGATGGCTGGCCGCTACCCAGGTGTTGATACAGATGCTTTAGCGACATTCTTACAAGCGGAGTACGCTATCTCTGACAATTGGTCGGTACAAGCGGGGGTTCGTTACCAATACATCAATACCAAAATCTCAGACTTCCAAAAAGATGCAAATTCAGACTTTGTACCGGGTGGAAGCACCGATTACAACGAAACCTTGTTCAACCTAGGCACCATTTATAAGCTGACACCAAACTCTCAAGTTTGGGCGAACTTCTCTCAAGGCTTTGATATCCCAAATGCGGCGAAATACTACGGTAAAGATGCTGACAGCAACGTATCAGATTCTAAACTAGAAGGTATTACTACTGACAGTTACGAGATTGGTTACCGTAATGCAATGAATGATTTTTCATTCCAGTCGGCGGCTTACTACTCTTACACCGACGCAACGGTTGAATATTCAGATGAGTTTACAATTTCTGGACTGTCCGCTCCTAAACGCGTTTATGGCCTTGAAGCTCAGGCAACATATTGGGCAACGGATAACCTTCAATTAGGTGCATCAGGACATTATGTGATCACTGAAGAGAAAGGTGACAATGGCTGGGAAGACTTTAAAGCTATGGAAGCCAGTACTTCAAAAGCAATTGCATGGGCAGGTTGGTATGATGTCGATTACAGTGTGAAGCTGCAAAGCCAAACCATGTTTGATTATGAAGATGCAGACCAACGCAAATTGGATGGCTACACAGTGTTTGACCTTGTGGGTAGTTACCAGTTGCCTTTGGGTAGTTTGGGTTTTGGTATCGAAAACCTACTCAACGAAGACTACCTGACGATCTGGAGTCAGCGTGCAGAACACTGGTACGGAAACTCAGCAATGTATGAATACAAAGGCCGCGGCCGTACTTACACTTTAAATTACCAAGTTGAGTTCTAGAGCACACATACATATAAATGACAAAGGCTCCTAATTAGGAGCCTTTATTTTGTCGTGACTATAAGTCGATTCTTGAACTTCTTACTTCTGAGAGGTAAGGAAGGACACTGAGTTCGAAGCGCTCTATTGAGAAGCTAAGAACCAAACGAGTATCGACTAAGAAACACAACCCGCGTTCTGTGAATTTATTCGTTCAGGGTAATTAAGTAAAGCACTACAGCGGTGATTCCACCACAACAAACTTGCGTTCGGCTCTAAGTGGTGCAAACCAAGTATTCTTGTATTTGAAATAGCTCTGTCCGTTGACGACCACAGTTTCTTTAGTGTGAGGCAAGGAGTCTACGATTTCACCGATTTTGTAAGGACTTGGCTCTGGTTTCGGCACTGGTGGTTTTTGATGCACTTTTGCAGTCTTTGATCTTATTGGTGGCGCGACGGTTTGCCTCGACGCCGAAGCATCACTTACCGCCGAAGAAGTCCCTACACGGTTATCACGTAAAATGGTGTAGTTACCGCTTGGTGGATAACGAACATACACATAGCGGACACCATCACGATGGTAATAGGAATCATGAACGATGGCATAGGTGACGCCAGCGAAAACGGCGAAGGTCGCAATGCCCACTAAATCACTGTGATAATAATAGTAACGCCCGCGATAAGGCGGATACCAGTACCCTGGCCTCACATAGATGAATGACGAATGATAACGCGGAGGTCTCATGCTATACGGCGGTCGATGATAGTAGGGCGGCTTGATTGGCCTATAAGGGCGATTGACGGAATGTAAATCGTGTTTATCTCCCGGTTGGGTGATCGGTTTTACGGTTGGCTTCATTTGTTCTTGCGCAGACACGACTGTAGGCGCACACAGCCAGAGAATAGCGGATGTTATGACCCAGATGCTTCTCATAATGCCTTCCTCCACCGTTTGGAGTCTCGAAGCGGTAATAAGTAAGTTCAGCTCACCATAACGTTGTTTGAGATGGGAGTCTAGGTCACGATTTTATGTTTTTTTGAGGCTTTTGCCTTCGTTGGTTTTCTGCTCTAGCACCAAGAAAATGAGTTTTGTCAGCATGGATTGCGCCTCTGGTGATAGCAGTCGTGCTGCTGAAGCAACATCATTTGCGGAGATATTCCCGACGCCTCTGGCATCAAGGGCAATATCTAAATCGGTCAGGTTGAGAGCACGTAATATGGAACGATATTGCGAAAGCTTTAAATCCGACTCGCCTCTCTCAATTCTTTGATAAGTCTTTTCGCTCATTCCTGCGACTTTAGCCATTTGCTCGCGTGAGACGCCTTTCATTTTGCGTCGCTTTATAAGGACTTCAATTAATGGGTCTACTTGCATTGGCACTCCTTAAAGGACAGTTTTGTCCTTAACCACGCAATAACCGGACCAGTTTAGCCACCTCGTATTTACCCAAATTGAGATAGCGATAAGAATGACGTTCCACAAAAAATTTACGTAATTTCAGTTAGTTTCATAAAATGGAAAAATATCAGATTTATAAATCAATTTCTGGCGAGGTAGATGTTCGCAAAATGCAACGCGTTTTAGAACAACTGCTTGCTGAAATTCGTAATCGCAGTCGCGATATTCGGCTGGACGTCACTTGGTTAACTCGTGAATCACAGAAACGATTAATGAAGTACAAAGAGCTGTTTTTACATCGAGGTTATATTGATCAAGCAGAGTTGGATCAAACCTATGAGAACCTAAGTTCGATGGAGCGTTTAGTTTCAGACATGGGCATAGCGGCATTAACTTACATCATCGACGCACTAGACAAAGAGCTATGATGCTTTGAAACATGGACTTATTGAAGCAAACCTTATTGAAACAAACGTTGAACTTAATTACAGACGAACGAAATCCCGCAATATCAATTGCGCTAAATCCAAGTGCTAGAAATCAATAAAAGGAAGGATTCAAATGCTGGGGAACCACACCCAGCATTCGGAACACTCATTTACCTAAGTTTTCGAACCGTAAATCAGTGTTTAGAGGTATGTGAACCGAAACGTGTCGGTACGGGGCGAATAATAACGATATTGATGAATCTAGGCTATGCTCCAGGTTTCTAACACCTTTCGATAGAGTGTACATTTTTATGTACACCTCAAAAAACTGAGCACCAAAGCTCACTTCTTATACTTTATAACAACAAAAGGCTAAATAATTGGCTGTTTTGCAACATATCTGTTGCATTAACTTACTTTTGTTAAAATATATGGCTATAAGAAAGAGCTTTTGCTTTTCAATCGTCCTATTTATGCCTTACAATCTCCCCGAACCAAATCCATTCAGCAGAGAATGGGATTGACGAAAAAGGATGCGCTGATTTTGCTTCGAACCCAGAATGAGACGTTCCGTTAATCGAACTCTGTCCGGAAGTGATTCCCTACATCTTTGACAGTCTCAGACAGGATAGATCCATCTCGAGTTTAGTTTTCCTTCATCCCGAATTGCGGTATTATACCGAATTCATTGGTAGCAAGGTAGGGCATTTCTGTTGGTAGTGCTACGAACCAAAAGCACGATAAGTCACAATAAAACGGATCAAATTTTAGAGGTATTAACTGTGAACCTAAAACTTTTCGGCAGTTCCCTGATCGTTGCAGGCACTGCTCTTGGCGCTGGTATGCTTGCCATACCAATGGTGCTTGCTCAATTCGGCCCCCTGTGGGGCACTCTTCTTATGCTGTTCATCTGGGCGGGTACCACTTATGCTGCACTGCTTTTATTGGAAGCAAGCTGCAAAGTAGGTGGTGGCGTCAGCATGAACGCAATCGCTCGTGAAACTCTCGGTAAAGGCGGTCAGCTTGTTACTAACGGTTTGTTGTACGCACTGCTTGTTTGTCTTCTGATGGCTTATATCATTGGTGCTGGCGACTTGGTACAAAAAGTGACCTCATCAGTTGGCCTACCACTTTCTACCATTTCTAGCCAAGTTGGCTTTACCGTTCTGGTTGGCCTTATCGTATCTGCGGGTACTGGCGTGGTTGATAAACTAAACCGTGGCTTATTCATCGGTATGATTGTTGCACTTGTTCTGACGTTATTCTCTCTTGCGCCAAATGTCTCGTTTGGGGGCCTAAGTGAAGTCGTGAACGCAGACAAAATGGCGCTGATCAAACAAAGCTCAGTTCTGTTCACAAGCTTTGGCTTTATGGTGGTGATCCCTTCTTTGGTAACTTACAACAAAGAAGCGAGTAAGAACCAACTGCGCAATATGATCATCGTCGGCTCGACGATTCCGCTTGTGTGTTACCTACTGTGGTTGTTTGCAGTCGTAGGTAACTTGCCACCACACGAACTTATCCAATTTTCAAACGTGTCTGAGTTGATCTCTGTTCTTGGTCAGCAGTACACAGGTCTTGAGTTCATCCTGTCTATGTTTACCGGTTTAGCACTGCTAACGTCTTTCTTGGGTGTGGCAATGGCGTTGTACGATCAAAACGCGGATCTTCTGAAATCAAGTAAGCCTGTTGTATTTGTGGCAACGTTTATTCTGCCGTTACTTGGCGCGGTGTTTGCTCCAGAACACTTCTTAGCGATTCTTAGCTACGCAGGTATCATCCTTGTGTTCCTAGCGATATTCGTTCCGCTATCGATGACAATGAAAGTACGTCGCGTGCCAGTGGAAGACAACAACGTGTATGAAGCAGGTGGAGGCGCAATGGGCATGAGCATGATCTTCTTATTCGGTTGTTTCTTGCTGTTTGCTCAAGCGGTGTAAACCGTCTCGGCCAATACACAATAACTGACTTGTAGAAAGCCGCTTGCCCTAAACTGGACAAGCGGCTTTTTTGCGCCGAATTGTTAGTTCTGTATCAGCGCTGTGTATGGTCTGACTATTGCCTGATAAACCTTGATGATATTTTACTTGGCGGTGAAACAGCCGCGAGCATCTGACATGGCTAGCGAGTTCTCTCTTTATGATAAGCAATAAGTAATAGAGTAAAGGAGAGCCGAGTGTCGAAGCGATTTTTTTTCACGATCGTTGGGATGATGTTTTCTTTGGGGATGTTTAGCGCTGAAGTCGCTGCACATCCAAAACATCACCACAAGCACGGACATCATCACGGGCATCACCACCATCATCACAAGCATAAACACAAAAAGGTGGTGGTGGTTAAGCACAAGCGACCGAAGCATAACTACTACCATTACAAACACATTCCACCACGTAGCACCTATATTCAGATTGGCAATTTTACCTACCTAAAAGTGGATGACTTTTATTACAAGCGCTCGAAAGATCGCTATATACATGTGGTTTTGTAAGCAAACAAAAAACAGCGAGCACTTTGGCTCGCTGTTTTACTTGTTGGGTGATGAAGTTTGTTCTGGGGTAATAGAGGAGACGTTAGACCGTAAAGCGGTTTAGAATCTCGTCTTGTTTACGAACGTCTTCATGTTGGGCTTGCATTGCATCGTTGGTGCGGTTCGCTGAATCAGCAACTTGGGTCGACAGATCTTTAATGTTAACCGTGTTGTTGTTGATTTCTTCTGCTACCAAGCTTTGTTCTTCTGCTGCTGACGCAATTTGTAGGTTCATATCAGAGATACGTTGAATCGCATCGCGGATACGTTGTAGAGCGTCATTGGCGTGCTCTGCTTTCTCTACCGCTTCGACTGCACTGCCTTTGCTCTGGTGCATAGCACTTGCAACAGAAGAAGCACCAGATTGAAGCTGCTCAATCATGCTACGGATTTCTGTAGTAGATTCTTGAGTACGTTGCGCCAGTGTACGAACTTCATCCGCTACAACGGCAAAGCCACGACCAGATTCTCCCGCACGGGCTGCCTCGATTGCTGCGTTCAGTGCCAGTAGGTTAGTTTGGTCTGCGATGTCGTTGATTACTTTTAGAATCGTTTCGATATTTGCCGTTGCTGACTCAAGACCTTGCACTTCCTCAACTGCTTGATCGATGCTGTCTGAAAGCAGGTTAATCGTCTCTGTAGATTCACTCACGATAGAAGAACCTTGCACTGTCGCTTCGTCCGCTTCTTTCGCTGCACTTGCTGCACCTTGTGCGTTGTTGGCAACCTCTGTTGCCGTTACCGACATCTCGTGCATTGCTGTCGCCAACTGTTCAAGCTCTTGCAGCTGAGTTTGAATTGCAGAAGCAGAATCACGAGCGCCTTCAGCGGTAATTTGCGTACCACTTAGGATCTGGTCGGAAATGCTCTTCGATTCGATGATTTGATGCTGCAAGTTCTCCATAAAGGTGTTGAAACCTTTTGCCAGCTCAGCGAATTCTTGATCTGTGTTGGTATCCAAGCGCTGCGTCAAATCGCCTTTGCCTGATGCTACAGCTTGGATTGCGGTGTTTAGCTCATCAAGAGGGCGCATCAATGTACGGATAAGGATAGTCAGCGCGATAATAGAGGCAATCACAGCAATCAATGAGTAGATGATTGCGCTATTACGCAGCTTACCTACTGCAGCATACGCAATGCTCTCATCAACAATTGCACCTACATACCAGTTTTCACTTGGAATGTGGGTTAGGCTGACCATGAATTTGTCGCCGTTCATCTCTATGTGTTGAGCTCCTGGTGCTAGCTCTACTTGTGGTAGGTAGCTTGATAGTTTCTCGCCGTTGTATTTGGCTTCTGGGTGCGCGATCGTCGTGCCATCTGCCGTTACAAGGAAAAGGTAACCCGCATCAAATAGGTTTACTTGGTTAACCAAGTCAGAAAGGGTGGTTAGCTCCATATCGTAAAACATGGCTGCGAGAAACTGGCCAGCTTCGCGCACTGGAGTACCGATAGAGATGATCACTTTCTTAGAAGAAGCATCCACGTAAGGAGCGGTGACAACAAGCTTGTTTTCTGCTTTTGCTGATACAAACCAAGGGCGAACACGAGGATCGTAATCAGGGCCGGCTTCCCAACCGTCGTCGTTCTCAATCACGAATCCGTTGCTGTCGTAAGCATAACCTATGGCCAAGAAGCTTGATTTTGGCATTGGTTTCTCTAGCACATCTTTCACGTAATCGTGGTCGCTTGGGTTAATTTCAAGAATCTCAGTCATGGATTGAGCGAGTTCTTTCTTAGCGTTCAATTCCGATTCTACCGTGTCCCCCACACTGGATAGGATCTCACTCACGCTGGTATCGATGTTTTCTTCGATCTGTGAATGGATGGTCATAACTTGTTGTGTCGACAGCAACGCCACAGTCACAAGCAATAAAATAGAAGAGGCGGTGACAACCTTATGTCTGAATTTCATATTTTTTCCTCTCGAGTCTCCCGGCTGGTTTACTCTGCTTGTACCTCTTATTTGTTGGGTACATTCGGCAGAAGTGAACACACTATTGTGTTTGTTATTTTTTTATCGACAGATTAATCAGAAACCTGAAGGTTAATTTCGACTTTGGTTATCAAAATGCGAACAAAAGACGAGTTGTTTTATAAAGTTGTGAGATTGATCTTATTTGTTGAACTTCGTTATCAAGCTGTTAAAAACATAAGAATAGTATCATCGAGCCTTATATAAAAAAGTCTTAGTTGTCGCTTTTCTTCAATTTAAACTAATGAATTTAAGGTTATATTTATAAGTTATGCGTTAAAAGTGAAGCTATCAGAAAGCTGAGTAAATAACGAGAGGTGTGATAAAAATGGCGTGAAATGTAACAGAAAGTCTTTAGATACAAAAAAGGCCCCGACAGAGCGGAGCCTTTTAAAATTGCTCGATTTTAGAAAATCAAATGAGCTACACCAGCAATAACTGGAAGTGTAATCAGCGTACGTAGAATGAAGATAACGAACAGCTCTACGATGTTAACTGGAATCTTACTACCAAGAAGCAGTGCGCCCACTTCTGACATGTAAATTAGCTGTGTTACAGACATTGCCGCAATCACAAAGCGAGTCATTTCGTTATCGATAGAAGCCGCTAGGATTGCTGGGATGAACATATCAGCAAAGCCCACAACGATAGTTTGAGACGCTGCAGCAGCTTCAGGGATTTGTAGCAATTCTAGGTAAGGGATAAATGGTTGACCTAGGATTTCGAATACTGAAGTGTATTCTGCAATCACTAGTGCCACTGTACCCAAGCCCATAACGACAGGTAGTACACCAAACACCATGTCGATAGCGTTATGTACGCCTTCTTTAAATACTGACTGTACAGAAGTTACTTGGCCTGCGCGTTTTAGAGCAAGGTCCATACCCCATGAGAAAGTCGTGTGACCAGCAGGTACTGCATCTGCATCTTTTTTAGGTGCGCTGCCATCGATGTAGCGGTCTTTCTTCAGGCTTAGCGGTGGTAAGCGAGGAATAATAATCGCCGCAACAATACCCGCTAGACAGATAGCGCCGTAGAAAGGTAGGAATAGGTGTTCTAATTGAACTTGTGCGATGACAACTAAGCTAAAGGTAATAGATACAGCAGAGAAAGTTGTACCGACGACAGCCGCTTCACGTTGAGTGTAGAAGTTATTTTCGTACTGCTTGCTGGTAAGCAGAATACCCACGCTGCCATCACCTAACCAAGAAGCCATACAGTCGATCGCACTACGACCTGGTAGGTTAAATACCGGGCGCATCACCTTACTTAGCAGCGCACCAAACAATTCTAGTAGACCGAAGTTAAGCAGTAGCGGCAGCAATAGACCAGCAAAAATGAATACCGCAAACAGCGTTGGTAGAAGACCAGTAAGCACTAGGCCACCAGTGTTCTCTTCCCAAATGGCTTTTGGTCCAACTTGGAAGAAAGTCATCAGTACTGCAGCACCACCGATTAAGCGAACCATAAGCCACAATGGTGATGGATTAAATAGGCCGTTCAGGAAACCGTTACGCAGAATTGCCGCTGGCTTAAAAATTTTGCAAAGAACAGAAGCAACGGCCATGAAAGCAATAATAGCGGTAACGATAGCAATTAAAGTATCGCCAAGAACTGCAGGAATGACTTTTGCCATAACCGCAACAGGAATGGTCAGGCCACCATCGTAAGAAATAGGTGCCATGAAGAGTAGAAGACCAATCAGGGATGGGATGAAGAACATCCAAAAGTTGCCCTTAGGCGCTTCAGCAGCATTAGTGTTGTTATGCATTGTTTGTCTCGTGTTACTACTAGTCAATACTCGCCATATTCCATGACATAAATATTCACTAAACATCCGTATTTAATCACAGTGTGCGGAGATTACCCGCAAACTGCATCCTTTGCAATACTATTCATTAAATACATCTAGTTATTCAGCCGTTTTTTCGGTCAATTGAATCAAAACTAGAATCTTGTATATGAAATTGTTGCTCGTGTTAGAAAATTGTAGCACGCAAGCCTCTCTGAGCAGACTGTTAAGCGACACAGTGTGACCAAAGCAATAAAAAACCTAGCAAATGTGATTCGGATCTCAAGCTAAAAGCGGGCTTTTCTGTCAGTAGTTCCACAGTTTATAGGGGAATAAAGAACAAAAAGCTAAATCAGCCCATTTGATGGCGTTCGTTTAATGGATATGAAGAGTGAAGAAAGCGAAGAGAGTGACGGCTTAAGTAAAATGCCTAAACCGTCAGATAAAAGCTAGACTGGTTGATGGCGGCTCTGTAGGTAGAGGTAGCCCCAGTATGCGATAGCGATAACGAAAGCGAGAAGCGCAGGGAAGGCTAACGCATACAGTTCAAAAACGTTAAACAAACCAGCACCAACCGTACCACCGAGTAAGAAGCCAAAGAAAATGAAGATAAACAGTTTAGCTTTACGTCGGTCGAATTGACGTCCACGTAAGCTTTCTCCAATCATGATACCTAGGTCGGTAATGATGCCGGTCATGTGTGTCGTCCTTACAACGGCACCGCTGAAGGTGGTGATCATCGAATTCTGCAAACCACAAGCTGCAGAGGCAAGGTACTGACCATACACGTTACCTTGTACTAAAAAGCCCAAGCTCAAAAGTAGTAAGCTACCTTCGATACATAGTGCCACACCATAGCGGCGGCCGAGCTTTAGAGCGCTACTTTCGATAAAGAATCCGCTAAACGCAGAGCCAATCAAAAAGCTGAATGCAATAAAAAGCAGGTGGATGGTTGAGTCCACACCTGTTAGTAAGCTATTCCCTAGCTGAGTTACGGTTCCGGAAAGATGCGTTATCGCTTGATGTTGAAAGCCGAGAAGACCTACGGCATTGACGCAGCCTGCTAGGAGAGCAAGCAGAAAGGCGCCATATTCCACCCAACGAGGAAGTCTGGAAATCACAATAAAACCTCACCAAATGTTAGGAGCAGATTATAGCGCTCGTGGCGCGGAACGAAAGTCTTTCTCCCAGTACTCGGTTGATCATTCTCAATAAAATCTCAACTTTTGTTGAATGATGTTCTCAAACTTTAAGCAAGAGAGACATGTCGCATGTTTGTATTCTGAATATGGTGTTGTCACTCAACCTACGTGTTCCATCGTACAATCAAAGCTTACCCAACCATGCTTCCTTTGTTCATAGATAGAAACCGTGGGTTCTGGAAACTCTTTGTTATTAAACAGTCCCATAGGAATGATTGCATAATCGGGAGCGTCCGATAACTGTAAGCGCATGGTTGTGCCGCATGCCTGGCAGAAGTCATATTGAACGTGATTACCTGAATCAGCAATACGAGTGTAACTGGTGATGTCACCATCTAGGATGACTTGGTTTTTGTTAAATCGAGCTTGAACGCCGAATACGCTTCCGGTTCGCTTTTGGCATTCAAAACAGTGGCAAATGGATGTGCGAATGGGCTCCGCCGTGCAACGCAGTTGGACTAAGCCACAGGCACATTCACATGTGTGGGTGATTTTTGTCATCGTTATTACCTATTGGTTGCCCAACAAATAGTTTAGTTTAATTTTGAAACACTTGAGTCAAAATGAGCGGTCAGGTGTTGAAGTCTTGGTCGGTGAATTGGTATATACTCCGAACATAGACAAGAGAACAAGAACACAAGGAAGTCTTCATGGCTCGTAAGAGAATCCTACCCATCCCCCTCATTCTTTTGATCCCAATCGTTCTATTAGTGGTGGTGATCATCGCGGGCATTTATCGTTTTAGCCTTTCTGACGATGAGATCATGGCGAAATTTCCTCAAGTGCAGGCACAATCAAATCCAATCGTAGCGGAAGTGTTAGGTATTCAGTCACGCAACCCGTGGACGGTTCAGGTCCCTGAGCAGAGCGCTGTTACGTTTCTTGAACAATGGGATAAAGAGCACGGCTTCTTGAAAGGTCACTACGATGCAGGTGCTACCAAAGGTGAAGTACTGGTTCCAATCGAGTTTATCGCTCAACGTGATATCAATGAAACCCCATGGATTGTGGCTCCAGTTATCGTAACGACACAGGGCTCAGGCGCGTTTTACTATATCGGTTTGTTTAAATTTGATGCTGTGCCAAGCCGAGTTGTTTTATTGAACAGTGTTTTCATCGGTGACCGAATGCAAATGTCTTCTTTGAAGTGGGAAAGTGACACGCAAATTTCTCTGTCTTATCTTCAACATGGCGAAAATCAAGCGATGGCAGAACAACCAAATCAATTGAATTCGACGACACTTAAGCGTGTAGGCAATAACCTACATATGCAACAGTAATGAATTTTTTTGTCTTCTGTAAAAAATAAGTGTTTTCTGCGCTAGATCTCGTAATTTACTAGTGATTTCTTATGCGGGAATGCATAAGCTATGAGCCTTGTTATGAAGGAGATAGTAATTCCCGTGTCTACAAATGAAATTACAACAAGACGGTTGCCGAATCTGACAAGTCGTAAAGCGCTACTGTTGTACTCCTTGCCAGTATTAGTTGCGATTGGTGTTTCCAACTCTCTCAAAGAGTCTTCCCTTACCAAAACCATCGCACTGAACCTGCCTGAATCGCAGGTCGTCGACAATATTCTTGATGCGACAACAGCAGAAGTTGTCACTCCACCAAATTTTGAATACCAAATCCAAGCAGGTGATAACCTGAGTACCATTTTCAGCCAACTAGGCTTAGGCTACAGCTCGTTGATGAAAGTGATGGAAACGGATTTGAACTTCCTTGCTCTTGATACCTTGAAACCTGGTAACACACTGCGTTTTTGGCGCAATGAATCTACGGGCGAACTTGAAAAAATGGAACTGCAATTCTCTATTGCAGATAAAGTGGTTTACCATCGTAATGACGATGGCAGCTACGATTTCTCAGACATCTCAATTCCTGGTGTTTGGACGCAAGAGCCTTTGGTCGGTGTTATTCGAGGTAGCTTCTCGTCATCCGCAAATCGTTTGGGCTTGAGCTCAGCAGAAATCAGTCAAGTGGTTAACTTACTTAAAGAGCAAGTGAACTTCGGCAAAGATTTACGCGCTGGTGACCGATTTGAAGTGGTTCGCCGCTCTCAAAGTATTGATGGTGTGCCAACTGGCAAGAACGAAATAGAAGCAATCAAAATTTATAACCGTGGTCGTGAAGTCACCGCTTACCTTCACACTGACGGTCAATTCTACAATGCGAAAGGTGAGAGCCTTCAGCGTGCTTTCCAACGTTACCCTGTCAGCCGAGGCTGGCGCATCAGTTCTGGATTCAACCCTAAACGCCTTCACCCTGTAACGGGCCGTGTAGCACCACATAACGGTACGGACTGGGCGGTACCGACAGGAACACCTGTAGAGGCAACGGGTGATGGTACCGTGATCATGACTCGCAAACACCCGTATGCAGGTAACTATGTGGTGATTGAGCATGGTAGTAAGTACAAAACTCGTTACTTACACTTAAGTAAGATCTTAGTGAAGAAAGGGCAGAAGGTCTCTCGTGGTCAACGCATTGGCTTATCAGGTAAGACTGGTCGTGTAACTGGTCCGCACCTTCACTACGAGTTGATCGAATACGGCCGTCCGGTGAACGCAATGCGCGCGAAGATCCCAATGGCAAGCTCAGTGCCTAAGAAAGAAATGGCGAGTTTCATTGCGAACCGTAATGAAATGGACAAGCTGTTAAAAGATAAAGAAAAAGCCGTTCTATAAAATACGAAAAAGACCAAACACTGTTTGGTCTTTTTTATGCGCTCTTCATTTGTTTTTCATTAATGATGCCAACCAGCTCATTGACGCTGTGAGGTCTTGAATAGAAATAGCCTTGTATGTGGTGGCAACCCATCTCTATCAATTTCTGTAAGGCCCTGTCGTCTTCAACCCCTTCAGCAATCAAATCGACTTCTAACAGTTGTGCTAATTGGGCAATGAGCAGCACTACTTGTTCTGACGTGGTGTTCGCCAACATATTTCGCACAAAGGTGGCATCGATTTTAATGCTGTCGATAGGGTAGCTATGGATGTAGTTCAAACTAGAATAACCGGTACCGAAATCATCCAGTGCAACTTTAAACCCGAGATAACGAAGTGAGTTCAGAACCATCTGTTCTCGGCCACTTTGCGACAACAATACGGTTTCGGTGAGCTCGATAACAAAGTCTGTCGCTTGGTGATCGTATTTCTCTAGAATACGAGTCAAGAAGTTCATATAACGGTTAGAGTCGACCAGTTCATGTGCTGAGCAGTTAATTGACAGTTTGACGTTATAGCCCAGCTGTCGCTCTAGCGCTTGTTTTGCACGACAAGCTAGCTCAACAATGCGTTCACCCAACTCAATGATCAATCCAGATTGCTCTGCGGCTTCAATAAATTCAACAGGTGAAATGTTTCCGTATACGTTGCTATTCCAACGAGCCAGTATCTCAAAGTAATCCCAGCGGTCGCTGGTAATATCTACTATAGGTTGTACCACGACGTACAGTTCTTCGTTCTCATCAATACTTAAGCGAAGTTGCTCTCGTAGTGCCTCAATCAGCTGTGTTTGGCGGTGGTATAGCGCACTTAAGTGCGTGTCATAATGCTGAATGCGTGTGTCACGGTGTTTTTTACAATCCTTAAGAGCCAAACTTGCATTTAGTATCAAGTCATCGCTATTGAGCATATGAACGGGGGCTCGCGCGATACCAATGCTAACGGTAAAGGAAATACGGTTGGACTTGTCTGAGTACCCAGCTTCGATTTTATCCAGAATTTCCTGACACACTGCGACAGGGTCTTCGTCATATGTAATAAAGGCGAACTCGTCCCCTGCGACACGAAAGGCATTATTTTGGGATGTTAAGCTTTGTTGAATGGCGTCCGCGGTAAACTTGATGATTTGGTCACCAATGTAGTTACCGTTGATGTCGTTAATCGATTTGAAATTATCAATATCTAGATAGGCAAGGCTAAAAGGACGAGTAGCCTGTTGTGTTAAGGTTTCTAAGGTATCAGCTAAACAACTGCGATTGAGTAGGCCAGTTAGATTGTCATGAGAAACTTCATAACTGAGTTGGTTGAGAAGCTTGTCAGAGCGTTCGCTGATCCATTTCTCTCGCAAACTATGAATGATGACGTTGGCGTAGAAACGGTGATGAAAGATAACCTCTTCGGCTTCAGTTTTACTTATGGAGTGGGTAAATGTTGAGACTAAGATCCCCAGCACTTCTCCTGTATGTGTTTTTAAAGGGAGTCCAATATAAGCCTGAATTCCGAGGTCTTGAAACATTTGGTCTTCAGGAAAGAGCTTGTAAACTTCATCTTGATAGAGGATGAGTTCACTGATGTCTTGTGCGACTTGCTCACACGGTGTGCCCGCTAAGTCATAGCACATACTGTCTGCAATGGTTCCGCCGCTAGAGTTAGAAAGCGTCACCACACAATGTTGTCGGTGGGCTATCTCAACTACGCAAGTACAGTAGCTTTGAAATTGCTGATGAAGCTCAAGTGTTACTCTGTCGAGTAAAGCGCTGCCATTGAGTTTCAGAATTTCATCAAGTAACTGGATACTTTTTTGTTCATGAGTCATCAAATACTTCACCCGACGTTGAGTTCTATTATGAATCACTTGCACGATCTTTTGTCATTTAATAGATATGCATCACGTTAACTATTGTTTACTTCGTGTAATTTTTCAAACTCTAATTGCATAAGAAATGCAACTTTCAACTAATGGGTTAGCAAGACTGAATCAGACTCTCACAAAAGTGGTAGTCTTGTTGGTAGCGATTGCTCTAAGTCAGTCTATTGTGAGATCTCCCTCAGCTATTCACAGACGACGGCGACTTTTTCACTTGCGGCCGTGTCGGCTGGCACCGGGTGGTCGATCAGTCGGATAGAGGATTCATACAGCGCACACAACGCTTGTTCGTCGAGTAGCTTATCTGCGTTACCTTCAAATGCGATATGACCTTTCTTTAAAGCAACGATGTGTGTCGCGTAGCGCAGCGCGAGGTTCAAGTCATGCAGAATGACAATCACACCCACATCTTCTTTTTTATTCAGTTCAGACAGTAAACCCATCAGTTGAAATTGGTGATGAACATCCAGTGCTGACGTTGGCTCATCAAGGATTAATACTGGTGACTGCTGAGCAAGCAGCATCGATACCCAAGCTCGCTGGCGTTCACCACCAGACAAATCGTCTGCTAGTGCCTGCGAGAACTCAGCAACGCCCGTTCTTTCCATCGCTTGTTGGATAATAGATCGGTCTTCTGAGTTCCAAAGACCAAATGTGCCTCGCCAAGGAAAACGCCCCAGACGAACCAGCTCCTCTACCGTTAAGCCTGCTGAAGTTGGGAGCTTTTGCGGTAGATACGCGATCTTCTTGGCTAGTTTTCTACTTTTGAAAGAAGAGAGAGAAGCACCATTTAACGCTACCATACCGTGATCCGGTGCCATTTGTCCTGAGAGCAAGTTAACCAATGTCGATTTTCCTGAGCCGTTGTGACCAAGAATCACGGTGAGTTCATTAGTTGGAATGGAAAGCTCATCAATAGAGAGAATGGTTCGCTCATCACGAACGATTCTGATGTCAGAAAGTTGAAACATGTCAGTATTGCCTCGACCAATAAAGCTACTTGATAAAAGCAAACACACCTTACTGGTTTTTGAAATCAGATGGTAATGTTAAGTGCTCTTCTTGTTGTCTGGATGCCTAGGGCAATCATCACAGTATTTCCTAGAGTCACACTTATAAACTAAGCAACAGCTGACCCTTGCGAGCTTAAGCATTCCCGAAGTATCGTCTATTTTGAGGCTGTCTAAATGACTGTCTGGCAGTTGACATGCAGCTAACCATAGTTTCGCTTGCTCGGTTATATACTCATTGGTCAGGCTTTGATCGCGCTGTTGCAGCTTGATCAAACAACCAAGCAATAGATCCGCGAGTAAATGGTTGGTAAAGCCTGGGCGGATGCGTGTCCACTCACTAATCTGATCGCGGAGGAACTCAGTGAGTTCAAGTATGGCTCTACCAGCGTGCGGGATTAACTCTTCTGGTGTGCCGTGCTGATGGTCACCATTGAAGAAGCGGTATCCTGTGACGAACTGCTTATACCTAAATTGACCAATATTCTTGATATCGGGCAACGAATGAAGGCCGTATATTGAAACAAAGGTGACATAGATAGGCTGCCAGCATACTAGGTCCCAAGTTCGAGTTAACCAATAAGCTTTACCCGCTTCAGGGTGAGTCTTTGCAAGGCCATTGTATACGCGCTTGATTTCGATATGGCTTTTATCATTCGTTATTGCGATACTTTTGCTGCTCAGAGAACCATAACTTCCACTAAGATAAGGCGTAACTTGTTTAGAATAAGCGAAGATTTTTTGGTGTAGAGAGGGAGCTCTCCGACGAGTGAAAATATTGTGCAGCTGGGAAAGCATCTTAAACCATTAAATGAGAATTAGTTTCGTTATCATAGCGAATCTTGTCGATGATAACCATACAAAATGGGGCATACCCTCGGCGAACTTTCAATTTAAGGGAAGGGTGAGTTGGCTGCGCTTTCGCCATTTTCAAGTGATAAAAGCGTCTTTAAATGATAAAAGTATCTCTGAAATCTAACATGTTATGACCACTACTGAGAATTTGATTGCTTGACTATGAATACACCTGCATTTGACCGTATCAGCCGTGTCTTGGCTTATATCCATGCGAACCTTAGCTCGACACTATCATTGGAAGATATTGCGAAGCAGAGTTGCTGGTCACGATGGCAACTGCAAAGAGTGTTTCAAGCTGAAACCGGACTTACTGTTGCAAACTACGTGAGAGAACTTAAGTTAAGCCAAGCGGCTGAAGAATTGTTGGACAGCAAAGAGCGAGTGATCGATATCGCCCTTGGACTCGGATTCAATTCAGAAATTAGTTTTAGCCGTTCGTTTAAGCAGATGTTTGGGGCAAGCCCTAGTCAGTACAGAAAGGCGGGGAAAAGAGTAGGGCTAAGAAAACCGATACAAGTGTCTGAAACGGTGAGTGCTGAAGAAAAGGGCGCACTAAGTTTTGTTATTGTGCGTATCGACGAAAGAGAGCCTTTCTTGGTAAAGGGGATTACCTCAGAAATCAGTGGGTTGTTTTCATTAACGCAAGATTTTGCTCAGAAAGTCCCTCAACTGTGGTCGCGTTTAAAGGGAGAAGTGACGCTTCCAGACGAGAATATCTCTCAGTTTATTGGCGTTGTCGACCTTACCCAATCGAGTTTTGATGGTACCAATATCCGCTATTGGGCTGGGGTCGAACTTAAATATGAAATCACAATTCCTCAATTGCCAAGCATTATCTCTGATAAATTAGAGGTCTTGTCCGTTCCTAAACAAACCTACGCAGTGGTTAAGCACTGTGGCCCGATTGAGAACCTTCGATACACTCTGAGCTGGTTCGTACTTAATTGGTTGCCGAAATCTGGCTATCGAGGTGTCGACGGTTATGAACTTGAAGTGTACCCATCAGCCTATAAACCTAATGACGCAGATGCCGTCATGGAATACTGGGTGCCTATTATTAAATCGTAGTCATATCTTCTTTCTGCGTACTCCCTACAAAGCCTCTCAACCAATAAGGTTAATTGTATTTTTAATCATCAATTGACCTAACTCTTCTCAAAATTGGCCAAGTTCTTTTGGAATTTGCACCAAATTGTTAATTATCCCTTTTATAGATACATACAATGCAAATGAGATTTATTACTATTTAAGTTAAGCATTGGTACCGAGGGAATCATGACCACTCACGTTCGTTTTAAGTATTCATCACTGGCAGTTGCGTTGTTGACTGCATTTTCCACGCAGGTTTTAGCAGAAGAAGCTGTTACAGCGACAGATTCGAATATAGAAACTATCACTGTTTTAGGGAAAGCTTATCGTAATACAGCGACTAAGTCGGCACTTGAGCCAGAAGAAACGCCTCAAGGTATTACCGTTATTGATGAAGAGCAGTTAGAACAACGAGGTGTTAAGTCCCTCAACCAAGCGCTCAGATATGCTCCGGGTGTTGTAACTGAACAGAAGGGCGCATCAGTAACCATGTACGATACGTTTTCTATTCGTGGTTTTAGTAACAACCAAAGCTATTACGATGGTTTAGTGCTTCCGTTCCTAACCGGTTGGAATCTACAACCTCAGATAGATCCTATTGCGATTCAGCAAGTTGAAGTATTTAAGGGTCCTACATCTGTGTTGTATGGAGCGATGCCACCAGGCGGTATGGTCAACATGATTGCGAAGACACCGCAAGAAGATGGGTCGACGAAAGTTGGTGTATCTACAGGTTCAAGGAACCTTATGGAAGCGTCAATTGATACTACAGGTCAATTAGGTGACAGTGATTTTTCTTATCGCTTGTTAGCACTTGCCCGTAAACAAGACAGCCAAGTAGATCACGCAGAAGAAGAGCGCTATGTGATTGCTCCTTCACTAGATTGGCAGTTGTCTGATAGAACACTTATCAACTTCAACCTTTACTATCAGAACGATCCATCAATGGGTACTAACTCTGCTATGCCATTAGAAGTGCTGAAGGCGAGTGATCCATCTGTGTCCATGGGTGACAAGAATTGGAGTACCTTTGAACGTGAAGTCTTGATGCTAGGCTATAAGATCAATCACCAAATTAACGATGATTGGACTTTCCTTCAGAATGCTCGCTATACCGATGCGTCTCTGTACCAAGAGAATACTTACCACACCGCGACTAACTTCAATCCTGTGACGGGCAGTTTAATCCGAAATGTTTACAGTACAGATGAGGATTCACAGAGCTTTGTTATCGATAACCAAGTTTCAGGTCGTGTCGAAATTGGTGGTTTAGAACACAATTTATTATTCGGTGTCGACTACCTAAAGCTAACAGGTGATTCTCTTTACAAAGAATTTACTGCGAATGCGAGTTTCTATGGGTTTGATGCTTATAATCCGAACAATGACCTTTTGGATAGAAGTCAGCTTCAAGAAAACTACCGTGAATCTCATGATATTACGACCGAACAGTTAGGTTTGTACTTCCAAGATCAAGTTCGTTATGACGCATTGGTTTTATTAGCTGGTGGACGTTATGACATGTTTAAGGCAAGCGATGACAAAAATAGTTCTTACCCAACTTATGATGGAAAAGATGAAGCTGATCACAACCAGTTCTCGTACCGTGTAGGTGCTTTGTATGAGCTAGATAATGGTATTTCTCCTTTTGTAAGTTACGCGACGAGCTTTGAGCCAGCTGCTGGTACTGATATTAACGGCAACTCTTTAAAACCTCAGCTAGGTGAACAGATCGAGTTGGGTATTAAATACTTGTCTCCAGATATGTCACAGCAGGTTACTGCTTCTTACTTCCATATCACTAAGAAAGACTCAATTGCCGCTGATCCATCAGATCCTACATACCGTTCTAAGATTCAGCTAGGTGAGGTGCGCTCGCAAGGTATGGAGCTTGAGGGCAGATGGTTTGTAACTGAAGATTGGGATGTTAATGCGAGCTACACGTATATCGACATGGAAGTGACGGAAGATGCGAATCCAGATCTAGAAGGCACTACACCAATCTATGTACCGACACATGCCGCTAACCTATGGAGCAATTACTATGTCTATGGTGGTGCTTTATCGGGAACTCGCTTCAGTGTAGGTGCTCGTTACATGGGTGAAATGGAGATGGATGCAACGAATACTCAAGGAAAAGTGCCTTCTTACACAGTCGTCGATCTTTCAGTAGGTTATGACTTAGGTGAGGCGAGCGACACACTATCTGGTGCAACAGCTAACTTGCTAGTGAACAACTTATTCAATGAAGAGTACTACACCTGTTATGACCAATCGAACTGCTGGTTTGGTGCAGAGCAATCTGTCGAGCTTAGTGTGAACTATGAGTTCTAACTAGGTTAGGAATATCACTACTAAAGCAGCCTTATTTCGGCTGCTTTTGTCGTTTGAACAAATATCGAATTTAGATTAAGTAGGCAAATATATGAGCTTAAAATCAATCGCTTCCCATTTTTCTAAAGCAAAAAATTTGAATACAAAACTCACTCTGTCTGTTTTAGCGAGCGCTTTATCATTTAATGCAATGGCAGATTACCAAGTCGAAGACAGTGAAGGTGTTAAGACTATTAAAGCTCAACCCGTTAGAGTGGCGGCACTGAACTGGGATATAGCAGAGCAAGTGATCGAACTGGGCGTAACACCGGTCGCGGTGCCTGATATTGCAGGGTACAGTGATTGGGTGGTGCAACCTGCAATTCCAGAAGGTGTGGCGGATATTGGTACTCGAACAGAGCCTAACTTTTCTGCACTTAAGAAGCTTAACCCTGATGTGATCCTTATTGCTTCGCCTCAGAAAGATCTGCAAGAGCGACTCTCTGAAATTGCGCCAGTATTTTATTACCAAACTTATAGTGAGCAGCATAGCAACGCGGCGGCGGCTATCGAGAACTTTAAGAAGATAGCTCAATTGCTTGGCAAAGAAGAACAAGCGAACAATAAACTGGCTGCGATGGATGCGCGTATTGCTGTTCTAAAGGCTGAGTTGGCCAAGGCGTATCCAGGTGACAAACCGAAAGTTACTTCATTCCGTTTTGCCAGCACCACTTCGGTATACATTTACGGTGATAACTCGATCCCGCAATATGCGCTTGAGCAGTTAGGCTTTGAAAATGCAATGGATCTTCCTGCGAGTCAGTGGGGTATCAGCCAAAAGCGTATGACTGAGCTTAAAAAGGTGAAGAATGGCATTGCACTTTACTTCGAACCTTTCCCATACCAAGACAAATTAAATCAGTCCCCAATCTGGAAGAGTATGCCTTTCGTGCGTAATGGCCAATTCAGCCCAGTAGAGGCAAGTTGGAGCTACGGCGGTGCCATGTCGATTTTGTATAACGCTGAAGCCATGGCGCAATCGTTGTTCACGCTAGCGGAGCAGTAATGAGATTCAGTGGTTTGATGATGGGGGGGGTGTTATTGCTTGCCGCCTCTGTTCATTTATGGCTAGGTCAGTCTGAATTTGGTCCCGTTGATGAGTTGCTCCGGCAAATCTTACAGATTAGCGACACCGCTTCGCTCGAACGAATGGTCGATGATTCATTCGAGTTGATGGCGTTAGCCTATGTCAACTTACCTCGTTTGGTAATGGCGATTTTGGTTGGTGGAACACTCGGCACGATAGGAAGCCTGTTTCAACAGTTAACACAGAATCGCATGATGTCTCCGCTTACCTTAGGTACATCGTCAGGTGCATGGCTTGGTCTGGTCATTCTAAATGTGGTCGCGCCGATGTTGGTGGCTCAGTATTCAGTTTGGTTTGCGCTGGTTGGGGCTTTGCTTGCAATGGGGCTAATTGTTTCCATTGTTGGCATCAAAAACATGAGTGGCTTGCCAATTGTTTTGGCAGGTATGGCGGTTAACTTACTGTTAGGCGCATTTGCGACCGCGATTATCTTACTTAACGACCAGTACGCACAAAACCTGTTTGTATGGGGAGCTGGCGATCTTGGGCAAAATGGTTGGGAACAAGTGCTTTGGTTAATGCCTAAGTTACTACCAATCTTTGCTATTTTTCTGTTGGCACCGAGGGTTTTGACGTTGCTTTCGATTGGTACGGAAGGAGCTGCTGCGCGTGGCCTTAACATAGGTACAACCTTCTTTGTGCTAATGGCAATCGGCGTGTGGTTGGTTTCAGTGTCGATTACCTCGGTGGGTGTTATCAGCTTTATTGGTTTGATTGCCCCAAATATCGCGAGGCACTTGGGCTTTTTAAAGGCGAAATCAGAACTCATTGCAAGCTGTGCGTTAGGCGCACTATTACTCTGTGTGACCGACAGTCTGGCATTATTCTTAGCTCAATGGTCTTTGGATATGATTCCAACAGGAACGGCAACCGCGGTGATTGGAGCTCCGGCTTTGATCATTATTGCCCGCAAACAAATGTCTGCCCAAGATCAAATGTTTTTCTCTATGCCGAAAGGTCCAAAGTCTATCTCATCTTTGGCTTATTTCTTGTTGTTCATCATGATCTTTGGTTTGCTGGCGTTAAGTACATTGTCGCAACCGGCGTCTGATATGGGCTACTTTACAATTCCAGACGCGTTTGAATGGTCAATCCGCTGGCCTAGGATGTTAACTGCGATATTTGCTGGTGGGGGTCTTGCTGTCGCTGGTGTGATTTTACAACGGTTGGTTTATAACCCGCTTGCGAGCCCAGACATCCTCGGTGTATCGGCGGGTGCGGTTTTAGCATTGATCTTCAGTAGCCTGTTTATGGGATACTCGATTCATTCACTAAGCCCGTGGATTGCGTTTTTGGGCAGCGCTATTGCACTGTGTTTGCTGTTATTCCTTGGTAAGAAGCATCAGTTTGCACCCTCGATTCTCATCCTGACGGGTATCTCGCTGACCGCAGTGTTGGAGGCTTTAGTACAATTTTCTTTAACGCGAGTAGGGGAAGGGAAGTACACCTTGTTGGCTTGGTTAGCTGGCTCTACTTATCGTGTTGAACCTGATGCGGCAACGATCATGGCTATCGTGATAACCGTTTGTATTGGCGTTGCTTTACTCTTGAGCCGTTGGGTGACATTAATTGCTACTGGTCGTCAGTTCGCCAGTGCAAGAGGGTTGAACATCAACATCGCCTATGTTGCTCTATTGTGCATTGTCGCGACTTTGTGTTCGATGGTGACAACCACCATGGGGCCGGTTGCTTTTGTTGGGTTACTGGCTCCACATATTGCAGCTATGGTTGGTGCGCGCTTGGTTCGAGAGCAGATCATCTTATCGTTTTTGATTGGTGCGGCACTAATGTTGTTCGCCGACTGGTTGGGACAAGTGGTTGTTTTCCCGGCTCAGCTTGCGGCAGGCACGTTGGTTTCTATTATAGGTGGCAGCTACTTCATCTTCTTGTTGCTGAAATCCCGAAATTCGTAGGCTTGTGAGCAGGTTGAAGGTTTTTGTCATCAAATATCAGCGAACCTTGTTCTTAGTATGATTTGGTGCGTTGGCTCTTTTAGAGTGAGGAAAGTGATAACTTCTTATCTATCACTCAAAAGCACTCAAGAAAGACCAACGCGCTCTTGCGATTTTCCATTACTTTTGCAACCAAAGCGTAATCAGATTAAGCGCGCTTTTCTTCTTCCAAACGACTCTTTAAGTATTCCAAGAAGAGTTGAGTTCGAGTGTGTTGGTAATCGAGCTTAGGGTAATACGCATAGACGGTAGCTTCATCTGCTGTGATATCAGGAAGGATCGGAACTAAGGCGCCGGATTTCAGGTCTTCTTTGATCATGACGTTATTGGAAAGCAAGATTCCCATTCCGCGTTTTGCACCATGAAAGAGTGCTTCGGGGTTTGTTGTAGCAAAGTTGCCGGACAAACTGATGCGTTTACCTCGGTTGGTTTTTATTTCTCTTATTGGATTTTCGCCCCATATCAGAACGTTATGTTGTGACAACTCTTCAACGGTTTGTGGAGCACCATGTTTTTCTAGGTAGCTTGGAGCGGCATAAAACTGAGCTTTGTGCTCGAACAATGGGCTGGCTTTAAAGCTCAGTGAGTTGAGTTGTTCCAATTCTCTGCTGATGAACAAATCCAAACTGAGCTCAGGAATTTGACCAGGTAGGGTCGTGATCAGCTGGAGTTTGATGTCTGGGTATTTTTCCAGAAAGTCATCGAGGTAATGTACCAAGAACTTAGAACCAACCGCCAATGTCGCCCCAATTTTGAGTAACCCCGCTGGAGATTGGTTTACGGAACGAGTTTCGTCCAATACAGATTGCCAAGAGTCGAGTTGCACTTTGGCCCGCTCGTAAAAGAGTGCACCAGCTTCCGTTTGGCTGATAGAGCGAGTAGTTCGCTTGAGAAGCTGAACACCAATCTTATCTTCCAACCATTGGATACGCTTGCTGATGGCCGAGCTGGTGGTATTGAGCTTTCGCGCCGCGGCGTTGAAACTACCTTCTTCGACGACTCGTATGTAACTGTTAACACTCTGAATCCAGTCCATCTTATTCCATCCTCAGGGGAAATAATCCCTTTCCATTTTGGTTTATTATCATCTTTGAGTAACAAATATACACTGTCTGTCGTGAAACTGTCATGTTGTAAGGAGGACATATTGCGTAAAACGCCATTATTGTTGGCGATGATGATCATCGCGACCGCTCAAGTGGGCGTCAGTATTTATCTCCCTTCTTTGCCTCTGATCGGTCATGATCTTGCTTTGCCACAACACACGGTTCAAAACCTCGTGACTCTGTTTCTTGTTGGTTTTGGCGTCTCACAGCTATTTTATGGGCCTCTGTCGGATGCCATTGGCCGAAGACCTGTGTTTCTGCTGGGACAGAGTGTCTATTTGGTTGGTACGGTTATCTGTATTGGGTTTGCTGATCATATTGTTGCCCTTGAAGCGGGGCGTCTCCTACAGGGGCTCGGTGCGGGTAGCGCTTCTGTACTTGGACGCTCGGTATTGCGAGATAGCTATGACGGAGCACAACTTACCAAAGCCTTGTCTTATATCTCGGTGACAGCTTCTGTGATGCCGATTGTGGCGCCTTTGTTTGGTGGATGGATTGCTTATCACATCAGCTGGCATGCGGTTTTCGTGTTCGTTCTCATCTATCTTGCGGCGATTTTTACCCTTGGTTTTGTCGTTTTGCATGAAACACTGCCATATCCAAAGCGTCGTTTTGAACCAAAGCGGGTGTTACTGAATTACTTTGAGTTGTTGACCAATAAGCAAGTCATTGGCAGTGCAAGCTATAACTGGCTTAGCTACTTATCCGCATTGGTGACCCTGTCTCTCTACCCGTTCCTCATGCAGCAAGAACTTGGGCTGACTGCGGCAGATTACGGAACCTTGATGATCGTGCCTTCGGTTGGGCTGTTGATGGGGAGTTTGGTCCTTAACTTCATTAATGCTCGATATAAAGAGCAGCAAATATTACTAATGAGCTTTGTTATTGTGGCGTGCTCAGGGGCAATGCTCCTCATACTGCCGTTCACGGTGGCGTCATTATTGGTTGCGTTTACCTGCTTGAGTTTCGCGCAAGGGATGTCTTTTCCTGTTTCTATCAGTCTGTTGTTGTCGCCGCACAAGCAGCAAGCGGGTACCGTATCGGCTTTATCAGGTTCGATTCAAATGTGTTTAGCTGGCTTATTTGGCGGCTACTTAGTCGAAAGCTGGGTAACAAGCCAACATCAATTGGGGTTCTTTTATATTTCGATTGCGGTGATCTCCTGCTTAGTTCTCGTGTTTGGGCAGTTCCGAACGCCTTCAGAAGGTCTAGTGCAGCCAGAACGAACATAGTTGAATCTGGTTGCAAGGGCAGAAGGTCCTCTCTAAAATGCGCCAATTATTGTGTCGTTATCTACACTTGGCTAGTAAAGTGGCATATCGGCAACACCCGTTAATTGTTAGGTGAAATCATGCAACAAAACGAATTCGAAGCACTACTGAAAGAAATTGGTCAGAAAGAAAACCTACCTCAAGCGCTAGAGCTGCTAAAAGCATCAGAGGAAGAGGAAGTTGCACTAGCAGCTGAATCACTGACAGGTCAATTCGGTCTTGCTGAAGTCGAAGGTGAAAAACGTATTTATCACATCACTGTCCAAGCGGACGAGTCTGGTGAAGAGAAAGAGTTTGTCGAACACGTTATGAACGAAGGCGATCACTTGATCAAATTTGCGGCATGGTTCTTCGAGACTTTCTTTGAAATTAAGCCAAAAGATACTTACAAAGCGGCGGGTAAAACATACCAACAGCCTAAGCGTTAATTACGAATCTGATTCGCTAGGATAAAAAGTGCTGTAAGTAAATTACGAACTTAGTGTGATCTGTGTCTTTTTTTCTGGTTTAAGTGGTGTAAAATTACAACATAAACCAGTCAATTACTTCTTAGGAGAAGGTCATGGGTTACGAACTTGGTGGTGTTTACTTTGGCCAAATGTTGGCGAAAGATGCGATGCACAAAGCGCTTTACGGTAAAGCGAAGAAGAAAAAGCCTTCTATGTTTGCTCGTATTATGAAAAAACTAGCGAATTAATAAGAAAAGCCCCGATATGCATCGGGGCTTTTTGCATTCTTGCGGTCGTCTTTTTCGTTTAGAAGAGCTAAGCCGTTTGGCTTGGGATTTCAACCACATTATCTGGCACGTTATCTAACCCTTTCTCTGCTAACCACTTTTCCAAGTTATCAGCGCCTCCTATGTATTGACCATCCAGCCATATCTGAGGAACGGTCACCGGTGTTTTTTCACCGATAATGGCTTTCACTTCAGGGATCATTCGATAAAGTGCTGCGCTGTCTTTTACTACGTCGTGGTATTTGTACTTAATACCCGCGTCGTCAAGCAGCTTCTTGGTTTTTACACAGTAGGGGCAAGTTGCCTTACCATAAACGATGTTGCCTTTCAGTTGATCTCGCTTGGTCCATTCTGCAATGACAGATTGAACGAGCACGCCTCGATTCAGCGCTTCCCCTTGGCTGACAACTTCACCTTCAACGACTAGGATAGGGGCGTGCCAAGCTCCAAGCTTTAGTGGCTCCCACCAGTGAGACAACCAATCTTTCACTTCTAGCTCGACTGGCACATCCGCGAGCTCATTTTCAAATGTGTCAGCAAGAATATCTTTGGTTAATGTGCATTCGCCACATGGGATGTTGACTTTAAATGGTCCCCAGCTGCCTGCCCAACGATACAATGTAATTTTGATTGGCTGTGTCATAAGATGCTCCTCATTTCCTTTCCTTTCCTGAAAATATAGAACCTAAAACCCCCAAATTTCTTTCAAATTACTTTCTTTTTTTGGCTTCCCAATGAGTAATGAAAGCAATTGAGCCGATAATGATTGCTGCACCAAGCCATAGTCGGCCTGGTGGCACCCAGCTAAATACTAACCAGCCAGCAAAGACGTTAAGTGGTAACTTTGCATGGTCGAAGGGTTGTACAAATGATGCATCTGCTACCGAGTACGCTTTTACAACGGCCCATTGAGCGAGGGCTGTCAGTACCCCAGCTAAGACCAGGATTCCCCAAATATTCCAACCCTGAGGCATAACAAAGGTTGGTGCGGCCAGCAAAATATTAAATGGGGTGATCAGTAGAAGCAGGTACACCACCATGGTTGACGGTGGGTCATTGACGGAAAGCTTCTTAACCATAATGGCGTACGCAGCCCAAAAGAATGCTGCCCCAACTGGTAAAAGAGTGGCCCAAGTAAACGAGTCTGACCATGGCTCTAAGATGATCATTGCGCCAATAAAACCAGTTAGTGTCGCTACCCAACGGGCAGCCCCCACTTTCTCTTTGAGAATAATACCGGATCCGATTGTTGCGAATAAAGGAGAGGTCATTAACAGCGCGATACCTTGCCAAATTGGCACTGGGTAAGCGAGCGCCCACAACCAGAGTTGGATACCAATAACCGCCAAGAAGATGCGCAATGCGTGCCACCCAAAGTGGTTAGTACGCAGAGACTGACGAATTCCTAATGTTCGTAGATACGGCAAGATAGCAAAGAAAGCTATTGCGTATTGAAACAGTGCAAATGTTGTGGATGACACACCAAAGTGAATGCTTGCGACTTGAGCAAAACTATTAACGATGGTGAATGCCAAACCTGCGGTAAGCATCCAAGATGCGCCTTTAATAGGGTTATGATTCAATTGGATATTTCCGATTTTTAACAATGGCCAGAATCATACGTTCTATTTATGGGGGAGCCAATAAAAAAATGCCCCCCAGAGGGAGGCGACATTACCAATTCAAAGGACGTTCCTACCGAAGTAGGTACAAAGAACGAGAAGCACAAACGCTGCCATGCATTTGCTCGATCTAATCATTGCAGCTAGTGTGCCAATTTTTAATTTATTGATTTTAAAGGGGTTGAGGCGTTTGGTCTTGGGTGAGCTAGGTAAAATGCACCAACTTCGGGATTTGGTGCGTTAAAAGAGGGCAGTGCCTCTGTAATGAATACGACCAAAAGGCCGACACAATAGTGCCGGCCAAAGACTCTCTATTAGGGCAAGTTTTTATTAGAAGTCGTAACGTACGCCTAGGCGCAGTGTGTCTTCACCTTCCGTTACTTTACCTTCTGGATTCTTTTCTTCATCCAGTTGGTTCATGTAGTAAGAAAGGTAAGTACGGAAGTTGCTGTTCAACTTGTAATAACCCACTAGCTCAAAGCCATCAACAGCGTCGTATTTCGCTGAGCCATTTGGATCGTTTTCTTGGAAAGTGTACAGACCAGCAACTGTGAACTTGCTTGCTAGTTTGTAGCTTGCCACTAGCTCGTAAGCAGTAAAGTCTTCTGAGTCATCCAGAGAGCCTTGTGAGTAGGTGCCTGCCAGATATAGGCTCTCAAGAGAGTAGGTGATACCGCCTAAAATTTGATCTTCTGAGTTATCTTTATCTACATCGCCACCAGAGTAAGCAAGGCCTAGGTCTAGACCCATTGGTAGAGAGTAAAGACCAGAGATGCCGTATTTGTCTTGGCTGTCACCAGAGTTTGCTTGGTAAGTAGCTTGAACTTGCAGAGCGTCAAATTCACCGCGGTAAGCAAAAACGCTGTCTTGCTTGTCAGAGGATGAATCAATGACTTGCTGAACACCTGAGAACTCAGTGATATCCGTCATGTCTGAGATGATTACTGCGGCCATGTTCTGGCGGCCAACTGAGAAGTCGCCTGCATCGGCACTTACACCTGCGTACATGTAACGGTTTTTGAATTCGCTTTTACCTGTCTTTTGTTCTGCTTCGTAAACACCGAAAGCTGACAGGCCGTTGCCGATATCTGTTTTACCCTTTAGGTTCAGACGTGCACGTGACTTGTCTTCCATAGTACCGTCCACTTCAGCGCCGCCTGAACCGATGAAGTCACCACGAAATTCAACACGACCACCAACTTTTAATTCTGTGCCGTCGTCTTTGTAAACTGTTGCTGCGAAAGATGGTGATGATACCAATGCTGTTAGAACTGCAGAAGTGAGTGCTGCCTTTTTCATTTTCTTATTACCCTAGTTGTAATCGATGAGCTTACTTGCTCGATTTGTGTCGATGACGCTTAAGGTAAACCGCGAAAATGAAAGATAGATTTCTGTTAAGTTATGATTTAATTGCATTTTCATTTCAAATGCATGACTGCTCTCACATTCATGAAAGTAAAAGGAAGAGGCTTTTTATCTTTTTTGATGTTTCTGTCTCACCTGATGGACACTGTGTTTTTAAAAAAGTTCCTAATCATATTTCTTTACCCGAAATGTAACATTTTACTTCTTGAATATTTTGCTATTTCCCTAATTAACGATGGCTTAAGATTTTACATGTCCTTGTTGTGTGACAAGATGTTTCGTTTTTTAGGTGTTATTTTCCGAATTTGTTTATTGATTTGAGTGAAACGTTTGCCATTTTTCTCTTTTATTACATCTTTTCACTCTGCTCTGGGGAACTTCTGAAATACATTGATTAGTAGTTGTTAAGCAAAAGTGACGCGACATTGGTGGAATAGATGCCCCAGCCCACTTTTGTATAAGACTGACTTATAAACTAATGAATAAATACATGGATTTTATAATGAACAAAAAATTCCTAGCAGCAGCGATCGCAGCAGCAACATTCGGTACACAAGCAGTAGCAGTGGAGCTTTACAACAACGACGGCACTACTTTCTCTATCGGTGGTCACGTTTCAGTTAACCTAAACGGTTCTGAGCAAGGTGACACAGATGTTGGCACTAATTCTCCACGTATCAACTTCACAGCAACTCAAGATCTAGGCAACGGCTTCACAGCTGACGCTCGTGGCGAGTGGGCTCTAAACTACCTAGACGGCGGTGAAGAAACATTCACTACTCGTCTTGGCTACCTAGGCCTAACTCACGACGTATACGGCCGTGCAGTTGGTGGTACTCAATGGGCACCTTACTATGATGTAGCTGGTGTTGCTGATATGCCAATCGCGTTTGCGAACGACTTTATCTACGATGATCACGGTAACCTAGGTACTGGTCGTGCGGATAAGATGCTTTCTTACCGCAACGCAATCGAGCTAGGTGAAGCTGGTGCAATCAACTTCGGTCTAGGTTGGCAAGGTGCTAAAGGTGACGAGTCTAAAGCCGATCGTTACGATGACCGTGCTCAGCTAGCATTGTCTTACTCAGTACTAGGCGCGAAAGTTGGTTACACATACAACACTGGTGATTTCAAAGAGTTTGGCTCTAAGAATGAAACCGCTGAATCTCACCTAGTTTCTGCTTCTTACGGTTCTTACGGCCAAGGCCTATACATCGCTGCAGTGTACGGTTCGAATGAATACATGAACTTCGATGGTCTAAAACCAACGTCGTCACGTCTTGCAGAAAGTGATGCGTACGAAGCGCTACTAGCATACGCGCTACCAAGCAGCCTAAACCTAAGCATCAACTACGAAATGGTTGAAGGCAAGGTAAACTCTGGCGATAAGACTAAAACTGCCCGTGAAGAGATGGCTGTTCAAGCTGAATACAACTTCACTTCTAAATTTGTTGGTTACGCTGGTTACCAGTTCGACCTAAACAACGAAGAAGGCCACACTCAAGACGACAAATGGGCACTTGGTGCTCGTTACTACCTATAATAGTAACCTGTCCTAGTTACTATGAAAGCCAGCTTCGTGCTGGCTTTTTTCATATCTGTTGTTTGATAAACGAGAGAGGTTCGTCTTTAAGTGTGTGAGAACAAAACGGGCTGAATGTCTTGTTTTTAACATTCCAGAGTGGGAACTAGTGGGGGCAACTCAATCAGTTAGATTATCATGTGCGTTTTGTTTTGCAGGGAAGAGCAATGAGCGTCATTCAGGTTGAAGAGAAGAAAGTCAAAGTTGGTAAAGTTCTGTGTGTGGGGCGTAACTACGTTGAGCATATTCAAGAGCTTAATAACGCCATACCAGAGCAAATGGTGGTGTTTAATAAACCGGCGACTTCCGTTTCAACCAAACTCACCTCATTTCATCAGGAGCCTTTGCATTACGAAGCAGAGATCTGCTTTGTGATCAAAAATGGTCAATACACTGCAGTTGGACTCGGCTTAGATCTGACCAAACGCGGCTTACAATCTACCCTCAAAGAAAAAGGACTACCGTGGGAGCGCGCCAAAGCGTTTGACGGCTCAGCAGTATTTAGTCGATTCCACTCTCTTAAAGGTGTCGATATAGACGATCTCAACTTAGAGCTTTTGATTAACTGCGTTCATGTTCAAAAAGGGCACGTTAAACAGATGCTTTACCCACCAGTTTGTATTCTCGATGAGCTGAAGAGCTATACAACACTAGAAGATGGCGATGTCGTGATGACAGGCACACCAAAGGGCGTGGGAGAAGTGCATCAAGGCGATGTCTTCCTTGGGCGTTTGAAGTGTGGAGACATCACCTTGTTAGAGATTGAGTGGGTAGCTGCTTAGTCGTGAGCTTACAACCAAATTCGAAGCAATAAGAACGCGACCATACTTACTATGGTGGTGAGCAATACATTCTTAGTGAGGTATGCAATCACAGCAGCTAATAGGGCAGCCAACAGAAATGGATTTTGCCACGTGACGCTAAGTTCACCCTCTGGCATAAACACAATTGGAGCCCAGATTGCGGTGAGCACAGCAGAGTTTGCATAGCTCAAGACTTTCTGAGTTCTTACTCCCAACCTAAGCGGAAGTTTCGGTTCTAAGAACAGATAACGGCTGGTGAATACCAACGCAGTCATGGCTAAGAGAAACAAAAAAGTCATAGGCGTTCCTCCTGCGTGCTATCAAGGCTTGGAGTCTTCGTCGTAAATTGTTCCACAAAATAGCCCGTCAACATGGCGAGAATACTGGCTATCATTAAGCCTCCTTCCACTTGGTAATAGTTCAGGGTCACTGAGCTAACTAATGCCACCAACACACTGCATAACACGGGAATACTTTTTATCGTTGGGACCACAATCGCGATGAAGGTAGCAGCGACGGCAAATTCCAATCCGAGCTCATTTAATTCAGGCATCAAACTACCTGCGACGATGCCAGTAAGCGTTGCGAAGTTCCAAAACAGATAGAAGCTTAACCCAGCGCCGAGGGCGTACCATCGATCGAACTGCTTATCGGATTGGTGCCCAGCAATGGCAAACAGCTCATCGGTAAGTAAGAACCCTAACGAAAGTCGCCACTTTAGAGGCAGAGGTGATATTTTACTGCGCATCGAAACACCGTAGAGAAAGTGGCGACAGGTAATGAAAAACGTGGCGAGCAGCATGCTGGTTAGGCCAGCGCCTGCTTTAATCATGCCCATCGCGACAAGTTGCACTGAGCCTGCAAACAGAATGGCGGAGAGCGCCTGGCCTTCCAAAGGATGTAAGCCAGTATCGATAGCAAATGACCCTGCGAGTACCCCCCAAGGTAATACGGCGATGCTCAATGGCATCATTGCGATCGTACCTTGTAAAAAGAGTGAGGACTTTGAGTCTTGATGAGTAGGCAAAATAGTATCCATAACTTCAACTTGAATAGAAAAACATGCTGTTAAGGTAGGCTGACCTCAGAATGTTGCCTTGTACAATATTGCTAACAATGCTTGATGTACTGCCCAGGTGTTACGCCCATGGCTTTTTAAAGTGACGATGCAAATGGCTCTGATCGTGAAAGCCACATTCCTGAGCAACATCAGAAATCTTTTGCCCCAGTTTGAGCAGTTTTTTCGCCATTCTCAGTCTTTGTTGAATCTGAAACGCGTGCGGCGGAAAGCCGAATTGTTTTTGAAACTCACGCAACAAATGGAAAGGGCTCAATCCTGCCAGCTTTGCAAGTTCTTCCAAAGAAACATCGGTTTGAGGAAAGTCTTCAAGAAACTCTTTGACCAGATGCACCTGCCTTTGTGCTTTGGTCACATCTTGAAGCGGGGCTCGATGTGTACTGTGTTTGCTTGCTAGTTTGATCAGTGTGCCGTAGACAAGTGTTTCTCGCAGTAAGCGGTTATCTGACTTCTCCAGCGTATCGAACACCAACCGTAATTGGTTAGCGAGTTCCGGATCGTAAACGACGGGCTGCGGGAAGTAGGGCAAAGCGACATTGGATGCACCAAGTTCCTCCCCGAGCGTTTGAAACTGCTCTGGCACGGGGTACATGGCTTTATATTCCCAGCCTCCTTCTGATGCTGAGTGACCATTATGTACCTCGTCGGCGTTGACAAGAATGATGCTGTCTTGCGGCGCAATATGGTTGCCGCCAGTACGAAAGAATTGTTGTGCGCCTTTTTCAATCACACCAATGGTATAGCCCTCATGACTATGGCGAGAGAAGTTTTGCTTTTCATATTTAGCCTCGAGCAGCTCTAAACCCCCCAGCTCTTGGGCAATTTTAAATGTCGCAACTTCCCTATTCTTTTCTTTCATCTCTTTCTATTTTGCCAAGTGTCGCCTAGTGGCTTTCGAGTCTACCGGATCCATCCTGCTTATTTTTGTACAAAATTGCTATCGGTATGAAAAACAAATATCAAAAAGATTAATTATTTTTAAATTGAGCGTTAAATATTTTGTATTTTCTGAATTTTACTCATTGGGAAGACATTTGGTCTGGTTGTTATCTATTCATTGGTATAAGATCCGTCGCCTGTTTTTGAAAGCCAGTTCCACCATGATCGATTTATCTGTACTTCCTGTTTATCTTACCGCCGTTGTTGCACTTCTTTTGTTGCCCGGACCTGACATGTTGCTGATTGCTAGCTCTAGCATGAGCTATGGTAAGAAAGTCGGTTTGTTTGCGAGCTTAGGCAATGCGACGTCGGGTGTGATTTTGACCCTACTGGCAGCAATGGGTGTGTCGACTTTGATTGCGATGAGTCCAATCGCGTTAAAAGTGCTTCATCTACTGGGTGGCGCGTACTTACTAAAAATGGGCTGGGACTGTTTAAGAGCGGATGTTTCTGCGACACCAGTGCTGGATCAGAAAAACAAAATAGCATCGACTTACTATCAACGTGCTTTGATGAGTAACCTGCTGAACCCGAAGGCGTTGGTGTTCTTCGTTATGTTTTTGCCTCAGTTTGTCTCTAGCAACATTACCGCATCTTCGGGTGAGCAAATGCTTGCGCTTGGTTTGCTGTTAAACGTACTCGGTTTGCTATTCAACATCTTGTTGGTTGCTCTGGCGGGTACACTGGGTAAAGGATTGTTGGAAAATGACAAATTCCGCATGTACCAAGGCAAACTGATGGGCTTGGTGTTCATTATCCTTGCAGTATGGATGCTCAGTAGCTTCGCGATGTAATATGTAGGAACAATTAGATTTCTAAACAAAAAGCCAGCACTCGCTGGCTTTTTGTTTTAGTATCACACCGATTTCCAAGGAGTGGTGGTATGAAACTTGAATTTAAACTCAATCCAGAACAAAACGATCTCGACCTTATCCGTGATGGCATCCGAGCATATAACCGCATGCATTTACCGGATGGTGATGTAGACGCCATTGGCTGTTTTGCTCGGAATGACGAGGGCAAGATTGTTGGCGGGCTCACGGGTGAAATGTTCAATAACACTGTGTTCGTGGAATACCTTTGGGTTGATGCCGAGGCGCGCACGTCGGGGGTAGGAAGCAAGCTGATTGCTTTACTAGAAGAGCAAGTGAAGCCACACGGGGTGACGCATTTGTATCTCGATACTTATAGCTTCCAAGCGCTCGACTTTTACTTGAAACTGGGCTTTGAAAAAGTCGGTCAGTATTCAGGTTACCCTGCCGCGGGTATCGATAAACACTTCTTGCAAAAACAGATTGCTTGATTTGGTTTGAATTGAACAAAAAGAGGCGCCCAATGCGCCTCTTTTGCTAATCGCTATTTTCACAGAATCGATGTTTCAAACTCGAATTACAAGCTTTGTTGATGCGCTTCGATCAATGCATTCATCTTCGCTTCTGCTGCTTGGTTAGCTTGCGCGTAGTCCATCTCAGTAGGGAAGTCGCTGATCACTTCGTAGTAACACTTCAACTTAGGCTCAGTACCAGAAGGACGAACAATCACACGCGATTTGTCTTCTAGGTGATAAACCAGTACGTCACTCGCTGGTAAGTTGATTGCTTCTGTTGGGCCATCAGTTACAAAGCGAAGTGATGACTTCAGATCTTCGATCACTTTAATACGTTTACCCGCGATCTCTTTCGGTGGGTTTGCGCGCAGTTTGTCACCGATTGGTGGTGATTTAGGATCAAGAGCAATGCTGCGCTGTGCGTTAAAGTAGAAACCGTGTTGGCGGTATAACTCTTCTAACTTATCCCAAAGCGTTTTGCCTTGTGCTTTTAGCTTACCTGTCAATTGAGAGAAAGCGACCAGTGCTGACAAACCATCTTTATCCCATACCTTATTGCCCACGGTGTAGCCAAGCGCTTCTTCGTAAGCGAATAGGAATGGATTTGCTTCGCTCTCTTGCGTCATTGCTACGTTGGTTAGCCATTTAAAGCCCGTTAGCGTTTGGTAGTATTCTGATCCGTGTGCTTTAGCAATGCTGCTCAATAGGCGAGAAGAGACAATGGTATTACCAACAAGTGCGTTTGGTTGACCTTGCAGTAAGTAATCACCAAACAATGAACCCACTTGGTCACCCGTCAGCATTTGGTATTCGCCATCTGGGCGTTTTACTGCCACCGCAAAGCGGTCTGCGTCAGGGTCGTTTGCGCAGGCAATATCGGCATCGACAGATTTACCCAGCGCCATCACCATGTCCATTGCGCCTGCTTCTTCAGGGTTTGGGAAATTTACCGTAGGGAATGTACCGTCCGGTTCACGCTGTTCTGGAACACTTGCCACTTTTTCAAAGCCAGCATCTGCGAGCAACGTTTCTGCCATGTCCGCACCGACACCGTGCATTGCCGTGTAAGCAATCGAGATATCTGTGTTGCTGTCCGGTGTTAGCAGGGCATTGTCGTTCATTGTTTTGCGGTATGTTTGGTAGTACTCGTCTTCAAGCCAAACTAACAAACCTTTTTGTTTTGCATCGTCTAGTGACATCAGGGGAAGCGGTTTTGTTGTTGCCTCATCAATTCTTGCAGCAATTCCGGAATCATGTGGTGGAATGATTTGTGCGCCATTTTCCCAGTAGACTTTAAAGCCATTGTACTCTGGTGGGTTATGGCTTGCTGTCACGACGACAGCCGCAGCCGCATTTAACTCACGAACACCGAAGGCAACAATTGGTGTTGCCGCTACCTTGTAGGTTAGGTAAACCTTGATGCCTAGGGCGGTCAGTACTGAAGCAGTATCGTGTGCAAACTGTTTGGAGTCAGGGCGACCATCGTAACCGATAACCACGCCACGAGATGAAGCATCTTTCACCTGTTCAATTAGATAATGACCGAGCCCCGTAACTGTTTCTTGAATCACTAAGCGGTTCATTCGGTTTGGGCCCGCGCCCACTTTGCCACGCAAACCAGCAGTACCAAAAGCCAAACGTGAGCCGAAGCGATCTGCCAGTTCTTGTTCATTATTTTCATCGACTAAGTGCTGGAGTTCTTCGCGGGTTTTAGGGTCTGGGTCTCGTGCTAGCCACTGAGTAATTTGTGTTGTCATATTCATCTTTCCTTAGCAGGAGGAACCTACTTGTTTAGACACTTTTATACGGAAAGTGTCCCAATGTTTTCCTTTTCACAATGTAAATGGTTCTCAATTACATTTCAAAGAGAGCAATCGATAAACCAAATTTATTTTTCAGTCTGTACAGAATTTATTCACAGTTAATTTCTTGAAGAACTATTGAACTATAACTAGCCTTTTAACATAAATATAACAAAGGGCGCTGAAATCGTAGTTTTTAAGATTTTTTGTAAATTTGTTCGATATTTGCATCGGGAAGCAAGGAAGCTGGCGCAAGCGCAGCGGCTGTGCAGAGGAGAGTTCTTTTGAAAAGATTAGCAACTACTCTAGCCTTATTAACGAATGTGATTTTTATCACATTTTCTTCGTCAAGTTGGTCAGAGCAAAATGATTACAACATGACGCGGGGTGTTACGGGGATCAGTGAGCAAGTGTATGAATTACATATGCTGATCTTCTACATATGCTGCGCCATCGCCTTTGTTGTATTCGGTGCGATGTTTTATTCCATCTTCCGACACCGCAAGTCAAAAGGGGCAGTTGCGGCTAATTTCCACGAAAGCACCAAAGTGGAGATTATCTGGACCGTCATCCCCGTCATTATCCTTATCGCGATGGCGATTCCAGCAACCAAAACACTGGTGGCAATGGAAGATACTAGCCAATCTGACCTCACTATTAAGATCACAGGCTCTCAATGGAAGTGGCATTACAGCTACTTCGGCGAGGATGTCGAATTCTTTAGTCTGCTCGCAACCAGTCAAAAAGAAATTGATGGCATCAAAGCAAAAGGGGCGCACTACTTACTTGAAGTGGATAACCCGCTCGTTCTGCCTATCAATCGTAAAGTTCGCTTCTTAATGACCTCAGATGACGTGATACATTCATGGTGGGTGCCTGACTTCGCGGTTAAGAAAGACACCATCCCGGGGTTTATCAATGAAGCGTGGACCAAGATTGATGAGCCGGGCGTCTACCGCGGTCAGTGTGCCGAACTTTGTGGTCGAGCACATGGTTTTATGCCAGTAGTTGTTCATGCAATGGCAGAAGACGACTTTGACCAGTGGATGTCAGACAAGAAGCAAGAGCTTGCTTTACAAAAAGCGGCCGCACAAGAAGCGTTGACGCAAGATCTGTCGATGGAAGATTTGATGGGGCAAGGCGAGTCGATTTACACCGCGCGTTGTGCCGTGTGTCATCAAGCAAATGGTGAGGGCATTCCGGGCGCATTCCCGGCGATTAAAGGTAGCGAAATAGCTAAAGGCCCGGTTATGGCTCACATCGATGTACTAGTAAACGGTCGTGCAGGGACAGCGATGCAAGCTTTTGCTAACCAACTTAGCGACCAGGAAATTGCTGCTGTTATTACCTATCAACGAAATGCTTGGGGAAATGACACAGGCGATACCGTTCAAGCATCCGATGTTAACGCCTTTAAGGCACAAGACAGTGCCAAGGAGGAAATATGAGTAAGCCAATTGAAAAAGCGGTGAAGTCTGCCCCTGCAGAAGCGCAAACGACCGCAAATACCACCATTGCGATTGAAGACGATCACGACCATCATCACGCGCCGAAAGGACTAACGCGTTGGCTCTACTCCACCAGCCATAAAGACATCGGTACGCTTTACTTGTGGTTTAGCTTTGCCATGTTCCTTACAGGCGGAGCAATGGCGATGATCATTCGCGCTGAGCTATTCCAACCGGGTTTGCAATTGGTTGATCCTCAGTTCTTTAACCAGATGACTACCGTGCATGGGCTTGTAATGGTATTTGGTGCCGTCATGCCTGCGTTTACTGGCTTAGCCAACTGGATGATTCCAATGATGATTGGCGCGCCGGACATGGCTTTGCCACGAATGAACAACTTGAGCTTTTGGATCTTACCTTTTGCTTTCCTCATTTTGATCGGCTCTTTGTTCTTACCGGGTGGGGGGCCTGATTTCGGGTGGACTTTCTACGCGCCACTTTCTACAACCTACGGCCCTGACAGTACGGCGTTGTTTGTTTTCTCAGTCCACATCATGGGTATCAGTTCCATCATGGGTGCCATCAACGTCATCGTGACGATTGTAAATATGCGTGCACCGGGCATGACTTGGTTCAAGCTACCTATGTTCGTCTGGACTTGGCTAATCACGGCGTTCTTGCTGATAGCTGTGATGCCCGTATTAGCCGGTGCGGTGACCATGGTTTTGACCGACAAATACTTCGGTACCAGCTTCTTTGATGCCGCTGGTGGCGGTGACCCGGTGATGTTCCAACACATTTTCTGGTTCTTTGGTCACCCAGAGGTGTACATCATGATCTTGCCTTCGTTTGGTATTGTCTCTGCAATCATTCCGGCGTTTAGCGGTAAGAAGTTGTTCGGTTACCATTCAATGGTTTACGCGACTTGTAGTATTGCATTGCTGTCATTCCTAGTGTGGGCGCATCATATGTTCACCACAGGGATGCCGGTATTCGCTGAACTCTTCTTTATGTACTGCACCATGTTAATAGCGGTGCCAACCGGGGTGAAAGTGTTTAACTGGGTAGCGACCATGTGGCGAGGTGCAATGACTTTCGAGACACCGATGTTGTTTGCCATCGCCTTTATTGTCCTATTCACAATAGGTGGGTTCTCGGGCTTGATGCTGGCAATTGTGCCTGCGGACTTCCAATACCACGACACGTACTTTGTTGTCGCGCATTTCCATTATGTCTTGGTATCTGGTGCGGTGTTCTCGATTATGGCGGCAGCATATTACTGGCTACCGAAGTGGACAGGCAATATGTATGACCACAAGCTGAGTCTATGGCATTTCTGGTGTTCCATCATCTCGGTTAACGTACTGTTCTTCCCAATGCATTTCTTGGGCTTAGCTGGGATGCCACGACGTATTCCCGATTACGCTATCCAGTTTGCTGACATAAACCAAATCGTATCGATAGGTGGCTTTGCCTTTGGTCTCTCTCAACTGATCTTCTTGTGGTTGGTGATCAAATGTATCCGTGGTGGTGAAAAAGCAACAGCCAAACCGTGGGAACGTGCAGAAGGTTTAGAGTGGACGGTGCCAAGTCCTGCTCCGCATCATACGTTCACAACACCGCCAAAAGTTGATTAAGAACGCGTGAGGTGAGTGAGATGCAAAGTAATTCATCCAATAAAAAACTCACTATCAAGTTGCTGTTAGCGACTGCGCTGATGTTCGGCTTCGGTTTTGCTCTTGTGCCACTCTACGACATCATGTGCGATGCGCTTGGCATTAACGGCAAAACCAGTGATGTGGCAGCGATTCAACCAACGGGCATGCAAGCAGATATCACCAGAACCATTCGCGTGGAATTTATGGCACACGTAAGCCCAGATATGCCTTGGGAATTCAAACCCAAGGTTGTATCCATGGATGTTCATCCGGGCGAAGTTATTCAAACTGAATATCTTGCATTTAATCAAAGTGGCGAAGACTTGGTAGGGCAAGCTGTACCATCCGTATCGCCGGGTACTGGTGCGGCTTACTTCAATAAAATCGAGTGTTTTTGCTTCAATCAACAACCATTGGAAGGTAAGCAACAAGCGAGTATGCCTTTGATTTTTTACATTGAACCGGATGTGCCGGATTCAATTCATACATTGACCTTGTCTTACACACTCTACAAATTTCCTCCTCAATCGGGCGAGTCGTCGGTAGTTAGCCTCTCAAGGAGTGAGCAGCAGGCGGGTGAGCGTCTGTAAGGAGAGAACTTATGAGTAACAAGCCTGAGACCTATTATGTTCCTGCACAGAGCTGCTGGCCTATTGTTGGGGCATTTGCGTTATTCCTTGTTGCGGTCGGAGCTGGGATGACGGTACAAGGTACCCAAAGTGATGGTGCGGTTGGCACACTTGGCGGCATTATTCTCGCGGTTGGTATGCTGTTTCTGCTTTACATGCTAGCAGGGTGGTTCAGTAACGTTATCACGGAGTCCCTTACCGGAAAATACAGTGCGCAAATCACGCGTTCATTTAGACAAGGGATGAGTTGGTTCATCTTTTCAGAAGTGATGTTCTTTGGCGCGTTCTTTGGTGCCCTGTTTTACGCGAGAATGATTTCGGTACCTTGGTTAGGCGGTGCCGATAACAACTTCATGACCCATGAAGTGTTGTGGCCAAGTTTTGAGGCGATATGGCCGCTCACCACGACGCCAGGTGGGGAAACAACGCAAGCTATGCCATGGCAAGGGATTCCATTAACCAACACTATCTTGCTGCTATTGTCTTCGATTACCTTACATATGGCACACATTAGCTTAGAACAAGACAAACGAACCGCACTGATTGTTTGGTTGGAAATCACTATCGTCTTGGCGGGCTTCTTCCTTTATTACCAAGCCGTTGAGTATGCGCACGCTTATCAAGACATTGGACTAACGCTGCAATCCGGTATTTACGGAAACACCTTCTTTATGCTCACGGGCTTCCATGGTTTGCACGTTTGCCTTGGTACCATTTTCCTCATTGTATTGCTGTTCCGCATCGCTAAAGACCATTTCTCGCCGAAAGACCATTTTGCTTTCCAAGCGGGCAGTTGGTATTGGCACTTCGTTGATGTGGTTTGGCTATGCTTGTTTGTTTTCGTTTATGTGCTGTAAAGCTAGTAAGGGCGAGGGTTAGGGGCTATCCATCCAGCCCCTAGAGCAATCAGGAGGAGTATCACGACTAACGCAGAAAACATGACACGACGACCGAGGTAATGACTCATTGGCTTACCTTTTTTCGATGAATCCGCTGGGTCTTCGCGAACCATTTCGATAAGCGCTTTTGCGAGGTTAAAGATGATGAAAAGCAGCAAAAGGACAAGCGTTAATTTGAACAGAAATACGGTGGACATAGCACCTCCGGTTTCGTCGTCGATATTATCGAAATGGGTTTGGGTTGCTGTCTTTTTAACTGTGGCTGTGTTTTCTCTATTGGTCAAACTGGGCTTTTGGCAGTTGGAACGTGGCAATGAAAAGCAGCTTTTGGAGCAAGCCATTTTAGCAAGGACAAATACCTCATATAAGGACATGTCTGAAGTATTTGAAATGAACGATTGGCGAGAAGAGAGTGTCATAGGGATTAAAGTAAAAGCGAATGTGACACCTGAACCACTGCCAATCATTTTATTAGATAACCAGACATATCAGAGCGAAGTGGGTTACCTTGCGTTTCAAATCGTGTCGATGTCTCATGATCCCTCGACTCTTACATTACTTGAACTTGGTTTTGTGAAGGGAGAACGCTCCAGAGCTGTACTTCCGAAGGTTGAACATCTGGCTGCATCATATGACATCACCGGGCGTTTGTATCGTAAATCGACTAATCCGCTAAGTTCAGATCTGATGGCCGAAGTCGGCGATACGATCAGAGTGCAAAACCTCAACATCAATCAACTTAGCCAATTACTTAACATTGAGTTAATGCCAACGGTCATTCAACCCGACAATTTAGCGCAGTGGCCGTATTCATTCCCTTGGAACCCGTTACCTTTAACTAGTGCAAAGCATTTTGGTTATGCTTTTCAGTGGTTTGCTATGGCTGGTGTATTTTTGCTTATCACAATCCTGATCTTTATTCGTTGGATTCGACAACCACGCTCACAAGGAGGTGAGAGATGACAAATGCAGTCACGAAAGGACGAATTGTATTGGTGTCTCTGATTTGTCTATTTGCGCTACCCGCGATTATTGCCAAGGTTGTATTGAGTCAAGGTTGGTACGAAACGGGAGTAACCAATCGAGGCGAACTGGTAGAGCCATATGTCACGCTCGAACAATTAGGTCAGCCATCCCCGCTAGACGAAAAAGGTTGGCAACTAGCGTATGTATTGCCCTCAGATTGTCAAAAACAATGTCAGCAGCAAATACACTTGATGCAGCAAAGCCATATTGCATTAGGTAGATATCAGGAGCGTGTTGTACCTGTTATATGGACCTCGGAAGAGACGAATGACGTTGACCAGAGCATTGTCGTGATGCAAATGAATGGCGCGCTTTCATCGAGAGTAAAAGCTGGCCAGATGTTGATCGTCGATCCGCTCGGGCAGCTTGTGATGTCCTATACACCTGAAGCCAATGAGGATTTGGTGCGGTTAAGTAAGGACGTCTTGGCGGACTTACGAAAACTATTGAAGTTGTCACGAGTAGGCTAGGGAGGGGGCAATATGACGTTAAGTGGTTTGGTCAGGTTCAGCCTGTGTCTTACTCTTGTGGTCATCATGTTAGGTGCATACACGCGACTGGCTGATGCAGGTTTGGGGTGCCCAGATTGGCCGGGTTGTTATGGTCAGTTATTTGTTCCTCAAACCGAAGCCGAAGTCACGAAGGCAAATGCGTTGTTTCCGGAACGAGCAGTCGAGCAAGGGAAAGCATGGTTAGAGATGATTCACCGTTACTTCGCCGGAACTTTAGGCTTGGTTATCCTGATGATGGCAATAATGGCAGTGAGAGCCGAGCGTGTCAATCCGACAATTCCGGTTTTGCTGTGCATTCTTGTCCTGGGGCAAGCGGCATTAGGAATGTGGACAGTGACATTAAAGCTGATGCCAGTGATTGTCATGCTGCATCTACTGGGTGGTTTTACGCTACTTGCACTCCAAGCGGTATTCTATTGTCAATTACAATCTCAACGTAGCCTCTATTTCTCTCCCTCTTCGAAGAGCTTGAGAGTCTTCTCATTTATCGCTTTTGGCGTGGTGGTATTGCAGGTACTGCTTGGTGGCTGGACATCATCTAACTACGCTGCTCTTATGTGTACCGCTTTACCGATTTGTGAGGGGAACTGGGCCAGTTACTTATCTTGGGAAGAGGCGTTTTCTTTCTGGCAAACAGGGTTTGATAACTATGAGTTCGGTGTTCTAGATTACCCAGCACGAATGACAATTCATGTCAGTCATCGTATTGGTGCCATCATTACTACATGTGTTGTGCTGATTTACTGCGTATTACTATTAAAACAAGACTCACATCATTCTCAGCGCTTGGGTGCTTGGATTGGCTTAGCTTTGGTTTGTCAAATCCTATTAGGCGTTAGTAATGTTGTGTTCCAACTGCCTATCTATGTAGCGGTTGCGCATAATCTCGGTGCAGCCATCATGCTTACACTTATCTGCGTTAGTCAGTTCTATCTATGGCAAGGTAAGGCTTATTGGAGTCATCAAGCGAAAGGAGTTCGCTATGAGTAAAGAAATCGCGTTATCTCTAGAAAGTGGTAAGAAAAAGATTGGTTCAACCTATTTAAAACTGACAAAGCCTAAAGTGGTCGCCCTAATGCTTATCACAGCAGTTGTTGGTATGAGCTTGGCCCCAGTCGTTGACTTCCCATGGCTACAAGCTGCGTTCGGTCTCGTTGGCATTGGTTTGATGGCGGGGTCGGCGGCAGCGTTTAATCATCTCATCGACCGACGTATTGATGCGCGTATGGCTCGAACGCACAAACGACCATTGCCTTCGGGCGATATCAACCCTATATCTGTCGCGATTTTTTCTACTGCTTTGGGTGTGATTGGTTTCGTGTTGCTTTATGTCTTGGTTAATCCACTGACAGCATGGATGACTTTCTTAAGTTTGCTAGGATATGCGGTGGTTTATACCATGTACCTAAAGCGAGCAACGCCGCAAAACATTGTGATTGCGGGAATTGCAGGTGCAATGCCACCACTACTTGGTTGGACGGCTGTAACCGGAGAACTGCACGCCCATGCTTGGCTACTGGTGATGATTATTTTTATTTGGACACCACCACATTTTTGGGCGCTTGCGATTCATCGCGTCGAAGACTATCGAAAAGTGGATATCCCGATGCTCCCTGTGACTCATGGCATTGAATACACTAAAACTTCGATTCTTCTTTACACGATACTACTCACACTTGTTTGTATTCTTCCTGTGCTGGTGGGTATGGTTGGCTCGGTTTATCTTTTTTCGTCGCTGCTTCTCAATGCAGGTTTTATGTATCACGCTTGGAAATTGAAGTTTTCTCCTGAGCAGAACAGCGCTATGGAAACCTTTAAATTCTCCATTTATCACTTACTCGCTTTGTTTGTTGCTTTGTTAGCGGATCATTATCTTGGTCTGTTCTTCACGCCATAAAAGCCGTTTAGCTGTTGTTTCAAACCGCACTGATTAGGTGCGGTTTTTTGTTGGCGTATATATCGAAAATTACTTTGCTGAGTAACTCTTAGCGGTGCGCTCTAATCCGTTTATTCATTCCATATTTATCCCTTGTTTTATTATCGGTGAGACTATAAAACACTCTTTCTTTAGTGATGGAAGCAGGAGGGGGAAGTTTGAGTTGGGTAGAGCAACACGGTTTTCCGTTTGAGCCAGTCGGGTATTGCTGCACAAAAACTTAACTTGTTGGTTAAATTGTCCGTCACGTTTGGGAAAACAGCCCGAACCAGAAGCGGTGGGAGCGTAAGTACGAGGTTTGATTTAAGCAGGAGGCGAGTTGAGGGATTCTGAGCTGTAAATGGTGCTGGAGTGAACAAATACGAAGCAAACAAAAAGGGATGCCGAAGCACCCCTTATTCTAGAGAAAAGAGTGGAAAATCTTATTCTGGTTGTACAAGTTCTTCGTATTGGAACTCAGGTACATGTACCACAACACGACGGTTCTGCTCGCGACCTTCGTGAGTGCTGTTGTCAGCAACTGGATCTTCTTCACCCATACCTGTTACCGTGAAACGGTCCGCATCGATACCTGCTGCGATTAGGTAATCTGCAACAGCTTGGGCACGGCGCTCAGACAGTTTTAGGTTGTAAGCTGCTGGACCAGAGCTATCAGTGTAGCCTGTAATCTCAACTTGAGCTTGTGGGTATTCGTTCAAAAAGTTAACGAAGTTGTCTAGACGCTCAGATACTGAGTCAGTTAGTTTCGCACTGTCGAATTCAAATGTGCCTGAACCGTACTCTTCTTTGTGCGTCTTCGTTAATAAAACAGGCTCTTCTTCAAGAACCTCTTCTGTTACGATTGCAGCTACAACTGGCGCTGCCGCGAATTTGTAATTAACACCGATACCGAAGAAGTTTGCATCCATGTCATCTATCACATTATCAGACATACCTTGGTAACGTTGGTATTCACCACGAACGCTCCAGTTTCTGTCGATAGTGTACTCGGCACCTAATGAACCCGTTGGTACAAGGTCTTTCTCATCACCAGACATCATGTAAGCACCACCGATTTTCGCGAATAGGTTCCACGTATCGTTTAGATGCCAGTTAAATTTAGGTGCGAGAGTTAGAGCCCAAAGGTCGCCGTCAATCGTATCAACTGTATTAGCCCCTGACTTGAAGTTGGCTTTGTAGTCGCCTAAGTAATCAACGCCATACTCAAGACCAATGATATCGGTAAAATCGTAACCGATGTGCATTCCGGCACCGAAAGCATCATCATCACAAGGGCTGTTTAAATAGCAAGCATTATCTAAAGTAGTCATGCCCACTTTGCCCCCGATATACATTTCAGCTTGAGCAGAGTTAATTAAACCACCAGCTACCACTGCTGCTACTGCAATTGCTACTTTTTTCATAGTGTTTCCTTGTATTGATTGCATATTAATTTCTACTTTGTTTTAACAATTAGAGTAAAACTAGGTAGTTATAAGAAATTAGTTTAATATTCATTTAATTTAACATCAAGCAACATTATCTTAGAACTTGCTACAATTTTCGTCGCGAACTTCCTCACAAACTTCTGATATCTCTTACATTGTAGACAAGATTTTTAAACTTTTAAGAAAATAACTAATTTTATTGAACTTTTTTCGTAAACTTAAATGTACGCCGTGTTTTGAAGTGAACATTAGTTGTTAATTTGCATTTTTTTAGAAAAAGTGATTGCAAGTCTACTGTTAAGTCGATAAGTTACTTCCATCGACACAATTAAATGAGCCTACAGCCATTGTTATTGCTTGCTTTGTGAACAATGTTGCACTGAGTAAAGTTGGGGCAAAATAGTGGGTCAGGGATAGTAATTAGGAAGTAGAAGTAATGTTTCAAACTGATGATGTAAGAATTAATAAAGTAAAAGAGCTATTGCCACCTGTTGCAGTGCTTGAGAAATTTCCGGCAACCGAAACTGCTTCCACAACGACGTTTGAATGTCGCAACGCCATCCACAATATTCTTGAAGGCAAAGATGACCGTCTGCTTGTGATCGTTGGCCCGTGTTCTATTCACGATCCAGAAGCTGCGGTTGAGTATGGTAAGAAATTGAAAGTACTTCGAGACGAACTCGGTGGGCAACTAGAAGTAGTGATGCGCGTTTACTTTGAAAAACCGCGCACAACGGTAGGTTGGAAAGGCCTTATTAACGACCCTTACCTAAATGACACTTACAAGCTAAACGACGGTCTTCGTATTGGTCGTAAGCTGTTGCTTGACTTAACAGACATGGGCCTTCCTACTGCAAGTGAATTCCTAGATATGATCACGCCACAGTACGTAGCGGACCTTATTAGCTGGGGTGCTATCGGTGCACGTACGACTGAATCTCAGGTACACCGTGAGCTAGCGTCAGGTTTGTCTTGCCCAGTTGGCTTCAAAAACGGTACAGACGGCAACATCAAAATCGCGAGTGATGCAATCCGTTCAGCAAGCGCATCTCACCACTTCTTATCAGTTACTAAGTACGGTCACTCTGCGATTGTTGAAACGGCGGGTAACCCTGATTGTCATATCATCCTTCGTGGTGGTAAAGAGCCTAACTACAGTGCGTCTCATGTCGCGCAAATCAAAGACGAGCTAGACGCGGCGGGTCTACCGAAGAAAGTGATGATCGACTTTAGTCACGCTAACAGCTCTAAGCAGTTCAAACGTCAGATGTTGGTTTCTGATGACGTATCAGAGCAAATCTCTGGCGGCGAAGATGCGATTTTTGGTGTAATGATCGAATCTCATCTCGTTGAAGATCGTCAGGACTTAATTGACGGTAAAGCAGCAACTTACGGGCAGTCCATTACTGATGCATGTATCGGTTGGGAAGACACAGAAACAGTTCTACGTCAGCTATCCGATGCAGTAAAAGCACGTCGCGCTAAGTAAACATAAGCGTTTCTAATCTTTCAAAAGCCAGCAGTTCGCTGGCTTTTTTAATATCCCAGCAATATGAAAATTCACCTGTTGCACATATTCGATGTGTTTTAGTTTTAAATCCGTTATGGTGTCTAAATAGGTTAAAAAAGACTCAAGGAGTGAGATGAATCGAAACGTCTGGCTACTATCGCTTTGCCAAGCTTTATTGATGACAGGGAACATACTGCTGATTTCCGTCATTGCGTTGATCGGAAAACAAATTGCGCCCTCATCCAGTATGATCACTCTCCCTGTGGCGCTGCAGTTTCTTGGTTTGATGTCAGCGACCATTCCTGCCTTTTGTACTATCGGTAATGGGAATATTTTTTATCAAGGCGAGTAATAACTCTGAATCTCAAGTCGCATAAATTAACGTCAAGATTTTATAAGACCCAGTTATGTACGCTGGGTCTTTTTTGTCTATCGGCTCACAACCCACAAAATAATTGGTTAATTATTGTTATCTAGGTAAGTTTTTCGAGCTCAAAATGTCGCATCTGTAAGGTTTTTTCTCTAGCATTTTGTAATAAATATAACAATCGTGTATATAACCTGTCGCAATTTAATAAAAACTATAGAAGCCTCACCTATGTCAGTCTCAACTTCCAATAAAGCTCAAGAAACCCTTGTAGGAGATTCCGACGAGCTAGTCTCAACAACCGATCTCAAAGGTGTCATTACTTACTGTAATGATGCGTTTTGCCGAATCGCAGAATACAGCCACGATGAACTGCTCGGACAAAACCACAGTATCGTGCGTCACGGAGATATGCCCAAAGCCGCTTTTGGTGATATGTGGGATCGCCTAAAAAAAGGCAAAGCGTGGCGCGGCATTGTAAAGAACCGTACGAAGTCGGGTGGTTACTATTGGGTGGATGCTTATGTAACTCCCATTTATGAAGGTCATCAAGTTGTGGGTTATCAGTCGGTTCGTGTTAAGCCTCGGCGAGAGTGGGTGGATATCGCTTCTAAGGCGTACCAAGGGCTTTTGAAAGCAGAGAAGTCGGGACGTGCATGGTCACTGAAGTTAAATGAAACATTACGCTATGCAATTCTTCTTGGTGCATTAGCAGCACCAGTAACGAGCTTGGCTCTGTCACTTGAAGGCCCTCTTGCTTGGCTAGCGACATTGTTTCCTGCAGGTGTTTTAGCTGTTCTCTTCCGCCAGGAACTTGTTGATACGCCTCTGCAATTTAAAAGGTTACAAGCGCAGTACGACAGTGTAAGTCGTCTGGTATATTCCGGGAATAAACCATTTTCGATTGCAGATTTCCATATCAAGATGCTCTCTGCCCGTATTCGCACCGTGTTAGGACGTATGACGGACTCAGCCTTGCCTTTACAAAGTTGCGCAGAAGAGCTTAGCAGCACAATGATAGAAGTTTCATCAGCGCTAACTCAGCAGAATATAGACATTCGGCAAGTTCGTGATGCGACAGAGGCGATGGAAGCGTCTGCAAATTCAGTTTCATCCAGCACGAACGACGCGCATCTACTGATCGATGATACGTTGCAGTCATGCCTGATGGCGAAAGAGACCATCGACCAAACTCATACCAATTTAGCACAACTTAGTTTACAAGCTGAGAAAGCGACAGAAACGACCTATCAATTGAGCGATCAAGCCCAAAAGGTAAGTCAATTAATGGAAGAGATTGGCGGAATTGCCGATCAAACGAATCTGCTAGCGCTTAATGCAGCAATTGAAGCAGCACGAGCGGGTGAACAAGGTCGCGGCTTCGCTGTGGTTGCCGATGAAGTGAGAGCGCTATCTGGACGGACTTCGAATGCAACTGAGCAAATTAAAGCATCCATTGAAACCATGCTGATGACGATTCAGGGCTGGCAGAAAGACATTATCGCTAACAAAGATCAAACGGATACATGCTCACAAGTTGCAGAGCAAAGTGCGTTGCGTTTGTCGGAAGTAGAGCAGATGATGCAAACCATGAGTGGTTTGATGGTGAATGTCGCAGACTCTGCTAATAAGCAGTTGCAGCTTTCTAGCGACGTGAATCAGCACATTCATTCTATTGCTTCTACCGCGGAGCAGAACTTGGCCGCGACATATTCTGTAGAGCAAAACAGTAAGCAGTTAAAAGAGCAGGTTCAAGACTTCTACCGACTTGCGAATCAGTTTGAAGAGAAGTGATACGAACTAGAACTAGATCGTTGAATCGTCGTTCAAAATGAATAGATAAAATAAAGCCCCGCCGAAGCGGGGCTTTTCAGTTTTCAAATTCGCAATAGAGAAAACTGATAATTCTAAGCGATTAAGCTAGCAGTTCTTTTGCTGTGTTCACTACGTTTTCTACAGTGAAACCAAACATTTCGAACAGTTGATCAGCTGGTGCAGACTCACCGAATGTTGTCATACCGATGATGCGACCGTCGAAGCCAACGTACTTGTACCAGAAGTCAGCAATGCCAGCTTCTACAGCGATACGTGCCGTTACGTCTGATGGCAGTACCGATTCACGGTAAGCTGCGTCTTGCTTGTCGAAAGTATCAGTAGCTGGCATTGAAACCACGCGTACTTTCTTACCTTCAGCAGTTAGTTGTTCTGCCGCTTTCACAGCCAGCTCAACTTCAGAACCAGTCGCGATTAGGATTAGCTCAGGTTTACCATCGCTGTCTTTCAGGATGTAGCCACCTTTTGCGATGTCTGCAACTTGCTCAGCAGTACGCTCTTGCTGTGCTAGGTTTTGACGAGAGAAGATAAGTGCAGATGGTGCATCTTTACGTTCAATCGCCAGTTTCCATGCTACTGCAGACTCAACTTGGTCACATGGACGCCACGTGCTCATGTTTGGAGTCAGGCGTAGAGACGCGATTTGCTCAACAGGTTGGTGAGTTGGGCCATCTTCGCCAAGACCGATAGAGTCGTGCGTGTAAACCTGGATGTTCTGAATCTTCATCAGAGCAGCCATACGCATAGCGTTACGTGCGTATTCCATGAACATTAGGAATGTTGCGCCGTAAGGAACAAAACCGCCGTGTAGCGCGATACCGTTCATGATCGCTGTCATACCAAATTCACGTACACCGTAGTGGATGTAGTTACCAGAGAAATCGTTCGCTTCTAGAGACTTAGAACCAGACCACATAGTTAGGTTAGAAGGCGCTAGGTCAGCAGAGCCGCCCATGAATTCTGGAAGCATTTGACCAAACGCTTCTAGTGCGTTTTGAGATGCTTTACGTGATGCGATGTTTGCTGGGTTTGCTTGAAGGTCAGCAATGATTTGGTTTGCTTTCTCTTCCCACTCAGCTGGTAGGTCACCGTTTACGCGGCGTTTGAATTCAGCTGCCAGCTCAGGGTACGCTGCTTCATAAGCTGCAAATTTCTCGTCCCACGCTGCTTCCTTAGCTGCGCCTGCTTCTTTCGCTGACCACTCTGCATAGACTTCCTGCGGAATTTCAAAAGGACCGTGCTCCCAACCTAGTTCTTTACGTGTTGCTGCAATTTCTTCAGCACCTAGTGGCGCACCGTGACAGTCGTGTGAACCAGATTTGTTTGGAGAACCAAAACCGATGATAGTTTTAGTACAGATAAGTGTAGGGCGTGGATCTGCTTTTGCCGCTTCGATTGCTGCGTTGATCGCTTCAGAATCGTGACCATCTACAGCAGGGATTACGTGCCAGCCGTAAGATTCAAAACGCTTAGGCGTGTCGTCAGAGAACCAACCTTCAACGTGACCGTCGATAGAGATGCCGTTGTCATCCCAGAATGCGATCAGTTTGCCAAGGCCTAGTGTACCTGCAAGAGAACATGCCTCGTGCGAGATACCTTCCATCAGACAGCCATCACCCATGAACACGTAAGTGAAGTGGTCAACGATGTCGTGGCCTTCTTTGTTGAACTGAGCCGCAAGTGCTTTCTCAGCCATCGCCATACCAACAGCGTTAGTGATGCCTTGACCTAGAGGACCCGTTGTTGTCTCGATACCAGGTGCGTAGCCGTACTCTGGGTGACCAGGAGTCTTAGAGTGAAGCTGACGGAAGTTTTTAAGATCGTCGATAGATAGCTCGTAGCCTGCAAGGTGCAGTAGAGAGTAGATAAGCATAGAGCCGTGGCCGTTAGACAGTACGAAACGGTCGCGGTCAGCCCACTCTGGGTTTGATGGGTTGTGGTTTAGGTGAGAACGCCAAAGAACTTCAGCGATGTCAGCCATACCCATAGGTGCACCTGGGTGACCAGAGTTAGCTTGTTGAACACCGTCCATGCTTAGTGCACGGATTGCATTAGCTAGATACTTTCGTGTTAGAAGAGAGCGATCCATAGTAGTTACTTCTCGATATTTGATTTAAGTAGAGGGAACTCGTCGGAACAAGTTCAAATAGAATTTTTTGAATAAAGCGCTGATGCTAAAAGCGAGTAGGCTGGTTACTCGCTTTTGGTAAGCGATTAAAGCTTAGCTGAGATCATGTCTTCTAGTTTGCCTTGGTCAACCGCGAAGTTACGGATACCTTCAGCTACTTTCTCAACAGCCATTGCGTCTAGGTTGTGCTCCCATAGGAACTCAGCGTGAGACATTGGAGCTGGACGCTCTTTAGAACCTTTAGAATCAACCAGCTTCTCTACAACTTCGCCTTCAGCCGCTTCTAGCTCAGCAAGAAGAGCAGGAGCGATAGTTAGACGGTCACAGCCAGCAAGTTCTAGGATCTCGCCGATGTTACGGAAGCTTGCGCCCATAACAACTGTGTTGTAACCGTAGTCTTTGTAGTAGTTGTAGATGTCTGTTACTGAGATTACACCTGGATCTTCTGAAGCTTCAAAGTCACGTCCTTCTTTTGCTTTGTACCAGTCCATGATGCGGCCAACGAATGGCGAGATTAGGAATACGCCTGCTTCAGCACATGCACGAGCTTGCGCGAAAGAGAATAGAAGCGTTAGGTTACAGTTGATGCCTTCTTTCTCTAGGATCTCTGCAGCGCGGATGCCTTCCCAAGTAGAAGCCAGTTTGATTAGGATGCGGTCGTTAGTGATGCCTGCGTCGTTGTACATTTTTACAAGCTGGCGAGCTTTAGCAACGCTGCCTTCTGTATCGTAAGAAAGACGAGCATCTACTTCTGTAGAGATACGGCCAGGGATAGTTTTTAGGATCTCTTTACCGATGTTTACTGCAAGCATGTCACAAGTGTCTTGTACTTGTTGTGCTTTGTCGTTGCTTTGTGCTTTTGCGTATTCGATAGAAGCGTCGATTAGAGGTGCGTACTCTTCGATTTGAGCCGCTTTTAGGATAAGAGATGGGTTCGTTGTTGCATCTTCAGGTTGGTACTTTTTGATTGCGTCAATTTCACCAGTGTCCGCTACTACAGTTGTTAGTTTACGAAGTTGCTCTAACTTGTTGCTCATAATCGATCATCCTATATAAATGGGCTTAAGTGTGGTTTTGAGTACCACAGCTTGTGCATTTGCAAGCGTGTCGGCTAATCGTCTCATCATATTTAACGAGACATCTGCTCAGCCAACTACGGAAAATTTCGGTACCGAACATTTGCTATGAACATTTGATCGGTAGCTGAGTAAATGATGAATCCATATTTATCCGATCCATGCTGAAAGTCAATCGCCGAAACCGACTTTAAGTGATGTTCATCAACGTTTTTTTGCTGCGTGTTCATAGCATCGCCGAAATAAACGTTTGCCCTTATTGTTCAAGGCTTGAGCAGTGCTGACATTAATAAAATTACGTAGTGAGAAAATGTCATTGCAGTGAGCAAATGTTGCAGTAAAATTGGAGGGTAACATATGCTAAGTCAATGAGCGGATGCTCACTAATGCATACAATGTCGATCCTCTAAAAAGGGCGAGAAAAACATGAGCAGTTCTAATCAAGACATTTCTATTGAAAGCACAGATTTACTAACTGAGATCTCCGTTGCCTATTATCAAGACGGTGCGACCCAAGAAGAGATCTCGAAAAAGTTTTCCATATCGCGGGCCAAAGTAGGGCGAATGCTGAAGCAGGCTCGTGATGAAGGCATTGTAGAGATTACCGTAAAATATCACCCTGTGTTTAGCGCCAAGATAGAGCAGCGCCTCATCGAACGCTTTGGTGTGAAACGAGCGTTGGTCGCTTTGGACCAACCTAATGAAGAAGCGCAGCGTCTCCAAGTGTCTGGTTTGGTCTCTAACTACCTGACGAGTACTTTAAAGAACGGCATGGTGGTGACGGTAGGGCAAGGGCGTAACGTTTCTTCTGTAGCTCACCATATTGGTGTTATCACTCCGCGTGATTGTAAGTTTGTGTGCGGTATTGGCGGGATTCACCCTCGTGGCGGTATGTACAATGCGGACCACATTTGCCGACAATTCGCCAAGAAATACGGCGGCACATCGGAAACCCTGTATGCCCCTGCCTACGCTGAAAACCGAGAGCAAAAGGTGGCCTTTATGCAAAACGCCACGGTTAAACAGACTCTGGACTTGGCGCGCAAGGCGGATGTCGCTCTTGTTGGTATCGGTGATATGAGTGAGAACAGCTACATGGTTGACCTTGGCTGGTTTACTCCAGATGAAGTGGTGCAATCCCGTTTGATGCAAGGCGTCGTAGGGGACTTTGCCGGTTATGACTTCTTTGACATCCACGGCGATGTAGCAAACACAGTAATGAGTGACCGAGTCATCGGCTTAGGTATTGAAGAATTTCGTCCAATTGCAGAAGTGATTGCGATTGCGGCAGAAAACAGTAAACCATTGGCGCTACTTGGGGCCTTAAGAACTGGCGCGATAGATGTTATTGCAACCAGCGTTAGTAATGCACTGACGGTTCTTAACTTGGATGAGCAGATGCACGGCAACAGTACATCAGAGGTTTAGCACAAATAATATGCAAACTATGTAATCAGGCTGCGAGGATTTATAAATGACTCGCAGCCTGATTTCGTTTCCAAGTTAAAAATAATCCTCAGGAGTAATTTGTAGTTGATTACTCTGGAGGAAATTATGAAAAAGACACTTCTCGCAGCTGCTTTATTTACGGGGCTTACAGGTATTGCACAAGCTGAGCAAAAAGTCGTGGCAGGCTATTTTGCCGATTGGCAGTACGCAAATACAGACAACCCATACACGGTTAAAGACATTCCGGCTGATAACCTGACTCACATTATCTACGCATTTTTAAGTATGTGTGGTCCTCACACTGGTGCTTCGGAAAATATTCAAAAGCTGGTTGCAAAGTACTGTGAAGGCAAAGAACCGTATACGGCGATTTTGGTTGATACCGAGGCGGCACTTGAAAAAGACTTTGGTCCGGTCTCTGTAGACGTTCCATATAAAGGGCACTTCGCCCAATTGGCCGAACTTAAGAAGCAACATCCTGATCTAAAAATTCTTCCTTCTTTTGGCGGTTGGACCATGTCTGAACCTTTCCACGCTATGGCTAAAAACCAGCAAGCAATGGATCAGTTCTCGAAAACGGCGGTCGAGTTGATTGCAAAGTACGATTTTTTTGATGGCATTGACTTGGACTGGGAATATCCAGGTGGTGGTGGTTTGACTACTTCTCCTTGGAATCCAGATACTAAGCTGACAGATGAGCAAAAAGCGCTTGAACGTGACGCTTTCACATATCTAGTTAAAACCATGCGTGGCGATTTAGATACTCTAGCGAAAAAGACCAAGCGTGAGTACGAGCTTTCAACCGCGGTAGGTGTTGGTCCAAAAGCGGCAGGCATTGACTGGAAAGCGGCGCAGCCTTACCTAACCAACATGTTTGCGATGACATACGACTTCCTTGGCGGTTGGGGGCAACAGACAGGGCATACGACTAACCTACATGCGACCGACCGCAGTTGGTGGGGAATGGGCGCAGACGTGTTCATTAATCAAATGATTGAGCTGGGTATTCCTAGTGAGAAGCTGGTGATTGGTGCCGCGTTTTATGGTCGCGGTTGGCAAGGAACTAAAGATTTTGCCGGTGGTTTACCAACTCAAGACTTATTGTCAGAGAAAGGCGCGCAGTTTGGTACTGGTGAGAATGGCTACTTCATGTTCTGGGATCTGATGAAGAACTACAGTGCGAAACAAGGATATGAGTATAAATATGATGAGCAAGCTCAAGCGCCATACTTATGGAACCCAGACAAGAAGGTGTTTATCTCATTTGAAGATCAGCGATCTATCAAAGCCAAAGCCGACTGGGCGAAACAATCTAACTTAGGCGGAATCTTTACATGGGAACTGTCAGGAGATCCGAAAGGAGAGTTAGTCGAAGTGATGTATAAGGAAATGCAGAACTAGTCTCTGTCCCCTTACGTTGTAACTACGTAAATCAAGCCGTCGTTATTGTTCGACGGCTTTTTCGTTGTGGTTCTCTTCGGCAAAGCTAATCAACTGCTCAAAAGGCAATGGTTTGGAATAGAAGTAGCCCTGAATCAAATCACACCCACAAGCAGTAAGTTATCACGTTGATGGCGAGTTTCCGCACTTCCTAGCCTTAACGCTCGATAGGTAAAGAATGATCTGCACCCCATTCAGTCCAAGAACCGTCGTACACCGACAGGTTGTCCAGACCAATTTGATACGCTGCAAGTAACAAAATGCATGCGGTTACACCGGAGCCACAACTAAAAATGATTGAATTATCACTATCTATTGTTAGTGCGCTAAATATCTGTTGCAACTCTGAATTCGGTTTAATGTGACCGTTGGTTAAGAGTTCTTGAAACGGTAAGCAAACTGAATTTGGAATATGCCCACTGCGTAGCCCTTCTCGTGGTTCTGGCACTTCACCAAGGAAACGAGCTTTGGCTCTTGCATCGATGATGTTTGCACTCCGGTTATTTGAATGGGCAAGTACAGCTTGGGCGTTCAAAAACGCTTCTTGGTTGAGCTTGCCTGAAAAGTTTCCATTTCCGCTTGGTTGCGATAAAGCACTCGTAACAGAAAGCCCAGCTTTAATCCAAGCGGGAAGACCGCCGTTCAGAACTCGAACATTCTCATGACCCATTGCTCTGAACATCCACCATGCTCTTGGTGCAGCAAGTGTCCCTGAGTTGTCGTATACCACGATCAAATCTTCGTTGTTCAAACCGAGCTGTCGCGCGCTTTGGTTGAAGCCTTCTTCTGTTGACATCATATGTGGCAGAGGTGAATCAGGTAAGCAGAAGTCGTTGTCATAGTCAAAGCGTAGGGAATTAGGAAGCCACTTATCTTTAACTTTTTCACCTTCTGAAGGGATTTGAAACGTAATACTCGCGTCGAGGAGTTTGACGTTAGGTTGGTCGAGTAGGTTATTGAGTTCTTGAGTACTGATCAGTGCTTGCATCGTCTTTTGTTTCCTCAAAGTAGTATGACGCCTGAGATAAATGTGAAGAGTAAGCTTATTCGCAGCTTAAAAACGTGAGCGGTTGCTCGAAGAGTGAATCTGTTGGTTGGCTGAATGTTGCCAATGCACCTTTAGGGCAATGGGTGGAAATTGGTACAGCGACGCGTTTGATTCCTGATTCTTCCGATTCAATCGTTAGATAACGTCTTTGACCATCAAGTGATTGCGTTAACGTATTTGAAATGACGGTTGCGGTAATGGTCTGTGTTTCATCAGAAGATGTTAGCCACAGAGCCAGACATAATGCGACGATGGCAGCAACAAAGACCAAAATGAAGGTTTTCGGATTGTCCAACGTATTTTCCCGTCGAATGAGTAACCCTACTGTTTTACAACAAAAAAATCGCATGTTCAAAAGAACGATGCGATTTTGAAGTAAAAGAGTGAGGAATTATATTGGAAGGTCGTTTTCTAGACCTTACTCCTATTTGGCTACATGACCCAAGAACTGTCACCAGAAGTAATGACTCTCTGGATTGGGGCGCTGCCATCATAGAACCAAATTTCAACAACCAGGCGGCCTTGGCTATCAGAGACGTTAAAGTTAATGTTCGCTGTACCTTTATCTAGTGGGACAGAAGCAACCTTGCTTGGGTATCTTGCGTCGTAGCCCCCCGAGCTGTGTTCAACAAACTCTTTGTAAACGCTGAGGTGCGCACGTTGTGAAGAGAAGCCATTGATGTCTGCATTGAGGCTACCTTCGTTTAAAGATTTGTAGCTAATGTTATCTGGTACCTCAAGATCCTGCATTGTCACATCTTCTATCGGTACCGCTGTCTCTTCTTTCTCAACGGGCTCTTCATTTTCGTTGGTATCACCCTCTGGTACTGTAATTTGTTTTGGTGGTGGCGAAGGGGTGCTGCTATCTCCTACGGAATGTAGCATTTGTTTGGTGCTGGAGCCGTATGCCAGTCAGTGCTTTGTTCGCCAGCAGATTCTGCCCAAGTTTGGAATTGAGGATAAGCGTCCACCATATCGACACGCTCAAGAGGCCAATTCCAATCCTCTACTATCAATAGCGCCCATGGTAAGTTGTTGGCGGTTTTGAAGTACTTACCTTGTGCAGGGTCACTTGCATCAACGCCGACGCCGAAGAGGTTTTGGTCGTCAAATTGTTCTGTTGGTGCCTGGTCAGCTAGGTGTACTTCCCACTTTCGACCTGGTTGGAACGTAATGCCATCACCATGGTAGGTCCCCGGAGTTGCAAAGATGAACGGGTCGTATGGCATAGCTTGAATGGCTGAGCGGTCCGAATCTTCGGTGAAGTAGACATTCAGTGTAAAGGTAAGTGAAACGCTGTCATAACAACCAGGCTCGGTTCTGAAATAGTTGCAACTGCTTTCGGCGTGCGTGCTCAAGTCTTCACTGATGATGAAAATTGCTTCGTCAGAAATACTTTCCAAACCGTTTGATGCTTGTTCCACACCGTTGAAGGACAGCGTAGTGAGTTTATTTTCAATGGCGGTTCTTAAGACTCCGGGTAACCTGATTGCGAAACCGTTTTTGTAACCCGCACCGTAAGCGGCTAAGTCTCCGGTAATTAGGATATTTTCGACATGATCGGCATGGCTGGTTTCGGTGATACGGAACTTCATTACCACATCGTTCATATCGTAGTCAGCAGTGTATGGCCAGTTATCTTCATAAGCGACGATCGCGTAACCTTCTACGCTTGGAAAGTATTCTATTGTGCATCCATTGTCAGTAATGATAATTGGATGATCTTCTACTTCACCAGATGTAGAGCCGCCATAGTAATTCAACTCCGTTTGTTGGCTGAAGCGGAATCGGCTCCAGCTAGCACCAGGGGTTGCGGCAGTGGAAACCACGAATGGCAGAGAATTATTGCCAGCAGAGAGCATTTCGTCGGTAAAGACTTGTTCACTAGCATCATTGAAGTCGCCATCGCGGTTCCAGTCAAACCACGCAGACAGGTACCCGGAAGTGGATGCTGTGACATTGATAATGGAGCTTAAGCCGGGATCGAGTGATGAAACAAAACCCACACCGTCTTCATCGGCCGTTCCCACAGAGTTGTCATTGGCTTGACCGTCAGCGTCACCATCTGGCGCGACAGCACCTAACCAAGTGACATCATCGACTTCATGGCGTGGCCCGTTGGAAGCAAGTGTTGTGTTGTAGCTATCAGGAGCGTCACCAAAATCGACGGGATTATCTTCATCAGTCACCGGAGCATTAGCGCAACGGGCACCATCATTTTGGCTTGAGCTTGGGCCGTTTGAGACAAATTCAACCGCTGGAACAATACCAGCAGCAATGTTGGCTGCATTATCTTCAGATAGGTCCACTCGATAGATCTTACCGTCTTCGTTACGTGACACATAATAGTTGCCATTCACATCAAAATAGCCAGCACCAAATGTACCCGTCTCGCCAGTGTCGCCAATTGCATTCGCGTTGCCATTGGTAGGGTCGAACTCGTATAGGATGCCCGAGTTGTTATCAATGCCGTAGAGTGAGCCGTCACCCGGGTGGAAAGCAAAGTCTGTCAGGTTAACGCTGGCTGTTGAGGTGATTCTAACTATGTTTAGCGTCGCGTTTGGATCAGAATCTAGCGGCGATAGGTCAATGGAAAATAGGCCTTTTCCTTTGCGATACAAGTAGTACACGTGATTGTAAACGTCACCTACGTAAAACGTGTGGTCGGTAGGCAGACCCGAAACACTGAGTGTTTTAGCTTGAAAGTCTTTACCTAATCGAACGATTTTCTTGTTTGTAGTGTCATAGCCGTAAATGTAACGGTCAGTGAAGTCAAAGCCCACGCCGTTAATACCCGAAGCTAAACCTGTGTCATCTTCTAATAGAGTAGTAGAGCCCGTAACCAAGTTGACGCCATAGATTTGAACCGGGATCGACTGAAATAGGTATGCTTTACTTGGGCAAGTATCGAAAGGCGCGGCTTGAGCATAAGTGCTCGCCACAATAAGCCCGAGTAGCAATAATGTCCCTTTCATAATTCGCCCTATCGTTAATTGGGTATGTAAGCAATGAAAGGAGTGTGCCAACTGACAATATTTGCTATATCAATATTTTAGGTTTTTGTTATTCATTTTTTCAAATATGAATCTCAAAATGACTTTCGGTTTAAGCGGATAAATTGGTTTTCAAAACCGGCGCTTTGCCAGAGTTGCGCGCATACACCGTCACACATCCAGCTCGCGAGTACGCAATCGAGAACATTTCTCATCAGTCTTGTGCGTTCTCAGAGAGAGTAATATTGAAGAACTACAGTTAACGTTAGAAGTAACAACCACTTGAATATCAATACTTCTTTATAATTTTGCAGAGAGCATTAATAACATTAAGCAATGTTTATAAGTATATTTCCCTTAATGTTTAACTTGCTGATAAAGCCAAAAACTAAGTATCTGAAAGTTAGGTAACTATTAAATGTTATAATCAATTATAAATAAATGAAACTACAGTTAAATTGAATGATAATAATCTCTACTAATATGATCTGTTTAATATATTTGGTTGAAACCTCTAAATTAACTATGAAAATATGAGGATAGACATTAATGTTCAGAAATCAAAAATGTGCTCCCTTGCTCTAAGAGTTCGCTACGACATTATTTATACCGAATTTGGCTCTACGCCTATACAAGATGAATGGCTAATGCAAGGTGAGTTCTGTTGGCGTTGAGCCGAATCATTCAGTTTCTCGTTCCATTTTCTTATTGTATTGGTGCCATACATCGGATAGGACACTTGTAAAAAATTAATTAGTTATGTGGATGAAATGGTTGCTTCTTGAATCATTGGAACGAATCATGTGTGAAGGTCATCAATATCTTTGGCGATTCTGACCAAACAAAAGCTTATGACTGTAATAAGACCAATGGTGTGATTTTGTTTTGAAAGGCAACACAGGCACTGATTGCCTAATTAATTACAACTATGTAATCAATCCATTAGAAACGCCTGGAGAGAGTATAGCGATTATCCAGCAAGATATCGATCCGACGGGTGTTAACAATATTTGTTTTGGTTTTGAAGTAAACGGTTCTGAAGAAGAAATTATCGCATCTATGAAGCTATTCCAGTTCGATGTGATGCCATATCTCAAAGAAAAACAGTAATTAATATTTTCTAAAAGGAAAGAGACATGAAATTTGGATTATTCTTCCTCAATTTTATGAATTCAAAGTGTTCTTCTGATCAAGTCATTGAAGAAATGTTAGATACCGCACATTACGTAGATCAGTTGAAGTTTGACACGTTGGCTGTTTACGAAAACCATTTCTCGAACAATGGTGTGGTTGGTGCCCCATTAACAGTGGCTGGTTTTTTACTTGGTATGACAAAGAACGCCAAAGTGGCTTCGTTGAATCACGTTATTACAACACATCATCCCGTACGTGTGGCGGAAGAAGCGTGTCTACTCGACCAAATGAGTGAAGGCCGTTTTGTCTTTGGCTTTAGTGATTGTGAAAAGAGTGCAGATATGCGCTTCTTTAATCGACCAACGGATTCTCAGTTTCAGTTGTTCAGTGAGTGTCACAAGATCATCAATGATGCATTCACTACTGGGTACTGCCATCCAAACAATGATTTTTATAGTTTTCCTAAAATCTCTGTTAACCCACACGCTTACACTGAAGGCGGTCCTGCGCAATTTGTGAATGCGACGAGCAAAGAAGTGGTTGAATGGGCGGCTAAGTTAGGGCTTCCACTTGTGTTTAAATGGGACGACTCAAACGCGCAAAGAAAAGAATACGCCGGTTTGTACCATGAAGTTGCTCAGGCACATGGTGTCGATGTTGGCCAGGTTCAACACAAGCTGACGTTGTTGGTCAACCAAAATGTAGATGGTGAAGCAGCAAGGGCAGAAGCACGCCTGTATTTGGAAGAGTTTGTCCGTGAATCTTACCCAAATACCGAATTTGAGCAAAAAATGGCAGAGCTGTTGTCAGAAAATGCCATCGGTACTTATGAAGAAAGTACTCAGGCAGCGCGAGTTGCGATTGAATATTGTGGTGCCGCGGACTTATTGATGTCTTTTGAGTCGATTGAAGATAAAGCGCAGCAAAGAGCGGTTATCGATGTAGTAAACGCCAACATCGTCAAATACCACTCGTAACGTTTAAACGATGCCGAGGGGGCAGCGATGCCCCTTATATCACCATTCTTTTCGCGCGATAGCGCTAACTAATAGAGGCATTTATATGGACGTACTTTCAGCGGTTAAGCAGGAAAATATCGCAGCGAGGATAGAAATCAATGACTTGATTTTCACGGTAACTCCTCAGACGCGGGGTATCAAGGGGAGATCTCTCAGTATGTCTCAAGCGTTTACAGCTAATAATGAAGGAGGCAACTGAGATGTTATGTTCGATAGAAAAAATTGAGCCGTTGACTAACTTCATATTCCGAGTATTGCTCAAGCCGGATCAGCCTTTTGAATTTAGGGCTGGGCAGTACATTAACGTCAGTTTAAGCTTTGGTAGTTTACCGTTTTCTATAGCCTCATGTCCCTCTAATGGAGAGTTTTTAGAACTGCATATTGGTGGCTCAGATATCAGTAAGAAAAATACGCTTGTGATGGAAGAACTCACGAATTCGTGGATTTGCGGCAACATGGTTGAAGTAAGTGAGGCGCGAGGCGAGGCTTGGCTGCGTGATGAGAGTGTTAAACCCTTGTTATTGATCGCAGGCGGGACCGGTATGTCTTACACCCTAAGTATTTTGAAAAATAGCTTGGAGCAAGGGTTTACCCAGCCGATTTACGTCTATTGGGGTGCCAAGGATATGGATAACCTGTATGTGCATGACGAACTGGTGGATATTGCGCTTGAAAACAAAAATGTCAGTTACGTACCAGTCACTGAAATATCAACTTGCCCCCAATATGCCAAGCAAGGAAAGGTGTTGGATTGTGTGATGAGTGACTTCCGTAACTTATCTGAGTTCGATATCTACCTGTGTGGTCCTTGCAAAATGGTTGAAGTCGCTCGTGACTGGCTCTGTGACAAAAGAGGGGCAGAACCAGAGCAACTTTATGCGGATGCGTTCGCTTATTTGTAATTAGTATCAAGGAGAAGAAACTATGAGATCAACGTCACCACTTGATGGGTATAGTAATCTAGTCAAGAGCGATTGATGCTCAGCCAGAAGTTTGAGCAATGCGCCATGGAATGCCAGTACTCACTATTGAAGATATCGTCGATTATCAAACGGGCATCGACCTGAGAAATGAACATGAGAGTAGCTCAGTGTCTGAAGTGAGTTGCTCTTAGTATTTAAAGTTCCTTTGTTTGTTCAGTCGCCTAGCTGACTTTCCGCCCTTATCGGGCGGTTTTTTTGTTTTGCAGAAGTCAAAAATAAACCCGCAAAAGCGGGCTTATTGATATAGGGTGGTTAGTTGCAAACCTGCTAGCTGCAAACCGGACAGGTTGGCATTTTCATCAGATTCATTTCTCGCCAAGACATGCTGAGCGCATCCAAAATCAGAATTTTGCCTTTCTTTGGTTGGCCGTAATCAGCTATCACTTTAATCGCTTCCATCGCTTGTAATGCGCCAACAATACCAACAACAGGCGCCATGACTCCGGCTTCGACACAACTTAACGCACCACTGCCAAAAAGGGCACTCAAGCACTGGTAACATGGTTGCGCTGGTTCATCGTAAGTAAACACGCTCACTTGGCCTTCCATGCGAATGGCGGCGCCTGAAATTAGCGGTGTTTTGGTCGCAAAACATAGGCGGTTAAGTTGATTACGCGTATCTACGTTATCTGATGCATCAACAACAATTGTGTGCTGCTCGATCAAGCTTTTTAGCTCGGTATCATCAAGACGCTTTGCGATGGTATCTACAATGATGTGCGGGTTAAGTTCGCGTAATGCATCTGCCGCCGACTCTACCTTCTTACGGCCAATATCCGCATCGTGATGCAGTACTTGGCGCTGAAGGTTAGACAACTCGACGATATCATCATCAATCAGCGTGATTTTACCGACACCGGCAGTGGCCAAATATTGGCTTGATGCACAACCTAAGCCGCCAGCACCAAGCATCAATACAGACGCTTGTTTGAGCGCCTCTTGCCCTTCAAAGTCAAATTGACGAAGAATGATTTGGCGGTTGTAACGCAGCATTTCCTGATCGGAAAGAATATCCACAACGATTTCCTAGTATAGGGTTGAGTTGAATAGTTGGATCTGAACCGTTTCACCTACTTCAACACGGCCGCGCTCGCGCTCTAACACAACAAAACAGTTCGCTAGGCTCATGGAGCGGAATGCACCAGAGCTTTGGTTTCCGGTTGTTTCAACTACAAACTTACCATCTTCCAATGTGTAGATACCACGTTGGTAATCGGTACGACCTGGCGCTTTCTTAAAGGCAGTTTTGGTTGTTGCAGGAATAGACTCAGGTGCTTTCCATTCTGTATGGCCTGCAAGTTTTGCCAGCATTGGTTGAACAAGTACGTACATGGTAAGTACGGCGGAAACCGGGTTACCCGGCAGACCACAGAACCAAGCTGTACTTAGCTTACCAAATGCGAAAGGTTTACCCGGCTTGATTGCTAGCTTCCAGAAACCTATTTCACCAAGCTCTTCAAGAATGTCCTTGGTGTAATCCGCTTCGCCGACGCTAACACCACCAGAGGTAACAACGACATCAGCCAACGTTTGCGCTTGTTCAAAAGTTGCTTTCAGAGTCTCTGGGCAATCTGGAATGATGCCAAGATCAATCGCCTCACAACCGAAGCTCTCAATAAGCGGTTTAATACCGTAACGATTACTATCGTAGATCTGCCCTTCGTCTAATGGTTCGCCTAGTGGTTTAAGTTCATCACCAGTAGAGAAGAAAGCAACTTTTGGTTTACGCACTACCGTCACATGGCTTACACCAAGAGACGCAATCATCGGAATATCGCGAGGTGTTAAACGTGCACCTTGTGCAAGCACGATGTCGCCTTGCTTGATGTCGTCACCTGTTGGGCGGATGTTGTTTTGTGGCTTCACGTCAGTTTGGTTGAACTGAATGCCAGCATCCGTCACTTCTGTGTTTTCTTGCATGATAACGGCGTCGCAACCTTCAGGGATTTTTGCGCCAGTCATGATGCGAACACAGGTACCTTGTGGCCATTCACCTTCAAAAGGTTGTCCTGCAAATGATTTACCTGCTAGAGGCAATACAGAAGATGACTCAAGATCTTGAATGCGAATTGCGTAACCATCCATTGCTGAGTTATCGAATGGCGGTACGTGAATAGGAGACAAGATGTCTTCTGCCAGTACAAAACCGAGTGCTTCAGCAAGTGGAAGAGAAAGCGTAGTTTGGATAGGTTTGATTCGCGATAGCATTTTGTCCATCGCTTCTTCAATTGGCATCAAGCCAGGTGCGTCGCAGCAGCCCATTGAGAAAATCCTGTGTTCTTTTGTTTTGTGGCAACTTTACCATAAAAAGGGGACCGAGTAAGAATGTCCACCTATAAAATATGGGTGTAATTATTCAAAAATCCGAGTATCCTTGTCAGCCATCCGAAAGGGGTAAAAAACCTGCGGAGCTCAAGAAAATCAGCTCAGTACCTACATTTGATGTGCCTTGGTGTGAAGACACGAACTGAGCAACTCAAAGCGAAAAATATGAATGCAATTTTGATTGGGTTTGTATTAAAGCTGAAGTAACAAAAGAGGAAGTGGAATGTCAGGTCTTAGCGAGTCAGCGAAGTTAGTAAAAGAAGCGCTAGAGCAACGCGGTTTGGAAACGCCAATGCGTCCAAACAACGTAAGTCGTGAAGAGAAGAAAGAGAAGATCGAACACCACATGCGTGAGATCTTAGGTCTACTTCAACTTGACCTTACCGACGATAGCCTAGAAGAAACCCCACACCGCATTGCTAAGATGTACGTTGACGAAATCTTCTCTGGTCTGGATTACTCTAACTTCCCTAAAATCACGGTGATTGAAAACAAGATGAACGTGAGCGAGATGGTTCGCGTGAAGGACATTACAGTGACCAGTACTTGTGAACACCACCTTGTGACCATTGATGGTAAGGCGGCTGTGGCTTACATCCCACGTGGCAAGATCATTGGCTTATCAAAGATCAACCGTATCGTTCGCTTCTTTGCCCAGCGTCCACAAGTTCAAGAGCGTATGACTCAGCAGATTCTTGTTGCTCTTCAAACGTTGCTTGAGTCTGATGATGTGGCAGTGACGATTGATGCAACACATTACTGTGTGAAATCTCGCGGTGTGATGGATGCAACCAGCGAAACGACGACAACAGCATTGGGTGGCATCTTCAAAAGCAACCCAGCAACGCGTGCCGAGTTTCTGCACGGTTTACGCTAAGTAACAAAGCAATATTCTAAGAGGATGGCAAACGCCATCCTTTTTTACATTTGCTTGGAGGGTGTGCTGATGAGTTCTGGCCAGTATATTTTTACATAGCCAGCGGAAACCCAAATCACGAGCACGGTGGCAACACTCAATTCAAGAAATCCAAAATCATGTAACCAATGCCACTGTGGGTAAGATTCTGCAAAAAAAGTGGTAAGACGATGCATCGCAATCGCGCTGATAACAGAAGGAAAGGTTGCTGCAGCAATAGATGGCTGGAACTTCAAGCGCATCAAACGGAAATAACACAGGTAAATCAACAACGTCATAGTGATTGCGATGCCTGCTAATGCGCCTGTTAGTATCGGATCTGGCTCGCCAAAGTTGACCAAATAAGCTGCTAAAGACAAGTTCACCGGAGCTGCCATGATCGCCAATGTTGGGCGTGCGCGACGCGGAAGAGAACCAAAGAACACAAGGCGATAAAGGACTAATGGCAACATAAAGAAGTAAATGCCAATACACATCATTGCCAAGGTTTCAGAAAATACATTATGGCCGAATTGAGAACCTGCAAGGGAAGAGCTGATCAAACCAACAGGATATAAGAACCAACTTGGCACAATGTTCGATATCTTGAAGTTCATGATCTGGAAACCAAAGAACAACACCATCATCGTAAAGTGCAGTAACACCGCCATAAACCAAAGTGGATAAGCTATGATGGGCGCAACCGCAGCAAGGTAGTCGCAAAGCATGAGTAACGCCATACTCATCGGAGCCATTAAGCTGCCGCTCAGCGGGTGCTTGATGTCCGTCATGAATAGGCGAGGGCTGGTGGCGTATTTCAGCAGAACAGGGGTAAGAAGCAGTGCTCCGAGTGCAGCAAGGAATGGTCTGATTGGCTCACCAATCTCTGGGAGATATAAAGCCCAAGCTTGTCCAAGCCCTATCATGCCTAGTGCCAGCGCCGCTTGTGATGGCGGGACACTATAAAACTGCACAAGTCTTCTCCAGTTCAAAACTACTCCGAGATTGGGTGATTTACTCTATTTGAGCCGCGAATACTAACAAGTTTAACGGCTTCTTACCCTTAGTTATTATAAGTAAATATCAGAGAGTGGGAATTTTGTGAGTTTGATAGGTTATTTTTGTAGAGAGATGTAAAAATGCAAAATTACTGGCTCCAAATCATGGTTCTTTATGAAAGATAATTTGGAGCCTGTTTAGCCAAGCATCTCGAAGTTACTTGGGTATATCAACTTATGCTTGGTTTTCTGGTAGGTCTTGTTGACGTAGCTTGTCATTTTTAAGCGTACGATGTAGCAATTGGTTGTAAATCGGTTGTCCGCCAAGTAACTGCGCTACGATGACTGCGCCCAAACTGGTAATAATGAGTGGCAAGATTAGGTAGTAGTTATTCGTCATCTCGATAACCAGCAAGATACCAGTAATCGGTGCACGCACTGTTGCTGCAAATAGCGCCCCCATGCCTGCAATTGCGAATACACCCGGCTCGATAGTCAGTGAAGGCAACAGCATGTCTGCACTGGCACCGAATGCGTAGCCAAAGAGAGTACCAAGCGCCAGCATTGGTGCAAAAATACCACCAGGCGCACCAGAGCCGAAACAAAGTAGGGTGGTAATCACGCGACCAACGAACAGCATGACTAAAATCGAGATCGAGTAATTACCATTGGTAATATCTGGGATCAAGCCAATACCACCACCGGTAAGCTGTGGCACGTAAAGCAGCAACAGACCAAATACGCCGCCTAAAATGGTACCAGTGATTAGGTAGCGTTTACGGTCGTTTTTATGCAATGCAACAAAGCTGTCTTGTGCAATGGTTATCAGTTTGTTGAATACAACACCAAACACGCCGAACAAAGAACCGAGAAGCAGGAACAACCACAACGATTGCAATTCAGGAGATTGGTATTGTGGCATGGTGATAACGGCTTCTTGACCGTTGATGGCTCGAAACACAATGTTTGCCATGATGGCTGAGATGATCACTGCGCGAATCGAAATCAAAGAGTAACGAAACTGAGGGCGCATCTCCTCAACCACAAACATGATGCCTGCCAACGGTGCGTTAAATGCCGCCGCCAAGCCACCGGCGGCACCGGATGCCAATAGAGAGTGACGGGTATCATCGTCCTTTATACGGAAGATGTCTGTAACCATACGGCCAACCGCACCGCCCATCTGTACTGTTGGACCTTCGCGACCCAGTACCATACCTGAGCCAAGTGCACCCATACCGCCAAAGAATTTTACTGGGATCACTCGCCACCAACGAACGGGGCGAATGTTATCCATTGCACCTTCGATTTCTGGAATACCCGAGCCTGATGCCTCAGGGGCAAAACGGTGCACAAGGTAGTAACCGATGAACGCTAACGCGCCGCTGATCAAAATCGCAGCGAGCCACAAAGGCAGTACGCTACCGATCTCACTCTTTAGCCATTCGGTACGAGTCTCGGATACAAAGTGAACCGCAATTTCAAAGTAGGTTCCAACAAGGCCTGCTAGCGTACCAACGATTGCGGCCATAAAGAGGACGGAAAATGATGTTGGCGTTGACCCTCGAGAGACAAACTGGTTAATCGCATCTTTCGGTACGTGCGCTAACACAGATTTCACAATTCTCTCGCGTTTGGTCATTAACAGATTCTCCTAGACTACTAATTGGAAGGGACGAAAGAAATTATACGCCTCGGAGAGTCTAGACCTAATCAATAAAGATGCAATTTAGCTTTCCACTATTGAGCGGTTCAAGTATCAATTGTCTAAATATTGATTAATATTGTGCTATTGGTTCCATATTCGGCGCTATTTTTTTATTGGTAAAACTTGTTTTCTGAGCGAAATGAACCATGCTTTAAGTGTAAAGCAACATGACTGCTTCAGAAGGAGGGATGTGAGGTTTTACACACAATTTGGATGGATTCAAACCCTACAGAAATTCCTCGTCATTTGTTCGGGACGCATCAATAGTCATCCCGATTCGCATACTCACGATTGAGTCACGAGGCAGAGGCGCACGCACTGTGCGCCTTTTTAATGCCTGCTTGATCCTGAACGTTCCATTCCCTACAAAAAAACAGAATGCAATGTTGATAAATTTAAACAGTATAGTGTTCAGTTTGTTGTGATGGTTCTCAGCGTGATGGATTACGCAGTTTAGGCTTTGTACAAAGATTGATGCGGACTAGGAGGTCCGCTTTTTTGTACCTGAAATTCGACATCACACCTTGCTTCTCGCTCGACTTACAGCAAAGATAAAGCTCTTATTCATCTTCTTGAGTTAGCTTAATAGTAAGGCCATGCTGCGTTTTTCTTTTTGTTCGTTGCTCTCCCTCTGTTTATTGACGCAAACTGCTTATGCGCAGGGGGCATGGTGGCAAGTTATATTATCGGACGCATCTGTCGTTGAGGTCCAACAGACTTTGCAAGAGGGCGGAGAGTGGTATACCTGTGAGGCGCAAGAAAGTGCAGGTGCATTCTGTTTGGATCACTTTCACTACTATCAGCAACATCTCTATGGAGAAGCAACAACAGAGGCAAAAGCAATACGTCTAATCTTTCTCACGGACTACCAACCGCAAAATCTAAGTGAGCTGACACTGAACCTGAGAAAAGATGGATTGGTGATGAAGCGAATAGCAATACAAGGTGAGCAGTACGATGTTGCTGAAGCATTAAAACACAACTCGCCAGAAGTGGTCGATAAAGCACTGGTCCTATTTATCAACCGCTACCCTCAGCAAGTACCACGTCGCATTGATTGGGTTTTAGCACAAGAGTTTGGTTCTCCAGCGCCAAGATTAAACGTCACCTTAAACAGTGATGGCGAGATGATTAAGCTAAAGGTGATTCGTTTCTAAAGTGCCATGCTTTAGCTCTCTGATGTTTCCGTTTTATTCTCATGGTGCAAGGCTAAAAATTTAGCCATTGCGGACTCGTCCAAAAATCCATCCGACTTTTTATGAGCACGCAGATACTGGTAACCCGCAATCAGTTTGCGATGTTGTGCTTCTTCAACCTGAGAGATTGTTCCACTCATGACGTGCTGGAAGGCAAGTTTGTAGGCTTCCATATCCACAACCTCTGCCTGACGGTATAAATAGCCACAGCCGGTGGCTAGCCACTCCAATGAGCAGTTGGCTCGCATTGCGATTTGGTTGGCTTTGGTTAAGCTGGGTTCGCTTCCTTTGAGGTATTTGCGAATTAAAGCCTCGGAGACGTCGACGCGTCGGGCAAAACCGCTGATGCTTTCCTCGCCAATTAACGTGGCGAGTCGTTGGGCAAAAGACATATTTCGTACTCCAGTTCGAATTGCGAAAGTTTACCCGTTGAGCAAGCGGTAAAACAAGACTAGGATGAATGCAGATTAAGAAAAGGAGAGAAACCCATGGTTGCAAAAGTAGTGACTGCACCAAACGGTCCAGAGTTTTCTGAGCTGGTTCAAGGATATTGGCGTGCAGTAGATTGGGGCATGACAGCGCAAGAGCGTTTGTCGTTCCTAAAGCAACACATTGAGTTAGGTATTACCACCGTTGATCACGCTGACATTTACGGTAATTACGAATGTGAAGCGTTGTTTGGTGAAGCATTATCACTAGACAAGAGCGTTCGAGAGCAAATTCAGATCGTGACGAAGTGCGACATCAATTTATGTAGTGACAAAACGCCAGAACGTAAGATTAACTACTACGATACGAGTGCAGCGCACATCTACCAATCCGTAAATAACTCACTTGAGCGCCTAAAAGTCGAAGAGATTGATGTTCTACTGATTCACCGTCCAGACGTGTTGATGGACGCAGATGAGGTTGCAGAAGCGTTCTCTGAGCTACATAAAGTGGGTAAGGTTAAGCACCTTGGTGTTTCTAACTTCACGCCTCGTCAATTCGAGCTTCTACAATCTCGTTTAAGCAAACCTCTTGTGACTAACCAAGTGGAAATAAACCCACTGAACTTTGAAGTGGCACACGATGGTACGTTAGATCTACTTCAAACACATCGTGTTCGTCCAATGGCATGGTCATGTTTGGGCGGTGGTTCCATTTTCACTGGTGATACAGAGCAAGCGGTTCGTGTTCGGAACGAACTGGAAGCTATTCGAGAAGAAGTGGGTGCAAACAGCATTGATGAAGTCATTTACGCTTGGGTTCGTCGCTTACCTTCTAAACCAATGCCAATTATCGGTTCTGGTAAAATTGAGCGCGTTCAAGCAGCAGTGAATGCTTTGAACATTGAACTCACTCGTGAGCAATGGTATCGAGTTTGGGTAGCATCAAAAGGTCACGGTGTGCCATAGAAAGTACAATAATCAAACGAAAAGTAAGGCGCTCTCATCGGGTGCCTTTTTTTATTTACTATTCAGCTAAAAGAGCAGGAGCCAATAAAGGCAACCCCTTGCGTATCAAGCTCTGTAGAAGTTTTAATCACTCCTGCGCAATGTCACTAAATGTATAGGGAATTCGGGATTTTCTTGTTTCACTGGTTCACTCATCTATTCATATTGCGTATGCTTACCCAGTAAACAACAAAGAAAAAACTCCTCGTCAGTTTCTTCGTATTATAGGCGGTATCAATCTGTTAGACTCCTGCGCAGATTGTTGAATATTAAAGGTGGTAGAATGTCTTTTCCTGTACTCATCTGTGATGATTCAGCGTTAGCACGCAAGCAGATGGCAAGATCACTGCCAGCAACATTGAATGCAGACGTGACATTTGCCATTCATGGTAAAAATGCGCTTGAAGAGTTGGCGCAAAAAGAATTCAAGCTGATGTTTCTCGACCTCACCATGCCAGAAATGGACGGTTTTGAAACATTAGAAAACATGAAATGCTTGGGTATCCAAACGCCCGTGGTGGTTGTGTCTGGTGATATTCAACCTAAAGCGAAAGAGCGTGTCTTTGCGCTCGGTGCGAAAGCATTTATCCAAAAGCCTATTGGTAAAGATGAGCTTAAGGCGACGTTAAAAGAGCTGATAGAGCCTAATGATCGTCCCCAAGTCATTACTCCTACCACGATTGAATTACCCATTCTGCGTCGCCGCGACATCTATATGGAAGTGGCCAACGTCTCTATTGGTCGTGCGGCCGACGCGCTAGCTCGCCACTTTGATGTGTTTGTTCAGCTCCCTCTTCCAAACGTGAATATCTTTGAAGTCAGTGAGCTGCACATGGCGCTGCGAGATTTAGCTTCTCACGATAACGTCTCCGGTGTTTGCCAAGGCTTTTGTGGTGAAGGCATCGCTGGCGAAGCGTTAGTGATCCTAAGCGACTCCAGTGTTTCTGATCTTAAGAAACTGATGAAGGTGCCAGCAGACAGTGAAGAGTTGGAAGAGCTAGAACTGTTGATGGACATATCCAATATCTTGGTTGGGTCATTCTTGAATGGTTTGGGCGAGCAGTCTGAAGTCCGCTTTTTCCAGAGCTCACCAGTGCTGCTTGGTCAGCATATTTCCATCGATTCTATTATCGAGTCGACAACTGGTGCATTTAGCCGAACCATGACATTTGAGGTCAGCTACAACATTGAAGGCACTTCCATCCGTTGTGACCTACTGTTTATGTTTGTTGATGAGTCACTGCCGTTGCTGGATAACAAATTGTCGTACCTAATGGAGGATTTCTAATGCTGAACTTACCTGCAGAATTTGAACAATTCCATTGGATGGTCGACATGGTGCAGAATGTCGACATGGGTTTAGTTGTGATCGATAAAGACTACAACGTTCAAGTGTGGAACGGCTTTATGACGCACCACAGCGGCTTACAATCTCACGAAGCCATTGGGCGCTCAATCTTTGATATCTTTCCTGAGATCCCACAAGAGTGGTTCAAGCTAAAAACCAAGCCTGTTTATGATTTAGGGTGTCGAAGCTTCATCACATGGCGCCAGCGTCCGTATTTGTTCCGTTGCCGCAACGTTCGACCAGTGACGCAACAAGCGGAGTTCATGTATCAAAACGTGACGCTTAACCCAATGCGCACCCCAACAGGGAAAATCAACTCACTGTTTTTGTCGATTCAAGATGCAACGGCAGAAGCTTTGATGTCTCAGCAGCAAACTTGATGTTGCAACGGCAAAAATAAAGCTTGAGAAAATAAACGCGCAAAAGCCGAGGTTCGCCTCGGCTTTTTCGTATACTTAAATCGTGTCTTTTGAACCGTAGAATATCGTTATGGATTTTAATCTCGCCCTCAAGCTCTATACCGCAGAGCAAGTCAGAAATGGAGAAGTGATCGCAGCTCAAATGGCTGGAGTCTCAATGTACAGTTTGATGCAGCGTGCTGGCATGGCGGTTTACGAGCGATTTCTCCACCTTTACCCAAAGGCTCGAACTGTGCTGGTGGTTTGCGGAAAAGGGAACAACGGTGGGGATGGGTATGTGTTTGCCACTCTCGCAAAACAGGCACAGTTGAATGTTCGTGTCTTCCAGCTAGGTGACACTACATCATTGAAAGGGGATGCGTTGCGAGCGTTTGAAGATTGGCAGTCTGTGGATGGCGAGAATAGTTCTTGGGATGATTGGCACACTGCACTATTAGAGGCGGATGTGATCGTCGATGCCATGCTTGGTACAGGGCTTTCTGGTGAAGTAAGGCATGAGTATCGTCGCTACATTGAGCAAGTTAATCAAATTCATTGTCCAGTCATCTCAGTCGATATTCCTTCGGGGTTAAGTGCAGACACAGGTTCCGTCCTCGGAGATGCCATACAAGCTGATCATACGGTGACTTTTATTGGTGTGAAGCAAGGCTTATGCACAGGGCAGGCGAGAGACTACGTCGGTGAGCTGCATTTTTCTGGTTTAGGTGTAAAGGTTGAGTTTGAGTCGATTGAAGAAGAAAGTGCGTTGGGCATCGACCATCAAATCATCAAAAGGCTACTACCAAAAAGAAAAGCCACAGCCCACAAAGGTAATAATGGCAAGCTTTTATGTATAGGCGGTAATCAAGGCATGTCTGGCGCTATTCGTTTGTGCGCCTCAGCAGCAGTAAGAACAGGCGCAGGACTTACGGCTGCTCTGACACACCCGAGCTCTTTATTGCCATTGCAAGTTGGCTCTCCAGAAGTCATGAGTCAGGCTATTACGTTTGATGAGTTAACAGAGGTAGATAACGAACTGATTAAACGGACACGTTGGGCGGATGTCTTGGCTTTCGGTCCTGGTTTCGGTGAGGATGAATGGGCGCATCAGGCATACCAGCTCTTATCTCAGCAACACAAACCTAAGGTCGTGGATGCTGATGGACTCAATATTCTTGCGATGCTGAATCAGCGTAATGATGTCGTGGTTCTACGAGATGAACAGCGCGTGATGACACCACACCCAGGAGAGGCAGCCCGTTTACTTAATGTCTCAACTAAGGAAATAGAGCAAGACCGCTTTGCTGCCGCGAGACAGCTCCATGAACGTTATGGCGGTGTCATTGTACTTAAGGGCGCAGGGACGCTTATCTATGATGGGGTAAGAATGTACGTGTGTCTTGCTGGGAATCCGGGAATGGCAAGTGGTGGAATGGGTGATGTGCTCTCTGGTGTGATTGCCGCGCTGCTTGCCAAAGGGTTACCTATTGCTGTTGCTGCACGTTTGGGAGTGATGCTTCATAGTCATGCTGCGGACATTAATGTTCAACAAAAAGGTGAAATTGGGTTATTGGCAAGTGATGTTATTGAATCACTTCGATGCGCTATAAACGTTACAGAGGGCTAGAGCGTGCTTGATACACTCAAAAAAGTGGCAGAAAAGTGATGTGAAACGTGAAAAAATTAGAAAATTATTCTTGTACAAACCGACTAATAAGTATCGTTTGGTGTAATTTTGAGCGTTTATGAGAGGTTGAACGGTAAAATTCCTGTTGTTTAACGCAAAGGCTTGCGCAAACGATTAAATGGAGATTGGTTTTAACTGTCTGATATTGTTAATAAAGTTATGAATTTGGAGCGTGGTGAGGTGTTTTTGATATGCGATTTCCAAGATGGTATCACAAAAAAAATTCAAATATCAGACTTGTAGGAAATAAATCACGACCTATAATGCTGAAAACCGGAGCGTCTGCCAACGCTCCGGTTTTTTTGTGTCCGAAGAACAGTGAACTCGTCTGCCAACGACTTCACTACGCACTCTGAGATGACACATATACTTATGAATCAAGGAATTACACAATGCGTATCGAACAAGAACTTAAGTTAGGTTTCAAAGATGTACTGTTTCGCCCGAAACGTTCAACCCTTAAGAGCCGTTCTCAAGTAAATTTAACCCGCGATTTTACATTCAAGCACAGTGGCCGTCAATGGTCTGGTGTACCAGTAATTGCGGCGAACATGGATTCGGTTGGTAGCTTCGCAATGGCGAAAGCGCTAGCAGAGCATGGTGTAATGACTGCTGTTCACAAACACTACACAGTAGAAGACTGGGCTGAGTTTGCGAAAACAGCAGATAAAGCAACACTAAACAACGTTATGGTGTCTACGGGTACGTCTGAAGCAGACTTCCAAAAAACCAAAGACATCATGGCGATCTCTGATGAGTTTATCTTCATCTGTATCGATATCGCGAACGGTTACTCAGAGCACCTAGTCGAGTACGTACAACGTGTACGTGCTGCATTCCCAGACAAAGTTATCTCTGCAGGTAACGTAGTGACTGGCGACATGTGTGAAGAGCTAATCCTAGCGGGCGCAGACATCGTTAAAGTGGGTATCGGCCCAGGTTCTGTATGTACTACACGTGTTAAAACAGGTGTTGGTTACCCGCAACTTTCTGCAATCATCGAGTGTGGTGATGCAGCACACGGCCTTGGCGGCATGATCATCGGTGACGGTGGCTGTTCATGTGCGGGTGACGTTGCAAAAGCATTCGGCGGCGGCGCTGACTTTGTCATGCTAGGCGGTATGCTAGCAGGTCACGAAGAGTCAGGCGGTGAAGTGATCGAACAAGACGGCAAGAAGTTCATGAAATTCTATGGCATGTCGTCGAAGAGCGCGATGGACAAGCACTCTGGTGGTGTTGCTGGCTACCGCGCAGCTGAGGGTAAAACCGTACTTCTACCATTCCGTGGCAGCGTTCACGGTACTATCCAAGACATCCTTGGCGGTGTTCGCTCAACATGTACTTACGTAGGTGCAGCAAAGCTTAAAGAGCTAACCAAGCGTACTACCTTCATCCGCGTACAAGAGCAAGAAAACAACGTATTCGGTAAAGAATAAGCTTTTGCTTAAATAGAATTAGATAGATTAAGAGCCGCAGTTTGCGGCTCTTTTTTTGATCAAAAAACGAAATGCCAAAAGGCTGATACGGTAAATAGCAGTTACTCAAGTAAAGGTAGAAAAAATACACTGATTATATTCAGCGCAATTACTACAGAAACTGACAGCCGTTGATGGGATTGGTTGTCGCTGATAATCAAGGCAAGCTTGATAGCGAACAGGGTGAAAGCCATTAAGATGGTTATTCAAATGGCCGATGAGTCGGATAGCCCTATGAATTTAAGCTATAACATCGAGAGCTGTTGTTTCAGCTCTTTCTGTTGTTCTGGGCCTAGTGCTCTAACTAGGCTAAAGGCCCTTTTTGAAGTCGTTTTAGCAGAAGGGCTAAGGGTATGGCTGAAAGAGAGATTCATTAAGAAGGTATGGTCTCACTCAGGGTCACCACAACTATAATATAAATCGCCATATCCTGCTGAAATACGGCCTGGCTTTAGTATGCGGGCTTTCTCGCTACACTCCTGGCAAATTACTCTCATATAGCACCATGAACCTATCTAAATGATATGCTCATGGCACTAAATTGTACTGATTATTTATTATGAAAGCTAAATACTTACGCTCAGTAGCGACACACAGAAGGTGGTAATGTAGATTCGTTACTCAAATTGAGATACAGATTGTTAGTTCTATAAGTCTCTTTCGGGTTAACGTAATGCCACTGTAATGAGTTATCGACATCATTGTGAGAGATGCTATCGAGTAAAACTTCATCATCTGCTGACTGTAAAATTGTTCCAGCCGCAATACCGTTATATTTACCAAGCACTAGATTATGGACAACGTTTACGACGCTGCCATTGGTGATGGTTGATTTATCTAGTTGTCCTACTAAAAGCCCGTTTCTCCCACTTTTTCCTAAATCATTTCTTTTAAGTGAGCTATCTGCTATATCAAGCAATTCAAGTTTTGTTTGTTTTACATTTCCAAATATCCCACCAACGTAATTAAAACCACTATTTTTGACAGTTATTTTAACATCGTTAACCTTAATGTTGTTTGCGCCAGCGCCCTCTATTAACCAACCTGATACGCCCCCAATTTTGTTCGAATCTGTGGATGAACTTAATGCGCTATGTTGAACAACAATATCTTGTAGCATAGCACTATCGGCTCTACCGACAAGCAAACCTACAGCCCAAGAACCTACAGCGTTTGAAATTGCTGAATCGGTAATTGTAACGTTTTTAATAAGCCCGCCGTTTAGTAACCCGGCCAAAGCTCCAACGGTTTTGGCTTCTTTGTCTTGTGTATTTATTTGGAAATTACTGATGGTAAGGTTTTTGATTTCCCCAGCATTAATTCTGGAAAATAATCCCACATCACCTTTGGCCGCTGAAATTGTTAAGTTTGATATCGCGTAACCATTACCATCAAAGTTCCCGGCGAACGACTTTGGCTCGGTATGAATAAAACCAGAGCAATCAATGTTTTGAAGTAACACGTAATCAGAGTTGGTTTTGTCTTCAAGATTGAGCAACTGTTCGCAGCTGTCAATCTGAATAGGTGAAGCTGTAGCACCTAGAGATATAAAACTTGATAATAAAAGGGTATTTTTTAGCATAACTGATTCCATTTTTATGAGTTGCTTGTATAGTCAATGCGAATATAAAGATGTTTAATTGATATGTATATTTAAGTGAGATTACTTAATACCTTTATGTGACACGCATTGCATATGTGGGTGGAGCGGGTAGTGAGAATGGTCAAATAATATGAGGTCGGTTCTTAAAGAGCTAAGGTAACTATGCCTAATCCACGTAAAACGCACTCCTGCTCACCTGCAGTGTTTTCGAATTCATTTTGTCGCAATTCTATTTCAATGAAATTCGCTATCGTGGTAGAGAGTTAACTAGCCGTTAGTCCTTTAGGAATAAAAAGATGAACAGGGGATAGTATAGTTGAGGGTTGGGGGTATGGCTGAAGGAAAGGTTAATCAAGAAGGTGTGGTCGTATTAATGACAAACTACTCTCATATAACACTAGAAGCCTATCAAATTTATAAGCCCATGGTAATAAATTATTGTGAGGTTTTATAATGCTATACCGTTTTAGAGACCGCCTTTTTTGTCTTTCATAATGGGGTTATTTAACTAGTAGTTATCAGGGCTGCTTTAACACAGCTCTGATAACTACATTAATTATTGTGATTTTTTAATACTTGGAAGACTCCAGCTTCCGTTTAAAATTTCTTTTCTTGGTTGATAGAGTCTCACAACAAAATTCCAACCATCTGTAAGTGCTAAACAATTTATTTTACGAGTATCACACCCTCCAAAGTAGACTGTAAAACTATTGTCCGGATTCTTTTGAGCTGTAACATTGTTTAAGCTAGGAAGGCCACTGTCAGACTGAAAGAAAAAACCTTCTTTGTTGTATAAGCTGAACGAAATAAAGCCATCAACTGGTACATCTTTTAATGTCATTTCATACTTTCCATCACTCAGTCCTGGGCTCACATTCATGTAGAATGCATCTTCCTCTGGTAACCCACCGTAACCACCTGCACTACCTAAGATAAATCGTATTGGGTCAACGTTTTCCTTTTTACCAAAAGCACCCAACGTGTTAGGAAGAAGCTGAAACATATCAATAAGTGTTTCGTGAACCTTGTGATAACTTGTCATATCCCAATTTTTTGGTTCAAATGGGATATCACTCGCTGCTTCGATTTTAAGATTATCTTGTAAATTGTTAACCGTGGTCACATCATTCTTATCATTGCTATCCAAAAAAATTCTGACTATAACAAAGGCATAATCTGTTCCAACTACATCTTTATTTAGCTCATATTCACCTTTGCCATACCATACTTTATTTGTGTAACCATCCTCGTTCACTATCATTAGTGAAATATATCTTTCCCCTGCATCGGGTAAAGTTACTTTAGCTCCTTGAGACACATCGATAGTGGCCATACTATATAAAGTATCTCTATTCATCCTAATAGTAGGCTGATTATCTAGAGGTGTCGGAGTTCTAAAATGATACCATTTGTTAACCCCTTCAGCTAAATTTTGATAATTAGATATTTCAATAGTCGATTCAACATATGGGTAATTCTCAAATGTAACTATATTTTCACTTTCTTTAGCATTTACTTTGACACTAAATAGAATCAAAGAACTTAAAATAAAAAAAACAGGTTTCATAATTTTTTCCTTTTCATAGATAATACTTAGAAAAATTAGTTCATACCTTGGGATGTTGCAAATATACTCGTGACTATTGAAAGTACGTGATTTGTCATTAAGCCTGAGTCATGCATGCTCACCATGAAAATGGTACTGCTGGCTGCCAAGGGCTGGAGCATGACCATTATCTCTGCAGCTCTTTGCATCCGTGAATCTACAGTTGTTCGTCACCTTATTGATTATGCTCTAACTGAAAACTTAAAACTGAAACCTGAGAATGGCGGTAGCCACCGTATGCTCGATTAGTAAACATTGCTTGCTTCACTCCGCTTTCCAATAGCAAACGATTGCGGTGGTTTTTTGTGCATTTATATAGTCGGGTCATTTAAATATTTGTGATAATGGTCATAAGATATATTGCCTGCATATGTGTCAATTGGAATAAATGCCATATATACTCGCCGCGTTAAAAATGTTACGAACTTGAATTTTTGGATGTAATTGAAAGGTCGCCTCCTTGGATGGCTAAATTTTCATAAAAATTCAAACTTTAGAACTTTTACCTATTTTGTATATCTTATATTTTACGACCAACAGGAGCTGTAATGAAATTTGGTCATAAGTCAGCCTTATTTTTAGGGCTATTATCCTCATCTGCATTAGCAAACGATTATATTTCTCCGCTAGAAAACGTAGGCGTGTTCGAAACTGAAGAACCGATGTTGTCAATTCGCAACTACTCGGACGAAACAGTTGTCATTGACATACATGGTGATAATTTTAAATTAACTTCTGGGGTTAACCTTTTGTTTAACTGTTCAGGTTATGAATTTCTTCAACTTGAAATTACGAACAATGACCACGAATTCTTTGAAGTACCTTGTTCATCGCGTGTAGAGTTCAATGAATCATTCAAAAATCAACGTACACAAGGTGAATAAGATGAAAAATTTATTAATAGTCACGACTATTTTCGCTTTGTATGGGTGTGGGGGAGGCGATTCAGCTTCATCTCCGTCTTACCAGAATCCTTATAACAGTGATGGCTCACGCAAAGATACCTACTCGTCATGTCAGATTATAGAATCAAGTTCTCCATATGCTGACGAACGCGAAAAAGATCTAAAACAATGCTGGAGTGAGTATGGTTATGGCTATCCAACCAAAGCAGCAGCTTTCACGTGGTGTGAGGGTAAAATTAAGACCTATATGGCTCAAGAATACGGCTTTTTCTCTCATGACGTTAAGTATCTCGTTAGCACAGAATACTGTAAGTTATAAATTTGGTAAGAAATTGCTAAAGAATTCCTTTCGCTTTGAGACTATGTGTCTAAACCAACGATACTCTCTGTGACTTTAAGGTCATTTCGTTGGTCGGGAGCTTTAGTGTAAAATAATAAGTTTATTGCTTTACGCTCTTTAGCCACCGCAGCCGGTGGCTTTTGTATGCCTGTGACACAGCGCCAACGAAGGCATGCCCAACCCACGGAAAAAGCACTCCTCCTACCCGCATGCAGCGTTTTCGACCTCATTTTTTCGCAATTCTAAATCAGTGCAATTCTGCCACCGCTTATGAGAGTTAACGAGCCGTTAGCCCTTTTGAAATAACTGGGCTTGCCGAGAGTTAATAGTGCTCAGAATGGCTTATATGGTGTCTAATAAAATTGCGAAGAGTGCAAAAAATTGCAAGAAATATTGCAGTTCTTAAGTGGCAACGTTGCCGAGATTAAAGGCTAAATTCAGGCTTTTTGGCACCTCAGGGTCACTGTTTACGGCATCCGTAAACATCCTGCCTTGGATGTACTGGTCCGTGATCGACTCATCAATCGTTTGTTCGCGCAGCATATAACGCCATCCGTTTTGTCTGCCCATGCCTTTAGCCAAGATATATGTCATTGGAATACGTCTAATGTGACGAGTATGGAAAACATGTTTGCTAAGTCTAAGGTATTTAACCGAGACTTAATTAACTAACTGGAACGTTAGCAGGGTACTGGGGCATACTGACTTTGCCAAAGATGGTGCTCTGACTGAAGAACAACTGCCGTATTTAGTAGACTAACCCTCTCATCGGTTTAACTAAACAAAAGCCAGTGTTGATGGATTCAACGCCGGCTTTTTGTTGGTTGAGTCATTCTCAAAAAGTGGCTGCGAAAATGGCGGCGTTCATTGTAGAACAGCGTTATTTATGGGTGAAAATCGCCTTTTTTAACTTAATTTTATTAAGTTAAATGACATGTCTTACCTATAAGTTACGTAAGTAGGCCTAAAGAATACAAACAACTTGGCTTTGTAAAAAGGTGCACCAGACTTTTTAATTAGCCATAACTACCGGGATGTCACTATTACAAAAGGTGATTTGACTTCCTGATTTATCAGTAAACCCGTACCTTTCATTTACTCTGTATACCATTTCATCAACTGAGATGTCGTAAGCTCTGCTATCAGAGTATTTTTTGGGGCGTTTTATACGGTCAGCACCGTCCCAGGACTCGTAAAAATAAAGCGACTTAGACTTTACCCAACACTGAGCCCCCTTAGCTTTGTATGCTGTAAACCATACACTTTCGTTTCGGTCATTGTTGTAGTCTGCGAAATGTGAAACTTGGAAAGAGCTAAAAGGAGTTATTTTATCTCTTAACAAAAACCAGCTACGCCAGGAGTTTAAATCATACCCAACAGCAAGGATTTCTACACGCAGTTCTCGGTCGAACCATACATTTACATAATGATTATCTGCAGTTAATAGGCTAACACAAAGGCCAGATGGCTCTTCACGACAATCTTTATCAAAAGCTGAAGCTGAGAAGCTTAGTAACATTAAAAGCAGGAGCATCAATTGGGTTCTCATTATCCAAGTGATCATGTTAGGTATTCCTTTTAGTAACCGGAGTTTAGTGTATTTTTTATCAATAATAAGGCGTTGAAAACATAATTAGGAAATTAAAATTATATCCAAAGACTGCGAAAAACTATCTTAATGATAGTTTGTTTATATGTTCCAAACGTGTTCTTGGGAGTATATTACCAAAAATATAAGATGAATTTATATAAAGGGTTATAGATAATTTCCGGATAGTGAGACTTGAACCCTAATTTTAGATGCTTATCAATGCAATAATAACAATAATGTTGATTATTTAACTGGTAAACGATGCTAATAGATTTGTACATAAACCTTTTATCGGGCTAGTTGACATGCTGCTTTAACTTAACACTAGAATTGGATTCATAGTTATTGGCTTTGTATCTATCGGTTTCCTGAAAACTAGAAATAATTCAAAGCGAAAAAATCAATGCTCAGAAGCGTTTCTCCCAGCTGATATCTTGCAAAAACTCTCTAGACCCGTTCTCTAATTAAGCGGCGTTCATAGGTTGTTGAGTTTATGAAGTGCCCTATAACACTCCCATAGGGGATTGGGCGTAGAATAAAGTTGCATGTTTGTTTGCGCCATATTGATGGCTGAGTTATACCAATGTGGCAAAGTTCTAATAGACATCTTCTAATTTAACTCGAGGTTTAATTAACAGGGTACGTAATTATGGATAATTGTACATACCGAACTTATTAAAAAAGAAGATAGTAGAAATATACCTGATATATATTGTATAAAGATGCTTTTATTTACTTCACTAAAAAGACAATGTTGAGTGAAAAAACTGGTATTCTGGTCTATTAGTAATATTTTCAAAAGAGTGACCTTGAAGTCACTCTTTGTCACCTAAAACATACTAATCAGTGATTGCAGATTATAAAATTGCAGATGTAGACTTTAGATAAGGAACGGGCTAAAAGCATCAATGCTCGAGGCCATCACCATGGCTAACCAATACTTTTTTGCCGTTAATTTTACCTATATAGAAATCTTCGTGACCTTCTTTATCTGCATGCTTCAACTTACCACCAGCATATGTTGCAACACGACCATCTGCTGTTGAGCCTGAACAATCAACGAATGTTTTGTATTTCCCTTTTCCTTTAGGTGAAAGCTTACATTTCATATCATTTGCCATCGGATAGCCTTCCATTTCGAAAAGTTGGTCGACTTTTTCTGCAAGAAAGCCTTCTGCCCACTCAATAGGGTTGCTGCAACCAGACAATGTGATGCTTGAGCCGATAAGAATTGCAATTGAAGCGGTTTTAAATTTCATTCTATTTTCCTTTACTATTAATACCCAATCAAAACAGAGCTTTACTTTTTAGATAGTGAGCTAGGATCATCATGAGTAATCGACTGCATTGTATTTATAAAAAAATGTATATTGTTTTGTTTATGTCAATTATAGCTATAAATAAGATAAATAGACGAAATGGAGGGGGGGAGATGTAATTTTAGTTCGTATTGTATAGCGCATCTAAATGAATTTATTTTTTAATAAAATAGTGTGGATATTCAACTGGTTTGCTTTAAGAGTCTAAAGTGAGGATGAGAAAGGTTACAAGTGAGATAGGGAATATGATTTACTATGTCTGTTGTGTAATCTGGTGCAAGGTAATAATAGTCTCTTGGTTGTTTTGAAAAGTAATCATAGAAAAAAGCTTCTTCAGATTGAGGGGTGAAAAAAGTTTAGGTGGTTAGAAGATAACTAACATGAGTTAAGCGAGAATAGGTTAAATCCAATAAACACTAACCCTTATAGTAAACTCGTGGCAAGAGGTGCTAGTAAGACAACAATCTAAATTGAAATGAGCGTAAACCACACCTTACTCCTTTATAGCTATCACATTTGAGAACCGCTCAATTAAGTCAAAAAAAGACCAGTGTTGATGGCGTACCGCTGCTCTTTTTCTGGCTTTTATCGTAACTCTAACACCTAAACACATTCGTTGTAGCGAAAGGTAAAAAATCAGTCTGTATTACGACATTATTCGAGGGAAACTCTCTTGATATTCAACAAAACTTCACCTGTGTTATCGAAAGCAGTGTCAGCTAAGAAAAAATTCATCTCACCTTGAGTCGAGAGCAATACCTCTTTTTTTTCAATGGAAACAAGTCGTTTAACTCCATCGGGAGCTGTAAAAATGATTCCTACGCTACCAATCTGAGCTGAAGTAGTATTGTTAATTGCGTCATTTTTTAATATTGATACAGAATAGACAGTATTGGGTTGAACGACATGTGTAAAGTAGCTTCCATTGATCCCATTTATCGTGTTGTCCTCAGCAGTTATGCGAAGAACCTCACCTTCAATGTCAGGTTCACCAATGATCTTAAACTCGAAATCATTTATGGTCGTTTCCCGAGTACTCCAAAGAATAAAGCGAATATTGCCAGCTAAGAATATGTCACCGGAACCTGTCCAGCATTGATATTGACCTGGTCGGTAAGAAAGTGAAAAAGACGAGCTGAATAGCTGACCTTCGATGAAAGGACGAAAATAGAAAGGGTTATAATCTTCAATACTGTTGAATTTGAAGCAAAGTTCTTGTACTGATTTGAATTTAGTGCCGAAGTTGACGCTTCCATACTGGCTTGCTGAAAACTCCAGCCCAGGATAAGGTATTTCTATCGGGAATCCGTTATCCATTTTTGCAGTGGCAGCAAGTTCTATTGCAGCATTGGCGTACGATACTAATAACAGAGAAGCGCACAGAATGTGTTTTTTCATAATTTAAATCAACCTAACTTGTATCTTTAATTTGTTTGGTCAATATATGCGCTTTTTTCTAATGTGCAACTGATTTTACATTTGGGCTGAGTGTTGGCTGTTGGTAGTCATTGTATCTGCTACGGCAGGATTGCTCAGAATGATTTGCTCCAAATAAAAGCGTAGAGCGGTAGCTGGTTAAAAGTTTCTGATATTAGACGCCAATACTAATATTTCATTGTTAAATGGCTTCACAAGAAGAATTAAACACTGTGCTGATATCTGTTAGACATAACGCTGGAGACTAAACTTTTGAATTTAACAAGAGCCGTAATTTTACGGCTCCTTTGTAATCAAGAAAGAAGATTTAGGTAAAAGAGGGAGGGATAGAAGTTTATTGAGCTAAATCTGCCATGAACTTTGGTTGATGATCAACACTTCGCCTTAGCTCACCTTTAATCCACTGATTGAAATGACTAAAATCAGAGTGCGTTGGCCAGAATAGAGAAGCAGTCACTCGCTTGCCAAACAAATCTGGGTGGTCGTTAATCCGTCTTAGCTTGTTCTGCTTTTCATTTTCCTCGATGAGAAATTCCGGCAAAAAAGCAATGCCCTTTTGGGCTTTACACAGGTCTAGGATGGTTCCCAAGTCATCCAGACGCCATAAATTATAGGCTGCTATGTTAGATAAATTGAGTAACTCTTCGCTGCCATCCATTAAGAGGATCCGTTGTGACGTATTGTTTTCAATATTCGTCAAGGCCTCGTGTGCTACCCACCAGCAGTTGACGTAAAATAACTCATCAATATTAAAGTCGTTCCCTGTTTTGTGGTAGGGGTTACCCAAGGCTAGATCGATCTTCCCTTCATTTATGTAGTTACCCAAAACAAAACTTGGTTTGGTGACAACCAGCAAATCTACATTAGGAAACGCTTCTGAAAACTCAAGAAGTGTTTGCTTTACTTCTTTATTGAACACCAGTGGATCAATACCTACACGGAAAATAATTTGTTCTGATATGTGCATTTGCTGCGCTGTTGTCATCAACTCTCGATACTTTGATACAACAGGAGTAGACAAATGAAATAGGCGCTTCCCTTTTTCAGTCAGCCAAACTTTAGAATATTGCCGATTAAATAAACTGAACCCTAAGTCTGACTCAAGATTTTGAATTGCAGTGCTAACGGTAGATTGTGATTTACCAAGTTTACGAGCCGCGGAGCTAAATGAACCTTCCTCAACAACAGCTACAAACGAAACAATACTTTCGAATTGCAGTTTCATGATTCGACCAACCTTTTTAAGCAAGTATTTATAGTTTTAGGTTTGTTTGTGTATGTATATCGTGATGGTTGCCATATTACAACTGGTTTTATGATTCATAAGTGTTTAATTTTACGGTTAAAGGTCTAAATTATATTCCCACTCAGCATAATGAATCATAACTATAGCAAATAATTTTAATGTCACTTATTTATTAATAATTTTACTTGTAGGCGTGTTAGTGATCTTGGTTCCATTTTTTGCTGAATATTAAATAAAAATTGAACTTGTCATTTTTCTGTTTTTGTTTATTCAAGTTATTGTAATTTATGTCTTTATTTGGTTTTTCGTTGACTTGTCATCCATGTTGTTGGTCGTTATTTGTTCAGCATATTGATTTTATCAATAGGTGGTATTTTCTACTTTCTAAGCTTGTTAATTAAACTAGTTGCTCTTTTATAAAATAGTCTTACAGGAATGAAAAATGATCACTAAACTATATGCAAAAACTGATGCTTTTCTATCAAAATTTAACAATGATGAGAGCGGCGTAACAGCTATTGAATACGGCCTAATTGCAGTAGCAATGGCTGTATTAGTAACTACTGCTGTAAGCCCTTCTGGATTTATCGGTTCATTAGAAGCTGCATTTGAGCAAGTAGCAACCGCTATTAGCAATGCTGGCCAGTAAAATAAAAACTTACTTACTAGTATAAATAATATCGCTAGATGTTTTTGCCAGACCTTTGCTTTCATTGGTCTGGCTCTGTCAATTTATGATGTCTTAAAAATATTATTATTAACTAATATATAGTCAGGTAAGAGTCTTTGTTTTGAGTTATGAATCGTATTTATTGGTATTGTTAATAATATGCATATATGTGTCCATCGTTGATTTTATTCATCGAAAAATACATAACCATACCTTATGGATGCTGCTTTTTTTTCAGTACTTTCTGTCACCATTAGACATCCAACTTACTACGTTTTTGGTCGTGTTAGTGGGTGGTTTAATCCTATATGCTTTTATCTGGGTTGGGGCTGGTGATATTAAATATGCTGCAGTTTTATCACTTACTATCCCGCTACAAGATTTACTTTGGAGCCTCGTTATGATGGCTTTTTTTGGTGGATTTTTAGCCATTGCTTATTTGGTGAACCGAAAACTGGTAACTAACACAGCTAACACGAGAGAAGGCATCCCATATGGGATAGCAATAAGTGTTGGATTTTACTTAGTCATTTTAACTCAAAATACGCCACACATTTAATCCTCCAAGAATAGGGACAATATGAGATCTCGACTGGTATTACTTGTTGCAATCGCTGCTTTGATAGTGGGCGCGTTAGGTGTTGTCGATTTATTCAAAAGCAATCCTCAACCGAAAGCTAATACTGAAGTGGTGGAGAAGCCAAACGAAGAATACGTTGCTGTTTGGGTGACCACAAAAGCTTATGAAAAAGGGCATGCTATCGATGCTCAAGGTGTGGCTAAACAGCAATTTCCTTTGAGCGAAGCCCTGGTACTTGGTGTAAGGGAAGATGCTCAGATAAATTTTTCACCCTCAGTTTTGCTCAATAGAAGTCTTGAAAAAGGTGCTGTTGTGTTACCGGAATATCAAGTTAGTCCCGGACAAGCTGGTTATATCGATCTTCTGGTAACGGAAGGAATGACATTATATCCGCTTGAAGTAAGCGACCAGAACTTAATCAATGACTACATTCGTCCTGGCTCTTATATCGATATTCTCACGGTCAGCTCACCCAACGATAACCTTGCTAAGAATATTGATAAACCTAAACGCTTTAAAGGTTTAAAAGCTTCAATGTTCTTAAAGCACGTCAAGGTCCTAAATATTGGTGGTGATGACGAAGATGACAGCTCTGTTACCGCGCGTTCCCCAATTAATGAAGATGGGCTGACAACCGTGGTCATTGAGGTGAAACCGGACGACTTAGCAAAACTGGCTTTGGCACAACGAACCATGCATATCGAAATATACCGAAGTCAAACCTACAACAAACCAGAGTACGCTGAAGTGCGCAATGTTATTGATAATTACACCGGCATCGAAGAACTACGTGGCAATGTCATTGAACGAAGGGAGGCTCTTTAATGGTAATACAATCTCGAATTAGCCAATCACTTTCAATATTCATCACGTCCGTCTTTCTTTGCTTGTTCTTTGTGACAAAAACACACGCAGCTGATCGTTCAATCACTCTACATGATGGACAGCATATTTCGCTTAAACAGCCGATTGGCAAAGTGTTCATCAGCAATCCTGATCTTGCTGACTATAAAGTCATTAACGACACCACCTTGGTCGTGTTTGCTAACGGTATCGGGCAAGCACGCTTGATTGTCTATGGCATCGATGAAGATGTCTTGCTTTCAGACCGAATTATTGTGGACTTGGATTTGACTGATGTTAGACGTCAGATCAAATTTAATTTTCCGGATGCGAAGGTCACGCTTCAGTCAATTGGGGAACAAGTCGCTGTCAGTGGTGTTGTCGATTCAGAAGAGACACGAGATGAAATCTATCGTTTAGTTGCAACTTTACTTGGGCGTGAAAAAATTAAGAAATGGGATAAAGCGGATAAGTTTGAGTTTAAATCTGATTACGCCCAGTACGAGGCTCCGGAAGGGATGATTTTTGCGCGTAACATGTCTTGGAGAGGAATTGTCGAGCGCATTGAGGTTGCAACGACTCAACAAGTAAACGTTAAAATCTCGGTGGCACAAGTGACAGAATCCTTTGGTAAAACTGTTGGTGTAGACTGGAGTTCTGTCGGCTCTAGTGTTGGTGAGTTCGTTTTCGATCAGTTTGATGCCGCGAATCTAAGTACGTTAATTACCGCTTTAGGCAATGATCAAGTTGCTGAAGTATTGGCAGAACCAAACCTGACGGTGCTATCTGGCGAATCGGCTAGTTTTTTAGTTGGTGGTGAAGTACCAGTGATTATCTCAACGAATAATAACGTAAACATTTCCTTCAAAGAGTTTGGTATAAAGCTGGATCTTACAGCAAAAGTTTTAAGCAAAGACAAAATTCGCATGCAACTCGCACCGGAAGTGAGTGAGGTCGAAAGCTACGTAGAAGCAGCAGGTATAAAAGTGCCGCAATTGGCTTCAAGACGAGCGTTAACAACGGTTGAGTTAGCTGATGGCGACAGCTTTGTTCTAGGTGGCTTGATGAGCAGTGCTGACCTAGAAAAAATGCAAAAAATTCCCTTTGTCGGCGATATCCCAATATTAGGTGCTGCGTTTCGCAAAGCTATGACTGAGAGAAAGCGCACGGAATTGATTATCGTGGCAACGGTAAACCTAGTTGAGCCTATTAAGCCGAGAGATGTGCAACTACCGTACATCAAAAAAACGTCAACATTGGCTCGTTGGTTGAACATCGAGACCAATAAAGATTCTATTGCGTCTTCTGATGCCACGATTCGTCTGTTGTCGGAAGGAGGGTTTATCCAATGAAGAACCTTGTATTCATTGCTTTGTTGACATCATCACTCCTAGGTTGTGCAAACGAGCGGTATTTCGGCGGCAATGGCGCAGAAGCGATTGTGTATAAAGAAAACCACAGTTTTGAGTTTGCAATCAAAAAGCGCACTGAAACTGCTAAGAAGATTGAGCAACTTATTCGCGATATTGAGTCGATGGATAAAGGCGCTACTTACGTAGTGGAGTACAAATCCACACGCGCTAAAGCGATGTTGGAGCCGATTTTTAAGCAGTATCCGTCACATATCATCGCACCACAAAGAGTTGAGTACCGCTCTAGGCCTTCTTTGTCGAGCGATCTCAATATTCATGTGACGTTAACGCGTTTGAGGACTCAACAATGCTTGCCAGCAAAGTTTCAGGCTCGAATTGGACAACCAGATTGTTTTGTCGAATCGATGCGTTTAAAGCAAGTATCCGATAAGTCTCGATTGATAGGTGAATAATCATGTTTGATCTGACGAAAGCCCTAACGACCAAGGCAAAGCCCGCACCATCCACAACGACAGGGGTCGCTGGTTGTACGCTATTTTATCAATCACAAGAGTGTTTGAACCTAGTTCAAGAAGTGTTCCGCTTTGAAGGCTGGAATGATCCTGAATGCGTAAAAGCGAACTCGGGCTCAACCAAGCTGACAGAGCAACAAAGCAGTCACATCGTCATCCTTGAACTGAATGAATCCCGCAGCGTTGTTGAAGATGCTAAAGCGTTTGCCAGCAAAGTGCCAACTCATAAAGGGGTGGTAGTAATTGGCAAGGAAGACGCGATCTCGACGCTTCGTTCTCTCAAAGAGATGGGCTTCTATTACGTTTTTTGGCCAGTCAATAAACAAGAGTTTGCTGACTTCTTGAATCATGTGAACAAAAACCTCAAGACATTTTCTGGCGTAAGTCAGAAGCGTAAAGCAAAACGTGTCGCGGTTGTTGGTTCGAAAGGTGGGGTTGGAGCATCCTTCATTACTACCGAGTTAAGTTCACTGCTCTCTACTCAAGGTAGCGATACGATTCTTGTCGACCATCAATATGCGGACACCAATATCGATGTTCTGCTGGGACTAAAAGACTTTAAATCCCGTGCTATAGACGAGTTCACTGCGCCATTGCATGAGATGGATGAGGAAGGGGCATTGAGCTACCTGTTCAATGCACGAAAAAATCTACGTGTGTTGGCGATTGATGGCGATATGAGCCAGAACGATATCCTCAACTACAACCAAACGCTTTGTGAGCTATTAGCTCGTAATACTAATTTCATCATTGAAGATTTTTCTGGTGGTGTTGATTTTAAAGTTGAACCTCAGCTGTTGGTGGAAAATTTTGATGTGGTTGTGTTGGTTCTTGATGCTTCCGTGTCTTCTACAAGAAGTGCCAAACGACTGTTTGAAAAAATAGCTAATTTACAGCTTACACTTTCATCTCGAACCCGAGTGATCACAATGGTGAACTATCACCGCCCGGAAAATGCGTTTGTACTGCAAAAAGACGATCTACCTAAATATTTGGGCGTACCTGTTGATCTCGAAATTGACTATTGCAAGTCACTATCACATATCATTATCGATGGTAAGCGAGCGCATAAACACGACCGCAACATCAGCCGTTCTATGGAACAGCTACTGAAGCTGATCAATGGCCAGCCTGTCACTCAAAAAAGTAAGGGATCTTGGTTGAAAAGGGTGCGTGTTAAATGAGTTCAAACAAGGATTTATACCTAGCGTTTCGTGGTCAGATATTTGAAGCGCTAGATGCCGAAGCGGTTCAGAAAATGAATCGCAAAGATCTAGAGTCACAAATACAAGCCGCAGTTGATCTGTTAGCCAACGGCTATCAACGTCCGATAACTTCAATGATGAAGTCTGGGTTAGTAAAAAGCCTCATGGACGAGCTTTTTGGTCTTGGGCCATTGCAACCACTAGTTGAAGATCAATCGATCTCAGACATCATGGTTAATGGCCCAGACAATATCTTCTTTGAACGACACGGTAAGGTGCAAAAATCAGAAGTCTCGTTTGTTAATGAAGAGCAGCTTCTAGCGATTGCAAAACGTATCGCTTCTCGCGTTGGTAGACGCGTTGATGAGTTATCTCCAACTGTTGATGCGAGACTTGAAGACGGCAGTCGTGTAAACATAGTTATCCCACCGATTGCTTTGGACGGAACCTCAATTTCTATCCGTAAGTTTAGAGAACAGAACATTGGCTTCGAGGATTTAATTGGTTTTGGCTCTATGTCTCCAGACATGGCAAGAGTTTTGATGATCGCTTCCCGCTGTCGAATAAATATTCTTATTTCAGGCGGCACCGGCTCCGGCAAAACCACACTACTCAATGCACTATCTCAGTATATTGCAGAAGATGAGCGTATTATAACGATTGAGGATGCAGCTGAGCTTCGTTTACAACAACCAAACCTGGTTCGACTTGAAACGCGAACCTCCAGCGTTGAACAAACTGGTGCGGTGAACCAGCGTGATTTGGTTATCAATGCGCTACGTATGCGCCCAGATCGAATCATTCTTGGTGAGTGTCGTGGTTCTGAAGCATTTGAAATGTTACAGGCGATGAATACTGGCCACGATGGTTCTATGTCGACGCTACACGCGAATACACCGCGCGATGCGATCGCTCGTGTTGAGTCCATGGTTATGATGGCGAATTTAAATCAGCCTCTTGATGCGATTCGAAGAACGATCGTCAGTGCTGTGCAAATGGTTGTGCAGGTTAACCGACTACGCGATGGTTCTCGTAAAATAACGAGTATCTCTGAGATCGTTGGTTTAGAAGGGGATAGTGTAGTGATGGAAGAGATTTACCGTTTCCGTCATGACGATACTCATTTTGGCGAAACCGTGAAAGGTGACTTTGTCACCAGTGGTATTATGCAGCGCTCTGAGCTTGTAAAAAAGGCCCACTTTTTCGGTCTTTATGATGAGCTGATGGCATCATTTAAGGGGATATAGCATGCTTTGGCTCTCTCTCCTCCTCTTTGCTGTAGTTCTGCTTTTAGTCCGAGATTCAAAGGTTAAAAAGGTCGACCAGTTTTTCAATATTGAAGAAGTGGAAGCGGAAAACTTTAACGCAATTAACGTTAAATCTCTGGTGCGTAAACAAAGCTGGCAAAAGTTTAAAGAGTCGGTCTCACCAACTCTGAAAGTACTGGGGCCGCGTTCGTCTCTTTATATCGCTCTGTACATTACGGGTAGCCTCATCGCTTCTTGGTATTTTGTCGTTAAGTTACTTTTGCTTTCTAACATATTTTTCATCTTTGGTTTATCACTGCTGCTGACGCTGTTCGGGTACCGCTACTTGATGACTAAAAGGCGCAGAGACTTTGAAAATACATTTCCTGATGCTCTAAACATTTTGATGAGTGCCGTTACAGCAGGTGACAGTCTAATGCAGGCCATTAGTTACGTTGGTGATGTGATGGATAACTCGATTGGCCAAGAGTTTAAATTAATGGGAGACCGCCTAAAACTGGGGGAGTCCCCGGAAGTTGTTCTAAAACGTTCCTGTAAAAACTACCCATATCCTGAATTTCTCTTCTTTACTGTCACATTACGGGCAAACATTACGCGTGGTGGCCAATTAAAGGGCGTGCTAGCAAGGTTAATTCGAGTACTTGTTGATGCTAGGACACTTGAGAAAAAGAAAATGGCAATGACGTCTGAAGCGAGAATTTCGGCAAAAATCGTCGCTGCTATTCCTCTGATATTCATGATCATGCTCAACTATGTAAACCCAGAAAATGTCAACTTCGTTTTATATGACCCAGCTGGTCGACAGGTTTTATTTTATGTTCTTGGTAGTGAGTTCTTTGGGCTATTTATTGTTTGGTTGCTCGTGAGAGGTGTGCGCGCATGATGCTATTGGTTGCTCTAATTGTGCTCGTTATTTCGATGTCTTTTCTGATAGTAGATTCATTTCGTAGAGATCAGAGACGCAAAAAAATTGCGCTATACGTGGAGGATCATACTCATCAATCACCTTCAATGGTCAATCGCTTTTTTGTTCGTTTTGGTAAAGAACATCGACATGAACTTGAACAAAAGATGATTGAGGCTGGCTATTACAACACTGAGTGGGCAAAGTTTTATTTTCCTGCCAAATTGCTGGTGCTAGCTTTGGTGTCAGGAGCCGTATTGTTTTCAGGCATGGAACAGCGGAATCAACTTATCTTTATTACTTTCACTCTAATTACTGTGATCGTTGGTCCTGATTCGCTGCTTCAAATTAGACGCAAATTACTGATAAGAAAGACCTCTGCTCAATTGCCTTACCTTTTAGATATGATGTCTGTTTGTGTTCAAACTGGCATGACCATAGAGGCAGCCCTAGTTTACCTGGGTAGAGAGCTGGCAGATTTTGATTCGGACTTATGCTATCAAATCAAACGCACTTCCGATTCCGCAAAAATACATGGTTTGGAGAAGTCATTAACTGATCTTAGTGAGCGTATCCCTACGCCAGCGATACGAAGTTTTGTACTTACCATTATTCAAAATTTGCAATACGGAACTTCCGTAGCTCAAGTATTGAGCGACCTTGCGGAGGACATGCGAAAGGTACAAATCCTTACGGTAGAGGAAAAGGTCGGTAAACTTTCTGCGAAGATGAGTGTGCCTTTGATCCTTTTCATCATGTTTCCAATCGTTATTCTGATTCTCGCTCCGGGAATCATGCAAATGCCATAAATATAGAGAGGACTATCGAGTGATTGGAAAACGTATTTGTATTGTATTGCTTACGTTGGGCATTTTGGCGGGCTGTCAGTCGACCTCTTCGCAACAGAGCCAGACACAAGACGACGTCACTAACATGGAAAAAGTGAAAAACTACGACGGCTTAATCAGCCATTACAAATCCATGCTAAAGCAAGGCTCTCAAGATACAAAAATAAAGGAAAAGTTGGCTTGGGCGTATTTCCATAAAGGGGATATTGAATCGGCTAATTTCTATGTTCAGCATCTACAAAAAGAAGGTGTTGAAACATCAAACTTGTACCAGCTAGCGGGACAAGTATTTGATGCTAAGGGCGACACGACTAGTGCAATCTCGGCCTATTTGTCTTCCATCAAGTCTGGCAATTCATCAGGGCAAGTGCATGTTTTGCTTGCAGTGTCCTATACCAAAGCAGGCCAATACGATGCTGCTTATCAAGAATTGAATAATGCCCGTTTACGTGGCTATGACGATGTCGTAATCAAAAACAACATCGCGATGATTCACATGGCTAATGGTGAATATGAACAGGCAATAGCAATGCTCACGCCAGTTTTAAAAGACAATCCGGCAAATAAAGTGATTAAGGCAAATCTAGCCATCGCCTTGATTAAAACGCAACAAGTGGAGGCAGCCAGAAAGCTACTTAAGGGCGATTTTTCTGACCAAGAGATTCTGAGAATTACTACAGAATTAACTCAAGTTAGGGGTTAATGATGAGAAGTTTGTGTAGGCAAAGAGGGGTTACAGCGATTGAATTTGTCGTAGGTGCACTCATTTTATTTTTTGCCACCTTCGCGATTTTTGAGTCGAGCTATCAAATTTATGTTGTGAATATGACGGAGTACTCCTTACGAGAAACGATCCGGAATACCAAAATTTATGAAGGTAGGGGAGTTAATGAACAATATGAAGATAAATTTAAGTCTTTGATTGAAGACGATGAAAGCCTTTGGCACTTTTTAATTGATAGTTCTCGATTCTCGATTTCGGGTCGTTACTACCAGAGTTATGACGATTTCATTAAAGATAAGGGACATGCAGGTCAAGGCTTGAGTTTTAATTATGACCTTGCAGAGATCACTGTGACTTACCGATATTCCCCGATACTAAAACTGTCGGGTGCTTCAAACAGAAATATATCTAGTACTATGGTTCTAAATTTAGAGCATGAGGGGTGGGACAATGACACTCCATAAGAGGGCTGCTTTTCCAAATAAATACCAAAAGGGCTCATTTACTATTGAGCTAGTTTTTGTCCTCGCCGCGTTATGGGGTGTGTATTTGTTTGGCGCAGATCTTAGTCACCAATTGTTTGTTCGCGCCAAACTTGATCGTTCCAGTTTCGCTTTAGTTAATGTCATTAAAGAACGAACCCGCTATTTCGAGGCAGACGTATTAGCAGGAAAGAACTTATCGGTGACCCACGATGATCTATTGGATCTTGCTGCAGTGGCTGGTCGAATGCTGAATATTCCACCAGAGGATGTAGCGATAAGAATAGAGTCTTTGACTAACAAGACGAACATGGCTGTATTTACGAGTGATAAATTCAAAAGCCTAAATTGCAAAACCGATTCTATTCGTTCCTACGCAGAGCTAGTGCCAGTTGAAAACACGGTGGTGTTCCCACTATATCGAGTCAGTTTGTGTGAAGAGCAGACCTCTTGGTTTAAACCTTTCTTTAACGGTGGTAATAGCACAACTGTTGCCATTACTTCTTCTTCAATAATGCCGGGGAGATAATGATATGAGAATTAAGCAGTATCAGTATCGAAGCCTAAGTCGGCAGAAAGGTGTCGCTGCAGTTTGGATGGGCTTATTACTTGTGCCCATTATGGGGTTCACATTTTGGGCGGTTGAAGGGACTCGATATGTTCAAGAGACAAGTCGCTTGAGAGATGCCGCAGAAGCCGCAGTTTTGGCAGTGACTATCGAGGACCAACCTGGCGCTGCACGTAAATTAGCAACCAAATACGTTGAAAGTTATGTACGAGACATCAAGTCAAGTAGTCTCTCTGCTCAGCGGTTTTATCAAGCTGAAGATAAAAATACTGGGGCTCTTGAATACATCCAATATACTGTGAACGCTAGAACGACGCATGACTCTTGGTTTGCTAGTAGCTTTATTCCTTCATTCGGTAAACAACAAGATTTAGCGGGAAGGTCGCTGGCCAGGAAATACCCAGTTTATCTTGCAGACAACAATATTGACATTGTATTTGTGTCCGATTTTTCAGGTTCGATGAAAGACAAGTGGGGATCCAATCGACATAAAAAAATCGATGATTTGAAAACGGCTATTAGACAGATATCAAACAATATTTTGTGTAAATCAACTCGACAAGAATACGTTGACGGAGAGTGGAAAGACGTTTGTGATGATCCGGGAGACGATACAACAAGTGACAAATTACTGAATCGTGTTGGATTTGTACCATTTAATGTAAGGACTAGAGAAGTAGCTAATTGGTATCGAGCAAATGCTACAAGTCAACTAAGTTATAAGTATAGCTACAATTCTTACCTCTCTCCGTACTCCTATAACGATGTAGACTGGGATTATTGGAATGGTTTTTCTAAGGATGAAGTTGAAAGATGTGCTCGTAATCAGGACCGGTGTCCTCAGCCAAAAAGTACTAATCATAAATACGCCAAGAGAATCAAAGATGTAATAGATCTAGATAGATACGAAGTTGCGGACGTATACAATTATACAGATATTCCAACCTCGGTATCTACGATGTTCACTGATAAATCTGGATTTAAAGCAAACTACTATGGTGTCAATGGAAGCCGGTTGTTTAACGCACATGGTGATAATAATTCGTCGCAATTTTACAATCTGCGCCTTTCCAACAGACTCTCTGACCTAACCGCTGTTGATTCTATGTGGGCAAATGGTGGTACTGCAGCTTTTCAAGGTATTTTGCGCGGAGCACAGATCCTAAATGAGGGTAATCCAAATAGCGCCGACCAGGAAGAGCAGCAAGCGTACAACAAGAAGATCAAAATGCTGCTGATTTTAAGTGATGGTCAGGAAAGTCCAGACAACGGCATCCTCAAAGGTCTTGTGGACTGGGGGATGTGTGACAAAGCAAGGCAAGAGATTCCGGGTTTATACATTGGGGTTATTGGTATCGACTTTCGCGCCTCCCAACAAAGTGGTTTTCAAGACTGCGTTGTTGACCCTCGTGAAGACATTATTGATGTCTCTAACCTAGACGAATTAATTGAAAAGATTGAAGAACTTATCCGCAAAGGCTCAAAAACAAGCGGAATAACTAAGTTGTACTAGAGGAAAATATGAAGAAGTTAGTCATTGGTGCAGTCGCTATATCAACGCTGCCATTTAGCGTTGCCATTAAGGCGGAGGAAGGACTTAGCGTCTATTGCGACAACACATTCAGCGAGTATCAACATAGTGTGAGTGTGGATGATGCCGTTGGGATTGCTCAACATCGACAGGGCTTTCTACAAATCGAACAACAGTCCGAAAGTAGCAAACTCAGACAGCGTCTAGCGGAGGTGTCGAAGCTAGGTTTGGATAAGTCTGGGTGTATGACTTGGATCAGTAACCAAAATAACCATCAACAAAGCGATGGCTTGGTTGCGCGTCTGCATTTTGGTTTTGATCAATCCAGCCTAACTCCTATGGGCAATAAAGCGTTAACCCAATTAGCGTCGTCTTTAAGCGAAGGTGATAGCCCAATTACAGTAGAAGGCCATACTGACAGCAAAGGTTCTGAAGGTTACAACCAAGAACTGGGGCTGCAAAGAGCCTTAACGACGTCCAAAGTTTTGAGTACTGATGGCGTGGAGAGAACTCGTATTGTCGTTCGTTCATTTGGTGAGACTCAGCCTATCGCATCTAATTCAACGGTTGAAGGAAGAGCGCAAAATAGGCGATCCGAAGTATGGGTTTCAAAAAATGACTCAGTGAAAACTGAAGATTAGGATTCAATCACAACGCTTCATCTTACTAACGAAGTTGGGTGAAGCGTCAAACGAGTGTTGTGTTAGTAGGAAAAATTGGTGTGGCAGTGGGTAAACCAAAAAAGTTAATAGCGATAATAGTAGGTGTAGCATGGAGTGGTATGGCTTCTTCTTCAGAGCTGATTAACTTCAATGAGCAAGATAAACTAAACAGTATTAATTCGACGTACGAGCAAGAGTATAAAGCACTCAATATTGACGAAACTATCTCGCATTACAATAAGTTAAGTGCTGAGATTGCGTCGACAAAGATCAATTTGGCTAATAACGTCGAGATGATCAAATCGGATTCAAATCGTTTAAAAGATAAGTTAGTCGATGGCGTTTACGATGACTCGCTTATTCTCACTTTGCGTAATATGTCTGCCAAAGTGAACACCATGAAAAAGGAAATTGAAACGGCAGGGAAGTTGCTCGTTGAGACCAAACACCAGCTTTCAGAAGATCAGCAAGTTGCCAGTCAGATAGAACGAGTGAAAAATGACGCACTTCTCGTCCTCTACGAGAAGATCAAAGCTCGTCATTTGGATGAATCGAAACGCATCCTTCACGACTCCTACGATGGTAATTTGCAGTGTAACGTCGCTGAGAGTTTGTCGACCTGTGTAAACAGAAACCTTCCTTCCATTAAGAACGCCTTCGTATTGAGTAAAGGCGGCTTGTCACGCATTCAACTCACGAGTTTTAGAGTAGTGGATGCAAACCAAAGATTAAATGGTGACTTGTCTTTTACTGCAGACGCGAGCTACAAATACGCCTACAGTGCAAATACAGAAGTCGAGCTTAGACAGGCGTTAAACTTAGATAGAGTGCGCTTTGTATTTCGTTCAAACTCAAAAAATACGGTCTTCTACATCAACGATCAAGAAGTCGGTAGTGGTGAAAGCGTCGATGTAACAGGCAATTACGTTGGGATTTATAGTGTGCGTGCGGTTAACAAAGACAAAACCCAGTCGCTTAAACTCAACCTTAAGAATGGCGGTGATTACTTCTTTCCATTTTCAAAAAAGGCGAATCCCGAGCAAACGGCCCCGGCCAATTTAATTGCCGAAGAATCAAAGAATACGTATAGCGGCCAGAGTGATGCTCAAACCAATACAAAGTTTTCTGAGAGCCTGTTGCCTTCTCGAGCAGTGGCGGAACTGAACACGACTAAAGCGCAAGATGTGAAACGTTATACCAACAAGGTGCTCTACAAAGACGAAGCATTCACCTATTTATTGCCTAAATTCAAAGGAAACCAAAAGTCTCACGACATTTTCTTGAATCGTGAAGAGGCGTCGCAATACTGTGAGCGTTTGTCCTCAAGTTTGCCGAGTAAAGCTGCTTATGAGTATTTGGAACAGTATGCCAATCTCGCTGACGGAGATTATTGGACTGAACAAGGAAAAGTCTATTCATCGGTAAAACACCAAGAACTAGATAAAGCATTTGATAAGAACAAGCTCGTTTGTATGGTGAGTATGAACTAAACGATATAGACCATAGACCATAGACCATCGTCACCAAGAGCCACAGTTTGTGGCTCTTTTTATACCTTTATACCCTACGGAACATAGCCCGAAGTAATTAGCTGTTTGTTTAGTGGCTCAGAAACGTGCTTAGCTCTTGAATATTCATCTGTCGTGAAATGCCAATTCTAATCCCGAGTTACTCGATATGATGCACGTACAAAGAGATACAGATTTCTTTTTAATTACCAGCACTTTTGTTCGGTCACTACGATCTAGATCTTGATACTCTCTCAAGGTTTCTGCTCTTGCATGCGATATTTTGATTTGTCTTTGCTAGATGCAATGTGATCGAAACAGTAACTCATTGCACCTGCGTTCGCACCAATCTTGCTAGCGTCTGAAATCGCGTATGCGTTAAAGCCAATCGTGCTAGCCAATAAAATTAAAAGGGCATTGCGTGCTTACATTTCTCTTTCCTAATTCAAACAAGTTGATAAGTAAGATAAAGGGGAATGACTTTCAAAAATTGCCATTAAACGACATTAGTTTTTAGGAAAGAGAAAATGAGTTTTTATCCAGAGGATGAGTAATCAAATTAGCATGATCTTGAGGAAAAATTGTAGGTGGTGAGGCAAGATAGCTAGCATGCTTGGGGGCAGCTTGTTTTACATTTGAAAGCAGAACAGAGGATAGTCGAATGACCTTCACTCAATTGACAACTCTAAAAATAAAACGTGCTGAAATTATTTGAGTTCATTGTATTTGTCTTTGTTTGTACTTTTGATGCGCACGAATTGCTCATGAGCTGGTATCTCTATAACTTGCATTAAAGGTGGTTTAATTGTTGATTGTTAAGGTTTTTATTTTTCTGTTTTTACGTATTAAATCTTCGTAAAATCTATCTTTTCTCAAGTTTTAGTAATGATTGTAGTCGAAATGATTCGGCTGTATCTGTTGTTTTTTCTAGATAATTAGTTTGAGTTCGAACTAAATTTAAGGCATTTTATATTTAACTAACCGTTCAATTAAAAATAACAAGGATGCAAAATGCCCAAGGTTGGGATGCCTGAAATCAGAAAACCGCAGCTAGTCAAAGCGACGATGTCGGTCATTGACAGAGTTGGTTTGCACGCCGCGAGCATCTCGTTGATCAGCAAAGAAGCAGGGGTATCAACGGGGATCATTAATCACTATTTCGGTGGTAAGCACGGTCTGTTAGAAGAGACCATGCGTGAGATCTTGCGCCAGCTTTCTGCAACCATCAAAGAGAACCTAAGCCAGCTACCGGCTGATGCGCATCATCAACGTATTAATGCCATCATCGACGGCAACTTTGTGGGTTTCCAAGCCGAGAACCAAGTGGCAAAAACTTGGTTGGCATTCTGGTCGTACTCCATGCATGACGCGCAGCTCAAACGTCTGCAACGAGTGAATGAACGACGTCTCCTTTCTCACCTAAAAAAAGAATTAAAAGCTTTGCTGGATAACGACCAAGCAGAGCTTGTAGCGCATGGTATTGCGTCACTGATCGATGGCATTTGGCTGCGCGGAACGCTCAACCCGCAAGGCATCGATGCCGAGAAAGCACGCGTCATCATCAACGACTATCTCGATAAACAGCTCACGTTCTACTCAAAACTAAAATAAAGAGTCAAACCTTCAAATGGATATGAAAGCACACTACATCGATGGTGCCATGCACCTAGGATGCTCAGAAGAACACTTCACTACGTACAATCCCGCCAATGGTGAACCGCTTGCGAATGTGAAGCAGGCAAACCAGCAAGATATGCAAGCGGCAATTGAATCTGCCAAGCGCGGTTTTGCGATTTGGTCTGCCATGACGGCGACAGAACGCAGTCGCATTTTGCTTAAAGCGGTGGCGCTACTTCGTGAAAGAAACGATGAACTGGCTGCGCTAGAAGTTGTGGATACAGGCAAACCGATCCAAGAAGCGAATTGCGTAGACATTGTAACGGGCGCAGATGTGATCGAATACTACGCAGGTCTTGCGCCTAGCATGCATGGCGAACAGCAACCGCTGAATGAATCACAGTTTTTCTACACTCGCCGCGAACCTCTGGGTATTTGTGCGGGCATTGGTGCGTGGAACTACCCAATTCAAATCGCGATGTGGAAGTCTGCTCCTGCACTTGCTGCGGGTAATGCGATGATCTTTAAACCATCAGAAGAAACTCCGTTGACCGCACTCAAACTAGCAGAAATCTACAGTGAAGCGGGATTGCCAGATGGCGTGTTCAACGTCATTCAGGGTGATTACCGAGTAGGGCAGATGCTCACCGCACATCCAGACATCGCCAAAGTCTCTTTCACGGGGGAATCGGGTACGGGCAAAGTGGTGATGGGTGACAGCGCCAATACGCTAAAGCAAGTGACCATGGAGCTTGGCGGTAAATCTCCAATGATCATTTTTGATGATGTCAAGCTAGACGACGCGGTTTCTGCTGCGATGGTTGCAAACTTCTACACCCAAGGTGAGGTCTGTACGCACGGTACTCGCGTGTTCGTTCATGAAGGTATTTATGATGAGTTTGTCGCTCAACTTAAGAAACGTACCGAACTGCTGGTGGTTGGCGATCCGCTTGATGAGCTAACTCAAATTGGCGCGCTAATTTCCAAAGAACACGAATCAAAAGTTCTTTCCGCAATTGAGCAAGCGAAAGCAAGCAAAGCAACGTTGCTGACTGGTGGCTACAAAGTCACAGAGAACGGCTTGGCGAGTGGTAATTTTGTTGTGCCAACGGTTTTCATTGATTGCGAAGACGACATGCCGCATGTGCAGCAAGAGATTTTTGGTCCCGTAATGTCAGTGCTTAAGTTCAGTGACGAAGACGAAGTGATTGCACGTGCTAACAACACAGATTACGGGCTTGCGGCTGGCGTGTTTACGCAAAACCTCTCTCGTGCACACCGCGTCATTCATCAAATTCAAGCAGGCATTTGTTGGATTAATACGTGGGGCGATTCCCCAGCTGAAATGCCTGTTGGCGGTTACAAACTGTCTGGCATTGGACGTGAAAACGGCGTTGAGACCCTTAAGCATTACACCCAAACCAAGAGCGTGCTAGTGCATTTGGGTGATTTCGACAGCCCTTACGTCTAATCAGTCAGGAGGACTTGTAATGCAACAACACTACGATTACATCATCGTCGGTGCTGGCTCGGCAGGCTGTGTTTTGGCGGATCGCCTGAGTGAAAGCGGTCAGCACCAAGTATTACTGTTGGAAGCGGGTGGCTCAGACAAGAGCATCTTCATCCAAATGCCAACGGCGCTGTCTTACCCGATGAATACTGAAAAGTACGCATGGCAGTTCGAAACTGTAACGGAAGAGGGACTAGACGGACGCCAACTGCATTGTCCACGTGGCAAAGTGTTAGGCGGCAGTTCTTCGATCAACGGCATGGTTTATGTTCGTGGTCATGCTTGTGACTTTGACGAATGGGAAGCAGAAGGCGCGAAAGGCTGGAACTACCAAGCGTGTTTGCCGTACTTCCGTAAAGCGGAAACGTGGACAGGCGGCGCAGACCAATACCGTGGCGACAGTGGTCCTGTTGGGACGTGTAACGGCAACGACATGAAGTTGAACCCACTTTACCAAGCGTTTATCGATGCGGGCAAAGATGCGGGCTACCCAGAAACACAAGATTACAACGGTTATCAGCAGGAGGGCTTCGGTCCGATGCACATGACGGTAGATAAAGGTGTGCGCGCTTCTACCTCTAACGCTTACTTAAGCCGTGCAAAAAAACGTAGTAACTTTACCTTGATGAAAGGCGTAACGGCTCATCGTATTTTGCTTGAAGGCAAGAAAGCGGTCGGCATTGAGTTCGAGCAATCCCGCAAGGTCAAACAGTGCTTTGCCAACAAAGAGGTTGTGTCGAGCGCAGGTTCCATCGGCTCGGTACAACTGCTGCAACTTTCGGGTATTGGTCCTAAGACTGTGCTTGAAAAAGCGGGTATTGAAGTGAAACACGCTCTAGAAGGCGTGGGTAAGAACTTGCAAGACCACCTTGAAGTTTACTTCCAGTATCACTGTAAACAGCCGATTACTCTCAACAGCAAGTTAGGTTTGATCAGCAAAGGTTTGATTGGTACGGAGTGGATTCTGACGCGCAAAGGTCTGGGCGCAACCAACCACTTTGAATCGTGTGCGTTCATCCGCTCTCGTGAAGGATTGAAATCGCCAAACATTCAATATCACTTCCTACCAGCAGCAATGCGTTATGACGGACGCGCGGCATTTGATGGTCACGGCTTCCAAGTGCATGTTGGTCCAAACAAGCCTGAGAGTCGCGGCAGTGTCGAAGTGGTTTCTGCTAACCCAAATGACAAGCCAAAAATCGAGTTCAACTACATCTCGACGGAACAAGATAAGCAGGATTGGCGAGACTGTATCCGTCTAACGCGTGAAATCCTCAATCAACCTGCAATGGATGCGTTCCGTGGTGAAGAGATCCAGCCCGGTCTTAACATCACCAGCGATGAAGCGATTGATGAATGGGTCAAGCAAAATGTGGAAAGTGCTTACCACCCATCGTGTAGCTGCAAAATGGGCGCAGACGATGACCCAATGGCAGTTCTAAATGAAGCCTGCCAAGTGCGCGGCATTGAAGGCTTACGCGTGGTGGATTCATCCATCTTCCCAACCATTCCGAATGGCAACTTAAACGCACCAACTATCATGGTTGCAGAGCGTGCCGCGGACATGATCTTGGGGAACGTACTCGAACAATCGAATAACACACCAGTTTGGATTGCTCCGAACTGGCAAGAGACGCAAAGAATGCGTCCGCCGAAAAGAGACTTAAGCTCAATCTCATAAAGTCAGTAATCATTACAAGGAATTTAAACATGTCTACGATGACAAAAATCTTTTCATCTATCGCGCTGAGTGCAGTAGCGACAGGTGCTTACGCTAACCAATGTGAAACCGTTCGATTTGCCGATGTAGGCTGGACGGACATTACAGCGACCACTGCTGTTACCTCTGAACTGTTAAAAGGCTTGGGCTACAAAACCAAGACCGATCTTCTGTCTGTACCAGTGACGTACTCTTCAATGGCAAACGGCGACATTGACGTATTCCTAGGTAACTGGATGCCAACCATGGAAGGCGATATCGCCAAGTACCGTGAAGCTGGCACAGTGGAAACCGTTCGCGCAAACCTTGAAGGCGCAAAATACACACTAGCTGTGCCAAAGTACGTGTATGACGCTGGCGTGAAAAGCTTTGCTGACTTGGCAAAAAATGCTGACAAATTTAAAGACCGCATCTACGGGATTGAGCCGGGCAACGATGGCAACCGTTTGATCCAAGATATGATCGACAGCGATGCATTCGGCTTGAAAGACTTCAGCCTAGTGGAATCAAGCGAAGCGGGCATGGTGTCTCAAGTGTCTCGTGCAGTGCGTCGTAACCAATGGATCGTTTACCTAGGTTGGGCACCACACCCAATGAACAGCAATGTTGAGATGGAATACCTATCTGGTGGTGACGACTTCTTTGGTCCTAACTACGGCGGTGCGAATGTTTACACTAACGTACGCCAAGACTACCTATCTGAGTGTCAAAACGTGGGGCAACTGCTTAAGAATCTAGAGTTCAGCTTAGAGATGGAAAACCAGTTGATGGAAGCGATTCTGAACCAAAAACAGAAGCCAGCGAAAGCAGCACAAGAGTGGTTGAATGCTAACCCACAACAATTTGAAGCGTGGCTAGAAGGCGTGAAGACGTTAGATGGCAAAGACGCAAAACAAGCGATTACTTCTTATCTAAAAACAAACGCTTAATCATTCCTCTCTTTAGGAAAAGGTGGGCAGCGATGCCCACCTATTAACACAAAGGTTTTATTGTGAATTTTATTACGGACAACAAACTTCCGTTGGGCGAATGGATGGAAACGGGCGTGGATTGGTTAACCATGAACGCGTCGGGTTTCTTTGATGCTATCTCTATTTTTCTCGAAACCATCATTCTATTCGTGGTGGATATATTCAAATGGATGCCTCCGGCAGCACCTATTATCATGACCGCAGCGATTGCGTGGTTCCTACACCGCAGCATTCCTCTAGTCGTGTTTATCGTATTGGCGCTGCTGACTATCCTTAACCTCGGCTACTGGCAAGAAATGCTGGAAACCTTTGTTCTCGTCTTCGCTGCGACAACGATTTCCGTATTAATTGGCGTACCGCTTGGCATCATGGCGGCGCATCGCCCGTGGTTGTATACCTTATTACGCCCGATACTCGATTTAATGCAGACCGTACCAACGTTTGTGTATCTGATCCCAACATTGGTTCTGTTTGGTTTAGGCATCGTTCCGGGGCTGATTTCTACCATTATCTTTGCCATCGCCGCGCCGATTCGTCTGACTTACCTTGGCATCACCAAAGTGCCAGAAGAGTTAATTGAAGCGGGTAAAGCCTTTGGTGCTAGCCGCATGAAATTGCTATTCAAAGTCGAACTCCCAGCAGCATTGCCAAGTATTATGGCGGGCGTTACGCAGTGCATTATGTTGTCACTTTCTATGGTGGTGATTGCTGCGCTAGTCGGTGCCGATGGCTTGGGTAAACCAGTCGTACGAGCTCTGAATACCGTGAACATTTCTCAAGGCTTTGAAGCGGGTTTAGCGATTGTTTTGGTCGCGATTATTCTCGACCGTTTGTGCAAAGCGCCAAACCAGAAGGAGGCATAACATGGATGCAATTACGATTGAAAACCTCGACGTTGTGTTTGGTCAGCAGCAAGAGCAAGCATTGGCGCTATTAGACCAAGGTAAGTCTCGCCAAGAGATCATTGATGAGACCGGACAAGTGGTTGGTGTTGATAAAGTCTCAATGAGCGTCAAACAAGGTGAGATCTGTGTATTGATGGGGCTTTCCGGTTCGGGTAAATCCAGCCTCCTTCGTGCCGTTAATGGTTTGAATGAGATCTCTCGTGGTTCACTCAAAATCAAAGATGGCGACGATATGGTAGAGCTTGCCAACTGTGACGAACAAACTCTACGTAACCTGCGTACTCATCGCGTGTCGATGGTGTTCCAAAAGTTTGCGCTTATGCCGTGGTTAACGGTATTGGATAACGTGGCGTTTGGTCTTGAGATGCAGGGCATTGGCAAAGCGGAACGTCGTAAAAAAGCGCGTGAACAACTTGAAATGGTTGGGCTGAGCGAGTGGGAGAGTAAGTTCCCGCATGAGCTTTCTGGCGGCATGCAGCAACGCGTTGGCTTGGCTCGCGCCTTTGCTATGGATACCGACATCTTACTAATGGATGAACCGTTCTCTGCGCTCGATCCTCTGATTCGCGCTCAGCTTCAAGATGAATTGATTCAACTGCAAGAGAAGCTCAACAAAACGATTTTGTTTGTGAGCCACGACCTAGACGAAGCGCTGAAAATCGGCAACAACATCGCCATTATGGAATCGGGCAAACTGATTCAACACGGCAAGCCTGAGCAAATCATCCTTGCGCCAGAAAACGAATATGTAGCAGATTTTGTGGCTCACACGAATCCGCTCAATGTTTTGAAAGGTCGTTCGCTGATGCAAGCCTGCACCGAGCTTAAGCAGCAGAATGACCGCGTGTTGGTGTGTGCAGATAAACAGATTTGGGTCGAGCAAGAGCCGAAAGGCTTAACGCTAGTGGATTCCGATAAGTCATTGGTGAATTGGGAAAGCGATTCAACCACACTCGACGACATCGGTGAAAGCACGGTCGTTCAAGCTAACCCAGACATCAGTATGCGTGAGGCGATTGAACTGAAGCAACGCAGCAATCAACCTATCTTGCTAGTAGAAGAGAACAAGTTAGTGGGCGTACTGAGTGATAACGAGTTGTATGACGCACTGCTTGGCAACTTTAAATCCAAGCAAGTAGCTTAGTTGGCTTTTAACTCAAAACGTTTGTAGATTCCCCTCTGCAAGATAAAAAAGAGTCGTACTCTTAGACTAAGAAGTACGGCTCTTTCAATTTGAACAATGATTTAGATAGCTAGGCTCTAGGCTAGGAACCATGGAGCTAGGAGAAGATGCTCACTAAAGAGTAGTAATCACGTCATCCATGTGTAGACGCGCCTTAGGTAGACCGTGGTTGTAGTCTTCGCCGTCTTTGTGATAGCCGATTGCTAGTGCAACTTCACATACGTGACCATCTAGTTCTGCTTTGAACTCTTCGCCGATCAGTGTTGGGTCTACACCTTCCATTGGAGTCGAGTCGATACCTAGACGCGCTAGCGTGTGCATTAGGTTACCAAGAGCGATGTAAACTTGCGCTTTCGTCCAGCCACCGTTGTAGCCGTTCTCATCTGTGTTTGCCTCAGCAAATGCGTAAGCACCCATGAAAGTGTCGTACATCTCGGCTGGTAGGTGGCCAGAAGTTACTTCAGCATCAACACGCTTCGCAAATTTCTCTTTAGTGAATTTTGGATCGTGCGCTAGCAGAATAGTGTGGGATGCTGCTTTCGCGTGCGGTTGGTTGAACTGGTGCATGTTTGCAAACGTGTCGTGGAAACGCTGTTTCGCTTCGTCGCTCTCAATTACGATGAATTTCCAAGGCTGAGAGTTGATAGAAGACGCAGATAGGCGAATCGCTTCTTTGATGATTGCCATATCTTCTTGAGAGATGCGTTTCTCTTCGTCGTATTTTTTCGCTGTGTAACGGTTGTTTAGGTCTGTAATGATTTGATGAGACACGTTTATATCCTCTTAATACTATTAGACAAATGAGGATGCGCTTAGCATCGGTAACCATGCGTACCTCGAAAGTGAGTCCATCATATCGACTTTTCTCGAAATGATAATACGCGTTTCATTTAAATCACTTTCTATTTTTTATTGAAAATCAAAAGGTGCCTAGAGCAAAATTAAAAAGAAAGGGAGCCATTTTGCTCCCTTTCATTTTGTTGCTCACGTTTACTCTTTATCGCCTTGATTGTTCTTCACAGCCTTGGCGATATCGGAAACCGCTTCGACAAGATTGATTGGCATCGGGAAGATGATGGTTGATGTCTTGTCTGTGGTGATTTCAGTGAGCGTTTGCATGTATCGAAGTTGCAACGCATTTGGCGCTTCATTGAGCATTTCTGCCGCTTCTTTCAATTTGCTAGACGCTTCTAACTCACCGGTTGCGTGGATGATCTTCGCTCGGCGGTTACGTTCTGCTTCGGCTTGGCGGGCAAGGGCGCGCACCATGCTGTCGTTAAGATCGACATGTTTCACTTCAACCGTTGCTATCTTGATTCCCCAATCGTCAGTTTGCTGATCAAGAATGGCTTGGAGGTCTTTATTGAGACGTTCACGTTCTGAAAGCAATTCATCCAGTTCGTGTTGGCCAAGCACTGAACGCAGTGTTGTTTGTGCTAGCTGGCTAGTGGCGTCGCTATAGCTTTCAATATTGTTGATTGCCATTTGTGGGTCGACCACTCGGAAGTAAACTACGGCGTTGACTCTGACCGATACGTTGTCACGGGTGATTAAATCTTGAGTTGGAACATCCAAAACAATGGTACGTAAGTCGACGCGAACCATTTGTTGAATGAAGGGGATCAAGATGATCAAACCCGGTCCTTTCACTTCTTGGAAGCGACCCAGAAAGAACACCACGCCGCGCTCGTACTCACGCAGCACCTTGAACATTTGCGTTGCCAGTGCAAACAATAAAACGATGATAACGGCAACAGTGTAAAGCATCATAAGCGCCTCCTATTCCTTAGGGCGGTCACTGGGTTTCACGGTTAGGGTCAACCCTTTAATTTTCACCACAGTCACGTGGTCACCTTGTTTCAGTTTCTGTTCTGCTTTGGCTTGCCATAGCGCTCCGTCTAATTGCACTCGACCGGTACCATCAACAAAATCATCGCTCACAACGGCGAGTTTACCCGGGAAGTTTTCGAGCCCTGTAGTGGCTTGTTTACTGCGAATTTTAAGAAGCAAGCCAACCGTAATGACGATGAGGCCCACAGAGAAAATCGCGATACCGAAAATCAGTGGCAGGGCAATTTGGAAGCCGGGTATATCGCTGTCCATTAGGAAGATTGAGCCAAGCACAAATGCAACGACACCGCCTAAACCGAGTATGCCAAAGCTCGGGTTAAAGGCTTCAGCAATCATCAGAGCAATACCAAGCAGCAGTAATCCCAAACCAACGTAATTCACAGGCATCATTTGCAGTGCGTACATGGCTAGCAACAGGCAAATCCCGCCGAGCACGCCGGGCAAGCCGATACCTGGGTTGTAGAACTCCAGAAGCAAGCCATAAATACCAATCAGCATGAGGATGTAAGCTACGTTGGGATTGGTAATTACCGCCAACATTTGTGCACGCCAGTCTGGAACGCGCTCCACCCAAGTTGGGTTATCTAACGCTAGCTTAAACGGTTTGCCGTTGAGTTTGACTTCGATGCCATTAATCGTTGAAACCAAGTCTTCCGGTGAGTTGGCTATGAAGTCGATGACGTTGAGTTCTAACGCTTCGGTTGCGTCTAAACTGGCCGCCATACTGACTGCTTTTTCTGCCCATTCGGCGTTTCTATCATGTAATCGCGCCAAGCCTTTGATGTAGGCTCTGGCATCATTAATGACTTTCTTTTCCATTGCGGTTTTGGCAGGCACTTCGTCTGAGGCTTTTTCTGTGGATTCCGGTTGCGAATCTGTTGAGTCTTTACCTTCGTCTGAAGACGGCTGTTGTGGTGCTCCCCCCAACGCAACAGGAGTCGCGGCTCCTAAGTTAGTGGCTTCTGCCATCGCAGCGACGTGGCTGGCGAGCAGAATGTATGTTCCAGCACTAGCAGCGCGAGAGCCTGAAGGACCGACCCAAGTCGCGATAGGGACAGTGGATGTGGTGATAGCGTGAATGATGTCCCTCATTGAGCTATCAAGCCCGCCGGGGGTATCCATCTTTAGAATGACAAGCTCAACGCCGTTTTGTTGAGCTTCTTCAATTTCTCGTGACAGATAATCACTCAGAGCGGGTCCAATTGCCCCTTTGACAGGCAATACCCAAACAGTGCTTGCTAGCGCTTGGCTTGCAAACAAGAGTAGGGGAAGAAGCCACAATCGTATCTGTTTCATACAGCCCTCCTTGTGTAACCACTGGGACTTATTGAAAACACTATTTAAAGTATAGATACGAGTAGACAAGAGAATGGTTTTATCCGTCGCCTCCGAATGTATAAGCAAATTTACAAAAGTGAGGCTTAGCACTGATACACACTTTCTCACGTAATCTGGGGTTTCATGCGTTGTGGTTCGTAAGAAAACCAGTAAACTGCGAGGAATCAACGACACTCAGACAAAAAGGTAAGTGGGAAGTTATGATGTTAATTGCGATTCGATTGGTGAAGCTTGCCGTTATCTGTTCGGTGTTCTTTACCATCTACGATTTGATTGCATTCGGTGAGGTGACTTGGATTAACCGTTTCTTCAACCTGTAATCCGAAAGATAAAGGGGCTAAAGCGCCCCTTTTTGCCTGTCTAGTTTGCCAGTTCTGGTTCTGGAAGGTGACTGTTTACCACTGACATGTGTTGACAGCGATCTTGAGCGAGGAAGAGGAACTTGTCATAACCACTTTGCTCTAGTTCCTCACGAGAAACCAATTGTTTAACGATGTTATCGCATCGTTTGATCAACACTTCGACTTCCAACAAAGACTTGTCGCTTGGAAAGGCTCGCGTCAGTACTTTAATGATGTTGATGCACACCGTGCGTAGCAATGGACAACGGGTCTGTAGCTCAATCAAAGCATCAATCAAGGCTTGATAGTCCTGTTCTGCCGCTCGGATTTTTCTGTATTGCTCTTGCATCCAAGTTTGGCGTTCTGCATTGTCTGTTTCTAGGGCGCGACCAAGGGTAATCTTACTCGAAAGAATCGTGTCACTTGAGTCGGTTTGTAGATTCTCAAAACACCAAGTAATGGCGTTGGAAAACTCTGATTCAAAGTTCATCTCATGTAGCAACCACGCTAGGTGAAATTGCGCATAAAAGTGAGCGAAGGGCTTACGTCGATACAAATCACTGAGCACTTTAAACGCTGAGACGTACTGGTTTTCTTCAATGGCAATGTTCGCGGCGAACAGGTCGAGCTCGTCTTGAATTGCCCTGTTTTCTGGCCCGCTCGTGATCGACTTAAATAAGTTTTTGGCTTGAACAAGAAGATCCTCTCGGCCTTCAAGTTTACGCACACGATAGAGCAAGATTCGAATCATGTTGAGCTTGGCAAAGGTATTGTTACGGTAAGTGTCTTTGTTGATCTCCATGTATACATGGTAGTGCTTTAACGCAGAACGATAGTCATGTTCCGCCAAGCATAGATTGACGATCACCAGTTCACGCTCCGAATTGCCTTCAACCCAGCTGTTTGCCAATTCCAAATGCCCAATTGCACTTGGTACTTCTCGGTTAAGCATGCTGAAGTTAGCCGCGCACTCGCGTATCTCTACGTTGTTTGGTGACTCTTCTAACAAGGCGCGTACTAAGCGTTGTGCTTCGTCGTGTTCACCCAGTGTGATTAGCGTGTTTGCTAAGCCGATTTTTGCCCAGTTAACGTCTTTACGTTCAATGACTTGCTCGTAAACGACTTTGGCTTCTTGATGCAGCTTCAAACGCGTTAAGAAGTCGGCCCGAAACTTTTCGATAATGAAAAAATACTCAGAATGAAATGGTGTCAGCTCATCGCATGCTTCTAATCCTGTATGCGCATCGTTGTTGATCTCTGCTTGATAGATGGCCTGTAAGAGGCTCTTACGCTTTGAGATACGTTCTCGCAACGTGATGGAGTTGAAAGGTTTGAGCAGGTACTCGTCCGGCTTCAGCTCGATGATGGCACGTACGATGGTCGCAGAGTTCTCACCCGTTACAAGAATAAATACGGTGTCATGGTTGAGTAATTTGAGGTGCGTAAGCTCTTCAAACAGCTGTTTGCCGTTCATGCCTCGACCGAAGTTGTAGTCACAAATGATCAGGTCAATGCGCTCTTGCTGAGCAATAGAAACTGCCCCCTTTGCTAAGCGAGCTGTGAATATGCGTTTATCAGAAAAGCCAAGCTTGGTCAGCATGTTACGCAGTGTCAGCGCCACGATAGGCGCATCATCGACAATTAACACATTGTACTGTGAGAAAGATTTGGTGTTCATTTAAAAAGGACTCAGAAAATGAGCGTTGCGGCTGATAGCAAACAGCCGCAACGTTCGAATTAGATCAACGTTTCCAATTGTTCAAAGGGGATAGGGCGGCAGCGAACAAATCCTTGGTAAAGTTCCACGCCAAGTTCGCGCAAATACGCCAATGTTTCATGATCTTCTACACCTTCTGCCACCGATTTAAGTCCTAGTGACTTTGCTAGGTGTAGGCTAGAAATAGTGAGCTGTTGGCTCTTGAAGTTGGTTAATGCATCTTTGATAAATTGGCGGTCAATCTTTAATTCTGTATAAGGCAGCGTTGCTAACTGGCTCAGGGACGAGTAACCGGTCCCAAAGTCGTCAATGGCTAAGCCAACGCCTCTTAAACGTAAGTTGGCGAGGTTGGCTAGCGACGTGACGCTGCAGTCGTACACTTCGTCTTCGGTCAGTTCAAGCGTGATGCGTTCAGGTGCTATTTGGTATTGTTCGCACAACGCAAATAGTCGCTCACTCATAGGTTGCTTCAGCGTTTTTTGGTTCATGTTGACTGATAAGTTGATGTCTACTTTCAGTGTGGACATGTCTTGAAGGGCGTTCTCTAGCACAATCCAGAACAGTTTATCCAACTCATTACGAACCTGAATCTCAGTAATAAACTGCGTAGGTGCAATAATGCCGTGCTTGGGGTGACGGCAACGTACTAATGCTTCGACTCCAATCAGTTGGTTATCCGACGTTGAGTATTGTGGTTGGTAGTAATTGATAAACCTGCCCTCATTGAAGGCAGTGTCAATTTCGTCGTCATTCATTAACACAGGCAAGCTCACGAATTGCTCTTGCGATAAGTATTGTTTGAACTCACCGAAGATCTGAGTGAGTTGCTGATTAGAAATGGGTTTAGTTAATGCGCGAACAAACCCGTAGCCCGCAGACAAGCACATGTTGTAGGTAATTTCGAGCACGTCTTGGGTCATCGCACTCAAAATCACCACGCCTTTTGGACGTGAGCTTTCGGCAAGGGTTGAAAGTAGGTTCACCCCATTGATATCTGGTAAATCAATATCGCAGAATATCACATCGATTGGTTGGGCCTCGCAAACGGTCGCGACTTCTGACCCTCGATGGACGACGGTAATCGTGCCTTTAAATAGACGATTGAGCAAAATCTTAAGATTGGTTGCTTGTAATCGATCATCTTCTACAATCAAAACGTTCATTTAATTGCTCCCATTCATATTCAGCCAATGCTGTGTCGTGCTGACGATGGTTTCTAATTCGTTGATAAGTGCAGTGCGAGCCTGAATTTCTTGTTCGCTGCCCACCAAAGATTCACATTGCATTGCCGCATGCCCAAGTTGGGTTAAGTTGAGGGCGGCCGCTGATCCTTTGATTCGGTGTGCCACTGACTTAAGGCTTTCCTCTCCAGAGTGAATCAGTGCGATGTCATTGCTTAGTGCTTCACAAATCACTTGTGCCATCTCGAGTCTCTCTTCATAGCTATAGGCTTCAAGCCAATCCTCTTGGGACTCTGCGTTAATGACTCTTGATAAGTATTGCTCACACAAGGCTTGCAGTTCGCTCAGGGTGTATGGCTTAAACAACACGGTTTCAATGCCGCTTTGTTCTGCTTTTTCAATCACGTTTCGTGAATTCTCTGCCGTACAAGTCACGACAGTAATGGACGCAAGAACCTTATTTGCCTTGAGAGCTTGAGTCAGTTGGTAACCGTCCATATCCGGCATGTGACAGTCGGTAATCACCAAATTAAAGGGTGCCAGTACGTTGTCGCTTTGTGCTTGTTCTAGCGCTTCAATCGCTTCTAAGCCACTTGCAACAAGCTGGCAATTGACTCCCAGCTTTTCAAATTGACGCTTGAACAATAGTCGGTTGATCGCATCATCATCGACGACTAACACGCGTCCGTCCCACTGGTATTCTACTGTCTGTGCTGAGTGGGTTTGCGTTATCACTTCACCGTTTAGCTTCTGCAAAATTAAATCGGGATACACGTTGGAGTAATGTTGTTCCAGCTCGAGCACGTGATGCTTGCTTTCAAACTCATCCAGAGTGACTTGCCATGTGTTTAACCATCGCTGAACTTGTTTGTCTTCGGTATAGACCGGAACTAGCGCCGTCATATCAAGTGGTTGACTGATCATTGGCAAGCGTACGGTGATGGTTGTGCCTGTTCTGTTTGGCTGTCAACCTCAATGGTGCCTTCCATTATGTCGACCAAGCTTTTGACGATAGACATGCCAAGGCCTGTGCCTCCGAAACGGCGACTGGTGCTTTTGTCCCCCTGAACAAAAGGCTGGAACAGAGTGGCTAACTGGGCATTGTTCATCCCGCATCCCGTGTCTTGTACTTTGAATTCAAGTTGGCTTGGGCAGACATGCACACTCACGAGAACCTTACCTTCCTCAGTGAACTTCACCGCATTACTCAATAGGTTGTTGATGATTTGGCTGACGCGCAACCAATCCAGAACCACTAAAGCATGAGGTGTCGGAGTCCAGTTCAACTCAAACGCCAATGACTTTCGTTCGATGATTTTTTCAAAGCTTCTTAGTGTTGCCCCGAGCTCTTGATAAACATTGCCTTTGTGAACATCTAACTGAAGTTGGTTTGCATTAATTTTTGAGAAATCCAAAATGTCATTAACTTGCAACTGTAATCGTTCTGCTGATTGCATTGCGCTCTTCAACAACTCTTTGCTCTCTTTACGTTCTAAATCTTGCTCTAACAACTCCATTAATCCCATCATTGCTGCGATTGGGGTACGGAGCTCGTGGCTGACGACCGCTAGAAAGTGTTCGCGAGCCTCGATCGCTTTCATGGCTTTCAAGTTTGATGCTTTCAACGCCGTCTCTTTCTGTTTTAGTTCACTGATGTCATCAAACACCGTCATCCGGTATTGAGTCCCTTCCTCTGGATGGAGTAGGGTCTGCTGACGCACACGGTAGTGCTTGTCGCCCAAAGAGCATAAAGATGTTTCCGTACTTTCTGAATCTGAGCTCACACACTCTCGCGTAAGATCAAGCACTTGCTCTCGTTCTTGGTCTGTAATGCCTTTATCTACATTGCAGCGCGAAAGCATGTTGATGAACGGCTTATTGGCCAGAATCTGCTTATTATTTTCATCAGATATCAAGATCTTATTAGGCAGCTGATCCAGTACAGACGATAGCCACTTGTTCTGCTTTTGGCGAATCTGAGTTTCGTATTCTTTGCGTTTAATGGTACGAGTCAGGTGGCCAGTTCTAACGATGTAAATCAGCACCGCAATTAACAAAATACAGACGCCAGCCAATGCTGAAATGACGACGATCTCTTTCTCAATACCGTAATTAACCGTTACTTTTTCATGTCGTTCTTCAAGCTGTTGAAGTTCTTCTTTGGTGGTGACTTGAAGTACGGTATCCAACACTCTGTGTAGAAACTCAGAATCCTTCCTTAACTCCATACCCAATGCCACCCCCAGTTCCATGTCGTCCGGTGGCGCCACTGCTTTAAACTGCGTCCCTTGCCCTTTATAAAAATGGTGATCAATCAAATTTTGATTGACGAAGGCATGGGAGATTTTTCCATCTTCTAATGCCTTACTAAGGCTTTTAAAATCACGATAAACAGGAGAAGAGGCATACGTAGGGTTACCTAAAAAGTGCGGATAGAAATTTCCCGCACGGTCTAAAATACCGACGCTTTTTTGTGCTTGTTTGTTCAGTGACTCGATATACCCATACTGAAGAACTCCGAACGAACGTGTTGCAATAAAACGTTTATTGTCAGTAATTGCGATGTTTCGTGTTGGGAGCACATCAACAATATGCTCCTGAAGCATTAAATCAACATCTCTGCCGTTAGGATGAATGTACTCAAATTTGAGCATGCTCTTTTGTTCGAGCAGCTTCATTAAATCGTGCACATAACCTTTGACCTCTTTGGTTTTTGGGTCTGTGTAAGACAGTGGGTATACATTGTCTTTAATGGTGTAGCGAACGGTTTGTCGGCCATTTTGTTGCTCCAAAATCTCCAGCATTAACTCGTTGTGCAACACGTTGATGTTCGCTTCAATATGCATACGGCTGTGTTTGGAATCTTTAGAGTGTTTGATGTATTTGTTGATAATGCCCATCAATTGTTGAGATTCTTTCCCCGTGAAGATAGTGACAGCGCCAGGCGTGAGGGCGTTGTCATAGACCACTTTACCTGCGAGTTCACCATGAGGATTTTTAAAACCATAAGAGCTAAGCGTAGACAGGCCTACAACTGCTGCGTCAGCTGCCCCGGTATTTAACGACGTTGTCATCATGACGCTGTTGCGCACGGTATGAACATGCTCAAAGCCGAGAATTTCAATCTGGTCACAGGCACTTGAGTCCTTGACGCAAACCCACTTGAGTTCGCTGAGAGGAGTATTTTCCAAAGCAACGTCACGCAACCAAACTAAGCGTAAAGTCTGAAAAATCGGCTCAGAGAACAGAAAACGCTCCGCTCTTTTTTGGGTTGCAACAAAGCCAACGGTGAGATCGATCTCGCCGTTTTCTAAGCCATTAAATAGGGTGTCGAGGCTGGAGTAGGGAACATACTCGGCGTCAATGTGCAGATCGTGCAACATGCTTTCTGCATACTCGATGTTAATGCCTTCTTTTGATTCTAAGTTTCCCCAATAGGGGAGCCAATCACCTGCAAGAACGCCAACCTTTAAGCTCTTTTGGTTGTCGAGAAACAATCGGTCATTCTTGCTTAGGAAATCTTCCGCTAAAGCACTGAAAGAGAGAGTGATAAGCAATGCTGCGATTGAGGCAAACAGTTTCAAGGTTTTATTTTTCCAAGTAGGGCGCGAGTCAAAAAAGGGGGCGGAATCGTATAGCTTTTCACCGTTATTCGCCAATCAAGGATGTTTGTCTTTTCGACAAGTGATGTTTGATATTCAAGTGAGTGATTTAAACGAGATCGAGACCTGAATAATCAATGACTTATGAGCGGGGATTCAATATCTAAATAGGAGGTAATGGAAAAAAGCCAGAAAGCAACTAAGTTCATATTAAGAGGTCGGGTAAGGAAATCCCAACTATGAAGATAAAGCTTACTACTAAAGTGTTACATGGATGTTTATTAATGAGTTTTAGCGCTTCAACTTTAGCAGGAATACAAAATACAAAAATCAATACCAGCTTAGTTCCCACTCTCGAAGGCGATCCCAAGGTTGACTTTCAACTGGCTCGTGTTGGCTGGCATTTATTCAGGGACCCAAAACTGTCATCGAATGGCAAGATCAGTTGTGAAACCTGCCATAACCTATCCACAAATGGTGCAGAACAGACGCAAGTTTCTACTGGAGTACATGGCGTTGGCACTCGTAATTCAATCTCCGTTTTTAACGCGGCTTTAAATTATCGGTTCCTGTGGGATGGCACAGCAAATTCGTTGATGGTTCAAATCGACGGACCTGTCCAAAACCCTTTAGAAATGGATTCTAATTGGGGAGAGATAGAAAAGCATGTTCAAGCTAATTCGTTATATAAATTTCTATTTGAGCAAACGGATAAACGCATTAATGTGACCAACATTAAGCGTGCAATTGTGGAGTTTGTTAAAGGGCTCCAGACGCCAAGCTCTCCATTTGATGCGTATTTACGTGGTGATACGAACGTTATGAATGAACAGTCAATAAGAGGGTGGAAGGCCTTTCAGCAAGTGGGCTGTGTTCAGTGCCACCAAGGGCGGAATATTGGCGGGTCCATGATTCAGCAGTTTAGTTATTTTCAAACGCGAGAAAAAAATCTTGATACGGGGCGACATTTAAGAACCTCTGATGGAGAGGATAAATCCTATTTTCGTGTGGCAAGCTTGCGAAATGTGGGGCAAACCGGGCCTTATTTTCACAATGGGCAAGTTGATAAACTATCGGATGCTATTCAAATTATGTCGCAGGTCTTGCAGGGGGTAACGATGAGCGACGACAAAGTGGTAGATATCGAAGCCTTCCTGATGACGTTAAGCACCCCAAGGCCTGCAATTTTGGAGGTGTTTGAAAATGAATAAATTTCGCTTAGCTAACGCCGCCTTGTTCGTCATTATTACCGTGATGGTGGTTCTGGCGTGCATGACTCATGTTAATTCAAGAAATACTCAAGCGGTACACACATCGCTTTCTGAGATTGGTCACCATTTGATAGAGGCTCGGGATAGCGTGGTTAATCCCTACTCGATCCGAGAGCGGAGGAATTATGAAATCACGCATAGTTTAGTTGAGCTAGAGCTTGCTTCTGAACAATTGATTTCTGATTTCAAACAGTCGATTTGGTTTGATATCACGTCCACTAGGTTACGTGCGCAAAGTATCGTTGTTCAATTTGATGGCAAAGTTAGAGATGCGACTCAATCGTTAGACATGCTAATTGGTGTCCAGGTTGCCAATCAATACGAATTACTCACACTACATAACATTTACAAAGACCAATTTAGCGCCCAAACCGATGATATATGGTTGGAAGAGCATTATTTTGATTTTTTAACCAATGCAGCGTTACAAGGCGATAACCCCCAGAGCCAGAGTAGCTCATTATTTTTGAATAGACTGCGCCAAAGCGAGCGCAAGATAGAGTTGCTTACCAACAGGATTCTAGAAGGCCATTACTTTGAGTTTGTTGAGTATTCTGAGCAGCAGTTACTTGAAATCGCGCAACGTGAATCCAGACTGACGTGGCTGTTTGTTCTCCTGTCCATTATCTTATTAGTGACGGCGTTTGTGCTGCAAACTCAACATCGTGTGAATAAGCTCAAACATCTCAATGACGAGTTAATAGAAGCGACAGAGAAAGCGGAGCGCGCAGCCAAAGCGAAGTCACAATTCTTAGCGACCATGAGCCATGAGTTAAGAACACCAATGAATGGGGTATTGGGGATTTCACAAATCATTGCCAATGAAACTCAAGAAAAATCAACCAAAGAACATGTGAAAATAATCTTGGACTCCGGCCAGCACCTGATGACGATTCTCAATGACATATTGGATTTTTCTAAAGTGGAAGAGAATAGACTGGATTTAGAAGCGGCACCTTTTAATTTGTTGCAAGTGTTAACTCCCGTTTGTAGCGCGATTCAGCCGCTTGTTGAAGAGAAAAATATCCAGCTTTATGTCGAAAATGAAGTGCCTGACACTATCGAGTTTAAGGGGGATTGTGCCCGTGTCCGCCAGATCTTGTTTAATCTCGCAGGCAATGCGGTGAAGTTTACTGGCGATGGGCACGTATTGATTCGGACTGAGCTTGATGAGCAAAAGCGATGTCTTCTTATCTCAGTCAATGATACTGGTATTGGTATTCCGGGAGATAAGCAAGGTTGTATTTTTAACTCGTTTGAACAGGCTGATACTTCTACCACGCGTAAGTTTGGCGGAACCGGGCTTGGTCTTGCGATTGTCAAAAAGCTCACGGAATTGATGAGTGGAGAGATTAAACTCAAAAGTGTTGAGAGCATTGGGACTCAGTTTGTAGTGGAGCTTCCTATCCCTTGGATAGAGAAAGAATTGCCAGCAACACAAAACACCCCAGTTAAGCAACAACGGGAGAGTAAACGTCATCTTCACATTCTCCTTGCGGAAGACAACCGAGTGAACGCGATTGTGGCGAAAGGCTTTTGTGAGAAGTTAGGACACACGGTTGAGATTGCTGAGAATGGTTTGATTGCGACTAAGAAAGCACAAGAACACCAATATGACCTGATATTGATGGACAATCATATGCCAGAGATGAGCGGGGTTGAGGCGACGCGCTTTATTCGTGAAAGGCTTGGTATCAACACCGTATTGTTTGCCTATACCGCCGATGTATTTAGAGAAGCGCACGACAACTTCATTGAAGCGGGGGCAGACCATGTCCTGACTAAGCCGCTACAGCGTGAGAGTTTTTCTGATGCGCTCAAGCAGTTCTCTTCTCGTTTACCTGTCCAGAATTATGAAGCATTAGAGCAGACTGAAAACGTGATTGAGTTGCACCGTGAACCGATTGAGAAGCTGAGGCTCACGGAAGAAGAGTTAACTCAATCAGAGATGTTAGAAGTGCTGAAAGAAGATCCTGATGCATGTTTAGATTTGCTTGAAACCATTGTGAACGACTTCGAAAAGTCGGTTGATGAATTGATTGAGTATTTCATGGCTGAAGACTTAGCGCCACTTTATAGCACCTTGCACACCATCAAAGGGATGGCGTTGAACCTTGGATTAGATACGCTAGCGAATCAGGCTCTAGACATCGAAACTCAAGTGAAGAACAAACAGATACCTGATATTGAGCAACTGCAGAAACTGATTAACCGATTGCAAGTTAACGTACACCAAGGGCAACGCTTGATTGATCGATGTCGGACGCGTCAAGCGGATTCAAATCTAGTGATTTAGTCGTGCGAGAGCTGTATTTTCTACCTTGTGGGTGGGCGTAAGAGACGGACTGTGGTTTACTTAGTTCTCTTTTTGGCACCTTCTCCTTTTGGGGTGCGCAACGGCAGGGCAGGGAATTGCAATGAGTCAACACACCGCAGTGATTAAGTGGCAGCGTCAAACAGGCGAAATCTTCAGTGATAATCAATACAGCCGAGCGCACGTTTGGCAGTTCGACGGCGGGCTTTGTGTTCCTGCTTCACCATCTCCTCATGTTGTCCCGCTGCCTTTATCAGTAGCAGAGAATGTGGACCCAGAAGAAGCGTTTATTGCGGCACTTTCAAGCTGTCATATGCTGGTCTTTCTCTCTATTGCTGCTAAGCGTCGTTATGTGATTGATTCCTACGTTGATGAAGCGGTGGGCGAGCTGACTGCAGGAGAAAATGGCAAAGAGTGGGTTTCAAAAGTAACGCTTAGGCCAAACATTGTCTTTTTTGGAGACAAACAACCGACGCGTGAACAGTTAGAAAAAATGCATCACATGGCACATGAAAACTGCTTTATTGCCAACTCCGTGAAGACTGATGTCGTGACAGAGTTATTGGATTAGAAGAGTGATTCATTAAAAGCGTTCCGAAGGCAGGCACTCTTGCCTGCTATTAAACCCAAGTTAAAGCTCTAATTAACCGTTTGATAGTTTGAGTATGGGTGACTGGTCTCACGTTTCCTTTCATTTAACGTCGATATGTGGGCCAATCTTGTGCAGTGGCGCAAACTGTGCGTTGTTAAATTAATGTTAATATCGAATGGTGTGTCATTGATTAATAGCGAGCATGGATGTGCAAACGCCTTTGAATCCCTTTATTCAAGCGAATGGATTACCTCAATTTGGTCATTTAGCATCGATTCCCGAATCCCTTCAGTTGGATGCGTTTCAGTATGTTAATGAGATGGACCTGCCTGCATCGAGTTGGCGAAAGCGATTCGACTATAAGCAGTTCCAGTTCGTCTCGATCGTGACAGAGAAATACATCATTGGCGTCGCGATTGCCGATATTCGCTATTTGGCATCTGGCTTTTGCTATGTGTTCGATACGGAAACCCATGAACTTGTTGAGCAGCAGTGGCTAAAGCCGCTTAACATGGGCTATCAAACACAACCTTCTAGTTGGAACAGTCAAGCCTATCTCGCTAATGATGCCATTCAATTTAAGATTGAACATGGACTCTGGCACATACAGCTTTCAACAGACCTTATTCAAGCTGACTTGAAGTTAAAACCTGAGTCAGAAAGCTTGCCTTTGATGGTCTGCACGCCAACAGCATATTCGGGCTGGACTTATACCCAAAAACACAACGCACTCACCATACATGGTCAAATGAGTGTGAAAGGGCAGCCACAAGATCTAAGCAACGCAGTCGCCGGGTATGATTTCTCAGCTGGTTACATGCGCAGAGAGACCAGTTGGCGGTGGGCGAGTATCAATCATCGCCGTGAGGACAAAAGCATAGGGCTGAACCTTGCGGCTGGTGTGAATGAAACTGGGAATTGTGAAAACGTCATTTGGATTGATGGAGAGCGCCACTTGATGCCGCCCGTACATTTCGAGTTTTCTCGCATGCATCAAGAAGCGTCATGGCGAATTACCTCACAAGACAAGCGCATCGACTTGATCTTCAAGCCTAAAAATCAACGATCAGAGAAAAAGAACTTTTGGTTTTTGAAGAGTAACTTTCGTCAGTTTGTCGGTTACTTTTCGGGCTATTTGATTGATGACAATGGCATTAAACACGAACTCGATGAGGTGATGGGACTCACCGAAGATCATTACGCGAAATGGTAGGAACGGACTATGGAATGGTCACAGATTACGGAACATCCTGATTTATTGTTGATGTTGCTCGCGCCAATATTCTTTCTTTGTATTGCGGCAGAATATTGGTTTGGGCAACGTGGTGGTCGATTACCTGAGAGTGCGCGATATTACTTGCCAGAAGTCGTGTGTAACTTTGTATTGGCTGGGCTTCATCAAGCGACAGATATCTTAACAGGGCTGTTGATCGCTAAACTGTATTTGTGGTGGTTTGGTTGGCGCTTGTTTGATATCGAGATGACGGTTTCTATCTTCATGTTACTCATGGTCTTGCAAGATTTCTTCTATTATTGGTTCCACCGAGCAAGCCATCGTATCCGTTGGATGTGGGCAGCGCACGTGGTGCATCACAGTTCAGAGCGCATGAACTTCAGTACCGCATTTCGTCAAAGCCTAATGTACCCATTAGCGGGTATGTGGTTATTCTGGTTGCCACTGGTCATTATTGGTTTTGATCCTAAGTGGGTGGTGTTTGTTGTGCTGCTCAACCTTGGTCTGCAATTCTTTGTTCATACTCAGTCGATTCGTTCCCTTGGACCTTTGGAGTGGGTCTTCAATACACCATCCCACCACCGCGTGCATCATGGCGTGAATCGTCAATACATTGATAAAAATTACGCTGGCGTGCTGATCATCTGGGATCGCATGTTTGGAACATTCGAGCCAGAAGTAGAAACCGTCCGTTATGGCATCTCAAAGCCCGTTAACAGCTTTAATCCTATTACCGTGACGTTCGCGGAATGGAAAGATATGTTCAAAGAGGTGACTCGTCCCAATTTGTCTTGGCGTCAGCGCTGGCGGTGCTTGTTTGCTCCTCCGTCCGATACAATTGAGTAACGGTTCTGAATGATTAACTAAACGCCATACTATTAATGCTTGACAGTGTTCGGTGATGTTGCTTTAATGAGTATGGCGTTCTGTAAGTTTTAAGGGATCTACGATGACATTTAATCGAGTTTTCTCAATCGTAACGATGACAGTGGCTACGCTTGGCTCTGGATACGCATACGCAACGCCTGCTTTTAATGCAGAGCAGTTGTGTAAAGCAGGGTTGGCACTGGCTATTGATAAGCAGCCTCGCGGGATTAAATCCGCGGGAACATCGGGTCAACGTATTTTGCTTGCTTTGAAAAATGGCAAAAACGATTGGGATTACCGCTGCATGGTGAATCGTCAGAATCGTACGTTAAAGATTGATTCTAGAGACTTGAAGCGAAATGACAAATACTTCGCCCAAGCAATACGTTATCGCGTCAATGAAGGGAAGCGATCGGTTGAGGTCACCATGAAGAAACGCGCTGGTGGCGGGCTGAAAAACGATACGTTCACGACACTTCAGTTGGAGTAACCCCAAAGATATGGGGAACATCATAACGAAGACGCGCCCCTGCACTCTGCAGGGGCTTTTTTATGCCTGCGGTTAGAGGTAGCAAATACAGAGATCGATTACAGCCACAGCATGATAGCAATGAAGTACGAATTTAAAGGATATTTTAGGGGACTGATAAAGAAGTTAGCTTGAGGAGAAAGCTTGGAGCGGGCAGCGGGAATCGAACCCGCATCATCAGCTTGGAAGGCTGAGGTAATAGCCATTATACGATGCCCGCGCATCGATAGGACTCAGTCAATATGCCAGATTGAGTGCAAAAGAAAAGTCTTTTTTGCTCAATAAGTTGCTTAGTGAGTAAATAAATACCGATTCGTTCAAAAAGTGCACAGTGCTGTTGGCGATATGTCGCTCTGAATACGATTTCGCTTTATCTATCAACCAGTGATTTTCTCTGTTCTTACTCTCTATTGCGTCTTGAATTTGAACCCTGGGCATTCATGGTCAAGACTAAATGTTGAAATGATTCAATATTTTCTCAGGTTCGTAAGATTAAATACCACAACTTGCCGAGAGAGACCGGCGTGATAGAGAGGAGAATGAGTATGTGGAAAGGTTTATTGGCAATGCTGTTTGCTATCTCGCTGGTCGCTTGTACCACGGTAACGACCGATGTCGACAAGCAAGCGGATTTCTCATCCTACAAGACGTTTGATTTCGGTGAACAATCAGATACCCCAACCAGTTTGGATGCTCGTCGTATTGAGCAAGGGTTGGCGGCTCAACTGGAATCCAGAGGATTATCGCGCGTGAAAAGCGGGGGGGATCTGTACGTGCACCACGACATCATCAAGGAGTCGGAGATCGTATCTTCTGGTTCAAGCTTTAGTGTAGGTTACGGTTGGAACAGCTTTGGTGTGGTGGCGTCCAGTCCAGAGCGTTATAAGGAGAAGAAGTACGGCAAATTGGTCGTTGAGCTTGTCGATACTAAAGCCAATCAAGTGGTGTGGAAGGGGGTTTCTAGTCGTAAACTCACCGAGTCCATGAGTACTGAAAAACGCGAAGAGTTGATTTCGGAAGAAGTCACGAAAATGTTTGAAAACTACCCTTACGGCAAAGAGTAAATTCAAGGTTAGATTATCGTCTAATTGCGGCAATAATTATTTGCAAAACGCTCTTTTTATTATCGATTGAGAATTTGAATTGCAAATTTGCACGCACGGAGTTACAACAGCGTATCGTTGTGGTTTAGGTGAATTCTGTGCGTGCTTACTTAGTCTGTGTATTAGGACTCTTTGTTGCGCTGATGGCTTTTGGGTTGAGTCAGGCTTCACCGTCACCAAAAATCTCCTACGCTGTCAGTTACACCTCTTCATTGATTGATGGCGAGGCACATTTAGAGAAAGCCCCGTTTTCTCCTTCACGTAAAGTCGCTGCGAGCTTATTCAGCCGCAACGCACTCCGCGTTAACCATTCCAATACATCGCCAGAATCGGACGATTTCGATGTGCTACCTGCACGTTGGTTAAATGACGTGCAGGATTTCAACAAATGCGTGTTTACTGACGTAGCGTTGCCTGTCATTCAAATTTTTTATTCACACTCCAAATATCGGCTGGGGGCAGGGCAAGAGTCCAACCTGATCTATCGCTTTATTCATGCGCGGTAATTCCTATTCATTAATTTTCGAAATTTGATTGTGATGTTTAGGAGTTTGTTATGTTTGATTCAATTACGCAGGTGCTGTTTGCTTTGTGGCACCAAGACTTTACTGCACTGATGGCACCGGGTAGTGCAGGTCTTATCTACTTTGTAGTGGGTGCGCTTATTTTTCTCGAGAGTGGTTTTATTCCCGCGGCACCTTTCCCTTGTGACAGTGTTGTTGTGCTTTCTGGCACTTTGGCGGCGGTGGGCGTACTAGACCCAGTGATGATCATGTTGGTGATCGTGGTGAGTGCGGCAATGGGCAGTTGGGCTGCGTACCTACAAGGTAAATGGTTAAACCGTTTACCAAAGGTGCAGGGGTGGGTAAATGCAGTGCCAGCAAAACGCTTGGAGCAAGTTGACATGTTACTTGGTAAGCATGGTTTAATTGCATTGTTCTGCGCGCGTTTTATTCCTGTTGTTCGCTCTTTGCTGCCATTAATGATGGGCTTGCGCGTTAATCGCGTGAGTAAGTTCCATTACTTCGCATGGTTGAGTGCAATTCTATGGACTCTGCTGCTTTGTGGTTTAGGTTTATTATTGCCTCTACTGCCAGAGAAGCTTAACAAGATTGTGACCATGGGATTGATGGCTGCACCGGTGATTACCCTGACTATTGCCATTATGAGCTTTGTATTGGTGAAGGTGCGTAAGGCTTGGGGTAAATCGAAAACCACGCCGCAATTGCCATAGTCGTATAAACCTGAAGCTCGAAAAGCAAAAAAGGCGCGATGATCGCGCCTTTTTCGTTCTCTACGTAATTTGAATTGAGCGTGAATTAGTAGCCATTCCTGTAAAGGTATTCGCCTACTTCTTTACACTCAGTTTTGTAGAGCTGTTCCATCTTGGCCTCATCCATGCCTTTTGCTTTGAATTCGGTCTCTGCCGAAGATAGCTGGCTGAATGTGTAACCACGTACTGCCATTAAGTAATGACGAAACATTGCACGGTGCTCAGGAACGGCAGTTCGGGTGTTAGACGCATTGGCACACTCCATCAGAGAGCTGTTGCTCATTTCTTCTGGTTTTGCTGCGTGCGTAGTTGTTGTGAATAAAGTAATAAGCGCCAAAGTGGCAATAGTCGCGATTTTTTTCATAATCAGGATCTCGAGTTAATTCGGTGTTCAGATGAGATCATCCATGGCTGGTACTGACGGTTTCCATATTGTGTCAGTACAGTCAATGTGCGAGCTAAGCGTCGCGACTGTGTGCAAACACGTACAGTAAATTGGCTTGCTTCCATCTAGCTAGATGATACGAGCGACGGTATGCAAATACATCGGCAGCATCGGGTAATGGCGTTGCTTTGAGCGCTATGTCCAACAGTGATGGAGACAAAAACGCGACTAACAGGTGATAGTCGGGCGTTATATTTAGTGGTAACTCACCATCGTTACCGGATGTACGGCGACAAGGGAGTAAACCAAGCAAATCACGTTTTAGGTGACGAAAGTAACCGTCTGGACTCCAAGAGTCGCGAGTACTCCATGCACGATAAGGCGCTTTTATTGCGTGATAATCGTATTGAGTGAGCTTATAAAGCTTTTCTGAATGCGTGTAGTGGAATTCTGAGGATGGCTGATTTTGCGCTGCAAGCATTTGCCCTGAGAACAGGGAGAGTGACGACAAAAGCAAAAGGCGAAATACGTGAACCAAAACTAACCCTAAAACACTATGGAATCGATATTCGTTTGCTGCCTGAAGGTGGCGCTTTCGTATACTAACGACTTGCTGAAAGGATGAACAGTTTTTTGTCGCATTAAAAAAGGGAGCGTATTAGCTCCCTTTTCAACATTAGGTCAAGAAACCTTAAGCGCTAGCGTAGATAACACTGCCACCTTTAATGGTGTCGATGATTTCTCGTGATAGTTTCTGTGGTAGAGCGGGGCAACCCCAACTGCGACCAAGATAACCATTCTTCTTAATAAAAGAAGGATTCGCGTAGTCTGCACCATGAACCACGATGTAACGCTCTCGTGCTTTATCGTTAACGCCGGATGTAAGTCCATCCAAGCGAAGTGAATACCCGTTAGAACCATAGTATGTGGTATCGGTTAAGAATGTTCCTAGAGAAGTTTTACGAGAGTTCACAACATTAGAAAACTTCGTTGCGGTCTTCTTGCCGCTGTTTACGCCGTGAGAGACATAAGTATTAAAAATGAGCTTCTTCTTGTCCAAATCGACCACATAAAAGCGTTTTTCAGTAGATGGTTTACTGTAATCGATTATGGTCAAAAGTGGCTTTTTGCGATCTGAGGTTTTCTTATAAGCTAAGAACGCATCATTGAATAAACTGAAGTCAATGACGCCTTCCAACTTGGCTTCTTTATATGTCTTTTCAACAAGTTGTTTAGTGGCTTTCGTTTCCGTCGCTTTACCTGAATGATGAGCAAAGGCAAAAGGCGAAACTGCCAACGATGTCCATATCAATAATAAAAATAGCTTTTTCATTTGTACTAAATAAAACTCTTGGTGCAACAAATTTAGTGATTGCTTTTTGCAGTCACTAATACAGCATGTACATCAATTTAATTCTATTCTCAATGTTGCCTATTATGCGCAGTGACACCTATTACTAAAATACACTTTGTATTTAGTAAAGATAATCCAACTAACTTGCTGAATTTAATCAACATTGAGAGGTTAATCGATGACTTTAAAAATCTTCAGAGCAAATACTAGCCGATTTGGCTAATTAATAAAACTGCGTTTACCAACATTTACTAAGCAAGATATTTAATAAAACATCGTTTAATTATAGTTTGAAAAAAATGTTGTTTTAATTCAATGGACTTATTTCTAACTTGGCATTCGACAAAAAATTTTTAGACTGTGATCCTAGTCGTAACAAATCATGACTGAATAAAGGTTAATGTATTGATAGCGACTATGGATTGCTGCGCATATTCAACCAAACGACCAGTTAGATTGTTGTATATCGTCAAGTTATTCGTGTTCATTATTCACATCATCCAAACTTTTTGTGTTAGCGTGCTATAAAACCGTTAGCAGAAGGCATTGAAGATGGAAGTTCATGAGTGTGTATCATTTATCTTAGTTAAGGGTGATCAAGTGTTATTAGAAACACGATCGAAGGATAAGGACTCTGACCCAGGTATGATTGCAATACCTGGAGGGCATATGGAGAAAGGTGAAAGCCAAGCAATGACATTGCTTAGAGAGCTAGACGAGGAGCTAAATATCAAACCGCAAAGGTGCGGGTATTTGTGTTCTTTATATCACCCAACCACAGAACTTCAATTGCTTCATTATTATGTAGTCACTGATTGGGTGGGCGATATTCAGAGCTTAGAAGCAGAGTCTGTAAATTGGTATCCAATAATTAATGCGCCTGTTGCTACGGAAGTGGATCGCATCGCCTTAATTGAATATCAAAGATTACAGAGTGTATTAAAATCGGTATTTAATAATGGGTGCTCAATAAATAATATTTGTGGATAGTTATAATATTTTTAATTTAAAAATAAAACGGAAGTCATATTAGAAATGAAACGTTGCTGAAGAAGAAGTTAAGTAAATTATGAAATGTTGACCAGAATAAACTTTTCTTTCAGTAAGCTTTTCCTAGCCGAAACAAGAGGAAAAAGCAGCACTTAGCGTGCTGCTTTTCGTTTGCGGTATGTTTTACCTACTAAGCGATATGTGTGCTTTTAAATGGCTGATCATTAGCGGACTTCCACCAATGGCCGAGCTGTTCTTTGTTCATCGGCTTACCAAATAAATAACCCTGCATAAAGTCACAGCGGTAAGATGAAAGCCATTCGTGCATGACGTTATGCTCAATGCCTTCTGCCGTCACTTTCTTATTCTGTGCGTGGCACAGCTCTATAATTGGTTTAATGACATGACCATTATCGGTGTTCATTAAGGTCAACAAGAACTCTCGGTCAAATTTGATTTTCTGTACTGGGTACTGCACTAGTTGTGTCAAAGAAGTATAACCAGATCCAAAGTCGTCTATTGCCAGTTTGTAACCCAGCTTCGATAACTTATCGAGTAGGGCAGTACCTTGCTTGTCAGACGCGAAAGTTTCGGTAATTTCTAGCTCAATACAGCGCGTAGGCACACCATTCTGTGTGGCTTTTTCATGGATGAATTCTGCCATCGACAGCGAGTTCAGTTCCGCAGACGATAGGTTGATAGACAAAATAATGTCTTTCCCAAAGATGCTTTTCAGCTGATGGTATTCTGCCATGGCATTCGCGAATACCCAGCGGTCAATCTTTTCGAACAAACCAGTTTGTTCAGCAATAGGGATGAACTCGTTTGGTGGTACTGAGCCGATCCCTTCTGCTTCCCAACGTAATAGGACTTCCAAGCCTTCTATCTCGTTGGCATTACTGTTCATGTATGGTTGGAAAACAAGACGAAACTCTTCTTCAACGTTGGCCTTGCGCAATGCGCGTTCAATTTGGCTGCGACGTTGAGCCTCGATATTGAGCGCTGCAGAGTAGTAAGCGTATTGGTTTTTACCCGCGCGCTTAGCTTGGTACATTGCCGCGTCTGCACTAGACAAGAGCTTAGCGATATCACCACCATCTCTTGGATATTGAGCGATACCCACGCTGGCTGTCACCGGAAACGAGTTTTTTGCTGACTGAGTTAAGTTATTAATTGGCTTGAGCAACTCCGCGGCAAACAGATCGGGTAATTCGGTGTTTTCTTGATTTGAGCTGAGTAGGATTGCAAATTCATCACCGGATAAACGTGCCCCGAAACATGGGCTATTGTACTGCTGAGTGAACTTCTGGCACGCATTTCGGATGTGTTTGGAGAAGACCTGCAATAACTTGTCACCCAGTTCGTGACCGTATTTGTCGTTGACGTATTTAAAGTTATCTAGGTCGATATAAATCACCCAAAGCTGCTCTGAGGGTTCTGCTAGCTCTTGGCTTGCAAGCTCATGGAAGCGGTGGCGATTAGCCAGTTGAGTTAAGTGATCAGTTTCCGCTAAACGCTTAGTTTTGTGGTAGACGTTGTTCAGCTCTTCGTACATATCAAAGAAGCGGGAAGAAAGGCGCCCAATCTCATCATCAGTATCGAGCTTTTCAATATTAGTGCGTTTGTTGGCTTCGATTTCTCTCAGCTGTTTGTCTAGCCTAGAGACTGGACTCAAAACATAGCGGTAAAGGACTAAGACAATTAAAGTAATGGTACAAAAAGATGCGATACCAAAAGACAATGCTAGCTCTAACCAGACCTTATCTACCTTATTCCACATCAGATATTCCGCTGGCGATAAAATGGCATAGAAGTGAGGCAGAAACTGGATGGTTTGAGCAAGGGGAATATCTAAGATAATCGGCTTATCTGAAAACGTAATCACGCTGTGCGTATCAAACTCAATCTCATGCTTGATGTCATTAAACGCTTCGAGTGAGACAGACACGATAACAAAGAAAACATTTTGTGGGTCGAAGCTTAAAGGGTGCTCTCCGGTACGTTTATCAAACAGCTCGTATTGCAATAGAATGCTCTGTCCGCTGCTGTTGTAAATAAAACCGGTATGGCTTACGTCTTCATTGGTTTTAAAGCTTTTGTCGACATACTCAAGGATCTTGGGGTCGACTCGACCGTTTGAGTCGTAATATTGATTTTCGGTGTAGTAGAGGAGGTCTTGCCTACCGTCGAGGATCGCCATATTTGCATCCCCTCGATACCCGTGACTGAGTACCTCGATGGTTTCATCTAAACGTTTGAACAGTTGCCTCTTACGATAGCGGTTATCATGATTCACAAAATAATCTTGCAGCACCTCGCTTTTACTCAAGGTGTAGGCGTAGCTGTTAAGAAAAATATTGGCTTGGCGAAACTGACCAGCTAGCTTTTCCATTTGTAGCTGGATATAGCTGTCTTCCCTTTTGATTAGCGTGACTTTTTGAATGCTATAGATGATGTAACTCGACACCAGCGCGCTAATTAGAATGACAGGGGCGACAAGCAAAACGACTCTGTTGCTTAATTTCATGTATTTCTTACTTTCCGTTTGTGTCCTTACAAACGCTTCTAACCTAATGGTTTTTACCAGTTGGTTCTCACCTAAGGTATCGAACGGATGATGATACTTTCCTTGTACTCGAAGAAATTGTAAGGGTGTGTTTTTCGAAAGTCAGTGAGGTTTCCGATATTTGTGATGTCGTGAGAGGTTTTTTCATGTTCATAGGTACCACAGTCTCATAATTTGAACAGATTGTTCCAGTTGAAAACACGCTAATTAATTTGTTCGGTTTATGAATTCAGGTTGATAACGAACAGAAAGATAATTTTTCCTCGGGTGAAAACGCGATCGAAACGTTTCGATGGTGAAGTGTGATCTCAATGCCTTTTTCTTAATCAGTTGGCACTTAATTGCAGATCAATATCACACTTATTACTGTGTAACTGGTCAATTTTTTTTTACATTCTATTATTCATCGAAACGTTTCGATGTGTTTTTTGTCAATATAATGAATTATCAAAGACAGACGATCAAATTTGTACGCACGTGTAACCAAAGGTTGATGAGATGAAAAAAAGTACCTTAATTAACTCTGAAGTTTCTCGCTTGATAGCAACGCTAGGCCATACCGATGAAATCACCATTTGTGACGCGGGTTTGCCGATTCCTGACCATGTTCAACGCATCGATTTAGCGCTGTCTCATGGTATCCCTGGTTTCCTTGATACCGTTCGCGTGATTCTGTCTGAGTCTCAAATTGAAGGAGTCATCATTGCTGAAGAATTCGCAACAGTTAGCCCAGTTCATCATGATGCGTTAATTACTGAGCTAGCCCAAGAGAGCGGGCTAACTGGTAAGCCAATCGCGATTAACTATGTATCGCACGAAGATTTCAAAGTTCGAACATCACAAAGCCGCGCTGTCGTTAGAACAGGCGAGTGTACACCGTATGCGAACGTAATTTTCCAAGCTGGCGTGGTGTTTTAAACCACAATTAATTGAGGACAAATTATGGCTCAAGCCATTCTACAACTCAGCGAGATTGAGAAAGCTTTCCCAGGCGTTAAGGCGTTGGATAAAGCCAGTCTTAATGTTTACCCAGGTCGCGTGATGGCGTTGATGGGCGAGAACGGGGCTGGTAAGTCGACCTTGATGAAAGTGCTTACGGGCATCTACCACATGGATGCAGGAAGCATTAAATATCAAGGGCAGCCAGCGGCGTTTAAAGGTCCGCGTGACTCTCAAGAAGCCGGCATCAGTATCATTCACCAAGAATTGAACTTGATCCCGGAGCTAACGATTGCCGAAAACATCTATCTGGGACGTGAATTTACCGGCTCGATGGGTCGTATTCAGTGGGGCAAGATGTACGAAGAAGCAGACAAGTTGCTTCAACGCCTTAACGTGAAGCACTCATCGAAAACATTGCTTGGTGATTTGAGCCTTGGTGAACAGCAAATGGTGGAGATTGCCAAAGCGCTGTCTTTCGAATCCAAAGTCATCATCATGGATGAGCCAACCGATGCACTAACCGACAAAGAGACGGAATCGCTGTTTAAAGTGATCAACGAGCTTCGCGACCAAGGTTGCGGCATCGTCTATATCTCACACCGCCTGAAAGAAATCTTCGAAATTTGTGATGACATTACTGTGCTACGTGATGGTAAGTTCATCGGCGAGTGCGAGGTTAAAGACACCAACGAAGACGGACTTATCGAGATGATGGTAGGTCGCAAGTTGGAAGAGCAATACCCGCGTATCGATGTGAAACACGGCGATGTTTGCCTCGAAGTGATTGGCTTGACTGGTTCTGGTGTTCACGACATCAACTTCACCCTTCAACGCGGAGAAATCCTTGGCGTATCAGGTTTGATGGGCGCAGGTCGTACAGAGTTGATGAAGGTGATTTACGGCGCGCTACCAAGTGAGCGTGGCGTCATCAACTTAGACAACAAGACCATTAATCCGGTTAGCCCACAAGATGGCTTGGCGAATGGCATTGCTTACATATCTGAAGACCGCAAAGGCGATGGCCTAGTGCTGGGGTTATCCGTGAAGGAAAACATGTCTTTGTGCGCGTTGGATAAGCTCACCAAAGGTTTTCAAATTCAACACGGTGAAGAAGTTGTGGCGGTTGAAGACTTTATCAAACTGTTCAACATCAAAACGCCAACCCGAGACCAAATCATTGGCAACCTTTCTGGTGGTAACCAGCAGAAAGTGGCCATCGCAAAAGGGTTGATGACCAAACCTAAAGTTCTGATTCTGGATGAGCCAACTCGCGGCGTTGACGTAGGTGCGAAGAAAGAAATCTATCAGCTAATCAACAAATTTAAAGCCGACGGCATGAGCATCATCTTGGTTTCATCTGAGATGCCAGAAGTGCTAGGCATGAGTGACCGCATTATGGTGATGCACGAAGGTCGCATTACTGGCGAATTCGATGCGAAAGACGCCGACCAAGAAACACTACTCGCTTGTGCCGTAGGCAAGAAGATCAATAAGGAAGCAGCATGAGTACTAATACCATGAGCAAACCAAACGAAACGGGCAGCAAGAAGCTGTTCACCAAAGAATGGCTGATTGAGCAAAAGTCACTGATCGCATTGATTTTCTTGATTGTTGTTGTGTCATTTTTGAACCCAAACTTTTTTACGGTAGACAACATTCTTAACATCCTTCGTCAAACCTCAGTCAACGCGATCATTGCAGTTGGTATGACGCTGGTTATTTTGACTGCTGGAATTGACCTAAGCGTAGGATCTGTACTTGCACTATGTGGTGCCTTCGCGGCGAGCATGATTGCACTAGAAGTGCCAGTGCTTATCGCGGTTCCAACAGCATTGTTCGCTGGTGCAGCTCTAGGAGCGATCAGCGGTATCATTATTGCCAAAGGTAAGGTTCAAGCCTTTATCGCAACGCTGGTTACCATGACGTTACTACGCGGCGTAACAATGGTTTATACAGACGGTCGTCCTATCTCTACGGGCTTTACTGACACAGCAGACGCATTTGCATGGTTCGGTACAGGTTACGCTCTTGGTATCCCAGTTCCAGTTTGGTTGATGGTGATTGTCTTTGCGGCAGCTTGGTACCTACTGAACCACACTCGCTTTGGCCGCTACGTGTACGCACTTGGTGGCAACGAATCAGCAACGCGACTTTCTGGTATCAATGTTGACCGTGTGAAAATTGGTGTATACGCCATTTGCGGTATGTTGGCAGCACTTGCAGGCATTATCGTGACGTCTCGCCTGTCTTCAGCACAGCCAACTGCGGGTATGGGCTACGAGCTAGACGCTATCGCAGCGGTTGTTCTTGGCGGTACTAGCTTGATGGGCGGTAAAGGTCGCATCATGGGTACCTTGATTGGTGCTCTAATCATCGGCTTCTTGAACAATGCGCTGAACCTACTCGATGTTTCTTCTTACTACCAAATGATTGCGAAAGCAGTGGTTATCTTGCTAGCGGTACTGGTAGACAACAAAAACAAGTAATCCATAACAACTAATACATTAAAGCTAAATCCTGAATACAAACCGAGCCAGAGGACGTGTGCTGGCTCACCCTACACAAAGGACTAGAACGATGAAAAAACTCGCAACTCTTATCTCTGCTGCTCTTCTTTCTTCAACCGTATCGGTAGCGGTGCAAGCTCAAGATACCATGGCGATTGTAGTTTCTACGCTAAATAACCCGTTCTTCGTAACGATGAAAGACGGCGCAGAAGCGAAAGCGAAAGAACTGGGATACGACTTGATTGTACTGGACTCGCAAAATGACCCGAGTAAAGAACTATCAAACATCGAAGACCTGACGATTCGTGGCGTAAAGGCGATTCTGATTAACCCAACAGATTCAGACGCTGTGTCAAACGCGATTCGCATGGCGAACCGTTCTAAGATCCCTGTGTTGACACTTGACCGTGGCGCGAGCCGTGGCGAAGTAGTGAGCCACATCGCTTCTGACAACGTAGTTGGTGGTGAAATGGCGGGTCACTACATCATGGAAAAAGTGGGCGAGAAAGCGAAAGTCATCCAACTAGAAGGTATCGCAGGTACGTCTGCAGCGCGTGAGCGTGGTGAAGGCTTCATGACAGCAGTGAAGGGCAGCAACATGGAGCTACTAGCAAGCCAACCTGCTGATTTTGACCGTACTAAAGGTCTGAACGTAATGGAAAACTTGCTTGCAGCGAACCCAGACGTACAAGCGGTATTTGCTCAAAATGATGAAATGGCATTGGGTGCGCTTCGTGCAGTACAAGCATCAGGTAAAGACGTACTTATCGTTGGCTTTGACGGTACTGACGACGGCATTGCTGCTGTTAACCGTGGCAAGCTCGCAGCAACTATCGCACAGCAACCAGATCTTATTGGTGCGTTGGGTGTAGAAACTGCAGCAAAAGTATTGAAAGGCGAGAAGGTTGAGGAGTACATTCCTGTTCCGCTTAAAGTCGTGACTAAGTAAGTTTAACGCCCGACTCAGTGATTCTTTTTGCTGAAGTAACGGAATGACCCAATGAATGTGTTGGGTCATTCCAAACAACAAAAGCGGTACGTTAGAAAACTGAATCTATTTGAATCGTAATACGCTTACGTTTTTTCAAAGAGCGTAAACCTATTACTCCTGTTCAAATATAAAGGGTTCATTCAGAACCGAGGATAACCGTATGAATAAGTTAGTGGTGTTAGGTAGTGTAAACGCTGACCATGTTCTTCAAGTGCCTTCTTTCCCTCGCCCTGGCGAGACGCTGCATGGTCGCAACTATCAAGTTATCCCAGGTGGCAAGGGTGCCAACCAAGCTGTGGCGGCAGCTCGATTAAACGCAGACATCGGTTTTATTGCGTGTGTTGGTGATGATTCGTTCGGCATCAACATTCGTGAGAACTTCAAAATGGATGGCATCGATATCACTGGTGTGAAGATGCAGCCAAACTGCCCAACAGGCATTGCCATGATTCAGGTGGCGGACAGTGGTGAGAACAGCATTTGTATCTCCGCAGAAGCGAACGCAAAACTTACCTCAGAAGCGATTGAGCCCGACCTAGAGCGCATTCGTCAGGCAGATTACTTATTGATGCAATTAGAAACGCCAATGTGCGGCATCGAGAAAGCAGCGAGAATCGCGAAAGATGCCAAAACCAACGTGATTCTAAACCCAGCACCAGCTCGCGAACTGTCAGATGAATTACTGTCTTGTATTGATGTCATCACACCAAATGAAACGGAAGCGGAAGTACTCACAGGCGTGAGGGTAAAAGACGATGATAGCGCACAAGAAGCGGCAAACATCCTGCATTCGAAAGGCATTGAAATCGTCATGATCACGCTCGGTGCGAAAGGGGTGTTGTTGAGTCAAAATGGTCGTGGTGAAATCATTCCTGGCTTCCGCGTAGAAGCAACAGATACCACTGCGGCTGGCGATACGTTTAATGGGGCATTAGTCACTGGTTTATTGGAAGACTTACCTTTAGAATCAGCGATTAAGTTTGCCCATGCTGCAGCTGCGATCTCAGTAACTCGCTTTGGCGCGCAAACCTCCATTCCAACCCGTAAAGAGGTTGAGGAGTTCCTTGAACAACAATAATCAAAAGGAGAAATAGCATGGCAACGATGAAAGACATCGCAAAACTGGCAGGGGTTTCCACCTCAACTGTGAGCCATGTTATTAACAAAACTCGCTTTGTCAGCGAAGAGATCTCGGAACGAGTCAATAACGCTGCCAAAGAGCTTAATTACTACGCGCCGTCTGCTTTGGCGCGTAGCCTCAAAGTAAACCGCACCAAAACCATTGGTATGCTGGTTACTACCTCAACCAACCCATTCTTTGGTGAAGTCGTAAAAGGTGTTGAGCGCAGTTGCTACCAAAAAGGTTACAGCCTTATCCTTTGTAATACCGAAGGAGATAACGAGCGCATGCGTGAATCTATCAATACGTTGTTGCAAAAGCGCGTTGATGGTCTGATTTTGATGTGTTCATCGTTAGAAGGGGAGCGTATTGATGTATTCGAACGTTACCCTGATATCCCGGTTGTAGTGATGGACTGGGGCCCTATGTTGTTCACCAGCGATAAGATTCAAGACAACTCACTTCGTGGTGGTTATCTGGCAGCGAAATACCTTATCGACTGCGGCCACAAAGAGGTAGGCTGTATCACTGGTCCATTAATTAAGCACCAAGCGCAAATGCGTTATGAAGGCTACAAACGCGCGATGCTCGAAGCAGAACTTGAGTTCAATGCAAACTGGATTGTTGAATCTGATTTCGAATGTGAGGGTGGTTATCAAGCCTTCAAGAAAATGGTGGAACGCGGCCCGCTACCTAGCGCGATCTTTGTCTCCAATGACATGATGGCGATGGGCGTTATCAATGCAGCTAATGAACTCGGTATTCAAATTCCAGAACAGCTTTCTATTATAGGTTACGATGATATTCATATTGCGAAGTTTATGTCGCCTTCGCTTACCACGATTCACCAGCCAAAATACCGTCTAGGACAAGCCGCAGTAGAGACACTGTTACGCAAACTGGACGAGAAGTCTGTAGAAGCTCAGGTTGTGCAGCTTGAACCAACATTGGTTGAGCGCAACAGTGTGAAGTGCCTCTCCGAATAAAGAAGTTATTCGCTCTCAATTATTTATTTATCTAAACTTGTAATAATCAGCTTTCTGAATGGATTTAGAAAGTAAATGCCTTCTTTTTACATAATAAGCCCATCAAAATGTGATTTTTTGCGCGTAAAGTAAAAGACTTAGTGTAGAAATGTCCCAAAAAGCTTATTATTAAAAAAGTCTATAAATAGATTTATAAATTATAGTAGTGGGTGGGAAGTTTTTATGTTTGTTAAGAGATACGCGCAGCATTCGGTTAAGAGGCCATGGGCTCACCGTATCAATATTCTCCTAGTCTTATTCGTTTTTTCTGTGAGCGTATATGAGTTGCTTGCGAATGAAGAATTCGTCTACTTATCGGGCATCGCCTTTACGTTCATTGCAACTGCATTTTTTGCTTCTGCATCATCTTTCAAGAAACGTTATTTGGGGCACGAGTCTTAAATAACCATACCGCGATAAGTATTCACTGGGCACTTTAAAGCAAGTATTGATCTGATTTATGATCGGGTACATCGAAGGGAGGACAAATGTCCTCCTTTTTGTTTGCTGCGACACCATAAGATGAGCGCACCCCAAGCACAATAATAAAGGACATCTTCATGGACCTATTTGCCCTGTTAGACATCAACAATACCCTCGTAAACATTCCTATTGGTGATGGCTACGCAATGAGTTGGATCGAAGCCTTTGGTACGGTTTTCGGTCTGCTTTGTATTTGGTTTGCGAGCCAAGAAAAAACCATTAACTATTTGTTTGGTTTGCTGAATGTAACACTTTTTGCCGTTATCTTTTTCCAGATTCAGCTTTACGGATTGCTTCTGCTTCAATTGTTCTTCTTCTGCGCCAATATTTATGGTTGGTATGCTTGGACAAGACCAAATGCACAAGGTGAGACATTAGAGGTGCGCTGGTTAAGCAAACAGAAGCTGATCGCGACAGGTTCAGTAAGCATTGTTGCGATTGCCCTATTAACCATCTATATCGATCCATTCTTTTTTGCGTTGGCTAACATTGCCGTTGATACGTTAAATGTATTCGGTGCAGGTTTGTCTGAACCTGTGTTGGAGCCAGATGCTTTCCCATTCTGGGATGCAACCATGACAGTTCTGTCTATCGTGGCGCAAATCTTGATGACACGTAAGTACGTTGAGAACTGGATTCTTTGGGTCGTAATCAACATCATCAGCGTTGGCATTTACGCGACACAAGGCGTGTACGCAATGTCGGTTCAATACGCGATTCTCATGTTCATCGCAGCAAACGGCACAAGAGAGTGGGCACGTAGTGCGAAACGCAATGGTGAGAAGACCCTAACTCAAGCGACAGCACAAGGTTAAGCCAATGATGAAACAACCTCATATTGGTGTAGACAGCACTCAAATAGCGCCTCGAGTGATCGTCTGCGGTGAACCAGATCGAGCAAACCGTATTGCCGCGTTGTTTGATAACGCAGAATTGGCCTCTGAGAACCGTGAATATAGAGTGTTCACTGGCACATACCAAGGTCAGCAAATCTCAGTATGCAGTACAGGTATAGGCGCTCCTTCGATGATCATTGCGGTGGAAGAGCTAAAACAGTGTGGTGTGACAGACGTGATTCGTGTGGGATCGGCTGGTGCGATGCAAAAAAGCATTCAACTCGGTGAGTTGATAGTGGCTGAAGGCGCCGTCAGAGATGAGGGTGGCTCGAAAGCATACGTTCGCTCTTCGTATCCGGCTTACGCAAGCTTTTCGTTACTGAAAGCGCTGGAAAGCTATTTAGCCGAAAAAGAAGCGCGCTATCATTTTGGTGTGGTTCGCTCCCATGACAGCTTCTATACCGACGACGAAGAAGCGATTTGCGAATACTGGAACAAGAAAGGCATCCTAGGCGCAGATATGGAAATATCAGCGCTTTTTACCGTCGGTCGCCTGCGTGGTCTAAACGTTGCTTCTATCTTGAACAATGTCGTCCTCTATCAACAAGATGTTAAGGAAGGCGTAGGGCAGTACGTAGATGAAGCACAAGTGATGATGGAAGGGGAGCGTTTAGCGTCTTACGCTGCTCTTGAAGCCTTAATTGCGCAGAGTTAACTGGATCACAGCTTAGTTAATTTTTGAAGCGGCACTTTGGTGTCGCTTTTTTATTGGCTGTCATCAAACGATTCTAGCGAGTACAATCTATTTGAGATTGTTGTCATTAAAGAGAAACTCACGTGAAAATCAGCCCTTACCCAACCGGACGTTTCAAAAGCTTTTTAGAACAGAAAAGTGCTGAGTTTCGCGACTTAATCTATCAATGCCAAATCGGCAGTCGATACTTCGACTCTGGTGAAGAGATCCTTCGCCATGGTGAGCAGCTTCAATATCTGTATGTGGTGCCAGTAGGGCGAGTTTCGATGAGTATCATTGCAGCCAACGGTCGCCGGTTCCAGTTAGGTGAAGCCAATTGCGACTATCATATCTATGGTGAAATGGAGTACTTCACGCAAACGCCTTGCCAATGGAACGTGGTCGCAGATGAACATATGCAAGTGGATATTATCTGTATCCAAAAACTGACTGAGGCACTGCACCAGCAACCTGACATGATGTTTTTCTTTGCTTCTGCTTTGGCGGGGGATTATCAAGATTCAATGGATATCTATACCAATCGCTTGTTACACCCAATTACTTACAACATTGCTTATGACTTGCTCGTACAAAAGCAGACCAACACCTTGCTGGGTGGGTTTGACAAGGTAAACCAAGAAGCAGAAAGATTTGGCACGTCAGGACGCGTCTATCGTCGAGCGGTAAAAGATCTGATGGACAAAGGTTTGATCAGAAAAGGCGAGCAGGGGCTTGAGATTGTTGATGAAACGGTACTAAAAACATTTCTTGATGCCTACGAATAAGCCACAACGTTTGAATTACGAAATACAATGTTGTGGGTCATCATGAGCACTTTTTGCTTAGAGCGATAAGCGCTTACTTCTGAATTAGAAAACGCAGTGCTTAGCAAAGTCAGATGCTTCGTTTGCTGTCCATTCGCCTTTTGGCTTTTCTTTCATGTCGTTACACCACGCTTCACTACCAACTTCAGTACAAGCCATCAATTGTGCAGCAACAAATAAAACCAATGCTAACTTCTTCATTATCTAGTCCTTTCTAGTGAGTCATTTAAATCTAGTATAAACATTCACTGAGTTGATAAATATCCAAATGACAACTTTGCGCTTACCGTCTCAAATTCGATATCTGTATGGTGTAATTTGTTGATTTAATAAGCCTATTTAGAAGTGTAACGAATGTAAAGTTATCGAATAATTGGTTGAATGCCTGTTTGAGTAAGGATATATTGCGAATGCGCATGATAACGGATCTCATTAAGGCTTAAAAATGGAAAAAATCGTCAGTGCGGCAATTCTTTCGCTGCTTATAATTTCACCTTCTTTTGCTGCAACCGTCAAAATTGACCATTACATGGGTACGACAGAAGTTGAACAATCCCCCAAACGAGTGGTTGTGATTGGCTTTGGCCCACTCGATATGCTGGATAGTTTTGGCATCGATCCAGTCGCGGTATCGAACGCCTCCCATCTTCCAAAGTACTTATCTAAATACAGCAAGACTCATTACACATCGGCAGGTAGTCTTTTCGAACCAGACTTTGAAACCATCTACATACAAAGGCCGGACTTGATTTTGGTTGGTCCTCGCGGTTCGTCAAAATACGATGAGTTAAGTGAAATAGCACCAACAGTTGTGCTCGCATCAGGTGAAAACGAAGGCTACTGGCAGGGCACAAAAGCGCAATGGCGCAACGTTGGCAAGATCTTCAATATGGAAGAAAAGGTTGAACAAAAAATTGAAAACCTGGATGCACAGTTCAATGCGATTCGTGATTACAACCAAACCAACAATAATGATGCACTCACAATTCTAAGCATTGGTGACAACATCAGTGCATTTGGTGCGAAATCTCGTTTTGGCGCAATTTATACGGATTTTGGCTTTGCAGAGACTGTGAAGAATCTCAAAACGGGTACACATGGTGACGTCATTTCTTATGAGTTTATTCGCGAAGCCAACCCGAAAAATATCCTCGTTATTGATAGAAACACACTTCACGCAAAGTCTGACAATGACCTTGCTAAATCGCTGGATAACGATTTGGTTAAAGCGACTTCGGCATACAAGAACAAGAAAATTACCTTCCTAGATGTTGATGCGTGGTACTTAGCTATGTCGGGGGTGACTGCAACGGAAAAGATGGTGAGTGAAATTAAACATACGATCGAACTTTAAGCCAAGCTAGCAGAGGTTAACTTTGAAAAAGTTATTGCTTGTTCTTGTTGCTCTAAGCGTCGCGTCGTTGTTTGTTGGGGTGGGAAATATGACACCCCAACAGTTGTTTTCGGGTGATGCAAAAGCACTAGAACTCTTCTTCACTAGCCGGATTCCGCGCCTATTTGCGATTCTACTTGCTGGGGCCGGGCTAGGTATCGCTGGATTAGTGATGCAGCAAATTAGCCAAAACCGATTCGCCGCGCCTTCAACAACAGGCACGATTGAGTGTGCCATGCTTGGTTACGTAATGAGTGTGGTGTTTTTTGGAAATGGCGAACAGCTGTGGCTTGTCTTTGCTGTCTCTATTCTCGGCACTTTAATTTTCGTTCAGTTCATTCAGCGTATCCAATTTAAAAGCGTCGTATTTGTGCCGCTCGTGGGCATCATCTTTGGTAACGTTGTTGACGCTGTTACTACTTTCATTGCCTACAAATACGATGCACTACAAAGTCTGTCAGCGTGGAGTGTGGCAAACTTTGCCAACATTTTGCGCGGTGATTTTGAGCTGCTCTATATCGCTGTCCCCGTCGCCCTTTTAAGTTACTTGTTTGCGGCACGAATTTCTGCGGTTGGTATTGGTAAAGACTTTGCAGTAAACCTTGGTCTTAACTACCAACAAGTGGTGACATTAGGCGTATTTTTGGTGTCGGTAATGTCAGCCAGTGTGGTGATGATCGTTGGTCAACTGCCGTTTCTTGGACTTATCGTGCCAAACTTAGTCAGTTACTTCTACGGTGATAACCTCAAACGCAATATCCCGCTTACTGCCATGTATGGAGCGTTCCTTGTTTTAGCGTGTGACCTGGTTAGCCGAGTGATCATTTTCCCTCATGAAATGCCTATTTCAATTGTGATCAGCATCTTGGGTGGTGTGGTGTTTATCGCGATGTTGTTGCGAGGCAAGCAAAGTGCGTGATTCCAAGAAACTGATCTTATTGGCAGGCATTGCGCTGCTTTTTGCATTTTTGTTTATTGGTATTGGCTTAACAACAGATAACTACCAGTACTTTTTGTCGCGACGTGTACCTAAAGTGTTAGCCATGGTATTGGCAGGTATTGCGATTGCTCAATCTTCATTGGTGTTCCAAACCATTACCCATAACCGGATCCTCACCCCCAGCATCATGGGATTTGATGCGTTGTATGTGTTGACGCAAGTTCTGATTGTTTTGTTGTTTGGTGGTTTAAGCGCTCTCGTTCTGAATGTTTACATCAACTTCTCGATTGCGGTATTGGTGATGGTAGGCTTTTCGCTATTGCTGTTTGGATTTTATTTTTCAAAAGGCGGGCGTAATCTCATCACTTTGCTGTTGGTTGGGCTGATCTTTGGGCAGTTGTTTAGCAATATTGCGGTGTTCTTCTCTCTTCTGATGGACCCAAATACCTTTGCGTTTGTGCAATCTAAACTGTATGCCAGTTTCAACAATGTGAAGGTGAACTTGGTGTATCTGAGCTCGCCAATATTGTTCATCGCTTGTTGGTTGTTGTATCGCAAGCATCACACCTTAGATGTGTTTTGGCTCGACCAGGACAATACTAAGAGTCTAGGGGTTGATGTCCCTAAAGTGACGCGCAACGTCTTCATTCTCTCCGCGCTTCTCATTGCCATCTCGACCGCGCTCGTCGGCCCTATCATGTTTTTTGGATTGTTGGTGACAAACTTAAGTCGTGAGATGTTCTGCTCCTACCAGCATCGTACCCTGTTAATAGGCTGCTCATTGATGGCAATTTGTGCCTTATTGTCGGGGCAATGGATTATAGAAAACGTCTTTTCATTTGAAACGACGTTGAGCGTAGTGATTAACTTCATTGGCGGTATCTACTTTTTGTATCTATTGCTGAAAAACAAAGTCGTATAAACATGATTATTATAGATAAACTAACGAAAGCATTTGGTCCCAACAAAGTGGTTGATGAGGCCGATACTCAATTTGAAAAAGGGAAAGTAACGTCAATTATTGGCCCTAACGGAGCAGGGAAGAGTACGTTACTATCAATGGCGTCACGATTGACTGAGCGTGATGGTGGTAGCGTTATGATCGACTGTAAAGAGATTGCGGAATGGGACACCAAAGAGCTTGCAAAAAAGCTGGCAGTACTGCGCCAAGCAAACACAATTACGATGCGCTTTACCGTAAAAGAGTTGGTCTCATTTGGACGATTCCCTTATTCGAAAGGTAACCTAACCAAAGATGACCATGCGTTAATCGATCAAGCTATCGACTACTTAGATCTGAAAGAAATTCAAGATAAATTCTTAGATGAATTGAGTGGTGGTCAACGACAGCTGGCATTTATTGCAATGGTGATTGCCCAAGATACGGATTACGTTTTTCTCGATGAGCCATTGAATAACCTTGATATCAAGCACTCACTACAGATCATGAAAGTCGTTCAGCGTCTTGCACACGATATGAACAAAGCCATGGTGGTGGTGATTCATGATATTAACTTTGCTGCGTGTTATTCCGACGAGATCCTTGCGCTCAAGAAAGGGAAAGTAGTGGCCAGTGGGAAAGTCGACGAGGTGATTCAGTCTTCAACGCTAGAGGATATCTACGAGACTCCGTTTAATATCATTGAGTTTAATGGCAAGCGTATGTGCACTTACCATTAGAGTTATGTTCTATCGACCAAAATTCCGTTAAAGCAGAGCTCATCAAAACAATAGTCCAGCAAGATGAAGTAGAAATAGTGACGAGTTTACTTGGTGAGCTCGTCCATGATCGGGCAGCGGCTCTTTGCATCCCCAGGACATGAAGAAACCCAGCCCTCCAACTGCTTTTTAATCTCCAATAAGTGGGCAATTTTTTGCTCCACTTCATGAAGTTTGTCCATGGTTCGTGCTTTTACTTCGCTACTTTTGCGGTTTGGGTTGTGTGCCAATTGTACGAACTCTTTGCATTCTTGTAATGAGAAACCGGCGTTTTTTGCTCTGGAAACAAGGTTTAGCTCTTGGATGTGTTTTTCAGAATATTCACGATAGCCTGAGTCACTGCGAGCTGGTGAAGAAATGATGCCTTTGTCTTCGTACATACGAATCGATTTAGAAGACAATCCTGTGAGTTTTGCAACTGCACCAATATTCATGATGACCTCTGTGTTTCAGATAACCTTTCTCGCGAGTATAACGCTAAGTGTTGGTGTTCAAAAACGACTTTAATGCTGTTTTTCGTCTGTCGATTCTGTGGGCTAAAAATTTGGCAAACAAAAAAGCCCGTAAGCATGACACTTACGGGCTTTCTAAAATCGTTTTAACTAGGCTTCTTCAGGCGCTAGGCTTTTTTTTTCCTGCTGCATTTTTGCAAGGAAGTACACGTTAACACATGCAATAAAGCCGTTTGTTAGTACTACTGGCCATGAGTCAATCATCAAACCGTAAGCTGTGAACAGTGCACAGCCGATAAAGTTAAGGATACGAAGCTTAACGATGTCTTTCATAGTTAGTGAAATAGCAACCATGATTGAAGCCGCGTAGCCTAGAATCTCAACCATATTCATTTCCATTATTTGACCCTCTTAAATCTGCCGAATTTTGTCGGTACCACTTCTTCTCATCTTGAGATTAACGAGGAAGCTCCATGCCTCGAATGGTCTTTTTCGTTTTGATGGGTGCACTATAGCAATGGAAAAACCGTGATGAAAGCCTCAAATAAAGGTTAAGAGAAGGTTAGCGATTACGCAAACGTTTAGGAGAGAAATTATTGATAATTTTACTTATTGTGTTGATTGATATTAGTGATGGCAACAATAGATAAAACAAAGTTGAAGGAAGGTAAACAATAACATAATATTGAAAATGAGAATTATTATTAATTAAGTTTGATTTATGCCAATTGCTATTAGTCTTATTTTTTCGTTTGCTCTTATCATGCGGACAAAACCGAATTCACTGGGAACTGGGGTTCATATCCTAACTCACATACTACTGTTGATTTTTATCCCTTCTTCCTATGTTATTCAGTATCTTATCGTGATGTTCTTTACTTCTCCTTTGCTTATTAGGTTGGCAAAGCGTTCCTCTACATACGATGTTTTGTTTGCCTTTCTACCCTTACTCATTGGCACTGGTGGCTTGATTCTCACTTCTTAGGTTGTTCAACTTTTCTTCTCACTGGATTGAAACTAACTTTTGCTTAATAAGTGTTTTGTTTCATATAATTAATAGATAATTTACATCTACATGTGTCGCATATTTGTGACTTGGTGAGGTTTTCATTTCATGTTGTTAATGAAAGAACAAAATTTGATTGTTTATTGACTCAATAGTTAGTTAAATCAGTCTGGTGAGATAATGTGAATCACATTTCTATAAACTAAAATAATTTAGAAAGGTCTAACGAAGTGCGTTAGCCATTAGCGGGGGTCAGATGAGTACACAAGCTGTGCCGCAAGAAGTTGTAGTAGATGCTGTCAAAGGGGATGTTTACGCGCTAAGCCTTGAGGGGAAGGTGAGAGCGATAAACGTTGGGGATGTATTAGTTCCGGGTGATGTCATCATCACTGAAAACGGCGCTTCAATTGAAGTGATCGCGGAAGGCTCACTCTATCTCGTGGATGAGAATTGTGTAGCCTGCATACCAGCACCATCTTTAGAGCAACAACCGACAGACGCGGTTGTTCAAGCGCCCGTTGATGGCCAAATCAATGTCGATCCGACAGCGGCGGCTGACGCCGAATTTGGGGCTGAGGATGTTGCCGCGATTCAGCAAGCCATTTTAGAAGGCGCTGACCCTACGGCTATCCTTGAAGCCACAGCCGCGGGTCCGGCTAGTGGCGGCGGTGGTTCTGGGTCTGCAAACGCAGGCTTTGTTACTGTTGAATACAATAACCCTGAAGTATTGGCCTCAACGTTTTTTGAAACCTCAGCTCCGACTGGTAACACGGATACTGAAGATGATCCTGACGGCTTAAATGTCACTGTTTTTGCCGATGGTGGCCAATCTCTTTCTTCTCAGGTAGTAGAAGGCTCCATTTCTCTATCAAGCTACCCGCAAACCATTTCTTCCACTGTGCAGGTTGAAGCTGGTGATCTCGCACTCGATACTGCTTCATTTGTACCTGAGACGTCCTCATTAGAGTCTCTGTTAACTGAGCTTAACAGTGATATTACTTCTGGTGGTCAGCCAGTAGCGTTCGTTTATGACGAAGCGCAAAATGCCATTTTTGGCACCCAAGAAGGTAACGAAGTACTTCGTATCGAGATCGAAGCGACGTCTTTAGGTCGTGATTTAGAGTTAGAGGTCGTTACCACGATTAGCCAGGGTATTGACCATGTCGCGTCTGTTGCTGATGGTCAAGTATCTATCGTCGGTGATCAAATCAATATCGCTTTTGATATTACAGGCGCAGATATTGGTGGTAACAGCATTCAAGCGCCTATTGATTTTACGACAACCGTTATTGATGGCGATGATCCTGCGCCGCAAAACGTTACTTTTGAAAACGTTGAATCTTCTTCTACACCAATCACTGGCACCTTTGTTGATATTGGTAGTGATCAATTAGCAACGGTCACGTTTAATCAAGAAGGACTTAGTGAGTTCGATGGCCTACTGAGTGATAATCAGGCGACAGAAGCGGTACTCTCTGAAGACGGCAGTACTATCACCTTGTCCATTGCTGGTTCGAGTGAAACCGTCTTAACCATCAGTCTGAACACCGATGGTACCTACCAATTTGAGCAATTTAAGCCGTTAGAACAAACAAACGGTGAAGATACGATTGAGCTCTCTTTGCCAACCATAATCGTCGACTTTGACCAAGATACGGCAAGCAACACCTTTACGATGACCATCCTTGATGGCGATAACCCAGTGATTGAGAACGTGACGGGCTTGTCTTTAGACGAGGCGGGGGTTGACCAAGGTTCACATGAAGGCGCGGTAGTAACAAGTGGTACTGGGGCGATCACGACAGCGGTCGGTAGTGACATCATTGATCACTATGAGTTGGAACCTACAGAGTTTAATGTTGGTGGAGAACTCCAATCTCAAGGGCAGGTTGTTCAACTGGAACTTGCGTCCGAGAGTAACGGCGTACGTACTTACGAAGGCTTCATTGAGCTGGATGGTTTGCGTATTACGGTATTTGATGTGGCGATTGATGCACCTGCATTGGGCGAATATCAATTCAACTTGTATGAACAACTTGACCATACGGGTGCTAACGATGACTCGCTTACTTTCTCACTGCCAGTTTACGCGGTAGATGCGGATGGTGACCGTTCCTCGATTACCGACGGTTCGAACACACCAGAAGCAGCGCAAATTGTCATTCAAGTTCAAGATGACGTTCCTTCGATTGATGGCGTTGAGGCACTAGCCGTCGATGAAGACGATTTATCAAGCATCGGCTCCGATCAAAGCGACTCTGTGCTCGCGCAAGGCAGTTTCACGACGACTCAGGGCTCAGACCGTGTTGTAAGTTATCAATTAAAAAGCGGCACTGATCCACTAAATGGGTTGGAATCTCAGGGTCGACCTATCTCTCTGACGGAAACAACCAACTCAGATGGCAGCTTTAACTATTCTGCAACGGCAGAAGGGGACGCTATCTTCACCTTACAAGTGAACCCTGACGGTTCTTATTCATTTACCCTTGAAGGTCCAATCGATCATGCTGCGGGTAGTGATAGCTTAACTCTAGACTTCAATATTGTCGCAACGGACTTTGACGGTGACACCAGCTCACTTGTTCTACCAGTTACCATTGCTGATGATGTGCCAACCATTAATGACGTTGTTACTCTTACCGTCGATGAAGATGACTTAAGTTCGGTAGGCTCTGACCAATCACAGCCAACGTTGGTTGAAGGTCAGTTCACGACAACTCAGGGCTCTGATGGCGTCGTACAGTATCAGTTGGATGTAAGCGCTGATCCATTAAATGGCCTGCAATCTCAAGGGCAAACCGTCTCCATTGCCGAAACGCAAAATGCAGATGGCAGTTACACCTACAGCGCAACGGCAAATGGTAGTGCAGTCTTCACATTAATTTTGAATACTGATGGCTCGTACAGTTTTGAGCTGCAAGGTCCAATCGACCATGCGGCAAATAGCGACAGCTTAACCCTTGATTTTAGCGTTATTGCTACCGATTTCGATGGTGACACAAGCCAAATCGTACTGCCTGTTACCATCGTGGATGATAAGCCGACCATTACCGATGTCGATGCAATTACCGTTGATGAAGATGATATAGGTACGATTGGCTCAGATCAGACTGACCCGATTTCAATCGATGGCAACTTCACTACTACACAAGGCTCTGATCGAGTGGTGAGCTATCAGCTTGATGCTTCTGCAGCACCAGTTGCAGGACTCACATCACAAGGCGTGGCCGTCACGCTGACTGAAACCGCAAACGGTGATGGCAGCTTTACTTACGAGGCGACGGCGGGGAGTGAAGCGGTCTTTACGCTGACAGTGAACAGTGATGGCTCTTATAACTTCACGCTAGAAGGGCCAATTGATCATGCTGTTGATAGCGACGAGTTGACACTGAACTTCCCAATCATCGCGACAGACTTTGATGGCGATACCACAAATGCCACTATCCCAGTGACAATCGTGGACGATAAGCCAGTTATTACTGACGTGGGTGCCATTACGGTTGATGAAGATGATCTCGCATCTATCGGCTCAGACCAAAGCAATCCGATTTCTATTGATGGCAACTTCACCACCACACAAGGCTCAGACCGAGTGGTGAGCTACCAACTCGATGCTTCAGCAACACCGGTGGATGGTTTAACCTCGCATGGTGTAGCGGTCACGCTAACAGAAACTGCAAATGATGATGGCAGTTTCACTTATGAAGCGACAGCGGGTGGCAACCCTGTATTTACTTTGACTGTGAATACTGATGGCTCTTACAACTTCACGCTTGAAGGGCCAATTGATCACGCGGTGGATAGTGACGAGTTGACACTTAACTTCCCAATTATCGCAACTGATTTTGATGGCGACACCGTCACAGAAACGATTCCAGTCACAATTGTTGATGATGTACCGACCATCACAGCGGTGGATGCGTTGAGTGTCGACGAAGATGACCTTAGTGGTGTGGGTTCAGACCCAGGCGGCGATCTGTTCGTTGAAGGGGCGTTTACCACTACTCAAGGCTCAGACCGAGTGGTGAGCTATCAACTGGATTCAACCGCTGATCCTGTTGCGGGGCTGACCTCTCAAGGTGAGGCGATTATCTTGGTGGAAACCGCCAACGGTGATGGCAGCTTTACTTATGTGGCGACCGCAGACGGCAATCCGGTATTCACGTTAAACGTAGCAACAGATGGCACTTACGATTTTACGCTGCAAGGCCCGATTGACCATGCAGCTAATAGCGACAGCCTAACGATTGATTTCCCAATTATTGCCACCGATTTTGATGGTGATACGACTTCGGCAACCATTCCAGTCACGATTACGGATGATGCACCAATCATTGATAATGTCGTGCCTCTGGCTGTAGACGAAGATGATTTATCAGGCATTGGCTCAGACCAAACTGACGCAGTGTTTGTGGAAGGCGCATTTACGACCACTCAAGGTTCAGACCGAGTGGTGAGCTACCAACTTGATTCAACTTCTGATCCTGTTTCAGGTTTAACTTCTCAAGGTGAGCCTGTTATTTTGGAAGAGACTGCGAATGCCGATGGCAGCTTTACTTACGTGGCTACCGCGGATGGCAATCCGGTTTTCACCATGAACGTGAATGTAGACGGCACATACAACTTCCGTCTGGAAGGTCCGGTTGATCATGCGTTAAACAGCGATGAATTAGTACTGAACTTCCCAATCATTGCGACAGACTTTGATGGCGATACGACGACCGCGACCATTCCAGTCACGATCACTGATGATGTGCCAACCATTGATAACGTTGCTCCACTAACAGTAGACGAAGATGATCTCGCCTCAATTGGCTCAGACCAAAACGATGATGCGTTCATGTCGGGTTCTTTCACCACAACTGAAGGCTCAGACAGCGTTGTTAAATACCAGCTTGATGCAACAGCAGATCCAGTTGCAGGGTTGACCTCTCATGGTGAGCCCGTCGTACTTGCTGAAGCTGCTAACGGCGATGGCAGCTTTACTTACACTGCCACAGCAGATGGCAATGCCGTGTTTGAATTGGTGGTGAAGCCAGACGGCAGCTACACCTTTACTCTGCAGGGCCCACTAGACCATGCGGTGAATAGGGACAGCCTGCAAATTGACTTCCCGATTATCGCGACAGACTTTGATGGCGATACCTCAACTGAAACACTGCCTGTCACCATCGTTGACGATAAACCAACCATCACTGACGTAGACGCGATCCGCGTGGATGAAGATGACTTAGCGACGATTGGCTCTGATGGTTCAGATCCAATTTCAATCGATGGCAACTTCACCACGACACAAGGCTCTGATGGGGTGGTGAGTTACCAATTGGATGCTGCTGCAACGCCAGTTGATGGCCTAACATCGCAAGGTGTAGCTGTGACCTTGACGGAAACAGCAAACAGTGATGGCAGCTTTACCTATGAAGCAACAGCGGGAACTGATGCTGTGTTTACGTTGACAGTAAACACGGATGGCTCTTACAACTTCACGCTTCAAGGTCCAATCGATCATGCGGTAGGCAGTGATGAACTGACGCTGAACTTCCCAATCATCGCGACGGATTTTGATGGTGATACCACCACAGAAACGATCCCAGTCACCATCGTGGATGATAAACCGACCATTACCGATGTCGATGCGATTACCGTTGATGAAGATGACCTAGGCACGATTGGCTCAGATCAGACTGACCCGATTTCAATCGATGGCAACTTCACTACCACACAAGGCTCTGACCGAGTGGTGAGTTACCAACTTGATGGCACATCAACACCAGTTGACGGTTTAACGTCGCAAGGCGTGGCCGTCACGCTGACTGAAACCGCAAACGGTGATGGCAGCTTTACCTATCGAGCAACAGCAGGCACCGAGTCGGTCTTTACACTGACAGTGAACACTGATGGCTCTTATAACTTCACGCTTGAAGGCCCCATCGATCATGCTGTTGATAGTGATGAGTTAACGCTCAACTTCCCAATCACCGCGACCGACTTTGATGGTGACACCACAAATGCCACTATCCCGGTCACCATCGTGGACGATAAGCCAGTTATTACTGACGTAGATGCCATTACGGTTGATGAAGATGATCTCGCCTCAATTGGCTCAGACCAAAGCAATCCGGTTTCTATTGATGGTAACTTCACCACCACACAAGGTTCAGACCGAGTGGTGAGCTACCAGTTAGATGCTTCTTCAACACCGGTTGACGGTTTAACGTCGCAAGGCGTGGCTGTCACACTGACAGAAATCGCAAATGGTGATGGTAGTTTCACTTATGAAGCGACTGCGGGTGGCAACCCAGTATTTAGTCTGACAGTAGATACTGATGGCTCTTACAACTTCACGCTAGAAGGGCCAATTGATCACGCGGTGGATAGTGACGAGCTGACACTGAACTTCCCAATTATCGCAACCGACTTTGATGGCGATACTGTTACTGAAACCATTCCAGTCACAATTGTTGATGATGTACCGACCATCACAGCGGTGGATGCGTTGAGTGTCGATGAAGATGACCTTAGTGGTGTGGGTTCAGGCTCAGGCGGCGATTTGTTCGTTGAAGGGGCGTTTACTACCACTCAAGGCTCTGACCGAGTGGTGAGCTATCAACTGGATTCAACCGCTGATCCTGTTGCGGGTCTGACATCTCAAGGTGAAGCGATTACCTTGGTGGAAACTGCCAACGGTGATGGCAGCTTTACTTATGTGGCGACCTCAGATGGCAATCCAGTCTTCACGTTGAATGTAGCAACAGATGGTACGTACGACTTTACGCTGCAAGGCCCGATTGACCATGCTGCCAATAGCGACAGCCTGACGATTAATTTCCCAATTGTTGCCACCGATTTTGATGGTGATACGACCACGGCAACCATTCCAGTTACGATCACGGATGATGCACCAATCATCGATAATGTTGTGCCTCTGGCTGTAGACGAAGATGATTTATCAGGCATTGGCTCAGACCAATCTGACGCTGTTTATGTTGAAGGTGCATTCACGACGACTCAAGGTTCAGACCGTGTAGTGAGCTACCAACTTGATTCAACTTCTGACCCTGTCGCAGGTTTAACTTCTCAAGGTGAGCCTGTTACTTTGGTAGAGACTGTGAATGCCGATGGCAGCTTTACTTACGTGGCTACCGCGGATGGCAACCCTGTCTTCACCATGAATGTGAATGCTGACGGCACATACAACTTCCGTCTGGAAGGTCCGGTTGATCATGCGTTAAATAGCGATGAATTAGTTCTGAACTTCCCAATCATTGCGACAGACTTTGATGGCGATACGACGACCGCGACCATTCCAGTCACGATTACTGATGATGTGCCAACCATTGATAACGTTGTCCCACTGACTGTAGACGAAGATGATCTTGCCTCAATTGGCTCAGACCAAAACGATGATGCGTTTATGTCGGGCTCTTTCACCACAACGGAAGGCTCGGACAGCGTTGTTAAATACCAGCTTGATGCAACAGCAGATCCAGTATCAGGGTTAACCTCTCATGGTGATCCTGTCGTACTTGCTGAGACAACAAATGGTGATGGTAGCTTTACTTACACTGCTACAGCAGATGGCAATGCCGTATTTGAATTGGTTGTGAAGCCAGATGGCAGCTACACCTTTACTCTGCAAGGCCCACTAGACCATGCGGTGAATAGCGACAGCCTGCAAATCGATTTCCCGATTATCGCAACAGATTTTGATGGCGATACGTCGACAGAAACACTACCTGTCACCATCGTTGATGATAAGCCAACCATCACTGACGTAGATGCCATCACGGTTGATGAAGATGACTTAACGACGATTGGCTCTGACGGCTCTGACCCAATTTCCATTGATGGCAACTTCACTACAACGCAAGGCTCTGATGGGGTAGTGAGTTACCAATTGGATGCTTCTGCAACGCCAGTTGATGGCCTAACATCGCAAGGTGTGGCAGTGACGCTGACGGAAACTGCAAACGGTGATGGCAGCTTTACCTATGAGGCAACCGCGGGAACCGATGCTGTCTTTACGCTGACAGTGAATACGGATGGCTCATACAACTTCACGCTTCAAGGTCCAATCGATCATGCGGTAGGCAGTGATGAGCTGACGCTGAACTTCCCAATCATCGCGGCGGATTTTGATGGTGATACCACCACAGAAACGATCCCAGTCACCATCGTAGATGATAAGCCAACTATTACCGATGTCGACGCGATTACCGTTGATGAAGATGACCTAGGCACGATCGGCTCAGATCAGACTGACCCGATTTCAATCGATGGCAACTTCACTACCACACAAGGCTCTGACCGAGTGGTGAGCTATCAGCTTGACGCGTCTGCAACACCAGTGGCTGGCCTTACATCACAAGGCGTGGCAGTCACACTGACGGAAACTGCAAATGGTGATGGAAGCTTTACTTACGAGGCGACAGCGGGTACTGAAGCGGTCTTTACGCTAACAGTGAATACTGATGGCTCTTACAACTTCACGCTAGAAGGGCCAATTGATCATGCTGTTGATAGTGATGAGTTAACGCTTAACTTCCCAATCATCGCAACAGATTTTGATGGCGACACGTCTGCTGAGACAATTCCTGTCAAGATCGTTGATGACAAGCCGACACTTGGTGGCATCGAAGCAACAAGTGTGCAAACGGTTGATGAGGATGATATCCCAACAGTCGGATCTGATGGGACGCAGTCGAACAGCATTGCAGGTAACTTCATCGCGACTGATGGTTCTGATGGTATTGTCGAGTACGGTATTTCTGACCTAACGACGCCAGTACAAGGCCTGACCTCTGGTGGTCAATCACTGGTTATGGTTGAAGTATCAAACGCAGGTGACGTTTCAGTTTACGAAGCTCGTTTTGATGGCACGGCGACACCAGTATTCCGTGTGACCCTTGATGCTTCTGATGATAGCTACACGTTCGATTTGCTTGCTCCTCTCGATCATCCAAATGCTGATGGCCAAAATGAACTGGTCATCAATTTACCGATAAACGCGACTGACTTTGATGGAGACGTGTCGAACAACATCACCTTACCAATTACGGTTGTGGATGATGTTCCGACCATTGATGGTTTACTAGCAGGCAGCGAACAAACCGTTGATGAAGATGACCTACCAGCAGGTACGGATGCTGCAAGTCCAGAAGATACTGTTATTTCGGGTACTTTTGATATCACCGAAGGTGCTGACCAAGTTGCTTCTATTCAGCTGAGTGACCTGACCACGCCTGTTGCGTCACTGACTTCAGATGGTGAAGCTATAACCTTAGTTCTGTTTTCTAGCGTAAACGGCGTGAACGTCTACCAAGGTGTCGCTGGCAATCCTGCTGAAGTGGTGTTCGAACTGACGTTGGATGCAACGAACAACACCTACGAATTCGATTTACAGAAGCCGCTTGATCATCCAGATGGTAATCAGCAAAACGAAATTGTTATCAACCTCCCTGTGACGGCGACAGATAATGATGGTGATACTTCACCAGCCTTCACATTGCCAATTACCGTTGTGGACGATGTTCCAGTTGTTACCAATATTGAAAGTCTACGTGTCGACGAAGATGACTTACCTCTTGGCTCTGATGTCACGAAAGAGCCATTAACGGTATCAGGTGAGTTCGAAGTTACTAGCGCAGATGGTATTGATGCTTTCGAATTGGATCTAAACTCAAATCCTGTCCCGAATCTGAAATCGGGTGGAGAAGAGGTAACACTTTCTCAAGACGTTGGTGCTTCAACTGCTGACGCGCTTGTTTACGTAGGACAAACTCCGAGTGGAGTGACGGTCTTCACGTTGACACTTCATCAAGATGGTAAATACGACTTTGAGTTATCTGGTCAGTTAGATCATGCGGTTAACTCTGATGAGATTTTGCTGAATCTACCTGTGAAGATCACGGATGGCGACAACGATACCATCACTGCGACCTTGCCAGTGATGATCGTAGATGACAAGCCAACCATTGATGCTATTAGCTCTGGTAGTACCTTGTCTGTGGATGAAGATGATATTCCAAGTCAAGGTTCGGACGATACGCCAGAATCCAATATCATTGGCGGCAACTTTGACGTTACGGATGGTGCCGATTCTATCGTTAGCTTCCAGTTGGATAGTTTGACGTCACCTGTATCTGGACTTACCTCAGGTGGTCAACCGCTTGAGTTGGTTGAGTTCTCAAATTCAAACGGTGTGATTGAGTACCGAGCTTATGTACAAGGTACGACGGATACCGTCTTTAAACTGACGCTAAATGGCTCAGCAGACAGCTATGAATTTGAACTGTTGGGCGCACTTGATCATCCTGCGGGTAACGATGAAAACTCTTTAGTCATCAACTTCCCAGTCAACGCGACCGATTCTGACGGCGATGTTTCAAATAATATCACCTTGCCGATCACAGTGGTGGACGATGTTCCAGCGATTGTGAAAGTGACAGACTCTAGCCAACAAACAGCCGATGAAGATGATCTTGCTGGTGGCTCAGACACGACAAGTAGCGATTCAACGGTACTAACCGGTGGATTTGAAGTTGTTGATGGGGCGGATGAGATTGTCAGCTACCAAGTTTCTGACCTTAATTCTGTTGTGTCAGGGTTAACTTCCAACGGTCAAAACATTGAGCTTAACTTGGTGAGTACTGTTGGTGGCGTAACCAGTTATGAAGCAGTGATTACGGGCACCTCAACCAAGATCTTCACGTTGTCTCTTGATGCGAATAACGACAGTTACCAATTTGAACTGTTGGGACCAATCGACCATGATGCTGTTCAAGGTGAAAACAACCTTGTCATTGATATCCCAATTACAGTGACAGATTTTGATGGTGATACGTCATCATCATTGAACCTTCCAATCACCATTGTTGATGATATTCCTGAAATCACATCAGCCGACGCGCTTTCATTAGACGAGGATGACTTAGTTAACGGTTCGCAGTTGACCAATAAAGACAGCCTAGAAGCAACGGGTAATTTCGATACGGTGGAAGGAGCAGATACCGTTGTCTCTTACCAACTGGATCTGACTTCAAACCCTATTCCAGGAGCCACTTCCGGTGGGTTATCGGTGACAATTGTTCAAACTGCAGTAAGCAACAACAACTACACCTATCAAGGGCAGACTCCGGATGGAAACTCAGTATTCACCTTAGAACTGAATGCCGATGGCTCTTACAAATTTACCTTGGAGGGGATATTAGATCATCCTGTACAAGGGGAGGATGAACTAACCCTCAACCTTCCTGTATTTGCTACAGATGTTGATGGTGACACGGCTGGAATCACCCTGCCAGTTTCTATTACTGATGACGTTCCAACCATTTATGATGCATCAATCTCGCGCGTAGAAGGCCAGGGTGGTCGAACAGTACAACTGTTTACAGACCCGGTTGAAGGGGACCTAAATTACGGTGCTGATAGTGCAGAGATTACCTCATTTACCGCAGATAACTCAGGAATTTACTTCAAGCAAAACGGCGTAGACTCCGACACCATAGACCTAAATGGCAGTGATCAAACCGTCTTTGTCCATAAAGTCCTTGATGGCGTTGATACAGAAATTGGTCGCTTAGTCGTGCGTACGGATGGACGAGTGACTTTCCGTCCGAATGACGATATTGATCATACAGAAACAGACTCCATTGATTTCACTATTAACGTTGTCGCGACCGATGGCGACGGCGATACCAGCGACGCAGATGTCGATATTTCGGTTACGGACCGAAATGCTCAGATCGATACGTCTACGGTTCTCGCTTTTGAAGACCAAGGGCGAGGTGGTGTGGTTGCAGGTATTGATTCTGCAAACACTCAAGATAATTTATCAGCGTTGGATATCACCCCAGCAAAAGTCGACTTAGTTATTAATTTGCATGATATCGATCGAACAGAAAGTCTGGGTGATATTACGATCCGAGACGCAAGCACCCATAACGGTACTTTCTACTACAAAGATGGTAGCGGCAACTATATTGAATTAACGCCTGTGGGTAACACCGTCGTTCTTGATGCATCAAATGTAGAACAGTCCTTCAGTGGTGAGTTTGTTACCTTAGAAAACTTGTATTTTGTGCCGGACCGTCATTCATCAACGGATGCTTCAGGTATCAATCCTCGTATCCGTGTTGAAATTCTTAATAATGGTACGCCAGACCACACAATCAACGGTCGCTTGGATATCGAAGTGGATGCGGTCGCTGATATCGCGACATGGAATGCAAGCAGTATCTTCGATTATACCGTTGACGAAGATGGCAACAATGTTCAATTGGATATCGAAGCGAACACGCAAGACATCAGCAACCCAGAGGCTATTGTTTATGAGCTCGTCTTTACCGAGGGCGGAGCCAGCGCGACGCTTGTCTACTCTGACGGTACCCCAATTCCAGAGGTCGGTGGTAAATACCTAGTAGACGCGAGCAGAATTGATGAGGTCGAAGTGGATCCATCTGAGCACTTCTCTGGTCAGATTAAGCTTGATGTGACGGCGATTACTACTGAGAGCACAAATCCACTCACGGGCAAAGAAACGGCGCGCTCTGAAACCGAAGAAATTGTGATTGACGTTAGCCCAGTGGCTGACCAAGCCGATTTTGTGGTGAATCGCATCAACATTTTTGAGGATAATGCGCGAACTCAAGATACCGTAGACCCTGTGACAGACCATGATCCACTCCAGTTGAGTGAAGTCATTACGATGACGCCATCTGTTGATATCGATGGTTCGGAAGAGTTGTTTGTTCGTATTTCAAACTTCTCTGAAAATGGCGTGACATTGGTGTGGTTGGACAATGCTAGCCCAAGCCAGATCAACACGGTTACGGATGGCGGTGGTAACGTATTGTACTATGAAATCCCAGAAGCTAACTTGGCTGACGTGGAAGTGTTACCTCCTCTGCATAGCAATAATGACTTTACCTTTGATGCTGAAGGGATAGTAAAAGATAACGCGTCATTGTCGTCTGGTTCTGCTCAGAATATCTTCTCGTTGGGCACACAAACCGTGAATGTCGCAGTAAAAGGTGTCGCTGATATTCCGGATATTCAATTGAACGATGTTGCAGGGGAATGGAGTGTCTTTGATGACGGTAACATTCGAGGTATAGAGGCTAAGATCGATGAACATGGCGAGATCGACCTTGCATTTAGTGTAGTTTCTGGAGAGTTGAAAGATAATCCTGTGGACGACTCGGAATCTATTACGGTTCTTCTATCAGATATACCAGAAGGTGTGCATCTATTTGATAGCGATGGTTCATCTATAGACTTAACATTTGTCGGATACGACGGTGCTGGTGAACCGATTTATGAGGCTAATATCACCGATGCTAGTGTGAGTTCAGGGATTATCATTCGACCTGAAGACTCGTCAACAGAAAATATCACGATTACGGTAACTACCGTTGTCACGGAAAATGATGGTCACACTCGCTCTTCAGTAGGCGAAATTCGTATCAAAGTTGTGCCTATCATTGATGCACAAGATAACTATGTTGTGAGCTCTGAGGGCAACGAAGATACCCGTACCAATATTGATTGGGAGCCAACGTTGACTCAAAGTCCTGATGCCGACGAGTTTTACGCGGAATTGACTATTAGTGGCTTCCCTGCGGGAAGTACTGTCTACGTGGATGGCGTTGCTCAAACGGTAACAGGCGGTAGTATCACGCTGACCCCAGAGGCTAACGAGTCAGAGCAAGATTTCTCCGCGCGAGTGACTCAAGATGGCTACATCCAAGTTCAACTCGAGCAAGACTCAAGCACTGATTTTAGCTTGAGTACCCAAGTGACGGTGAAAGAAATTGACGCTGAATATGTCGATGCGAGTAATCCGGGTGAAGGCATTGCTTCAGCTGTTATTAACGGTACGGTAAATGTGACTGTTAACCCAATTGTTGAAGCAGAAGATTTAACAGGGCCGATTGCCGATCAAACTCGTCTTCTCGTCGAAGATGCCGGAGGTACAACAACCGATGTCGTGAGCTCGGATGCACTAGGTCATATAGACTTTACTATTAATACATCCGCTGGTGGCCAAACGGGTGCCAACATCATCAAATATCAAGAATTTGATAACTCGTCAGATGAAGTTGTAACGCAACTAGTTGTGCAGTTCAGCAATACCGACCCTGAAATTCTTGATCAATTAATCATTGTTGGTGCCTCTAATGAAGGTGGTGGCCGTTGGACGATCACCGATGAAGAGAACTTCTCGATTATTGCGCCAGCGGGGTTGGACCTAACACCAAACGATGATTCTGATGATGCGGACAATGGTGGTATTTCATCGATTGGTTTGACGATTTTTGCTGAAGTCAATGACTTAGGTGAAGATGCGGTAGAGAAAGACGCGACCGTTATTCGTCAAACCGATATTACTCTAGAGTTCCCAACTGATATCGCACCACAAACGAGTGTGGCGGCTGAGATTGATTTAGACAATACCGTCCAGATTGATGCCAATGAAGACAATTTAATTGATTTTGGCTCGCAGCTTGCGTCGAAACTTACCACGATTAACAGCGATGGTGTCGAAGATGTTCTTACGGTTGTGATTGACCCTTCTGCTCCTGGGGCTCCTCCTGGCTTGGTGGTTGTGGGCACAGACGTTGACTTTGTCGATGGTAAATACGTTTTCCAAGCTGGTATTGATGCCAGTGGCAATATTACGGGCTTAGACAGCCTCACCTTACGTGTTGGTGAAGACTGGGCAGGCGACTTTGAGCTACCAGTTATCTTTGTGACTACCGATACATTGTCAGGTGATGAGAAGAGCACACTTGAATCTATCCCGGTACAAGTATTGCCGATTGCGGACGTGCCGAGTTCTTCTGGTGATCAACCGCTTGATACTGATGTGACGCCAGATATCACATTGGATATAACTGGCACGCTTGGCCTAGACGCAGATAAACAGCCAGTAAATGATCTGAGTATTGATGTCCCTACCAATGATGGTGTCGGCTATGAAGATGGTCTGATTCAACTGAACTTGAATATCGACTTTGCGGACGATCGCAATGGCATATTGGCAGGGCGAGAAACGCTTACCAATGTGAAATTGACACTGGATGATACGACTCTAGGCGAATTTGTCGATTCCAGTGGTAACTCATTAGGCACAAGTGTTGAGTTCAGTGCTGCTGAGATTGCGGCGGGTGCTTTGGATGAAGTGTTATTCAAGCCGAAAGAGAACTACCCAGTTGGTGGTGGACAAAATACGGTTCAAATTAACATTGAAGGAGAGATCACCGATACCGCTCTCATCAATCAAACGACGCTTGCGAATCCTGGAGATAATGTGGATGTGCGTACATTTACCGATAGCGTATCGTTTGAAATTACGCCTGTTGTGGATGATATTACGATCAGCGGCGCCGATCCTACACAGCCAATTGAGATATCGGGTGATGAAGATACGCTCATATCACTCAGTCAGTCGGGCACTGGTCTCACCATTAGCCTAAATGATAATGACGGCTCTGAAGAATTTGTATCCCTGAAGCTTACGGGCCTACCAACAGATTTTCTCGTGGATTCAAGCTCATCTGATTACACGGTCAAAAATAATGGCGGAGGTGAGTGGAGTATTCAACTTGCCAACCCAGGGCAGACATCTATTGACCTAAGTGACATTGAAATTCAACCACCGAAAAACTTCAGTGGTAAGGTGGATATCGGTATCACGGTATTTACTCAAGAGGAGTTGCTGAAAGTGCCGACTGAGCATACGGGTACTTTCAAGGTCACCATCGATCCAATTGGTGATGATGTTGATGTAAACCCAGATTCTTTGGTGTCAGGGAACGAGGGTGAGGACATTGATATCAACATCAATGCGCTGGTGGTTGATAACAAAGAATCGATTGGTGATGGTGCGAACTATCAAGAAAACGATCCAGAAACGCTACGTGTCGAGATTACAAATGTGCCAGATGGTGCAAGTATTGAACTTGCAGACGGCACGGCGTTTGTTGACCAAGGCGGTGGTGTATTCGTCCTAGAGATTGACGCCCAAGATCTCGATAAAGTGGTGTTTAACTCGGGCGATCGCAACGATAACTCTTGGAATGGCACGCTAGGGTTTAAAGTTCAGGCTGTTGATACCGGTCTAGATGGAAGTCAAAGTCTAGGTACGCCAAAAGAATTTGATGTCAATGTCGAAGTCGAAGCGGTTAATGACCGTCCAGAGTTTGTTAACACGGCGGATGTGGAAACACCAGAGGATACGCCACTTCTGTTAGATGGTTTTAGCATTACCGATGTTGATGCCGTGTTGGATGATCCGAGTGCTGAGTACGTGCTCGATGTTACCGTCGACAATGGTATCTTGGCGCTAAATCCAACGCTCGTGACGAACTACAACCTAACCGTGAGTGGCGATGGTACGGACTCTGTTGAGCTTAAAGGCACTGTTGCTGATCTAAACAATGCGATTGCCAACGGGCTGATTGAGTTCAATCCAGACCTGAACTTCTTTGGTGACGTTCAAGTTGACGTGACTATCGATGACCAAGGTAATGAAGGCCTCGTAATTGGTGGCGTGGATGACACACTAAACACCAACAGCAGTAGCTTTACTATTGAAGTGACAGAAGTTAACGATACGCCAGAAACGACGCCTGTTTCCCTAGCAGATATTGCTGAAGACAGTGGCGTGTTCTCTATTTCCGAAGCGGAGTTAATTGCAAACGCTACGGATATTGAAAGCGACAACCTCACGGTCAGCAACGTGCAGGTAACGGATCCAAATTCTGGAAGTGTTAGCTTCAACAACGTGACGGGGGAATGGGAGTTTACGCCTGCACCTGACTATAACGGCCCTGTCGAAATCACTTACACCATTACAGATGACGGTACGACAAATGGTGCATCCGATCCTAAATCGGTTAATGGCACGGCTTCATTCAATGTAACGGAAGTGAACGATGCACCAACAACATCTGAAGTGACACTTTCTGATGTTGCGGAAGACAGTGCGGCGGTTGAGCTTACTCAAGCTGATTTGTTGGCGAATGCCTCTGATATTGAAAGCGACACATTGACTGTGAGTAACGTCCAATTAGTCGACCCAAGTAGCGGTACATTGGATTTCAATAGCGTCTCTGGTACTTGGTCATTTACACCAGCGCCGGGTTACAACGGCACAGTCGAGCTTACGTACGACATTACCGATGACGGCAGGACGAATGGCGCATCCGATCCTCAAACGACGCCGGGAACAGCAACCTTCGAAGTCACAGAGGTCAATGATTCTCCTGTCACATCAGAGGTGACGCTAACCAGTACCGAAGAGGATGGCGGGGCTGTAAGTATTACAGCAGCTGAGCTACTAAGTAACGCGAGTGACCCTGAATCAGATAACTTGACCATTAGTAATGTCGCTTTGGCGGATCCTTCGGCTGGTACGTTAACCCAAGTCAATGCGACAGAATGGACGTTTGAACCTGCTGCAGACTTCTTTGGTGACGTTAACTTCACTTACGAAATCACGGATGACGGCACCACTAACGGCGCGCCAGATCCAATCACGATTGCGGGAACGGCAGTACTGAATGTTGAAGCAACCAATGATGCTCCTGAAATTACAGCGACATCGGTTACAGATACGATCAACGAGGCGGGTGGTCAGAAGATTACGGGCATTAGCGTGAGTGATATCGATTTTACTGGTGCACAAGCGAATGAGTTGATGACCGTTACCTTGAGTGTGACAGAGGGAGATGTGCGTGTTGAGCCTCCTGTAGGCAGTGGCGTTACTGTTGGAGCGGGTATAGCTGGTGAAGTTATTCTGATGGGTACCCCAGATAACATTAACGCGGTTCTTGGTGCGACTGACGCCTCAGATGGCGTATTTGTCGATGCGGGAGATGTTGACGCTTCCTCTATCACCTTGTCGGTGAAAGTCGAAGATAATGGAGTGTACTTCGAGAACGCGGCGGGCACGGCGTTAGAAGCGAATCAAGACTTCACCATTAATGTGACGCCTGTGGCTGATACTCCGACGTTGGGCATTGATCCTCAGTTTAACTACATTAGACAGATTACTGCGAGCCAAACAGCAAGCGGCCAAGGTCTCGCGATCGTTGGCATCATGGCGGCCTTGACCGACATTGACGAGGTGCTTTCACTGGAACTAACGGGTGTACCTGCTAGTGCTGAGGTGACAAGCGGTGTTTCTCCATCAGGCATCAGCTTCGATGGTACCACTTGGACAGTACCAAGCGATGAAATTGATACGCTAGAAATAGTGGCGACGGACACCAACAGTGGTATTGATATAGGCTCTTACGATATTTCTGTTACGGCGATATCTACAGAATCTAATGGTGATGAAGCCCAGTCTGCGCCTGTCCAAATTAGCTTGGATGTCAGCGACGATAGTGACGATATTGATCAGTCAAGTACGACCGATGACAGCTATCTTGTTGGTGGAGATGCCGGCATTAACTTGACGGGCGGTGAGGGTGATGACCTTATCGTCGGTGGAGACGGTGATGATGTGCTTATTGGCGGCTTGGGGTCGGACATCTTAACGGGTGGAGACGGCAGTGATATCTTCAAGTGGACAGTTGATTCAGTGGATGAAGGGGCAGTTGATACCATTACTGATTTTACTGTGAACGAGGACAGTATTGATTTGCGAGAGGTTATCTCTGATCTAAGCAACCCGATGATCGATATGGATGATCTGCTTGACCACATCACAGCCGATTATGATGCGTCGACAGAAGCTGTGTCCTTGAGTATCACCACGGACGCAAATGTAAGCCAGACGATCGTCGTCGAACATCTGGGCGACTCGATAGACTTCAATGGGCTAACGTCGAATGAAATCGTTGAATCATTGCTGAACAATAATGTTCTAAGTAATGGCTAACGAGAGGCAACAGAGTCGTTAGCTCAAAGAAGGGCAACTAACACGAAAGCAAAAGCGCGATAGCTCATAGAGTTATCGCGCTTTTTAGTATTCAGTCCTTTTACTATGTATGAAGTCGAGCACACTCTAGTGATACGTTTGATAGCTCAGCGGCACATCTACTAGCAATGATGGTTCATAAATCAACGAAAGAAGGTAGAAAGTGGCTGAATGAAGCAAAGAAATGGATAAACTTGGGCAAATGATGAGAGGTGAAGAAATGACTAAACGTGGATATCGAGCAGGCTGCCAATCACTTCGTTGTTCTTATCTACAACAGAGGCGCCGATACGGTTGTAGCTTGCCGCTTGAGTTAGGTTGACGAGAGGCTCGATTGGATTGGCTGGTAATTCAGAGGCAACCTTATTAAACGCTAGCTCGTTGTCTTTGACGAGATCCACTTTATTGAAGGTCAAATCGTTTTCTTTAACAAAGTCTTGTTGGATTTCATGCGCAGCACCTTCAGCCATCTTCTGCGACAGCTGAATCATATTATATCCGGACTGAATTCCCGATACTGGCATGTTAACCCTCTCACTTGTTATGCTTTTGTTAGCATAGGAAGTGTTGTTATTTCGTGCAAGTGCTTTTACTCAATGTTTGATTAAGCAAACAGTTTTGACAGCATCTCGCGTTCTTCACTTGATAGTAAAGGGCTTTCTTTTTTATGAAGAGAATGGTTAATGTCACCTTGTAGTGATTTCAGCTGAGCAGCAGTCAACTCATTAATCTTCTTTCGTAACTCATTAAATTGTTGAGTAGTCATCTCGACCTCCTCGCGTTTCTTGGGCTTCTCCTTCATTAACCCACCTCAGCGACCTTCATGGTCACAATCAAACAGTGTTCTAATATGGTTAGAATAGGTTTTGGATGGTGATTTTTTGTCCGAGAAATGTCAGGTGGTATCAAGTGACGTGTAAGAATATTCTTATGAATAAGTCCCGTAATCATAAAGGGGTAGAATCATAGTCTACCCCTTTAATATGCGAAGCCGGTTCAATAGTTTCAGTGAGACCACAGGCTGAGTTAGTTCACGCGAACGGCAAACTTAGAGGCGAGCGAATGTAACTCCGGTAGCATGCGATAAATGAGATGCAATTGCTGAAGTACCATTCGAGCTGAATGATCGTCCTCGTCGCGCCATTCATTCAAGCGCTGCTCCAAGTTCGTATCGTTAATTGAGGATAAATCGCATTCTTCACAATGTTGATGCAATTGTTGGTGAAGCACATCTAAATGCTGGTGGATACAACGGTGTGCATCAAGCACCAATTGATGAATGGCCTCATCTTCTATTCTTGTGCGGTGTGCGCCAAGAGCAGAGATGTAGCTGAGCATGGCATGGTTAAGCGTTAAGAAGCGAAAACTCTCATCCACGGCGGTTCGATACTTACCAGGCTCTGCCAGCATCGTACTGATCGCGGAAGAAAGGTTTGCATCGTTATTGTGTGCTTGCCGACGGGCGATTCGGTAACTTAAGTTATCTTTCTTGCCAATTCGATACTGGCCAATGATTTGACCCAGATACTGTTTGTTTGCATCTATCGCATCTGACATGACCTTGTGTAAACGTTTTGACTGCCAATCGGGCAGAATCGCCATGACCGCGCCAACGGCCAACACACAGCCAATCAGTGTATCTGCAAGGCGAGGAAGTACTACCGCATAACCTTCGCCCAGTTGGTTGAACAGGAAAAGCACTAATAAAGTGATAAAACCCGTCGCATAGCCGTAGTTGTTGATTCGGAAAGCAAAGAACATCACCCCAGAAACGACAATAAACACCAGTTGGCTTTCTTGTGAAGGGAAGAAAGTAAGAAGTGGTACACCAATCAGTAAGCCCGCCAATGTACCTATTACACGCGCTGTGAGTTTTTGTCTTGTCGCACTGTAGTTTGGTTGGCAAACAAATAACGTGGTAAGCAGAATCCAGTAGCCACGATCAATATCAAACGCTTGAATAATTCCGTAGCCCGCCGTTAGTGCAATCGACATACGTAATGCATGACGGAACAGCATGGAATCTTTGTGTAAGTTCGCTGAGATACGTTGCCACATCGCTTTAAGCGTATGTGGGTTCGTATCATCTAGCACATCTTCTTCCAAGCGCTCTGCATCTGGGTTGTTAATGTTACTAAGCTGTTTCTCTACGGTCGCAAGGTTATTGAACAAGTAGGTCAACTGACTCAGAAGACGCTTCCAGTGTGCTTGTTCTTGATCTTCCAGATAACCCAATGAGTTCTGTAATTCGGCTAACGCCAAAATCGACTGGTCAGTGTGGGTATATTCGTTCCCTAATCGAATCGCATGAGCAATATCGCGACAAGCCTGAGCTTGGGACTCAAGTAAGTACTTAAAGCGGAATAAAACGTCTGAGCGCTCGAATTCGGTTGCCAAATCTTGGTAACGATAGTGGCTTGAGCTAACTCGTTCGTGGATATCCTGTGCGATAAAGTAGATATTCAAAAATCGGTCACTTGGGCCATCAATGTGCCCACGCTTAGAGCGGCTTAATAGCGTTGCTTTACAAGCGTCGAGAGCGTTCACTGTAGCCGCATTTAACTTTGCTGCCTCGATACGCATTGGCTGAGGCGTTAAGTTTGTTACTGGGTGAAATAGCTTCGCCTTCGCGTCGAGATAATTGGCGATTTGGAGGAATACAGTTGCAAGGCTTTGCTGAACAGGTTGAAGTGGCCAGAACATCTGCCAAATCATCGACATGAAATAGTACCAAGCCGCACCGGTGAGAAGCAGCAGCGGTTGAAACCAAATGTTGGTACTTTCATGGGCGCCGAGCATGGTGTAGATGGCTATCAGTAACGATCCAAACGCGATGCTGGCGTATTTCGGGCCGATAGCACCCAGCATGATAAAGCCAAAGGTTGAGACAAACAGCCCGACCGCAAAAGCCCATGGCGTATCAAAGAGAATCTCAATCGAGAAAGCGGCGACGGCGAAACAGATAAAGGTAAGAATCAGTGCTTTGACCCTTCCCGTGAAGCTGTCGTCACTCTCTGCCAATGCAGCCGCGATAACACCTAAGATGAGGGGCGTGATCAATGAGTTTTGTTGAAAGTACCATGCAGGAATCACGACGCCTAATAAGGTAATAAGGATCAGGATACTGTAGTTGATGGTTTTGTTTGCCCAATAGAGGCGAAATTTTAAAGCAGCTTGCACAATGCGCCTTTCGTTGCCGGTGGAAAACGAGAGAATTTTAACAAACTCACTATAGCGCGTTTATGACCTAATTTAATAAAAATCGTCATTTGCTCAGGAAATCAACAGAATTGTCATTGACTTAACGCATCGATAGCGAGCGATAGGGATAATCGTTGTTCACAAATTCAACAGTAATGTGATTTTTAATTAAGAATACCGACAGAAGGCCATTTGTGCCTCATCCATCGCTACAATTTAACCGTCTAAAATGATATAAAACTGGAACTTCTATATCAAAAGGCGCACCTTCCATGCAGCTTACCGCCTCTAATAAAGCACAGTTTTTTATTCAAAATGAGTATTACCAAGTCGAAATAAAAGAGAACAGTGTTTTATTAAGTTCAGTGGGTAGTGAAGAGCACATCCCATTTACTATTTGGAATGGCAAAGTGAGCGTTAAACGCGGTCTACTTTGGAGTTCTCTTCAGTTCTTTGCTCATGAGCAAGATGGCAAGCAACAAAGTTGGCTCGTTCAAGGTTTGCCTTGGCCACATTGTCGTAAGTTTGCGGTTGAAGCGGTACGTCAATATCAAGATTGGCACAATACCCAGTGCCGCAAACTCGCGGAATACCTTCCTAAGTGGGAAGATGAGTTGTATCAACTTAAACACCTTCCGGCTTATCTATCGCATTCAAAAGTTCAAAACTGGGTCGACCAACTCAACAGTGAATTAGTCGAAATCAAAACCAGCTTGGTGGAAGCAAAAATGCGCATGCCCAAGCGAATGGCTGAGATTGAACCGTGGCTTTCAGAGACTTCTCAAACACTGAGCAAGCGAAATCACGAGTGGCTTGAGAATGAACGCCCGAATTGGGAAGTGCTATTTAGACGGATCGAATCTTCACCATTGAATCTCTCGCAGCAGCATGCTGTGCTTCTCAATGATGATCACAACCTTGTTTTAGCGGGGGCAGGTTCCGGTAAGACGAGTGTACTGACGGCGCGTGTGGCGTATTTACTGCAAAGTCACCAAACACAAGCGGAAGAGCTTTTGATGCTAGCCTTTGGTCGTGACGCTGCGAAAGAGATGAAAGAGCGCTTGGTCGATAAAGTGGGCTTGGCGGCAGAAGGCGTTCGCGTGAATACTTTTCACCAACTTGGTCTGCGCATTTTAAACCAAGTGGAACCTCAGCCGGTAGAAATCAGCCCACTTGCTTTAGATGACAATCAACGTACAGCATGGTGCATCGATTGGCTCAAGAAGCACTGGATGACACCGACTAATTTTAAGCGCTGGCAAAAGCACTTAGATAAGTGGCCGATTGCGTACTTGAAAGGTGATGATGAGCTAGGTAGTCACTCCGAAAACCCGAAATTGATCGCTTGGCTAGACAATCAACTGTCACAGCTTGCTGCGGTTGGCCTGACTAAAAAGCAAGTGCAAGAAAAGCTGGTGAATCACCAAGACTATACGCGCTTGAACAGTGAGCTTGCACTGTGTTGGCCGTGCTTTAGTGCGTGGCAAAAGATGCTAAAAGAGACCAATCAGGTGGATTTCCCAACGATGATCAGTCGAGCGACGGATTACGTTAAAAAAGGGAAATACATTTCGCCTTGGCGCTTTATTATGGTGGATGAATACCAAGATATCTCTCCTGACCGTTTAGCGCTTATAGAAGCGCTATGTGAGTCAACAGAGAAGCAAGCGGGAGCAACCTTGTTTGCTGTCGGCGATGATTGGCAGGCAATTTATCAGTTTGCAGGGGCCGATGTGGATCTCACAACGGGCTTCCAAGATCGATTCACACACTCAACCGTACATCATTTAGACACCACGTACCGCTTCAACAACCAAATTGGTGATGTGGCAAATACCTTTGTACAAGAGAACCCATCTCAGTTGCCAAAGACCCTGAACAGTCATAAGCAACGTAAGCAGAAGAGCGTGCATACTGCACCAAGCAATCAAGTTGAGAAGATTCTTGATCAGCTTAACCAACAGGCGAAGAAAACCAAATCAGTATTGCTACTGGGTCGTAACCATTACCACAAGCCTGATTTATATGATGACTGGTTGAAGCGATTCCCTAAACTTGAGATTCGCTTTATGACCTGCCACGCGAGTAAGGGCAGGGAAGCAGACTTTGTAATCATCCTGTCTGTGGATGAAGGCCAGTTCCCAGCGAAGAAGAAGCAAGCGCATATCGATGGGGCGTTGAGTGAATCGAAAGACAAATATCCGTATGCCGAAGAGCGTCGTTTGTTCTATGTCGCTTTAACGCGTGCTAAAGAGAAAGTTTGGATTACCCATACCGGTGCGGGTTCGGCGTTTGTGCAAGAGTTGGTTAACGGCGATTATCCAATCGTCACTTCAAGATAAAATCTATCCGTGATTTAGGTACAACAAAGGCGATACTGAGTATCGCTTTTGCTTTATTTGCTACTGACAGAGCTGCTAATCTAAATTAAGTGCGTTCTGCTAGGTATGCATCGTAGTCTGGTACTTCAATATCCACTTCTTGGTCGATCAGTGGAGAATTGAATAGGAACTTAGCGGTTGCACGGTTTGTCGCTACAGGGATGTTCCAAACACTCGCAATACGAAGTAGGGCTTTCACATCTGGGTCATGTGGAACAGCGTTAAGTGGATCCCAGAAGAAGACCAGTACGTCGATATTGCCTTCAGAAATTAACGCGCCAAGTTGTTGGTCGCCGCCCATTGGACCGCTGATCATGCTTTTGATAGCAAGGCCAGTTTCTTTGCTTAGCATATGGCCCGTAGTGCCTGTTGCGTACAAGAAGTGGCTTTGTAGCTTTTCTTTATTCTCTTTTACCCAACGAAGCAGTTCTGGTTTGCAGTTATCGTGGGCAACCAATGCCACATGCTTGTGTGCTGGCATGGTACGAGTTGTTTTTTGCATTAAGTTATTTCCATCTTTAATGATCTTAAATTCACTACCATCAAATAGAACACTTTTTTTGCCAATCAATCAACAGCCTTAACGCTGAAAGTCGGTCTATATTCTGACGGAGATAACGATTCTTCAATTGTGTCGTCATGAAGCGTCTTTGGTGTTAACGGTTTGATCACTGGGGATGCGTGTTCTTCATACGGTTCATGGCGTAAATAGTGCGTCGCTTGCATCACAGAAAGGCGTCCTTGCTCAACCATTTTGTCGGTTGGAGCGAACAGCACTTTATGACGAAGTAGGCCGCGATAAACACCGTGGCTGAGGTACACAGAAACCAGACCAATGTCTTTGGCCTTGCCTGCACTGCGCAGTTCACTGATGGCGGCCTCTATAGCCACGGCACTACCAACGATATAGTCGATGTTTCCCATATCAATCACGCGCTGAACAAGGTTACGCTGTAACTCCTTGTCGTTGTCGGCCCAGTAAGAGTCAACGATGTTAATGTCGCTGTTTTTGATGGCTTCATAAAACCCTGTCGTTACAGGTTTTGTTCCGCCACGAGTTCTTGGGCCAAGCAGCAGAGCAATATTGGTTTTACCTGAGCCCTTAGGGTGCTTTTCTGCTAAGTACTTGCCAGCTTCGTAGCCCATCCAGTACCAATCAACACCAACTACCCCTTTCAGCAGTTTGGTTTGTTCTTCATCGAGTTCAAGCTGGTTAACGGTGGCAAAAACTGGAGTATTGCCAACCCAGTTTTTAAGGTTGTGCTCGTAGGCTTGCGGATCGACCGTCCCGAGAATGATTGCATCGGCGCCCCATTGGGTACACAAAGCAAGCTGCTGCTCTTGACGGGTTTTGTTCGGATATCCCCCAGCTTCGAGAACGCGCAGGTCAACACCGAGTTTTTCCGCTTCGGAAACCATTCCATAGTTTACTGATAGCCAGTATGAATCCTTTAAATGAGGGTAAATGGCACAGATTTTTTCTGCAGCAAAGCTTGGCACTGAAGCGAAAAGTGACAATGCGAGTGTAGAATGTGCGAAAATTGTGCGATATGGACGCTGATTTATAACCATGAAATGAAGTTCGTTGGCATAGATTAAGTAAACACTGCAAAATATAACGTAATATGTCGCCGAACACGAATATTAAGGTCAGGAAAATATGTTGCTAGCTACCGCAAGCATCGGTCGTAAACTGTTGTTGTCCTTCATTGCTATGGCAATGTTGGTGATGTTATCAGCGTTAATCGGTGTATCAGGGTTCTCTCTGGTGGCAAAAACAGAAAGGAACGTCGTGGACTCTGCCATACCGGCAATGATAGAAGCTCGACAAGTATCAGAGCTCAGTACCCGTATTATTTCATCGGTGCAAATGTTGTCGAATGCGCAAAATGAACAAGAGCGTAAAGAGGCGGGACGCGTCCTGTTCGATCAACTTGAGTCATTGCTGACGCACATTAAAGAGTTGGGCGGAGAATCTTTTGATGCTCAGCTTCTTGAAGCGCTAGAAAATAACGTCCAGAACGTTATTAACAACCTAGCGGAGCTCGGCGTCACAGTAGAACGTAAATTGTGGCTAACCAAAGAGATCGACACTCGCGTTGAGGAAATGCGTTTGTTGAGCGAAGAGTTAGAACAGTTAACACGTACGCAAGTACAAAACACCAGTACGATTACGGTTGCTAACGTTACCCATATTTATGACCTGTTGGAATCCAACAAGAAAGCCCAAGTGTATCAAGCACTGGATGCGTTAGTTGAAGTCGACTTAGACCTTACTGAGCGACTGCATGAACTGCATTTGTTGGCGTTCAAAATGCTCAACCAGATTGAAGAAGCCCGCACACTCACCAACGTCGACCGTATTCAACAAATCCAAACGGCGTTTGAAGATAATCTCAAGATCATGAAGCGTCGTGTGCTTGCGGTAGAAGACCCAACTCGCTCACAACAAATGAGCCAGTTGCTCACTGATCTTGGTAAACGCCAAGTGGTGTTTACCATCTTGCTTCAACAGTATGAGAACAATGAACAGTCGCAAGAGTTAATGCAAAAAACGCTTGAGCTTTTCTCTGAGTTGAATGGCACGGTGAATAAGCTGGTGGACGACTCTAACCAGACCACGCGCGTTGCTGTTGACCAACTGACCAGCACCTTGAAGTTCGCGCAGTGGTCTCTGACGGTGATTTCTATCATTGGCCTTATCATCGTCGTAATCATTCTTTGGCGCGTTGTTTATGTCTCTGTAGTGAAGCGTTTAGCAGAGTACTCATCTGCGCTACTGTCTGTTGCCCAAGGTAACCTTGCGGTCGAGCTAGAAGTAAAAGGCAAAGATGAGCTGGCACATATGGGTCAAGCGATCATCACGGCACGTAACACGGCACAAGCACTAAAAGTTGTCGCCGAAGGCGAGGCGAAAGCCAAACGTGAGCTGGAAGAGCACAAGGAGCACTTGGAAGAGCTGGTTGAGCAACGTACATCCCAGTTGAAACAAGCAAACCGTCGTTTGAACGAAGAGGTGTTAAACCACGCCAAAGCGCGCAAACAAGCGGAACAAGCAAGCCGGGCGAAATCTGCTTTCCTTGCGACGATGAGCCATGAAATTCGTACGCCAATGAATGGGGTGTTGGGAACTGCCCGTCTACTGATTGACTCTGGTTTGAATACAATGCAAAAACGCTACGCGGAAATCATCAACCGCAGTGGTAAAACCTTGTTAGCCATTTTGAATGACGTATTGGATTACTCGAAAATCGAAGCCGGACACTTGGAGATCCGCAGCTTAGGTTTCGACTTGCATCAGATGGTGGAAGATACCTTCCAATTGATGAACGGAAAGGCACAAGAGAAGAAGCTATTATTCTCTTACCATATTGAAAGTGACGTCGGCCGTTACTGGAAAGGAGACGTTACGCGAATCAACCAAGTCTTAAGCAATTTGGTTGGAAACGCGATTAAATTCACTGAAGAAGGTGAGATTGATATCTACGTTAGCCTTAACCCAGAAGATGAGTCACAAGTTCTGTTTGAAGTGTCTGACACCGGTATTGGCATTGCCAAGAAAGATAAGAAAACGTTATTTGATGCCTTTACCCAAGCGGAAGGTGGGATGAACCAAACTGGTGGCACTGGCTTAGGTCTTGCGATCAGCCGTCGCATCATTCAAGCCATGGGTGGTTGTTTGGATGTGGATTCGGAAGAAGGTCACGGTAGCCGCTTCTGGTTCTCTATTCCCCTAGAAGAAAGCGAGCCAGTAGAAACCGTAACGATTGCAAATGCCCGTTGTAAGGTTCGTGCAAAAGTCCTACTTGTAGAAGATAACCCTGTTAACCGCGTGGTGGCGGAAGGCTTTTTAGAGAGCATGGGGCATGAAGTTACGATGGCAGAAAATGGCCTAGAGGCGGAGCAGATCATTGACAAGCATGATTTCGACATCGCTTTGGTTGATATCAACTTGCCAGATTGTAACGGTGCTGATTTAATCCACCGCCTCAAACGCATAGAGCGTAATAAGCCAGCCGACAAAGCATTGGCTCCTACGCCAATGGTCGCGGTTTCTGCTCATGTATTTGCTGAAGAAGTGGAAAGCTACTTAGCCGCAGGCTTTGACGGTTATTTACCGAAGCCAATGGAAAAAGAAGCGCTTGCGGCGCTCATTCAAGACATGTTGGATGGCAAACAGCTCTTACTACCTCAAGAGTGCGTTCTTCAAGATGAGACAACGACAACAACGAATAACAATGAAATGTTAGTCACAACAGACCCAATAGCAGAGGAGCCAGCGATGGTAATCATCAACCCGAATGTGATTCAATCAGACATGAAGTTTTTGGGCAGAGAGAAGATGCTGCACATCATCGATTTGTTCCGACAAACCAGTGCTGATGTATTAAGCCAAATGGAAGCTTCGGCGGAAAATGGTGAGAGCCGAGCGGTAAAAGATCTAGCCCACAAACTGAAAGGCAGTGCAGGTAGTTTAGGTTTAACGGCTTTGATGAAAACATGTCAGAGCATTGAGGTTGCAGCGGAGTCGCTGGAGGCATACACAGAGCATCACAACGCGTTAAAAACACAAGTGAGTGAGTCAGTGATTGCTTTGGACAATTTGATGACGCAATAAGCCCCTCACAGGCTTACTGCTTGAACCATAAACAAAAACCTCCGGTTTGTGCCGGAGGTTTTTTTCTATTTGGTCATGTCGTCTTCCCACTCAAACCGAGTGTCTATGGCATAAGGATCATCTTCAAATGGATGTTCAACTCTGCCACGCAAGTATTCGAGTTGGTGCTCTAACATGTTGACCGTGTCGTAATCCCCCTCTGAGCAAGCAACGTAAATCTGTTGCTCGAGAGCGGCAATGTTGTCTCGGATACTCATGAGAACCCCCTTAAATCATCAACGATTCTCAAAACGATTATAGTCAAGTAAACCAGATTCTATTGGTTGATTTGTACGATACCAAGCGTGGATTCGATCGCTAAATGGCCAGAACTTTTCTGAGCTTCGGCGTATCGCAAAATTATCCAGTAACTTAACGTAATCACTCTCTGATTTTAGGGTGCTAAATTGATCGACAAATTCTTTTACTTGATCTTCTTCGATCGAGAAAAATGCTGCCGGATAGCTACCAACGACTCCTCGAACGATGGTCATATCATCGTTGGCAAAGTCACGGTTGCTCTCTTCATTAAATAGGCTCGAAATGTTGATGTGCGCATTATTGTGAAGAAGGGTAAACAGCTCATCTTTCCCAGATTCACTGCGAACCATCAGCATGGTGATTTGCGGAACGGTTTTTAATCCCTCTCCACGAACTTGGTTGATACTCGCCAATTGCTGTTCGCTTTCTACTGTCAGCGCCGTATCGATGATATCGTAGCGTGGCAGCAGGATAGGTGAAACTTGCTTACGTAGAATATCCAATAGCTCTGACTTAGGATCATCAGTATGGTAGACGACGCTAGTTGGCTGACTAAATGGAGCGACATTGCGTTGCAAGAAATCACTTAACTGGCGGGGCTGATCTTGGTACCAGCTTGAATGTTCTTGATGACGCATATCCGCAGGAAGTAGGGCGATGAAGTTACTTTCCCCTTCCAGACGTAAGAAGTCCATGAACATGCGAGTGATCAGCTGGTGGCCAAAGTTACCGTAAACATCGAAACCAGCAACAAGCAGGTAGTGAATGCGTTCTAGGAGGGCATAGTCCAGTACCCAAGCGGTTTTAGGTTGCTCACCAACTAAGCCTTGTACCACCGATGCACTGTCAAAGTGTCGGAATACGGTAAGCGCAGCATTGGGGTTGGTGCCGTTGCCATCCCAAATTACGTCCGTAGAAAGGTTTTCACCGTTCTTAAACCATTTGTTGATGAAGTCAGATTTTGCTTCTAGGTAACGCGCTTGTTGGCGTGAGTATTTCACCCAGTTAGTCACGGGTACGGTATTACTCTCAAGCTCTCCCGGTAGCTTTAAATTGGCCGCTTGCGAGTGGTAGAACTCGTTCACTTCAGGGATGTCGGCTTTGTCTGGGTCTAGGAAGAATACCCAAAAGCGGTCATTAATCACGTTTAACGCCAGCTGCCCACGACATACCGGGCCTTTGATGTAAGCCATGATGGTGTTCTGAGCGTTGTCCAACATAAATTTGAAGCGAGACTTCACCGGCAAATCAATGAACGCCGTCATTGGGTTTGCCGCAATTTCAGGCTCATAGCTCGGCAGTTGTGCTACTTCATAATCCGCATCGATGAACCATTTTTTCCAATTCTCGATACGCTGTTCATTGAGCGCAAATGGCATGTGCGTTTTATCGACGATAGTGCCTTGCTCTGGAATGATGCGGTAGTAAATACGCTCGACCTTCGGGTCATCATATGGGCGACGAGTCGTAATACGTTTCACTGGCTGACCCGGCGGTGTCGCAGAGCGAACTAAGGTAAAGAAACGCGGCTGTTCGCCATCCAACTCAGAGAAGAATAGGTGAGATAAGAAAAGGTGCTCGTAAATGTAGCGAGCGGCAAGTTGATTTTTACGAGAGCTTTTGTTCAGTAATGCTTCGTACTTATCTATCTCTGTTTGTTGTTGCTCTGTCAGTGGTACATGCGCATTCATGATGGCGCCATTTTCCAACCACAGCATCAGGGTCTTATATTCTTCCGCCGTTAAGTTAGGCATACCAAAAGGCATTCCCCATGTCGGGTTATCACGTTCGTATTGATCGTACTCTTCAATGGTTGGACACGTTTGTTCACGATCGATGGAGAAATCAAAACCTTCTAATTGAACTTGGTCCGGTAATGGATGGCGTTCTTTTTGTTGCAGCATACGTGCAATCAAACCTGCGTCTATATTAGCCGCCATGCTCTGCTCACGCTCGTTGAGCACAGGATGAAAGCCAGCATTACGCCACTCTTGAGTGGTTTGCGCATCTTCAAATAAGCGAGTTGGAGCAGCAGCGGTCAAGCGTGTACCTTCGTAAACCAAGGCCTTGCTAGCACCACGGTCTATGCCTTCTACGGAAGAAAGTTTTAACTGACAAGGGGCGTCGTAGCAGGCATGACAGACCACACAGCGGTTATCAACGATGGGTTTAACATCATGTTGAAAGAAATCGGCTTGCGGTGTGTCGATGGTTGCCGTTCGCTCACGTACTTGTTGTGAGCCGAACAGTTGGTCGTAGTTCAGCCCTGCGTAAGTTGCACAGCCCGCGAATAAAGTGGCGATGCAGAGTATAAAAATCAAACGTAAATTCATTGAGTTATTTTGAGTAAATTGAATTTGCGTTAATTAAAGCAAAATACGCCGCTAAATACCAAAAATCGGAGCAATTCGCTCCGACTTTTGAGTTGGCATTGTTCGATAAAAAGCTGTTTTGTCGACCAATACTAGAACGCGTAAGTGACGTTAAAGCGGAAGTCTCGTCCTGGGCTTGCATAACCTTGAGCTACAGGACTGCCGATGTATGCCATGTACGATGCGTGGTCAAAGTAGTATTTGTCGAATACATTCTTAACAGACAGCGTCAGAGATAACTCTTCGTCTGCAATGGGCATCCAATATGCGTAAACATCATGCACACCATAGCCTAGCTTTTCTGGGTGAACGGTTGGATCCGCTACATCGGTTAGGCGCTCAACAAATCGAGCATTCCAGCCAAACTCCAGTGACTCCATTGGTTGGTAAATGAGGTCAAGAACCCAAGTGTCGCCGATAGATGTGCCCAGCGTTGAGTCTTCATCTGATAGTGGAGTACCGTTAAGTTCTGGACGAGATTGGTTGTAGCTCAAGCGAGCAGAGACATCAGCAATTGCATAACCTAAGTAAGCAGTAATACCTTGGTTATCAAGGTCACCAACGTTGGTATAAATGGCGCCTTGGTTTGTTACCACGTCTTTGATTGTACTATCAAAGAATGTGATGCCAGCGAAGAAATCATCGTATTGGTAATTTGCCCCTAGCTCTAAGTTACGTGCTTCTTCAGGCTTACGATTTGGGTCGTTTTCGCGGTAGTCGATAACAAACAGTTCTTTGATTTGTTGGCCACGAAACGCTTCTGCATAACTAGCAAATAGGTTCAAACCTTCCAACGCATTGTAATTAATACCCACGTTAGGGCTAAAGCCGCTCGAATCGAAGTCTTGCTCCATGTTATCAGTAAGCTCATACCAGTCATAACGAGCACCAGCGGTAAGAATGATGGTTTCTGTTAGCATCCAATCATCTTGAACAAACAAGCCGTAAACGGTGCCTTTCTCCTCATCGTTCTTTTTACCATCGTAGTTGGTTTCAAACTCAGATTTGTCTTTCTTGTAATCCAAACCGTAAACCAAGGTATGGCCTGTTAATTTGCTCGTATTGAAGATCTTTACGCCGGACGTTTGAATTGAGCCATCACTGGTGCCCCAGCGAGGGTGATCTTTATGAGCTAAGTGGCTATCGGTGTAGTAGAAAGTGGTGTCGAGATTGAAAAGGTCGCTTGCGTTATATTTGTGGTTAAGCGTAAAAGTAGAACGATCGGTTTCTTGATCGAGAGGCGCATTTTTAAAGCTTGGTTGGAAGTGGGGGCGATTTAAGCGACGGCCATCGTCGTTACGATAGTCGTAGCTTACCGAGAGGTAGTGTTCGTCGTTGAGTTGACCGGATAGCTTAAGGAGCGCAACTTGCTGTTCTAACGCAGTGTACGGCTGCTCCTGGCCTTTGCCGTCTTCGATGTTATCCCCGTCGACGTAACCAAATGATGCAAGTAGGCCAAGCTGATCGGCGACTTCTCCATACAAACTTGCCGAAACTTTGTAACCTTCATTATTGGTGTAGTAACCGCCTTTGAGCATAGCGCCGTAGGTTTCACCTGCAGTAAGGAGGTCATGTGCGTCTTTAGTGGTGAACTTTATAGCGCCACCCAATGCTCCTGGGCCATCTGTTGCTCGTCCTGCTCCCGCACTAACATCAACTTGCTTGAGCAGTTCAGGCTCGATTGATAATCGACCTTGGTGATGGAATAGGTTACCGGATTGTTCCGCACCGTCGATAGACACATTCAGCATGGTATCTTCCAGACCGCGGACATAGATCTTTTGAGAAACGCCAGAAGAGCCACCAACACTAATTTCTGCATCTTTACGGAAAATGTCATTCAGATCTTGTGCCTGAGATTTGGCGAGCTGATCGGAGTCAATCGTAATATCGATTCCTTCCGGAGTGTGGCCTAGCACCTCCATCACTTCCATGTCATCGTTGGCGTAAGTCACTTGGGAAGCGACGAAAAGGGCGATGGTAAGTGGGCTTAACTTAAATACGGTTGAAGCGGACACCGTAACCTCCATTGTTAATGAGAATTATTATCGAGTGAGATTTTGGTGATTCTTCCACTCTGAGTAAACGACTTTTACAACTGTTACAATCCTTGTAGTCAGCAGGCGTTAAACTCGCTTAGGCAAGGTAATATCCATAGTTAAACCTTGCACATGTGCGTTGTAGGCAACGATCTTGCCGCCAACCGCTTCAATGTGTCGTTTCGCCAATGCTAATCCAACACCAAAGCCTTTTCGGGATATGACTTGATTGTTGGCCTTGAAGAAAGGTTTGAATATTTGTTGGTATAAACTCGGGTCTATACCTGGGCCAGAATCAATGATGAGGATTTGATAATGTTCGAGGTGGTTAAGTATTCGAACTTCGAGTATCTCATCGGGTTGGGTGTATCGTAGGCCATTACGAATGACGTTTTCCAATGCTTGACTGAGAGCCATTTGATTGGAGTGTTGGATGGGTAATGGTTCGTCTTGATGTAGTGATATCTGTCTATCTGAGTACTCGAATCGGGCATCTTCGACGATGATTTCAACCAGTTCAGCTAAGTCAAATTCCTCTGTCCTAAGATTTGGTTGCTCGTTTTCAATCCATGCTAGTGTGAGTGTGTCTTCTGCGGTCGTGCGCATTTTGTGGGTATCGCTTTTGATTCGCTCCAACATTTGTTCACGTTCGATATTCTTATCTACACAATCAATGGCCATCTCAATTCGAGCGAGTGGAGTGCGTATCTCGTGGGACATATCGGCAATAAGGTTACGATTGTGGCGAATCACATCCGATGTGCGCTCTGCCATATAATCGAAGGTGCGTGCGACTTGGCTGATTTCATCATTGCCCAACTTCATAGTCTGACCAATTCGCGCTGAGTAATCGCCTTGACTGAAAGCTTGGCTTGCGCGGTGGAATTGCTGTAACGGGCGCATGACATAGCGGTACAAATAAACAGTCAGTGCGAGTAGAGAAAGAAAGGGGATAACGAAGCGAAACAACCAAAACGCGTGAGACATGTAGGTTCCCGGTCTCATCCGGTCAGGTAACAGAATCAAAAAGTGGTATCCGGAAGGGGACAGAGGGACTTCCATAATCGGGTTGTCTGGAAAATCGAGATGGATCTTCCATTCAACGCTTCGGCCAATACCATAGCCTTGCCAAAAACGTTCGTTAAGTTGGTTTCCCCCTTTTACGTCAAGGCGGGATTGCAGCACGGTCGTCCATGTGGACTCATCAATGGCGAGCTGTTCTAACCAGATGTCCAGTCCTTGCCAATCTTGTTGGTCTACATAGGTTTGTGCGGCATGTCCCCAGTCTAAAATTTGTTGGCGATGAGATTTTTTCAAATAGCTCATTTTCTCGTTGGAGAGAATGGCAGCGCTGTGAATCAAGGAGAAAAAGATCACCACGCCCAGGGATAAGACGACAAACAATCGCCAAAACAGCATCTTCTTCATTTAAAAATATATCCTTTACCATGCACGGTTTGGATTCGGTCGTTCGACATACCCTCCGCAATAAGACGCTTACGCACACGACTTAGATGCATGTCGAGGGCGCGATCGTATTGGCTGAACTGACGTTCTAAAACCGTTTGATAAAGGAAGGGTTTACTCAAAACTTCTTCACGGTGCTCGACCAAGGTCCACAGAAGTTTGAATTGAATAGGGGTCAGCTGAATTGGGGCCATCTCAGGGCGATGATGTATATTGACCGTGTGATTTTGTTTATCGAGCAGCAGCTCTCTTTCACTCAATTGTGTGGGGGAGTTGGGCTGTTGGATAAGTTGAGTGCGACGCAAAATCGCTTCAATGCGTAAGCTCACTTCCGTGAAGTTACAGGGTTTAGTGATGTAATCGTCGGCACCACATTTAAGTCCCTGAATTCGATATTCTTCTGCACCGTAAGCGGTAAGCATGACAACTGGGGTCTGTGACTGCGAGCGAATCACATTGAGTACTTCAAAGCCGTTTAGGTTGGGTAAGTTAACGTCCAGAATGACCAAGTCGAAGGCTTGTTGCTGGAATGCCTTTAACGCGGCGTCTCCTTCAAGCATTGAAACAACCTGGTAGCACTTCGCTTTAAGAAGCTCTGTCAGTTGTAGGTTCAGGTCTGGGTCATCTTCGGCCAACAAAATTGATGGAGCGGGAGCGGGTGGAATCGAAGATCTAATTGGCTTTGTATTAATATCTTTTAGTATTGAGCTGAACATAATGGAAGATGATTAATTGTTGATAATGTAAATTATTATCAACAATTCTCAAGTAACAATCAATCTGGTCAATAAGAAGCTCGCTCGTTACTTCAATCGTATCGTTAAATTGCGACATATTTGGAAGTTTTATACTGAGGCGATGCACTGTGGACATAAAAAAACACCAGGCGTGGTGGTTTTTTCAGTAGTAGCAAAAGAAACTATTTATTTTCTTAACTTCTGACTGAAGTTGCTGTAGCTGATTAATCTTGTCTAGTAGGTCTAGGGATTGGTAGCCCATAGAAAGCAGTATTCATCATTTGACCTTTCTTTTTTGTTCTTTGATCGCGATGACCACATGAGGTGTGGGTTTTAATGTGCTACAAATGACGTAGAGAAATAATATATTTACAATTGTTATATTTAAAAATATATACCCTAAAATCACTTTTATTCCTTTCTGATGGAGTGTCACTTCCATGTGACAAGCTTTTCGTCTTAACCCTGATAAAGACGGCTTAATCAATGTATATTTCATTTTTGAAATGTTCAAATAAAATAACACTGCAAAAATGGAATGATAATTTGCAAGTTTTCCGATTTAGATTATTAAAATTATCGGTGTATATTTCTTGGGGAACGGAAATACGGAGTGATTCCGTTTTGATTTTTAAATATGTGAATAATAATTATCAGATTAAATTTAATTCTGTGTATTAAATTTATCTTAATATAATTCTTCGTCACTAGGCAGTTTTATTTTGTGAAGTTTAATTATCAGAAGTTTAATTCGAAATTATTTTAAAGGGTGATTTATGGAAGCTAGTATTCACGACGATCCAATATTGGTGGCAGGCAAGAGGATTCTGATTGCTCAAGCAACTTTGGGTCTGGTATTCATCGCGTATGAGTACATGCGAAGCGGCTCTCTCAGTGCTGAGTCAGCGATTACTGGGGTGCTTATCGCGATTCTTCCATCTCTGTTCGGCATGGTATTCGCGTCCATTAAATCTAGGGTGAAACCAGAAGAGAGTTTGCGTGACCTCATGCATCTGAGTCGAAATATCAAAGTCATTTACACCATTGTGATGTTTGTTTTGACGTTTCGATTTATGGCTCTTCGCAACATCGTGGTCCTGATAGGCTTTTGTGTGACGATGTTTGGTCACTTCTTAACGCCGCTGTTCAGAGACCGCTTCGAAAGGAAGGCATAAATGGAGACTGTCCAGTCCGCTCATGAATATATTGAGCACCACCTGACCTTTCTCACCGCCGGCGACGGTTGGTTTGGAATTAACCTTGATTCCATGATCATGGTCTGGCTGACGGGGCTCGTTTTCATCCTTTCATTCCGTTATGCGGTGACGAAAGGAACGAAAGGAGTACCAGGACGATTCCAGTGTTTGATCGAGATAATATTTGAGTTCGTCGATGACATCGTAAAAGAAATATTTCAAGCTAAGGACAAGTTAATTGGTCCTTTAGCACTGACAATATTTGTTTGGGTGTTATTAATGAATGCCGTGGATTTGTTACCGATTGATTTAATTCCTGCACTTACTCGTGCTGTAGGCGTTGAACACTTCCGTGACTTACCATCCGCCGACGTCAATATTACGATGTCGATGGCATTAGGCGTATTTATTTTGGTGTTGGGTTATACGTTTAAAAACAAAGGCGTGAAAGGTTTTATTAAAGAGTTAACTACTCAACCATTTTCACATCCGCTGTTATATCCAGTGAACTTAGTTCTTGAATTGGTAACGTTAATTTCTAAACCAATATCTTTAGGTCTTCGATTGTTTGGCAATATGTATGCAGGTGAAATGATCTTCATTCTAATTGCATTAATGCCGTGGTGGATGCAATGGGCACTAAGTGTTCCTTGGGCACTGTTCCACATTCTTATTGTTGTTCTTCAAGCGTTTATTTTTATGGTACTGACCGTGGTTTATCTCGGCATGGCTGTTGAAGAGCATTAATTTCAAAAATCTTGTTTCTTAATTAAAAAATTCAATTCTAGGAGTTGTTATGGATATCGTTAGCGCAGTTCTTTACGTGGCGGGTGCACTACTGATCGGTCTTGGTGCAGCGGGTGCCGCAGCAGGTATCGGTAACCTTGCAGGTAAATACCTTGAAGGTGTGGCTCGTCAACCTGATCTGACCCCAATGCTTCGTACTCAGTTCTTCATCATGATGGGTCTTGTGGACGCGGTGCCAATGATCGGTGTAGGTATCGGCTTGTACATCATCTTCGCTGTAGCGTAATTCGAATTAATAATTTTCATAACGTTATAGAAGAGAGGGTGCTATGAACTTAAATGCCTCAATGTTTGGTCAGGCGATCTCCTTCGTGATTTTCGTTTGGCTGTGCATGAAATATGTCTGGCCACCACTTGTAAAACTGCTTGATGAGCGTCGTGCTGAAATTGCCCAAGGTCTTGAGCAAACAGAAAAAGCAGCACAAGAGTTAGAACTAGCAAAAGCGAATGGTGACGCGCTGCTGACAGAAGCTCGCTCAAAAGCTCAAGCCATCATTAACCAAGGTAAGCAACGTCAAGAACAGATGGTAGCGGAAGCGGTTGATCTGGCAAATCAAGAGAAAGCGCGCATTGTCGCAGAAGGCAAAGCAGAAGTGGAAAGCGAACGCAGCAAAGTTCGCCAAGAGCTGAAAGATGAAATGGCGGACCTGGTGATTGAAAGTGCCAGCAAGCTGATTAATCGCAATCTGGATAGCTCGGCTAACCGCGACTTGGTGAACCGCTTCATCAACGAAATGTAGGAGGGCACATGTCCGAATTGACAGTGGTAGCTCAACCCTACGCAAAAGCGGCGTTTGATTACGCACGCGACGCAGAATGCTTGGACGATTGGCAACAAATGTTTGCGATTACCCAAGTGGTCTTGGAACAACCTAACACGCTTCTGGTCTTGAATGATCTTGATGAAGACGGTTCTGAACAACCATTGTTGGATCTGATTCTTCATGCTGGCGGTGAATGGTTGAATCAAAACTTCGAGAATTTTCTTCGCATTATGCAAGAGAACAAGCGCTTAAAAGCGCTCAGTGAAGTAAACGTTCAGTTCCAAGAGATGAAAGCGGATTACGAACGAACCATGATAGTAACAGTGCGTGCTTCAGAACCTCTGGATGAGGAACAGATGGCAAGGCTTAAACAAGCGTTAACCGAAAAATACGGTAAAGCCATCACACTAGAAACACAACTGGATCCATCCCTTGTAGGTGGTGTGGTGATCACAGCAGGGCAGACCGTGTATGACGGCAGTGTCCTCACCAACCTAAGCCGATTGGCGACTAACCTACATGTGTAACGGGGTATAGAAATGCAATTAAATTCAAATGAAATCAGTGAATTAATCAGAGAGCGAATTGTTAACTTCAACCTCGAAAGTGAAGCGAGAAATGAAGGTACTATCGTCTCTGTGAGTGACGGCATCATCACAATTCACGGTCTTGCAGATGTTATGCAAGGCGAGATGCTAGAACTGCCAAATAATCGCTTCGCGTTGGCACTGAACTTAGAGCGTCATTCCGTCGGCGCGGTTGTGATGGGTCCATATGCGGACTTGTCAGAAGGGATGAAAGTAAAAGGCACCGGTCGTATTCTTGAAGTGCCAGTCGGCAACGGTTTGCTAGGTCGCGTAGTGAACACGCTAGGTCAACCAATCGATGGTAAAGGCGCAGTGTCATTCGATCGTATGGACCCTGTTGAGGTGATTGCCCCTGGTGTTATCGACCGTAAGTCTGTCGATCAGCCAATCCAAACCGGTTACAAAGCGGTAGACTCCATGGTGCCAATCGGTCGTGGTCAACGTGAGTTGATCATCGGTGACCGTCAGACAGGTAAAACCGCGATGGCGATTGATGCCATCATCAACCAAAAAGAACTGGGCGTTAAATGTATTTACGTCGCAATTGGTCAAAAAGCATCGACCATTGCCAACGTGGTTCGCAAACTAGAAGAGCACGGCGCACTAGAAAACACCATTGTTGTGGTTGCGTCAGCATCAGAAGCGGCAGCTCTGCAATACCTCGCGCCATACGCAGGTTGTACCATGGGCGAATACTTCCGTGACCGTGGTGAAGATGCGCTGATTGTTTATGATGACCTATCAAAACAAGCGGTGGCTTACCGTCAAATCTCACTACTGCTAAAACGTCCACCAGGTCGTGAAGCCTTCCCTGGTGATGTTTTCTACCTCCACTCACGCCTTCTAGAACGTGCTGCACGTGTTAACGAAGAATACGTAGAGCGATTCACTAACGGTGAAGTGAAAGGCAAAACAGGTTCTCTAACCGCATTGCCAATCATCGAAACCCAAGCGGGTGACGTATCGGCGTTCGTACCAACCAACGTAATCTCGATTACCGATGGTCAAATCTTCCTACAAACTCAGCTATTCAACTCAGGCTTACGTCCAGCGGTTGACCCAGGTATTTCGGTATCTCGTGTAGGTGGTGCAGCGCAAACCAAAGTGATCAAGAAACTGTCGGGTGGTATTCGTACCGCGTTGGCGCAATACCGTGAATTGGCCGCATTTGCTCAGTTCTCTTCTGACCTCGATGAAGCGACTCGTCGTCAGCTTGACCACGGTGAGAAAGTAACGGAACTCATGAAGCAGAAGCAGTACGCACCAATGACGGTTGCTGAGCAAGCACTGGCGGTCTTTGCAGCAGAGAAGGGCTACCTCACTGATGTGGCACTAAACCAAATCTCTCGTTTTGAAGAAGAGTTGATGGCATTTGGTCGTACAAACGCGCAGCCGCTACTGGACAAGATCAACCAATCCGGTGATTACAACGACGAGATCGAGAGTGAGCTACACAGCTTGCTGAAAGAGTTCACTGCGCTGCAATCGTAGGACCACTAACAGGAGTCCGTTATGGCAAATACCAAAGAGATTCGCACCAAAATTGCTAGCGTGAGTAGCACGCAAAAGATTACGAGTGCGATGCAAATGGTCGCCGCCAGCAAGATGCGCAAAGTGCAGGAGAACATGCAGGCGTCCCGTCCTTACGCAGAGAACATGCGTAAGGTTATCGGTCACGTCTCGTCCGGTACGCTGGAGTACAGTCATCCTTTCCTTCAAGAACGCGAAGTGAAGCGAGTGGCTTACATCATCATCTCATCCGATCGAGGTTTGTGTGGTGGCCTGAACAGTAATTTGTTCAAAAAAGTATTGGCAGAAATGCAGGACTGGCAAGAGAAGGGCGTTGAAGTAGATACGACGCTCATTGGTTCGAAAGCAATCAGCTTTTTCCAGTCCCTCGGGAAAGTAATGGCACAGACTTCTGGGCTTGGTGATGCACCAAAATTGGAAGATATGTTGGGTGCGGTTAACGCCATGATGGAGCACTACTCCGAAGGCAAAATTGACCGCTTGTTCCTTGTTTACAACCAGTTTGTAAACACCATGGTGCAAAAACCAACGGTATTGCAGATGCTGCCGTTTCCGAAAGAAGACATTTCACGTGATAAAGAGGCTCGTTGGGATTACCTCTACGAGCAGTCTCCTCAAGACATTCTCAACCACCTGATTCAACGCTACGTGGAATCACTGGTTTATCAGGGTGTGGTTGAGAGTATCGCTTGTGAACAAGCCGCGCGGATGATGGCAATGTCTGCCGCGACTGATAACGCAGCGCAACTGATTGAAGACCTACAGCTAGTTTACAACAAAGCGCGTCAAGCGGCGATTACTCAAGAGTTGAGTGAAATTGTATCCGGCGCACAAGCGGTTTAGAGAGAGAATTTGAGGTTTAAATTATGAGTATTGGCAAAATCGTCAAAGTCATCGGTGCTGTGGTCGACGTCGAGTTCGAACAAGGCAAAGGCCCGAAAGTTTACGATGCACTGAAAATCAACGATGGCAGCGATGGCTCACTGATGCTGGAAGTTCAGCAACAGTTGGGCGGCGGTGTGGTTCGCTGTATCGCAATGGGTTCTTCAGATGGTCTTAAACGTGGCTTAGAAGTGGAATCTACGGGTCACCCGATCACGGTTCCAGTTGGTGAAGAAACCCTAGGTCGTATCATGAACGTGTTGGGTCATCCAATCGATGAATGTGGTCCAATCGGTGAGCAAGTGTCTTACGAGATCCACCGTGATGCACCAAGCTACGAAGAGCAATCTAATAGCACCGCGCTACTAGAGACGGGCGTTAAAGTCATTGACTTGATTTGTCCGTTTGCGAAGGGCGGTAAGATCGGTCTGTTCGGTGGTGCGGGTGTAGGTAAGACGGTAAACATGATGGAGCTTATCAATAACATTGCTAAAGCTCACTCAGGTTTGTCGGTATTTACCGGTGTAGGTGAACGTACTCGTGAGGGTAACGACTTCTACTACGAAATGAAGGAAGCGGGCGTTCTCGACAAAGTAGCCATGGTTTACGGTCAGATGAACGAGCCACCGGGTAACCGTCTACGTGTTGCGTTAACAGGCTTGACCATCGCAGAACGTTTCCGTGATGAAGGTCGTGACGTACTGTTGTTCGTGGATAACATTTACCGTTACACATTGGCAGGTACTGAGGTGTCGGCATTGCTTGGTCGTATGCCATCTGCGGTAGGTTACCAACCAACACTGGCAGAAGAGATGGGTGTGCTTCAAGAGCGTATCACGTCGACTAAGAATGGTTCTATCACGTCTATCCAAGCGGTTTACGTACCAGCGGATGACTTGACCGACCCATCGCCAGCAACTACTTTTGCGCACTTGGATGCGACGGTCGTTCTGTCTCGTAACATCGCTGCTTTGGGTCTGTACCCAGCGATTGACCCATTGGATTCAACATCCCGTCAGCTTGATCCTCAAGTGGTTGGTCAAGAGCATTACGATGTAGCGCGTAAAGTTCAGCAAACGCTACAACGTTACAAAGAGCTAAAAGACATCATTGCCATCCTAGGTATGGATGAACTGTCTGAAGAAGATAAGCGCTTGGTATCTCGTGCTCGTAAAGTTGAACGTTTCCTAACTCAGCCTTACCACGTAGCTGAAGTGTTTACGGGTCAACCGGGTGTATTCGTTCCGCTAAAAGACACCATTGCAGGCTTTAAAGCGTTGCTTGATGGTCAGTACGACGACATCCCAGAGCAGGCATTTATGTACTGCGGCAACATCGACGAAGTGCTTGAAAAAGCGAAAAAACTGTAAAGCGCGGGAGGCAATATGGCCATAGCGGTTTCACAAAATACGTTTCAACTGAATGTGGTAAGTGCAGAGGGCACACTTTACTCAGGTCCAGCGCACGCTATCGCGGTAGCAGGTGCTGATGGTGAGTTAGGTATTCGTCCTGGTCACTCACCGCTGATCAGTAAAATCAAGCCGGGTGTTGCTCGTATTACCGGTGACTTGTCGAAGCCTGAAGAGATTCTGTATGTCTCTGGTGGTTTGGTCGAAGTCCAACCCGATGTGGTTACTGTGCTAGCGGATACTGCGCTACACGGCAAAGACATCGACAAGGCAAGGGCAGAAGAAGCTCGCAGAGCGGCGGAAGAAAACATTCGCGCGCATGTGGACGACATCAGCTTTGCACAGGCACACATGGAGTTGAACAAAGCATTGGCGCAACTTCGTGCAGTAGAACTAACGATGAGAATTCGTTAGTCACTTTTTCGGAATGCGGTCTGAAGAGTGGTAATCAACGGGGCAACTTCGGTTCGCCCCGTTTTATTTTTAGTGAAAATCATAAAGGGATTGATTTGTTTGGGGAGGCCAAACGTAAGAGCTTTGCAAACACTTTTATATAGCGAGGAAAGCATGCTGGCGTTAGAATCCATCACCCAAGTTTTGAATAACGAGTATCAGATCCAAATGAGCCAACAATTTATGCTTCGTGCGTTGGAAGTGTCACGCAACGCGCTGCCTGCTTGTCAACCAAACCCACCTGTTGGTTGCGTGCTTGTCAAAGACGGTGAAATCGTATCAGAGGGGCACACACAGGCGATTGGTGGTAATCATGCAGAAGTTGAAGCTCTTAAGGCTTACAAGGGCGATCTAAGTGACGTAACCGCGTATGTAACACTAGAGCCGTGTTCGTTTGTTGGACGTACACCTGCTTGCGCTAAAACCCTAGTGATTTGCGGCATCAAAAAAGTGGTGGTTGCCATGTTAGATCCTGACCCGCGTAACGCTGGTCGTGGTATTGATATCCTAAAAGAAGGTGGCGTAGAAGTTGAAATTGGTTTGTGCGGTGAAGAGGCGAGTGCGTTCCTGTCGCCTTACTTAGGAAAGTCGTAACCTTACGTTGGTTAGGTTTCTCTAAAGCCTCGAAATCCCGAAGAGCGACATGGATATCATGCCGCTCCCAGAAGTAGTTCGTCTAATTTATTATTGACCAATTTGTCTTAGCTGTGTGTTGCGAGATAGAGCACCATGAAAGGTGCGATCAAGCCAAGTGATGCCGCCATGCTGAAATAGATTAAAAATGCCTTCTTCATAATGAACTCCTCAGATTGCTAGATTTCTTTCGTAGCGACCAACGATATAAGCGACATATCCAACTTTGAATACACCTGCAAAGATGATCGTCCCGATGTGTGCGATGGCTTGTTGAATGATCGAGAAGTGATTTGCGTAAGGAAAACTGATCAATATTGTTGTGCTCATTACTGCCAACGATATAACCATTACGATCCCACCAAGCATTGATACAGTTTTAAACTCCATAATCACACCTATTAACATGTATTTTATATGCATGTTAATGTTTGAGGAAAAATTGTCAATAAAAAGATGAAGATCTAAAGCTAGGAGGTTTGTTTAGTGACAGGAAATGGCGTCCTTTTAAGGCATAGTGATATGCCTTAAAGGGACGCTAACGTAGACTATGATTCATCGAGAATCATATTTAAAAATCGAAATGAAAGATTGGTGGAGAAGAAAACCAAGCTGCAAAACGAAGATGATTTTGCCTCTCCTATTATCAGATTGCTGTTACATAACAGACTGAGAACGGCACATCGAGGCGATTGAACTCCTTGATCCAACGCCATTGGTTATCTTGGAGTTTATCGCCTGGACCTTTCACTTCGATCCATTCAAACTTCCCATCTTTAAAAGCAATCAAGTCCGGCATACCGTTACGATAGAGTTTTAGGTCGCTTAATTGCACGTTAAACAGGTCGACCAACAGGGCATTAGGGATGTGTTCAAATGCTAGGGAAATCAGCTCTTCGTTCACATACGCCCAACTGACGAAGGGATTACTTACCCCAACTTTATCTCTGTATGTATCAATCAACGCTTGTGTATTCCCTTGTTGAACTTGCTCAAGCGCATTGTCGATAAGCTGCTTTCTTTTATCGGCAAAATCGGCGTGATACAAATCCAATGGTCGATGTTGATAAGCATTGATGAATGCGCCTTCTATCGGTGCAAAAATCGCATCCCACAAGGTCAATCCTAACAAGCTGTTGAGTAGGGTATTCTCGGAATAGAAAACGGTCCAACCTAAACTTTCGAAATGCGCTTTGGTTGCCAACTCCACACGTTGCTGGGATAGATCCAATTCGATGTGGTATTCGCTGCATTTTGGTTTGGTAGCTCTCTGGACTTTCAAGCCTTGTTTACGTTTAACGCGTTGTTCGAGCTTCTGTGCTACCTCAAACTCAGAGACATCGATAGGGTCAACGAGCATGTCCGTGACAATGTCACTAAATAAATCGTTTTGTTCCAGCTTGTCGTAGATGCGAGCACGACGTTCTCGGCTTGGGGGTAGTGCGGTTGTCTCAAACAAGGCAATTGCGATCTCAAGCTCGTTTATGCGCTCGTAATCACGGGCAATGTCGTTAATCAGGTGCTCGCGCTTACGGTCGACGTAGCGATGTTCAACCTGTCCTGGCATTGCTTCGATAAGAATATCGAGGTTCGCTTTTTGTTTTCTGTCGCATTGCCAATAAAGGTTGGAGAGTTGGCTGAGTTCAATAAGGCGATCGATTTGCTCTCTACTCTCGAAGAATCGACGCGCTTTACTTAATTGGTATTGTTCGAATTGGTGTAAGCCTAAGTCATCAAGCACGAACTGACTGAGGTCTTGATGGGTATTCGCAAAAAACAGCGTCAGCAAAACATCAATCATGTGTGCGGAGTTAAGCTTAATCACCGTGAAATCCAGAGCCTCAAATAGCTCGAAACGCTCTTCACTCAGGCATGCCACTAACGCCTCTTTCTTGAGGGATTTAGGATGCTCAGGATAGAGCGTGACGATCTCTGGCTTGGTCAGTAGATTCGCTGCTAATTCTTGCGTTGTTAGGTCTGGGGAGAGCGAGACAAAATCATGAGCTGCCAATTCATCCAAAGCCGCCTGGATGTTCTCGATTTCTTGATAGCTGAGTTTGTCGCTGCGAAACCAACACCCTTTACGGCTGTAAAGACGTACGAGAAGGCATTGTGCGGGTTTGTTTAAGCTACCAAGCGCGGACAGCCATTGGTGTTCATCTTTGGTAAGTAAGTCGCTGTACCATTCGGTAGCGTGCTGAGTGAGTTTAAAGAAGTTATCGAGATAGTAATCTGGCGCGAGTTCGACGGTGTTTTCCATAACCAACTAATAATAAAAAAGGCTTAACCCATAGGTTAAGCCTTTTTCGAATCAATTTCTGCAGATCTATTAGATAAATAGACCTGAACTGGCGATTAAGCGTTTTTCAGTTGCGCTACTTTCGCTTCAGTCAGTGGCTTAGTGATGAACGCTAGTACGATACATACCGCCATCATTGCCGCTGAGATAGTGTAAGCAAGCGTGTAACCGTCACCGTTAGTCATTGAGAAACCAACAACAGCAGCACCGATTGCACCACCGATACCCCATGCCGTGTAAAGCACGCCGTAGTTAGTACCGTAGTTCTTCAGACCGTAGAATTCAGCCGTTAGAGTAGGGAATACAGCTAGAAGCGTACCGTAACCTATTGCTGCGATTGCTGTACCGATGATTAGCGTGAACTCAGTTTTGAATGTTGCGAACAGAACCATGTTGATGCCCTGTAGAACGAACGCTAGAAGAAGAGTACGTACGCCACCGATCTTGTCTGCAAGCATACCAGCTGCTACACGACCGCCTGAGTTAAATACCGCAAGGATAGACGCTAGGTAAACCGCGTTTGGTAGGTTCGCTTGAACGCTTGCGATAGTTGTGATGTTACCGATGATCATAAGACCAACAGAAGCTGCGAACGCGTACATGATCCATAGAGAGTAGAACTGTGGCGTTTTAAGCATTGCTTTCCAAGTTAGGTCGTCAGACTTCTTCACAACCTTAGGTGCTTGACCTTCTTTTACTTTAGGTTCAGCTGGCGTGTAATCCGCTGGTGGGTTGTTGATTGTTGCTGCTAGAGGAACAGCGATAGCAAGGATACCAACACCAAGAACTAGGAAGCTCGTTTGGATGCCCATGCTGTCGATCAGCGCAGAAGTCACAGGAGCTAGGTAGATAGCTGCTAGACCGAAACCTGCTGCGATGATCCCGTTAACCATACCTTTCTTAGATGAGTGGAACCACTTCATTGCTGAAGGAGAAAGACACGCGTAACCAAAACCGATACCTGCACCAGTTATCACACCGAAAGTGATGTTCAGCATTAGTGGTGAGTTAACAAAACCAGACGCGATCATGCCTAGACCTGTTAGAACAGTACCTAGGATAAGGATCAAACGTGGACCCATACGGTCTTGAAGAATACCTGCAACAAGAAGACAGATAGAGAAAGTAATAGTTGCAGTCGCGTAAGGTGCAGATGCTTCTGCTGCGCTCCAGCCTGACTCAGTCACTAGTGCTTTGTTGAATACACTCCAAGCATACAGGATGCCAAGACAAAGGTTGATACAGAATCCTGCTAGCAGGATGCGCATAGCTTTATCAATCTTGCTCATTTTTGTTCTCAGTAATACCTCTTGGCGGATAGCAAAGAGGGGTCGGTTTAAAGATAGGTTTTAATCAAAATAAGTTTGCGTTTTTCAACGTATAACGTAATGAGCGCGGATTATAACCAATAAATGTGTGATTGGAATCTCTTTTTACCCCTATAACTAAAAATAATTTGAAACATTAAAAATTTTTGTAATGAGATGGTTTTATATATGAAGGAAATGTTGATCTAACGTAAAGAGTCGTTGATTTGGTAGTGAGATCCTAAGTGAAACGAGATGGATAGCGTGAAGTTAAGTGTTTGGCTCACAGTTTAAGCAAAAAGTTTCAAAATATTTTAGTGTTAATGTTCTGTAACAAAAGTGGCCAAAATAGAGACTGTTTTCTGTAAGTGCAGGATATAAAGGGTTTATAAATTAGAGAATGTTAACCACTTGTAATAACTTGATTTCAAGGAGGAGGGCGGACATAAAGTGAGCAAAAAATGTGCTTGTAATTGCTAAATAGATAAGCAAAATAGGGCGCAAAATGAGTTTTCATTAATGAAAGGATGCTTTTCTCTACTCGTAGTGAGGTGACTTATGAAATTGTTCCTATTACTTATGGCTTCTGTTTCTGCAGGTGTCGCATCAGCAGATCACATCCATTCATTCATGCTAGGTCTTTCTATTGCATCGCTTGCAGTTGGTAGCTGTTACTTCTTCGCATTCCGTAGTTCGCGTTTTCCAGAGTTCGCATTGTTCTTACTGATCTGTGGCATGTTGTCTAAATTGATGATTACAGTGATCGGTGTAATGTGGGGTATGTCAGCAGAGCTGATTACTTCTCCTATTGTGTTTGCTTTGTCTTACTTGTTCTTCTCACTATCTGTGACCTACTTGTGGTTCAGTTATCGTCAAAGCATCACTAAGATTCCAGAGCGCTTTAAAGCTGCTTAATCAGCGTCACTTATAGCCGAATACAAAAACGCCAGCGATCATCGCTGGCGTTTTACTTTCTGTGTTTACAGCGTCACTGTAAGCGGCGGTTCTGGAACTTCCAAGAAACACATTGCGTATTCAATGCGGAGTATTAAGAGAGGGGATAGGTGACGATAAGGTGTATTGAATGGATAAAAAAGCTCGACATAGAAGCCGAGCCTTTATTGATTAGCGCGATGTAACCGTAGTTTATGCCGTCATTGGTACAAGCACCATAGTACCGATGATCACAGTAATCAGACCTGCAAGAACTGGCACTGATGTACGTTTTACTACTTCAAACGGACTGATGTTTGCCATACCAGAAGTCGCAACGATTACGCCAGATACTGGCGAGATAGTACGGCCTAGGTTAGAAGCTTGTAGCATTGGGATGATTAGGAACGCAGGATTTAATCCCATCTTCGCAGCCAGTGAAGGAGCAAGCTCTACGAACGCATAGAATGGAGCGTTACCAGAACCTGTTGCAATCGCAGCGGCAACAGTTAGGCCAGTTAGGATAAGCATTAGTGCAACACCGCCAGCACCTGCATTGTCTGCAAGATGAAGTAGATTATCGATAGCACCAATTGACATTAAACCTTGTGCGAAAACACCCGCCGCAACCAACAGCATTACTACGCCTTTAAACGCATCTGCCATGCCCGCATAACAAGAATCAAGATCTTCAAGCGACTTCTTACCGTCAAATTTGTTCACCACATAGTGAATTACTGCACCCAAGAAGATAGAACCTACAACGATCGTGTAGATGTCTAGAGTCAGGCCAGGAATCGTGCGACCGTTGAATAGGAATACGCCGATGATTGGTAGAAAAGGAAGAACAGCATAGAACGCTGGTGCATCTGCTTTGATCTCAGATAAGTCAATCTTTTCCATTGGCGTGTTGTCTTTCTTATCTAGGTATTTATTCCAGAAGAAAGCCGCTGCAGCCATTACGATGATTGCACAGATAGAAACAGGTAGTACGGTTTGAACCGCGAACACGTCAAGTGCGAGGCCTGATTTTTCTGCCGCGATAACCACGTCACCAGAAGTTGGCGAAAGGATGATTGCCGCAGGTGAAGCACATACTGCTGCCGCAGCAGGTCGAGAGATACCCATTGCCGTCATCATTGGGAATAGAGTAGCCATCAATAGCACGCCTAGACCTGTTGCTGAACTCACTGCAAGAGACATCAAACATGCCACGATGTAAGCCGCTACCAAAAGGACGTATGGAGACTTGATGACAGAAAGCGGTTTAGAGAACTGTTTTACTACTACATTGTTTGCGCCGATGTGGGTCATGTAAGACGCGAAGCCACAAAGTAGCATGATTTGCATACCAAGGCCGCCGCCACGGTATTGAAGCATGTATTTTACGTACTCTAGTGCATCCGTCACCATATTACCCGTTGAGGTTACTTTTGATGGCAGAACGTCATGGCCAAGGATGCCAGTCATTAGAAGCAAACTAATACCCGCGGTTAATAACACGCCAGCGGCTTTGTAGCCTTTGACAATGAAATAACCCACAGCAATGGTCACTACCAAGCCAATTAAGAGCTCTAACATAGGGTTGTCTCCATATATTATGAAAAAAGAAAGAAACTGTTTTAGTTTATGTCTGGGAATTTACAGAATTCTTTCCTGTGCCACGAGACTAAATTAGAGCTAGCATGATCTAAAACAAATAATAGGTTAATAAATAATTGCCTTGTATTATATTGTTTAAATTACGTTTTTTAGGTGTTATGTACTGGTTTTATGAATTTTAATGAAACGAAAATATGAACAATTTATCGAATAAAAATCGTACGAAATGATTAAAAAGTGGGAAAGGTGATACTTAGAGCTAGATCACGTTAAAGGGGTTTGATTGTACAAAAAAGCTCCAAATGATCGGAGCTTTTGTTTTGAGGTCGTTATTTCAACGTCGTTATATTGAAGCGCAGATTAGGCGTAGCGACGTACTAAAAGGTTCCAACTGCGTTGTTGACGCTCAAATTCTTCTTTAATTTGTTGGTACTTCAACTTTGATACCGAGCGCTCGTATTTTTTCACTACTGTCGCTGTTTTCTCTCCGAGCACTTCTTTGCGCACTTCGTAGTATTCCTGCATATGATGGACTAGAGCATCAAACTCTTGCTGGAGCTGGTCTCTGATTGATTGGCTGTTCGGTTTGCTCTCAAGTTTCTCTTTCGCTTTTTTCAATAACTGAGTTGCACGCGCTTTCTCGATACGAAACGTCGATGTCGTGCGAAGCTTCGTTGTTAAGCCCAACCAAGAACAAGATTTGATCAGCCATTTGGTTGGATCGTAGTGCCACCAGTAAACACCGTTGCGGTAATCGTTTTCAAAGATGTGGTGGAAGTTATGGTAGCCCTCACCAAACGTAAAGAATGCCAAAATACCATTGTCACGAGCGGTGTTCTTATCAGTAAAGGTTTGTTTGCCCCAAACATGCGCCAATGAGTTGATAAAGAAAGTAGTGTGATGGCTCAAAAACAGGCGAGCAGCACCAACGATCAGGAACATTCCCCAGATATCACCATAGATAAGACCCAGTAAAAGAGGGAAGCCGATATTAGTCACAATAGCTAAAGGAACGTAATACTTGTGCTGCCATACAACGATTTTGTCTCGCTTCAAATCGCGACAGTTCGTGTACTCGTTCTCTCTTGATTTGTTGTAATCACGAAGCATCCAACCAATGTGCGAGTACCAAAAACCGCGTTTCGCTGAATACGGGTCTTTGTCGTTATCATCGACATGTTTGTGATGAACTCGATGATCTGAGGACCAATGCATCGCACTGTTTTGAAGAGAGAAGGCACCACCGATGGCAAAGATGAATCGTAAAACTGGGTGAGCTTCGTAGGTTTTGTGGCTCCATAGGCGGTGATAACCCGCGGTAATGGAGAGATTGGTAAAGCTAAAGGCGAGAATGCCCCAGATCAAATGTTCCCAACCTAATCCGTAATGGTATGCATACCAAGGCAATACAACGAAGGTCAGTATAAAACTGGCAGAAAATATCAATATATTCCGCCAGATAAGAGGCGGTTTATTATGCGTCACGGTGTGTCCCTAACTTTGAGCTAACAACTGTACGCTAGAATATCAGCGTACACGTGTAAGTCAAACTAAAGTTAGATGACTTTGTTTCGAGTTGTGACAGTTCTATCGTTAAGGGCAAGCTCGCAATAGACAGCGGTTGTCTGTGGGATATTTTGCTTTTAAACGAATAATGAGTAGTATTAATCAATGAGCTGTGGCTATAGATTTGTAAAATCTGCCAATAATATGTAGTTAATGAGGTGGAAAATGCCAAAGCTCGTTAGAGAAGCAATAAAAGAAAATAGGAATACGTAATGGAATTACGATTAGCGGAATATAAGGATTATGAACGCATCGCGCAGTTACATGCGGACAGCTGGAAGCGTCATTACCGCGGAGTGTTAAGTGATGCGTACTTGGATAGTGAAGCCATCGACGACAAGCTGTTGATATGGCAAACGCGCTTAACCAACCCGCCATTCAACCAACACATTGTTTTAGCAGAAGAGGGGGGACTTCTTCTTGGTTTCATTTGCGTGTTTGGTAATCATGACTTTGAGCGTGGTAGCTTTATTGAGGCATTACACGTTGATGATAGCTACCGCGGAAGAGGCATTGGTAAACAGTTACTTCTTGCTGTAGCAGAATGGCACCAGCAATACTTTAAGGACAGTGGTTTATACCTTGAAGTGGTCTCCCAAAACGAACCTGCGGTTGAGTTTTATCAACACATTGGTGGACAAGAATGCCAAGAGCGAAACTGGAAAACGCCAGGTGGTAATGAAGTGCTAGAGAAGGTGTTTCGTTGGTCAAGTGCGCAATCACTCGTTAATGGCATCGAAGAGAACGTGGTTTACTCATAGCCCTTGTCGTTGACTTATACCCAAGTAACCTCGAGATGCTAGGTTCAGCGAGACTGACTTGGTTTGTAGACGCGGCGGCGATTCAAAGGTTTAGTGGGTCTAAATCAAGAATCGGCAACAAAGTATACAAGCCAAGACAGCTCGCCCTTTGGGAGCGTGTCATTGACCCGATTGCTGCGTCAAACAACTTGGAAATAGCTGGCTATTACACTGCGTTGTTTTTCTTGCTCTCGAATCAATGACAACGCTCTGAATCCTGCATCTTGAAGTCACTTGGGTATACACCCTGTAGAGCCTAAAAGAGCAGCCAAGTGCTGCTCTTTGTCGTTAGAACCAATCCTAAAAGCTCAACCCCATGGCTTTTAGTTCACACTCACATTGTTCTGCTGTTCTGCGTGCTTAAATTGAATCGCCTCAATGCCTACCTTGCGTGCGCCTTCAACGTTATAGGGCATATCGTCGAGGAACACGGTTTCTTTCGCTAAAAGTTGATGGGTTTCTAATAGGCTCTGATAAATCTCTGGTTGAGGCTTCAACAAGCCAAGTTCTGCAGATACTGTTGTGCCTTCAAATAACGGCCAAAAGTCATACGTAGCTTTTAGATATTCAACGATCTCTACTACATTGTCAGTCAGAGCGAACACACGATATCCTGCTGATTTTATGCGCTTTAGAAGGTCCACACTGCCATAAATCAGAAGTTGGGTATGCTTCACGTAGTAAAAGAAACGCTCTGCTTCGCTCTCAGACAACTGTTTTTCGAGTTGATACCGCTGTTTGGCTTGTGTTTCTGTAATCAGCCCTTTGTTCAAATCCAACCAAATCGCACTCGTGAAAAGATCTTTCGCTAACGCCTCGGCATCGACATCATTTCCAAAGGTCAGTCTCACGATTTCGATTGGTGACCACCTTACGAGTACGTTACCTACATCGAATACGACATTTTTAATTTCTACTGGTTGCATAGGTGTCCTTGTTTGATAAGTTGAATAGGGAAGTGAGCACTGTGCTGGTGTTTGTATGTTGCATGGCATTCATGTACATGACGTTGCGCCACTTCTCAGTTTCTGATTAATTAACAATCAAAGTTACCCGGAGATTCTTTTTGTGAATATAAAACTCTGAATTTAAAAGAGGAGTGTCGCGAAATATTTGATTAATGTCTCACTGCTTATGTGCGATAACTAATATATAATTGAAAGACAAATACAAAGAAAACAATGCTAAACATAAAATTAGTAAGTGCTAGGCTCAGTAGATAAAGTAAATATGGACGCGATTCGCAAAGTATATCAGTACGCAGAACCCAACCTTAGCCTCGTAGGATGGATGGGCTTCATAGGCTTTCCTATTTACTACATCGTTTGGGAGTTCATGTTCCCGCAGCCATACGAAAACCTACCGCTTCGTATTCTTTGCTCAATATTATTCTTCGGCATCATTTATCGTAATCGTACGCCATTTGAGTGGCGTGGATTTTTACCCGCCTATTATCAAGTGGTCACAACGCTCTGCTTACCTTGCTTCTTCTTTTACATGTTGCTGATGAACAATTGGTCGAATGTTTGGGTGATGTCGTTTATGTCGGCGATTTTTTTGCACATACTGCTCGTGCATATCACATCGGTGATGTTTGTTCAGACATTTGTGGGAATTGGTCTTGCGACGTTTTTTGCTTGGGTAGCACAGGGGTTTCACCTCGAACTCACCATGGATTGGACGCACGTACCGATCTTCTTGTTTATTTATCTCTTTGGTAACTTGTTCTACTTCCGAAACCAGGTAGAGCATGAAGCAAAAGTCTCAATCGCAAAGTCTTTTGGGGCGGGTATCGCCCATGAAATGCGAAACCCACTCAGCGGTTTATTAACTTCTATCGATGTCATTCGATCCGTGTTGCCAAATCCGAAAGAGGGCAAGAAAGAGCAGTACACGTTAAGTGATGAAGATGTGACACTGTTACGAGAAGTCAGCAGTGACGCAATGAACATCATTCATTCCGGAAACGAAACCATTGATTTGCTTCTTACTTCAATTGATGAGAACCGTGTTTCTCGCTCGACATTTAAAAAACACTCTGCACAATCTGTCGTTGAGAGTGCGATTGAAAGTTTCAGTTACAAACGATCGACAGACCGTTTTGCTATCTCCTTGGATGTAAGAAGTGAGTTCGATTTCTTGGGCAGCGATACATTGCTTAAGTATGTGATGTACAACTTGTTCAAGAACGCCTTCCAACACCGTAGTTCAGAAGACTTCCACATACACGTCACCATGTACAGTGATGAATTTGCCAACCAAATTGTGGTGACTGATAACGGTTCGGGCATTGCACCAGAAGTTCTTCAAAGTATTTTCCAAGATTTCTACACCACGGGTAAGTCAGGAAACTATGGCCTTGGATTGCCTTTCTGTAAGAAAGTGATGCGTTCATTTGGTGGTGATATTCGTTGCCAATCAGAAGTCGGCGAGTGGTCTCAGTTCACGATGACTTTCCCTACGATTGGCTCAAGCGCAGTCAAAGAGATTAAGAGTGAGCTAACCAAGCTAAAAACGATTTTGTTTGTGAGTGAGCAAAACATCTTAGTTTCGAAAGTGACGGACATTGCTCGTTTTATGGGATTCGAACTCACGGTTCTCGATGTTCCTGCGGTTCTTAAAAAGAAAGAATACGAGTTCGAGTTTGATTTGATCCTGATCGACATGGAGAGTTTAGACGCCCTTGGCAGCCATATAGATAAGGTTGAGTCGTTACTGTCGTTCACTGAAGCTCGCATTGTTTACATGTTTGAGCACCATCCAATTCAAAGAGCGAGAAGCGTTTCTTTTGAACCTATTTGGGTAGAGACACAAGCCTGGCTTCTGAATACTCGAGCGACCATCGACCGTTTACTGTATGACGCTAATTATGTTGTTCCATCGATGCCAGCGAAGCCGCTCGATTCAACAAACAAGCGAACCATTATGGTGGTTGACGACAATGAGTCTCTACGCAAGTTTACGGCCATGCTGCTTGAGAAGCAGGGTTTTGAAGTGATCCAAACCGAGGATGGGCTGCAGGCAATCAACGCATTGAATGAGAACAATGTTGACTTAATCCTAATGGACATCGAAATGCCAGTGATGGATGGTGTAGAAGCATCTCGTCAAATCAGAGGTTCAAATAAGGCCTACGCTTCGGTACCTATTATTGCGCATACTGGTGATAGCTCACCGATAACACTCGACAAGATTGGTTCATCTGGCATGTCGGATTTCATCGTTAAACCTGCGGATAAGAACAGGTTGTTCGACAAGATTGCGAACTGGATTTAGTTCTTGCTCAATAGGGTGACGAAAACGATTAGAGCTCAGCACTATGCTGAGCTCTTTGTATTCCGGCGTTCACAAGCTTCCATTCAAATGTGCCGCTTTCGATTCGTTAGGCGAATTCTAGTTCTGGGTGGTTATACGCTTCCTGGCAAGCCGTCAAGACATGGTCAATGTCACGAGATGTCATATCAGCATTGATCGAAAATCGAATAATGTTCTTATTCTTGCCCGTTGCAGGACGACAGAATACAGCGCCAAACACGTTTCTTTCTTCTAAGAAGTCACGCACTCGTTCCGTATTTCGCTCACTACCGCATTCTAACGCCACAATTTGCGATTCGCTGCGGATATGAAAGCCAATCTGCTTTAGGCCTGTTCTGAGCTCTTTAGCGCGGTTGAACAGCATGGTTCGCTTATCATCTGCGCTTCTAATGACTTCGAGAGTCTTTTCAAGTCGAACGATCTCTTGTGGCAGGACCGTCGAACTAAAGATGGCTGGGAATGCGACAAAGGGTAGCGTTCTAGCCAACTTTTCTGGACCAAGAATCGCCCCAGCCCGATAAGCAAATGTTTTTGCCAAACTCACCGTAATGAAATCCACTTGATCAGTGAGTTCTAATGCTTTCACCAAGCCAGAACCATTTGGTCCATGGGTGCCTAATGAGTGAGACTCATCGACCACCAAGGCACAATCAAACTCACGCGCCATTTCGTAGATGTCGTGGAGTGGGGCGATCGTACCTATCGTGCTATAGACTGAATCCACAACGATAACGCCAGAGCCGTGACGCTGTATCTGCTTGCGCAAATGGTTCATGTTGTTATGCATGAATGGATGCGCTTGCGCTCCTGCCGCTCGAATCCCTTCCCACAAAGACATGTGTGCAAAGAAATCGATATAGACCGGTGTTTCTGGCGGACAAATCGTTTGTAACAAGCCAATATTGGCTGCCCATCCGGACTGGGATAATAGGCAACTGCCCATACCGACATAATCCGCGAGCTGCGTTTCAAATGCAGGTTTTGAGTCGTCATCTTGTAAGAAAATCGCAGACATGACAACGTTATCATCGTGCTCGCAGATAGCATCACGATGTGCCTGTTGAATTTGTAGATTGTGGGACAATGACAAGTAGTCGTTACTTTGCATGACCACCGCTCCTTGTTGTGGTCGCTTCCCTAATACCAAGTGCTTTTGGTTTTCGTTCTGCTCAATCAGATCTTGAATATAAAAGTCTAGGCGTTCCTCAACAAAGGAAGGAAGTGGTTTTGTTTTCGGTTTATCACTCATAATAAGTTCTCTTCGTAACACAGGAAAACGCCAGCGCTGACAGTTATATAGTTTGACCAATATGAGCTCGATGTCATTAGTCAAGTTGCATAAGTTTGCGTGCGCCTGCAAACTCCGCATTTAACGGTTGGGTGAGCTTTGTAAATCCTTACTGTTCGGGGGTCTAACTAAGATCGTGCTTAAAAAATAATCGTCAAATTACATAATAAATATTTATGAATTTGTTTGGTTTTTCCTACGAAACTTAGATGAAATGCAAATTGGAAGGTATTGAGTGGTGATCTACGTTTAGTGGTCTTCATTCCATAAGTAATGAGAAAAGCGTCGCGCTTTTGCACTGAAATGAAAAATTTAAGCACAAAAAAAGGCACGTGTAACACGTGCCTTGAGAAGGGAGATAGGAGCGCTATTATCGTTTGTTGCGAAGGTAGCGTTTACGACGTTCTTCTTTGCGTTTCGCTTTCTCTTCTTCTTTACGAGCGGTTTCGATTTCTACCTCAATTAGCTCTTGAGTAATCATCTCAGGAAGCTCTAGAGTAATCTGGCCCAAGGTGCCTTGGCGAAGTTCATGAAGAAGGATCTCTGATACTTTGTGAAGGTCTACACGACCGCCAGCACGAAGTGCACCACGACGACGACCAATCTCTTCCATGATCTCAATATCCGATTCTGGAAGCTCATCGATTTGGTAGCGCTCTTTCAACTTCTTCGGGTAGTGAGCGGCTAGGTATTCGACTGTGTAAAATGCCACTTCGTCGTATTCCATTGCCGTGTCTTTTACTGCGCCAGTTGCAGCCAGACGGAAGCCACTGTGCGGGTTTTCTACTTTTGGCCAAAGAATCCCAGGAGTATCTGAAAGTACAATGCCATTTTGAAGGTTAATGCGTTGCTGGCGACGTGTAACCGCTGGTTGGTTACCCGTCACTGCGATAGTTCGGCCCGCCAAGGCATTGATAATGGTGGATTTACCAACGTTTGGAATACCCATGATCATGGTACGAATGTTCTTGCCAATTTCTTCGCGATGCGGAGCAAGCTTACGTACTAACTCCATAATTTTTTGGACTTCTGACTGTTGAGAAGTAGTAATGGCAATCGCTTTTACGTTGTGCTCTTTCTCGAAGTGGTCAATCCAAACTTGAGTCAACTCCGGATCCGCAAGATCGCGTTTGTTAAGCACTTTTACTACTGGCTTATCGCCCTTGAGCTCCGCGATCATAGGGTTTTCACTGCTGAAAGGGATACGAGCATCAAGCACTTCGATAATGACATCTATTTGAGGGATCGCTTCTGCAATCTCTTTTTGGGCTTTATGCATGTGGCCCGGAAACCATTGAATAGACATAGAGATAAACCTTGATAAATATAGTTGCTGCACATTGTAAGGTTTCGATAGGGCGTGTAAAGCCATATCTATAAAGGGACGATAAAGGTCGCTCTTGAGTGGTCCTCTAATATGATATTAGCTCAAGCTCAGAGAGCATAGGTAAGAACTAAGATAGGTAGTTGAGAGTATCTTAACAGATTACTCGTTAAACTTAGTTTCTCTGATTTGGTTTGGTGGCTGAGCGGTGTTGGTATTGGCGTAGGTCAAACAGAATAAGCGTGGTGGTTTGTCGAACTATGGGCGTGTCGATAGCGGTTTTAATACTCAAATGATTATTAGATCACATGTGTGCATTCTCAGAGCAAGTGATACAACAGTTGTTAGGATCTGGGGAGGAACTGAAGCCGAAGGTCCTATCCTAAAGACACCGTCTCTATTTTATCACTCAAGGAACTCCTCGTTAATCTGCTCCTTAAAGCTTGAGGCTGCTTTACTTTTAATCATTCATTTTAACATGTGAACACATAAATATATTTTTACTATTAACAGGGGGGGGAGGCTTTTCTTTATATCTTTTTGATGGTTTTATCATTAAGTTTGATTGATAGTTTTATTGTTACTTTTATTATTAGCGGAGAAGCATAAAATCTCAGCGAGAATAAAAATACATGAAAATATCTAAGACTTTGCCGTTCTTATTAATGAGCGCGCTTTTGTCGAATACTTCTTTTGCACAAGACGTAAACCATTCGTCGGTTGTTCAAACGGCGTTCTATAACCAAGTGGATCCTAAGTATCATGACTCCCTATATCTATTTCAGCTGGTTCTTTCAAAGAATTGCTTAACTTATCGTGCGGAAGAAGAGGCTTGCAAAGATTATCTAAAAGAAAAATACGATTCGGTTTCTTCGGATTGGTATCAAGAGCAAGAGCCAATTAAGAAGCAATATCTTAATATAAAGCTCGAGATGATTAGTAATACTAAAATCGTTCTTGCCGACGTTCATCATGGAGATCAGGGTTATTTTAGCCCTATTATCGCAGACACCCAGTCCATTATGGACGCTCGTATTAATCCTGAATTACAGTCAATCATTCGCCGAGAGCTGAGTGAAAACAACGGTAAAACAGGGCTAGATTTTGTCGGGGCAAAACAACAATTGTTCGTTCAGTATAATAACGAAGCAAAGCGGTTTCATGATGCTGAAATTGAGCAAATAGATTTCTCTTCGCCAAAGCCAACAAAAGCAGAGAAAATCCATTATCAAGAGCTACTGTTTATACAAAAATATCTTTTAGAAAAGTTATCGATGACAACTGCGGAAAGGGAGTTAGACAAGCTTCTAAAAGATGTAATTCGAGATCTAGTTCGGTGTGCCGAGTGTACGACTACTCCGATAGTTAAAACTTGGAACAACTCTTATGTGGCGTACAAAGAAATGAGTCTTTCAGAGTTGATGTTGTTCGGGCTTGGGATGACACCGACGAGGAACGCAGAAATTCTTTATCCTGCAGAGTACTTTGAGCCAGTTGATGGAGGGATTTCTGTTATTGAGTTTTTATCTAACCTTCGTTCTTATATTATGCAAAATGAATCCACTTTATTTGTGTCAAAAGAACAGATAAATAACGATGCAAAACCAGGTGATATAGACCAAGTCTCTTGGGAGGTGATGACAAACAGTGTTGCTAATGTAAATCTAAGCTCTGATATCTGGAAAAAAGCCATGGTTCCAAATATTCGCCGGCTATTCAATTCAATGGTGAAGATAACAACAGGGCCTACAGGTGCAACTTTCGTCAATTCAGCTTCTCAGGCGATGAACAGCGCTGTTACAACGAACTTTAAGCTTGCACATATCGGCAAAACATTCAATTTAACGAGTGCGGTAAATGCGGTTGTAAAACACATTCCTAAAGTGGCCACCGGAGAGGCAGAGCGTCAATTATGTAACAGTGACGAGATTGAAGGTAGTGGTTTTACTAATGGTATTACGCTTGAAGAGTTGTGTGTCTATGTTCCGAATTTTAGGAGTCAAAATTTCCCAATTACTGTGGGCTCGTTACTTGATCAAAGTGAAGGCTCTGCGATTATTGAAGACCTGACTGGCGGCAATACTGCGATGACGACGCTTTATAAAATTCTTCCATCTGTAATTAACCCTTGGGAATGGATTTTCAATGGATTACAAGCGATAACGGGCGTGGACGTAAGAGTATATGGCCAAGATATCATGGGTTACCGTGTGACTTTAGTGCATGATAGTGGTGCTATCGTGTATCGAAATATTATGTTTGCAAAACAAGAATTAGTCCTGTCAAGAGACCAGCTATTTGATGTCGATGTTAGTCATTACACACTGAAAGTTTACAGCAACTTAAATAACAACGAAGTCGCGAGCTTCGCTCTAAGTCAAAGTATGTTTGACCGCAGATATGGTGGCGTTGTCAAAGGCAATAAATTCTATTTTGTTGAACAGATTTCTGATAACCAAATGCAACAATACGTTAACAAAACTCGTGCGATCAAAGTCTGTGGTTTGCCACCTCAGGGGCGAGATGATGAAGAGTACCTTTATGAGTGTTTAGACGATAGATTTTACCCTCGTATTATTCCTGATTACTATATGGACAACATGCGTGTCGTGCCAAAGCCGGAATAAGTATTAACCGATTGATGATAGAAAAATGCCCCGCAATATTGTGGGGCATTTTGTGTTTCGCTAAGGGCAGCTGATGGTATGAGATTGAAAGCATTTTCTCTAACTCGTTTAAAAATTGAGAAATGTCCTCACTTCAATGATCACATCAATTTGTGGGATAACATCTTCGATTTCTTTCTGAGCTTTATACATGTGGCCCGGAAGCCACTGGATAGAGTTGTTAACCATCTGAGAAATCGACTTATTGTTTCATGGTTATGCTGGTGGGTTATTCGTCTTACTTACATCATTGAAGAGGATGTTAAGGGAGTGGGGCTAATTATCACCACTCGTTACCACTACAGCGAGTCATGTGATGATTTTAACACTTATTGGGAGAGCGGGAATGTTAGAGCAAGAGCGATAGGAGGATATTTAAGGACTTAGGTACAGCTTTGGCCCCATTTGGTCACTTTCGAATCGAAGCTCATTAACAGTGATGGGATCTCAGCTCATCATGTCCCAAAGTTTGTTTCGCGATGAGCTGAAAAGAAATCACCCCATAAACTAAGAGGCGTATTTATGCAGCTCTTTAATAAGCTCTGCACGCTCTGCTCTTGCCGCTAGCATCATCTGCGTGTTTGCAGGCGGCGCAGGGTTAGTTCGGATGTAACGTGCATAATCAACAGGGACGCCATCTACAATGAGTTCGACATGTAAGTGAGGGCCAGTGGTTCTTCCTGTATTACCTGTGCGGCCGATAGTCTGTCCTTTAGTTACGTGGTCACCTGCGCGAACATCGCTACGAGATAGATGTAAATAACGAGATAGGGAACCGTTGCTATGGCGGATGTTAATATAGTTACCAGCAAAGCGGTTGTAACGTGACTTAACAACAATACCATCTGCGATACTTTGTATTGGTGTTCCGATCGGCACTGCGTAGTCGGTACCTAGATGTGGAGCGAGTAGACCGGTAACTGGGTGCTTTCGCTTTAAATTAAAATCAGAACTCACTTTGTACTTTTTTGCTAGTGGAAATGCATAATAAGGCTGGCGAATTAACTTATTACCATATTGATCGTAGGCGTTGTTATTGCCATCATTAATAACAAAGAAGTCTTTTTTACTACCAGAATAGTAAAAAGAACTGATGTATTTTTCATTATAACTATTGGTTTTGGTTTTTATAGAGAATTTGTCACCTTTTCGGACCGAACCTATAATATCGAATTCATTCTCAATTAATTTTATTAAAGACTTTATCTCATGCTGAGACAGTCCAGCATTAATTAAAGAGGTCACGAAAGAGTAATCAACAACACCAGTAGTGATCTTTTCCCGCTGAAAGTAGGTTTCGTAGATGTGTTCAATGTCGTTGTTTTTTATCTCTTTAAAAACAGTTGCTTGAAGCCTACTGGTGACAGGTTGAACCTGTTCTTCCGGAGTGAGCAGGTAATGAGTGAAAGACACGCCAGCAATGATAACGAATGCAATGAATACGAGGGGTAACGCAATGTTTTGAGTATACTGTCTTAATATTAAACTTGTCATTAAATCGAAATTATGCTTATCGGCGAAAAATTGAGGGGAGTATAATATTTAAAATAAAATCTTACACGCCGCTAATGGCAATTCCTGTATTTTTACTAAGTAAATAACGATAGATGTGAAGTAGCGCTGCTAAAGAGGTTGAAAACTGCCTATTTGTTTAGCGTTTATGCTTAATTTTATGGTTATTTTGTCACGTTGAGAAAATTCCAGACAATAATATAATCGCGGCAAAATAGACTCTGCCAAATTACTATGTTCACTAAAAATACGATAAAACCAACGTTAGGTCTCATGGCTGCTTCACTTTTATTAAGTGCATGTGGCGGTGGGGATGGTGGTGATAGCACTCCGCCAGCAAGGGATACCGGAAGCATATCGGGTAACGTTTTTGACGCTCCGGTCAACGGTGCCAAGATCGATGTGTTTGAATACAAGGATGGAAAGGTTGGTCGTAAGCTAGACAGCACAACTTCCAATGCCTTTGGTGACTACAAGCTAGAATTCGAATCTTCTTCGATGCCTTTGTATGTTGTCGCGCAACAGGGTAGCTATACCGATCCCCTTACAAAAGAGATTGTATCGTCGAGCGCGAGTAAAACCCTGCGTTTAGAGGGGGTCGTGAACTTTAGTGAAGGTAGTGACCAACAATTAATGCTCACACCACTGACGAATATCGTCTCTGGGCTTGCGAAGTATAAAATCGCCAATGGTGAATCCGGCTCAGATGCGGTTTCTGAAGCCTTAGATAGTATCAATGGCATGTACGGGTTTAATGTTAACGAAACCAAGCCAATTGATATCACCAAAGGTGGCCAGAGCAGTTTTGCTTCACCAGGACACCAATATGGTGCTTTGCTGACTGCCTATTCATCTTACTCATATGACTTAATTCAAAAATACGGCCAGTCTGAGGACAAGGTCTATACCTCAATGCATTTCGCTGACATTCAATTTCGCGATGTCATCGCTGATGGTCTTTTAGATGGTTTAGAGATCAGTGAGTCTACTGGTGCGGTGACGCCGCTTACGTTTGGCCAGCAGAGAATTACCAGCGACGTCTACACTCAAGATCTTTCCCAGCACGTTTTGATTGTGGTGAACGATCCAGAGCTTAATATCTCAGGGACGGACGCTGATGATTACGTTGCATTTAGTCGAAAAATTAATGACTTGGGTAGCCATGGCGAAACTGATGGTGTTATTCCACCACGCGATGGAACAGAAATTGATACCGTTCCGCCAATTGTCACGCGTACCGATAATGATGTATTGGCTAGAACAGATAATGTAGATATCCAGCTCAATGACGAGATCGGTGTTCAATCTGTTTCTGCTTATGTGCAATACCAACTTAACGGTGTTTGGTCGGATGAATTTAAATGTAACGATCAGCAGACATCCGGTAGTGAGTTCTGTACGGTAGATACAACCGACCTTGAAGTCGGTGTTCGTGAAACAAACATCAAGGTAAGTGTCGATACAAAAGCGATTGATGCGGTTGAGGTCGACTCAGATAGTGACCTGTCGAATGTGACTGCAGCACGTTTGGTGTTTTACACGGCAGACGTTTTAGGCAATGAACTTATTCCTGGTAGCAATTCGGGCCACTACGTGAACTTCGAGTGGGATAATGACGCACCGGTCATTTCAGTTACATCTGGTACAACCATCAATAAAGAAGTCGAAGAGTACGTACTAGAGGGCATAGTAAAAGAAGCGTCTCAAGACATTAAATCTGTCAGCGTGTCATTTAAAAGTGGGCTACCAAAAAATGTGGATTGTAAACCTGTAACGGCGGAGTCAGGCAGTGCTTGTGAATTTTCAGAGCCCTATCAGACGAGCGAATTCCTTTCAAGGACTACCTTCGATATCAAGGCCACTGATACCAAAGACAACGTCGGTACAGAACCACATGCAGTAAGCCGAGATGACGAAGCCCCTGCTCAGATCATCACATACCCTGAAGGGACATCGATGAATTACGTCAATGTGACTGTCGATGGAGAAAGATCTACATACGAAGGAGCTTACACGCAAGATACTTATACTTCAGATAACGTGCAGTCGAGCCGAGACTACTTGAAGATCGATTATGTCTATGCTGCTTCTGGCTTGAAATCCATTCAAGGCGTTGATTTCGCTGATTTCCACGTCAACGTATTGAAAGAGAATAAGATTCCGTATGTACGAGTTCGAGTTGCTGATGTGAACCCCGATACGATTTTAGGCTCAAGTGCCGATAAGCTTAAACTCGTTGTGAAGTACTACGTAAGCCAAAATAACGACAACAACTACGCATTTCAAAACACAACACAAACCGTAGCATCGACGGACGCTATCACTGCGAGTATCCCCCACGAAACTATTTTAGATAGTGGAGGCAGAGTCGAAGAAGTTATTTATTACGTTCCTTTCGTAAAAGAGGTACTTGGTGATGGTTTTAAGAACGTCTCAGAAAACGCCAGTCAAAAACTGGTGATTCAAACCATCGATGGGTCCAACAATGAGAGTGCGACTCAAGAAGTTTACTTCCGAAGCAGTTTTGACCTACCTACGATGACAGTTGTGACCCCTTTCATTGGCGCACGTGTGCAATTAGAAGGTTTGAACCCAAGTGGTGAATTCACCTCTCTAGCAAGTTGTACCACCATTCAGCAGCAAGAAAGTGATCAAACTACCGCGCTTGATGTTGCTTCGTGTGAAACCACGACGGACGTTGTTAATTACGAATTCATGCGAGTACGTTTGATTGGCGTAGAAGGGACGGACCCTCACTACTATCAATGGAAAGATGATGCAGGCGCTAAAGCGAGCGTTAATCTAAATAATGCCAACATCGGCGCATATTTTGAACTTGATGGATCAAAAACGTATTACGTGACTGAGCTTGCTGCTTACCAAACAGGACTATTTGACTCTCGTTGGAATCAGGTAGAGGCGGGTAACAAGACATCAGAACGCGCCTCACAAATTTTGACGGAAGTGAAATACGCTTTAGCGGGCGGTAATGATTCATTCTTCGGATTCGATCCAACCGTGACGGCTTACGCTACAAATGAGATGCTTGAGGAGCCAATTCCTAGCGATCTATCTAACGACTACCTGCATCGTTTTCTTGTTGAAGCCATTGACGACTTAGCACAAGATACGCCTCGTAATAACTCTTCTGATTTCGCCTCCGCTATTTATGACGATCTTAGCTACGATGGTAAAGCCAATGGAATTGGCGCTGGTGGGAATCAAATCAAATTGGATGATTACGAATTCGACTCTGATACCTACCGCAAAGACCTTGCAGAAGCTTTGTATAAAGTAATGACTGAGAATCATCAGATCCCCAAAAACATTGCTCAGCTTTTTGCCGATGATATTTCCATGGCTAATCCAAAACTTGGTGAAGACGATATCATTGATGGTGATGGTGAAAGTATTGATACGACTCCACCAAACCCAGAGATAGAAATAGTGGACGGCCGCAAAACAATGGTTGGTGACAAGCTTTATGTCGCGGGTGAAGTAGTATCTAGAGTAGTGTTAGAAGATCCATCTGGGGTCGTAGAGGAAGGTGACCAAGCCCCGAACTTCCAAAGCATGTGGTATGCCATGGGTGACCCCAATACTGCGATTCCATTGGAGCTTCAACCACAAGAGTCTGGCGACAGTAATAAATTTAGAAAAGAGTACTTCTTTACCCTAAATACAGAATCAACAGATCTCACCGATATCATCGAGTTTGCGCTTGAAATAACGGCATCTGATACCAAAGGCAACACTTATAAAGAACCCCATATTGCGCGCCTTCATGTAGATAACGACTATCCGATAGCGAGTTACATCCCTCCTGTAGGACCAGATAAAAACCCTATTGGGCAAGATGTTTATCTGAGTATTAAAGATAACATCCACGATTTAACTTTTGCGTTGGATGATGTGGTTGATGACAAACTCGAGAAACGTAGCTTACTTTTCTATAAGACATCAGGTGAGAGATACCCAGTTTCATATGAGCAGTTTTATACTAACCAAAGCGATCGTTTTGTCGTGCGCCTATGCAGTCAGGAAGATTGCTCTACCCAAGGAACAACAATTAACCCCGGTGATGGTGACTGGTTAGCGGTAGTTAGCGCGGAAGATAACCTAGGGAACGCGGTATCAGATGCCGACAACGCAGCTCCAAGATTTCCTATCCATATAGACTCTGAACCGCCAGTGGTTAAGGATGCGGAAATTACAGAGCGATTGGGTGGCAACGATGTTTGGACTCCGGTGATCGACTGGGGTGATCTTAGTCAAGGTAGCAATGTAAAAGTCGAACTAAGGAAAGGCTCAGGTCAGTCCGAGACGTTAGAAGCTTGCGATCCTGATACAAGCGTTTGCGAACAACCATACCTCATTGGCGAGCAGCCGGATGTTAAAGTTCAATTGGTTGCTGAAGCCTTTAATTATGATTCCAAAAATGAATTTTATGTAACGGCAACGGATAAAGCCTTTCCAGCAAATAAGAGTAGGAAGGGTGCGTTCAGCTTCAAAGTTGATAACAAGGGACCAGTAATTCTACTTTCTACCCCTTGGATTGAAGACGCTTTGAATAAAGAAAACACCGTAGTAGGACGTGAGTTCAATGTACTTTTTGAATCTGTGACAGATGATTCTGGTATTGAGGAAGTGTCCTTGTTCCAGGTAGATAACCCTACAGTGTTAAAAACGTTTAAGCCTGAGAACCCAAGTCAAAAGTTCGAAATGCCACTTGTGGAAGATGATACTAAGAATATTCACCTTAACCCTACTGAAGGAAATCTCATTCGTCTCTATGTTAAAGCAAAAGATGTTCATGGTTTTGAAAGTCAATCGAATACAAATAGCGTAGTTTTTGATAATCAAGGCCCAGAATTTAGCTTGCTCGGGCATAATGATGGTTATTACAGAAGTGATTATGTCTTCGAACTGAGAGCTACAGATTTAGGTCCTAATGGTAACATTTCTCCTGAAGGGGTAAATCGAGAAAACTTAGAGTATTTGATATTTGAGGGTGATGATCCAGCTCCGGGGGCTCTGGGCACGAAAATAGTCAACGCCGACGCTCTTAAAATCCCTTTAGGTGGGCAAAGTGATGGTGAGCATACGATTAGAGTTAAAGGTTCAGATACTCGTGGTAACTCATCAGAAAAAGACTTTTTAGTTAATGTGAGTAGTAAGCGTCCCCAATTGGGTCTTACGATTGCTTACTCAGACGGTGGTGAAATTCCCAGTGGTGTTATATATGACAGTCGTAACATCAAGCTAACTTTAAAAGTAACCGATGTGAGTGGTGTTAAAGAAATTAAATCTACTTATCAATACTCGGAGGCAAGTAAAGCGACAGACTTTTCATTTGATCCAGTCGACGGTTCAGAGGACACTTGGGAAGCGACGTTAACCAAGTTTGACCTAAAAACTGATGGAAACTATGCGTTAAGCATTAGTGTTGAAAATAAGGTCCAACATAACGGTACTCCATTATCTACCGAGATTAACCCAATGTTAAGCGTCCAGCGTAATGGTGTAGTTCTTGAAATTGATGAGCCTAAAGATTTTCAAAAGTATCAATCTGACGGGGTGTTAGACGTTAAATTCACAACGAAAAGTGAAGTAAAAGCAGCCAAAATTCAATGTTGGGTTCGTCAACATTATGATAGCGACGTCGCACCTAATCCCCCAGAAGGAAAGCCTACCTCTGGCGAGAAGAATGTCTCTTCGGGTCAAGAGCCTAGTTGTAGCGTTGACTCGGAGGGTACTTCGTATCCAGACCCTGTTCTGATTGTGCAAACTACGGGCACTAATGGAGCCGTAGCAGTGAAGAAGTTTAACTTTGACATGATGGATGCAAAGGCTCCAGATACAGTCTCACCTAAAGATGGTAAATTCGAATTTCAAGGTGGTGAGGTAAGCTACAACTCAGATGACTCAACTAAGTACCTTGCATTCGACCTGATATTCGAAGATGAGTTGTCAGGAGTAAATAAGTCCGAGAACGATCAACCTCAGTTAAGTGAGATGTCTGGGGATACGACATTTGATGCCAAGAGTTGTGGCGTCAATGGCGATAAGAAAACTGTTTGCCGTTACAAAGAAAAGTATTACGATATTCTTCGAAAGGTGGATAGTGAGCATGCCTACAAAATTGAAAACATAAAGGATAATGTAGGCAACTTAGCACCAGATTATGCGTTTAAATTTATATTACCAACTCAACAACCGGTAGTTCGTATTACAAGCCCTGTAGCTGATGATGTATTAAATGGTACATTCCTCGATGTGGACTTTAGAGTTAAGCTTGCCAAAAACTCGAAAATAGAAAATGTCAGTGTTACCTTTGGTAATGAGTCTTATGACCTCAAAAATAATGCTGATAATTTCAGAAATTTCACTGACTGTGCTGATGACGATTCATTTCTCTGTTCAACATTTCGTAGCAATAAGCTGGATGAGGGTTTAGCAAACGAACTATTAGATATAAATGTAACTGTTAAAGATGTTTGGGATAACGCCGGAAAAGCAGACGTTGAAAATATTAGGTTCGATAATACTGCTCCTGTTATTGGAGATGCCATCAAGGTTACTGAGCAAGAAGATGACAAAGTTAGGTTCACTTTTGTCGATATGAAAGATGACGACAGCCGTTTAGCCAAGGTTAAGTATATGGTGCAAGTGCTTGATTTTGAAGAGGAAAAAATATACAAGGAAGACGATACGAAATACATAACTTATTTCGAGCTTTCCAAAGGTGAGCTTTCAGGTCTTAATGAAATTGAGGTTAAAGTAATCGCGAAAGATGCGGTGGATAACCAGAGTAGTGAAGACAAGGCTATCGATCTGACAGCGCCGACTATTAGTCTCGATTTTACTGATATATCTAGCTTGCTGAATAATGAGAGCATACCATTCACCAAAGCAAGTCAATCGTTCACGATTACGTCTACAGAGGGGGAGCATGTCAAGGCAACTCGATATTCCATTGATATGCTCCCAATTAGCGAAGAACCGCCGAAGTTCAGCGGAGAGCCGCTGAACTTCAGCGGTAATTTCACGTCATCAAACCCGACTCCTAGTATTGCTGAAGGTACCATGGATTTTGCAATTGATGACCAAGCTGAATACATGTACAAACTGACAGTCACTGACTCAATGGGACGTGCTGTTACAGACTTTAAGCTTTTTAATAAGACCTATCATGCCAAAGGTATCGAATCAGTTGTTGATTATGAAGATCCTGAAGTGTCGATTCGCGATAGCAAGCAAGAAGACGAAGCGACAGATGATGGCAAATATTATTTGGATGTAACTGCTGATGTGACTGATAAAAACTTAAGTTCGGTAAGATCAGAGGCTGATAATGGTTCGGGTCAAACAGTAAGGCCAGACCCAATCAAGAAACCTACTAACGATGGCGCCCCTTATGTGTTCCGCTACTTATTATCGCCAGGAGACTATACGATAAAAGTAATCGCGACTGATGCTGTCGGCAATCAAAAGGATGGACAGACAACTTACGAAGTGGTGGCAGCGACAGTCCCTGAGCTAACAATATCGACGACTGCAAGCACACCTTTGGCTGGTGGCGTCGAAGTCCCGCTTACGTTTACTTTTACTGAAGAAGTCAAAGAAAAAGAATTCGATATTTCAGACGTAAAGTTAGATGAGAATAATGGCGGTGAGCTAAAACCTTTATCTTGGAGTACCACAGACAACATAACTTGGACAGTTACATACGTAACTCCAAAAGATGTAAATAAAAAAGTAACCATATCGGTTGAAGATAACACTTACAAGAGTGCCAATAATATAAATGGTAAAGGAAATAGCCTTCAACTGGACGTTGATGGGGTGTTGCCAACGCTTGAACAAGTAACGTTTGATCCACTGCATCAAAAAATCGGTGAAGATGTCCAAGTTGAGCTTAAGTTTGATAAAGATTTGCAAGCGGCCACGGCTACATTAGGCGCTAACAACATTACTTTGATTGCTGATGATGAAAATAAGAAAGTTTGGACCGGAAGCGTGAAAGTCCCAGACGTACCAGATCTCGGTGTTGGCTTAGTGGTGAGTCAATATAAAGACCTAGTAGGTAATGTGGGCGAGGATAACACGTCATATACATTGCCAATCACGCCAACGTTGACCATTAACGATGTGGATAAGGTGGACGAGAGCGAGGCAGCAAACTATCAGTTTACAGGCACCGCGAAACGTCTTGATGGTCAAACCCTGAGTGTAGAAATCCAAACTCTAGACGCTTCAGCAACTATCGCAACCGGTGATGCTGAGGTTCAGAACGGCAACTGGACGAGCCGTGGGATAAACCTTAGCGGTCAACCAAATGGCAGGTACAAAGTAGTGGTAACGGGGACGAGTACAGTCGATGGCATTGATATGGAAGCGCTGCAACAGGGTGAGTTCCTGTTAGAGCAGGCATTGCCTTCGCTGACTAATGCATCGTTTGATAAGCCACATCACTTGGTGAATGACCCTGTGAAAGTCACTTTGACGTTCAGTAAAGCGGTTAAAGGAGACACCATTCAAGCGACGCTTGCGGGTGAAGCAGTATCAGGTTTCACGGTGCAGGGAGATGCTACAACGTGGAAAGCAGAGGTGGCTTCTTTGGCAAACCCGGGTGATACAGTGCTGAGTGCAACCCTAGCCGTCAGTGGTTTTGAGGACGAATCGGGTAACTCGGTGACGGTGGACCAAAAATATACATTGCCAATCACGCCAACGTTGACCATTAACACTGTGGATAAGGTGGACGAGAGCGAGGCAGAAAACTATCAGTTTACAGGCACCGCGAAACGTCTTGATGGTCAAACCCTGAGTGTAGAAATCCAAACTCTAGACGCTTCAGCAACTATCGCAACCGGTGATGCTGAGGTTCAGAACGGCAACTGGACGAGCCGTGGGATAAACCTTAGCGGTCAACCAAATGGCAGGTACAAAGTAGTGGTAACGGGGACGAGTACAGTCGATGGCATTGATATGGAAGCGCTGCAACAGGGTGAGTTCCTGTTAGAGCAGGCATTGCCTTCGCTGACTAATGCATCGTTTGATAAGCCACATCACTTGGTGAATGACCCTGTGAAAGTCACTTTGACGTTCAGTAAAGCGGTTAAAGGAGACACCATTCAAGCGACGCTTGCGGGTGAAGCAGTATCAGGTTTCACGGTGCAGGGAGATGCTACAACGTGGAAAGCAGAGGTGGCTTCTTTGGCAAACCCGGGTGATACAGTGCTGAGTGCAACCCTAGCCGTCAGTGGTTTTGAGGACGAATCGGGTAACTCGGTGACGGTGGACCAAAAATATACATTGCCAATCACGCCAACGTTGACCATTAACACTGTGGATAAGGTGGACGAGAGCGAGGCAGAAAACTATCAGTTTACAGGCACCGCGAAACGTCTTGATGGTCAAACCCTGAGTGTAGAAATCCAAACTCTAGACGCTTCAGCAACTATCGCAACCGGTGATGCTGAGGTTCAGAACGGCAACTGGACGAGCCGTGGGATAAACCTTAGCGGTCAACCAAATGGCAGGTACAAAGTAGTGGTAACGGGGACGAGTACAGTCGATGGCATTGATATGGAAGCGCTGCAACAGGGTGAGTTCCTGTTAGAGCAGGCATTGCCTTCGCTGACTAATGCATCGTTTGATAAGCCACATCACTTGGTGAATGACCCTGTGAAAGTCACTTTGACGTTCAGTAAAGCGGTTAAAGGAGACACCATTCAAGCGACGCTTGCGGGTGAAGCAGTATCAGGTTTCACGGTGCAGGGAGATGCTACAACGTGGAAAGCAGAGGTGGCTTCTTTGGCAAACCCGGGTGATACAGTGCTGAGTGCAACCCTAGCCGTCAGTGGTTTTGAGGACGAATCGGGTAACTCGGTGACGGTGGACCAAAAATATACATTGCCAATCACGCCAACGTTGACCATTAACACTGTGGATAAGGTGGACGAGAGCGAGGCAGAAAACTATCAGTTTACAGGCACCGCGAAACGTCTTGATGGTCAAACCCTGAGTGTAGAAATCCAAACTCTAGACGCTTCAGCAACTATCGCAACCGGTGATGCTGAGGTTCAGAACGGCAACTGGACGAGCCGTGGGATAAACCTTAGCGGTCAACCAAATGGCAGGTACAAAGTAGTGGTAACGGGGACGAGTACAGTCGATGGCATTGATATGGAAGCGCTGCAACAGGGTGAGTTCCTGTTAGAGCAGGCATTGCCTTCGCTGACTAATGCATCGTTTGATAAGCCACATCACTTGGTGAATGACCCTGTGAAAGTCACTTTGACGTTCAGTAAAGCGGTTAAAGGAGACACCATTCAAGCGACGCTTGCGGGTGAAGCAGTATCAGGTTTCACGATGCAGGGAGATGCTACAACGTGGAAAGCAGAGGTGGCTTCTTTGGCAAATCCGGGTGATACAGTGCTGAGTGCAACCCTAGCCGTCAGTGGTTTTGAGGACGAATCGGGTAACTCGGTGACGGTGGACCAAAAATATGCATTGCCAATTACTCCAACGATCACGATCGGAACCATCAGTGATGTAGTGGGTAGTACAACAGCAACTATCAATGGCACAACTATTCGTTTTGAGGCGGGGGACACAATAGCACTCAAAGCTGTTGATACCGATAGCTTGGAGGTTCTAGGCAGCGCAACGGTGCTAGATGATGGTACATGGACCGTTGATCTTGATTTGACTACCTTGAAAGACGGAGAAATAACCGTTTATGCAAATGGTACCAATTCACTATCTGCGATCGCTGACGAGATGAGTACAACATTCAATTACTCAAGTACTACAGCGCTTGTTGTTCCAAACTATTGGGAAAGATATTCCGCGGAATTACCCTCCCTGAAAGCAGCCTAAAAGAAAGCGAGCATTTAGCTCGCTTTTTTTGTCAGTATTTAAGTGATCTAAGTCAAATTATTCGTATTTTTCATAATTAAGCCAAATGAATCGACGGTCCTTCTACAAGGTCAAACATCTAGTATGCCTAGAGCAATTTTGCTTTTAGTTATTATTAAAGTGATTGTGCGGGTCAATACTGATATGTGGTGGTGAATGTGCCACGTTGAGAAATTTTCGCAATATTATATAGTTACACGCACTTCTATACCCCAAGTATAGAGTTCTGCATAAGGTAGGGTACTACCTATCAGTTGTGTAATTGTAATGAAGTGGCACCAGCCTAGCATCACATCAAAGCGATTACGCGTTTTTGTGAGTGTGACACGCACTCACCTTTTTTATTCATACTTCCTCAGTAGCGATAAGCTAATTATTGCTACTGAGGAGTGCATACCCCTACAAAAACCTCAACCTGTAGCAATCAGCGCTTAATCTGAATTTGTTAACTTCTGCCCAAAAGTAAAAAAAACTGATTTGCTGAAAGCCTTCTTTTTGAATAAGAGGGGTAGGTAATAAGTTTAAACTACTAGTTAAAATGACTTTATGGGTTGTTAAACTGTCCGTTTGGGCTGTTTTGTTTTTTCTTTAGGCTTTTCTATGTGATTGAATGTTATGAATTAAATTAGTAGCATTAGCACACCAAATCGTACCAGTAAGCCTTATCAGCTTAAACATCACCGCAACCATATTTACGATGTTGGTTGTGGAGAATTCAAATGCATTTAGTTTGCAAATTTATACCTAGCTCGAAGCTTTCCTCCAACGAGCTATCCTACGTCCTTACACCTGATGAATGTATAGGGCAGCTTTCGCGTGTGCGAAATTCAGAAGATATTCTCAGAAACCTGCCTAAAGAGCTTGCTCAGAAGATCTCAATCTCTGCCAAAAAGTCTAGCGCCGGCTTGCTAACGGCTATTCGAAATGAGTTAGGAAGTGGGAACTGGGTGGCGTTGTCTTCCTTCTCTCGTAGAACACCGTTAACAGATACCCAATTACAAAGTTTCCCAAGGCTAAAAGCACAGCTTGAATCTGTCTCATCGACTGGTGAGAGCAAAGTCTATAAAGCGGGTTATAAGCAGGTAACGGACGATGTTACTTTGGTTCGCAGTTACGCCCATGTGCCTTATGAGCCAAGTCCAGAACACAAAATTGTTGTCGAGTTTGCAGGGCAGTGGTCTAGCAATGCAGCCTGTTTGATGTTGGGAAAAACCGACGCTCAAAAAGAAAAAGTTGCTGTAGGCAAGGCTGATACCGAGAACAAACACCGTAGCCTTGCCACGTTTAAAGATCTGGATGCTGAAGGCAAAACGCTTTATATCAAAATTCCTTGTTCCGACCAGCCTCAGCCAATCTTGCTTAAACTCGCCGAAGATTTGCAACCCGTCGATAAAGAAACGCAGATGGATGAGTGGGATAACGTGTTGGTGCCGGTTAGACCATTGGCTTACTTAGATGGTAGCAACGACAAAGCAAAAGCTTCTGACCTGCGTGGTGGTTTCCTTTATGTGTTCTGGAAAGGGAAGCTTTGGCGAGAGATGGCGATAAACGAGAAAGGTTACTACCAAGATGTTGACGTCGAGTATTACCGTACCCTAGAGCAAGAAGAAAAGAAAAAAGACACACCTCAGGTAATACAAAGAAGCGCAAGCGGTTTTGCCATGGCGCATTTCTGGGCACCTTACAAAATATCGGGCGAAGTCCAACAGGGAGAAAATGGACTCAAGATCATTTTCTCACCAAAGCAAAAGCGCTTTGCTCAAATTGAAGCATTAGAATCGGATGCTGCTTTGCTAGAGAAATCCAGTACACCATTAGATGAATTAAGCAGTTACAGTGACGCACATTCATTCAGTGCAAAAGAATTCACCTCCGATGTAGACAGCGCAGCCATCCACAAAGTTACCGAAGACGACATGCCTTGGCTGAGTGACCAACAAGCCATCGTTCGCAGCTATGACCAGAGCAACACCGTGATTGCTTATGTGGATGGCAAAAACAGTGGCCTATTATTCCGGGTGGATGTTGGTACGTCTGGCATCACCGCTTTGAATTCACTCTATGTGATTGATCACAATAGCGATTATAGAGACGTCTTTGATTTAGAATTTTATGAAGGGGAAGACCACGATTGGCAGCAAGCGTTATTAAGTGGGCTACCATCGGATGGGGTCTTTACTATGTCCCTGGTACATGACCAAGATCCAGACAGTCGTCACATACTTTTTGATCGGGTCGCTTACAACGATTTATTTGTTGAACCTGAGAGCGCTACTGAAACTCCGCCAAAAGCTCTGCCAAACGACAAGCCTAAAGGTATGACAACAGGAGAGAAACAACGCTTTGAGTCATTAGTGCTGGATTGGTCGTTGTAACAAAATTAGAAAATGGATTAACAATGAAAAAGAAAATATTACTCGGCTTGGGTTTGACGACTGTTGTTGTCGCAGGCGTTGGTTACATTGCTACTAAACCCTATTTTGATGAAAAAGCAAGAATAGGCTTGTTAGCTGATTGGTTAGATACAAACCGGGGAGATACTAAGAGTTGGCTTTATCGTTATGATTTTAAAGTCCCAACGAACTCGAAGGTGGCAAATTGGAATACTGAGAATGTGAAACTCCCTCAGTTGCTGTTTACAGTCGAAAACCCAGAAGACAATTCTAAGGTTAGTTACTGGGCTGTGAATATAGACGGTACTAACCCTCAATTGCTGATCCCTGAGGGGGTATTTCCGCCGCCAATCTATCGAAGTACGACTGATTACGCAAAATATATGTCACGCTCGCCAAACGGTCGCTACCTTGTTATCCCTCAGAAAAATAGCACCGTGTTGTACGATCTAGATAACGGAGAAGTAACAAACATTAGTGAGGAGTCTGGCTCAACTCGTCACGACATCATGTGGGATACAGACAGCACACAAGTTGTTGTGAAAAAAAGAGATGAGCTTCTGCTGGTTAAGCTAGACACCAAAGAGGTAGTGAAATTTACTGATGTAAATGGTTCATACGCACGTTATATGACGTCTTTTGCTCAGCCTTATATGAGCCAGTCAGAGCAAGCGATTTATTTGAGTTTTGATTCGAGTTTGGCGGGGTTTGGCTGTGGGTGGGAGAATGACGAATACCTTGGAACTTTTGGGGAGAGCGATGTACCCAAATGCGGTAATACATTCGTGTTTGATGCCAAAACCTTAAAACTGGTCGATCGCGGCGATTTTACTCCGGATAGCTACGATTGTAATGTTTGGGGCGGAAAGTATGGAGATGGCTTTTATTGCCTTGGAGGTGCGGCATACCGCTCGGGCAGACCATCTGAAAAAATGGGTAACTTCCCTGCTACAGCTGATTTGTTGGCTTTCAACGGCGGTGATATGTGGTTCATCCCCGCTCATGGTCGAAATATTACTCGCGTGTTACGTAAACCGACCGACAATAGCCCTACTACAGAGATGATATACACATATAGGGCGCTGAAAAATGGCGAGCGCGTAAAACAATCAGCTTTCGGTTTGGGTTTTAGTCGTTATGTAATTGAGCATAAAAAGACGGATAATTGGAGTGAGTCACTCTATCCGCTACCAAGTTATGCTGACATCGAAAAAGCAAGAACCGTTCTAGAGGAGCGTAATAATGGCTAGGGCTAAGATTGAACAGCACGCTCTCTATTTGATGGGGCAATTAGTCGGACCAGATGGGAAGGCTATTACTGGCAATGGGCTCTATCCATTACCCGGTTTTACGCTTGCCCTACCCGAGTTGGCGGTAGATAAAACTGCGGATGGTAGCAATAGTAAGAATGAGTCACCATTATACTTCAGTGATTCGTCAGGCCGGCTACAAGGTTGGAATACCAAGGTTCAATCGGTTGAAGATCTTGATGGGAACAAGCTTTCTTCTTCGCCACTATTGATTTCTAGTACGACTGATAAGCTAAAACCCGTCTATATTCCACCTTACTTAATTCCCGCTGCGGTCATGTCTGAAGATACTGCTTGGACACAACGCTTAACAGCCTTGGCCAAGGATGTTGTAAGTTCTAGTGATGAAAGCATTGAAGTTGGCGTAGTAACTAACAGAGATATTGAACAGGACCAAAAGCGAAGCAAAGACCCTACCGAGAGGCGATTTTTAGCTCCCGAATTAGCGAGATTCTTTATCCATAAAGCTGAAGCGGCAGAAGCGCAAAATAAAGGGGCATATCAGCGCCTGTATAAAGGAATTTATAGCGGAGAGTATAAGCAGGAATTTTATTATCTGCGTATTCCTCAGGTTTGGACTATCAACCTGTTTTTCTCTGCCGACTATTTTGAGGGTGCAGAAGTTACTTTGTCTGGACAGCCGGAAAACCTAATCATCAAAGGGGATGCTAAAGATATAGGCAATAAAATCACCAGTCGTGTGAGGCCGATAACATACTTTGATATTGCTAATCAGGCCAGTGACTCTGACGTGGCAGAGGAAGTAACCCAATATGTTGCCACATTTTGGATCACGGGCGGTCATCTAGATGAGGATGCTCAAATCAAACAATTAGTTCGCTTTGATATAGATCTAGAAGGAATTAAGCGGTACTGGGAGGCAAAAGATGTATCGTCGGACAGCCAAATGGCTCAGGTTGCCAAGTTAAATATCCCAAACAATTGTTACTCATTATCTGAGCAAGTCTTACACTTGCCTATTTATTCAATAGCAGGGCGCAGCATAATCCTCTCTGGTGATCCCATCTCTGTTGAAGAGTCACTGTTTCAACATGCACCAGATACGTTTAAAGGCTGGCTCGATTGGAGTAAGAATCAACCTTACACTGGCGAAAACAAACCTGCCAATGATGTGCAGCCGTCGATTAATATTCTCAATTCAATTGGTAAATATAAAGAGGTGATAGCCGCATCAGCTTCTGGTGTGATGGACCCATTCAGCATGACAACAGTCCACAAAGCGTTCAGCGCAGGTTTGAATGGAGGCCAAGCCGGGGCTACGTTAGATGCGTTAAAACTCGCGGTCGGTATTGATGCTAAAGCTAAGGGGTTCTTAGATTATGCACAAAAGCTAAAGCCGCCAGCACAAGGTACACTTACGCCTATTTCTGACTTAGCGAACGCACTTAACTGGTCAAATCATCTTGGGGGGGCCTTACCGGGCGTTTATACGATTCCCCCGGTGTTACAGCATTTCTGGCATAAGGTTGACGATAAGATCTTAACCCCTTTAAAGCCGGCCGTTCGGGCTATTGAATATGCACTTGATAAGCCTTTTGGCTTTGCAGAACTTGTTTCTAGTGGCCTTGAAATTCCGAAAGGTATTGAGAATTCCGAGTCGGCGTTTAACGCCTATATTGATAAATCAAAGGAATATGGTCAGAAAACACAATCGGTAATATCAACACTTTTATTGAGTGATGAAAAAGATCGTCAGGCACTGCTTGAGTCTGAAGCGGAGCATAAAAAAGCGCTCCTTGAAGCATTCTCTGATAAAAGTGTAAGTCATAAAGTGCTGTTAAATGGTAGTCCGCTATTAGAAAAAAAACAGGCAAAAGAGGGTGAGGCAAGCTATCTCACACTGTTTTTTGAATTTGATAGTGCAAATGATGAACTAACCAATTCCGATAAGAAGCTCGTTTCTAAAGTGGCTGAATATCTGCGTAATACAGAATCAGAAATGTTGCTGAACATTGAAGGATATACGTGTGATATTGGCTCGGTGGAATACAACACTAAACTGTCGAAAAAACGTGCTGCGGCGCTTAAATCTTCTATTTTAGAAGATCTTGGCACTGATGCCATTAAGTGGGAGCATCGAATATCGGCTCTGGGTAAAGGCGTTTATGCCGATAATGATACGAGTAATAGGCGCTTAAGTCGTCGAGCGGAGATGAAGTTCTACCTCAACTCTGCTTTTGAATACCCTGCTTGTCGAAGTTGGCTACTAGCTCTGGAGAAAAATCGACAAAAAGCGGTTTTAGCAGAGATGAAAGTCCACAAGGACATTTGGAAATTTTCCGGCCAAGCCTTTGATATTGCATTAGGCTTTGCTGCGCCAATGCTTGGGCCAGGAGCGGCGTTAGCATATGGGTTGTATTGGTCAGGTGAAACCTTGGTTTCTACTCTGGATGGTGCAGCCAAAATTCTTAATAAAGAAGTAGAAGAATACAAAGAGAAGCAGAAACGTTTTTCTGAATTTGATGTTGTCGGACAGGCGTTACTGTATCGCGGTTTACCTGCGTTCGATGAACTGAGTGTTGTTGGCAAGGCATATATAAAACGCGCTATAGCGCTCAATGGGCTGCTGCGATTGCTTCTACTTGAATCTCAAATAAAAGAAGAGAACAAAACAACGAATTACGTTTCGGAATATAACGCGGTTAATCACTTGACGTCAGGGCAAAGAGATCTTGATATTGAAGGCTATATAAAGACCTATCTTTTAAGTGATGATTGGGATTTGGGGGGGACTTGGCTTCCTTCTTTCCACCTTGATGAAGCTTGGCTAGAAACAAAGAATATTTACCGTAGTGCTTCGGAAAGTGTGCTGAGTTTTGCTGCAATGACGAGTTACGTAACATACCGAGCGAAGCAATCTCAGGTTGGGGTAAAAGCGCTTGAACAATCGCAGGTATATCAAAAATTCTGTCCTATACATACTGTTGCGGACCCTAGTTTAACTAAGCTTAGATCTCTGTTAAAAGCGCCCGATTTATCTAAGCTCGATGACTCTATGTTTGCTGGGCATATGGTTTCCGTAAAAGTCAATGATGAATGGCTCCCACTCGAAGACAGGGTTAATAGCGGTGAAGCCATTACGCCGACTATGCCAATTAGAGTACTTATTATTCTTGATATGAAGGATGAAACGCTGACCAAGTTCAAAGAAGAAGGTTTGCTTACTCTTGTGCCTGTGGGTGTTAGACCTGTGCGGCAAAATAGGTTCTTTGACGATTTTGGGTCTTACACTACTGAATATGTTCGTGAAATTGCACCGGAATCACTAGTTGAAACTGAGAGGGCGTATTTAACAGAGAAACAAATGTTAGAGACAGATACGACACTATACGGTGTTGTTGTAAGTCCTACTTATTACTTTGGATGCAACATCATGAGTGGCATCAAACCTATTGCTGATGACTACGGTAGCAAAGAATGGAAGTCGGTGTTTGGTCAGGTAGATGAACAGCACTCAGCGGCTTATGTGATGCGTTACCTTCTAGAAGTCGGTGTACCAAATGTCAGTAAAACAGAATCAAAGTTAACGTATAAGAGAGAGCTCGTACTTAAAACTCAAGACGGTAAGGAGATTACCTCTAGTACGGATAAGGCATCCATCTTTAATTTGACTATGTCAAAAGAGCATGAATTCTTATATGAGAAAACTTTCTTAGCAAGAGCGGGCAAAAAAGCGGTCGAATATCCGGAGCTATTCTCAGATGCTAAGGCAAATTTGTACATTTATGACGCTAGCGTGAAGAGCCTCATTCCCGGAAGTAAGCACGACGATATAATGGAGGCGATCGGCTGGACGAAGAAGCAGCCATCCTATGATACTTCTGAAAAAGCAACGAAGTTGTTGCTCATCGTCAGTACAAAATCTGTTGAAAATGTAGAACAAATACTTGAGCGAGGAGGGTTTGACCGTCAGCGCTTACCCGTGGACATTCGTTTGAAAGCAAACGATGCAAGAGGTCTCTATAATTTTGAACATCAAGATGTAGATTTGTATCCATTAGGAAAGGTAGAAGTGAACCTCGAGAAGAAAGAGGTGTCATTCAAACCTAAATCAATACCGCAAAGCCTGAGTGAGGTATCGGATCATCTTTCTAGCAACCTAAGTAAACTTGTAAACGACTTGGTGGTTAAGGAAGGTGTTTTATCACCAGACTTTGTCGACACTGATCTATACGCAGTCGAGATATCATTAAAATACATTAATGCAACCGGGAAAGAGATGACTGGCTTACGCCCGTTTATTACTAGAGGAAACGATGCCCCATACATTATGCTCGATATTGATGGGAAAGCTGGACTTTCTTTAAACGCTTCATCACAAAGGCTCCCTGTTCGAGCTATAGATACAACGGCGCCAACTTTGTTCAACTTGCGAGAAATCCATTACAACCATAGTTGGTATGAGATGAGTGAGAAAGAGTTTAAAGCTATTTCTGAATATACTGCAGGAACGACTGACGATGCTGATTCCAACTTAGCAAGTTTAAATCGTAGTAAGATGTCCCATAAGGCTACCCCTTTGAGTGTTTGGATGAATGCGGAACCAATCATGAAAGATTACTCAGTAGCTAAGGAGCTTCCACTATCTGCACAACGAGAGCAAATCCTCAAAAAGTGGTTGTTTGATGGAAAATAAAAAAACCGCCTTCGGGCGGTTTTTCTTTTCTTACCAATGCAAACTGAAGTAAGATTTTCTCGCTTCTCGCTTCTCGCTTCTCGCTTCTCGCTTCTCGCTTAACCAGCTGCAGAAATATCGTATTTCTTCATTTTATGGTTGAGTGTGCTCATTGGCAGCGCCAATTGCTCGGCGGCTTTCTTGGTGTGCCAATTACAGGCATTTAAGCAATCGATGATCACTGTGCGCTCGTATTGGCTGACAACGTCCTTTAGGCCGATTGCCGCGCCTTCTAAATCCGCTTGTGCTGGCTCGTAAGCAGGTTGTTCTGGAGCAGGTGATGCCGCTTTTACTTCAATACTTGGCGTGTCTTCTGGGATTTGCTCACCGAACTCAATGTGAGTGATGGTTTCAAAATCTGACAGCAGTACCGAGCGTTCGATGATGTTTTTCAGCTCACGAACGTTACCCGGATAAGAGTAAGCAAGCAGCTGTTTACGCACGTTGGCACTTAACCCTGGCGCTTGCGGTAAGCCTAGGGTCTTGGTCGTGTGCTGCACGAAATGTTCTGCGAGAGGAATAATGTCTGACTCACGTTCTCTCAATGGAGGCAGCGTAATCGGGAATACATTCAAGCGATAGAACAAGTCAGCACGGAACCCGCCGTCTTTGATCTGCTGCATAAGATTGCAGTGGGTGGCTGCGATAACGCGAACGTCTACCTCAATCTCTTTACTGGCACCGATAGGGCGAACCTTACGCTCTTGCAGTACTCGAAGCAGCTTAGCTTGAAGTAGCATTGGCATATCACCAATCTCATCTAGGAATAGGGTGCCACCGTTGGCTGCTTCAAACAGGCCCACTTTATCTTTGTCTGCGCCCGTGAATGAGCCTTTCTTATGCCCAAAAAGTTCCGATTCCAATAACTGCTCTGGAATAGCCGCACAGTTTTGAACGATCAAAGGCTGGTCTGCTCGGTTAGAGTTCTCGTGAATGTACTTCGCGATCACTTCTTTACCTGCACCAGTTTCACCACGCAACAGAACGTCGACAGGAAGTGATAGCACCTTATCAAGACGATTTAAAACATTGAGCATTTCTTCGCTCTCTGCAATCGGGCCTTGATAGGTTTTCTTGGTACGCTTTTTAAGCTGAGTGTTCTCACGGAGCAGTGCTTGGTTATCGGCACTCAGGCTTTTAATCACTTGCCCATATTGCTCTAACCAAACTGCTTGGCGAATATTACTCGCGGCCATACGACAGAACTCAGTGAGTGCGGCTTCGTTGTCGATAACGCTTAAATCGAGTAATACTAACAGGCCGATGGTTTTACTATCGTTGTCGATAAGTGGCCAAGCCAATAAGTTTTCGCTCTTTAGTCCAAGTATCTGCTCGCTTTGATAAATGCTTTCACAGTCGTAACCGTTGTACTTATACAGCTCGTTGATCAACACCACTTCACCATTGCGAATCGCAAAGTTAAATGGGTCGTTCTCACTGGCAGAATCTATCTGCAATGCTTCCCAAGGGTGGGAAACAATCGTTTTATCGTTATGGTGAGCGGTACTTGGGATCAACGCTTGACCAGTCTGGTCTAAAACGTAAATGATGCCATGCTTTGCGAGTGTCATTTGTCTCGCAGCGGTCAACACGGCATCTAACGTTTGGGTCAGCTGGCTGCGATCAGCCAAAGATTGGCTGATCGCAAGTAGGGCGTTGCTAAGTTCGCTATGGTTAGCTGAACGCATAGGTTAGTGTTCCTTGCTCATCGACAGAAACTGCGATTTGCGTATGTGAATCATCCTTGTCATGCACCAGTAGCTGTGTCGATAGCTGCGGCAGTAACTGACGGTTGATGACCGCGTCAATGTTACGTGCGCCTGTTTCAGCAAGGCGACAGTTACCCAGTACGAATTCAACCAAGCTTTCTTCGTAGCTCAGAGACAATTTGTGATGGCTCTGTAGACGCTGAGAGACTTTGTTCAGCTTATGGTGAATGATTTCTGTCATTGCTTCATCAGATAGCGGAACAAACGGAAGCACAGACATACGTGCCAACAGCGCCGGTTTGAAGTGTTGGTTCAAAGTAGGTCGGATAGCTTCTGCGATGATGTTTGCATCGATGTCTTTTGATTGATGAACCAAAGATTCAATCTCGTGCGTCGCAAGGTTGCTGGTCATGATGATCAGCGTATTCTTGAAGTCGATGGTGCGGCCTTCGCCGTCGTTTAACGTACCTTTGTCGAACACTTGGTAGAACAGGTTCAACACTTCTGGGTCGGCTTTTTCCACTTCATCTAGCAGTACAACAGAATATGGGCGTTGACGTACCGCTTCTGTCAGCATGCCGCCTTCACCGTAACCTACGTAACCCGGAGGTGAACCAATTAGGCGAGATACCGTGTGCTTCTCTTGGAACTCAGACATGTTGATGGTCGTCATAAAGCGCTCGCCACCAAACATTTGATCAGCGATCGCACGAGCCGTTTCAGTTTTACCCACGCCACTTGGGCCAACCAGCAGGAATACGCCTGTTGGTGCGTCTGGATTACCTAGGCCAGCTTTCGCCGTTTGAATGCCTTCAGACAGTGCATCGATAGCGTATTCTTGGCCTTTGATGCTTTGTGTTAGGCTTTCTTTCAGTTTTAGCGTGGTCTCTGCTTCGTCTTGAAGCATCTTACCCATTGGAATACCGGTCCAGTCCGAGATCACGTGGCTGACTTCATCTGGGCCAACTTCAAAATGAACCAGTGGGTTGCCATTGCGGATTGCGTCTAGCTGTTCTTGGCAGGCTGAAATTGCAATGCGAACCGCTTCTTCATCCATTTCTGCATATGGAGAAACGTCTTGCTCTTGTTCTGAATCTTCGTCTGCAACAAGCTCTTCTTCGTTTGTTTCGCCAAACACCAGTTCATGCAAGCGAGAGCGTAGAGCAATCATCTCTTGGATCTGCTCTTTTTCTTTGTGCCATTGCGCTTCTTGCTCTGCTAACTCTTCTTTGGTTGTTTCCATTGCCAGTTTTAGGTCCGGAATGTTAGCAAGGCTGTGCTTGTCACCAGTTTGCTGCAGAGCATCACGCTCAAGTGCTTCAAGCTCGCGCTGTTGGGCAGCAAGTTCTTGCTGAAGTGTTTCTACAGAAGCAGGGATAGCATTAAGGCTGATGTTCACTCGCGCACATGCCGTATCTAGTACATCGATCGCTTTGTCTGGTAGTTGACGGCCAGAGATGTAACGAGCAGAAAGCGCTGCAGCTGCGGTGATCGCGTCATCACGCACGTAAACATTGTGTGACTTCTCGTAAGCTGGGCGCAGACCACGAATGATCAATGCCGCTTGCTCTGGAGAAGGCTCATCAAGTTTTACCAGCTGGAAGCGACGTGCAAGCGCTGGATCTTTCTCGAAGTACTTTTTGTATTCCGACCAGGTTGTTGCAGCAATTGTTTTCACTTCGCCACGTGCTAGGGCAGGTTTTAACAAGTTGGCTGCATCACTGCCGCCCGCTTGGTTACCGCCGCCGACTAGAGTGTGTGCTTCATCGATGAATAGGATGATTGGCGTTGGCGAGTTTTTCACTTCATCCAATACTGCGTTTAGGCGTTTTTCGAATTCACCTTTTACGCTTGCACCTGCTTGTAGAAGACCCATGTCCAGACCGTAAAGCTCAACACCTTTAAGGTTGTCTGGTACGTCGCCTTGTACGATTTTTAGCGCCAAGCCTTCTACGACTGCGGTTTTACCAACGCCCGGCTCACCGACAGCGATAGGGTTGTTTTTACGGCGACGAGCAAGAATGTCCACGATTTGGCGGATTTCTTGGTCACGACAGAAAACAGGATCGATTTCGCCTTTGCGTGCTTTACCAGTGAAGTCTGTCGTGAACTTGCTCAATGCCGAGCCATCTTCGCGAGCTTGTGTTTTTTCGGAAGTCGCGACTTGCGCCTCAATAGAGTGGCTTGTTAGCTCTGCAAAGTTACGCTTAAGGCTGTCAGGGTTGACCGCTTCGAGGATAGAGGCGTAACCGTGTTGGCCGTAACGGAGAGGGTTGCTAACAAGAGTAAGGAGTAGGGCGCCAGAGCGGATTTGTGTTTCGGATAGATCTAAAGAAGAAACCAGCCAGCTTTCTTGTAACCATTCGATTAATAAAGCAGAAAAAACAGGTTTGCTGCCATTTCCTTTGGCGTTGGTATCGAGTGTGGATCGAACCGATTGTCTTAATAAGTTCTCAGAACAATCAAAATGACTTAATAAGACGTCAAAATCACTATTTGGCCTTTCTAAAAGACTCAGTAAATAATGCTCAATTTGAACTTCGTTTGCTTTTTCAGAGACTGCAAGTGCAGCCGCGTCTTCTAATGCCACTTTTGCAATCGGGTGTAGACGCTGAATTAATGAAGAAAGGTTTATATTTATCATAGCCATTTTATTCTTTAGAGGAAAAGAGGTGGCCACTATTATACTAAAAGTGATAACGCTCTTTTTTTATCAAGATATTTTGACTATCGTTTGTTGGTGATTTTAATGACAATATTAGTGTGAATATTTATCTTGAATAACGCTTCTTTGTTATTTTGAATTAATTAATGGTTAATCTAACTAAATAGCCAGTGTTAATAACTTTATTCTCCCTTTGATATATGGTTATTTTCACTTTTTATCTGAGAAACAATTTATTATTATCTTTTTCCAACTTTTTGGTTTTTTATCCAATAAATTGTACTTAATAAATTGATAAATAAAGCTGAATTTAACCTAAGTGGTTGTATTTTAAGGTTTATAAAAGTTGGCACGGAGTTTGATTATACCAAGTAGTCGCGGTGATAAGCGATTTGGTGATTTAAACAAAACAGATTTTAGAAAAGGAAATAACGATGCCAACTCCAGCATATATGTCTATCAAAGGTGAAACTCAAGGTCACATCACTAAAGATACTTACTCTGCAGATTCTGTAGGTAACACATGGCAAGAAGCTCACGTTGATGAGTTCCTAGTTCAAGAACTAGACCACGTACTAACAGTACCGCGTGACCCACAAAGTGGTCAGCCTACTGGTCAACGTGTTCACCGTCCACTTGTTGTAACTAAAGTTCAAGACCGTTGTTCTCCACTACTATTCAACGCACTAGTATCTGGCGAAAAACTTCCTGAGTGTGTGATCCGTTTCTACCGTACTTCAGTTCAAGGTAAGCAAGAGCACTACTACTCAATCAAACTGATTGATGCACTACTAGTAGACATCCAAACTCGCATGAACCACTGTCAAGACGCTGCAACAGCAGACCGCGTGACAGAAGAAGTTCTTAAGCTGACTTACCGTGCAATCGAAGTAACTCACGAAAACTGTGGTACAGCTGGTAACGACGACTGGCGTGCTCCACGCGAAGCATAATTGCTTTTTGCGTAAAGTTTCAGGGCCAACAATTGTTGGCCCTAATTCGATTATTTGTATCAGGTAAAAGATATGGTGAATGACGTAGAATTTAAATTTGAAGTGCCAGGGTGTGGGCACGACTTTCGAGTAGAAAGCTTTCAAGTGAATGAAGAGCTGTCGAAACCTTTTCACATCAGTCTCTCATTACTTTCACTTGATCCAGATATCTCTTTTGATGCGTTAATTCGCAAAGCGGGAACGCTGACTCTTTATGGACAAGGGGTAGGGGCTGCGCGCGTTTTTAATGGCGTGGTAAACGAAGTTCGTTACCTTGGAACGGGTCGTCGCTTTTCTCGCTACCAGTTAGTTCTTGTGCCTCAAGCTTGGTTCTTATCTCAGCGTCAAGACTGTCGTATATTCCAACAAAAATCAGCGCAAGACATCATCACCGAAGTACTTGATGATGGAGGCGTGACGGATTACCGCTTTGAAGTCTCTGGGACGTATCCGCCAAAAGAGTATGTACTGCAATATCGTGAATCTGACCTTCAGTTTGTTCAGCGAATGATGGCTGAGCACGGTATGTGGTATTACTTTGACCATACCGAAGCCAATCACACCATGGTGATTGTAGATAGCAACGACGCGATTGCGCCACTGGTGAGTTCACCACTCAACGCTTCTTACATCGGTCCGATTGTTTTCCATGCTGACGGTGGCGGTGTTGCTGATCGTGAACATATCTCAGATCTTGAGCTTGTTAACCGCGTGAGAACAGGCCAAGTTACTTACACCGATTACAACTACGAACAGCCTAAAATCCCTCAAGAGATGACCCATGCGGGCGATCTTGACCAAGATTTAAAGCAGTTTGATTACCCTGGCCGTTATGTTGATCCTGCAATGGGGCAGGTGAGAACAACAGAGTGGATGTCTGAGCACATCGTCGACAATCAACAAGTCGAAGCAAGCAGTGATGTGATGCGTTTAGCGTCCGGCTACAGCTTCAGCATTAGCGATCACCCTCGTTCTGAAATCAACCGTGATTACATCATGTTATCTGTCATGCACACAGGCCAAGATCCGCAAGTGCATGAAGACGAAACAAACGGTATGCCAACCACGTATTACAACCAGTTTTCTTGTATCTCACGTGATGTGGTGTTCAAAGCGCCAAAGCTTGCACCTCCTGTTGTTGATGGTCCACAAACGGCGGTAGTTGTCGGTCCGGCAGGTGAAGAGATTTACACCGACAAACTTGGGCGAATCAAAGTTCAGTTCCATTGGGATCGTTACGGCGATAACGATGAACACGCAAGCTGCTGGATCCGTGTAAGCCAATCTATGGCTGCGCCAACATGGGGCGCTGTTTACTTGCCACGTATTGGTCATGAAGTTGTTGTCACCTTCCTTGAGGGCGACCCAGATCGCCCATTAGTGACTGGCGCGGTTTATAACGGTCTTCACTTCCCTCCGTACTCGTTACCGGAGAACAAAACTCGTACTACGTTCCGTACCCAAACGCATAAAGGCACTGGCTACAACGAACTGAGTTTTGAAGACGAAGCGAACCAAGAAGAAGTCTACATTCACGCTCAAAAAGACATGTCGACGAAGGTACTCAACAACCGTTACCGCGATATCGGTCAAGACGAGTTCCTAAAAGTTGCGCGTCATCAGACGAACGAAGTCCATGGTGATCACAAAGAAACCATTGATGGCCACAAGACAACCCAAGTAAACAGCATGTTTACTGAAACCGTAGAGCAAGACGTCACTGTTACTTACAACGCCAACGAAACTCAGTATGTGAAGAACAATTCTGGTTTAGAGATTGGCGATAACCGTACAACCAAGATCGGCAAAAACGATGACTTGGATGTGGGCGAGAACAGCAACTTAACGGTTGGTGCGTCGAAAAGCTCAGACATTGGTGCAGACGATAACCAAACGGTGGGTGGTAACTTAACCGTATCAGTAAAAGGCAATACGTCTTACAAAGCCGATGGCGCAACGCAAATCATCAGTGGTGACAAGATTGTGCTGAAAACTGGTGGGTCTTCCTTAGTGATGAACAGTGATGGTTCAATCAAGCTTTCAGGATCTTCAATCACCATTGAAGGCAGCGATAAAGTCGTCGTGAAGGGTGGTAACGTAGCGATTAACTAATGATGGAAAAACAACCTCTTATTACAGAAACCATCACGAAACAGCAAGCCGAGACACCGGCTTGCTTTTCGCGTTTTGGAACCATAGTCGCCATTAACGAATCAACAGGCAGTGTTCGCGTTGATTTTGATGGTAATCCATTTAACCAACCGCTAACGGCAAGGTTAGGGCGAGGCTTTCGCCGTTCTGAACTACAAATGGCTATCGATAATTCATTAAGTTGTCGAATCGAATTCTTGAACGACGATTTAAGCTTGCCTCTCGTGACGGACATTTTCTTCTCGATTCTCGATGATTCTGATGAGTTTGTATTGCGAGCTAAGAAGATGGTCATAGAGACGGAGCAAGAACTGATCGTCAAAAGTGGTGAAACTGAAACTCGTTACAGCGGGCGCGATAGCCGCATTACGACTAAAGCGAAGTACGTCACTTCCCAAGCAGAAAAAGCACAAAAAATTCAAGGCGGAACGATCGCGATTAACTAGTTAGCTCGTTTTAACTCTTTATCTCGTGGTAACGAATTGACTAGCCACTCGAGTTTAACTAACTGCAATCGCGTTATCGCACGCTAACAATGGATAAGTAGATGCGACAAAGAATCGGTGTCGAGCACCTAAAGACACCCATAACCAATCAAGAAGTCGAAGGCGCGTTAGCAAGAGCTGAGCGTGCTGTGAACGACCTTTCCCAATTGCCGCCAACTTGGCTGAGCTTTTGTAATGAAAAGCTGTCTATTGCTTCTGAGAGCATCGGCTTTTTAATCAAGCAGCGTGTACAACTTCATAAACGAGGCTATCCGAGTCGTGATCTGGATTACCTCAAACTGATTGAGCGCCAAATAGAAGAGCTCAAACAAGTGTATCTGTCGTTTTATCGATTAGCTCCGGGGTTAATTCATCAGCTAAGAAGCCAAGAGCCAGAAATCTACGCTTGGCTGATGCTACAGAAAGAACTTGGCTCTGAGCTCGATAATCTCTTGTGTGGATTGAGCTCACTCGAAGAATTAGACGTACACACCGCCAAGCTCATTGTCACGCAATCTCCAGTTGAACACATGGATAGCGTGATGTCGGAGCTCATTGAGGGCAAAGCGAAATCCAGTCCGTTTTACTTTGAATGCTTACGTCTGCGCCAAGCTTTGAGTGTTGCGCTGATTAAACGTTGGCACAAAGCTGAAATCATACGTCCTAACATCGCGCTACCGCTTTTAGCGTTGCAGGATGTGGAAGAGGGCATTGAGTGGATCAACGACCATGCAAATGGTGAGCAGTATCTGTTTGAACGTTTGATCACCAAGCGTGACAGAGGCACTTGGTTCCGACAGTACTTTGGTATTGAACCGAGTGGTTTGCCCTCGGCCCAAGTATTGACCTTCGCGAAGCTACTAGAGCTAAAAGAGTTTGAAGCGTTCGATATCTCTTCTTCATTAGCCCCCGTTGATTTTGCTCTGAGTGGCGATTGGAAGTTAGTCCCAGAAATCATTGAGCACTTGGAAACTCTAGAAGAGGATGGCGGTGAAACTTGGATTCAAGCTTTGTATGTGGTTTACGGGAAGCTTCTACCACTAATGCCACAAGACGTTGGTGTTGAGTATGAGTGGGAAGAAGTAATCGACTTACTTAATGAATGGTTAGAAGACGAAAAGCACATTCAAAATCTGCCAAGCCGATTGGGATACGCATTGAGCTTCGAATCCACGTTAGCGGCAATGCAAGATGCCAACGTTGACGTGCTGTTCCGAGATTGGCTATGGCGACAAATCTGTATTCAATCCCGAGCATACGTACCTTGGGATATGGTGATGCCAATTCATCAGCAAGATTGGAACTTCAATAATTTAAAGGCCGCACCTTCTGCGAGCGAACGATTCAATTTAAGGAATAGCAATGCAATTATGGGATATTGAAGCGCACCCTGAGCTATCACTTAAAGGTCGTTTTCAACGTGACGAAAACGGCGATGAAGTTTGGGTTGTTGTCGCTAAACGCATTTGGCAATTCGATGGTGTGGTTTGGCATGAATTAGGTGAAAGTGAAATCTTCGATGATCCCCAATATTTGGGCGAAGAAGGCTTCTCTGCAATGAAGGTCGACCACGAATTCGCTTATACCAAAGACAACACGGATGTACTTGTTTACGGTAAAGCTCGCAGTTACGCGAAAAAGCCGGTGACATACCAAGAATGCCGCGTGTTGATTGATGGCCACATTGATAAAACCCTCGCGATACATGGTGATCGGGTTTGGGTAGAGCATGGCGGTAGTATCACACTTAGCAAGCCTGTACCTTTCATTGAAAAGGACATTGATTACACCTGCGCGATAGGTGGCGACTTGCGTAACCGAATTGGTGGTGGTGTTGCGGACTCCAGCAAAGAGCTGCTTGAACAGCAAGTGCCTTCGATTTTCTATCCTAGAGAAGAGTGGAGCTCTACGTCAAAAAATATTCGAGTCGCGGGCTTTGGGCCTGTTCCTCCATTCTTCGAATCTCGCCAAAAATTGGCGGGTACGTTTGATGAAAATTGGATTGAGAACCGCAAGCCAATGCTACCGCTGGATTTTGACCGACGTTTCTTCCAAAGCGCACCTGCAGATCAACAATGCAAAGGCTTTCTTCATGGTGGTGAGCGCTTGATGATGAGTGGTTTTTGTCACGATGACACGCTCTCATTCCGTATACCGAAAGAGAAATACCGTGCCATTGCCACGTTCAAAGATGGCGCCTATCAAGTTGATATGGCGATGTATACCTTATTTGTCGATGCTGAGAAGAAAACCATATCAATCAGTTATACGGCTGCATTTCCTTGTCAGGGAAAAGAGCATTTGTTGGTGTCTACGTCTATCACTAAGTTGGAAGAGGTGAGCGAGCATGCATAATTCTACAGGTCGTTACGTGCTGGGGATGGAAGTGATGACGCCCACAGGCATGAACTTGGATATCGCTACTGATGCAGCAAATGCTGACTTAGCGAGGTTCGACCAAGTCGTTGGTGAGGACGGAATTGAGCGTTTCACATTCGCGAAAATTGAATATACCAAAGAAAGCGGTTTGTTCGAAAAAACCTGTGAGTTAACGGCGAACTTATTGGATTCGCTCTTGGCCCAGCTGCCTCGTTCTTTGAAGCCGATTCCATTACTTCTTGCTGTGCCTACGACAATTTCATTAGTGAAGATGCAAGAATGGCTTGGTGAAAGTGACTATTCTGACTTTCTTTCTGTGGTCGAAACCGTTCACGCAAGCGGTCCTAGCTTCGTGCTACAAGCCATGAAGTCGTTGGATAAATACGATGCCATGATGTGCATTAGCGTCGATTCTATGGTCAACAGGATGCAAGAACTTATCGACGATAACATGGTCATGAGTACTAATAATCCATGGGGAGTGATTCCAAGTGAAGGGGGCTCGGGCCTCATTCTTTGTCGAAGAAATACCGTAGAAACACTTAAGCTTAAGCCTTTAGCGCAACTTGGTTATATCGATACCGAACTGAATACGACAGACCGTAGAGGCATGTACCGCCTTGTACAGCGTGCGAGTAAAAAGCTTAATGCTTTCGGAGAGGTGTATTCTGACATGACGAACCTGCGCGCGCACAGCGAAGATTACGGTTTCGCGCTGGGCGCAAAAGCAGAGCGCTTTACTCATCCCGAACTGCCTATGCTTATCAATGAATTATGGGGAACAATGGGCAGTTGCTCTTCACTAGCGCTCTTGGCATTTACAGTTAAAAATCATCATTTTAACCAACCTTCATCGCTACTGATGTTTGATTTTAATGGTGACAAAGGGCTACTCCAATTACTCGCTTGCTAGTGTGAATCAGCACGTTAATATTAATGAAAACGCTCTTATATACCCAAGTAACCTCAAGGTGCTAGGTTCAGCGAGAATGACTTGGTTTGAAGGCGAGGCAACAATTAGAAGATCTAGTGGTTCTAAATCAAAAATTGTTAACGAAGCATACGAACCAAGACAACTCGCCCTTTGGGAGCGTGTCACTGAAACAATTTCGTCGTCAAACAACTTGGAAAGAGCTTGCTATTACGCAGCGTTGTTTTCCTTGAACTTGAATCAGTGACAACGCTCTGAATCCTGCATCTTGAAGTCACTTGGGTATAATAATGACTTTTTTTTTAATACGAGAAAACAGCATGACTGATGTAGTGAAAGCGTAAGTCAAAGAGTCTAATAACTTAGTAATAATAACTAAAGTAATAGACTTACTGTTCGTTTTAAATACCAGCCTTGAAACAAGGATGTTTCAAACAATATTATTTCGTCCTAATAATATTTGTTCGATAAAAGAGTGCAAAGTGTCTGATAAGCAGGGAGCGGCCAAAGGATATATTGATCAATTGGTTGTCAAAGCCATTGAGAAAAAGAAACATAACGAGCAAAGGTTGGCGAAGAAAAATAAGCCAAAGCTTGAGTACGTGCTTTTTTCACAATTTGATGTACTAGACACCTTGCCGTCGAAAAATGGTAGAACAACCGTTTACCATCTCGCCAAAAAAGGCCAACCTGAAAAGCAAATCTGCTGTAAAGTCGTCAATGAGGACGCGCCAGATATTGCCAGCAAAATGTTGGTCAATGAGGCAAGTAGACTAGAGCTTTCTCAACATCCAAGCGTTGCGGATTTCATTAAAATCGGTAACGAATTTGAACGTCCATACTTAATGTACGAGTGGATCCAAGGTGAATCACTGGCAGAAAAGATGGAGCGTCATTCCTCTAAAGGTTTCCGTCACGATCACATTGCTTGGTTAGTTTACCAACTCGCTGGTGCGCTTGAATTTATGCACACTCGAGGTATTTGTCATCTTGATATCAAACCATCGAATGTTCTGGTTAGCGAAGGCGATTACGTCAAGCTGATTGACTTTGGTGCAGCGCGCTATATCGGTGAGGCTGAATCTCACGCCGAAGCGAGTTTAAGTTATGCGTCGCCACTTTACCTTGAGACTGGCACGACCGAGCCACAAGACGATGTTTATTCACTTGCACTGCTGACGGGCCATTTATTTATTGGTTCTATTTTTGGTGATGCATGGCACAAGCAATTAAAAGATCGTAAGCGTCCGGCACTGATTCCAAATCATATTTGGAAGCTGCTCAAGCAAGTGATTAATAATCCAAGAGGGCATGGCTATACCGCTATTTCTTTTGCTCAGCAACTTGCCCGCATTGATACTCAGTCTATCGATTCTCAATCGAATGCGCCTATTTTTAGTAGTCTGCGTAATGCTGATTTATTGCTGACGCATTGTAAGCCTCAAGACAAAGGCGGTTACGGCCGTTTTAAAGTGCTTGAAGCAAGCTTGGTATTAAGTGTGATGGCAGTGACAGGCCATTATCTGTACGAGCAAAATCAACCAGAGTGGAAAGCAATCGTAAAATCTGAACCAACGATTTCACAAGCGGGAACGCCGCTGGTTAGCACTATTAAGCCTGCGCAAACGGCTTCTTTCTTGGCGCAACCTCCTTGGGCGATTGAACAGGCGCTCAATGATATGGAAAAAGACGTTATATCGACGGCGCCATATCGTGAAGCGTACCAAGTTCAGCAAACGAAGCTGTCCAAGCTGTACAAAAAGAACCAAGGTGAATTGACGGCTTATCAAGCCTTGGCCGATGAGTTACCAAAAACGTTGGTCGATCTGCGTAAAGAGCTAGTCACATTGCGCGAAAAACTTGTCGATGATGGCGCGCTATTCCCTTATGCAGATAAAACTCTGACTAAAGTGATGGCGGGTTTGAATGTGGCTTCGGTCGACTCGATGAAAATTTCTGCCATCGTAGGAAGTAAAGAGGAGCAGATTGCCAGCTTGATCCTTGATGGTGAAGTGCAGCTTGCGGACAAAGAAATGAAAGCTGCTTGGTTACTAAACCAATCTGAGGCGTATTTCTACAGCCAAGTGTTGCCAAACAAGGTCATGAAGAACATCAATGACTCTATTGAGCTGCATGCAAAGGATCATTACTACACCAAAGCCATCGTAGAGGCGAAAGCGGCGAAGGCGTACTTTGGTAATACTCCAGAACTAACCAAAAAAGTCAAAGATCTGATTGTCGCTCGTAGCGAATACATCCTATTTAGCACGGTCACTGAGCAATCCGTCTTTGATAAACAGAAACTGCACGATTCCCTTACCGATCTTGAGCGAAATGCACCTAAGAAGTTTGGTGAAATCACCGACTTGCTTGAGAGCATGGCAACGGACTCCATTGATAAAAGCCATCAACTTTCTCGTCCTGCACGCGGTGCCATAGCGGTTGAACGAGCGTTAAGAGACTACCAAGCAGAGGGGAGAGGCTAATGTCAGTGATCGATATCGAACGTTTGCTTACGCCAATTTCTGATGCTGCTCCAGTAGGTGAAGACGCGCGCTACGAGTTTTGCTACGAAATGATGGAATCCGAAGTGAAGAAGTTCGGCTCATTATTTGGTGAAACGGTAGATTGGACGGTCGTTAAAACGCACGCAACAGAAGTCTTAGTGCAGCACAGTAAAGATTTAAAAGCGATCTGTTACTTGATTCGGGCACTAACGGAAGAGTTTGGCCTACAAGGTTTCGAACAAGGCTTGAAGCTGCTTAGTCATGCGTTAAGTCAGTTTGGTGGTGAGCTTTACCCTTCACGTAAGCGTGGTAGAGATGGCGCGGTAGAATGGCTAAACCATCAGTTTAAACTGGTAAGCGGTAAGTTAGCGGAAAGCCCGCAGTCTTGGGCGTTGGTTTCAAGTTGTATTTCTACTATCGAAGAAGTGCAGCGTCAGTACGACGACGTTTATCAAGATTCAGAAGCAGATTTTTTTGAGATCCGTACTCAGCTCAATATGTTATCTCAGCAAGCTGCTGTCGATGGCCAGAGCGATGACGGCTCTGCAAGTGAAGTTCAACCTGAACAAGCGCCTTCTGTGCCGGTAAGCACTACTCAACCTGAGCAAACGAATACTGCTGTTGATTCGCCAAAGCCTGAAGAGGCTCAAAGCGCACCAGTTAAGCCTCTGTCGCCAGTTCCGAAGCCAGCGCCAGTCAAGAAGGCCGTCACACAAGAAGTCGATGTTGATACGGACTTCTCATCACCGACGGCATCGAAACGTACGCTTAAGAAAGTCGCGGAAGTGATGATTCACGCTAACCCAAGTGACCCTTTGGCATACCGAATTTATCGTCATCTGACTTGGGATGACATTGATGGTCTTCCTGATCATCAAAACAACGAAACGCCATTGAGCTTGGCGGTGTCTTCGGATCAACAGGCGGACTATCGTGACAAAGCTAATCAAGAAAGCGACATCGACACGATTAAACGCTTGGAGCGTACATTAACTGATGCACCATTCTGGCTGACGGGGCATCACTTCGTGTACTCGATGCTCAATAACTTGGGCTTTGATGATGCGGCCATTGCTGTAAAGCAAGAAGTGAAACGTTTTGTTGATTCATTAGAGGGCATTGAGCACCTCTCATTTAAGAATTCTATACCATTTGCAGATGAAGCAACCTTGAGCTGGTTATCGACTCAAGATGCAGCTTCTTCAACTTCTCAACCTGTAGTGCAAACAGTTGTGATCTCTGAAGAAGATTCGCTGCCGATGGAGGATATCACTCTAGAAAACCTAGGGGAATATGCCGCAGAACTTGCCCGCAAACTCGAGCTGGATAGCTCGGGACGTGGACAGTTTATGCTGTATTTACAATTGATAGCAGCTTACCAGTCTGTTGGATTATACCCATTGTGTCTGCCTTATCTTGAGAAGGGTTGGGAAGTACAAAAAGCGTTTAATCTCGCGAGCTGGGAACCCCACTTATCGTCACAGTTAGAAGATCTGATTCGAAAAACACTCCATCAGTTATTCAGAAGTAAGGATCTTTTGCCTGAGAAGTATGAAGAGTGGCAAGCAATTTATGACTAATTAAAGAGTTAAATAAGGAACTAATTATGTCACGTGACGGCTCGGTGGCTCCTAAAGAGCGAATTAATATCCGTTATGTTCCAGCAACTGGTGATACGCAAGACGACGTAGAACTGCCGCTGAGCATGATGGTGGTTGGTGACTTTACTGCACGTGCAGATGAGACGCCTATCGAAGAACGTACTCCAATCAATATCGACAAAGACAACTTTAACGAAGTGCTAGAAGGCATGTCTCCAAACGTTAAAGTGAACGTTGAAAACCGCCTTTCTGACGAAGAAGGCGGCCAAATCGGTGTTGATCTAACGTTCCAAAACATGAAGGACTTCTCTCCTGAAGCGATCGCGAAAAGCGTACCTGAGCTAAACAGCTTGCTTGAGCTTCGCGAAGCGTTGGTTGCACTGAAAGGCCCTCTAGGTAACGTTCCTGCGTTCCGTAAGAAGATCGCATCGGTTCTTCAAGACGAAGAAGCGAGAAAGAAACTGTTGGATGAACTAAGCATTGGCGACGACCAAGAAGCGAAAGAAGAGTAAGGGATATCATGTCTGCAGAAGCACAAGCTCCAGAACAAGAAGCAGCCTTAGTTGAATCAGGCTCACTTCTGGATAGCATTCTTAACGAAACTCGTTTAAAGCCAAGTGATGAAGGTTTTGACGTTGCAAAACGCGGCGTAGAAGCGTTCATCAGTGAGCTACTAAGCAGCTCGAACACAGAGAAAGTAGACCAATCTTTGGTTGACCTAATGATCTCTGAAATCGATCAAAAACTGTCTAAGCAAGTTGATGCGATTCTTCACAGCGAAGAAGTTCAAGCGATTGAGTCAACGTGGCGTGGTCTTAAGTACCTTGTTGATCACACTGACTTCCGTGAGAACATTCAAATTGAACTGATTTCTGCGAAGAAAGATGAAGTACTTGATGACTTCGAAGACGCTCCAGAAGTGGTGAAGTCTGGTCTTTACAAACAGATCTACACACGTGAATACGGTCAATTTGGTGGTAAACCAGTTGGTGCTGTTATCTGTGATTTCGCGATGTCAGCGTCCTCTCCAGATATTAAGTTGATGGAATACATGGCGAACGTGGGTGCAATGTCTCATGCACCTTTCATCACGTCTGCTTCGGCTAAGTTCTTTGGTCTAGATAGCTACGAAGAGCTACCAAACCTGAAAGACCTTAAGTCAGTATTCGAAGGCCCACAATACGCGAAATGGCGCGGTCTACGTGAACACGAAGATGCACGTTACCTAGGTCTATGTACGTCTCGCTTTATGCTACGTACGCCTTACTCAGTAGAAGATAACCCAATTAAGGCGTTTGACTACGATGAGCAAGTTACAGATGGCCACGATAACTACCTATGGGGTAACTCTGCGTACGCAATGGCTTCTAAGATAAGTGAGTCATTTGCTAAGTACCGTTGGTGTCCAAACATCATTGGTCCTCAAAGTGGTGGTGCAGTTCAAGACCTGCCGGTTTACAACTTTGAAGCAATGGGTCAAATTGAAACTAAGATCCCAACTGAGATCCTTGTTTCTGACCGTCGTGAGTACGAACTAGCAGAAGAGGGCTTTATTGCTCTAACCATGCGTAAAGGTTCTGACAACGCGGCATTCTTCTCTGCTAACTCTGTTCAAAAGCCAAAAGTGTTTGCGAACACGCCAGAAGGCAAACAAGCAGAGATGAACTACAAGCTAGGTACTCAGCTTCCTTACATGTTCATCATCAACCGTCTGGCACACTACATCAAAGTGCTACAGCGTGAGCAAATCGGTTCTTGGAAAGAGCGTTCTGACCTAGAAATCGAACTGAACAAGTGGATCCGTCAATACGTTTCTGATCAGGAAAACCCGCCAGCGGAAGTTCGTGGGCGTCGTCCACTGCGTGCTGCTAAGGTTGAGGTATCAGACGTAGAAGGCGATCCAGGCTGGTACAAAGTATCAATGTCTGTCCGTCCTCACTTCAAGTACATGGGCGCAAGCTTCGACTTGTCTCTAGTGGGTAAACTAGACCAGTAACCCATTACTGAAACCATCAAGCAGCCAGTGAAGACTGGCTGCTTTTTTCGTAGGACCGAACATGGAAAAAGGTTATCGTCTTTTAGAGCGAATTGAGTTGGGTGAGCCAAAAAATTGCTACGAGAAAGTAGTGTCTCATAAGCATTTGATCGAATCCATACACTCTCACCTCGCTGATTTGCTGAATACCCACTCTGGTAATGCAATGATCGACAATGAATATGGCCTGCCAGATTTTAACGACGTGCTTTCCAATAACACGAACCTCGTTCGTCACATTCAACAAAACATCACATCAACCATAGAACGCTTTGAACCGCGACTGCTGAATGTCGAGGTTCATTACCGTGAAGACCACCATAACCCATTACAACTCGGCTTTGGTATTCGCGGCGAAGTTTCCCATAACGGCGGTAAAGTCCCAATGTCGATCGATGTCTACATGGGAACCGACGGCCAATTTAACGTTTAGTAGGTGCCACTTGAGTAACAGTAAATACTTTCAAGATGAACTCACGTATTTGCGCGAGTCGGGTAGTGAGTTTGCCAAATATCATCCGAAGTTAACTCACTTTCTCTCTGAAGGAACCTTCGACCCAGACGTCGAGCGACTGCTGGAAGGTTTCGCTTTTCTGACTGGGCGTATTCGAGAGAAGATCGACGACGAACTGCCAGAACTGACGCAATCTCTGATGACTTTGCTGTGGCCGCATTACATGCGTTCAATTCCGTCTTTGTGCATCAGTGAGCTAAAACCGCATACCGGAAGTGTTACTGAGAAAACGGTGGTAAAACGTGGTGCAGAAATGGCCAGTGAGCAAGTCGAGGGCACGCAATGCCTTTTCCGCACTTGCTACGATGTGAACCTATACCCAATCACGATAACCAATATTGAACAAACCAACAGCCGCACCAGTTCAGCGGTTGATGTAACGTTGTCGACGGAGCATGGTCTAGAGCTGTCTCGAATTGGTTTAGATACGTTGCGTTTGCACTTGCATGGTGAAATTTATGTTACTCGCACTGTGTTTCTCTGGCTGTTCCGCTACTTGGATTACGTGGAGCTGGATGTCGGTGGCGGCTACAAACATCGCTTGGGGCCAGAATATGTCAAGCCGGTAGGGCATGAAGAAGACGAAGCGCTGCTGCCTTATAGCAAAAACTCTTTCGCAGGATACCGCTTGTTGCAAGAGTTTTTCTCTTTGCCTGAGAAGTTCATGTTCTTCGATATTCAAGGTCTAGAGTGGTTAAAAGGCATTCCTCAGCGCAGTACAGTGAAAGTGAAATTCTTCTTTAAGCGCGCATTGCCATCAGAGGTTGTGCTTAAAGATAAACACTTCAGGCTGCATTGTACCCCTGCTGTGAACTTATTTGAAAAAGATGGCGATCCAATTCGTTTGGAGCATCGTCGCAATGAATACAAAGTACGCCCTCAAAGCAATACTCAAGACCACTATGAAGTCTACGGAATTGAGCAGGTCGAGAGTTGGAGCAAAGACGAGCGTCGCCGTAAACCATTGATCGAATTCGAATCGTTTGAGCACCAAATTAACCAGCGTGATAAGCGAGAGTTCTACAAATCAAAAGTCGGCGAGCGAGTAAGCGGAAGAGGGTTAGAGCGCTATATTTCGTTCCATACGCATAATGGTGATATTGCGGATTTAGGTACAGAAACCGTACTGATGAAACTGCAATGCAGCAACGCCGATCTAGCTGAACGCCTTTCAGTGGGCGACATTACTTATGCGACCCACAAATCGCCGACGTATGCGACATTTAAAAACATCACCAAGCCGACACAATCGGTGAGCCCACAGGTGAACGGCGAGCTTCAGTGGCAGCTGATCGCCAATATGTCACTTAACTATTTGTCACTGGCGAACATTGATGTGTTGAAAGTACTGCTCTCGACATACGACTTCCACTCTCGTGTCGATAGACAAGCTCATCGTGCGTCGATACACCGACTCGATGGTATTGTTTCGTCTGAGATGAAACCGATTGACCGCGTGTTCCGTGGCGTATCTGTACGTGGTAACCAATTTAAGCTGGTGACCAATTCGAAGTTCTTCGTAAATGAAGGCGATATGTTCCTGATGGCAACCGTACTCAATGAATTCATCCGTTTGTATTCGAGTGTGAACTCCTTTACTGAATTGGAGGTGTTTGATGAAGCGACAGGTGAAGTGTACAACTGGGCAAGCCTGATTGGACAGCAGACGATTCTATGATTACAACACTTACTGACAAGTCGTATGAGTTCAGCTTCTATCAAGCGGTATTGTTGCTTGAGAAGCACTACCAGCTAGAGCCAAATTCTAACTTTGTCGCGGTTGGTGAGAACAAGTACTTCCACCAAGAGCGCATAGAGTTTAGTGTCTCGCCGAGTATGGCTTTTCCAAAGAGTGATATGGAATTTATCACTCACATGGAAAGAAATGGGCAACAGTATTCGCGCGTCGAGACGAACTTTTTAGGTTTACATGGGTCAAGTTCGCCATTGCCAGCGTCGTATACCGAAAAGCTTGCTGGTCGTGACCCAGATGATAACCCGGTAAAAGACTTCTTTGATTTCTTCCACAATCGTTACACTAGCTTGCTGTACCGTGTCTGGAAGAAATACCGTTATCACGTGCAGTACCAAAGCGGCGCAAGTGACGCATTCTCAGGGCGGATCCTGCATTTGGCCGGCCTGTCTGATGTCATGCAAGATTGCGATGTCGCGGAGTTAGATCGAGCAAAGATCCTCTCTTATGTTAACCAGCTGTCTACCCGCACACGATCTCCTAAGCTGATTTCCGGTATTGTTTCCCATTACTTCTCGCTACCGAGTGTACGAATCGAAGAGTGGGTGTATCGACGAGTAGACATTGCAGAAAGTCAACGCAACAAGCTTAACCGTGCCAACTGTGTATTAGGGCAGACCTTACATTTGGGGCAAAGTATTGCGGATTTGAACGGCAAATTTAACTTGTGCATCGACAACATTGATTTTGAGACGTTTAGGCAATTTTCCTACGATGGCGAGCTGCACAAGACGCTGGTGGGATTGATGCGTTTTATTCTACGCGACCCGATGTCTTGGGACCTTAAGCTAACTGTGAATCTCGATTCTATCCCAGAGAATCAGTTGGGTAATGGGGAAGGGAATCAGTTGGGTCAAACCTTTTGGCTTGGTAACCCAGGTGAGAAAGATGCCAAGATACGTTTGATTGGTAGCATATAGCATTGGCTGCCAGGAATTCGAAAATTGAAGTACAAAAAAGCCGCGATTGACTCGCGGCTTTTTAGTCTGAAAAGAACGTTCGGCGGGAACCTAAAAAACTTATCGACTAATTGGTTGGTGGAGTACCACTGTTGTGTCGAGTTTCTGAATTCCGCTAAAAGATTCAATTTCATTACATAGGTGGTGAATAGACTGCAAGTCAGGTGCTTCGATGAGAGCAATAATGTCGAAGCTACCCCCCACAACGCTGGTCAATCGTACCTCTGGAATCTCTTTAAGGGCGTTCGTTACTTCATTTTTCTTGCCCTTTTCACAAGAGATCAGCAGATAGCTGGCAGCTTTGCGACCCTCATTTTCAACACGGATCTGAGCAGTGTAGCCCTTGATGATCCCTGTCTTTTCCAACCTATTGATTCTTTCTGCAACAGCAGTACGAGACAAACCGATATTTCGTGATAGATTCGCAATCGACTCTCGTCCGTTAGATAACAGACTGGATAGTATTTTGCGGTCTAACTTGTCTAAGCCTTGTAAAGTCATGTTCGAAATCATTTGTTCTGCCTATTCTGGTTTTTATATTGTTATTAAATCGACTCAGGGAGTGTAAAGTTATACAGCTCGGCAAGAGTGAATGGGTTTTTCTGTGTCAAAGGAGTGATACGAAGGCTCAAGTCCCTTCCAGACACTTTTATGTCACTGACGAAGCTACCGTTATGAGTGTTTGTCAGGGTCGAATCACCTAGCAATCTGTATATCGCCCACTGACCACTCTTATTAAGAACGTGCTGTTTGCCCTCGTCTGTCACATCTTGGATCGTGATACTAATGTTGAAGTCACCGTTCTGCGGCGGCCACTCCATCTCACGAATTCGGCTCGGACCATGATAGTAGTTGATATCCGTGTCTGAAATTTTCAGACTGGCTCGGATAGCACTGGAATCAAGGTCTAATACTTTCGCGCTGAACGGGATATAAACTCGGTTTGTGCTCTTGTTGATCAACGTATCACGGATAACGTTGTAATTGCGCAATTGCACCAATAGGGCAGGCGAAAGAGGCATTGTCTCGCCATCTACCTGCTTTGGTGTCCACAAGTTTGTATCGTAGAACGGTGCGAAGTTCTTCTGAATAAACGTATCTAATAAACCACCTGATGCGAACAACAGCTCGAAGTCTTCAATCGAAATCTCTTCTGTCGCGTTCAGATCAAATGGGTATTTGCCAAGCCCTAGCTCTTTAAACTTGGTGTAAATCTCGCTGTACCATTGGGTTTGAATGCCTTTTGCTGACTCAGCAATCATCACTGACCAGCTTTGCTGTACCACATCAAGTAACCAGCTACGCACTGGCTCTGGAGACTTCTGCGCAATCTGCTTCAGTTTGATAAGCGGATCCGCTTCTGTACTGTTCATGCGGTGCTGCGCTGCTGCAAGTGCGGCCATTTGTGGATCTGGCGCATCAGCGATGTCTTTCATGTAAGTACGAACACGGCTTAATGCTGCAATGGTTTCATCCCATGGAGTCGGGGAGTTAGGTGTCTCACTGACTTGAAGTTGGTTTAACAAGTGGAAGGCTTGCTCAACACGCTTCATCAGTAAGTAATCTGGCTGTACGGCTTCTTCTACTGCTTCTGAGGCCGTATCTGCAACTTCCGCTAGCTTAGGGTTTACATTGGCAATTAATGCATTCTTTTCACCAACCGGAGAAAACTGGGTGTTCGCGTACACTTGTTTTAATACCGTGGTCATCGGAGAAGACGGACCAGAAATCAGGTCGATTGCATTCGTTAAGTCTCCCACATTGCTGTAGTGCTGTACTTTCAGTTCACTCAGTGCATTACGCCAGTAGTTGATGTAGTCATCGGTGTACTTCTTACGTACCTGAGTTTTAAACTTATCCTGCTCTTGTTTCGTAGGGATCACGTGATTAGACAAGCCAAGAACCCAGTTATCGCTGATAACTTGCTGTGACATCAGGTCCACACGAGGGCGATAGAAGGTGCTAAAGCCAGTGGACGTGTAGACTTTGTCAATCACTAAGCGGTTGTCGTCTAGCGGTTCGTTAAACACGTTGTTGAACTCAAAGCCAACAGCGCGTTGAAGATCTAGCGTACCAAGGTCGATAGCATCGGCTTGATTCAAAATACCCGCATAAACAAGGTCGACGTTAGAGTTCGCCAGTAATGAACGGCGAGTGGCACGAACAATGTCCATATTGATATCAACAGGCGCAAACTGAGTGCGGAAATAAGCGTCTAAATAGCGCATTGCCTGGTTTACGACATCCGGCTTGTCGCTCAAATCATTAAGGGTTTGCAAGGTCTGGCGACGTAGGAACTGAATGTCACGCTTTGAGCGATCGTTCAGCATCAAGTAGCCTTTTAGCAATGGCAGTGTCGCGGCAACGTCATGTTGGTTGTGCGTCAACTCTAGACGGTAACCTCTCTCCACAACGGGCATAAGCTGTTGTGCCACTTCTTTAAGCAGTGCTTCGTAAGCCAGACGTGTGCTTTGGTCCAAGCGGCTAATGTTCAGTGGAAGTACTTCTTCATCTAGAGCTCGAGAGCCTTCTAGCCATGCACTGTACGAAGGTTGAATAGCGCGAGTGGCGTTTACGAGAAGCTGATTGAAGCTTGCTTCTTGTTCAACCTGACCGTTGTCATCAATACCAAGCAATTGGTTAATCACACGCAAGTTACTGTCTAGTGTGGTAACAAAGAAGTAGGTACCGCCAGCCAACAAGATCACGGACGCTAACATGGCCAAATGACTTTGACGTTGGATTAAGCGTAGATACGTTTTATTTTCACCCGCAAAGTCGCTCTCAGGTAAAATCTGAGAGTCAATTAGGAAGCGAGAGAAGTAAGGCGTTTCTGTCAACTGCGTGTGCTCTGAAGCAATGATCGGCAGATTAAAGTAATTGCTGCAGCTTTTTGCTAACAGGTTGTATTTACGACCACCTTGTAAGCTAGAGCAGAAGAAGATCTCACGAATGTCGAGCGAGTAAGCGCCGCTGTTCGCATCGCAAAGACGTTCAAGAACGTAACTGATTTCTGCTTGGCAAAGCTCGAACTGTTTCGGAAATGACAGAATTGCTTGCTTTTCATCGATGTCTGTCGAATTTGCAGAAGCGTCCAGAGCATTGCTTTCCAGTACTTTCACCAGATTACGGTAACCATCTCGGTAGTACTCAGTGATGACGCCTTTCGCTTCTTTAAGAGGAATAGAAAGGAACTCCACACGAGTTTTCAGAGAACTGAAATGTACGTACTCCTTGAAACCGTCCAACTTATCAAGCTTAGACATCATCAAATAAACTGGTAGTGCCGATGATGTTTTTTCGCTAATAGAACTTAGGCGCTGCAATAGTGCGGTAATGGTGTAATCTTTTTGCTCCGGTTCTGAGACGATCATGAACTCAAAGTCAGTAAAAAATAAACAGCCAGAAAACGGTTTTCTTGGACGGTGACGAATAACTTCATCAACAAACGTGTTCCACAATGAAGCATCGCTACTGGATACTTCTTGGAATACGAGGCGTTGGTCTGGTTTTACATAAACCGCACCGTCAGATTCATACCATTCAAAGAAATCGTTTTTTGCAGTGCGAGAACGATCCATTGGTTTAATTGCGCTTGAATTAAACAAAAATTGACGTCGGCCAGACCCCTTATTACCAATCATTAGGTAGATTGGTTTCTTGCCTGAATGAGAAAGAAGAGGGCGGATAACCATAGAAAGGGCTTCTTCCTCGGTTTCCAAACGTTGGGCTTTCGAGTTGTTCTTTTTCTTAAACCATAGTGACAACTGGAATATAAGATAAAATGCAGAAATGACGCCAAGGCCAATCCATAGATATAGCTTATCTGAATCTTCAAGTAAGAATAAATACACTGCTGCAAATATCGCGGCTAATAGCAAAGCCACTATGGTAGAAACCACAATCGGGTTTCTTAGTATTTTTTGTTTGAACATAAGCCTATAGTTTCTTTACTTGTATTGTTATTTATTGTCGTTTGTTGCAGTTTGCAACTGGTTAATCTTATATAGGTAGGTGTTCAGTAAAAGGAGGGAGCGTTCAATTTCCTTTTGCTGCGCATTCTTTTCTGCGTACTCAATCCGCCCAAGAAGTGGGAACAGCGAATTGCTGTATTCATACGCTTTCTTCGAGTCCTTGTCGGTGTTCTGTTTCGCTACGTTGGCAAATACCGTCCTAGCATAGGCAAAGCGTTTGTATATGACATCGAATTCATTTTCGAAACGAGAACGTTGGTCTAAAAAATTCTCTCGAAGTTGCTGAGCAGATGATGAATCCGGGTAGATCTCCGTCAATTCACTAGTAAGCTCATCAATGGTATTCACCTCGCTGACTTTTACAGGATCGATTGCCCAATCGGTCATTAATGTATCAAGGCGTTCGACCGTCGCAGAACGTAAAGCGATGCGGTGTTCTTTGTTCTCAACGCTCAATGAATCGACGATTGCTGCTAGCTGTTTTAGTGACGAGTGTTCAATGTCATCTTTCAGAGTCTGGTATTTGTGCTGCTTGTAAACAAAATGGGAAGCAAATGCAACGACAAGCAATCCAATAACAGAAAATACAACCGCGCGGCTGGACTTAGGCGCTTCTTTTACTTGCGGCTGAGGCGTCGGCTTGGTTTCTGTTTTTGGTGGTGGCGCAATATTGACTTGGATGCCACCTGGGTTCGATGGTGTTTCTGGCTTCGCTTGTTTGACTTCTAATGCTTTGGCTTCCTTTGCTTTTGTTTCTTTAATCTCTTCAATCCATTGGTTCAATATACGACGAATGCGACCGAATGATGGCGCTTTAATCCCATAATGTAGGCGCAGTTCTTCTTCGATGCGTAAACACAGTTGATGCGCCGCTTCAATAAGCGGGAGCTCTTCTAGTAAGGCTCGATGCTTTTTAATTCGCTTCTCAGTGTATTCGACCATCCACTCGATGGCACTGATACGTGCATTGGCCTTCGCGTGCTCTGGGTAGGCGGTGTACCAATACACAACACATAAGTCGAGCAGTGAGTTCAAGCCTTCCACCAAGCCTTTCAAGCCATCGTTGTGCGTAGCCGCCACGGTAAAATAGCAACTACAACGAAAATCTTTCCCCTGAGTACTGAGAATTTTCTTAGAAAGTGTTTGAATCGTTTTCCATGATACTCGACCAGTCACTTTATTAAGGTTATTTATTTGGCGCTTAATTTCGTCAAAATCATCTAAGCCATTAGGGTTTGAGCCGCTTGGATTACTTTCATCGATCGGCCTTCTAGCGAAGTCGCTGAAAAACATATTTTCCAATTCCACTGATATATGAAGGGTAGTCAGCCGGCTCTTTAATTATAAAGACGGGACTATCATCTTTTTTTTTATGGATTTTATAGGCAAAAGAAAGAAATAGAATAATAAATAATATCTAAATCAATATAATTTGATTTAGTGTGACATGCGTTCACAAAATTGAGGTTTTATGCTGATTTTTTTGGCACTACACAAAGTGATGTGCATTCCAATAATTGAGAAAATGTTGCAGGTTAATACATTTTTTAATATTTTTATCAGTTATTAATGTATCTAAATGTCTGAAGTGACGTCATATTATTAAAATTAAGACTACCTTGATTAGTTACCGCTTGTATAGTCTATGGTGATGGAAATTTGGAGATCGTTTTCACAGTACGAATGTATGCGTTTCTAATTAAGTTGAGTCTAATTTAGGAGGTGTGATTAATTTTCTGATTTTTTGATGGAATAGAGTCAACCGTTTAAATGAATATAACGCTAGTTAAATTGCTTTTATTTGTAGGTGAATTGCCTTATTTGATGGCGCTATTTTTTACCATATTGAAAAAGAAAAGAGACTTGATATCTTTCGCCCCTGAATATTATTACAAGGCTTTCCAAGAGGGACGAAATGCTAAAACCAAGTCAAGTTGGGCTAATCTCAGCCATGTGCCTATTTTCTACTTTTGCGGTTGCTAAAGGGGAACGATACGGCGGCTCAGTCAATATGCTAACGATTGAAAGTATTGACTATGACGAAGGTTCTAGTGGTGACGTAGATACACTGCGATACGGACTGGTACACACTCGCCCTATTGATGAGAACAACAACCGCTGGCGCTGGTGGCTTGGCTTGAACTACCTTGCAGAAGATGTTGATGCACCTTCAAATGGCGTGTATCAAGAAGTGACCAACTACGAGTTCCGTGTTGTCCCACAATACGCATTGAGCTCTTGGAGCATCTTTACTCCTTACATCGGTGCTGGTTTGTCACTAGGTTACTCTCAATACTCCAACCGCTGGAAGGTAGACCCAGACGGCTTTCGTTACGAAGCGATTGAAGATATCGACCAGTTTGAACTTGGCGCGGTAGTCACGCTTGGCACTGCAATCAAACTTGGCAGTAATCCAGATGCACACATCCAAATCATCCCTCAAGCTTCCTACATTCTTCCAGTAGTCAATGATGGAATTGGTGGGTTAGAGCTGTCTGTTTCTCTATTATTTTAAGGTTTAGCAATGCAAACACATCAGCTAGTCCTATTCATTTCAAAGTGCCCGGAGGAATATACGGGCGCGAAGCATGTTGAAATGCCAGAGGGTGGTGGTTCAGTCGGTCGAGCGTCGAGCTGTACACTGCCTTTAGTTGATCATAACCGTTTCATCTCTGGCACACACTGTCTGATCAGTGTATACGGAGATACGTACTACATCAGCGATGTGTCAACCAACGGTACAATGGTGAATGGTAACAAAATACTAAAGAACCAACCTGTGTCCATCGTTGATGGCGATGTGATTTCTCTGGGTCAATACGAAATTGGTGTTTCGCTAGAGCATGTCACAGCAGCGCAAGATATTGCTTCTGACATTGCGCCAGAACGTGTATCGAATGATCCACTCGTCAATCTCGGTGAGGCGGTTGTAGAAGAGGAAGAAAAAGTCGGTGCATTAGAAGACTTGTTCATGGAGACCAAGCAAGATGATGTCAATACTGACGATCCTATTGCGCATCTAAAGTTTTCGATGCAGCGTGAAGACGACCATCTTATCCGCGATGTCGAAAAGCCTGAGCCTGCAAAGGCTAAGCCAGTCGAAAACACGCGACAAGTCGTTGATGACAGCTTCAGCATCCATTCTGAGTTCGATATTCCAAACTTAATCCCAGAAGATTGGTTGGGCGGCGCTGCCACGAGTAAAGCATCTGTCGAACCCGCGGCAGAACAAACTAAGCAAGCGGCGTTCATTCCAGAAGATTTTGCGCAAACGGAAGCCGTTCTACCTCAAACTAGTAGGGTGGAACCAGAGGTTATCCAGCCTCAACAGCCTCAATATCAAACACCACTTGATCACGCGACATCAAATGTTGCTCAAAGAGCAGAGCCTGTTGGTCAGAAATGGGAAGAGGTAACACAAGCTTTTATTCCATCAGCACAACCTACTCAGACAGAAACGAAAGCGACAGAGAACCAAGTCGGCTTTGTAAGCAATGATCCTCTAGGGACTGAGAGCTCTGCGCATTCTTCCGATATTGGTAAGGCATTTTATGAAGGTTTAGGCATTAGCAACCCAGATCTGATCAGTAACGAAGCTCTGCTGTTTAAACAGATGGGTACATGTCTTCGTTTATGTATCGATAACCTGCAAAAAGACCTGCATGAAGTTGAGTCACTCAAAGGTGAACAGGGTTTAAGTGAAGCGGATTCAAACTTAGCGGAGCTGATGTTGACGCTAAATAGCCAAAACTTGCTGTCTCCGAATGAATTGGTGGAGCAAATGTTGGATGAGCTCAACGATCATCAAATTATTTTTAACAAGGCTCTCAATGAGTTGCTGATTGAACAATCAGAGACGAATGACCCTGTCACGTTTGCAAACGTCGTCGCAAGTAAATCCATGTTCACCACCAAATCAAAGCTATGGGGTGAGTATCTTGAGTTTTACGCCAATAACCGTCGCCAAATGAATGAGACGTCATTGAAAGGCTTGATCAAGAAAAACTACACCAAAGCGATTAAGGGAAGCCATGCGTAGTATAGCTATATTACTCGGATGCGCTTTGCTATCCGGTTGTTCCATGTGGGGGCAATTTAAAGAATCAACAGGTATTACGCCAGAAACGTCCTCAATCGAATTAGTGATCGAGGCGTATTCGGTTCTGAATGTTCGTGAAGGTGGGCAATCCTCTCCAGTTATTTTGCGAGTTCATGAGCTGACATCACCCGTGTTATTTCGCAGCCTAGACTTCTTCGCTTTGTTTGAGAACGATAAAGCATCACTGGGTGATGAATACATCAAACGTTATGAATACCAAATGCAGCCTGGTGAAAAGATCCACGAATTCTTGGAGCTTGACCCAGCAACCCGTGCGGTTGGATTCTCAGTCGCGTTTCGCGATATCGACGGCTCTTCTTGGCGTAAAGTCGAAGTGATTGAAGAGAAGAGTGAGTACTACATCAAACTCAAGTTAGAAGGCAGTGAGTTAATTTCTGACAACACTCGCGGCATTGAACAAGTTTACTTTTAAGGAATAAAAGCATGTCTTTATACAATCCAGTTGTTTGGCAAGATGGAATGTTCATGAAGCCGCAGCACTTTCAGCAACTCGATCGTTCGCAAAGTAAACTGTCGAGCATGTTGAGCGCAAATGCATCACCTTTGCATTGGGGCATTAAGCGTTTAGAGATTAACTCGCAACTGCTGGCGTTGGGCAAAATTGGTATCACTCGTGCTGAAGGTATTCTTCAAGACAGAACGCCATTTGAGTTGCCGCTGCTGGCCGAACTTCCAGAAGTGAAAGACGTTGATCCTTCGATTGCTGACAAGGTGGTTTACCTTTGTTGTCCGCTACCTTCTGAGCGCTCTGAGCTATTCGGTACCAAGAAAGACGGCGCACGTTACACGATGGAATCTCAAGAGGCGGTTGACGCTTGTTATGATTCGGAAGATATGGCGAACATCGTAGTGGGTAAGCTTAACTTCTGTTTGATGTATGACCATGAAGATAAGAGTGCTTACACATCGATTCCAATTCTAAAGATCTCAGAAGTAAAGCCAGACGGCAGTGTTATCTTGGATGAAAGCTTTATTCCGACTTGTATTGATATCCATGCTTCAACCGTACTGAACAAGTTCGCCACCGAATTCGCATCTATGTTGAAACACCGTGCAGAATCTATCGTTCAGCGCTTAGGTGTGGTTGACCAGCAAGGCGTATCTTCAGTTTCTGATTTCATGCTGCTACAAGCCCTAAACCGATACGAGCCGCTATTCTGGCACTTTGCAAGCGCTGAAGGGGTTCATCCTGAGTCGTTTTATCGCATTCTTCTTCAGGCGGAAGGTGAGCTTTCGACTTTGTGTTCAGCGTCTCGTCGTCCAGTCGAGTTCACCAAATACAACCATGGCGACCTAACCAGCTGTCTATCGCGTACATTGGATAGTGCGAAGATGACACTAAGTGTGATGTCTGAGCAACGTGCAATCCCACTGACGTTGAGAGACCAAAACTATGGTATTAGAACGGCAGCGATTCCAGACAGCAAGATCATCGATACCACAACCTTTATTCTTGCGGTTAAAGCTGATGTTACTTTGGATGTTCTACATACTCAGTTTGTTAGCCAAACGAAGATCGGTTCTATCGATAACATTCGTGACTTGATTAACCTTCAACTGCCGGGCATCGAGATTAAACCAATGCCAGTCGTACCTCGAGCATTGCCTTACCACGCAGGTTACACCTACTTCGAACTGGATAAGACAGGCGAAGAGTGGGCGGCACTGAAAAACACTGCTGCGATAGCGGTTCACGTAGCCGGCGACTTTGCTAACTTGTCGTTGCAACTATGGGCTGTTCGTCTATGAGTTATGCAGAAACCGACGTCACCGTAGTCTTATTCCAACCAGAGCCTGGCAAACCGATGGAGGTGATGCCAGCGCCTGACTTATCTCGTAACATCGCGGTACAAGACTTAAACATTGAAAACATGGGCATCAACCCTTTGGTCGATCAATTCTCATGGTTGATCGCCAGTTTGTCTTGTATGTCCTCAATTCCTTGGCTTGATGACCCAATGCCGTTCCGTGAACAAGTGGCTCGCGAGATAAGAAAAGGCGAACGTAAGCTCAATGAAATGGAATTGGATCGCGCATCCATTTTGGTCATCCGATACTGTTTGTGTGCTGCGATTGATGAATCGGTTTGCCGACAAGAGTGGGGCGCTAACAGCCATTGGAGCCAAAACAGTTTGTTGTCAGAGTTCCACAACGAAACATCTGGCGGCGATAAGTTCTTCGTTATTCTCGAGCGTTTAAAAGCAGACCCGCGCAAATACCGTCAGGTCATCGAATTCTTGTATTTGCTGCTTCAACTTGGCTTTCAAGGCAAATATGGCCGCGAAGAGCGCGGTAACGAAAAGCTCGCAGAAATCGGCAATACCATTTATCGCTTAGTACGTGATGAACGTTTGGCGGAGCAAGAGAAAGTCTCTCTGGTTAACCTTAAGGCCAAATACCTCAAAAAACCGTTAAAAAGGGTGATTTCACCCAAGCTGATTTTAGGCGTCAGTGCGATTACCTTCGCAATCATGTATGCCGCGACTTACATCGTTATAGATTTAAAGTTTCAGCAATTGCTTGAAGTGTATCGATAAACAGAAGATCTCGAAATGAGATCTTCTGCCAGTTTTAAGCTTTATCGTGAATATCACTAGCGGTTTAGTGAAATTCACTAGTCATTTAGAGAGATTGCAATATGCGATCTCTTTTATTATTCAATCAACAAAATTCAAATGGATTGGTTATGGGCGTAACAGTTGGTGCAAATGGACTTTCGGTAGTTCATAAAGGCTCAGGTGGTGAAGCGAATGCAACGCTCCCAGATGTTTGTTTAACGAAGGTCGGCAAGCCGATCGTTCCTATCCCTTATGGCAACAATGCTAAATCAGCAGATCTTGCTGGTGGCACAACGACTATCTCTATGGATGGTGGTAACAGTGTCGCAATCAAAGGCAGTACATTCTCAAAAAGTACCGGTGATGCGGGCGGCGATAAAAAAGGCGTTGCATCCGGCACGATAGAAGCCGAAGCAAAATTCATTTCAGCCTCACCAACGGTTAAGTTTGAAGGCAAGGGCGTATGTCGCCTGTCCGATCAAATGACCATGAACAAAGCCAACACTATGTGTTTGGGCGGCGCTCAAAACCCATCGGTTTCTGTTACGGAAGATCAGGAAGGGACGTATACGCTGGATATAGAGTGTAAGTATCCAAACGGTATGCCTTATTCTAATGCGCAATTCTCTTTAGCCGAACCTTCTGGAGCTGTCATTGGGAGTGGAACTTTAGATTCCAGTGGAAAAGCATCTGTTGGTGGACTTGCTTTAAAAGAATGCAAGTTAGTGCTTAGCGAAACTCAAGACTCTTATACGCCGAATCAATCTTTAGCTGAAAATATTGCGACGGAAACTTACGCTGATCCTAATGATTTTTGTACGTTTGTGGCAGGTCGTCGTTCACCATTTTGGGAGGATCGCGTTGGCGTTGCCAATGATTGGGGAATCTTGATGTCTCCATCTTTTAGTGACGATGACTTTAGAGATATCGTGCTAGAGCAGAGTCGTATACTTTCTCCCTACGCGATTAGCCAAAACCATTTAAAAGATTTTTCTGATGCTTATGTCTCGGCACTTTACCATATTCAAAGTGATACGACTTCATTGGAAAAGTACGAATCTCTAGTTGAACTACTGTTAGAACAAGTGCACGAAAATGGCGACATATTGAGGGTTCTATATCAAGCGGACGTGTTTGAGCCTCCTTATGAACTACTTGCGAAACTTCGCCTTTTGGGGACAGGGAATACCGTGAATTATTTGCAGTTAGTCCTGTGGACGTTGATAAACAATCAAATCTGTTCATACATCGATGAGCTAAATAGTGAAATTATCGGTCGATTAGATTTTATACAAAGCCAGGCTTCTGCGAGAGCGCTGAGTTCTGTTGAAGAGGGTATAAACGGTTATAAAAAAGCCCTTAACCACTTCAAACAAGCACTTCCAGACGTCATTAGCCAAATTTTCGAGAGCAAAAATGACACCCTAATCTCTATCTCGGCAATGGCCGTAGGAAGTGTCGTAAACATCACAGGTCAATCAGGCTTTGCAACTAACCTTGGTCGTGTAAATGCCGTGGTTTACACGAAGTCAAACAACTTAAACCGTCCATCATTTGTCATTTTTGATGACAACTTTTCAGACTAGGATACTAAACTATGGATGCAGTTTTCCCGATAGCGCAACGAGAAGGTGATGCGTACCATACGCTCAGTGATTTTACTAAGTTGTTTGATCAAGCTAAGAGCGGACGTTATTTAATAGGGCAAGGTTACGGCTGGCATAGTGGGGTTCACTTAACTTCAAAAATGCTACCTTGGGGTAAAGGGCTCAGACCTATTCAAGCGATGCTTGATGGTAAAATTGTAGCGTTTCGGATTCACTCCGATTATCAAGTTGCCACCTACCAAGATCAAGAATTTAAATACAGTAATAACTTTGTGCTTATTGAACACGAGGTAGAAAACCCTGAAGATAGTGAAGATGTTTTTAAATTCTATACACTTTATATGCACCTTGCGCCACCTTCAGATATTGGTGCCAATTCATCTATAACTACGCGTTACCGTTTACAAGAAGCGAGAAATGTACGCACTTTCAAACACAGTGATGTGCCTACTAATTCCGGTGCAAAAAAGCAGTCGATGTCTAAAGGAACATTACTTGAATACCTGTATGCCGAAGAGAAGGAAACCCACCCATACCAGATCGGCAAAAATACATACAAAATGATAAAGTGCCGTGTGGTAGAGAATGGCGAGTCACCAAGTGGCGGAGAAAAAGCAATGTTAAACAAGATTGTTTGGTTTGCTTCGGGTCTCAATAGTGACTTTGACATTTTGGAAGATTCCTCTGCTGTCCTATCAGAACCAGTTTCAGAACCAAAGTGGATGTCGGACAATGCGGCAATGATTAGGGACGGTAGTGTAGTTTCTTTACTCCCGATCTTATTTAAAGACGGGATAAAGGTTTCAGCTGGGGAAGATATCGGCTACATGGGACTACACGAATATAGCAACGATGCAATAGGAACTAAGAAAGACGATAATCGTGTGCATATCGAGATGTTCTCTTTTGATGAGCCGCCCGAATTTTTCAAAAAACAGATTTCTCCCAAAAATGCGGAAGAAAATCCACTGGTCATTCTCGATGGAGCCGACAGTAGCGGTGCCGTTGATATGAGTAATTCGTTTATTCAGCAGTTACTTGAATCTGTGACAGAAGATCAAGTAACGGATTTTTCCTCGTTCACTGCCCGTGATGCCAAAGTATACTTAGATGGTAAACGTAAACACTTTGAGCGATTTATTGTGAAACATCCTACAGATTGGCATACAGAATCGTCACAAAGTCTTTATGAATCAATCCATCAGACCGCGAAGGAAGCTCTAGATATCAAGTGCTCGGCCGGTTTTGTGACTGAAGAAGACTACCTTAATTCCCCATGGCGCGATCAAGTGATGGATAGCTTTGATCTTTTCTCGCAATTCGAACTGGAAAGAGCAGATAAGTTCTCATGGATGCAAGATTTACAAGGTGACTTGCAACTAGGTAGTGATAAGAGTCTTTGGCATTATTGGCCTTTTGTTAATAATAAAAGTGTTAAGCGCTGGGCCAATACTACTTTTGGAAATTTGATCGGGAAAGTTGAAACAAGGAATGACTACTCTGCTTATAACCAAACTTATCCTAAATTAAGGGCATTTTATAACACCAACCTCGATCAAATGACGATCAAAGAGGTTATGGAAAAACAAAAATCTAGAGAAATATTTGCGGCAGGGAGATTTCAGTTAATTCCAACCACTCTCAAAGATGCTGTAAATTACTTAGGTATTGATACATCAGATACTTTCTCTCCGGAAGTACAAGATAGGATTTTTGATGAGTATTTGATTACAAAGAAGAGGCCAAATATAATACGATTCCTTAAAGGAAAGGGAAGAATTGAAGATGCCATCTATGATTGGGCAAAAGAGTTTGCTTCAGCTGGTGTTGAGAGAGGAAGAAAAATATCAAAAGGAAGGATAGCTGTAGGTGGAGAATCATACTACTCAGGTGATGGACTCAATAAAGCCCATATTTTACCAGAAGAAATGAAACGCTCATTAAACCAAGCAATAGAGGAGATGAAATGAATAAATTTATTTGGTTAGTATTAAGTTTCATTATATCGTTTTTTGCTCAAAGTCGCGAAACGATGGATGTTAATACGCACAATGAAAGAATTGACCCTATAGTCGAAAATGCGATTAAAGAGGGCCTAGCAACGGGTTTTAACTTTGACTCCAATAAGTTAGTTTTTACATACAGCTGTGGTGGTGGTGCGATCTGTGGTGGAGTCTATCTACCTGAAGTAGGAATAGTTGTAAACTTTCCAGATAATTATATAGTTGATGAACAAAGAGAATTTGAAGTTAAGAACTCTATTAAGTCAGAAAAGCTGTGTATTTCTGGGGTAAGTGCATACGATAAGACTATATATGAGAACCAGTGCTACATATTAGATGAGAATGAACTTATTAAAAGCAAATAATTATAAATGTTGTAAATATTAAATTAATTTTTAATTGTACAGAGGATGATTGTAGAAATTTATCTCTAGATAGAAAGAATACGTTTTTTTAAATTTGAAGTAAATAAAAGCAAGAATGCGTACTTTTCATTGACTAGAAGTGGTGGACGGTTGAGTGTCGTTGCGAACTCCGTTGACATGATCGAAGACGAAGATGCTGTTGAATACTTCTGTGAAATGGGGACTGAAACAGCTCTGGCTCCTAACGTTAGATTAAAAATAAAGCACGTAAAGCCCAATAAGTTTGAGTCTTGGGATTAAGGATACGGATATTTTTTCAGTGAAATAAACCCCGAGAGGTATTTTTCTTTTAAATGCAATTTATGCGTAATATAATTTAAAAAATAATAAACAGCACCAAAGTGGTTAGGAATAATGAATAAAACAATTAAATTAATTTTACTGCTTACAGCAGCGACATCGGTTGTTGGTTGTCAAACTATGTCGAGTCAAGCATTGACTCCTACGGCGACAAAAGAAACCATTGAAAAAGCAAAAGCCGAACTCGACGGACAACGTTTTTACAAACTTAATGAATACGACCAAGCGATTGAAGTTTCAGACGATGGTGTAATCGTTTTCAATTCGTACTTACCTCGTAGCGGTGGCTACAAATGGGTACCTGTCGTAATTCAGGACAGCAGTTTTCATGTGTCATGTGATTATCTTCGCGAGTTTGTAGATGCAGGAATGGTCGTGACGGCAAAGTTTGTCGGTAGGGGTGGGCGTATTGAAAATTATAATAAACAACGTTGTGAAGAGCACGGTGAACCTGTTTGGAACTAAACGTTTCTATTAAAGCGCCTTTCGGCGCTTTTTTCCCTCTACGCTCCCCGTACATATAGCACCCAATATTCGGCCCCTCTTTTCTGATCCCTTTAATGGAGTCGAATTGTAAGAAAAAACATTGAGTAATGGGCGAAAATAATCCAGTCAATTAAATACGGTGACAGAAAGTCGTTGCTTCTAACTCTGCTGGTAATCGGGAAGTGGAAGAGGAGGTAATAATGTTTAGTTATCTGTCTATCCCATTGTCACTTATTGGCGTAGCAACAACAAACAGTCTGACGTGGATTTAAGTTTGGTGTTGTATTTGCACTTGCAGCTTATCGATGAATCAGTAAAGATCACTTTTTCCATATTTAGAGTTTGTTATGAGCCAATCTTCTTTCGAATCTATTGTCCATTTACGTCGTTCAGTTAGAAAATACGATGCGGATGCTGAATTTAACCACGACGATGTAGCAACGGCCCTAGAGTTGACGACTTTAAGCCCCAATAGCAGCAACATGCAGATGTGGGAATTTCATCGAGTTATCTCGGATGAGAAAAAAGCAAAGCTAGCAGAATACTGTATGGGACAAAATGCAGCCAAAACCGCGAATGAACTGGTGGTTTTTGTCGCAACGACCCACAACTGGGGAGAGCGCGCGAAGCGCAACGCAGAGACTGTGCGTCAAGCTTTTAAAGGCCGTGACGACGTTGCGGCCAAGCGCGCCCTTAATTATTACGAAAAACTCATCCCAATGGTTTACAACAACGACATGTTTGGTGTCCGCGGTTTACTGAGGAAGGCATATAGCTGGTGGTTAGGTAGAAACAAACCCATGGTGCGAGAAGTGAGTAAATCGGACGTACGTGTTTGTTTGCACAAGAGCGTTTCACTTGCTGCGATGACCTTTATGTACGCAATGCGCGAGAAAGGTTATGACACATGCCCGATGGAGGGCTTTGATTCAAAACGCGTAAAACAGCTACTCGGTTTAAGAGACAGCGACCAGATCACAATGGTTGTTAGCTGTGGTGTTAGAACCGATGAGGGCGTATACGGAGAACGTCATCGTGTCGCGAATGAGTCAGTGATTAAAACGCACTAATTTATCGCTAAACTTTTTGTTCGAGCTGCCGCTAATAACTAGAACGCCTTTCCATATTGAACGTATGGCTGTTTTTTGTTCAAAAATTAGACGAAATTTCAGCATTTGATATAGAAGTGTGCAGTCAGCATCCTTTTGATTATTTACAAATTCTGTCTCAAAGACTACAAAAGGACTCTTGGAAATTTACGCCTGTGAAGTGATTCTCTGTGGCATTGCATCAAGCCACTTCTTGATGCGTATTTTGGATAATTGGGTTTATGAGTAACGTAACCAGTACTATTCTGACTGAAAGTGGTACCAATGAGCTTGAAATCATTGAGTTCCATTTAGAAAAACAATTGCCAGATGGCAGCACAAAAACATGTTATTACGGTATTAACGTCGCTAAAGTACGAGAAGTGATTCGCGTACCAGAGACTACTGATTATCCGAATGCACAACCTCACATGATCGGCGTATTCTCGTCGCGCGAAGTATTAACACCTCTGGTTGACCTTGCTGGTTGGTTAGGTGTTCCTACTCGCCGTGATCTTGAGCGTAAGTTCGTTATCGTTACCGATTTTAACAAGATGACAAATGGCTTCTTGATTGACAGTATTTCGCGTATCCACCGTATTTCTTGGAACGATGTGGAATCTCCAAGCCAATTCTTAGAGGCGGGTGAGCAAGATTGTGTTGTGGCTGTTGTTCGTAAAGATGGCAACCTGATCATGATTCTGGATTTCGAGAAAATCATTGCAGACATCAACCCAGAACTGAGTATGGAAAAATACGATGTAACTGGCGATAAATCAGTAGACTTGAACCAACGTATGGTAGGTAAGCGTAACGCAAAAACCGTCATGGTGGTGGATGACTCTGCGTTTATTCGTTCATTGATTCAAGATACATTGGCTTCTGCGGGTTATAACGTGATCACCTGTAAAGATGGTGGCGAAGCGTATGAAAAGTTGATGAGCTTGATCGAAGTTGCGAAAGAAGAAAACTTGCCAGTTCGTGAATTGCTTGATGCCGTTGTAACCGACGTAGAAATGCCTCGTATGGATGGTATGCACTTAGTCAAACGACTGCGTGATACGCAAGAATATAACGAAATGCCTATCGTAATGTTTTCTTCATTAATGAGTGAAGATAACCGTGCGAAGGCGTTGTCCCTTGGTGCTAATGACACCATCACCAAGCCAGAGATTGGCCGCATGGTGAATATGATGGATAAGCACGTATTTAATTTCGCATAAATTATCTCGAGATAATAAAAAGGCTGCCGAATTGGCAGCCTTTTGGTTATAAAAAGATAGTTTTTCGATTGTGTTTTTATGCGATCAATAAACTCTTCGCAGGGTGAGAGTTGGCCATTAATAATTTTTATATATTCATCTGGCTCTCTAATAAATAATTACAATATAAGAACATATCCATGGATTTCGATTTAACTACTTTGCTTGCTATGGGTCTGATTTTCCTCGGCTCTTACGTACAAACTGCCATAGGTTTTGGCCTGGCTATTGTGTCTGCACCATTATTGATTCTTTGGGCGCCGGAGTATGTGCCGGCACCAATCTGTCTTGTTGCGCTGTTTATATCTTTGATGAACGCAATGAAGCACCGCAGTAGTGTAGAAGTCGGCGGTTTAAAGATGGCACTGATTGGTCGCGTGCCAGGGTCATTAGCGGGTGGGGCATTGCTGTTTTTTGTCTCTACAGAAGCACTGACACTTTGGATAGGATTCCTTGTGCTTTTTGCCGTGGCAGTAAGTGTACTTCCGTTTCGTATTGAGCCAACGCCTGGGCGTATGACGTTTGCTGGTTTCTTCTCTGGCTTATTTGGTACGAGCTCTGCCATTGGCGGTCCGCCGATGGCGTTATTGCTGCAACATCAAGAAGCAAATCAGTTACGTGGTAACCTTTCTGCCTTCTTTGTTTTCAGCTCTATTATCTCGCTAGTGGTACAAATTCCGGTTGGTTTCTTCACTCTTCATCATTTAGTGATTACTTTGCCATTGCTGCCAGCAGGGGCGTTTGGCTACTGGCTGGCAATGAAAACAACGCAATCTTTGCCAAAAGAAAAAATTCGCTTTGGTGCGCTGACACTCTGTTTTGTTAGCGGTATTACAGCAGTGATTCAAGGCTTAGCTTTGTAAAGGCGATCTTCGCTCTCAAATTCACTTTACAAAAAGACTTTGCGCTATAGAATCGCGTCAATTTTTATGAGTCGAGTTAGTTATGAACAACAGTCTTTACGGCAATTTAATGGCTGCATTGTCCTTTGTTATTTGGGGATTGTTGCCTATTTATTATCGCTTTCTGCCAAATGCATCGATGGATGAACTGTTGGCGTTGCGCATCATTGGCTCGGTGCCAGTAGGGATTATTTTAGTATTGGCGATGACGCGCCATATGCCGAAATGGTCTAAGGTTTGGCAAGATAAAAAGTCACTTTGGTATACGTTTCTCGCCAGTAGCCTCATGTGTATTTCTTGGGTTGCCTTTACATGGGCGCTGACCAATAACCGAGTCATTGACGCTAGCTTGGGTTTCTTCATCGGTCCTCTTATTTCTGTCGCGCTTGGTGTGTTTATCTTGGGTGATAAGCTATCCAAAGGGCAATTTATTGCGATTCTTTTAGCGACTATTGGCGTGTTATATCAGGTTTTCCAATACGGTCAATTACCGCTAGTGGCACTGACGATGGGCTTTTTCTTTTCTCTGTATGGTCTTTTTAAGAAGAAGATTAATTTTGATTGGAGTACAACGCTGTTTATTGAGGCGTTAGTGCTGACACCAATCGCATTTACCTATCTTATTGTGAAACAAGTAGCGTTAGGAGAGTTGGCCTCTACGGTAGATATGACGACCTTCATGCTCTATTTAGGCAGTGCACCGGTGACGATTCTACCGTTGATTTTCTACTCGATCGCGATCCGAATTACAAACTTGTCTACAGTTGGACTTATGCAATACATTGAGCCAAGCCTACAGTTTGTGTTGGCTGTCGTGTTCTTTGGTGAGTTGTTCGACAGCGTAAAAGCGGTGACATTTGCCTTTATCTGGGTTGGTCTACTGTTTACGATTTTTGAGGGTGTGGCCAAGCTATCAAAGCGAAGAAAGCTTGCTGACCACTCAATTTAACCCATTCCTTCTTTAGGTTCATAGGGCTAGCTTATATTTTAGGTGAAGCTATCGTCTTTGATATTACTCAACTGCCTAAGTTGATGTCCGAAATCAATCAAGCTCAAACTAACTATCGAGACCGCATTGACAGTTACTACCTTGAAAACCTTGAGGTAACTGAAGTCATGTCGAATCTAGAAGAAAAGATCGCTTGGTGTAAGAGCATCGGGCTGTTTCTTCAGGTCTTTGGCCTAGCGTTGATTTTAGCGCGAGACCTTGCGCGAAAACCCTAGGGGTAACGCAAATCATTTGCGATTTGCAAAGGACCGTTTGCAATATGCATCCATATGGAAAGTGCAAGGATTAATATTCGTACAATTTTATTGCAAGTGATTAAATATCAATCGATTTAAGTGCATCAAAAAGTTGGCATGCCTAATGCTTTAGCTGCAATGACCCTTTAAGCCGAGGGTCACCTAGCCAACTGACGTTGTTAGTGAACCCAATTGTTCACACGTATATACAGCCAATCACAAGCCTTGTGGTTGGCTTTTTTTTCACAATCAATTCACGTTTTAATTGTTACAGTTTCCAGTCGAATAATGCCGATGGCTGTGGTAGTTTTCGCGCGCATATAAATTCTAATTGGTTGTATTAATGAAGAAAGTTGTACGTTTAGTTGGTGTTGTCTCTATTTTTGGCGCTCAATCGGCAAATGCGATGAGTGAAAAAGATTGGGACGTGCTTACCGATATCGGTGCTTATGGTTTGGTTGCAACGGCTGCCGCAGTACCTGCATATAAAGGGGACTGGGAAGGTTTTTGGCAAGCCGGTTTCAGTATTGGCGCTGCTTCAGGAATTGGTTTGATTGGTAAAACGACCATCGACGCAGAACGCCCGGATAAAAGTGGCAATGACAGTTTCCCTTCCAACCATACGGCTAACGCTTTTGCTTCGGCGACAAACCTTCATTTGCGTTATGGCTGGGAAGCAGGCTTACCTGCATACGGTGTTGCTGCTTTAGTCAGCGTAGGGCGAGTAGAGGCGAAGAAGCACTACTGGCGTGACGTACTCGCTGGCGCTGCACTTGGCACCTTAAGCGCGTATGTATTTACAGATGCATACGATGAAAATGTTCAGCTTGTACCTTGGGTGACGAGCGAAGATGTGGGTGTTTCACTAACATACCGTTGGTAGTGTTCACCCCAATAAACAAAAGCCTCGGCATAGACCGAGGCTTTGTTGTATCTAAATGTAAGAGGCTCAGTAGTTAAAACTGCGCTTTGATCCAAACCATGCGGTGGTCAGAAGACACATCTTTACCGTTACCGTACTTACCGATGCGGTCGTCGTTAAACAGTTTACGACCTTCTTCGTAAGATGCAGCCCAGTATACACCAGAGTCCACAACGTTTAGGTTTGCTGATGGCATCGCATAGTCAACACCAAGGCCGAACGTAGACGTGATGCGGTTTGGAATTGGGTGAGTCGAGTTTTTATCTACCGCATGCTCGGCTGCACCATAGCTAGTAGGGTAAAGCTCACCATTCATCACATCTTGATTAACCAATGGATCGTTATGGAAAGCTTGCATGATTTCACTGAAACCATCGCCATCCAGTGGATCAAGGTTTTGGTCACCCATCATCACAAACTTCGCCCCTTCAGCTAAGCCACCTTTGTTCCCTGCATCATCGTAGAAGTACTCTTTACCTTGTACGTATTGATGCCAAAACTCAACTTCAGCACCATTTTGTACTTTGTTTTTGCCTGGATCGAATACTGGCGGAGTAGGGTGAGACATCAGCAGGTGAACCACTTCATCACCTTTTTCAGTAGGGATGATAATTGGTGCATCTACGTGGTTTTTAGAAGATAGACGAACGACATCCCACTCTTCAGCTGTGTACCATTCATCACCACACTGCATGCCCTCTGGAATGGTTTGTGAACCGTCACAGATTGTGATTTTAGGGATTTCTGCGCCTTCCATGTCTTTCCATTTGAACTCTTGGAAAGTACGAGTGTTTTCTGTGTCGATCTCGTATTTAGACATCAACGCGAAAGCGTATTGGCCGTGGTAGAAACCAAAGCCCCAAGCATCGCCAGGAAGCTGGCCAGCTGTGCCGTTGTTATCTAGGTCAAGACCGCTGTTTAGACCTGTGTTTGTTGAGTAAGACTCGGTGTAAGGATACTCGATTGGTTCTAGGTTCGCTTCACCACCTGCACCTTCAAGGCTTTGTGCAACAGATAGGTAGTTTTTCTGGAAGCCTTCCAGTGCCACCTTATCTTCACCTGTACCGTCGTTGTTGTATTCCGCCATCATAAGAACATCTGGACGGTTTTTCTGAATGATTGCTGCAACGTTACGGATTTGAATGACTTTTTCAGCCATTGTTTTGTCTGCATCCGCGATGCTGCCGTCAAGGTAAGCGGTGACAAGCTCAGTTTGCTTGGCTGGTTCAACTTGCATCTCTGCAACGAGATCTTCAAAAGTACTGCGATCAAAAGAGAGGTTATAAGTGGCGATCTTTACTTCTTTAGGTTGAACATCTACGTATTCAGTGTCGTCGTTACAGCCAGTCAGTAGTGCAGCGCCGATTAGGAGAGCAAGAGGGGTTTTGATGTATTTCATGGGTATGTCATACCTTATAATTGGATTCGCGCAAATACTAAAGTTATCAGTAGCTTTTGTAAGCGATCTAGGTCACACAAACGATTGCGTAGTTACATGTTTGTTTATATTTTGTGTGATTAATGCAATAAAAGCATCATTTTCAACAGCAGAAGGTTATATTCAAACTGTTAAATAATGATGTCTATTTTATTTAATGTGCTTAGATTTATATTTCATATTAATCAGTTTGGATAGATTTTGTTCGTTACTCATCTGAGTTTTAGTAGTGGGAAATTTTTCTTTATACTAGGGGTCTAACAGAAGTGAGGACGACCCCAATCATTTGGAATCTCTCAATGGCTTGGGCAATTCTTTTTCTTGCTGGTCTATGCGAAGTCGCATGGGCGGTCGGGCTCAAATACACCGAAGGTTTTAGTAAGCTTGTACCATCGGCATTCACTATTGGATTTATGGGGTTGAGCTTTTGGTTACTGGGTATCGCGGGTTTGAAGTTCGCAGCTTAGCATTACAAATACAGCCAAAAGAAAAGCCAGAGTGATGCTCTGGCTTTATTGTTTTTCGATCAAACGAAACGTAAGTAGAAGGGGGATTGCTATCGTTTTATAAACGGCAACTTGAGATGCTGACCAAATACGTTGATCAGCGCGCCTGTTACGATTAATGCGCCACCTAAGTATGTCCACGCCGAAGGTAATTCGCCAAAGAAAACGATGCCCAAAATGACAGAGAAAATGATCTGAACATAAGAGTAGGCTGATGCTTTTCCGGCTTCTTGTGTTTGCATTGCCTTTGTTAATCCCAACTGTCCTATTTGCGTAAAGACGCCGACCAAAACGAGCATCATGGTTAGGTACAAATCTGGCATGACGAATTGATCCCCAATCAAAATAATCGATGCAGGCAGTGCCACCAACGGGAAGTAAAAGATGATCACGGAGCTGTCCTCGGTCTGGCTCAGCTTACGAACGATTACGTACGCAATGGAGCTACCAAAAGCACCTAAGATGGCGATCATCACACTAAACATGGGTAATGCATGCTCCGCGTCTGGACCGGTTTCTGGTGTCACCATGACGTATAACCCAAGCAAACAGAGGGCGATACAGATAAACGTCGAAGACTGGATACGTTCTTTAAGGAAGAAAACCGCAAGTAAGGCAGTAAATACAGGGTGGATGTACTGAAAAATGGTCGCTTCCGCGAGAGGTAGCGTTGTAACGGAATAGTACACACACATCAAAGCCATGGTTCCAACAGCACCGCGAGCAAAGAGCAAGGGCTTGTTATTACCCCAGACAGAAATGCCTTTGCGTTTCACGTCGAGATAGCTGATCACCAGCGAAACCAGAGCCCTAGCAGCTACGATTTCAAATACGGGAATACCGTGCAAGCTAACGTACTTGACCGTGGCAGACATCAGTGCAAAACCAAACGCGGACAGCACCATAAAGCGCACGCCAATGGGAATCATTGAGTTGAGTGAGTTAGACATCTTACTGCTCGTTTATTGCGGGAGATCGCACTTTAGCACACTAAACTCACAAAAAGATCAGCACCTTGTGATTAAGGCTTCGAATCTTCTTGAACCAAGGTAGACTGTCTCGTTCAGACATAAAAACAATAAATACATAAGGAGAAAGGGATGATTCCTATTCAAGCAACGCATGTGTCCGGTGTGGTAATTTCTGAATTCGACGGCATAAAGAAAATGCTATTACTAGAACGAGTGAAAGGCGGTTATTGGTGTCATGTTGCTGGTGGTGTGGAAGAAGGCGAAACTGGTTGGCAAACTATCGTGCGGGAGCTTAAGGAGGAAACACAAATCGAAGATGTAGAGCTTCATAGTGCAGACTATCTAGAACAGTTTTATGAAGCGCACAAGGATCGAGTCATGGTTCTCCCTTGCTTTGTTTTGTTCTGTAAACCGAATCAAACGGTAACGCTAAACCATGAACATACTGACTATCGTTGGTGTACATTAGAAGAAGCAAAACAGCTTGCGCCATTTGCCAATCAACATCATTTGTACGAGCATGTATGGAAGCACTATGTTGAGAGCGAACCGACACCTTTCACTTTGATTAAGCAAAGTTAACTACGGAATCACTATGTACCAAGGTTATGAACAACATCAGGCACTGCAAATTTCAGAGCGAATTTCCATTGAGCCTTTACTGACTATGCATGCCGCTATCTTACTCTCGGCGGTTAATGAGAGTCGGGAGAATTTATCTCAATATCTACCTTGGACAGATTGGGTCACTAACCATAGGGAGGCGGTTGCGTATATTTCCCAACGAATCAATTCCAATGCTCTCGATGCTTATTGGTTTGCGATAAACCTAAATCAAGAGTTTGTGGGAGTGCTTGGCATCAAAGGTATCGAAACACAAAGCAAAGTGACTGAGATTGGATATTGGTTGGCAGAGAAAGGTCGTGGTCATCAAATTATCGATTTGGTCTTGATGACGTTAGTGCCACTGATTCAAGAGAGAGGCAACGCTAACTTTATCCAGTTCCATTGTATGGAAGGCAACATACCAAGCATCAAAATTGCTGAGCGTGCTGGTGCGACGCTAAAGGAATACATTGATCATGATTTTGAGATGCTCGACGCCAACCAGCGTTTGGGCATTTATGAATTGCGCTTGGGAGAGTCGTAACGCATGAACATCATAATAGATAAAATCACTTGGCAAGACGCGATGCCAATTCGCCATCAAGTACTATGGGCAAATAAACCCATCGAACATTGCCAAGTAGAAGGTGACGAGGAAGCGGAGCATTTTGGCGCATTCGTCGACAACGTATTGGTGGGGGTGGCGTCGATATACCGAGATGACAATCAAGCTCGATTGCGTAAGTTGGCCATCTTGCCTGAGTATCAAGGGCAGGGTATTGGTTCGTCCATGATTCGATGTGTGTTAGAAAGCTTTCAGTTTTCACCTGTTGAGTATTTCTGGTGCGATGCAAGAGAATCGGCCTTGGCTTTCTACGAAAAGTTTGGGATGCAAGTTGAAGGTGAGCGCTTCTACAAATCTGACGTTCCTTATTACAAAATGAAGCTTGCGCTTTAACCAAAATATATCTGAGTTTGAACTCTAATTTCCTTAGTGCGTTAATAGTCAGAATGTTGCCCTTGTGTTAACTTTGAATCGTACATAAGTGCGACATTGCCCTTGATTGGGTGCACAAGGAGAACATCATGAATGCGATCGTCGACGTTGAAGTTGGTCAACTGCTGCAACAAAAATTGGATAAGCTCAAAGCCGCATACAATGCCGAACCTTATCCGATCTTAGAGGTAAGAAAACAGAAGCTTAACCTTCTTAAGCAGACTATCTTGAATAACCAGCAAGCGCTGGTGGAAGCCTTAAGTGCCGACTTTGGTTACCGCTCTGAATTTGATACGGCAATGACGGATGTATTGCCGACGGTTGCCCAGATCAATTACACCCTAAAACGCCTCAATAAATGGTGTAAGCCAAGTCGTCGTCATGCAGGTTTGTTGCTTGCGCCTTCAAAAGTCACCGTTCAATACCAACCGGTTGGCGTAGTCGGCATCATCTCTCCATGGAACTTCCCAGTTATTCTAAGTTTATCGCCATTAGTGACTGCGCTTGCTGCGGGTAACCGAGTGATGATGAAACTCAGCGAATTCACCCCGATGACCAACAAAGTGATTTCTGAGATTTGCCGAGCGTTACCTGAAGATGTTGAAGTCGTAGAAGGCGAAGCGGAAGTTGCACAAGCGTTCAGCAAGTTGCCATTTGATCATCTTCTGTTTACCGGCTCAACCAATGTTGGTCGCGCGGTTGCTTGTGCTGCAGCGGAAAATTTAACCCCAATTACGTTGGAGCTCGGTGGTAAATCTCCAGTCATCGTGGCGGATGACGCTAACTTGAGTAAAGCGGTTGATGCGATACTGTTTGGTAAGTGCATCAATGCCGGGCAAATCTGTGTTGCGCCAGATTATGCCTTTGTACCCGAGGGAAGAATCAACGAGTTTGTCGCACTGTTTCTACAACGTTTTGAAGCGCTGTACCTCAAAGGCCAAAACGACCAAGGCTTTACTCATATCATCAATCAACGTCAGTACGACCGCTTGAAGGCAGTATTGGAAGATGCCAAAGTCAAGGGAGCAGAAATACACACCGTGTCCGAGACGAGCGCAGAAGGCCGACTATTATATCCGCACCTAGTGACCAATGTTTCGGAAGAGATGGTCATTATGCAGGAAGAGATTTTTGGGCCTCTTATGCCAATCAAGCCTTACCGTGATATCCAAGAGGTCATTAGTTACATCAATCAGAATCAACGCCCACTTGCTCTATACATCATGTCAGAAGATAAAAGTGTTATTGAGCGTATTACCCGTAATACTCACAGTGGCGGGGTCGGGGTGAATGACACCATCTTACATGTTGGTGCGGAAGACGCGCCATTTGGTGGTATTGGGGAATCTGGTATCGGCCACTACCATGGCGAAGAAGGCTTTAGAACTTTTAGTCACGCCAAAACCATTCTAAGTACACCAACGTGGTTACCGCGTGTAGGTATGTTGATGGAACGCCGTGGTATGGCAATCAAAGCATTACAGAAATGCTTTATGAGGTGAGTCTTATGGTTCGGTACTTCAATCATCAAAGTCGTGAGCAACACGGCTCTTTCACTAATGTAGTTTTAAATAACGAATGCAAGTTTAAATAACGTTAGTTAATAGAGTATTGAATAAACATATGGAACTGTATATCGAAAGTGGCACTTTATTGTATGATTGATAATTGAGCTCATATGGTCCATAATATCAAGACCATTTGGTCTGCAGGAGCTCAATATGGCAACGGCAACATTAAAAAGCTTTAAACCGAAGCTGCCTCATAAGGCAAACTTCTGGTTTATGCTGGGCATTGAAGATGCCGAAACCGGTCGTACCGATGCGGTTCATAAAGGCTTTGAGCCAAAGGTATATCGTAATATCGTCGAGCGTGTGAAGCTTTCTCAAAGCGAATTCCAACACGTCACATTGATCCCGGTGAGCACCATCAAACGTCGACTCAAAAACGAAGAGCGCTTCAACACTCAAGAGAGTGATGCTATCTATCGTTTAGCGATGCTACTTAAGCTAGCAACAGAACTGTTTGATGATGAAGAACGCGCACTAGGTTGGATGCGAGAGAATGTTTATGGTTTGGGTGGAAAGCGCCCACTAGACATGGTTTCAACCACGGTTGATTTTGAAATCGTCAAAGATTTGATTGGACGACTAGAGCACGGGGTATTCTCGTAATATGAAGCTCTATCGACTGACTCAAAAGAAGTTCTCTGAGTCTCCATTTAGCCCAATCGGTGCCAAGCTATACGGCGGGCGATGGAACTCTAAAGGAACCGAAGCACTGTACTTTTCTCAATCCGAATCTCTCTGCTCGTTGGAAGTTTTCGTGCATGTAAACAACGATCCGGCGATCACCAAGCTTTACGATTTGTATCGTATCGAGATGCCAGAGTACTTAATTGCCGCACTGGATGAAGAAGACTTACCGGTCACTTGGCGCTCCATTCCTGCTAGTGAATCCACACAATACATTGGTGACCAGTTTCTCAACGATCCGCACCCTGAGTTTGCTGCACTGCAAGTGCCCTCGACAATTTCTCCTCGTGACAACAACTACGTCGTCAATCCAAACCATCCCAAGATGAAAGATATCCTGAAGAAAGCAGAGAAGCTCGATTTTGCTTTTGATCCAAGAATCTTCAAATAAAAAAGCTCAGCGTTTGAATTCGCGCTGAGCTTTTCTTTCTCTCTTTTCCATTGGGTTAATACTGAGCAGTTAACTGTTGATTGCTCATTACTTCTTTCTGGTAGCTGCCTAATACGATCTCTGCGCCTTTGTAAGAGAGGTGGCTTGCATCGGTGTACATGGCATTGTTGCTGCCCACTTTCATTGCACATTTTCCCTCTTGGCAGATGTAGCTAGTAAGGTCGACAAACTCCACATGTTCAAATTGGTCAAAGTACGCTGCCAGCGTTGCTACATGATGCGGATGTGATTGCCTTGGCGTGAAGTCACATTCATTACCGGTATTGTCTCCAAACAGTCGCGCTTTCCACAAACATTCACCAATGGCATGTGGTGCGGAAGGTGTTGGACCAAAGACCAAAACCTCTCGGTCTTCTAACTCGTTCAAAAGGCGAGTGAGCGAAGCTTGGTAGTCTTGTTTGGATAGCTCTTTATTGAAGTTAGAAGAAATCACTACGCGACGGATAGAAGGGGTATTCAAAATGGTTTCTATTGCATCAGTGAAAAAATTGCTGCAAGACAAACGGTTTGTACCTGAAACTTTATCGACATAGCCAACCGCGCAGGAGTCTTGCGTAAGTTGAACAACCCCTGTTGGTGTGTCTTTCGCGAGTTGCTGGACAAAGACCATACTGTGGCTGTTACCCAATACAGCGACACTAGGCTGGGAAGATGAAGAGCAGGTGTCATTGATGCCGGTATTACCGTTACATGCGATGCCGTAGCCATTGTTAACGCGCATGGCTTCAAAGAACGCACTGCGGCCTGGAAAACCTCCGTTTTTATGGCCGACGAACCCAAAAGCAAGCAGTGGCAGGGTAACTAAAACAAGTGAGGCCGTAAGTGTGCTCATGCCGATTTTCTTGCGGCTACGGAAAGGCTTTTCAACAAAGCGCCAAGTTAAACAAGAAAAGGCAAATAGAGCGACAAGATAAAACGCTAGGCTAAAGTCTTGTCCGGCGGTCAGCACATATCGATAAAAAACCAGCAACGGTATGTGCCACAAATAAAGGCTGTAGCTGATCAACCCAACAAAAACGACAGATTTGAGGCTTAGGGCTTTACCCAGCGTGTTGTCTTTGGATGAGAACAAGATGATCAGCGTAGTGCCAATCACAGGGATCAACAGCATGATCCCGGTGCCATCTTTTGATTTATCGAACAATAAGGAGGAGGCAAGCACCAGTGTTAAGCCGATCATGGCAAGTGTGTTGTTGGGCTTGATAACAGTTTTACGCATCGCTAGAGCAATCAGAGAGCCTGCTGCCAACTCCCAAGCACGGGAGAAAATCATGTAAAAGGCGAAATCAGGATCACCACTGGCGTACCAAACCGTCATCAAACTTAGTGCAAATACTACGATGAAGAAGGTGAGATAAGACATGAGCTTGCCACGTGCCAGCAACATAAGCAAAAGAGGGATCACGACGTAATATTGCTCTTCGACACCTAAGCTCCAAGTATGAAAGAGTGGGTTGGCTTGCTCTTCCAGCCCGAAATAATTGTGGCCTTTGAGGTAAAGCAAAACGTTAGAGGCGGACAGAATGGAAGATACCGAAAACTCACCAACTTCTTTATGTGCGTGGGGAAGGAACAACCACCAAGAGAGTAAATAACACACTGCAATAACGAGCAGTAGTAAGGGTAGGATCCGACGAATACGGCGCTCGTAGAAATCGAAAAGGCTGAATTGATTCTTATCTAAATCGTTTATCACAATAGTGGTAATTAAATAACCGCTGATTACGAAAAACACGTCTACGCCAATAAAGCCACCAGCAAAAGCTTGTATGTCTGCATGGAAAAAAATCACCAATAGGACGGCAATCGCTCTTAATCCATCAATCTCTGCTCTGTATGTCATTGCCTTCCTCCCTAGTCAACGACATACCTAACGCAAAATGCGCACCAAAATTTGGTCTTTGAAGATCAGAGTGTTAGTGGCGGTTATGAAGGTAAAAACAGTTTTGCAGGGTGGCTTCTTATATTGATTTTCATTTTGAAAACTGGAAGCTTGCGGTTTCTAGCAAAATGACGTGCTACAGATGTAAATCAAAGATCAGTTGAACGGAACTCCTTATACTCTAAGTTAAGTAAATAAACTCAGAAACGAGGCTATGAGCCAAAACGATATTCAAACCAAGATTGCCAGCTTTACTTGTATCGAAGAAGCTTTGGATTACTTCGATATTGGTTTTGATAGCCGCTTTATTGATAAACACAGAGTGGAGCTAGTGAAGCGCTTCAATGGCTATTTGATCCTGACTAAGCCTGAAGATTGGTTTGCGGCTCGCCGTGCATTAAAGAACGCATATTGCAAAGTGCAGCGTAGTTTGTTGGATAAAACCACACGCTCGGCTTGTCGTGGTTGTACTTCTTGTCAGCGTCGCTAGAAAGTATCCTAACACCCAAACTATGTATGTCTCTGCCATCATGTTGTTCGTGTCGTTACTAGGTTGGCTTAAACGAGAACGAACCATTAGCGGCACAACGATGCGGTTCTGAAGAGTTAGAGAACCCTGTTGAAACTATCTAAACAAATTTTCTTTCATAATTAACCTCCTTATTTGTTTTTTTTAATCAATTCGGTTTAGCACCCAATAGTTTCTTTAATGAATGTGATGTGGGGTTCACCGTTTTTCATTGGAGTGACAGAGTCATCTCAACAAACAACGTTGTTGAAGCTAAAGATAAAGGCAAGACATGGAAATATATAATTATCATTTATTATTTGGATAATATTATGTTATCGATACCTTCGAGCAATTGATTCACTTAACGGTTCGATAGACGCGACTAAAGTGTAAGGCACTTTAACCTTTTATTTTTAAAATAAATCACTTACATTGATTGATTACTGAAATGGATGCATATTAATAAAACACAAGGACAATGGATGAATGAATCAGTGTATCGTGCAATGTCTTGGCTAAAAGCAATACTGGATGGTCAAGGGGTTCGCTACCAAATTGTTGGAGGTTTCGCCGTCCATCTTCATGGCGGTTCTCGGCCAATTGCTGACATCGACCTCTATATTAAAAAAGAGGATGTAAATGCGCTTCTACCGTTCTTTCAACCTTTTGTAAGTAAACCGCTTAAACACTACCGCGAAGAAGAGTGGGACCTAGAATATCTTCAGTTGATTTATGAAAACCAGAAAATAGAGATTGGTTTGAGTCCGGGAACTAATATCTTCAACACCTCAAGCCAACAATGGGTATCACTTGATGTTGATTTGGCGGAATCCGTACAGCGCGACTTTCATGGGCTTGCTTTACCTGTCATCAATATTAACTCTCTCATTGAGTACAAAAGAGTTCTTAATCGGGAAGTCGACAGAATCGACATTAGAGAGCTGGAAGATATCCAACAAGCTGAGAATGCTCAAACCTTGGGCCATTTCAGTTCCTTGATCGACATCGCACGGAGAAAAGCGAAATACGATAATACCAACACTTGGTACAAAGGTTCGGAGACGTACTTTGATGCTTTATATCAAGAGCTTGAAGAAGTCGGTGAAGAAATCACTCAAACACGTCTTTGTTATTTAGAGGATGAGCTTGGCGATGTGCTTTGGAACTATTTAAATCTGCTCATGGCATTGGAAAAAGAGCAAGGTATCGATCCTACCTCGGTATTGAGCAGAGCGGTTAACAAGTATCAGCAGCGAGTCGCTACCATTGAAAACAATGGAAGCTGGGCGGATGTGAAGGCCGAGCAAAAGCGAAAGTTACAACAAGAATACCTAGGTGCGATGAATGAAAATTAAGCCAGAGCTCGAACTGACACAAGAAGAGCATCAAGCGATCATGACACTGCGAAATGCAGCATTCCCAGATCACCAGTCGGCCCATTCTTACTACAAACAGCTACCTCATTATCGTGCTCTTAAGTTTCAAGGTAACAAGCTTATCGGTTATATGGGGCTGGACTATCGAGTCATGAACTTGAATGGAGAGCCAATCAAAGTGTTGGGCATCATTGATTTGTGTGTTGATACGGATTTCCAAGGGAAAGGTGTCGCTTCCGCAATGCTCAATACCGTTACAGAGTATGCCAAAGATAAAGATGTTGATTTCATCGCTCTTATGGCCGATGACTCCTCACTGTACTTAAAAAACGGATTTCAAGGTTTAGAAGTGGAAGCCAGCTGGTTGAGAATACACGAACACAAAAACTATGGCATCGCAGAAGAAAGGCTTAATGACTTTTATGTGAAGCCATTGCGTGATCAAACAATGATAAAGAGTGGACTCGATTGGTTGGGGTATATGTATTAGCCCCATAAAGGATATCGAATTAAACATGAATAAGGAAAGGATGTCATGAATGTCTCTCTGAGAGAGGTAACAAAACAAAACTATGAACTCGTCTGCGACTTAGACGTAACGAAACCACAAGAAGAATTTGTAGCATGCAACATGTGGTCGCTGGTGGAGTCTTTCTACAACGAAGGTCATGTGGTTCGTGCAATCTATCTAGGTGAAGAAGCTGTTGGTTTTTTCATGTGGGTTTATGAAACAAGTGATAAAGTTTCTATTTGGCGTTTTATGATTGATGCCAAACACCAAAACAAAGGAATAGGGCGAGTTGCATTAAAACTGGCAATAGAAGAGATCAAACAAGCGCCGAACCTCAAACAGATTGAGATCTGTTATAACCCTACTAATCCAGTTGCAAAGTCTTTCTACAGTCAGTTTGGTTTTGGAGAAGTTGGTATGGATGAGGATGGTGAGGACATGTTAGCAATCATTAAGCTCTAGCAATCATCTTGTTCTTAACTTATATCACGAAGAGACGGGGCTAGCATCGCTTAGCCTCTCTCTTACGAAATTTTAAGTCAATAGAGAGCATGCCTAACTCTCCCTACTATCTTTAACGACGTTGCCCCTTTTGTTCTTCTTTATGCTGTTTCGGCCGACTCCCTCACCAAAGCTGAAAAGATACCTTTCAAAAGGCATTAGAGTAAGAGGAATTCAGACCGATTTTGCTGTAATAAATAGTTATCGTGAAAGTTTAAAACCTCCTATCAAACCCTATAAATCAATGTCTTGTATTAATTTCGTTGTTATTAAGGGTGTATTTATAATATTTCTGTCAGAAAAAGAAGCACAGATTAAGATTTTCATCTACTTTTGAATTTAACACATGCCCAAAGAATGGGATGCATCGAGTGTTAGTATCTATATTAAATGGGCTACCATAAACCGAGTTGGGTAGGTGATCTATATGTTTATAAAGAGCTTCAGAAGCGCTTCGATTTCATTCAGGGTGTGGTCTATTCTCGGGTTATTTGCAATCGGATTGTTTGCAAATACTATTTTAAATATCGAAAAGACTCGTCATCATATGCACCAAAATTATGAGATGGGAGTTGAGCATTTAGTACAGAGTGCAGTGAGTATAATTCGTCATTACCACTATCAGAGTGAGATTGGAGCTTTAACCGAAGCAGCTGCAAAAGCCGAAGCCTTAAAAGTAGTTTCAGCAATACGTTTTGAAGATGATAACTACATTTTTGCTGTCGATCGTGAAGGTAACCAGATTGCGACAGGGGTGCCCTCTCTGCTAGGGAAAAATATCATGCACCTTCGAGATAGCAACGGTGTCTCTTTTGTAAAGGATTTATTTAAAACAGCGAGAGGTGGAGGAGGTTTCGTTAGCTATCAATGGAATAACTCAGATAAGAATACTACTGAGCCTAAAACCAGCTATGCGGTTTTCTTTGAACCATGGGGTTGGATGGTGGGCTCCGGCATCAATATGGTAGTACTCGAAGCGGAAACTCGCACTTCGGAGGTGACCTCACTCGCTTATGCAGTTGGGATACTTTTAGTTCTTTCTCTAATCGTCGCGTATTTCATTAGAACAATAACCACTCCACTACAAAAGACTTTGCACGCTATGAAAATGCTTTCGGAGGGGGAAGGGGATCTAACGCAGCGCTTACCTGAAACTGGTTGTAAAGAGCTATATTACCTTTCTCTATACTTTAACCAGTTTGTCGCTTCTGTTCAGAATATTATGCTGAGTGTAAGTGATGTTGGTACTCAGGTTACCAGTTCTGCCAGCCAATTATCTAATTCTGCACATCAGATCGATAGTAGTCTTGTGCAACAGCGGAACGATGTGAATTTACTTGCCACAGCTATGAATGAGATCCTCACGACTGTCGAGGAAGTAGCTGGCAGGACTTCTGAGGCGAACGAAGCCAGCCAGCTTGCTGCAATAGAGACTAAAAACAGCCATTTAATCATTCAAAAAAATTCGATTGAGGGTAGCGAGTTAGCCTTGCAAATTACTGAAGCTGGTCAAATTGTGCAGAAGTTGGCATCCGATTCGAAAGATGTTGATACTGTCCTTGAAGTTATTCGTGGAGTGGCCGACCAAACAAACCTCTTAGCGTTGAATGCTGCAATTGAAGCAGCCAGAGCAGGAGACAATGGACGAGGCTTTGCCGTTGTTGCTGACGAAGTGAGAAAATTATCCAAGAGAACTCAAGAATCAACACTAGAGATTCAAAACATCGTTGAGAAATTACAGAAAGGAGCTGAAAATGCTGTTGTCGTAATGAAACAAGGGACGGAAAAAGCTGATAGAGTTGCCATACTCTCTGAACAGGCTAACTCAACGATTGATAAAATTAATAATGAAGTTCAAACAATAGAAGAAATGTCGCAATGTATTGCGACCGCTGCTGAGGAGCAAACGGTGACGGTAAATGAAATCAACCGAAGTGTTGTGAGCTTGAGTGAGATGTCGACATTGGTATCAAACGAGTCGTCTCAAATGTCAAATGCTGGTAAAGACCTGAAGAGTGTTTCTGAAACGTTAATAAGTACCATCAACCGCTTCAAGCTGACTTAGCATCGCAAAGATTAAAGTCTTCTAACTTACGGCACCACTATTTTGGTGCCGTGAAAACGTTTAAAGATTCGTCACGTTTTAGCAAAGCCTCCGGCAAGCTCAGTTGTTACTACTCAAATAAATTTCAATTTGCTGATTAATATTGACAAGCTCTTTGGTTATTAAAGTTATATCAGCAGCGAGGGGAGCAACATCTTGTCGAGTAAACTTTTCAATATTAATTAGAGTTGAAACCGCTGTTGTTGCCCCAAAACTTGAAAGTACACTCTTTATGCTGTGAGATAGAAGGAATAAGTCAGACCATTTTTCATCGGAAAAAAGTTGATTAAACCGTTCTGGACCATCACTATAATCTTCCATGTAAGCAAAAAAAATTGCACGAATAATTTGTTGATCGTGATCCATATAGCTGTTTAATAAATCAAAGTTGATCATCATTTACTCCCATTATTTCATCCTAAAATTAAAGGGCTCCGGCAAATCTTGAGAACTTGAACCTGCTAAGTAGTCGGCTAACCAATCTGACCAATTTGGTGGCAGTGGGATTTGCGTCAGAAATTCAATACTTTCATTTATCGAGCAGTTCGTTTCTGAAATGTTGCTTGTGCAGAGTTTTTTGAGTTTAATCTCAGTAGAGTATGGATAATCGAGACTTGTTTTAGGTTCTCTGAGAGAGTCATTTTTCTCAAGAGGGATCCTCGACTTTTTAATAGACAGTGCAATTAACTCACTCTGAATTTCAAACTCGCCAAAAAACTCCATTAAAGGGATGAACTGTCGCAATAAAAATAGAGGCATTTTATTAGGTTGAGAATAGTAATTACTCAGAGATAGCATAAGTTTTTTGTGAGCAGCTTCCAGGTTTGTTTCAGCTATTAATAGCTTGCATTGCATCAATCTTTTAAAGGCAATGAGATCGTTATGCTGGTTTCGATCTAGTCTTTTTTCTGCGAGCAAATAAAAACCATTAAGTTTTAAAAGTACACACCTTTTATCATTGGAAGTTTTGAGGGTTTTGAAGCGTTCAATAATTGCATCAATATAAGCCCCCATCGCAGATAACCACTGCGGATCGGAAGAAGACACGCTCGAGGCAAAAAGGCTCCCCACATCAAAAAGTTTGTCTGTGTCTCCTAATTTATTGAGTATTCTTGATACAGTCATTAAACGTGAGCTGCTGCTCGGGGTTAACTCAAACGCGCGAAGCGCCAATACCGAGGCGTTGTTGTACTCATGAAGACTTTCATGTAAACCGACGAGATTATCTATTGCTCGGAGGCACAGCGGGTTATGTGTAACGTAATTCGTCAGTGTTTTAACTGCTTCAGTCACTTGGCCTTTTTGATGAAGTAAAAATGCTTCTGCACAAATACGACTAGCATGATCTTTCTTACTACAAACGGCTAAGAGGCCTTCAAGTATATCGATTTTTCCTGAGTCGATTGCTGTATCAATAAGTAAGGATTCAACACAGACGCTTTGTCCATACGTTTTGTGTAAATAAACTATCTCAGTAAGAGTCAAATCATTAATTTTGCTTAACTGTCGCTCGGCGTTTACCAATTGATGCTGCTCTTCCAGAGCGATCAATATTTTGTTTCTTAGTGCCTTCGTTTGGAGAGGCTTTGTTAAAAAATGCCTCACTCGACCAGTTAATGCAGTTAATACAGTCTCTTGAGTCGCGTCTCCAGAAATCATCAACACGGCGGTGGTATCAGAGATAAGTTTAGCACGAACCAATAAATTGATAAGGTCCAAACCAGTCAACTTGGTTGAAAGATGATAATCCATGATTATAAAGGAATAAAAGCGAGTCTTGACGGTAGCGACTGCCTGCATCGCACTATGAACACATGTGACATTAGACGCTGATACTCCAAGAGATATCAGTTGGTGCTTAATCAGGGTTGCTGACGTGGTGCAATCGTCAATAACTAAAATGTTGAGATTATTAATCTCGAGTTGCTGTGTTAACAAACCAGTACCTACATATTAAGAATCGGCTCCCTTATATTTAATCATCTGATTTCATAAAGGCAAGTGATTGTTCAGGCTAAGATAAGGCATTAGCTCCTGAGTCTCTTGTTAATAGCATTTTCACGCAAGAAAGTACTCATTTACAAACAAGTTTGTTTACTTGCAAGGTCCCTTATGGTGGACAAGGTTTGTGTGCATAATGTGGCATATTGAGATTAAAGTCAAAATTATTCACGATAAGTGATTGATTTAGATTGATATAATAAGGGAATAATGCAATGTTTTACTCAGGAATATGGAGAGACGTCAATATAGAAAGCCTTAGGCTTTATTCAAACACGGAGGGTAAAGATGAAGGAAGATTTTTCTAAATTTGCGACAACTGAGTACGGAAATATACTTGCCAATGACCACTTTATTAACCACAACATTGGCCCTCTTTGGCAGGGTACACCTCGAATCTTCGGAGAAGCATTCACAGTCCAGTTAGCACCAGGTGATAACTTAATGCTCCATTCTGCAATATACGAAGCACCCGAGGGTTCAATAATTGTTGTGGATGGTGTTGATAACGAGTTCGCAGTAGCGGGTGGTAACGTATGTGCAGTAGCCAAGAGTCGGGGTATAAAAGGCTTCATTATTGACGGTGTAATTCGGGACATAAGTGAAATTTCACAAATGAGATTTCCAGTCTTTGCGAGAGGTGTTTACCCTGTTCCAGGCAAAAAAGAAGTTTATTGTCAGTTGGGTATTTCAATTACTTGTGGAGGGGTAAATGTGTCTACAGGTGATGTAATTGTCGCTGATGTAGAAGGTATAGTGGTTATTCCTAAAGAAAAAAGAGAAGAAGTATTTCTATCGGTCTCAAAGAAAGCATCTGAGGAGTCGTCACTGACACTACCTGAATGGGAAGCAAGTCATAGAGCCAAAATAACTCAAGCAATAATTGCTGCTAAGCAAAAAGCTTAACAATAAAACCAAGAGTGATTTAAAAAGCCTAGTGGTTTGGTGACGACTTAGTTATTTAGCGATTTAACTGCGCTAGATTATTGTTTTCCAAGAGGTATAAATTTAACGTTTTTACTTCTTGTCAGGAACAAACTTCATGGCTTTCACAGCTTGCTGTTTTTGTATCCAAGAGTTTTGCACTTCGTACTTAAATCCAAAGCCTTTGAGAGGGCTAGAGAGCTAGCTCCCAATACAGCGTTACAATATCAAGGAGAGTTCCGTGAGAATAACTGTTTTAGATGACTACCAAAATGTGGTTAGAACATTAGATTGTTTCAAATTAGTATCACATCTTGATGTGTTGATCTTGAATGAAACACTTTCTGAGCCGGAATTGGCAGTGAAGCTTAAAGACACGGAGATTCTGGTTTTAATCCGAGAGCGCACAGTCATTACAGAGTCATTACTTGCTCAGTTACCAAACCTCAAAGTTATTAGTCAAACGGGCAAAGTTAGTAATCATATCGATGTTCACCTATGTGAAAGGTATGGAGTAAAAGTGTTGGAAGGGCGAGGCTCTCCTATCGCTCCTTCGGAGTTGGCGTGGGCGCTGATTATGGCGGCAAGCCGCAACATACCTACTTACTCATCCAATCTCAAAAACGATAAATGGCAAGATTCTGATGCACTTGGTTTAGGTCGTACACTAAAGGGACTAAAGCTTGGTATTTGGGGCTACGGAAAAATTGGCCAGCGAGTTGCCCAATATGCAAAAGCATTTGAAATGTCCGTGGTTGTCTGGGGGAGTGAACAATCAAGAAACCTTGCGCTTGAGCATGGCTTTGAAGCTTCAGCTTCAAAGGAGAAGTTTTTCTCTGATTCTGATGTATTGTCACTTCACTTACGTTTGAATGATTTAACTAGGGCGTGTGTAACAGCTCAGGACTTAAGTTTAATGAAGCCTGACTCTTTGTTTGTTAATACTAGCCGCTCAGAGCTTGTGGAAAACTCAGCTTTATACAATGAGTTAATCTCGGTCCCAACTAAGCGAGCTGCCGTTGATGTATTTGACAACGAGCCAGCGTCAATCGAAAACGAGCCTTTGTTGTCATTATCTAGAGTAACGGCCACTCCCCATTTAGGGTACGTAGAACAAAGCAGCTACGAGCTTTACTTCAAAATAGCATTCGAGAATATATTAACTTTCTTAAATCGTAACACGAAAATATCGACATTAAGAGCCCCGATTTCACAACAAACAATTTCAGGTTGATATACAACGCTTGTTAATTTCTACACTAGGCTTCAATAAAAAATCCAATATTTTAAGCTTGCAAGCTGGAAAATCGCTTAGGTGGGATCGCGCTTGCCAAGTAGTCGCGAATGGTCCGGAAACGAACCTCTTTGTCGGGATTAGAGACAAACTCCGTGAATGCCTGATTTCTAATTTAAATTAATGTCTCTAATATTGCTCCGTCCAAATGTGAACTTTTGCAACGATAGGTGAAGTATGGAAATCACCCTTACAAAATTTAAAAAACACGAGCAGTCGTCGGCATATGATGCTTTTAAATTGTATATGAAGCCTATCATTGATAGTGCAATTGGTTGGGATGAAGATTTTCAAAGAACATCGTTTGAGTCTAGGCTAAAGCCAGAGTGGTTTAGGTGGATTTTGTACAATGGTGACAAAGTTGGTTATGTATGCAGTCGGCTAAAATCGAGCAGTATCCATATTCACATGCTTATCATATATAGGGATAAGCAAAGGAGAGGCTTCGCATCGGCGGTCCTTGAACAACTGAAGCAACAGGCAAATTTACAGCAATTAGATTTAACATTGAGCTGTTTTAAAAACAATGAACCTGCTGCACGCATGTACAAACGGTTGGAGTTTGTTATCGACTCAGAGGATGAGCTTTTTTATAACTTTATAAACGTGCCAGAGAGCATCAAGAAAGCTGTTTAAGACTGATTCTTAACACGTGGCAATTCTAGTATGCGTTGGTTTTAGTGTGCACGACACTTTGTCCACCATTTAACAGAGCGTTTACGTACAGACAACCAACAGGAGTCCAAATGGAAAGTGAAAGACTAAGATTATCTCCACCATCATTACAATATGTTCACGCAATGTATGATGCGATAGATGAGTCGAGGTATGAGCTCTCTCAATTTTTGCCTTGGGTTTCTGGTAACTTTACCAAGGCTTGTCTTGAAGAAAATACCAAAGAAGCAGCACATAACTTTGCCAATTTCGCTGATGAGTTCTGGTTCAATATTATCGAGAAAGACTCTGGGATGTATGTGGGGGCTATTGGGTTTGTTATTAGAGACAAAAATGTACCTTTTTTTGAAATTGGTTATTGGCTGAAAATTTCAAAAACTGGTTTAGGTTATGCGAGTGAGGCTATTGGATTGGTAGAGCAATATGCATTTAACAATAAGTCGGCTCAAAGGGTCGAAATAAAAATGGCTGGTTCTAATTTCAAGAGTCAGTCAGTAGCGAATCGTTGTGGCTACAGGCTTGAAGCTCATTTAGCTAACGCAAGGCGTTTACCATCTGGCGAGTTAGATAGCACAGTGGTTTACGCAAAAAATTTTTTATGAATATCTGTCACAGATTTGTGCATCATACGTGGCACATGGCGGTTTTTATATTGCCCACACGATAATTTGGCGTGGTATCAGATCGGAGAATATTAAATGGAGTTAGTTGTACCATCATCAGAGTTTGAGTCTGCTTTCGAACATTTTTATGAGGATTTTGCTCAACATGATGTTGAAAATTCTGAGTATTACCTTGAAGGTAAGATTGATTTTTTAAAATATATTGCTCGCTTGACTGATGAAGCGGCAGGCATAAATCTGCGTAAGGATTATGTGCCATGTAGCCATTTTTGGTTAATAGATAGTGCAAGGACTATCCTTGGCGCCATACGTGTTCGCCACAACATAGAAAATGACTTTCTTGCTTTGGAGGCTGGGCATATTGGCTATGATATAGCTCCTTCATATCGCAGAAAGGGTAATGGTAAGTTAATGCTGAAACTAGCACTATCGAAAGCTGCTGAGCTTGGCATTGAGAAAGCACTACTGACTGCAGATAAGGATAACTTAGCATCACGCGGTGTTATCGAAGCTAACGGTGGCGAGTTTGAAAATATTGTTGTAGGTAAGGTCTTCCCAAACCCATTGGCCAGGTATTGGATTACCTGTAAGTAATTGTACAGTAATGAAGAACCCCAATTTAAATACTTATGATGAGTCAAAAGTCATGCGGCAGGATAAAACCTCAAAACTACCAACGTTCGAGAGGCTTTGGCTAAAGTCTCTTTTAATAAATGACACTGGTAAAACCAAAACGACGAACTAGTAAAGTGAATAGTAGGTGAATTCATGGAGTTTCTTTATCCAGCTATCGAACCTTTCAAATCAGGATACCTTGAAGTTGATGATGGAGTTTTTGTATATTGGGAAGCCTCTGGAAACCCTGATGGAATACCAGCACTTTTTTTGCACGGGGGACCAGGCGGGGGTATTAAAACAGGCTACCGACGCCGATATAACCCACAAAGATATCTTATTGTTTCCTTCGAACAAAGAGGGTGTGGGCGGAGCAAACCCCTGATTACTGAATCATTGGATTCACTCCATAACTTTACTACCCAACAATTTGTTTTAGATATTGAAAAGCTAAGAGATCACTTAAATATTGAATCTTGGCTGGTAAGTGGTATCTCCTGGGGGACGACCCTTGCCTTAGCATATGCTCAAACGTATCCAACCCGTGTTAAAGCTCTTGTTATAGCTGCGATTAATTTGGCGACTCCCACTGAGGTTCGATGGATTACCGAAGATATCAAGGTTATTTTTCCAGAGGAGTGGCAGAAATTTAGAGAAGCAGTATCTCCTAAATCAGGACAATCACTCATTGATGCGTATTATGATTCTATATTAAGCCATGATATCTCAGCGCGTCAGAGCGCTTATGATGCTTGGTGCGGCTGGGAAGTTGCTCACGTGTCCTTAGACCCACTTGCCATGCCAAACCCTTCATTTGATGACTCTGAGTATCGAGCAGTGTTCGCCACTCAAGTGATTCACTTTTGGAAGCACAGCGCGTTCATGGCTGATTCACAAATTCTTAATAACATGCGCAAGCTTAATACCATCCCTGGTGTTCTTATTCATGGGCGGCTGGATGTCAGTTCTCCTATTGTTACAGCGTGGGAGATCAATAATGAATGGCGGTCAGGGACTTTTGTAATTGTTGAAGACGAAGGGCATGGTGGACCCAAGATCATTCAAGCTTTTATTGATGCTACAGATGAAATCTCGCGCAAACTTACCAGTCAAGGTTAGACCTGATAATACAGTCTAAAAACGTTAGCTTAGCGTCGCTTACTTTGAGTGAGTAGCGTTGTGTTTTAATCATATTGTTTGGGTTTTTCACTACATTACAAGGAAATGCTTTGCCTCGGCTAGGTAACAAAATTAACAAACTGTCATTTGTAAACTTGATTGAATAGCCACGGCTTGTTGGATTATACCTATTCGTCTTCCAATGCCTAAACCTTGTCATAAACCACATGAAAAGCTTACGAACTCAAGATATCCTAGGGGGATAATAAGATAGCGCCATATTGATGGCAGAAAGTGAATTCGAATGAAGTTTATCCATACCTCAGATTGGCACCTTGGCCGACAGTTTCATAACGTCTCTTTGCTTGACGATCAGCAAGCGGTTCTCGACCAGTTAATCCAATACGTTGAAGACAACCCTGTTGATGCGGTGGTTGTTGCTGGTGATATTTATGACCGTTCTGTCCCACCAACCATTGCGATTGAACTACTTAACAAAGTAGTGAAGCGAGTCTGTGGTGAGCTAAATACGCCGATGATTCTGATTTCTGGCAACCATGATGGAGCTGAACGTTTGGGTTTTGGTTCAGAACAGATGAAAAATGCGGGCCTTCACATTATCAGTAACTTCGAAGACATGCTTACCCCTGTTGTTATTGAAACAGAAAGCGCAGGGCAAGTTGCTTTTTATGGCATGCCTTATAACGACCCTGAGCAAGTCCGTTTTGCCTACCAAGAACCCGTTTCGACCCACGATCAAGCGCACAAGTTACTTGCCGAGAAAATCACGGAGCAGTTCCAGCCAGAACAACGCAACGTGTTAGTCAGTCACTGCTTTGTCGATGGTGCCATTGAGTCTGAATCTGAGCGTCCACTTTCGATTGGCGGTTCCGACCGTGTCAGTCACGAGCATTTTCTCAACTTTGACTATGTAGCGTTGGGGCATTTGCACCAGCCACAGAAAAAAGGCGAAGAGTACATTCGTTATTCTGGTTCACTGATGAAATACAGTTTTGGTGAACAAAACCAGAAGAAAGGTTTCACGCTGGTGGAAATTGACCAAAACGGTTTTGTCTCGGCAGAGCATATTGAGCTTGCCGCACCTCATGATATGCGAATTGTTGAAGGCGAACTTGAACAAGTAATAGAGCAGGGCAAAACCGATCCGAAAAACGAAGACTACCTGTTGGTACGTTTGATGGATAAGCACGCGATCTTAAACCCAATGGAAAAGCTACGTACTGTTTACCCAAATGTTTTGCACCTAGAAAAACCGGGCATGTTAATTGGTGTCGAGCAAGAAATGGCGCAAGCGAAGTTGGCGAGAAGTGAGATAGACATGTTCCGAGATTTCTTTTCGGAAGCGCAAGACGGCCAATTATCGCAAGAACAAGATCAAGCGATCAGTGACATTATCAAACAACTTTCTCAGCAAGCTCAGTAAGGATCAAACATGAAACCCATTAAACTGACAATGCAGGCTTTTGGTCCGTTTGCTCAAACAGAAACGATTGAATTCGACAAGCTGGGTACTAACCCTCTGTTTCTTATCAATGGTCCTACTGGTTCGGGTAAAACCTCGATTCTCGATGGGATTTGTTTTGCGCTTTATGGTGAAACGACGGGTAACGAGCGTCAAGGCATTCAAATGCGTTGCGATATGGCAGCACCAACGTTATTGACCGAAGTGACGCTAGAGTTCTCTTTACACGGCAAATCTTATCGAGTGATTCGCTCACCAGAACAAGAAGCACCAAAGGCGCGTGGTGAGGGCATGACGGTGCGTAAGCATACCGCAGCTTTGTATGAGATTACGGACGAAGAAAAGCTCATCACTAGCAAAACAACTCAAGTAAAGACAGAAGTGACCAATATTATTGGCTTGAACGAAACTCAGTTCCGCCAAGTGATGGTGTTGCCACAAGGTAAGTTTCGAGAGTTGTTACTTGCGACATCCAAAGAGCGGGAAGAGATCTTTGGTCAGCTATTCCAAACGGATATCTACAAGAAGATTGAATACGCACTGAAAGACAAAGCGAGTGCTATTAGCAAAGCCAAAGATGAGTTTGATAACCAAATTCGAGGCGCACTGCAGGTGGCTGGTGTTTCTTCCGAAGCAGAGTTAACAGAGCGGCGTGAGGCGTTATCTGTTCAATTTGAAACCGTACAAAAGCAAGAGCAAGGATCTCTGGCGCAATTAAATGCGGTAAAAACTGATCTGCAGAAAGCAGAAGCGTTGAGCAATGAGTTTAAAAAGCGCGAGCAAGCCGAAATTGCATTGAAGCGACATTTAGAACAGAGCGATGCTGTCTCATCACGTCAATTGCAGTTAGACAATGCGAAGAAGGCAAGCAAGGTTGAGTTGCCTTATGTCACGTTACAAAATGCCTCAAAGCAAACGCAAGAACTTGAGCAAAAGGTGGCTAAGCTTTCTCAAGATCTTACTGTGGCAAATGACGCGGTAAAATCCAAAGAAGGCGCATTGCAAACCGCGAAAGAACAAGCCGCTCAATTGCCAAAACTGACAGAGCAGCAATACCAACTTGAAGGCATGAAAGGAAAGTTGGTTGAAAAGTCAGAGCTAGAGAAAGCCATTAACGCAGGTTTGACGCAAAAGTCGGAGTTTGAGGCAACGCTTAAGAAATATATCGCTCTGAAAGAGAAGTTAACGCTAGAGGCGCAACGAGGTCAGAAGTCTCTGGATCAAGCCCGAGTCAATGTTGCAAGTATTGGCAGTGTAGAGGCTGAGATAAAACAGCAACAACGTTTGATGCAAGACCTACAGAAGCTCACTGGCTTAAACCAAGAGCTAGCGAAATTGGATGCATTGACGCCTAGCAAGCAAGCTTTGGTTGACCAAGCAAAAGCGCGATACGTAGAACTTCAACGCTCAGCAGATACACTTGAATTGAGCTGGCACAATGCTCAAGCTGCTGTATTGGCTCAGCGCTTACAAGCCGGTGAAATGTGTCCAGTGTGCGGTAGTGTAGAACACCCTCAACCCGCTCAATTTTTTGCTGAAGAGGTAACAAAAGAGCAAGTTCAGCGTGCTCGAAATACGGAGCGAGAAGGGCAAGTTGCGCTTAACCAATTGAGCAATCAATTGGAGCAGCACAATATCGCAGTCGGACAATACAAACAGCAGATAGAGCAACTATCCGTTGAACTTGGCCAAAACGCATCGATGGATTTAAGCGCGTTACAAGCGTCCATGCAGCAGCTCAATGAACGTTTACAGCAATTGTCATCGATTAACTTGGTTCAGCTGGAACAAATTGTCAATGAGTTAAACCAGCGTTGTGTTACTGGGGAAGGTAAGATCAATGATCTGCAAAACCAGATGGCAGCGAATGAATCGACGATAAAAGGGAACCAAGAGCAACTGGCTAAACTGTCTGCTTCGTTAGATGCCAAGTACTCATCTCTTGAAGTTCTTGAGCAAGACATTGTTGTGATTCAAAAACAGATTACGGAGTTGAATACCGCATTCGAGTCTGCACAAAACCATTTACAACAAGCCGTGCTGGCGAAGACCAATATTGAAAGCCAACTGACAACCAATCAACAGTGGTTGAATGAGGCACTAGAGCGTTTGAACACAGCCAAAACTGATTGGGCGCAAGCGTTGCAGGCGAGCGCATTCGAGGATGAAGCACAATTCCTAGCAAGTAAAGTTGATGAAGCTGAGATGCAGGTTTGGCAGCAAGAAATTGAGGCGTTCAAACAGACTCAAATCAAGCTAGAACAAACCTTGGCAGACTTGAGCTCCATGTTGAAAGACCTGGCGTTACCTGATTTAGAAGGGTTTAACGTTAAATTAAACAGTGTCCAGCAAGGTTACGTTGAAGCGCGTAATCAGCTTGATAGCACGCGCTCTTTGTTTGAACGTCTAGAGAAAGTCCGTAATGACATCGCGACGTTACATGACAAGAACACCAAGTTAGAAGACGAATACAAAGTGTTTGGCACCTTGTATGACGTTGCAAGCGGTAAAACGGGTAGCCGTATCAGTTTGCACCGATTTGTCCTTGGTGTGTTATTAGACGACGTGTTGATTCAAGCGTCACAGCGTTTAAGCCTGATGAGCAAAGGCCGTTATATCTTGGCTCGTAAAACTGAAGGCTTCAAAGGTGCGGCAGGGCGGGGCTTGGATTTGGTAGTAGAGGACAGCTACACAGGTAAAACCCGCGATGTTGCGACGTTATCAGGTGGTGAATCTTTCATGGCAGCGTTGGCATTAGCGCTCGGTCTATCTGATGTTGTGCAGTCTTACAGTGGTGGTATTCGCTTGGATACGCTGTTTATTGATGAAGGTTTTGGCAGCTTAGATCCGGAATCATTGGATCTTGCGATTCAAACCTTGGTCGACTTACAGCAAACGGGTCGCATGATTGGCGTGATTTCTCACGTATCTGAACTGAAAGAGCAAATGGCACAGCGTATTGATGTTGAACCATCGCGACTTGGTTCTACAGTTTCTGTGAAATCTCAGATGGCATTTGATTCTTAATCAATACCTGTAAACGTAAATAAACAAAAGCCCCGCTAGATTACGGTGTAAAGTAGCGGGGCTTTTTGTTTCTCTGTCTCGAAGCACTTACTGTTCGCAGAAGCGACCTTCCTTCGGCGATTGCGTAATCGCATATTCACCATCAAGGTTGCGGTAAACAACCGTGTTCCAAACTGAGCCATCATTCAATTCAAACTCTATCGCGTAGTTCACACCACTAACAACCTGTGCATGAATGGACAAGATCTGTTTAAACGAAGCGAGAGTTTCCATTTTCTTTAGGACAAAGGCCATAGCCTTTTGAGCGTCTGGGGTGGCGTCAAATTCATTCCACCCACCTGGCATATTTCCTTGTGTATTACATACATCTGCCGAGGTTGTTGGTTGTGCCGCTTCATCTTGAGTATTTTGCTGACATCCAGCAAGAAGAATCAAGATAGCGCAAGCTGACACGGTTTTTAATTTCATAAAATTAACCTCTGTTTGCAAGCACGTATTATAAAGCTCGGCGTTAAAGCACAATGTCTACGTTGTGCAAACTTTTGATATGCAGAGGGTTAAATCCTGATGAAATCGTTGCGAGCGAGCTCCAAAAAAAGAAGATTGGTTAAGTTTTTGTGGGATTTTGATAGAACGTCACGCTTAATTGCGAGCGCAGCTTTACGGTTCATTTCGCGTCGTGAATTAAGATCACAATTATAAAATAGACATTAAAAACATAACTTTGTAAGTGTATCTGTTTTCTTAGCTCGGCAATATAATCCAAACGAAATTCATTAAGTGCCAATACAAAGTACTGAATGATTGTTGTGATGAAACAAAATGGATGAGAGGTAACACGATGAAGCAAAAAGCGCTATATCTAGCAGTAGCAATGGGTTTGAGTGGTCTTGCGAACGTCGCATCCGCTAATGAGATGGTAAATCCTGATGGTGGTGTCGTAGTGGGTTACTGGCATAACTGGTGCGATGGCGCTGGTTACAAGGGAGGTAATGCACCGTGTGTAACATTGGATGAAGTTGATCCTATGTACAATGTGGTTAACGTCTCCTTTATGAAGGTATTCAATACCAGTGAAGGTCGTATTCCAACCTTTAAGCTCGATCCAAATATCGGCCTTTCAGAACAACAATTTATTGACCAAATTGAAGCTCTAAACCAACAAGGACGTGCCGTTCTCATCGCTCTTGGTGGCGCAGATGCTCACGTTGAACTTAGAACTGGTGACGAACAAGCGTTCGCACAAGAGATTATTCGTTTAACGGATAAGTTCGGTTTTGATGGTCTAGATATCGATCTAGAGCAGTCAGCAGTAACGGCAGAGAACAACCAAACCGTAATTCCAGCTGCACTTCGCCTTGTAAAAGAGCATTATCAACAACAAGGTAAGAACTTCCTAATTACGATGGCGCCTGAATTCCCTTATCTAACAGAAGGTGGCAAGTATGTTCCTTACATTACTGGTTTAGAAGGGTACTACGATTGGATCAACCCTCAGTTTTACAATCAAGGTGGTGACGGTATTTGGGTTGATGGCGTGGGTTGGATAGCGCAAAACAATGATGAGTTAAAACAAGAGTTTATTTACTACATTTCGGACGCTCTATCGAACGGTACACGCGGTTTCCACAAAATCCCGCATGACAAACTGGTGTTTGGTATCCCATCTAACATTGATGCTGCTGCAACGGGCTTTGTTCAAAACCCTCAAGACCTTTACGACGCGTTTGATCAACTTAAAGCGCAAGGGCAGGCACTTCGTGGCGTAATGACATGGTCGGTGAACTGGGATATGGGCACCGATAAAAATGGCCAAGCGTACGGTGAAAAATTCGTGAAGGATTACGGTCCGTTTATCCACGGGCAGACTCCACCACCAAGTGAAGGTGAACCAGTGTTTAGTGGCCTCAACGATGTTCGTGTGCATCACGGTAGTTCATTTGACCCGTATGCAGGTGTTACTGCGTCTGATAAAGAAGATGGAGACCTAACCAACAGCATCACTGTCGAAGGTTCAGTTGATGTGAACACGGTAGGCACATATGTTTTGGTTTACAGTGTAAAAGATAGCGACAACAATGAAACCAAGCAAAGTAGAACGGTTGTTGTTTACAGCCTAGTGCCTGAGTTTGAAGGTGTCGCAGATACGACCATCCAGCTTGGTGACGCTTTTGACCCAATGGCAGGCGTAAAAGCGACGGATGCAGAAGACGGTGATTTGACTGATCAAGTGCGTGTAGAAGGCAGCGTAGATTTGAACGTACTAGGTGTCTACGACTTGGTTTACCGCGTAACGGACAGTGCTAATCAAACTACGACTGCACAACGCTCTGTGATTGTTTCTGATGGCAGCAGTTACCCTCCGTATGAATCTGGAAAAACGTATGAAGCAGGTGACATTGTCACAGGTTCAGATGGCAACTTGTATCAATGTAAACCATGGCCATACACGGGCTGGTGTTCAAACCCTTCTTATGCGCCAGGTGAAACCGTTTACTGGTCAGACGCTTGGGATAAGTTGTAATTAGCCCATTAGTTGTTGCAAGCCTCCTTAATTGGAGGCTTTTTTATGCGCGTAACTTCACATCTAATTGAATCTACACTAGAAATTTAAAGCGTAATCATTAGTATTTCGCCTCCGCATTTTCCCGACTTTCCTATAGTTGGTGTGCGTCGCTCTTTGTCAATTTGGTACGGTCACCTAGGAGGATTTAATGAAAAGGATCAATGTAGTAGGCAGCAGTGGAAGCGGTAAATCAACGTTTTCAAAGCAGCTCGCAATGAAATTAGGTGTCACGTACATAGAAATGGACAGGTTGTTCTGGCTTCCCGATTGGAAAGAACTCGATGATGAGACGTTCTTCTATAAAGTCGTGGACGTGACTCAACAAGACGCTTGGGTACTCGATGGGAACTACAGCAGAACACAACCATACAAATGGCGAAGGGTCGATACCATCATCTGGCTCGATTATTCACGTTTTATTACCACTTATCGCTCCGTAACTCGTGCTATCAAAAGGGCATGGACTCAAGAAGAGTTCTGGGAAGGAACTGGAAATAGAGAAAGTTTTAGAAAAGCGTTTTTGAGTAAGGATTCGATTATTTGGTGGTCGATTAAGAATTACCGAAAGAATCGGAAGCGTTATTTAAAGCTGAAGGAGGATTTAAAAGGTTCGCCTATCGAGTTCATCCACATCACTTCGCCCAAAATGGCAGAAGATTTTTTGCTTTCTCAAGATTTTATAAATAAATAGCTAACTTATTTAAGTGACTTTTCTGTCACAGATCGCAGCTGTGCGAATTCTGACATTCGGTATTATGATCGGTTACGAGGAAATGGCGATATCCGGCTACCTAGGTTGATTACTCGCTGTTTTGTTGGTTTATCCCTTTGCCTATGTTGGTATTCATATCGGTGTATTCGATATAAAAGTCCGTACCAAGGTCAGCCGTTATTTCAATCGTATAGTATTAGCTTTGATTGCATTTCTACTGATTATGCATATGCAAACCGAAGTGGTTTACGGCAAGTACTTTCTTGGTCTTTGGGAAGCACAACAATAACTTTGATCGCATTAATTCCCGTCGCCTTGTGCTAAGTTGTCGAAATTGAAATAAAAATCGACAACTTAGCATGAAGCCATACGACATATATTTTCTTCATACTTCACCCGTACACATTTCACCTTTCTTCGAACTGATGACAGAGCTCGCACCTGATTTAAAAGTCGCACACTTTGCCAATGCTGACTTGTTACAGCGTTTGGTTGCTGGGGAAGACGAATCTAAGGTGAAGCAATCAGTACAAGACAAAGTAAGCGAGCTTTCTGAGCAAGCAAACTTGGTGGTTTGTACCTGTTCTTCAATTGGTCGCTTTGCTGAATCGCTTACGGAGCAGGGCGTTAACGTTCAGCGTATCGACCGCGCAATGGGTGATCAAGCCGTAACTCATGAGCGAGTATTGTTACTTGCGGCATTATCGACAACCATTGAACCTAGTTTGGCGTTACTTGAGACAAGTGAGGGCAATTGTATTCTTCAGTTAGATACGTTTGTGGTTGAAGGTGCTTGGGAGCGTTTTCTCGACCAAGATAACCAAGGTTATTACGACAAGATCAAAGCGGTAATAGAGCAAAAGGCTCGTGATTATGACGTAATCGTATTGGCACAAGCTTCGATGTCAGGTGCGGCATCATTAGTTGATGTCGATATACCAGTATTAAGCAGCCCACGTTTAGGAGTAAAAAGGGCGATTGAAACCTTAAGGACATTCCATGCAAATATCTAGTTGGATTCAGCTTTGCTTACGTGAGCTTGAAGGTACGCCCATAAAAGAACATTCCGATATCGACGTGTCTTTTGCGGAGTCTGAACGTTTCTCAAAATGGAAGGCAAGCAAAAGAGAAGTACGCTTGGAAGAAGTCAGTGATCGTTGCTGGATCAAGAGCTGCACAGGTGGCTACATCACAGAGGTGCACTTACATGCGGATGGTTCACTCGATGAATACACTTTGTTTGGACGCCTTCATACCAAAGGGTATTGGGAGCTAGAGGCTGGCGTACTTCATATCACGCTCTACAAAGGCGAAAACACTTATGAACTTTCTGTTGTAGGAAACCGTGAACCTTCCATCCACTCTGCGATTGAATTCAAAAATGGAGAAGTGCACTCCCATCTAAAACTGACTCCAATTTCTCAATAGCAATTTAACAAGGACGAGTACCACAATATGGATATTGTATTTGTAAGGCATGGCGTGCCAGATTTTACGTTAGCGGATGAGCGGCAGATGACTCAACTTGAGAAGGATTATGCGCCGCTTTGCCAAGAGCATTTGCCCGAGCTGCAAGAAAAACTCAATCATCCAGTCTTCAATGATGCTGAAATCATCATAAGCTCACCTTATACGCGTACTCTTCAAACTGCAGAAATTCTCAATCGTCATCGCGGTTTGCCTTTGTTTGTTGAGCATGACTTGAGAGAGTGGCGTGCTGACAAAGAAGGTGGCTACATTACCTTGAATGAGAGAGACCGACGTTGGCACGAATATCGAGAGCTATTAAAAGTAGGTATTCCAATGACTGATACCCGCTACGAACATGTTGACGAGTTAAAAGCGCGTGCAGAGCTAGTGTTGGAGCGTTACCGTCAATATCGAAAGGTTGTTGTCGTGAGCCACTTTAATGTGTTTGAAGCACTACAAGGTTTCCAGGACGTAGGACTGTCCTGTGGAGAATTTCGATACATTAATTTCTGATCGAATTTTTATCTTCTATAGTAAAATCAGACACTAATTTAATTTCAGGTTGCTGTATGAAATCTCTTAAAACACTTTTACTTTTGTCCCTTGCAACGTTGTTTGGCTGTACGTCTAAACCGGACGGCGTGGAGCCGGTCAACAACTTTGAACTTCAACCATATCTAGGCAAGTGGTATGAAATTGCGCGTCTTGATCATTCCTTTGAGCGTGGTTTATCGAATGTGACGGCTGAATACGAGTTACGTGAGGATGGTGGCATAACGGTTATCAACCGAGGCTATTCAGAAGAAGATAAAGAATGGACGCAAGCTGACGGCAAAGCGTATTTCGTCGATGGTGAAAACACAGGGCATTTGAAAGTGTCTTTCTTCGGTCCATTTTATTCGTCTTACATCGTATTTGAGCTAGGTGAGAACTACGACTACGCGTTTATCTCTGGTTTCAATCACGACTACCTATGGCTACTGTCACGCACACCAACCGTCGATAAAGCAACGATCGAGCGCTTCAAAAAAGTAGCAAAAGAGAAAGGCTTCGCGTTGGACGAATTGATTCTCGTAGACCAAACCAAGTAATAGTCACAGCGACAAATGAAACATGCCCTACAAAAAGTAGGGCATGCATTTTATTTAGTCCGGGATTACTTAATCAGTCGAACAACCAAAGAACCAGGTGCGCGGATCGATTCAATGTTGTGACTCAGAACTGTACCCTCTGTTGGCGCGGTATAACGCTGAATCTCATCACCAAAGCTGTCGTATTGAATCGCAACTAACTGACCTTGTTCTACCTTATCCATCATCTTCACTTGTGGCAGTACAAAGCCACCCAGTTCGGCGCGAATGCTGATGATGTTTTTACCTTCTAGACAAGGCGTGATCTCTGCAACTTCACCAGACACGACGTCATGACGAGCAAGGATATTGAAGATGCCAGTCACGGTACGGTCGATCAGCTCTTGTTCTGTGTAACGGCCCATGCCCACCTCGATGGTAATGCTTGGAATGCCGCTGTTGTTCCATACAGTTTCAAGTACACCAGCGTCACCCGGATCGTTAAGAATCACGTCAGGGTTAATGAGGCGAGCCATTTCCACAGATTGCTCGATACGGAAATCGGCAAAAACGTACAGCGGGTAAGCAGCACCAGTGGTTTGAGTGTGCAAATCAATCGCCAGTTCTGCGTTCGGCTTAAGAAGGTTATTCCACAAAGCAAACAGGAAGCGGTTTGCTTCGTTGCCATTTGCATCGCCAGGGAAGAAACGGTTTAAGTTTGCAGGAGATGCATCTGGATCCGCAGAGAAGAAGTCACGGCTGTGGTTCAGCATACCCGTCAGGTTGATGGTCGGAACGACAGTTACAGTACCCGCGATGTCTTTACCAATCAGTTCACGTGCGGTCTTTTGCGCCGCTAAAACACCGTTGTATTCGTCACCATGAACACCTGCTGTGATCATGATTTTCTTACCCGGTTTTTCGCCTTTGAAAACCAACACAGGCAAATGTTGCCATTGAGATAGGGAGTTGGTTGCGATACGGAACCAAAACTTATGCTCGCCTGCAGGCAAGTCTGTTACGTCAAGAGATTGAATGACTTGATGACCTTGAATTACGTCATCCAGAAATTGTGTTGCCATTAAAGTTGTCACTCCAAAACATCTTACTTCGATGCTTGTTTGCCATACGGCTTAAATTAAAAAAGGCGAGAACCTTGTCTCGCCTTATTCTTTATACCCAAGCTCCGCTTTCGCGTTTAAGTTACTTGGGGATATTAGTAATCAGTTTACGCAAAACCCATCAAGTGAGCTGCGACGACGACAATGCTCGATAGGGTAAAGAGTAATAGCATAAAGCGCCAGCAGAATTTCGCCCAGTCACCCCAGTCGATACGACACACTCCCAGTGTTGCCATTAGAGACGCTGAAGTAGGAACGATAACGTTAGTGAAACCGTCACCAAGCTGGAATGCTAGAACCGCAACCTGACGTGTAACGCCAGCGATGTCTGCAAGAGGAGACAATAGAGGCATTGTCAGCGCTGCTTGACCAGAACCTGAAGTCACGAAGAAGTTGAAGATAGATTGGAAAACATACATCAACCAAGCCGCAGCAACATCTGGAAGACCGCTGATCACGCCGCCAGCGCTGTTCAGGATCGAGTTCAGTACGCTCGCTTCATCAGTAGTACCGCCACCTAGGATAAGCAATACACCTTTCGCACAACCAACCAATAGAGCAGGAGCAAGCATGATTGCTGCGCCTTCTTTAAATGCGTCAGCCGCGCAGTTTAGCGTCATGTCGTTTAGACGGAAGATCGTACCGATGATCGCAACGACAAAGCCCATAGTGAAGAATTGAGACGCGATTTCCGGGATGTACCATGCGTTAGCCACTACGCCCCATACGACCCATACTGTGGTTGCGATAACCGTAAGGATAACCATCGTATCACCTAGGTTCCAACGAGAGTCGTGATCACCAAGCTCTTGCTGGCGGAAGTATTTGTCAGTACGGCGGCTGTAAGAAAGCTCAGGGTTTGCTTTGATACGCGCAGCATAGATCATAGTGAAAGCAATACCAATCGCGGTAAACGCAGCCCAAAGACCCATACGCATAGTCATACCAGACAGAACCGGAATACCAGCGATGCCTTGTGCGATCGCTACCGAGAATGGGTTCATCCAAGACGTTGCGAAACCAATTTGAGTCGCAACGTAGGTCACCATTACTGTAGTGATACCATCGTAACCAAGGCGAACCATTAGTGGCGCGATGATAATCGCAAATGCTACGGCTTCTTCACCCATACCAAATACTGCGCCGCCCAAAGAGAACAGCAAGAACAGAACTGGAATGAATAGTGCTTCGTTACCTTTGGTCTTATCGATAAGGCGAAGGATACCGTTGTCAATTGTGCCTGTGCGCATTACCACGCCAAATGCACCACCGATAACCAGCATGAACATGATAACGCCAATCGCGCTGCCCCATTTAGAGCCTGAAACCAGACCTTCGAATGGGAAGTTCATTAGACCAATGCCACCACCTGAAGCGAACAGTCCAACCTTGTTGTAAACCAATTCACCATTTTCGTCGGTTGCATAAGAGAAAGAAGATGGATCGATAACTGTGCGAGTTTTTTCTGCACCGTCGACCATGTAGGCCACCTGTTGGCTATCGAAATGACCAGCAGGAATTAAGTAGGTAAGAATCGCAGCAAGAATACCAACAATGAAGATCAAAATGAGGGTATCAGGCATCTGCCATGATTTAGGGGTCGCCGCCGATTCCGATGGCTGAGCTTGTGTGTGAGACATAACCTATTTCACGTCGAATAATAGAAAGCATGAAATATCGATAAAATAGAATAAAAAGTCAATATTAACTGAGTTGGTGAACTATAAATTCATCAATAATTTGATCTGAAGAGGGTTGGGTTGATTATCAATAATTTATTGGTTAATTATTTGGGTTGGATGTTGTGCGAATGAAAATAGAGTTAGGACTTGTGGCTATTCACAAGTCCCATAATTATTCACCTTTCTGCATGAGGTGTTTGTTCTGAATAAAACACGGCAACATCGCGTAAATCTTCATCATTCAACATGCGTAATTGGGCTGCCATCATCTCAGCCATAGGGCTTAAGCGAAGCCCATCTTGATAGGCTTTCATAGAATCATACAGGTACTGAGCATTCTGACCGGCTAGGTTAGGGTAAGCGTCGTTTGTCGTTATGCCGTTTGAGCCATGACAATAGACACAGCTTGGTGATTTAAGTTTGCCTTTATCAACGTCACCAAAAGGTTTCGCCACAACAGAGGAAGAGAGAATAAGAGACGCTAGAAGCACGTATCTAAGCATGGATAGTTCTCGAATTTAAAATATTGGTTTCGAGATAGAATAAAGCTTCCCCTTAGGGGAAGCTCAATGATCAAAATCAAGTTAAAGCAGAGATTTAAGGCTAGATAGGAAAGTATCGATGTCTTGTGCCGAAATATCTTTATGCGTCACGAAACGGATTGGGTTTCCTGGAGTAATCGTGATGCCTTGCTCTTTCATCTTTTCTGCAATACCAGCGATATCCACTTGTGGATCAAGCTTGGCAAAGACGATGTTGGTTTGAACAAATTCTGGATTAACAGAGAAACCAGGCAATTCCGCTAAACCTTCCGCTAATGTCTTTGCATTGATGTGGTCTTGTTTTAGTTGTTCCACTTGCTCGGTAAGGGCTAGTTTGCCAGCTGCTGCAAGGATACCCGCTTGGCGCATACCACCGCCGACCATCTTTCTTAGGCGACGAGCTTTTGCGATGTACTCTTTACTACCAAGCAGCAGTGAACCAACAGGGGCAGCCAGACCTTTCGACAGACAGATGGTCATTGAATCAAAGTACTGACCAATCTCTTTCACCGGAACATCAAGCGCAACGGCTGCGTTGAATACGCGAGCGCCATCTAGGTGCATCTGCAAGTTATGTTTGTTCACAAACTCACGGGCCTCTGCAAGGTAGGAAAGAGGAATCACTTTACCGTTGATGGTGTTTTCTAGACTAAGTAGGCGAGTGCGTGCAAAGTGCGCGTCATCTGGCTTGATTGCAGCTTCTAGCTTATCGAATGGCAAAGTACCGTCTGGGTTGTTTTCAATCGGTTGAGGTTGGATAGAGCCCAGTACCGCCGCACCGCCAGCTTCGTACTTGTAGTTATGTGCTTGCTGACCACATAGGTATTCGTCACCGCGCTCACAATGCGCCATTAAGCCAAGTAAGTTTGCTTGTGTGCCAGAGGTTGTGAACATTGCCGCTTCAAAGCCCGCAAGCTCAGCAGCAAAATGTTCTAACTCGTTAACGGTTGGGTCATCACCGTACACATCATCGCCGACAGGAGCGGTAAACATTGCTTCACGCATTGCTTGGGTAGGTTGTGTAACGGTATCTGATCGAAAGTCCATAATTCTCTCCTCGGTCGAAAAGACCTAAATATAACCGCAAAGACGAGCTTTGCTTAGGCAAGCGATAGTTTTGGCATCAGTAATCATGCCTTGAATAATCTGTTGTTCGAGTTCTTCTCGTGACAATGTCACCACTTCAATGACTTCATCGTCGTCACACTCGTATCGATTGGTCCTGTTCAGTTGCTCAGCAACAAACAAGTACTGGATTTCATCACAGAAACCAGCAAGAGGGGTAACTTGACCAAGCGATGTGAACTTTTCGGCGCTGTATCCTGTTTCTTCTTCCAACTCTCTTTGAGCGCAGTGCAAAGGATCTTCATCTCCTTCACGTGTGCCAGCAGGCAATTCAAGCAGCCATTTGTTAAGAGAGGGGCGGAATTGATTAACAAGAACGATGTTGCCATCTGAAGTAATGGGTAAGATAACGGCAGCACCGGGGTGTTGGATAGTGGTATGTGTGATCATCCGACCAGTTGGTAGCTTGATTTCCTCTTCGACCAGAGAGATCTGCTTCCATGTATGAATTGTTTTGCTCATGCAGTTGTGGATCCTAGCTGTAACCGCGTGTTGACGTGTTTTGCACATTAACCACAAACCGCGTGAAACAAAAGTAGAAAATGGTTTCATACTCTTATGAAAACTGCACTTTCAGTGAGTTATGTCCCATAAATGAAAACTATGGTTACCCGCGCACGCGCGCGAGGAGCATCTGGTATAACCGAGGTTCAATAAAAAATACACTTGTAACAAAGTGATAACAAATGTATAAAATTAAATATACAGCCTCAGTTCAACAGCCGGAGCTTTTATGATTCAACCATCTTTCGCATCAAATGCAGAAAAGGCGCTTCTTTCAGAACGTATCAACAAGCTGGCTAAAGCACTGACCGAAGGCGTTTACGAACGCGAACACACCATCAAACTTTGTCTTCTTGCCGCTCTTGCCGGCGAAAGCGTCTTCCTTCTTGGTCCTCCTGGGATCGCAAAAAGCTTAATCGCCAAACGTCTTATTCAAGCATTTGATAACAGTAGTTACTTTGAGTACTTAATGACTCGCTTCTCAACACCAGAAGAAGTGTTTGGTCCGTTGAGCATTCAAGAGCTGAAAGATAATGGTCGTTATGTCCGTCTTACCCAAGGTTACCTGCCAACGGCGCAGGTGGTTTTCCTTGACGAGATCTGGAAAGCAGGCCCTGCCATTCTGAACACGTTGTTGACCGTTGTGAACGAAAAGACATTTAAAAACGGCAGCGATATTGAACGTGTACCGATGCGTCTTTTGGTTTCTGCATCTAACGAGCTACCAGATGAAGACAGCGGTTTAGACGCACTTTACGATCGTATGTTGGTGCGCGTGTTCGTAAACCGCATTCAGGACAAACAGAATTTCAAATCCATGCTGACAGTGGGTACGTCTCAAGAAGCGCAAGTTCCAGAGGGCTTGGCGATCACAGACGAAGAATACCACCGCTGGCAGCAGCAACTCGACAAACTCACTCTGACGGACAACGCATTCGAAAAGCTTTTTCAACTAAAAACCATGTTGGAAACCAAAGTTGAGTCTGAGTTTGGCGACGCATCATTAACAGACATGTACGTGTCTGACCGCCGTTGGAAAAAAGCGGTGAAACTGCTTAAAGCAAGTGCGTTCTTTAATGGGCGTGACGAAATCAACCCACTTGATCTTCTGCTATTGCAAGATTGTTTATGGAATAGCCCTGAGTCACGCGATGTCGTTCGCGGTGTGATTCAAGAGTTCGCTCTTAAGCATGCCTTCGACCAACAAGAAGCAGAGCAAGAGATCGAATACTGTCGTGAATCTTTGGTTGATGTACAGCATGAGCTTGAAGACAAATATCGCATGACACTAAACGCTGAAGCGGCAACAGGTCTGCTTCGCAAAGAAACCATGAGCTTTGATACATCCAAAGCGAAAACTTACAAAGTAGGCGCGGCGGTGAATCTGGTTAAGCTGGTTATTCTGCAAAGCAACATGTCGGTTTCTGAATCAGAGAAGGGCGACAGTCGCTGGGTATACGTACCAAAAGACGAGCTTGACCGAGTGATCAAAGAAGGTCATGGCGATGTGTATGGTTACGTGAACCAAAACACCAATATGTGTCGTCTGCGTTTTGATGTCGATGCAGCCAACAACCTAGTGATCCGTGACATTGCTAACCGAGGCGTGTTGGTGAGCTTGGTTACCCAACAAGGTTTAGACGTTGAGCTTTACCAAAAATGGTTGGCAGAAAGCGAAAAAGCAGTAAGCCAATTGAGCGAAGCTGAACATCATATGCGAAAGGTTAAAGCCAACTTCCATGGCGCATTGCCGCACAGTTTCGTGGATCCAGAGTTACCACGTCTAATGGAGTCGAGTCTGCAACAGGTTAGCCAGAGACTTGAGTCTATCCAAGGTGAAAGCGAGAAGATCATTCAACGCTTCAAAAACTTACATCAGTTTTTCTCTTAAGGAGACGACATGTTAGGTGCAGACGGACTCAACTTAGCGCTCATGGTGGCAGATTCAGGCATCATTGATAGTGCGGTTAACGATTTAATGGCGCGTTCACAAGTCATGATGATGGCGGAAAACCGAGGAATGAAATCCTCAGTAAAAAACCATCTACTTAAATGGCGTGGCAACGTGAAAAAGCGCATGACGAAAGTCTGTGAGACAGAACGTTTCCAACAAGAACTCGCACTTTACCAAGAAGTCATTTATTGGGATGAGAACGAGTTCTTTGAACGCATTGATGACGTAATCAAGAAGCTTGAATGGCACTCAGCGTTTTACATGCAAGCGCGTCGTATGATGGAGAAGAACAAAGGGGTGAACAATCCAATGTTCCCTCATTACTTCTGTGACCAGTGGTATCAAAGCCTTGCTGAAGCAATCAAACAAGCACAAGTTTCTGAGCTTGAAGAGAACAAAGAAAAAGTCCTTAACGACCTTTATCAACGTATGGAAACCATGCGCAACATGGACAAAGTGACGGAAGCTGGTGACGAAGAAAGCGTAGGGCGCTTATGGGACATGGCGTCAGCTAAGTTGAGCAAAACAGACTTAACTGTGATGAAGCGCCACGCAGAGTTCCTTAAAAAGCACAAAGGCTTGCGAGATATCGCAGAACAGCTTGGTCGCATGGCGGGACAAGTGAATGATCCTGACCTCAACCGCGCACCAGCAGAAGAGCTGCAAATGGTTGAGGAAAAGAGTGACGAAGCGACAGACGATATCGTCGGTATTCATGAAAGTGATGATCTCAACAAACTGCTACCTAACGAAACCATGTTTTTGGCGTACCCAGAGCTGGAAGTCGTGTTCTACAAGCATTTGGTTGATAAACGCTTGATGAATTACCGTACGCAAGGTAAGTCTCGCACACTGCGTAAAGTGAAGGCGCACAAACCAGATCATAAAGCGGTGGACGTTGAAAAAGGACCGTTTATCGTTTGTGTTGATGCGTCAGGCTCGATGAGTGGCTTCCCAGAACAATGTGCAAAAGCTATGGCTTATGCACTTATGCAAATCGCTCTGGCTGAACAGCGTGATTGTTATGTGATCATCTTCTCCACTGAGCACATTACTTACGAGTTAACGCGTCAGGATGGCTTACGTGAAGCTGCCGACTTTTTAACTTACAGCTTCCATGGTGGCACGGATTTGGAGCCAACGTTGATTAAATCCATCGATTTGATGAACAGCGACAAATATAAAAACGCCGACATGGTTGTGATTTCAGACTTCATTGCGCCAAAACAGCAAGATGAGTTGCTCGCAAAAGTCGATGCGTTAAAAGCGAAGAAGAACCGATTCCATGCCATTAGCTTGTCGAAGTACGGCAACCCAGCCTTAATGTCGATGTTTGACCACACTTGGTCTTACCATCCAAATGTAGTGGGGCGCTTGTTTAAACGCGTTGCCAACGGTTAATCGCGAGAATAAAGATACTAAAGCGGCATCGATTGCCGCTTTTCTTTTGTCTATCTGTTTTGATTTGACTTAACCAAAGTGAGTAAATCTGGGCGGTGTAGGTCGAATTAACATCGGATTGGTTTAAAACAAAGCAAACAAACAGAAATTTTGGATTTTTGTTTGACTATATTTCCTGAATCCGTAAAGTAGCAACCAACGCAACGGGGCAGAGCCTTTAAGCGTAAACAATTTGGCGCCTTGGCAGAGTGGCTATGCAGCGGATTGCAAATCCGTGGACCTCGGTTCGACTCCGGGAGGCGCCTCCATATTGTCGGATATGGCAATAGCGATATTCAGATGCGAGAGCATCAACAATAGACCAGCGAGAGCTGGTTTTTTTTGTGCCCGACATTTGGTGTGTGAATACGCTATATTCAGTATCTTAGATAGCCCTCAAGAACGGCCTTACAAAAGTTTACCTCACCATACAAACTAATACGCTGTTGCTAGTTTATCTTTAACCCGATGATACAAAGAAGTTTTTGGCTTCGCTCTGCTGATGTTTAGTGAGGCGATATCTTTTCTTGAGTGTGTATAGTATTTTGTATATCAATCTTTGTTGTTATCATTTTTGTCAATAAGAGCTGCAGCTGATTAACATCTCTGTAGCTTTGTAGCCTCTCCCATGTGCCACGGGGAGAACGCTCCTTACAATCGATACGACAACAGGAAAACAATACGTGACCTTTAGAATACATGCTGCTCATGCATATTCCCTTTTGATGTTTACCACCCTATTTGCTTTAGCAGGCTGTGGAGGTGACTCCGGCGGTACAACTGTTACACCGCTTGGGGAACCTCAAACTCCATACACCCCTAAATTTGCTTCTGAAAGTTTAGTTCTAAACTTAAAAGATAATAGAGACATTAATGTCGAACGTGTTGAAAATACAAGTCGACTTGTTTCTGCTTTTTATGATGAAGAAATGGAGAGACTCTTTTCCGCTGTAGGTTTACCTGACAATTCGACAATAGACGACTTAAGAAACAAGCTTTCAGCCCCAGTTGGCGAAACGGAACATGGGTATGACAGAGTGTATTCTATTTACGATTCTGGTGTGAGCTTCCATATTGAATCAAATTCTTACCTCGCCTTTGGCCTAAAAGATATTTTTGAGGACCAATCTGAATTGCGAGGGGATCATTACACTAATATAGGGCTTGTTTCGATACCTAACCAGATATATTGCTCTTTGATAATAAGTGTTTTTGATAAACCATCTCTCACGTGCGAGAGTAACGATGACGGCAATCAACTTGCCATCTCATACAGAGAAACAAATCAGTGGGCTGAATACAGTTTTAAGTTGTCGTCAGATGATTTCAATTTTGATGAAACGTCTGTCACATTTCAGCCTAATACAAGGAAAATTGAGCTGAAGCAAAACGGTAACTCTGCAAAAGAGGGATGGTTAAACAATGACACATCAGTATCATGGATTAACTAGAACCACCGATTAATTCTGACAACAAGGGCGAGCCATACCAGCTCGCCTTTCTCGTTGAGGAAGCCTTTAAAAGCCAAGTGTGAACTTTCTTGCGGCAATCTATTGGAAATCTCTTTAGAATGTCTTCTTCGACAGGGAAGCAGTGAAGACACATGAGAAATACCGACGACTACATTATTTTCTTTCATTTGGTTGAACAGGGTTCATTTAGCGCCGCTGCAAGACAAATGGAACTCACTAAGTCGGTCGTCAGTAAGCGCATTGCCAAATTAGAGCAGGAGATAGGTGTTCAACTGCTATATCGAACCACACGCACGCTTAAACTGACAGAAGCAGGGCAATCCTTCTTCGAGCATGCTCGCAGCGTTTACCAAGCCGTCGCAACCGCAGAGGAGTCGATTGTTGGTTTAGGCAAGAGCCTATCCGGCAACATCAAGATTACCGTTCCGACCATCTCTGGTGAACTTATCCTTCCTACCGTTATTTCTGAATTCAACCAAGCTTATCCAGATATCAACATTGATATGGAGCTGGACAACCGGTTTGCCGACATCGTCAACGAAGGTTTTGACCTTGCCATTCGTACTGGGGTTTTGCCTGACTCAAGCCTGATAGCACGCAAGCTCGTCGATGCAAACTGGATTGTGTGTGCATCGCCTAGGTACGTCGCTAAACATGGCAAACCAAAAACGCCAGACGATCTCACTAAGCACAACTGCTTGGTTTACGCCTATCAAGAGACAGGAGCTCGTGAGTGGGCTTTCAAGCGTGATGACGAGGTGCATCAGGTTAAGGTGGATGGGAATCTATGTACCAATAACTCATCTGCGTTACGCAACGTCGCTTTGCTAGGGCAAGGTATCATTTATGTGCCTCGGGTGCTGGTTTATGAAGACTTGCAGCAAGGTAAGCTGATTCAGTTGTTTAAAGACGAAACGGCTAAGTGTTTGGGCATTTATGCCGTGTACCCATACACTCGTCAGCAACCAGAAAAGATTAAGATCTTTATCGAGCATCTGTATCAATGCTTTCAACGTCGTAGCCATCAATTCTAGTGGCTCAACTTTTCTCAAAGTAATGATTCTTCTTTGATCAAAGGAATTCGCTCTAAATTTTAAACTCTCCAATCTATCGACTTTCTTCATTAACCGACAATGTCACAGCCATATAACGCTTCTATAACGTCATGGTATTCACATGTTGTGGTTTTGTTTTGGCTGAATATTCTTTCAAGGTTAGGTATATAAGGCCTTGTTGAGCCTTTTGACTTTCTTTTTCTTCGATATCGTGCACATTTGTTAACAATGTACTTTGCTATTGTTTCTTTTTGGAAACGATAAATTTCTTTGTTGATTTTATAGCTCTTATGATTTTAAGTAATTGAATATGTTGGTAATTAATGTGGTTAACTTTATCTGGACGTTGTTATCGGACTTTGGTGGCATGGACGTTCAGATTCGGACTACTTATATTGGCTGGGCATAATAACTAGAGATACGGATATGAAACAGAAGCAGCTCATCGACGCGTTTGTCACCATTGTCGGGGAAGAAAATGTCCTTACCGATCAAATCAAAACCAAGTATTACCGCAGCGGTTTTCGCTCAGGAAGTGGCACGGCATTGGCGGTGGTTTTTCCTAAGACTTTACTAGAGCAGTGGAAGGTCATCCAACAATGTGTAGACAATAATTGCATCATCATCATGCAAGCGGCTAAGACGGGGCTGACCGAAGGCTCAGCGCCAAATGGTAGTGATTACGACCGCGACGTGGTGGTGATCAATATTACCAAGATGAAGCAAATCTATCTGTTAGACGGCGGTAAGCAAGCGGTTTGTCTTCCGGGAGCAAGCTTACATTCATTAGAAAAAGAGTTGCGAGCGGTTAATCGCGCGCCGCATTCAGTGATTGGTTCTTCCTCTCTTGGCGCAACCGTCGTGGGCGGTATTGCAAACAACTCTGGTGGCGCTTTGGTTAAACGTGGTCCGGCATATACAGAGTTAGCCACATTCGCTCAGGTGGACAAAGACGGTAAGCTCAATCTTGTTAACCACCTTGGTATTGAAGGATTAGGCTCGACGCCTGAAGAGATCTTACAGAACATCCAAGATGGTAATTTCGACCCAGATAAAGTGGTTCATGATGAACGTATGGCATCGGATAAAGAATACGACGAACGTGTTCGTGATGTGACTTCTGATATCCCATCGCGCTTTAATGCCGATGAAAGACGTCTTTACGAGGCGAGCGGTTGTGCGGGTAAGCTTGGCGTGTTCGCTGTTCGCGTCGATAGCTATCCAATCCCTGAGAAAGAGCAGGTGTTCTACTTGGGTACTAACAATCCAGATAAACTGACCAAGCTGAGAAAAGACTTCCTTACTCAATTCGAAAACTTGCCAGAGATGGGTGAGTACCTTCACCGAGATATCTTCAATATGGCAGAGAAATACGGTAAAGATGTGTTCCTTTCCATCGATTTATTAGGCACGGACAACCTACCTAAGATGTTCTCGCTTAAAGCTAAGGTTGAAAACTTCTTAGAGCGCGTTCCGTTGGTCAGTAAATATCTGCCAGATACGATTTTGTACTACGCAAGTAAGTTATTCCCGCAGCATCTTCCTAAGCGCATGTTGGAATACCGTGATAAGTACGAGCACCATCTTGTACTTAAAATGAGTGACGGCGGCATTGCCGAAGCGCAGAAATACCTAAAAGAGGTGTGGGCGGCTGAACAGGATAGTGACTTCTTCGAATGTACGCCAGAAGAGGGTAAGAAAGCATATTTACACCGTTTTGCAGCAGCAGGTGCAGCCATTCGTTACGAAACCATTCACCGCAATGAAGTGGAAGACATTGTTGCTCTCGATATTGCGTTACGACGTAACGATGAAGAATGGTTAGAAACATTACCTGAGGAAGTAAGTAAAAACCTCGTTAAGTCCCTCTATTACGGGCACTTTATGTGTTATGTATTCCATCAAGACTATGTTTTCAAAAAGGGCACCGACACCAAGTTAATGAAGAAGTTGATGCTGGATCACCTAAATAGTCGCGGCGCGAAATACCCAGCAGAACACAACGTAGGGCATTTGTACGAAGCGGAAAACTCGCTACAAAAGTTCTATCACCAACTTGATCCAACCAACACCTTTAACCCAGGCATAGGTAAAATGGACCGCTATAAGCGCAATTGTAACTGTTGTGCTTAAGCATTAAGTCAATATGATGTGGAGAGTCGCTTTAACAGCGGCTCTTTTTAGTAATAAATGGTGGTAGTAGTCGTTTGAGTTTTAATCGAATCGCTCAACTCCCATACGTTCAGTCGTGTTTTTAACCATCTGAATCAAAAAGAATAAATTTTTGTTGACCTAAAATCTTAATCCGTTAAAGTACACCTCGTTCTCACGGCGAAGGTCGTTAGAACAGATGGTGTTACCATCGCATTTATTGCGTTGCCCTGGTGGTGGAATTGGTAGACACAAGGGATTTAAAATCCCTCGACGTTCGCGTTGTGCCGGTTCAAGTCCGGCCCGGGGCACCATCCGAAAATTGAGTGGGTGAATTTAATATCCCGCCGCCGAGTTGACCGGCCGAGTGTCGGACCATCAATTCCGGCTCGGGGCATCATCTCAAAATATGCGACACTAGCTCAGTTGGTAGAGCGCAACCTTGCCAAGGTTGAGGTCACGAGTTCGAACCTCGTGTGTCGCTCCAGTTGAGGCGCCTTGGCAGAGTGGCTATGCAGCGGATTGCAAATCCGTGGACCTCGGTTCGACTCCGGGAGGCGCCTCCATTATTTTCGAAAGCTCGTCATCATGACGGGCTTTCTTCGTTTTAGCGCAACAGAATTGACGCGCCTTACTTCCTCTTTCTGCTGTTTACTTATTATCTCCTCCCTGATTATTTGATCGTGTTTCAATAATTTCGTTCAATTAGTTATTGGTTTTATAAATGTTACACAACTCAATAATTGTAGAGGGTGATTGGTGATAATTTCTCCACGATTGTAGTCCGAACTTTTTGTTGTACAACAGACGGTTAGTTGGATCTTTTCTTCCTGTCATGTTGGTTCTCTAAGCTCGAACTTCCTTCTAAAACGTGAGAGAAAAATAATGAAAACATTCAACCTTACACCCACACTTTTACCTTTAACTTTGCTGCTCAGTTCGCCGGTAATGGCGGCTCAAAATGGAACCATGATGCAGTATTTCCATTGGTATGTGCCAAATGATGGTGCACTCTGGACACAAGTTGAAAACAACGCGCCAGCACTGTCTGACAACGGCTTTACCGCATTATGGCTACCGCCTGCCTATAAAGGTGCTGGTGGCAGCAACGACGTAGGATATGGCGTTTACGATATGTATGACTTGGGGGAGTTTGATCAAAAAGGATCGGTGCGAACCAAATACGGTACGAAAGACCAATACCTCGATGCCATCAAAGCGGCACACGCAAACAACATTCAAATTTATGGTGATGTGGTGTTTAACCACCGTGGCGGTGCGGATGGTAAATCGTGGGTCGACACCAAGCGAGTCGATTGGAACAATCGGAACATTGAACTCGGCGACAAATGGATTGAAGCTTGGGTTGAATTTAGCTTTCCGGGGCGTAACGACAAATACTCAGATTTCCATTGGACGTGGTATCACTTTGACGGCGTTGACTGGGATGACGCAGGTAAAGAAAAAGCGATCTTCAAATTCAAAGGCGATGGCAAAGCATGGGATTGGGAAGTCAGTTCTGAAAAAGGCAACTACGACTACCTCATGTACGCAGATTTAGACATGGACCACCCAGAGGTTAAGCAAGAGCTGAAAGATTGGGGTGAGTGGTACTTAAACATGACGGGTGTGGATGGCTTCCGGATGGACGCGGTGAAACACATCAAATACCAGTACCTACAAGAGTGGGTCGATTACTTGCGACAGAAAACGGGCAAAGAGTTGTTTACTGTCGGTGAGTACTGGAACTACGACGTTAACAATCTGCACAACTTTATCACCAAGACGTCTGGCAGTATGTCGTTGTTTGATGCACCGTTACACATGAACTTCTATAACGCTTCACGCTCAGGTGGTAACTTCGACATGCGTCGTATCATGGATGGTACCTTGATGAAGGACAACCCAGTGAAAGCAGTGACTCTGGTTGAGAACCACGATACGCAGCCTCTTCAAGCGCTAGAATCTCCAGTCGATTGGTGGTTTAAGCCTCTCGCGTACGCGTTTATCTTGTTACGTGAAGAGGGCTATCCGTCAGTCTTTTATGCTGATTACTACGGCGCGCAATACAGTGATAAAGGGCACGACATCAACATGGTGAAAGTGCCGTATATTGAGAAATTGGTGAAAGCCCGTAAAGATTATGCTTATGGCAAGCAGCACTCTTACCTTGATCATTGGGATGTGATTGGTTGGACGCGAGAAGGGGATGCAGAACACCCGAACTCAATGGCGGTTATCATGAGTGATGGCCCTGGCGGTACAAAATGGATGTACACAGGCTCACCAAGTACGCGTTACGTCGATAAGTTAGGTATTCGGACTGAAGAAGTTTGGACGAATGCTAATGGATGGGCACAGTTCCCAGTGAACGGCGGTTCGGTTTCTGTTTGGGTCGGCGTTAAATAAACAGGCTCACAGAATTATAGGTGTGACTAATTTCGAAAATAGTGCAAATTTAATCAATGTCTTGTTTGATATTCATAAAACATATGCGTAACTTTATAGCTAAGTATTATCAACAGGCAGATTAAGGAAAGGAATCTATGCAGGAAGTTGCAACTATTGCGATTATATTCGGTGCAATATTTGGTGGTGGTATCGTTAAGCTGATTCTTAATCATCGTAAGGAAGTAAGAGCGTTAGAGATTTCTGAACGCAACCAGATGAGTCAAGAAGAGCGAGATGGTCTGAACAAGCAAGTAGAAGACCTAAAACAACGTGTTGAAGTATTAGAGCGCATCGTTACTGACAACAGATACCAACTTGATAAAGAAATTGCGTCTTTGTAATTCCGAACCAAGAGGAAAGAGCCAGTTTAATACTGGCTCTTTTTGTATCTGCTTCTTTTTCCAAACTAAGTGAAGCAATTGACTACCGCTCGTCAAAGAAGTCTTTGTTTCGAATGTACTTACTCATCAAGTGATAAGAAAAAGGGCGGATCATCCAACTCACCAAAGAACGTCCAAGCCGCATTAATGTTGGCGTATTCTCATAAATTCTTCCGTTATAAAGCCAAAGCATTTTACCCACATGCCAGTAGAGAAAAGGTACCGGAGGCATAAAGGTCACAATGTCGATATCACAACAAATACGATAGGTTTTGTGTCCTAACTGGTATCTCTTTTTGAATGTCCAATCACCAATTGCTGGCTGACCAAACGTTACGACTCGCTTGATGCTTTTGGGGTACTTTCGTTCGATATAGTCGGCAAACACGCTGCCAATTGCGCCGCCCGATGAATGCCCAGTAATTGTGATTCGTTTGCCTTGTAGAATCAGTGGTACGACGGTGGCTTCTAGTCGCTCAATCACGCTCAAACCAAGACGATCTTCATTTCGAGAAGGTTGGCTTTCTTGAAATAGCAAATGGTAGAAACCTGCATGGATGCGATAGTTAAGCCCAAGGCGCTTGCAGCTACGAGTCCACATGGCAAAGTTCAAAAGCCAATCGCTAATGCTGTGCGACCCCTTAATGACAACAACGACTTCTGTGCGCTTTTTACTCCATAAAACACGGATCATAGTTTTGCCAAACTCGTTTTTAATGATCCGCTGTCCATTAGGATCAAACCCATAGCGGGTCTGTTTAAAGACTCTGGGGTAGGCAAGGTTGCAGAGTACGGCGTAGCGTTCGTATTGGTATCGTTTTAGAGGCTTCACGTTGTCGTTCTGTTTTTTAATCAACATAAACTCTAGACGTGAAATATGAAAAATAAATGACGAAGAGAAATGGACACAAGATCGCGAAGCATTTTTATCAAGAGTCAATGAAAGCAGATTATTGCGCCAGTATTCATTCAATGTATGAGGATTTTGAAGTGTTTTTGTTTGTGTAGGCACCACAGTGAATAGTAGGTAAGCCATTTGGTATGTATATCAATTGCGCAAAATGATCGCAGATTGTGCATGCAAGTCTGCTTTTTAACCGCATGAATAAAAATATAAAATTTGTTGTTGACCTAGAATCTTAATCCGTTAAAGTACGCCTCGTTCTCACGGCGAAGGTCGTTAGAGCAGGTGGTGTTACCATCGCATTGATTGCGTTGCCCTGGTGGTGGAATTGGTAGACACAAGGGATTTAAAATCCCTCGACGTTCGCGTTGTGCCGGTTCAAGTCCGGCCCGGGGCACCATCCGCTAATTGAGTGCGTGGATATGATATCCCGTCGTCGAGTTGACCGGCCGAGTGTCGGACCATCAATTCCGGCCGGGTCACCATCTACTTATAGAAGTAAGAGCAACTTACTTCATCGAGAACAATAATTCGGTAAGGCGCCTTGGCAGAGTGGCTATGCAGCGGATTGCAAATCCGTGGACCTCGGTTCGACTCCGGGAGGCGCCTCCATTCGATAGAGTGAGTACCATCGCATCTCATTATCGAATGTGCGATTAGGATAGTGTGATTATTTAAATGATTTGAAGCTGATTTAGCTTCTAGCAAGTTTAAATAGAATTTTTCACAATGACCATCGGAAGGGTAAGCCCTAACAAAAACCTCAATGTTTCATCTTAGAAACAACAAAATGGCGCCTTGGCAGAGTGGCTATGCAGCGGATTGCAAATCCGTGGACCTCGGTTCGATTCCGGGAGGCGCCTCCATTATCTTTCTTTTCCCCCGTAAATTGAATCCGAAGCCTTAGTTCAGACCTTTGACCATTGGAAATTCCCAACAAAACTCACTTCTTAGAACCCACAAAATCGTTACGCTTGATTACTATTTACGTGAGTAATTTCGAAAGAACCCTCATTACTCACTGCTTTCGCAGCCTCAATGGCGAGTTACCCAGAAGGGTGGCAAGATTGGCCAGTGGTTAAAGAGTCACAAAACCTACCTGCAGACACTGTTCTGCCACCTGAAACCTAATTGTTTATTCAAGAATCCGTTCGATCGTATAGCTGGATCAATAATGGTCAAGGATCACCACTCACGATCCGCGTAAACCCTCAGAAAATCGAACAATACAAAACTCACGGCCCATATACTGACGGTCCAACGGCTGTGGCTATTTCAGAAGTTGACGGGATCGTTTGGGTGACCGAGCATATCGGTGGCATGGCCATCTATGGTAGTTATGATCGTCAAGGCAAAGATATTAGCCATACTCATCCTTAGAGCCCTCATTTTGTCAGAGCTGCCACACGACATATCAGGACATTTATATCAATGGTACATGTGCTGAGCCCGTTCTAGGTGTTTATAAAGACAAACAGTAGTTGATTGTGAGTAATCGAGTCTTCGGCTGGTTGACGATTAACCAGGTGCTGTTTTTTTCGCCTCTAGTGTTGGTTCTTTCCATTATCTTAGGTTTATCGTTTACGCGTTTCCAAAGTGAATGGGACATGCGTATTGAGCATGCCGCAACCATAGCGAAAACCCATTTATCTTCTCAAGTAACGTTTTTGTCTGGCTCGATAGCTGGTCGCAACTACGCCAACCTGATGATGCCATCGACGAAAGAAAGCTTCTGAGCGATCGATGATCTTCTGTTTATTGAGATATCGGGTGTTTCAGATTACAAAACTCAAAATGTAGCAGTGCGCTATCTGTTTAAATCGAACCAAGTGTGGCGAATTAATGTCAACGATCATTGAGAATGGAACGCGCCCAGAACAACGAGTGCTCCAAGGTAAGTTGAACGAACTTTCTAGCGAGACAGAGCAAGCAGTGAGTCATGCACTGATTGTGGTGGGAAGTGTGACACAGCTGCGCAACAAACTGGATTGGTTTGGACGATAACAACGGACTTTTTGTTTAATACTAAATCGCGCAAGGATTGCGTTTCTGTTGCATCTCTCTTTTCCGCATTGGCATTTCATCGATAAGGTTGTTGATGAATTGCCAATCGGTCTTCGCTCCCCAGCGGTGTTTCTCTTCGCCATCTTTACCCAAAAGAATCGCAGTGTGTTGACCTGCTTTGACTTCGTAGAGAGCAGCCAACATTTTTAAGTCGAACTCCTCTTTTAGCCATGAAGGTTCAGTAAAACCGTCCTCAGCAATCACTAAAGTGATCACGTCGCGATCTTCCAATTCACATTCATTCATGAGGGCCTCAAGCAAAAACTGTTTAACGTGGTCGTCATTAGCAGGCGCAAAATACAACACGCTACGATGCGGCCAGTATTGGGCATGCGCTGGATAGCCAAATACCTGGCTCGATATGAGGCATGAAAGCAACAGGGCAATGGTTGTATTACTCATGGCTTCACTCCTAGTAACGCGAATACCAAGTTATACGGTAAGTTTAGTGGAATTAGCTCATTGTGCTTTGGTGCAAAGTGGCATAGGGTATGCGACAAACAAATAAAGCGTATTAAATAGATGAATTCTGAAAGCAAACAAAAGATCGCAATCTTGGTCGATGTACAAAACGTGTACTACACCTGTCGTGAAGCGTACCGCAGTAATTTTGATTACAACCAGTTTTGGTATGTTGCGACACAAGGGAAAGAAGTGGTGAGTGCACGAGCTTATGCAATTGCGAGTAATGACCCAAAACAGCGTCAGTTCCACCATATTTTGCGTGGTGTTGGCTTTGAGGTGATGCTTAAACCTTATATTCAACGTCGTGACGGCAGTGCTAAAGGTGACTGGGATGTGGGTATCACGCTAGATGCGATTGAAATTGCCCCTGAAGTGGATGAAGTGATTTTGGTGTCTGGCGACGGTGATTTCAGTCTGTTGGTGGAACGCATTCAGCAACGCTTCAACAAGAAAGTCACTGTGTATGGGGTACCAAAGTTAACTTCCCAAACCTTGATTGATTGCGCGGACCATTTTGTTGCTGTCGATGAAGACTTTCTTCTTTAATCTCTCCTCACGGTATAGCTTCGAGAAAGAAGAAAGGGCGAGTCACTTCAGGCTGTACGCAAACGTACAATGACTCGCCCCATATGCTGTCAAATGAATAGGTTATGACGGAATGATCATTTGCCCTAACAAGTAACCCAAACAACACGCACCAATCACGCCGATTAAACCCACAGACATGAATGAGTGGTTGAAGTACCACTTGCCAATCTTAGTAGTACCTGAGGTATCGAAGTTCACAGTCGCGATATCTGAAGGGTAGTTTGGAATAAAGAAGTAGCCGTAAACCGCTGGCATCAAGCCGATAAGCAGTGCAGGCTCCAAACCTAGACCTAAACCGACTGGTAACATCATACGAGCTGTCGCTGCTTGAGAGTTCACCACAACAGACACAATGAATAGTGCTAGTGCGAATGTCCAAGGGTAGTTGGTTACCATCTCTACGATACCTGACTTAAACTGAGGCATTGCGTATTGGAAGTAGGTATCTGACATCCATGCAATACCGAAGATCGCAATCGCTGCAACCATACCTGATTTGAACACCACGCCATTTGGTACGTCGCGAGGATCGGTCTTAGTCGCTAGCAAAATGATACCGCCGAAGCAGAGCATCATCATTTGAATCACAACTGCCATACTGATTGGCTTGGAGCCTTCAGCGATGGTACGGACTTCTGGCCACATCGCGATAACGACAATCACAAGAATCGATAGGATGAACAGCAGAACAGAGTTACGAGCACTAGACGGCAGTACTTCATCCAAAGAGGTTGTCGTTGTGTTTAAGATCTTGTCGCGCCAAACCGGATCTTCCAGACGCTCTTGATACTCTTCGTCGTCTTCAAGCTCTTTGCCGCGTTTCAAGCTGTAAAGAGACATCAGTAATGTACCGAACAAGGTCGCAGGAACTGTGACAAGAAGAATCGAGAGCAGGGTAATTTCGTGTTGAATGTTTGAAAGCTGCGCTAGGTAGTAAATCACTGCCGCCGAAATCGGGGATGCTGTGATGGCGATTTGAGAGGCAACCGATGCTGCAGCCATTGGGCGCTCGGGACGAATGCCGTTTTTCAGCGCAACGTCGCCAATGATTGGCATGATAGAGTAAACCGCGTGACCAGTACCAAGTAGGAAAGTCATAAAGTAAGTTACGAACGGTGCAATAAGAGTGACGCGCTTGGGGTTCTTACGCAGTGCGCGTTCTGCCACCTGCAACATGTATTTTAAGCCACCTGCGGCTTCAAGAATGGAGGCACAAGTGACCACCGCGAGGATGATCAGCATTACGGTCACTGGCGGAGACGTTGGAGGCATCTTGAAGATGAAAACCTCAATCACCAGACCAATACCAGAAACGACACCAAGACCAATGCCGCCATACCGTGAGCCGATATACAGCATCACGAGCAAAAATAGGAACTCAAGATACAACATGTTTAATTTCCTTTTTAGAAACAGGGACTTCTATTGTTTCGGTATTGAAGGAAAAAATACTTAGCCTTGTTCACATTCCATTTTATAAGAAACAGCAATGTCCAATAATTGGGAATAACTCACGCTACGAAGCACAAGTGTTACGCGGCGTTTGTCGCAGTGTTGATCGAATGTTTTTATCCGCGGGTGGTTAAGTTAATTGCGTCCAAAATGGTGCAATAATCGACGTTAACAGGTTGTAATTTAAGCAATGAGCAACAGGTGAATAAAAACGTAATAAGTGATGGGCTTAGCTATATTGGCTGCTTTCATAATAACCGCAACGCATAATAATGTGAGCACGTAAGCAGGTAAGATACTTCGCGATAACAAATATTAGAAAAATTGATATGCATCAGGATAAGTATCTGGTTGTTTTGTAGATTTTGCTTTCCAGTTGGAAAACACAATAAAAATGGCTTAATTATGAAACTTAGTAACCTGTCCGTTAGAAACAAGCTGCTTGCGCTTGTTATTTTCTCTGCATTCCTTCTGATTGCGGCTTGCGTATACAACTTAAATGAACAACGTAAAAACTCGTTAAGCGAACGAGAGAGCAAACTCAGTGCACAAGTTGAAGTTGCCATTAGCTTGATTGACCATTACTACCAGCAGCGAAGTGAGTTGGGGGTTGAGGATGCAAAACAACAAGCGCTGAATGCGATCCAAACATTGCGCTATGACAGCAACAACTACTTCTGGGTACTGACGCCTGAACTCAAAGTCTTGCTTCATCCGACTAAACCTGACCTCAACGGTGCAGATGCGAGCAACTTTAAAGATGGTGCAGGTAAGTTCCACTGGCGTGAAATGGCTCAGATAGCCAAAACCACGCGCTCAGGCTTTTTGGATTACCACTGGAAAAGCCCAGAAGGGAAATTAAAAGATAAGGTCTCCTACGTACAAATCTACCCTGAGTGGCAATGGATCGTTGGTTCAGGCATCCTTGTTGCCGATATTAAAGAAGCCTTTTATAAAGAAGCGATCAAAGAGGTAATCATCGCTACGGTATTAATTGGTGCGCTAGCGGCTCTTGGTTACATCATTTCAAGTAACATCATCGATCCTCTTCAAAGACTGATTAGCAACACCCACAAAATTGCCGATGGTGATCTCACTGTGCGCCTAAATGCATCTCGTAAAGATGAGCTGGGTGAGATGAGTAACGAGATTGACCGTATGCTAGAAAAGCTACAAGGGACTTTACTAGCGGCCCACGAATCTGCGCAGCAGTCTGCCAATATGGCACAAAGCATTGCACAAGCAAGTGAAGAGGCTGCGACCAGTGTAAACAGTCAGCATGCACAATTAGAGCAACTTTCAACAGCCATGACGGAAATGAGTACCACCATTTCAGATGTTGCCAACAATGCAGAGAATACTGCGCACAGCACGGCACTTGTAACCAATCATGCTGAGCAAAGCGGGAAAGAGATGCAGCAAACTTCACAAACCATTGCTGAGGTTTCTCAAGACATTGCCGCTGCGGACCAGATGGTCGCAGAACTTCAAGCGGGTGTGAATGAAATCCGAGCGGTTGTGAGTGTGATTCGAGAAGTTTCTGAGCAAACAAACTTGCTTGCTTTAAATGCAGCGATTGAAGCAGCACGTGCAGGTGAGCAGGGCCGTGGATTTGCCGTTGTTGCCGATGAGGTACGAAACCTTGCGAGTCGCACACAACAATCGACCGACGAAGTTCAACAGACCATCGATTCATTGATTGATCGTACAGAGCGTACAGTTAAAGCGATGGAGCGCAGCAATGCAAAAGTGGAGCTGAGTGTCGGCATTTCAGAATCTACACAAACGCAATTAGAAACCATGGTTGAGGAGTTGATACGTTCGAATGATATGGTGGCTCAGATTGCCGCAGCGTCAGAGCAGCAAGGCTTAGTGGCGAACGAGATGACACAAAATGTCACGACCATTCACCTAGCAGCAAATGAAGTGAAAGAAGCGTCGCAAATGCTTGCAGAGGAAAGCCAGCACTTAGCGGCAACCTCTGAGATTCTTCATGATCAACTGAGATACTTTAAAGTCTAATTTTTAAGTGCGAAGACAAGTACAAGTAAAAGAAAAGCCGCGTTATGCGGCTTTTCTTTTATGCTTCATCTGTTGCTTGAGTCTCTTCAGCTACTTGTGAAGTTTGCTCGTTTGCTTGCTCTTCGGCTTCCATCTTCGCGCGTTCTGCTTTTGAGATGTAGCGAGGCTTGTTGCTCTTATGAAGCTTTGCATTTTGTTTTTTCAACTTCGCTTTCAAGATCGAGTTGATTTTCTTCTTGCGGTTCATGGTGTTGGTCCTTTAATTTAGCGAAGCAGGATAGTGATTTTTCCGTCAAGTTACAACCCTAATGGATTTCCTATGAAAACACTTATTACTGAGCGCCTCACACTGCGTCTTGTCAGTGTAGAAGATGCGCCGTTTATTTTAGAACTCTATAACCAACCGGATTTTTATCGCTTCGTTGGTGACAAGCAAATTCGAACCCTAGAAGAAGCTGAGCGTTATATCGATGACAACATGCTACGCATGCAAGAGCTCAAAGGAGTCAGCTTGCTGGTGGTAGAAACCAAGCACGAAAGAGAACCCATCGGTATTTGTGGTTTGGTCAAGCGTGACACATTAACTGCGTTTGATATTGTCTACGGTTACTTAACGAGTGCTTATGGTAAAGGCTACGCTGCAGAAGCCGCTCGTGTCGTTGTGGGTTTTGCTCGTGATGAAATGAAAATAGAAAACTTAGTCGCCATCACCAGTAATGACAATATTCGTAGTATAAGTTTACTAGAAAAATTGGGGTTTCAGTTTGAACGCGTCGAGCAGACTTACGATAATGGCCGGACTCTGCAACTCTACACCATGAAGTTGTAACCAGATAAGCTTCGATTAAGATGCAGCAATCAACGGCGCGTTAGCTAGAGGAAAAGAATGGGCGACATTTTATTGGGCAAACTCGCCACAGAATTAAAAACCGTTAAGGCGATGGTGGAGGTCTATTGTAAAGATCACTATGGCACAAGAGGTGAGTTATGCTCAGAATGTCGCGAATTGTTAGAGTATGCGGAAGTACGGCTTGATCGTTGCCCTTACGGAGAAGACAAGCCGACTTGCAACAAATGTCCGATTCACTGTTACAAGCCAGAGCCTAAAGAGCAAATGCGTTTAGTAATGCGTTACTCGGGGCCGAGAATGCTGCTTAAGCACCCAATTCTAGCAATACGGCATTTAGTGCACGAGAAACGTGATGATCCGAAAAAGCCCGTAGCTAATGCTTCGAATCGCCATAAGCGGATGGAAAATAAAAAACGAGGGTGATAGTCCCTCGTTTTTGTATTTATATTTTGTTTTGTCGATATTACAGCCCAGCAGCCATTTGGTGTTTTGACTTAGTTGCTGCGATGAGCATGTAGATACAAGTCGCAAGCAGAGCGGCGAACAAGTAACCCAACAGTCCGTGCATTTGACCCATGAATTTATCAGCAACCACTGGGCCAGCCACTGAACCCACGCTGTAACTGAACAACATAACTTGCGCTGCGGACACGATGAAACGCTCTTCTAATCCTTCACAACCCAGATTAATTGCGATTGGGTATAGTGCAAATGTCGCCATGCCCAATAGGAACAGTGCCGCTGCGAGTACTACCGCTGATGAAGATACAAAAGTCAGGCCGATAGAAAAAATACCAAGGATACAGAAAAACGCCATCAATACAGTACGAGCCATGTATTTGTTTAACGTGGTAACCATAGGTTGAACCAGCATACCGCCAAGGATCACAAGCGCCATCAACGTCCCAATGTCTTGATGGCTAATCTTACGGTTTGCAAGCTCTACTGGCATCAGGCCGTAGATTGCACCCAAAGTTAAACCCGAAACAATACAACCAATGATGGCTGCGTGGCTTAGCTTAGAAATTTGCTTAAACGATAGTGCTGTTGATTCATGGCTGTTTGGCTGTTCGCAATCAATAAAAAGCAAAACCAGAATTGCCATTAGGATCAGAGTGGTGATCGCAACAAAAGGAACGCCGCCGCTTACACCTAGGATACCAATACCAAACTGACCAAGAGCAGAGCCACCGTATAGAGATAGCATGTAAAGGCTTAAGCGTTTTGCGCGCGAAGACTCATCGCCGGACATCAACCATGATTCCACAATCACAAATACGCCAGCAACCGCCATACCTGCGATGAAACGTGCAGCCAGCCATACCATGCCATTTGGAATTAGTGGAAGGGCAACGATCGTCAGTGAGAAGGTCGCCAAACAGCCGACAAACGCTTTGCGGTGTCCAACACGACGAACAATACGCTCAAAGAAAATAGCACCAACTAATAGGCCGCCATAAAACACACTCGCCAACCAACTCGCGTAATCAGCAGAGATGTTGTATTCACCAAGCATAAGAGGGATCAAGCTCATCAAATAGCCTGATGCCACCGCATAAAGAGACAGTGCTACGACAGGAACTGTGACTCGTGGTGATACTGAAGGAATGGCTGTGTTTTCCAATGTTTTGCGCCTATAAGTTAAGTGAAAATCAGGGTTTATTCGGCGCGAATATGAGGCTAATTAATAGGCAAGTAAAATGATATATTTGTGTCGTTTCGACAAAAGAAATTTATCGAAATTCTATGAAGAAAAGCTGAATAAAAACGCCAGCCTAAGAATAAGGCTGGCGAAGAGATTTATTTGCTAAGTGCTTGATTTAACCACTGATCAAATTGAGTTTTTGGTAGGGCGCCGTTGATCATGTCGACGCGTTGGCCGTTCTTAAAAACCATAATGGTTGGGATACTACGAATACCATATTGCGCAGCCAACTGTTGTTGCGCTTCGGTATCAATCTTGACAAAACGTGCGTTTCCGGTCTTTTCTTGCGCGACATCCTCAAAAACAGGAGCAAAACCAACACAAGGGTTACACCACGGTGCCCAAAAATCGACCACAACCGGCGTGTTGCTCTCTAGCAGCGCCGAAAAGTTATCGATAGTGCCTTCTACCGGTGAACCATCAAATAGAGCGTTCTTGCATTTACCACAACTAGCAGCTTCTGCAACTCGCTCATTAGGGACACGATTTAAACCGCCACAAGACGGACAACGAGTTTTAAACGATGACATGACTTCTTCCTTTATGACAACTTCATGAAAACATGACTTACCAGTCAGCCTCATAATTTGTATACTTATTTTTTAGCCTGCCGAAATATAAGACGGCGAGTCTGTATTTGGACCCGAACAGGTTCTAAGAAATTTCATTAAAATACAACAATAAATAGGTCTGCGATGACAAATTACTACGCTGAAATTACCGGTTGGGGAAAATGTCTTCCACCAGCTACGCTCTCTAACGATGACCTTAGCACTTTCCTTGAAACTTCAGATGAATGGATTCGCACCCGCACTGGTATCGAAAACCGTCGTATTAGCCACGTAAACACGTCGGATATGGCAACGGTCGCTGCGCAACATGCGATGGCCCGTGCAGGTGTAGAAGCGAGTGACATCGACCTAATCATTGTTGCGACTTGCTCTCCTGACTCACTTATCCCAAACATTGCGTCTAAAGTACAACAGAACCTTGGTATCCGTTCTGCTGCCGCATTCGATTTAAACGCAGCATGTACTGGCTTTGTGTATGGCCTAGAAACTGGCACACGTTTGATTCAATCAGGTAATTACCGTAACGCGATCATTATTGGTGCTGAGCGCCTGTCTTTCTACATTGACTGGGCAATGCGCGATACTGCTGTATTGTTCGGCGATGGTGCAGGGGCAGTTGTTCTGACTCGTACAGAACAAGAAACCGGTCTACTGCAATCGCAAATTGGTTGTGACGCGAAAGGTCGTGAAATTCTTTCCGTGCCTAAGTTTGGTACATGTATGGATCGCTTTGCTGAAGATAACGGTTACTGGGACTTCAACTTTGTCGGACAAGAGATCTTCAAACGCGCAGTTAAAGGCATGGGTCTGGCTGCGAAAACGGTTCTGAAAGCTTCTGAACTAACAACAGATCAAATCGACGTGGTAATCCCGCACCAAGCAAACATTCGTATTATCCAAACGCTGTGTGACCTTTCTGGTATTCCACAAGAAAAAGCGTTTGTGAACATCCAAAACTACGGCAACACATCAGCAGCGACAGTGCCAATCGCACTGTGTGAAGCGCTAGAACAAGGCCGTGTTAAGCCAGGCGACAACATGCTATTAGCAGCGTTCGGTGCTGGTCTAACATGGGGTGCAGCGGTACTGAAATGGGGTGACCGCGTAACGCCTATTGCTGAAAGTGACGCAGCGCTACCTGAAAGCGATAAGACAGCACTTGAGCTTTTAGAGCGAGCAATCAAGCTATGTAATGAACGCCCTCGTGGTGATGACGCATAAGCGCTTGTATTAGCATCACATAAAAAGGGAGCATATCGCTCCCTTTTTAGTTTCTAGTTCCAGAGGTATTAAGACATAAAGCCAAGGTTTGGTGACGAGAAATTTCGGATGTTAGGGAACACGTAATCCAACGCTGCACCATCGGTAATACCCATCCATTGCGCTAGAGTTGATCCTACTTGGTCGGTTCCGATTTTAGGAATCAAACGCCCTTTCGAATAGTCATCCTCTCCACCTAACACCAATTCAGGCCAAGTGCCAATCGGCTTCGAGCCTTTTACCGCACCACCCATAACCAACTGATGTCCACCCCAACCGTGATCGGTACCATTACCGTTGTTTGTCATCCGGCGGCCAAAGTCAGACATGGTAAATGTAGTGACATTGTCACGCGTGCCCAAAGCATCTATTGCACGATACATGGCCAATAGGTTGGTGGCTAGATCGCCAAGTAACGCAGGGTGTTTGGAAAGCTGAGAATCATGAACGTCATATCCCGTATGTTTTACAAAGAAAACTTGTCGCTGCTGGCTTAAATGACTTTGGCTTGCGATCAACTTGTAGACCGTTTGCATCTGTTTACCGAGCGTTGTCGATGTGAACAACGGGGCGTTTTCTACGTTGTGCAGTTGTTCCGCTAAAACACCGCTCATGGTCATTGACTCATCGACCATCAGATTAAAATGACCACTGAAAGGGTTACTGGCAGAAGTAGCAAGAAGCTGATCGTACACTTCTTTGTAACGAGGATTCCCAAGCGCACTCAATTGAACCGCTCGGTCTTTCTTAAGAACCGTTTGTCTGTGTTCAAGGGAGCGCAACCACAAAGAATCACCGTGTACGCTATATAGTGGCGTGATGTCCGAATGTGAACTCATCACATCAAGCATTCTGCCTGCCCAGCCAAGATTAGCGAACGAATTCATGCCGCCGCGCATCAAGGCATTGGTTTGTGAGTTATGGGAGAAGAGCTGGTCGGGTAACGGGACTTCACCCGCGTCGATCATTCCCTTAGTCATGGGTTGTTCAAGAACTCCGCTATTAAGAACAACAGTTGCATCTCCGTTGTCAAACAGCTCCGTCAATCGAGCCAACTTAGGGTGCATGCCTAACGGCACATCATTTCCTTGTCTATCTTCCGCATTCAACCCGATGGGGGTGATGCTGTTTTTAGCGACGGAAAGTTTGCCTCTAACATTCGCGTATTGGTCGTAATGAAAATCAGACAGAGGTAAGAATGTATTGATTGCATCATTGCCGCCATCTAAATACACGCAGATTAGAGCACGAAAATCATTACTTGGTGAAGCCAAGGCATAGCCGGGAAGCCCAACGGAAGCGAATGCGCCCAGAGAAGCGGTTCCTTTCATAAAATTGCGTCGTGATAGTTTCATAATTCACCCCTAATTTTGAATGTAGAATTCGCTGCCAGAAATTGCGGTGAAAATCACTAAGGCAAGTTTGGTGGTGGGAACATAATTGGTTTCGTACTCATTCAATGCGTTATGCATGTTTTGTTGCAGCTGTGGTGACGCTGTACTTGCAAAGAAGCGCGCATCGATGGCTTCAACTAACGCGTCATGATCGTCGAGTAACGCGTACAGCTCTGTCATGTCGAGTGTGTAGGTCGAGCCCTCTCCCTTACGAACACTGTAAAGCATGAAGTTAACCGACTCTGTGTACACAGACCAATCCAGTAACTCGTACTCAGGAGAAACTATACCGTTAAAGACAAAGTCTGCCGAAGGTTGGTAATCGGGTGAATAGAAGTTAAATACAGAAGGTGAGCGCAACGGACCTTGATTGGCGATGTTCATCACTGAAACGGCGCCATCGTATCGAGCTGCACTAAGCGTGAACCCTGCAGCACGATGGAAATTGGTAAGAACTAAGATTGGCTCTTTCACTTTGATAGGGCGAACTTGAGTCAGCCCCCGAGCCTCATCGTCAAGTAAGATGGCGCGAATAACTGCATCAAGATCGCCTTTGGTGCCGTGGCCATTGTTATTGAACACGGTTGCTACTCGGGCTACGTATCCCGGCGTAGGGTTTGACGTCACAAAACGTTGGATGAGCAGCTTAGAGATAAAAGGAGCAATATTATCGTGGCTCATTAAAGTATCGACCACTCGCTCAAGCTCTTCCTCCGCGGTTAGACCTGCAGGAATGGTAGTGCCCAGTACCGTTTTTTCATTCGTATCATGCCGATTTTTAATTACTCGCATCGGCAAAACGAACGCAGTATCCGATTTATTCCAACCAGTTAGCGCACGAGCTAGCTCTTGGATGTCGGTTTGCGTGTAAGTTGCGAGAGCATGCCCCGTTTTTTGATCGTATTTAATGCTCCCGTCTAGGTTGAGCTGATACAAACCAATACTGAAAAGCTGCATTAGTTCGCGAGCAAAGTTCTCGTCTGGAAGCGCACCAGTGTTTACGTTTTCTTTGGCGCTGCCCATCATCGACAAATAGTTCCCCATAACAGGGTGCTTTGCCGTTTTTAGCAGTAACTCCCGGTAGTTCCCAAACGCGTTTTCAACCAGTAGATCATAATAATTCACGAGACCTTCAGGCTTGCTGCTCAGAATACCACCATGCTTAGATACAACCAGGATTTGACTAAGGGCAAAGGCCATGCGTTGTCTGAGTTGATCCTCTGCGGTGAGGGCGATTTGATACCAAGCGTTTTCACGGTTTGCTTGAGCCCCTTTACTAAAGGGCGTGAAGTAAAGATCACTGTGATAAGTCGGTGGGAGAAGAATTTGTTCTGAAATCCAGTCCTCGTAATTGGTCTGGTTGACCTGGTCGATTAAAGTAGGAGTAGGACCAAATGTGGTTTGATATAAAAAGCGTGCAGTAGGTAGATCTGGATCGTCTTCGTCAGCCGATACTGGCCCAACAAAGAAAAGCAGCATGGCAACAAAGCCTAATACCCAGCAAGAAATCTCATTCTGTTTCTGACGTCTCATAGTTAACTCGCTTACCCAAAGGAACGACTTAAATCCATTTAACGGGAGTAATGAAGCTCATGGTGAGCTAATTAATAAATTTAGTGAAATCAAGCAGCTGCAGAACGGATTATAGACGGTAAAATTTGCTATCAAAGTTGTTAATTACAGAAAATAGTCGCGTGGAAGCTTAATTTTTCACAAGAAATAATGATAAGTAATTGAATAGTAATTGAGTATTTTGATGTGAGTTGGCTCAAATAAAATATGAAACTTTTTTGAATTCATACTTTGGTAGCGAGAACGTTTTCGTCAAGTTTGAGTAAGGTACGGTAAATGACATAACGCTTAGTTGCCTTGGTGTGAGCTTTTAAAGGAATTTTGAATGAGGAATGGCTCAATCCAGTGTTACTCAGGGAATACTGCTCGCCAAAGGCGAAATGTTCGTGGTTACTGGGGGGTTGTACAGTGTTTGATTGAGGTGCCATTAGCGGCATGTAGTAAAAGAAACCACTCTATGAATGGCAAAGAGTGGCTTTCCTAGATTTCGAGCTGTTACTTTCTTGCTAGCTTATGATGTGCACGAGAGAAATGATCGGCACAGAATGCACCAACAATTGAAAGCTCACCAGCCAAACACAGACCAGCAGCGACTTCTGCTAACGCCTTTGCTTTACCATTGCCGTGCAAACCAAGGATATCCAAACACGCTTTTTGAGTTGGCAAGCCAGTACCACCGCCTACAGTACCAACCATGATGTTTGGCAGGGTGACAGAGGTATACAAGTTTCCTTGAGAATCCACGTCCATTCGAGTAATACCAACCGCAGATTCTGCTACGCAAGCCGCATCTTGGCCGCATGCGATGTACAAAGCGGTGAGGGCATTGGCGTAGTGTGCGTTAATACCTATGGTGCCACTTAGTAAGCCACCGACCGTATTCATCTTGCCAAATTTGACCATGGCTTCTGGCGTGGTGTGCAGGTATTTCTCAACCAAAGCCGCAGGAATCGTCACTTCAGCGGATACTTTTTTACCGCGAACGGAACGCAAGGTGTGAGCGTTGGCCTTCTTATCACCAGACAAGTTGCCGTCAAGGTAAGCATCAACCGGAGCGATAGGACTGTGTTCGAGAATGTAGTGGAATACCTTATGTGTCGCGATGGTCACCATGTTCTGACCGGACGCATCGCCCGTCACGTATTCAAACACCAAGTAAACATGATTGCCTTCAATATTCACGTTGATGTCTTTTAGCTTGCCGTGCGTGGTGGTGGATTCTGCTTCTTTACGGAAGATATCGTATTGAGTCACCACCCAACTGACGAACTGCGCGGCTTCTGCAAGAGATTGGAAGCCAAACACAGGTGTACGGCTAACACCTTCGCTGATCAAGAGGGTACTTGCGCCACCAGCGGCAGTAATTAAGTTTGCACCGCGGTTATAAGAAGCGACCAATGCAGCTTCTGTTGTTGCGAGAGGGACTAAGTAGTCGTCGTTCGCATAAAGACCGTTAATACGCAGCGGGCCGGCAACACCAACAGGAACATTAACTGTACCAATAAAGTGTTCGATGTTGTTGGCGTATTGGTCGTAATGCGATTGAGTAAAAGGATCCAGAAGAAGATCTTTGTCCGTCATGGATTCTAGCACCTTCCAACGGCGTGCAATGTGCTTTTCCGTCAGACCTGCGCTAAGGCAGAGTTTCTTTTCTGGCTTGTGGTATTTCGGTTCTAATGCCGATTGTACTTTTTCGCAGGTTCCATTCTCAGAGAGTGCAGAGCTATTCCTTGCGCTGTCTAAATTTAATTTCGGCATACAAACGTTTCTTTATTCATTTAGTTTGGAATTGTAGTGATACAAAACGTGATTACAATCCCGCGTATACGTTTTGCAACAAAAGGTTGCTCAGCTTCAAAGGGATGAGCATTTGTCTTGAACCGAAGATTACGAGCTATCGGCGAGACAAAAAACAAACAATACAATTGCGAACCAGCTTAACTCATTGAAAAAAATAACTTTAAAGATAGCTTGTTACGGATGGTGAATGAGTGAGAAATGACCGAAAGTCTAAATTCTTATTATTGTTAAAATTGCTCAAGGTGGGTTAATTACTCTAATTTTGAACATCAAAAAGATGGGATTGAAATGTTCTGGCATGGCGTAAAATGGTAAATAATTTGAGTTGCGCCGCGGCATAATAGCCCCACGTTTTCAATTGAGGGTAACGTATGATTGTTTATTTTCGAGTTCAGGACGTAGAAGTGCTGTGTTGTTCGCATGAATCCACAAAAATACGAAAATAGGCGTGGTAGTACTGGAGGCTGATACTGGTGTATGGAAATCCTTTGCAAGACATCACAATTCTTAACCATTTCCAAGATAAATTTAAAGTAATTATGAAAGACGGGAAGACCCTCAAGAATACCTTGTAGTAAACTGTTTCGATTATTTGGGGACGTTGGATGTCCCCAAATTTTTCTCTAAAAGACAAAAAACTATTCAAGGGAACGTATGAAGAAGTACCTATTGGCTGGCTTAGTTTTGCTGGCTTCAACAAATGTATCCGCCGATCAATTAAGCTGGGAGCAATTGTTGCCAGTGAATGTTCCTCAGATTGAAGACCCATTTGTAAAACTCACAGACCAACAACTTTTTGAACTGGGCTCTCTTGCAAGATATCGCGATTCTCAAAATCTTAATGAGCAACAAAAGCAAACCATGAAAGAGTTAGAAGATAGTTTAAAGGCTGAAGACTTAGACATTGAATGGTTGTTCAAAAAGCGCGAAGAAATTACTGAGCATCGTCGCATGCTTGCATCGATGCCAAACGCAACGCTAACAGAAGACACTTATGAAATTCCTGGCTTTGTAACGCCAGTAGAATTTTATAATGACGTTGTCACAAAGTTTTTCCTGGTTCCAACCATGGGGGCTTGCATCCATACGCCACCACCACCTGCAAACCAAATTGTTTTGGTCGATTATCCAAAAGGCTTAAAGCTAACTTCTCTTTACGAGCCAATTTGGGTGAAAGGGGATCTGCATGTGAAAAAGACCAAAGCTGATGTTTCATACTCTGATGGTGCTGCGAACGTAGAAACCATCTACCAAATGGACGAGGTTACAATTCGACCTTACCGATAAGAGTACACCATTGCTGAAATACTCGTGAGAAACGCCCTTGGCGAGAGTCACTAGCGGGAGATCATAAGTTACATTTGGTTTGGAAGGTCGAACATCTCCATGCTTGAGGCGATACGTCAAGAAAGGTTTAGCTCAATCGATAGCGGTTTTGGTCTTCGTGCGAGAATATTCATCTAGATGATTATGTTTATTTGCCTCACCAAGAATAACTGTATATAAATACAGTTATTCTTGTTTTGGGTTAATTTTGCTATCGCAAAGAGAAAGATAAAGGGAAAGGCAATGAACATCGCGTTAAGAGACAAAATCATTCAGGTGTGTAAGAAGAAAATAGAGCAGAAAGGCGACAATGTTGGCGTGTCCTTTTATGCCTTTTTCGCTAATAAGAATGACAACCCTGAGTTACTGATGGAAGCGGCGACTTGGTGGATTCAAACTCATCAACTCGATCACTTCGAAAAAGCGACCAAGATTATTCATTTAGTCGAATCCGAAATGTAGAAAGGGGCACATACCGTGCCCCTTTGTCTAACTAAGCAGAATTAGAGATTAAGCTTTTGCGAACTTGTAAGTACGGTAACCACCAAGCAGGTTACGTGCTTTAAACCCGGAGTTGACCAGTTGACGATAAGCGACGTTACCGCGCAAGCCGACCTGACAATAAATCACGATCTCTTTGTCTTTAGGCAGTTCACTCATACGTTGGCGAAGCTGGTCGACAGGAATATTGATCGCGCCTTCAATGAAACCTACGGATTCTGATTCTCCCGGATTACGAACATCAAGCAGCACTTGATCTTCTGACAGGTTGTCGATTTCATCAAAATGAATCGCTGTTGCGTCACCGTTAATGATGTTATTCGCAACGAAAGCCGCTTGGTTAATCACATCTTTCGCTGAACCATACGGCGGCGCGTAAGTGAGTTCAAGGTGTTGCAGTTGTTCTACCGTCATACCAGCACGCTGTGCAACTGCCATTACGTCGATACGTTTATCAACGCCATCTTTACCTACGGCTTGTGCACCTAAAATTTTGCCGGTTGCTGGATCAAACAGCATTTTGAACGACACAGTTTCTGCGCCAGGGTAGTAACTCGCGTGGCTTGCTGTGTGGACATACACTTTTTCATAAGTGATGTTGTCACGTTTAAGCTGCTTCTCATTTTTACCAGTAGAAGCGACGGCTAAATCGAAGATCTTACAGATCGCTGTGCCTTGTGTACCTTGGTAATTTTCTTGGCGACCAAGCATATTGTCTGCTGCCATACGACCTTGACGGTTTGCTGGCCCTGCCAGCGGAACAAGTGTTTGTTCGCCAGTGACAAAGTCTTTCTCTTCAACCGCATCACCAACAGCGTAGATTTAAGGGTCGCTGGTCTGCATGTACTCGTTGGTGTAAATACCGCCTAGCGAGCCGATTTGAAGGCCAGCTTCTTGTGCGAGTTTTGTCTCAGGGCGAACACCAATTGCCATGATCAGGATATCGGTATCAAGCTGGTCACCATTGTTTAGAGACAGCGTCAGTTTTCCTTGAAGGTGTTGGTGTGCGTCATCTTCACCCGTTTCTATGTTCGCGATAGATTGGTTCGCCACATACTCAACAGAAGATAGAGCAACGCCTAAACGTAGGTCGATACCTTTCTCTCGGATTTCAGCATGCGCAAAGCCTGCCATTTCTCGGTCAACGGGCGTCATCACTTGATCCGCCATTTCAACTAATGTGGTTTTTACGCCAAGCTGGTGGAACGCTTCCATCATTTCCAAACCGATAAAACCACCGCCAACGACCGAAGCGTGTTCAACTTTGTTGGTTTCGATCGTTTTAATGATGCGATCCATATCTGGAATATTGCGCAGCGAGTGCGTTAGTGGGTTATCAATCCCCGGAATAGGCGGCACAACTGGACCTGCGCCAGGACTGAGTAGAAGAAAGTCGTAGTTCTCTTGGTATTCTGACCCATCAAGCAGGTTCTTAACCGTAACCGATTTGTCTTGGCGGTTAATTGAAACCACTTCGTTCATCACACGGACATCAACATTGAAGCGCGCTAAAAAGCTTTCAGGCGTTTGAAGAAGCAGTTTGCTGCGTTCTTGGATATCACCACCAATGTGGTACGGCAAGCCACAGTTTGCAAATGATACAAATGGACCGCGTTCAAACATGATGATTTCTGCGTCTTCACTAAGACGACGAGCGCGAGCTGCTGCAGACGCACCGCCAGCAACACCACCAATAATCACGATTTTGCTCATGGATTTCTCCTACTGAATGATCGAAAACGCCTACACCTCACTTAAACGAATTAGCTTTATCTAATGTTATATAATCTACATTAGCATTGACTTAATTATATTCATTAGTAATATCTAATAAAATTTAACGTATTGATGAAGGGGCGTAAGAATGGGCGACAGTATGCTACAAAGCGCGACCGAAGCGAGTGAGCTACTTAAAATAATGGCTCATCCAGAGCGCTTAATCGTGATGTGCAAGCTGATTGAAGGTGAAAAAGGGGTCGGTGAACTGTTTGAAGGCTCAACATTAAGCCAATCTGCCTTTTCACAACACCTCACCGTATTGAGAAAACACAACATCATCAAAGCACGAAAGGTTTCTCAGCAGGTGTTCTATTCGATTTCTGATGGAAGAGTCGCTCCGCTGATCGAAGCGTTTAACCAAGTTTTCTGTAAGCAGTAATTCAGAACTTTATACAGGTGGTTGTTATATTTGAAGTTTCTTGGGTGTCGCTTTTGGGCGGGGTCATGGTTGGCGCATCAGCGGTAGTATTGATGCTTTTCAATGGCAAGACCGCGGGAATCAGCGGGATCTTAAATGGTGCCGTTGAGAATGCCGACAGAATTTGGCGAATTGTGTTTTTAATTGCGATGGCATTGGGCGGTGTGTTTGCCGTTTATGTTCTTGGCGGGCATGTACCAACTGAGTACAGCGGCAATCTTGTTTTAGTTGTAGTAGCTGGTTTGTTTGTTGGGGTCGGTACACGTATCGGCAACGGTTGTACAAGTGGCCATGGCATTTGTGGGGTGGGGCGTTTCTCTGTCCGTTCCGTCGTTGCGACGTGTACTTTTATGGCCGCAGCGATGTTAACCGTCTTACTGGTATCGTGAGGAATAGTGTCGTTATGAAAACTCACGTAATGAAAAGTATTAAACAAATTTCCATCGTTGCATTTTCTGGTGTGGTTTTTGGTATTGGTATGGTGATTTCCGGTATGGCTGAGCCGGCAAAAGTGATCGGCTTCCTAGATATTACCGGAGAATTGGATCCAAGCTTAGCCTTCATTATGGGAGGAGCACTTGCGGTGTTCTTTCCTGCTTATCTTTTATTAATAAAGCCAAGAAGCGAATCTGTGTTTGGTGATGAGATTGTCTGTCCGACTTCTAAAACGATAGATAAAAAGCTAGTTGGTGGTGCAGCTCTGTTTGGTTTTGGGTGGGGCTTACTCGGTGTGTGTCCTGGTCCTGCGGTTGCCAGCCTTTTCACTGGCAACACACAAGTCTTGTTCTTTATAGCGGCAATGTTGGTTGGTTCGTTTACCGCTAAAAGAATGGTTCGCGGCTAAAGAGTTGTTTGATGCAAAAAAGAGAATCTTAACGTTAAAAAGAGATCTTAAACGCTAAAAAGAGAGCGTCGTTGAAACCGGGCAATGATCACTCAGTTTGTAGTCGAGCACATCTTGTGTTTTGAAAACGGTTTGAACACCAGACGACGCCTTTAAATCACCACTCACAATGATGTGATCGATCACAGAGCGGAATTGGTGGGTTTTCTTCGGATTACGATTAGAACGTACTTTACATTCCGCTTTGGTATTTTGGGTTACTAGCCTTGCATTGGTATTGTCCGATAGCACGTCCCATAACCAATCTCCTTGATAACCCAAATTGTGGTTAAAGTCGCCAAGCACCACATATTGTTGTTTGTTGTCCTCGCGCGTTTTTATCCATTTGGCTAGTGCCTGTCCTTGTTGTTTCACGATCTTACAGTCACGATTATTGCGATACGCACCACTGCACCCCGCTTTTAGATGCACAGAGAGTAGGTGAGTTTCGTTATCTTGGTCTGGATTCAAAACAAGGTAGCTGGCGAAGCGGAGCTTGCTGTTGCCTCGTGTGATAGAAAAGTCTGGCTTGTCCAACACGCTCACACCATTACGTACCGCAAAACCTGTATATTGATTGGTGTCATTGAACTGAAGGTGTCGGTTAGAGGCGTTTGAACGATCGGAAAGATAAATAGTGAAGTCATTGCCAACGGCTTTTTGGACAGCAGCAGCACTCTCGACTTCTTGAAAAGCGAGAATGTCGGCTTGTGTTTTATCCACATAGTGGTTCAGCTTTTCAAAATCTTGTAGTGTTCTCGACACTTTTCCACCATCTATAGATAACCATTCAATATTCCAGCTGGTTAAGTTGACGGAATTTTGAGCAAATGAAAAAGAACTAAAAAGTAATATCGTCGTAACAAAAAGTGATCGCATTTTGGTCTGTAGCACTCCTATTATTTAGCGCATTCCTTTCTATCCTTTATCCTATAAGACCTCGAAAAAAAGCAAGTGGATTTCGCTCCAATTTTGCAATTTTCACAGTTTTCTTCGCAACTGAGATCAACGCTAATAAGATCGATTTGTTCTTGTTCGCTACCCATTTTTTATTGATCAAAATCAATGTTTTCAATTGGTGCTTCTCGTTAAATACGCCACAATATATTGTGTCATCAGAATAAGAAATAACCCCATATAGTGTATTTGTGGATAAGTCTGTGAGTATTTTGGGGTAAGGAGAAAAAGTGAAACCAATCGTAATCAAGCGTGACGGCTCAAGAGCTCCGTTCAACAGGGATCGTATCCAAGCAGCAGTAGAAGCCGCAGCGGAAAACAAAGACAAAGATGTCGCCATTTATGCACTAAATGTTGCTCTGGCAGTTGAGTTGCAGCTTCAGGATCACGATGAAGTTCACATTCATGAGATTCAAGACTTAGTCGAAAATGAACTCATGCAAGGTCCTTACAAAGCCCTAGCACGTTCTTACATTGAATACCGCCATGATCGCGACATCGCTCGTGAGAAGCAAAATGCACTCACTCGCGAAATCGAAGGCCTGATTGAAGAAAGTAACCTAGACCTAATCAACGAGAACGCGAACAAAGACGGTAAAGTAATTCCGACTCAACGTGACTTGTTGGCTGGTATCGTAGCGAAACACTACGCGAAGACACACATCCTTCCTCGCGATGTGGTTCAAGCGCACGAAGTGGGTGACATTCACTACCACGATTTGGATTACGCTCCGTTCTTCCCAATGTTTAACTGTATGCTTATCGATCTTAAAGGCATGCTAACGCACGGCTTTAAAATGGGTAACGCTGAGATTGATACTCCTAAATCAATCTCGACTGCAACAGCAGTAACAGCACAGATCATTGCTCAAGTAGCGAGCCACATTTACGGCGGCACAACCATCAACCGTATTGATGAAGTTCTAGAACCGTACGTAATCACAAGCTACGAGAAACACCTAGAGATTGCAAAAGAGTGGAACATTGCTGAACCAGAAGAGTTCGCAAATGCACGCACTGAGAAAGAGTGTTACGACGCGTTCCAATCTCTAGAATACGAAGTAAACACGCTACACACAGCGAACGGTCAAACACCATTCGTTACGTTCGGTTTTGGTCTTGGTACAAGCTGCGCATCACGCCTTATCCAGAAATCGATTCTGAAGAACCGCATTGCAGGTCTAGGTAAGAACCGTAAAACAGCGGTATTCCCTAAACTGGTATTCGGCATCAAAGATGGCTTGAACCACAAATCAGAAGATCCAAACTACGACATCAAGCAACTTGCGCTTGAGTGTGCGTCTAAGCGTATGTACCCAGACATTCTTAACTACGACAAAGTAGTGGAAGTAACGGGTTCATTCAAAACGCCAATGGGCTGTCGTAGCTTCCTTGGTACTTACGAAGAAAACGGCGAGTTGATTCACGAAGGTCGTAACAACATTGGTGTAGTAAGCTTGAACCTTCCTCGCATCGCTATTCGTGCAAACGGCAGTGAAGAGAAATTCTACGAGCTTCTAAACGATCGCCTACGTCTTGCACGTAAAGCACTAGAAACACGTATCTCTCGTCTAGAAAACGTGAAAGCACGTGTTGCTCCGATCCTTTACATGGAAGGTGCGTGTGGTGTTCGTCTGAAAGCAGACGACTCAATCGCAGATATCTTCAAGAACGGTCGTGCGTCTATTTCTCTTGGTTACATCGGTGTACACGAGACAATCAACGCGCTATTCGGTACAGAAGCGCACGTTTACGATGACGCTGTTCTACGTGAAAAAGCAGTAGCAATCATCAAGCACCTGAAAGACACAGTAAACGGTTGGGCAGAAGATACTGGTTACGGTTTCAGCCTATACGCGACGCCAAGTGAAAACCTATGTAGCCGTTTCTGCCGCATCGACGCGAAAGAATTCGGTGTAATTGAAGGCGTAACAGACAAAGGTTACTACACCAACAGCTTCCACCTAGATGTTGAAAAGAAGGTGAACCCATACGACAAGATCGACTTTGAGATGCCTTACCCAGAAATCTCAAGCGGCGGCTTTATCTGTTACGGCGAGTTCCCAAACATGCAACGTAACGTTGAAGCACTAGAAAACGTATGGGACTACAGTTACACCCGCGTACCTTACTACGGTACTAACACGCCAATTGATGAGTGTTACGAGTGTGGCTACAACGGCGAGTTTGACTGTACTAGTAAAGGCTTCACTTGCCCAAGCTGTGGCAACCATGACTCAACCAAAGTGTCAGTAACACGCCGCGTTTGTGGCTACCTAGGCAGCCCAGATGCGCGTCCGTTTAACTTCGGTAAGCAAGAAGAAGTGAAGCGTCGAGTTAAGCACCTGTAAGGTTTACTTAAGCTCAAACCCAATAATGAAAATCAACCTGTCGTGGGTTGATTTTCTTTTCTAGCCAGCAAAACAAGGCACGATTATGAATTACCACCAATACTATCCAATCGACGTTGTTAACGGACCAGGTACACGCTGCACGTTATTTGTGTCGGGCTGTGTACACCAGTGCCGCGGCTGTTATAACCAGTCGACGCAACGCTTGGATTCTGGTGTGTTTTTCACGCAAGAAGCGGAAGACAAAATCATTGCAGACCTAAACGACACTCGCATCAAGCGCCGCGGTTTATCTCTGTCTGGTGGTGATCCTTTGCATCCAGCGAACGTGCCGCACATTCTTAAGCTTGTAAAACGCGTAAGAGAAGAGTGCCTAGGCAAAGATATTTGGGTTTGGACAGGTTACACGCTTGAAGAGCTCGACGATGCGCAGCGTGAAGTGACGCAATACATCGACACATTAATCGATGGCAAATACGAGCAAGATAAACGAGACCTCAATCTAGAATGGCGAGGCAGCTCGAATCAAATCATCCATCGATTTACTGAGCTTTAAAGGTTTCAACTCAAGAAAAACCAAATATAAAAAGGGCACATTCGGATATTTCGAATGTGCCCTTTTGGTGTGAGTTCTTTAAAGCTCTTTATTAAAAACAGAGAGTTATCTTAGCTCTTCCTTGTATAAACATAGCACAACTTTATAGTTACGCCGTCACTCCAGAGTCATCTTCAACCATGTTGTTAATCCACGCTTAGATTGGATTCGGTGTGTGGTCAGAATGCCTTTTACCAACTCTTCGACCAGTAGAGACATCAACACCCAGTGCAGCGGTAAACCTAACACCATCCCGGTGTAGTAAGTGAGCGGAATGCCAATCGCCCATTGACCAAATGTATCAATGAAGATGCTATAGCGAATATCAGCGCCACTTTTCAACACGCCGCCAATACCGACCATGTTGAATACTCGAAGAATCATACCCAGTGCTAACACCAAGCATACATTCAGTGCCATTTGCTTATCGGTAAGCGGACTCATCTCCAGCAAGTTCAGAATCAATGTTGAACATGCCCAAACAACTAAGAATAATATCGTTGCGAGTACAGCGCTGGTAAACACATACCACCAAGCGGTTTTCTCTACACGGTCATATTCTTGAGCGCCAATGTCATTACCCAAAAGTACAGAGGCTGCGACAGCAAATCCCATAAACGTTGAAATCAACACACCTTCAATGGGTGATAGGAACGAGATAATCGCCAGCTCAGTTACGCCTAATTGGCCGTAAATGATGCTGTAGACAATCAAGCCGCCAGTCCACAACGCATCATGGATAAGCATTGGCATTGAGACTTTGAAATATTTGTTTCGGTACTTCTTTACTGTGCCTTCAAGCCAGTCTGAGCGAGTAGGGAGCAGATGTGAATATCGACGACAAAAGAAGTAAACCAGCACCGCAGTTTGGAAAAAGCGTGAGATAAAAGTACCGACAGCAGCCCCAAACACACCCCATTGTGGAAACCCGAGTAAGCCAAAGATTAAAACCGCATTGAGGAAGACATTCACAACGATGGCAGCAATGCTGACGTAAGTTGGCATCTTCGCCTCACCGACGGATTTCAACACCGACTCAATGGGAACGACGATAGCGGTACCTATGAGACTCAAGCCAGTCACTACTAAGTAATCTCTCGCCTAACCAACATACTCAGGATCGTCCGCCATAAAAGAGACTATCTCTTTGTCATAAACCACATACAGCCAAATAAATGGCAAAGTCACCACTAGCGAAATAAACCAAGATTGCGCTAACGTTCTGCGTATACCAGAGAGGTTCCCAGAGCCATAATACTGAGAAGCTAAAACCGTCACTGCGCCACACAATCCAAACACCACGGCGAGGTTAAAGAAAAAGATTCGGTTACCAACGCCAACCGCGGCCGTTGCAGATTCACCAAGTTGGCTCACCATAAAAATGTCCACCGCGCCGAGCAGTGAAAACAGCATGGATTGCAGTGACACAGGGACGCCGATCGCAATCAGCTTTTTCCAAAATGCTTTGTCTATGTATTGACGTGTTAAGAGCATCGCATTTCTCCTCTAAGAACAATGTGAGTAGTTTATCCGTATGATTTGGCGGTGTATTTTTCGAAGACATCCAAAAGTTTTGTCAAACTATCCAGTCTTTATCGATGGTTTGATAGAACACGTTTGCCGTGAGTGCATTTGTGAGCCATCGAATCATGGAAGAAAAGCAAGAACGTTACACCATTTCAGAAAAGACTTATCAAGAGTTCATCGACCACACTCGCGTGCTTGCTCTTGAAGAAAGAGGCATCGTTCAATGTGGAATCGCCACTTGCCGAGAGTTCTTTTCCGTTTATCGAAAAAACCAGAAGAAACACATGTTGTTGTACACGGTTCGTGGCAAAGGCTGGTTGGAGAGCGGAGCCTGTCGTTATGAACTGGAGCCCGGATCGTTAGTGATCGTGCCAGCAGGTATCGAAAATGGCTTTGGAATGGAAGACGAAACGTGGCAAATCGCGTGGGTGTTTCTTTCCCAAGATAAAGAATGGTCAATGGTGAATGACGAGATTGAGTATCAACTTACGCCAGCACCAGAAGTGATGTATTTCTGTATTCAGGCTCTATTGCGAAGTATCAATCTACCTATCGATTACGGCGGTGAAGTCGGTGCACACAGTGTTGCCCAGTTAGAGCTCATGCTGAATATGCCGCACTCAGATTCCATATCACGCAACCAGTTAAAGTTGCGCCGCGTATTCGATTTGGTTCAGAGACAACTCCATAAAGAATGGACGGTAGAACAACTTGCAGCCTTGTACCCATGCTCTGAACCCCACTTGCATCGTTTGACCCAACAGCAGTTTGGGCGAAGCCCAATGGCACATCTAACTCGGATGCGAATGGAGTATGCTGCGCGTTTGTTGCGCTCAACAGAATGGTCAATTCAGCACATCGGTGAAATAGTAGGGTACCCAACGGGCGCCAACTTCAGTACACGATTCAAAGCTTGGTCGAGCATGACGCCACGTGAATTTAGGAAAAACGGCAAGCTAGATTCAAACTTCAATGAGTGAATCGTTCTTTTTATGACCGATTGAGCTCATAAAACTTCCCGGTCACCAGAATTTTGTACTCTAATTGGCGAAATGTGTGAAAAATCGTTTCGCCATTTATAACGAAAGTGTTACCGTGAGGTTCGATACTTGAATTTCAAAGGGTTATGACTTTCATGTTTTCTAATCTACCAACTCCTGTATTAGATCCTATTTTATCTCTTTCCGTCGCATACCGCGGCGATGAACGTCCAAACAAGGTTGACCTTGGTATTGGCGTGTACAAAAACAGCGCTGGTGAAACGCCAATCATGAAAGCCATTCAAATGGCACAAGAAGTGGTTGTCGAAAACCAAAAGACCAAATCCTACGTTGGGCTTGCAGGCTGTGAAGAATTCAACCAAAGCATGATCGATCTACTTCTGACGGGTACGTCAGCAACAGATCGTGTGGCAGCGATTCAAACGCCTGGTGCAAGTGGTGCGTTGCGTATGCTGGGTGACCTAATGAAGGTAGCACAACCAGATACGACGGTTTGGATTTCAAACCCAAGCTACGTAAACCACAAGCCAGTGATGGAAGCGGCTGGGCTTAAGGTGAAGTTCTACCATTACTTCTCACCAGAAACGAAACAAGTTGATACGGCGAAAATGCTAGAAGACCTATCTAAAGCAGGTCCTTCTGACGTCGTGCTTCTGCATGGCTGTTGCCACAACCCAACGGGAGCAGATATTGATTTTTCTGCGTGGCAAGCGATTACAGAGCTTTCACAAAAGAACGGTTTTACCCCATTTGTGGATATTGCTTACCAAGGTTTTGGTGACGGTCTAGAGGAAGACGCAAAAGGTCTCCGCTTTATGGCTGACAACGTTGAAGAAATGCTGATCACAACCTCATGTTCTAAGAACTTTGGTTTGTACCGTGAACGTACTGGTGCTGCAATTGTGATCGGTAAAAACACGAAAGACGTGGCAAATGCAAAAGGTAAGCTTCTTACATTAGCTCGTTCAACTTACACTATGCCGCCAGATCACGGTTCTGCATTGGTGAAAACCATTCTTCAAGATGCCAACCTTACTTCTGTTTGGAAACAAGAATTGAACGAAATGCAGCAACGCTTGCTGAATCTTCGTCAAACTTTGTGTAACGAATTGAGAAACAACCATAATACAGATCAATTTGATTTCATTGAGAGTCACAAAGGCATGTTTACTGTGCTAGGCTTTAGTGAAAACCAAATGGCGCAACTGCGTGAAGATTATGGCATTTATGGTGTCGGTGATGGTCGTATCAACATCGCTGGTTTGACCGAAACTCATATTCCTTACGTTGCTGACGCGATCCAAAAAGTATCTCAACGTTAATTGGGAGAGTTAATGAAGAACTGGAAACTGATTCTGCCGCTAATGATGAGCGGTGGTCTTATTGCTTGTACGTCGACACCGACGACCACTGAGCCTGTTGAGCCAGAAAAACCAGTCGTGGAGCAACCGGCTGAAAAGCCGGAAGTAAAACCTGAAGTAGAGTCAAAACCTGAGGTGAAGCCGGAACCAACACCGGAAACGAAACCTGAGAAGAAGCCAGAACCTAAACCAGAAAAGCCAGCTACGGTACAGAAAACACCTGATGGCATGCTGATTCTAGGTGCGGAAGAGTGGGTGCACATTCCTGCTATTAACCAGACTTTCAAAGGTCGTGTTGATACCGGTGCAACAACATCTTCAATCAGTGCGACTGAAGTGGTTCCATTTGAGCGTGACGGTAAAGATTGGGTTCAGTTCAAAATTGACATCAATGGTAAGGCGAGCAAAGAGTTCAAACTGCCTGTTGAGCGCTGGGCTAAAATTCGTCAGTCTTCTTCAGAAGATGTCGACAAGCGCCCAGTTGTGGTTGCCTACATCCAAGTTGGCGACTTAAAAGAACAAACCGAGTTTACGTTAACAGAACGTGGTCATATGAAGTTCCCAATCTTGTTGGGGCGTAGCTTCTTCCGTGACGTTGCGGTTGTGGATGTATCTAAGAAATACGTCCAGAACAAACCAAGCGGTAAGTAATCCAATACTCGGACGCTAAATATCGTATCGAATAACAAAAAGCCTCTCAACTGAGAGGCTTTTTTATTTTCAGCCCTAAACCACCTACTTCAGTAGGTGGTTATCATCCGTTTCGGCTTTGCCTGTAAAACTACTCATGCTAAATGCGTCTTTGATTTTTCCAGAAGTCAAAGAGGACAAATAACATGAGTAGATACAATCAAGCTTCCCACGTATTTTGGCGATGTCAATATCATATAGTGTGGACTCCAAAGTATCGATTTAGGATCTTGAAGAACAATATAGGTAAAGAAGTTTATCGATGTATTTATGTTTACTGTAATCAACTTGGATGTGAAGTAGTAGAGTTAAATATACAAGTTGACCACGTGCATTTAGTAGTAAAGATTCCACCAAAGCTATCGATATCCAAGTTGATGGGGGTATTGAAAGGCAAAATAGCCTTAAAGCTATTTAGTAAGTTTCCTCATCTCAGGAAGAACAGGCTTTGGGGTAATCACTTTTGGCAAAGAGGCTATTTTGTCGATAGTGTAGGAATCAATGAAGAAATCATACGCCGATATGTAAGACACCAAGAGAAGCAAGAGCGAGTAGAGCAGCACCAGTTGGCGTTGGATTAAACAAAGGCCCCCTTTTAGGGGGCTCACACAAAGCCACCTTCTTTAGAAGGTGGTAATTTACTTTATTCAATTGGTTAGCTCAGTGTCAGTGCATGAGCTTAGTCAGTTAAACTTAGTAAGCGAAACGCGCTGACAACACAAGTTGCTGACCGTAAGTACCGTTGTTTTTAAAATCGGCACCAAGTGACAACTGCTGTGTCGAGTGGAAGCGGGCACCAAGGTTATAGATGGTCTCAGAGTCATCATTATCGATTAACTGACCAATACGGCCGTGCAATTCAATGTTCTGCATGAACCAAACACGAGTACCGATGTTAACTTCGGTCTTCCATTTGTCACCGACAAGATCACCACTCTCTTTTTTGATGTTGTGAACCAGCATTTGGCCGTAAATATCGGCAAACTGTCCAGCAGGACCGTTAAAACCAATACCACCGGCAAGGTCCCAATCTCCGCTAAATTCACTGTCGGCACGACCAATGAAATGGGTGTTTTCGGTGAAGTAAGTTGTGACTTCACCACCAAACGTACCAGGACTGGTACCCATGCGGAATTCCATCATGTTGTAGTTGAAGTTGTTTGCATGTGCAGAAAGCGGCAAAACAGCGCACAAACCAAAGGCTGCAACCTTTAGAGCTTTACCTAGCATGGGTGTCTCCGGGCAAGAAAATAATACGAACGAAAAAAAGGTCTGCAAAATGCAGACCAAGATTTACAAAATATCATTTTAGGCGTTTATAGTCACCCAATGTACTAGGACAAAGTGCTAACTGATCAATGTTTTGCTGCTCAATTGAGCGGCTAAGAAGTCAGATTACATAACAACGAGGTGTTCAACTTCAATTTCAGGCTTGCTGCCGCCTTCAAACTCGCCAAATAGACGTACTTTTGTCGTTTGGTCGATTGGCGTCGTTAGTCGAATATCATCATCTAGCTCAACCATGATTTCACCAGAACCGTCGCTAAAGATAAATTGGTCGGCACGAGTTTGACGAAGTAGGTTGCCTTCTACAACCACGTCTTTTTCGGTGAACATACTTGAGTCTTTCATCAGTGCATCGACTTTCTCAACCGTAACAGGGCCATTAAATTGAATGCTTGATTGGTCATGGTTGTGGTCTTTTGCCATTGCAACAGTAGGAGCGATAGCAAGTGCAGCGATAGTAGCGATAACAGTGTTTTTCATAATTTGGTTTCTCTATATAGGTGTTCGTTTTTGATGGTGCTATTAAAACAAACCTTATTTGAACCATTACTGATTCGAACATTCATATTCGATTCATTTTCTTGAGTCCTATGCTGAGATAACGTTATGATTGTTCACCTTCTTTTTTCTCGTATTAAACGTTCATGAAATCACCAATCCCATCATTAATGGTTCAAGGCACCACCTCAGATGCCGGAAAAAGCGTCCTTGTGGCAGGTTTATGCCGTGTCTTAGCCCGAAAAGGGATAAAGGTTGCCCCATTCAAGCCACAGAATATGGCCCTCAATAGCGCAGTAACCAAAGATGGCGGAGAGATTGGGCGTGCTCAAGCCGTTCAGGCCCAAGCTTGCAATGTTGAGCCTACGGTGCACATGAATCCTGTGCTGATTAAGCCTAACAGCGATACAGGTGCTCAGATCATCTTACAAGGCAAAGCATTGTCGAATATGGACGCTGTCGGGTTTCATGATTACAAGAGAGTGGCAATGGGAACGGTGCTGGATTCATTTGCAAAACTAACGGATGAATACGAATCCGTCATGATTGAAGGCGCTGGCAGCCCTGCAGAAATCAACTTAAGAGAGAATGATATCGCGAACATGGGGTTTGCTGAAGAAGCTGACGTACCCGTTATTATTATTGCGGATATCGACCGAGGAGGCGTATTTGCCCACTTGTACGGCACTTTGGCGTTATTATCCGAATCAGAAAAAGCACGCGTTAAAGGCTTCGTGATCAACCGTTTCCGTGGTGACATCGGTTTACTTGAATCTGGCCTTGATTGGTTAGAAGAAAAGACAGGCAAACCAGTGTTGGGGGTATTGCCGTTTCTGCACGGTTTAAACCTAGAGGCAGAAGACGCCATAACGGCAGAGCAAGAGCTGTCTTCAAAAGTGAAACTCAATGTTGTGGTACCCGTATTAACGCGCATTAGTAATCATACCGATTTTGATGTGTTGCGCCTAAACCCAGACATTAATCTTCGCTACGTTGGCAAAGGCGAAAAGATCGACAAAGCCGATCTGGTGATCCTACCGGGAACCAAATCAGTTCGTGATGACTTAGATTATTTGCGCAGCCAAGGCTGGGATAAAGACATTCAACGTCACATTCGTCTGGGCGGCAAAGTCATTGGCATTTGTGGTGGTTACCAGATGCTTGGCAAATTAATTGACGACCCTAATGGCGTCGAAGGCAGTCCAGGGAAGAGTGAAGGGCTTGGGTTGCTAGACATTACTACGACGCTAACCGACAGCAAACAACTGACCAACACACAAGCGCAGCTTTGCTTAAACGGTAAAACAGCGAATGTGAAAGGTTACGAAATCCATGTTGGACGAAGTGAAGTGCAGGGTGCGCAACCTTTGAGGTTAAGTTCTGGCGAAGCAGATGGTGCGATCAGTGAGTGTGGCCAAATTATGGGAACCTACCTACACGGTTTTTTCGATGAGGCCGATGTGTTGAGCCTCGTGTCTGAATGGGTAAACGGCACTCAAATCAAACAGCAAGATTTTGAACAGCTCAAAGAACAGGGCATTAATCGCATTGCAGATGCGATAGAACAACATATGAATCTTGACTTTCTGTTCAAATAAAACCAGTTTTTAACTGTTTGAAGCATAAATAAAAGTAGGCATTGTGCTCTACATTTTCTTTTTCTGCCTCTCTAGCACTGGAGTGTTTTTATGAAAGCATGGAAGATTCATGCTTGCCTAGTGGCAATATTGAGCGTTTCATCAACAGCAAACGCAACGACTGATATTAAAGTCTACGCGGCCTCGTCAATGACTAACGCGATTGATGATATCGCGCAAAAGTTTGAGCAACAGTATGACGTAAAAGTCACGCCGGTTTACGGAGGCTCCTCATCCATCGCTCGCCAAATTCTAAACGGCGCACCAGCTGATGTGTTTATCTCTGCAAACACTAAGTGGATGAACTATCTAGTAAAATCAAAAGCAGTAAAGAGTGACAATGTCACTAAATTAGTTCACAACAGTCTCGTTCTTATTGCACTACAAGCTTCAACGGTTACTTCTTTCAACTTTTCAGATGCCAATGCATGGAGTCAAGCATTAGCAGGTAATCGCCTTGCGCTTGGCAACCCGGTCTCGGTGCCTGCTGGTATGTATGCTCGTGAATCTCTTACCAACCTTGGCGTTTGGAAGCAGCTTGAGCGACAAGTGGCGCCAGCAAAAAATGTTCGTCTTGCATTAGCGTTAGTTGAACGCGGTGAGGCACCACTTGGCGTTGTCTACAAAACCGATGCACTCTTAACGAATAAAGTAAAAGTGGTCGGTGAGTTTGCCAATAACACCCACGCGGACATTGTTTATCCAGCGGCAATCGTAAAAGACTCAACGCAATCTAAGCAGTTTTTTGAATACTTGAAATCCGACGATGCCAAACAAGTATTTGTGCAATACGGATTTCAATAAAAAGGGCACAGAGTGACAGAACTTGAATACCAAGCCTTAATACTAAGCCTAAAAGTCGGCGCCTATGCCGTTGTTTGGTTAATACCACTCGGCATTGCTCTCGCTTGGTTACTTTCTCGAAAACAGTTTATCGGTAAATCCATTCTCGACAGTCTGATCCATTTACCTCTGGTATTGCCGCCAGTGGTGATTGGTTATCTATTGCTGATCTCATTAGGTCGACAGGGGTTTCTTGGCAGTTGGCTTTATGAACACTTTGGTTTGGTGTTCAGCTTCAACTGGAAGGGGGCGGTTATCGCTTGTATCGTTGTTGCGCTGCCTTTGATGGTGCGTTCCGTTCGCCTTAGCTTAGATAATGTTGATCCTAAACTAGAACACGCGGCTTCAACGTTAGGCGCATCACCTTTAAAGGTATTCCTTACCATCACGCTGCCTTTGACGATCCCAGGCATTATCACTGGCACTATGCTTTCTTTCGCTCGCAGCTTGGGCGAATTTGGAGCAACGATCAGCTTTGTTTCTAACATTCCCGGCGAGACCCAAACCATTCCTTTGGCGATGTACAACTTCATCGAAACGCCGGGAGCAGAGATGGAAGCCGCGCGCTTGTGCATCATTTCCATTGCTTTGGCTCTCTCGACATTAATGATGTCAGAGTGGTTAAATCGCAAGGCTTCAGCGCGTCTAGGAGCTAAACGATGAGCATAGAAATTCAATTTAAACAATCACTTGGTGAAACTGATTTTGATATCGCCTTATCGTTACCGGGTAACGGAATAAGTGCGTTGTTTGGCCGTTCTGGTGCCGGAAAGACCACACTAATCAACGTTATCAGCGGGTTGGTGACGCCAAAGCAAGGTAAAGTGTCGATTGGTGAACACCTTCTTTTCGATAGTGATGCCGGAATTAATTTACCGACACACAAGCGCAAGATTGGCTATGTATTCCAAGACTCTCGTTTGTTTCCGCATTACTCCGTGAAAGGCAACTTACTCTACGGCGTAGTCGAAAAAGATGATGATTATTTCGATAAAGTGACAGAGCTACTCGCTATTAAACCACTATTGAAGCGCTTCCCAATCTCTTTATCCGGTGGTGAGAAACAACGTGTCGCCATCGCTCGAGCCTTGCTCTCAAAACCTAACCTACTATTGATGGATGAACCATTGGCATCATTAGATATGCCACGTAAGCGCGAAGTGATGCCATTTTTGGAGGAGTTGTCTGAGCAGGTCAACATTCCAATCGTTTACGTTACTCATAGCTTGCAAGAGATCCTTCGCCTGGCACAGCACCTGTCGATTCTCGATAAAGGCAGAATCATGACGTCGGGTAAATTAGAAGAGGTGTGGGCTTCTCATGCCATGCGCCCTTGGCAGTCATTCTCAGACCACAGTAGCTTGTTTGAAGGAAAGATCGCGACTCATCACGAGAAATACGCGTTGACGTGTGTGAAGCTCGCACCAAATGCTTGTCTGTGGGTGCAAAAAGTCGATGGCGAGCCAGATACGCCAATCCGGCTTCAAGTGCGTGCAAACGATGTTTCTATCGCGTTAGAAAAACCGGTCTCTACGTCGATTCGTAACGTGCTACTAGCGACCGTTGCATCTATAGAAGAGCTGACTAAGGGCGACGACAAGCAAAGTATCACCGTTTCACTTAAGTTAGATGAAGAATGCCACTTATGGGCGACGATAACACCGTGGGCATTGGATGACTTGAACTTAAAAGTCGGTGATAAGGTTTATGCGCAAGTTAAAGGTGTGAGTGTCACACAACGCGATATTGCTTTGGGGCACCATTAAATTGACTAAACCGCAGATACGCAAAAGGCCGCAGGTGCGGCCTTTATTATTAAAGAGAGTGTCGGAATTACTTCACGAATACTTCTTTGAATTCACGCTTAAGAAGAGGATCACGACGTGCTTTCTTAAGTTGCTTAACCATGTCTTTCACGCAGTTGTGTAGAACATTGTCTAGCAGTTGAGCACGGTAGTCTTCTTTATCTTCATCTGTCATGTTTTCTGGCAGGTTTAGAGTCGGGAATTCTTCCATTACGTTTAGACCAGCGAAAGCTTGGCCTACAGATACTAGAGCGTGGAATTGCTCGAAGTTGTCCAGAATGTTTTGTGCACTTGCTGGCATTTCATTCCAAGATTCACGAACAGCTTCTTCAGACACTTCATGGATAGAGGTAACCATCTCAAACATTTGCTCAGGAACTTCGTCAAATTCGATAACTTTACGTAGTTCTGGAGAAATAGTTTCTAGATCGATTTTTTTGCTTTCGTTGTTAGTTGCTTCTGACATGGTGAGTCCTGTTAGTACATAAAAGCGCACATTATTTATAGTGCATGTTGTAACGAGATTCGAGTGGCTCTTGCTACAAAAGGCGGGAATATTAATACCAAATGCATCAAATAGCTACCATAAGAACTATTTGATTACGTGACCGTTCAACAAAAAAATATAGCACGAAATTTGTCGCATAATGCAACAACCGTGCGCGTATGATATATGTTTAGTAAAGACTGAGAAAAAAATGGAACGCGCTATGCAACCGACAGGGACCTCTATGCGCATTCTCCTGGTTGATGACGTACAACTAGACCGAATGCAGTTGGCTATACGATTAAAACAGCAAGGTCACATTGTAAAAGCCGTTGGCAACGGGATAGAAGCACTGAACACTTATGAAAGCTTCGACCCAGAGCTCGTACTGCTGGATATCGCGATGCCAGACATGAATGGTTTCGAAGTCTCACTTCATATCAGAGAAACCTTCCCAGATTGGATCCCAATCATCTTCTTGAGTAGTCACGAAGAGCCCGAAATGATCGCAAAAGCAATAGAAGCAGGTGGTGATGACTACTTGATCAAACCTGTCGACAAACTTGTTCTCAACTCTAAGCTCATGGCAATGCAGCGTATTGCGCATATGCGTCGTGAGCTCAAGCAAGCGACTGCCCAGTTAGAGGAAATGAACTCTTTATTGCAAGAACAAGCCAACGAAGATAGTTTGACCAAGCTCTATAACCGTCGCTATATAGACCAAAAGCTAGAAACCATGATTGCGTGGCATGGACGTCATCATATGCCAATGGCGTTGATTCTTTTGGATGTAGACTTCTTTAAGCCATTCAATGACAACTACGGCCATATAGAAGGGGATCGCTGCCTACAAGCCATCGCAAATCAACTTAAAGCAACCTTCTGTCGTTCTGGAGAATATGTCGGCCGTTATGGTGGTGAAGAATTTGTCATCCTTCTAAATAGTACCGACGCGCAAACCGCAGAAAGAGAAGCGGAGAGGATTCAAGAGGCATTATACTTCTTAGATTACCCACATGCATATTCAAGCGTAGCAAGTAGAGTGACAGTGTCACAAGGTGTATTTGCACTCCAACCAACGGGGAAAGATAAAGTCGCCGATTTGTACGCAACTGCAGACAGGGCGTTATATACGTCTAAATCCTTGGGGAGAAATACTTACACTGTAGTAAATGCTAGATAAATCATAAGGATAGAAAACACCAAAGCGTAGTGACATTGTCACTTATATTGGGGGTTTTCTTAGGTAAGGCTTGAGAAGTCTTAGAACCAAAAAACAAGCTTTAAAGAATTGGGAAGAAAGAATTACGCGTGGCAGTACTTCACACAGTTACGGCCCGCTTTTTTTGCTTTATATAGAGCATCATCTGCCAGCTTAATCACATCAGCAGGGTTACACGCGCTACGGCTATCCGCAACACCAAAACTGGCTGTTACAGATACCGTTTTCTGCTTCGATTCTGCGTTACCGCGTTTTTTGCGTCCTTGTTTATTGTCGTCAGGACGGTTGTCTTGGTCACGTAGAATCATGTCATACTGAGCAATAAGCTCACGAACTTCTTCTAAATGCGCTTCGCAATCTTCGGTGTATTTACCTTTAAACACGATGGTGAACTCTTCTCCACCAAATCGGTAAACCTTTGCGCCGCCTTGTGTCTTCATCAATCGAGAAGCGACCATTTTGAGCACATCATCGCCGGTATCGTGGCCATAGGTATCGTTGAACTTCTTAAAGTGGTCAACATCCAGCATCGCGATAGTAAACTTGCGTCCCATATGCTTAAGGTCGAGATCCAATGCGCGACGGCTAGGGATGAGCGTCAAACTGTCGGTGAAAGCCAGTTGGTGGCTGGCTGATGTCGAGTAGATGATGATCAGCAAACCCGTAAGGGTAAACATGGTGCTCGAAATGTATTGAACATCGAAGAAGATAAACGTCGCTGATGCCAATACCATGGCTGAGTATGTCATGGCATGAATGATCTTGTTTTTCTTTAAGACCAAAATGCCCAAAAAGCACACAATGCCAATGCAATACAGCACTAAAACCAATGGTAACTTTGAAACGGTTGGAACAATAAACAAGATGCCATTGGTCCACTCCTCAAACCCACCTTCTACATAGTAGGTCAAGGTTACGTAAGACCAAAACACAAACATACTCAACATAAGTACATAAGTGAGTGTCGCTTTGGAATCGAAGCCCTCTTTATTGAAGAGGAACACGGCCAAGAACGAAACGGGAAGGAGGCTTGCTAAAATAGTGAGCTCTAAAAGCGCCGTGCCAGTTTGTAGTGGCACCTGTAAACGATGTTGAATCACAAAGTAGGCGAGCAACATGGCAATACACACCATGGACTCTCGTCCTTGCTTGAACGAGTAACACATCAACAACGCACAACCGAGCAAAATATAGGGCAAGTTTGCAGCAATTCCCCAGTTAGATTGGGTCATCTGAATGATGTTATCCATACCCAAACTGACCATGACCAATAACAAGACTGGGAATAGGAAGCGGAAGCCTGGGGAGGTCATTAAAGATGATGCCATCTACTACAAATTACCTAAAAATAGTTAAATATATCTAGAGGGTTACATTAAGCATTCAATTAATACCGTGCGTAAACAGTATAATTTCAGACGCTTTCAAAACTAACAAGAATACGTGTATTTCCGAATTTTCCAAGTGTTTTACAGCGAACGCTGACAAAAAGAGAGAGGTTGATTAAATTAAGAGCAATCAACGAGTTGCAGAGCGAGTTCGACTGCTATAATTTCAAGGTGTTGAACAAAGGAGAAAAATCGATGCAGATCAGTTCAGACGTACACAATTACATGGAAACCTTGGTTGGACAGGTGCTCGCTTCAGACCAATACGTAGATCAATTCGACAACGAACAACTGGCGGATATCGCGTGTTTAGCTCTGTTCCAGCTTAAGCCTGTTTATATTCGTCATGATATCGATTTTCTGTCGGCACTCCCAGAACGCAAATTGGCGCAGTTCAAACAAAGTGTTGATGTCGCTGTTGAGAATGCAGCAACAATGATTCAAGAAGACAGACGCAAAAATCGTAACAATGATGTTCCTGTAATTTTGTCGCATACCAGTTATGATGAAGACAAAGAACTGGATTGGTTCGAAAAACCGATTCTCAACGTCAACATAAAGTAAATGATGTTCGCTACCGTATATAAGAATCAATATACAGAAGAGTGGGCGTCCCCAAGGAGGAACCGTGGGATTTTTTTCGCGCTTGTTTGGTGGCAGTGATAAAACTGCTGAAGTAAAAACCGTCGAACCTGTCGAGTACAAGGGCTACCTGATCTATCAAGAAAGCCTTTCAGAAGGCGGCCAGTACCGCATTGCTGGACGCATCGAAAAAGACTTCGACGGAGAAGTTAAATCACACCGTTTTATCCGATCGGATTTGATGGGGTCAGAGCAAGACGCCAACGAGTTGATGTTGAAAAAATCGCAGATGTTTATCGACCAAATGGGCGAAAAGATCTTCTATTAAGAAATCACAGCAACTTGATACGAATCATCTTAAAGAGAGCCATTAGTGTATATGCTGATGGCTCTCTTTCTTTTTTAGGCTTAAATATCTGTAAAACAAGCAATTAACACATGCCTGGTTAGACCTCTGCTGAGTAGCGCCAGTCGTAGTTATTTTTCAGTGCGAAGTAGGCAAATATTCATTACTTAGCGTTATATGTAATGAATTTTAGTATTTTTATTACAAAATACTTGAAGTCACGGTAGACGTTCGATAAAAACAGAAGAATAACAGGGCTGTTAGTCAAGATGTGGCTGTGCAAATGGGTGACCCCAAACACCATCATTCGTTTGTGTTTTCTTGCGTAGTAAACAGATAGAAATAAAAAAGAATTAGAGTAGAGCGACGCTCTGTTTTGGGACTAATTATTGATATGTATACAAGGAGTATGCGTTTTGCAAATCGGTGTACCTAAGGAAATACTCGCAGGTGAATCGCGAGTAGCTGCATCACCTAAATCGGTCGAGCAGTTAATTAAGTTGGGGTTCGATGTCGCAATCGAATCACAAGCGGGGGTGCTAGCCAGTTTCGATGATGCCGCTTATGAAGCAGCAGGGGCGAAAATTGTATCTAGTGAAGAAGTATGGACGTCAGGTTTAATCCTTAAAGTGAACGCGCCACTCGTAGATGAAGAAAAAGGCATCGACGAAATCGCATTACTGCAAGATGGCGCAACATTAGTGAGCTTTATCTGGCCAGCTCAAAATGCTGAGTTAATGGAACAACTCTCTAGCAAGAACATCAACGTTCTCGCAATGGACGCGGTTCCTCGTATCTCTCGTGCGCAAGCATTAGACGCACTCTCTTCTATGGCGAACATTGCCGGTTACCGTGCGGTGGTTGAAGCTGCCCATGAATTCGGTCGATTCTTCACCGGTCAAATTACCGCAGCAGGTAAAGTGCCGCCAGCGAAAGTACTGGTTGCAGGTGCAGGTGTTGCAGGTCTTGCTGCTATCGGCGCTGCTGGTAGCCTTGGCGCTATAGTTCGCTCTTTTGACGTTCGTCCTGAAGTAAAAGAGCAAGTTGAATCGATGGGCGCAGAGTTCCTAACCGTAGACTTCAAAGAAGATTCCGGTTCAGGTGACGGCTATGCGAAAGAAATGTCGGACGAATTCAACAAAAAAGCCGCTGAGCTATACGCTGAGCAAGCGAAAGACGTTGATATCATCGTCACAACGGCTCTGATTCCTGGTAAACCTGCGCCAACGCTTATCACCAAAGAAATGGTGGATAGCATGAAAGCGGGCAGCGTAATCGTCGACCTTGCTGCCGCAAACGGTGGTAACTGCGAATACACAGTAAAAGATCAAGTGATCACCACGGCGAACGGCGTGAAAATCGTTGGCTATACCGACATGGTAGGTCGCCTGCCTACGCAATCTTCTCAGCTCTACGCAACCAACCTTGTAAACCTTCTAAAACTGCTTTGCAAAGAGAAAGATGGCAACATCGATATCGACTTCGAAGACGTTGTACTTCGTGGCGTAACAGTAGTAAAAGAAGGCGAATTGACATGGCCTGCGCCACCAATTCAGGTGTCGGCACAGCCACAAGCTAAACAGCAAGAACCCGTTAAGCCTCAGCCTAAAGTTGAAGAGCCAACCTCACCAGTGAAGAAATTCGGTGCACTCGCTGTCGGTTTAGGTGCCTTTGCTTGGGTTGCTTCTGTTGCTCCGGCTGCGTTCTTATCTCACTTCACCGTATTCGTACTGGCGTGTGTGGTAGGTTACTACGTAGTTTGGAACGTAACACATGCACTGCATACTCCACTTATGTCTGTAACCAACGCGATTTCAGGCATCATCGTAGTAGGTGCACTGCTGCAAATTGGTCAGGGTAATGGCGTCGTTACCTTCCTATCATTCATTGCTGTACTCATTGCAAGCATAAACATCTTTGGTGGCTTTACCGTGACCAAACGTATGCTTGAAATGTTCCGCAAAGATAAATAATAGGAGTGACCAATGTCTGCAGGATTAGTACAAGCGGCGTACATTATTGCTGCGCTATTTTTCATCTTAAGTCTCGCGGGACTTTCTAAACAAGAATCGGCAAGAAAGGGCAACTACTACGGTATTGCGGGTATGGTGATTGCGCTTATTGCGACAATCTTTAGCCCGAATGCGGAAGGGTTTGTTTGGGTCATCATCGCGATGGTCATCGGTGGGAGCATCGGTATCCACTACGCGAAGAAAGTAGAAATGACTCAAATGCCAGAACTGGTTGCGATCCTACACAGCTTTGTAGGTATGGCTGCAGTTTTGGTAGGTTACAACAGCTACCTTGAGCCACCAGCACCAGTTTCAACTGATCTTGCTGGTATTCACGCTGAGCACGTGATTCACCTAGTGGAAGTCTTCCTTGGCGTGTTCATCGGTGCGGTAACCTTTACGGGTTCAGTCGTTGCTTTCGGTAAGCTACGCGGCACGATCTCATCTTCGCCACTTAACTTGCCTCACAAGCACAAAATGAACCTTGCGGCGATCGTTGTTTCTACGCTTCTTATGATTTACTTCATAAAAGCGGACGGCAGCATGTTCGCACTGATCGTAATGACGCTGATTGCATTCGCATTCGGTTACCACTTAGTGGCGTCTATCGGTGGTGCAGATATGCCAGTTGTGGTTTCAATGCTGAACTCATACTCAGGTTGGGCAGCGGCGGCGGCAGGTTTCATGCTTGCAAACGACCTATTGATTGTGACAGGTGCACTAGTTGGTTCTTCGGGTGCGATCCTTTCTTACATCATGTGTAAAGCGATGAACCGCTCGTTCATCAGCGTTATCGCTGGCGGCTTCGGTCAAGAAGTTGTGATTTCAAGTGATGAAGAGCAGGGCGAACACCGCGAAACGTCAGCTGAAGAAGTGGCAGAAATGCTGAAGAACTCAAAATCAGTGATCATCACACCGGGATACGGCATGGCAGTAGCTCAAGCGCAATACCCTGTGCATGAGATTACTGAGAAGCTACGCGCGCAAGGTATTGAAGTTCGCTTCGGTATTCACCCAGTAGCGGGCCGTCTGCCTGGTCACATGAACGTTCTACTGGCAGAAGCAAAAGTCCCTTACGATATCGTGCTAGAAATGGATGAGATCAACGATGATTTCCCAGAGACAGATACGGTTCTGGTTATCGGCGCGAACGATACAGTGAACCCAGCAGCGCTTGAAGATCCAAACAGCCCAATCGCAGGCATGCCTGTATTAGAAGTTTGGAACGCGCAAAACGTAGTCGTATTCAAGCGTTCAATGAATACCGGTTACGCTGGCGTACAAAACCCACTGTTCTTTAAAGAAAACACTTCAATGCTATTCGGTGATGCGAAAGAAAGCGTCGAGGCAATTTTCAAAGCATTGTAAAATATTTGCTCTAAAACTAACCAAGGCCAGCATTCGCTGGCCTTTTTTTGTGGGGCTTCAATGTTATAGTACTGCAAATCCTTGAGCAGCCCAATGTCATTCGCTTGTTTATTGATGTATAGTTCTGGCTAATATAACAAGTAACGGTAACAAGTTGATTAAACAGTTTTTGCTCCGTTCTGCTTTAATGCTGTCAATTTTCTCGGCACCCGCATTTGCAGATTCATTACCAGAACGAATAGATACGTTTACAGAGCTATTTAATTACGAAGTAGCCCTTAAATCGTATGATATACGCATACTGCAATCTAACTACCCAACCAAATTGCTCTCGCCGGACTCAATGTTGCCGCAAACGGCAGACTATCCGCTGAAAGATATTCAGCAGTTGTACCGTTTAGCCAACACGTGTCGCGGAAAATTACCGTTAAGCCCTTTAATTACTGAACCTTTAGTCTTTACGCGTGCCATATGTAAGGGGACGCAACTGACACCGCGTTGGTTCTCGCGCAGCGGCTTGATCCACCCCGGGGGGGGAACCTATGCAGCGCGTTATGTAGAAAAGTATCCAGATCTTCGTCTTAAACTTGCTCAATACATGCATATTAAAGAGCGAACTAACGATGAAGGTGACGAACTACTCGCAAGCCTACAGAATATGGATGACGATGCGATCAACGCACTCATCGCCGGCGCGAGCATGTTTATTGAGGGTAAAGAGTTGTGGTTACGCCGTGGCGATCATTATTTTGTATTCGCCGAAAACGTATGGCAAGAAAACGTTGCAAACGCAGGCCTGTCTTACGAATTAGCATCAGAAAGCCGAAGCTGTTTCGTAAAACGCGGCAATATCTGCTGGGGTGTAGAAGATCACTCACAAGTGTTACGGATCAGCATGATCGTCCTTGTGATTGCCAACATCTTGCTGGTAATAGGCTGGGCAGTGTATCGTTGGAACAGCAAGCGTGAAGAAATGCGCAGCCGGATGCTGGTACTGCAGATTCTAACGCACGAACTAAGAACGCCAATTGCATCGTTGTCTTTAACCGTTGAGGGATTTCGTCGCGAGTTTGAACATTTACCTGAAAGTGTTTACGACGAATTTCGCCGATTGTGTGAAGATACGCGCCGATTACGCCAGTTAGCGGAGGCAAGTAAAGATTATTTGCAATCTGATAACCAAATGCTTGCAACAGACTGGGTTCCATCGGTTGCAGAATGGCTAGAATATAAGATTGAAGAAGAATTTGATAACGCTGTACTATTCAAAATAAATGAAGATGTAGCTGCTAAAGTTAACGTGTACTGGCTTGGGACCTGTATCGACAACTTGCTACGAAACGCACTGAAGTATGGTGAAGCACCGGTAGAACTACGTGTAGAAACCCGTGCGGATAAGATCATTATCCAAGTCATAGATGCCGGCAGCTTGACTGCAAAAGATTGGGCAAACCTAAGAAAACCGTTCGTAAGTAAGAGCGGATTAGGGCTTGGATTAACAATAGTTGAATCAATGGTAGGCCGCATGGGCGGAAAAATGTCCCTAATGGGACCACCTACAACCTTTATATTGGAGATACCTTGTGAAACAGACACTGCTTCTCGTTGAGGACGATAAAAACTTGGCTGACGGCCTGTTAGTAAGCCTGGAACAAGCAGGATATGAGTGTTTACATGTGGAGCGTATTTCAGACGTTGAGCCACAATGGAAAAAGGCTGACTTAGTCATTCTGGACCGCCAACTACCAGATGGCGATTCAGTACAATCTCTTCCTGAATGGAAAAAAATTAAAGATGTTCCAGTAATCCTGCTTACTGCACTTGTTACTGTTAAAGATAAAGTTGCTGGCCTAGATTCTGGCGCGAACGACTACTTAACAAAACCTTTCGCTGAAGCCGAGCTATTTGCTCGTATTCGTGCACAACTTCGTGCACCAGATGCAGCAGAACAGGGCAACGCTGACAAAGTGATGACCAAAGACTTAGAAATCGACCGCGCGACACGCGAAGTTGTATTCAAAGGCGAAATGATCACACTGACTCGAACTGAGTTTGACCTGTTGTTGTTCTTGGCATCAAACCTTGGGCGCGTGTTTACACGGGATGAACTACTAGACCACGTTTGGGGTTACAACCACTTCCCGACAACTCGTACCGTAGACACACACGTACTGCAGCTTCGTCAGAAACTGCCAGGTCTTGAAATCGAAACACTTCGTGGCGTTGGCTACAAGATGAAAGCGTAATCACAAGAATGAAAACACTACTTCCTGTAGTTTTCTCATTACTGTTAGTGAGACCAGTCCATGCAGCGGACTGGTTTCAGTCCAATGTGCCTTTAACTCAAGCACACCAACATCTGCTAGAGGATGACCTTGGTGGCATGTTCAACTCCCTTGTTGAACTTTGGCAAAGCGAACCCAACAAAGAAACCATACCGCATCTCAATGACTTGCTCGCTCAATCATTATCAAAAGACTGTGGTAAGTCTCTCACTGGCGTTACGCTTCCAGATTGGATCAGCGGAATTAACGTTATCCGTCAAACCATTCAAAGCCCAGGGCGAGATACCTACCGACTTGTGGTTAAGCTGCGCGCGACAACCGATATCGAAAACGTCTTATTTCGTCGTTGGGTTGATAGCTCAATCTCTTCCGATAGCTCCTTCAATTATGAAGAGCCGCAAGAGGAAACGGAGCTGGCTAACGAACGCAACTTTATTAAACGTTATAACTTAACCGGTAATTTAGACGCGGGGTTGTACCATCTCTCTATCACCACAAAAGACAAGCGCACTTATCGCACTTGGGTGATTTTAGGGGATTCAAGCTCATCGCAATACGTTCGTTGGACATCAAAAGAGAATTGGAAAGTAGAAAAGAGTGCGCTTCGTAATCCGCACTGTCCTTTACCGCAATTGGAAGTAAGTTTATACGACTACATCGGGGGGCAATACGATAAAGTGTGGAAAAAGACCTACGAATCGAACTACCCAAATGCACTTGAACTCGATGGTGTTCCCAACGATCGCTACGTTTTGGCTGTAAGCATTAACAGTCGCCGTTGGCAAGGAGACATTATTGTTGAGCAAGCTCAAACTATTAGCCGAACTTATGATGTTTCCCTCGAAGAATAGCTAAAGATATTACACTTGTGCCGATATAAGTTCAGGAAGAACGAAAACACAAATGTAGTATGAAGACACAATACAAAATTTTAGCCACCACTATGACTGCAGCGCTATTCTCAGGCGCTGCTTCTGCTGCCACTTACGCAATTGAAGCGCGCAGTGATGCAATGGGTGGCGTGGGCACCGTATCTGCCTCTTACCTAACCGCACCATTCTTTAACCCAGCGCTTACCGCCATTTACCGACGTAACGACGACGCAGGTATGATTGTGCCAAGCTTTGGTATCAACTATAACGACCAAAACGGTTTAATCGATGAGATTGAGCGAATAGGCAAACTCACGGACCCAACCGAGATCGTGAACTCATTAAATGCCATTGATGGCCAGAAAATGGACTTCGATTTAGGCGGTGTGGTTGCAGTTGGTATCCCAAACAAGTTCTTATCTGCAACAGCATACGGCAAACTGTATACTGAATCTTTCGTTGAGCCGACCATCGATACAGTGAGCGGCGATCCGTTAAATGACAGTTACGTGCGCGGTGTCTCCATTGGCGTAGCGGAAGCGGGTATTTCACTGGCGAAGTACACCAACTTCATGAACCAGCACCTGTCATTTGGTATCACACCAAAACTTCAACGCATCTACACCTATTCATACGCGACCAGCTTTGCCGCATTTGACACTAAAAACCTGCGTGAAAATGAAACCGCAGAAACCATGTTCAACTTAGATGCCGGCGCACTTTGGTTCTTTGGACCATATCGCGTGGGTATCTCTGCCAAGAACTTGATTGGCCGCGACGTGAAAACCAAATCGTTCACATACATCGGCGACACGATCCAATCCTATGAGTACAGCATGCGACCAGTTTACACCGTTGGTGCGGGTTACGTAGCCGATTACTTTAGCTTTAGTGTTGATTACGATTTAAACGAAGAGAAGAAGTTCACTACATTTGATGACAACACACAAATGCTACGCGCCGGTTTTGAGATTGACGTACTTCGCCAGCTTGCACTTCGTGGCGGTTATATGACAAACCTGGCTCGTTCAGATGACGAGGGGACGATCACTGCCGGTCTTGGCTTATCGCCACTTAACTTAATTGAAATAGACATTGCTGCCCGATACACCAACGCGGATGCAATGGGCGCTTCAATTAATTTCCTTGCGACCTATTAAGCGAATCGTTATAGTCAGCTCCTCACATTGAGGAGCTTTTTTATGTTTGACGATTTACCACCTCTGTCCCATCAAGAACAGCAACAAGCTGTAGAACGTATTCAAGAACTAATGCAAAAGGGCACAAGTACCGCAGAAGCGATTAAGATCGTTGCAGAGCAAATTCGAGCAGAATACGCCGCAAAGAAACAAGACTAAGAAATTACAAAGAGCAGGGCACAGACCCTGCTTTTTTACGCCCGTTGTATATCCCTCGAAAACAAACAACTCACCACCTTTCCGCCAGTTTCATCTGACAAAACATTTAGTTACCGCGTCACACTCATGAAATCAAAGTAGAGTGGAAAACACTGCCATAATACACTGGTAAAATTTTACTAATTACAATTAACTGTCTCTTTCTCCAAACAGCCGAAAACCCTGCAAAAAAAATCCACCACAAGCATCAACTTGTTTAAATACAGTGGCTTATATCAATATAAATAACTGGTGTATACTTGCTTTTCATTGGAGGTTGTAATTAAATTACAAAGCTTAATTAAGAGGAATTTCCGAGTAGTGGAATATCCTGTAAAAATCTAAAAGAGACACCGTCACTTTGATTGATGATAATTTAACTCAGTTTTATAGGGTCTTTTAAAGGCAGTAAGTACTTGCGGACTAAATTCCATCGGATCAGAAATACTCGAGGAAAACAGAAAATCTAAAAGCCTAAATCGTAAGAATTGAGATTGGTTGGACGTCCAGTTAGAGCCGTTATGTGAGAGAAAATGATCACTGGGCTACATAGCGAACCATAGCACTTTAGAGAGCAGTTTTACTTTCGTGTTACATCGTAACTTTTAGTCTAATAAAAAGGGAGAAGACCAGACGCTCGTGCCTTTGATAACGGATACAGAGAGCAAACATTGGTAACGAACATTAATTACTGCTTGGAGGGTCGCTTCCTTTCTTTACTTGATTTCGCTTCAAGACGGAAACCCTCAAAACAGAAACCGGAGTGGCGGGATCCAAAAGGAAACAGAAGCGTGTTCTGCTGGGTTAGTTATGTAGAGTGTGTCTAAACATTGTGTAATGTGGAACTTCAAAACGTTTAAACCTTTCGAGTGAGTTCAGAACCGTACTAATGATTATTTACACAGCATAATCTGAACCGATACCTTGGGCATGTCTATTGACCTAGACGGGCTTCGAAAATGTTAATACTTACGTTTCCATGATCAGTGAGAAGGTTACTAAAAAGCCGAACCCTTGGTGATGGGGTTCGGCTTTTTGTTCTTAATGGTATGTTGATCCGCTTCTTTTCCAACCGTAACAACGACGAAATAGCGTGTCGATGAAAGGCTTACCGTGTTAGTTGGAATACAAGGCCAAACTAATCTTTAGTATCAATCCATACGGGCATTCATAGGGTAGCTTCTTGAGTTACCGTATTGGATGTCTTTATAGTTGCCTTTCATTGAACCATTGGAAACAGACAGATAGTTGATCGTCACAGCTGGGTTTCCACTATATCCGTTAATATTGATTTCTATTTTTCCATCTTTTTTAGTTGCGACACCAACACCGGATTTAAATACATTGCCATTATGCTCGTAGGTCATTTGTACTCGGATATCGGTAGTTGGGTAAGCTTGATCTAAGAACTGAAGCTTCCAATTATCAGATAGACTCCACCTGGTGTTCGTTAGCATGTTGATCGAGCTTGGGTTCGCGAAGTTTCTGGCGATTCTCATGGTGCCATATTGATCAAGAAAAATGATCTCGTCTCTGCCATCTCCATCTGTGTCACCCAAAGCAAACTGAGACACTTGATGACCACTTAAGATCGTTTCTACAGAGAAATCGCTTTCAGCCACTGCATTGCAAGATAGGAAAAGTAGGGGTAGGCATAATGCTTTTGATTTTGTAATTAGCACAACATATTGACTCTTATTATGAATTTGCGAGCAATATATATTCTCTGAGGTAATTGAGTGCAATGGTTAATTTTATAAAATCACGATAATCTATCGAGGATCCCATAAACGACCAGATTAAACTTTAGTTCTCATTTTAAATAGAACTATCGTTTGGCTTAATAAACCGTCAGAGTGAGCATGTAATCAAAGGCCGATTCGGTTTCGCTGAACCTTGAGTTCATCAGACGATCAGCCGTATCATCGATGAAGACCAGTAAACAACATTTGCCAGCGCATCCTTCAAACCAATCATGGTGAGAGCTATCAATTTAAACGAGCTCGCCTAAAAAATCACGTCGGTAGCGAGGTTGGTAAATTCGGGGCTTGCGTTTAGAGTGTGGGACCCAAAGTCCGTCGGCGATCATCCATCGACGTAGAGTCTCTTTAGATACAGCGATGTTGTGTTGCTCTGAGAGTTTTTCTAGAGCGAGCGTTGGTGAGAAATCAGAATAATACTTGTGAATGATCTTTAGTATTTCAACTTTAAAATCTTCAGAGTAACGTCGGTTACTTGGGCGACCGCGAGCTGCGTGCGCGAGACTTTGAGCTCCTAAAGTGGAAAGTCGATTGAGTAAACGCCGGACATGACGAACAGACACATATAGAATAACTGCAGCATCAACTTGACGTAATCGCTTTCACGGGCGTCAGACAGAACCTTAAATCGGTAAATATCTTTTTCACTCATCGTAATCAACATCGGTTAAAGCCTCAAAAGCAATGTTGTTAATCTTAGGAGGACATTTTAAAGTGGCTAAAACCGGACATTACTAAATTGCCCTAACAGATTCAGTGCGCATTATGGGCCCTTATGCTTAATGCAGTTGCATATCACTTATTTATAAAATGTCCCGCTTTTGAGGGACAGTTCAATGAAGTATCACGAAATGACAAAAAACTATATTTTTCGTGAATTTGAATGTGGTTTAAGCGTTGAGGAAGCAGCTGAACTTTGTTTAAAAAGTGTGAGGACGGTCAAACAGTGGGATAAGGGAAAAGCCATTCCGCCAGAGTGTAGACGGCTAATGCGTATGAACAAGGGCAGGGAACTGAGCATCTGCGATGAGTGGGAAAACTTCGTAATGAGGCATGATCGCCTAGAGCTTCCAACTGGCCAGCGGGTGACGGCTCAGCAAGTATTGATTGGCGTAGCATTGTTAGAGTTAGGTGCTTCAAATGATATGGCAGTTGCTCACCAAATCCTGAAGTATGCGAGAGTGTTAAAGAATATGGTATAAAAAAAGGCTCCGATTGGAGCCTATTCTTTTCTATGTTGATTTCGTTGCAGACGGGCTCTAGTTTCCTGATTTATGTCCGATAACTGAATCAAAAACTCGGCTCCTTGGAAGATGACAATACAGAGTGTATAAATTATCCCGTAAGCACCCGTACATATTGCAGAAAAACTAACCTTTTTAATATAGCCAATCCAGTCAGAGCTTAGCGCCAAGTTCGGTAAAATATAGAATGATAATGAAAACAACACGCTTCCAATCAAAATCATGGATGAGATTGTGATCGGATAAATCAGACCGCGACCGCGCTTCATGTGAGAAGACGCTTCTTGGACAGTGCTAGCACTCTCTATCCCGACTTGAAGTTCAATTTTCATCAAGCTCAACCAAGCTCCCATAACACCGAAGACAATTGCTGAGACCGTAATGAGCATATTTACAAAATCTTTTTGGCTAGATCCTTTAACATTATCACCGTAACCAAAACCAGTGGCTATAACGAAAATTAGACACGCTACGTTGGCGTATCTAAGCAACGTCTTGTTGTTCTCCACTTTGTACACTTGAACCAACTCCCGCGCTTTGTATTAATTTCATAAGTGATTCTAGGTCAGGTTGGTCTACTTCATGGAAGTCAACACGACCCTCTAATTCGATTGTTTTGGCTGCTCCAGACATCCAATGGATTTTACTACTTTCACCCTTCATTACGAATCCAACATTGTACTCATCAGAGCCTTCGTTAGCCTCGTATGACTCAAACATGCTTTCAACATGTACTTGTGTAAGGTTAACAGGCATTGTAACACGGCTTGACTTTCTCTTTGTCATTGGCAGCCCTCTAAAAGCTCTAACGAGATGCTCAATGTGCGTCTGGTCCTCATCATAAACAAGCTCTTCAGTAGATAAGTCTTTTACCACTTTGGTTATGTTGTGTGCATTTTCAATAAAATGTCTCTTTTCTACACTTTCAATATCCAAAGCAAACATGACCAGAGGTTGTGCACCTTTATCAGGAAACCTATTATCTTCTATCATTCCGATTTTTGAAGTTTTACATAGTCCACGTATGCGAGTCTCTCCATCAACACGGTCAACATAGTGAGACGAAAAGTGTCTTAGATAACCCCTCATGTAATAGCGAAATGCCAAAATGCCGCTCTGTTTCAGATCCATTTTGATAGGGGCGATTAAGTTACGCTTCGGTGAGATAAAAAAGTAAGTTGGGAAGCCGGGAATGCTATCTTCGTCTATTTTAGTGTGGCTTACCTTCGCATTTTCTGGTGTTGTGTTTTTCTTTACAGAGCCAACACCCTTTGTTGAAGCTTGCACTTTGTTCCAAAGCCCAAGTATGTAGTCACCATCTCGCTCAATAAAATCTAGACAATATGCCTCTAGAGTTTGGCTATTAGGCATGAAAGTTTGAGTCTCTACTAAAGGTTTTTTCGAGTCAAAGGCCCATCCTTTCAACTCTTTCATTAAGCTCTTTGGTGTGAGATAAGGTTCGTGTTCGTTGCTATAAATACCTAGCTTATCTAAGCGATAACAAGTTAGCTCAATCTTTTTTATCATAATTAATCTCTATGTTTGTTTTTGCGGTATTTTAATTAATATGATACTTGTTTTGCAATGGTGAGAGCTAATAAGCCTTATGTTTTTTATGGGCTTACTCCCCAATACAGCCGAATTGAGGTTTTATTGTCAGCGTGTCTTGCGAATGAAGTGAACATTGTTAGTGTAACGTTCTGGTTGTTTTGGTGAGTATTCATTGACTCTAGGTTTACCGTTGAACAGAACAACATAAAACTCGCCACATTTCCTGATACCAATCAGATAGTGATTCTTTGGTATCTTTATCCAGTTCTTACCATCATCGAAACTGTACTCAGTGAAACCAACCAACTTAACTCGTTGGAAGGAACCACACTCAAAAGCGTTAATCATACCTCCAAATTTACTGTGCCTATGTTCACCATCACGAAGTAAAGCGGGGACGTCAATCCGCTTCCCGTATATGTCTAAACCGTCAGAGTCGAGTAGGTAGCCAACGTGGCTCTTTACGTATCTAATCAGCATAAAATCACCAATACTGTATGTATATACATATATTAGCAAAGGTGGCTCTAATACATAAACCCAAACCTCCGATATTGATAAAAAAGTTGAAAAGAGAAGCTTGTGATCTATTCATCAGGTTACTCATGTGCAATTGATCTTAAATGTGATTTTAATGAGAATTCGCGCTAACAAAATCACAAACATCCCAAGGAGGAAAACTAGAAGATGAAATATACCCCTCTAATAATTGCCCTTGCTACTGTCTCAGGCCTTGCACACGGTCAGACATCTGCTTTTCACGACTACACCTCAAGTGAGCCTGCGAACCGTACAAATCACCAGACAAGGAATAACAACGAAGTGGTGGTCTCACTACCTAACAACTATGATGTATCTGACATACTAAAAGTCGAGATCAACGATTACAGTTATCTAAGTGTCCACTATTTGAATAAGACTACAGGAAGAAAGGATAATGTGTGGTGTGCTAGATATACGGATTCTGGGCTAAAAAAAACGGAAAATGCCTTCAAACCTGTAACAAGACCTCTATGTGAAGCAGGTATCGCTGCATTCGAGAGAACAAAAAACTGAGTTGGATAAAAGTGGACAAAGCGATTTGAGCCGCGAAATGTTCAGTAAGTAAGTTGTTAAAGTAGGAGATATTGCGATGTGTATCGAGAATAGGTCACTCCCACATGTAGCAAAGCGTTAAAAGCATTATATTTCCAACGTCGATTGACCTCGACAGTTAAACAGGCCGAACCTTATTAGCGATGGGGTTCGGTTTTTTTACGCCTGTCACCAGTGACATACCTTTTAATGCATAGAAACCATACGACCCGTATTCAAGTCTTTTAACACACCGACGGTTAGGTTTTCGTGTTCACACATTTCAGATGCAGCTTGTTTTAGATCTGATTCTCTATCAGCAGGAACCCAGATAGTTACCTTCTTAAATCCTTGTGATTTCATCTTTTCTTCGTATTTCTTGTTTCTACTCATTGAACGTTCTCCAAAATCATAAGTATTTGATCATACAAGATCGTTCAGTGCAAGATTCACTCTCGTTAAAAACAGGTGCAGCATTGTTAGAGTTAAGCGCTTCAAATGATATGGCAATTGCTCAACAAATACTGAAGTATGCGAGAGTGTTGAAGAATATGGTGTAATAAAAAAGGCTCCGAGTGGAGCCTTCTTTGAATCTATACGACCTCGAGTGACTCAGGCCAAATGAAGTAGGGGCCGAAACGCTTACTGTATTTGAACTCGCCACCAAGCGACTTACCCTCATCTGTTAACGAATGCTTGCCATCACTAAAAGATAGGTAACCCTTGGTCACACACAGTTTAAGGAAATCGTCCGTTTTGAGTTTGTGCTTTTGCGCTAACTTAGAAGAGGTGATCTTCGTTTGTTCTTGAACGTTAGAAGCTGGCTCACTACTTTCGGAAGGGGCTGATTCAGCTTGCACCTTCTCTAAAGATATTCTCACCTCATCACTTATACGGATGATGCGTTGTGCTTCTTCGTAAGAGTCTTTGTAAATCTCTGCATCTTCATCACGGCCAATAAAGATACCCATTTCATTGTTGTTTACCTGACTAAACTCATACAGGTTCAAGCTTGTAATAATGCAAGAGCTCTCGTTCATGTAGCACTTGGCGTGAAGGTTCTTACAAAAGCTAGTGCGAACAAAAGAGAGTCCTTTGAGCCAGTTAATCTCATCGGGCTGCAATTCGCTCTTACCATAGACAATTCTGATGTCGATTTTTAAGCGGTCTTTGTCCTCTAAAAGCTCTCGAATACGATCATTAAGTTTGAGGAAAGGACTGATAAGAATCAGTCTCTCTGAAGCGTTTTTGATAAGTTCTTCGAGATAGTAGTTTGTAGCACTTGTATTTAAAAACTTAGCCATTTCATATCCTTGACATATAAAACCTAGCGCATATAGGCTACTTCTAAGGGCATATGGGATCAAGTAGCTGAAATGAAAAACGCGTGGTCAAATGCCACGCGTTGCGAATCACTCTTAAACAGTTTGTTAGAAGGTTCTAACCGAATACGAAATTTCTAAAGATTTCTGACCTAGTGACGCGAGACTTCCTATTATTTGTTCCAGCGTACATATACCCGTAATAAACGCCAAAATCATTGTCTTTAGTATTGCGGTTAGCCATTACGTGTCCCTCTAACTCTAGTAACTTAGACTTAAAGTCCGTTGGAATACTTTCGGCGAGACAGATCTCAACTACTAAAGTGAAAAAGTTTGATTTCCTAAACCAGATTGAATCTAGCTCAAGTTCCAATGTTTTGACTACACTGATAGCCTCTAGAATAAGAGACTTCGTTTTATGGGCGTTAATATATTCTTCATTGAACTCCGCAACGCACTTCTCTAGTTCATTATCCCTATGATAGTAACCGCCTCGCTCTATAGTCGACATTACTTGTAAAAAGAAATGTACATCAGCCATTCTCGTAAATTCGGAATCATGGAATACACCAAACTCGCCAAGTTCGATCTCACTTGAGAGTTCCTTAGCAACTTGAATAAACTTACCGTCATAGATAGCATTCTGAATCTCAATATCTTCAAGCTTGAATTTCGTTAGATTGATACGTCTGAAAATTTCTCTAACTAACGATTCTTCAACTTTACCAATATCTCGTACGACAACCTGATACTCCAAGAAGTTAATTCTCTCCTCTTCGGTTAGGTCTTCAAACCTTTTAACTAAGCTCAAAGGCTTTTCAAACGTATCATCGATATAGTTGCGAATAGTGGTCAAGCGCTGCTGTCCATCAATCACTTTTTGAGAAGTTCTTAACTTCTTAGTGTCGATTTTCCCTTGGCAAACATATATTTCAGGAAATGGGTAACCGTTAATAATGGTGTCTAGAAACTGCTCTTGGTGCTCTTGAGTCCATACAAACTTACGTTGGAAGTCTGGAGATATATCTAACTTGTTATCTTCGATTTTCTCATACAAGTCTGCAATGGTCGGGTTTGTAACTGAAGGTTTAATTTGATGTCCCATGATAATTACTTCCTAAGTTTGGCTCTTTTTTGTACGTCAATAAGACCACTAACAATGTAGTTTTCTAGATGCTTATAACTCTTAAATACACCAGCACTAACTTTGTAGTTTCCGACCTCGGAACGACCGTATGACAAAGTATTAAAAAAATCAAACCAATCTGATTTGACGCTTCCCATCTGGAAAGAAACAGGCAATTTGTCAGGTCTCACCCAACCTAAAGCGACATACTCCAGAAATTCGTGATACATTTCTAGTTCATGCTCTTGCACTGTCGCCCGGGCTTTTCTGAAACGCATCTGATATTTCGAGATATCCCACATAATATTCTCAAATAGACTTGGCGAGATAATCGCTACATCAATATCTGAGTCATAGTCAAACACCTTTCTCTTGAAAGGGCTAAACCCCAACTTCCCAGAGCCCGTTATGTATATTTCATGGAATGAAATATCAAACTTGCTAGCTATTTTTTTCCTGAACTCATAGAAGTCATTTTCTCTCTCCTTAAAAACATGTGGTGTACCATGAAGAACATGTTTCCTACTGAAGTCGAAAATCTTATCCGGTGTATCAAGCTTAACTAACTCATCTATAAAATCACTAAGTTCCAATAGACCTCCTACCTTCTAACGCCACATTAAGGTGTGAGCTACGCTTGGCTATACTTGAGCGAAGCGAAACTGCCAAGCGTTGCGAATCACTCTTAAATGCTTTGTTAGCCGTTTTCATCACCATATAATTTGTCGAAATGAACATACAGAATTGAGTTTACTCGTTCTATCCAGTCCAACACCTCAATAGGGTAGCCATCAATTCCAATATGCTCTAACCACAACTTATAAGGTCTGTTGCAAAAAGTTAAAGTCGTCGCCATATATCGAATATCTGGCGGATGGTAAAAAGGAAATGGATCGTATGTATGATCTTCATTCCGAGCTAGGCACCAGTCCAATGAGTCATTCCACGATGCATGAATTGACTCAGACATCATCCCAAATGTGTAAGTATATTGTTTGGGGTCTTCAACCTCTTTGAATATTTCAAAGAAATTCTTACCTTGAAGCTTCCAGCGGTTTTTCTTCTGTGTAGAGAATGAATCGCGATCAAAGCCTTCAATATCGAGCTTATCCATCACGGATTGATAAATACGCTTCCCTGCTTTAGTCTCAAAAAAAGAATTACCATCATCGCACTCTCGAAGGATTCGTAAGCGATCTTTATATGACACTTTCCTATAATCCTCTATAACTTCAGAATTTGACTTCAATAGAAAGCTAGCAGTAACCGCTGACTCAAGCAAAGGGCGCTCTAGCACACTAATTATTTCAGCGTTCTCAACCTCATAATAACTAACGATTTCTTTCATTAACTTCCACACCTTTACCAGTAAACCGATAATAGGTGCATCATCCAAAGAGTAACCTGAAGGGTTTCTTTCGATGTTTTTGACTCTCGTAAGACAGTCATATATTTCCGCAACATCTCGATAAAAGATCGTTGCAAGTTCATTGATGTCTTCTAAAGAACCTAATCTAGACGAAATAAAGCTAGGCTCGTATTTTTGTAAAATTGCCTCGAACTCTTCCAAAGACTACCTCGATAGTTATCAAAATGGCTAACGCTTGTTATGCGGCTTTTAGCCTCATTTATCCGCACATTGTGCCGTTTTTTAGTAATCATCTCAATAGATAAACTTCTTAGTTTCAATAATATAAATTAATTGCATAGATGTTTGGTTGCTTATTTGAGCCTAATCACGATTTCATCGAACCGTTGAGGTATGGTGGAATTTACCCCCGTAATACAGATACGGGGGTTTTGACCTCCCGCCGCTCGTCGCGCTCTCGTCCTAGTCCGTCCTCATTTGCTCCGCGCTCCCGTCGGTGTGACACCCAAAAAGCAGCATAAGCCTTGCTCGGCACTCGCAAAGCTTTGTTGTTGATATTACGCAGGGTTCCGGTAGGTTAACGCGCCTTTGGTGTTGGCCGTCTCTGCAAGGCTGGTCTGGCAGGAAGGAGGGCGGCAGCATCCAAGTGTGTTTTGGCTGCTAACCGCGCCGATTTGATTGTTACGCTATGTTGAATTTTGTGAGCGGCTTGGTGCCTCGTCGTCGCTTCGCAACTCCTTATATCTCGGTGACTCCCTTCGGTCGGGGCGATGCCCACTTATTCTGCCAGTTCTCGTAGGCCATCCAGCGCACTCACATAGTCACTTATCGCTTCAGTGTGCTGATAGAGCTCATCTCTAAGCTGTTTGTTCTTCTTACATTCTGCTAGGTATAGCTCTTTGTACCTAAGCGCATCATAGCCACCTTTGAGCAACGCTTTACTCATTGTTGACGTGCCAGTTTGTTCTTTGAGTTGTGAGAGCATTTCGGAGTGTTCTTGTGTATCTCTAATGGTAATTGCCATCATTTTTCCTTGCTGCAGCTGGTTCCCTGGTTCGGTTACGATTGCAAAATGTCATGATTAATCCTGGTACCGGTTCGTATTTTGATAGCAAATGAACTTACCCATATATGGCCTTGCTCATTGCTATCTCAAGCCTCAGCACAAATAGCCTTCGTTCTTGGTACTGTGTGATTGTGGGCGGGCCAACGAGAGCGAACGCCCCAAACGGTGAGTTGTAGACCGCACGCTTAAATCCTTCTGGTGATATGTTCATTGTCCTTTTTCCTTATTAAGATAATCAGACAGCATTCGAACACCGCTGCGAAAGAGATCGTAAACAATGATAGTGATGATCGCGTTCATCATTGAGAGGTGGTCGAACAGCTCGATGATTTCGACCAACTGCCCATGTGTTACATATTCATTCATAAATTTTACTCTCCGAAAAGTACTACTTGTGGCCACTAGTGGCTAAAGCAAATATGAGTTGTCCGTGATTGCCTTAGCCTTTTCAGCGCCAACCTGAACGATGTCGGTATACGCTTCCTTTTGTGGTAGGGCGTTTGGCTCACAAGTGAGCAAAGACTGTAGTTCGCCTCTCTTTAGAACCATCAGGCAGTAATCGAGGACTTCAAATTGGACATCGATGGCTTTTAGGTAGTTTGCATTGATTGAGTAGGTGCCCGTTGTGGTGTAAGCGTTGATGACAATATCGGTTCTCTTATCAGTGTAAGGCTTACCCTTGACGTAATAACGCTTTTTAGAGGTATGAAAACCAGAGATATAGGCTCGTTCAAGCCCCTGAAAATAGAGAACGTCAGTTATAGGAACAAAAGGATCACCGCCTTGCTGATGAAGCGTAGAGCCAGTCCCACCATTAGATAAAACAGGATCCCCTTGAGAACCCTGCGAAGCTTGCTCAGAGTGAACAGGTTCCACAGTTTGCACCACATCAGCCGTTTGAGATTCGACTGTTGAAGTCTGACTTTCATCTTTAATAAGAAGATCCAAAACGCCATAAATAACATACCCCACAGATAAAACGATAAAGAGACAAACAAACAGAAACTTAGGAGAGCGGAAAAGTGTATTCATGCCGCCTGATTTAGTGATGGCACCTGTCCCCGTAGACTTGTAAAGCAGGTGTGCCTCAATTGGGACTTTTTCAGTGAATAGACCAGGGTCTTTTTTAATTGGAATGACCGGCTTAGTGACATTGGTAGGGTGCTGATATATATAGGGCTTTCTTTTAGCAAAAAACATCTTGTCACGATTCTTATGAAAGAATGCTTGCTCTGCACATGCTTTGATTGAGCTGTCTATCTGTTGCCAATCTGGTGACAAAAGTTCAATGTCCCAGTTGTACTTACGATGGCGCATAAAGCCCTCATTGTAAGTCAATGGGTAGATAATCCGGCCATTTTCATCGTATTCAGCACAGCCCAAGTCATCTATCTCAGACTCTTTCAGTGTCTCCAAATTAACGGGAACGTGCCGAGAGTCAAAGAACTCTTGATACCAGTCAGGTAGATGATCTAGAAAGTCCGAAAGAGGGCGCTGTTTAATCTTACGGCCATCGAACCCAACGTTCTTGGAGAAGATGTCCTGACATTCATCGATAACAACAAGTGCATTCAGAGGACACCAACAGAAAAAGTGCTGCCATAAGTCGATGCCGACTTCAGAACGCGAAAAGATGCGGATTAACTTGGTCGTGGATGGAAACTTAATATTGAGCCGCTCCTCGATGATATGGAGAGGCTGCATCCCTTCAAGATTCGTCACAACAACGCGACCCGCTTTCAATGCAGGAAGAATTGTAAACCAAGCAGTATACGCTGATTTATACGAGCCGTTGCCACCCGTGCGAATAGTAATAGCCATTATCGAGACATCCTCATCACCATAGCCGTAGTGGCACAATTGACATAAAGCGAAAAGCCTTGAGGGACTTTGTAAAGGGTAAACCAGTAACGAATTTCAGATGGAAGCTTGTTAAACAGCTCAACAAATAAAGTAGCGAAACCAATTTCTTCAAGTAGAGTTTTTGCAACGAGAAAGCTGATCTTCACAAAATAAAGTGATGCACTTAATTTTGCTTTAATCCACCAAACTTCAAGCCAAACAAAAAAATCATCGAAAAACGAAGGAAGAGCTTCAAAGTAGCCAAGGACAGTTGCGCCCACGTTCGCCATGTAATCAAAAAATTCAATCATCGTTAAACCCTCATAATCTCTTTGATACCAGCAATACCAAACACAAAGAGGACAACAGCCGCGATGATCGAGGCGTTGTCCCTCATCGAAATAAAGACTTGATTAGTTGCAGTCACGGCGTGGCCATGCCAGTTAAGAGCCAAATCGTGAGAATTAAAATCACCAGAGGAAACACCAGAAGTGAAGTTGAAATATGACTTCATACTACGAAGCTCAGCCTCATAGTCTGACTTCAAAGATTCAACCTCCGAACGTAATCGAGAAAGATCACCTGATTCGTACAAACGTTGGGGATTAACAGCAACAGGATCGACTTTTAGAGCATCCTTCAAACCTTCTAAAGACTCGTTTAAACGATCAAACCCCCCCTTTAAAAGCCCATTGATGGACTTCAATAATCCATTCGTTTTGTTGCCAAGTTCAGTTAAGACAGAAGTCTGTGAGTTAACAGCAGAAGCAGTATGGTTAGCACCATCGACGACGGATTTAGTATTGAGATCCAAAGAAGACTTAAGAGATCCTAACGCCTCCAAAGAAGTTTTGTGGTTGCTGTTCAAATCATTGTTGATTTGAGTTAGCTGTTTGTTCATATCCTTGTTAAGCGCTTTGATTGCCTTATTAGCGTCACTTTCATCATCAACAGGCGGTTCGGGGATGTCAGAATTACCAGAGCCATCAGAATCACCGGAGCCGCCAGTATCAGGAAAGTCAGGGAATTCAGGATCTTCTAAATCGTCGTCAGGCGTTGGGGGCTCAATGTCATCATCGTCGTTCTGACAGTGAGGCGCGTCACTATTAAAAATAGTGCACGGTTCTGGCGGTTTTTCATCGCAATAGTTATTGCTTTCATTGCAGCACTTGCCCACAGAATCAACCCAGTCTGGAGAGGTGGAGTCACATTGGTCAGGTTCGGGGTCATCGTCCATGCAAGCAGGCCAATCATCGGAATCAGGATTACAAGGTTGGTCAGGAAGTTCACAATCAGCATCAAAAGACTGGGTATTGTTGTCACAGAAAATTTTTGGTGTACCACCTTTGGCAGTACATGAGTCATGATACTGACTCATTGCATCAATCGTTGATTGTTCCTCACAGAAAGGCGTTGGCGGTGGAGCACATTGCCCATTTTCATCTAGGATTTCACCATCAGGACAAAAAACAGTTGTTTTTTTCCATGTTTCACAATACTCAGCACCGTGATCTTTCATTTTACCGCAAAGCTGACCACCATCAATCTTACCATCATAAAGTGGCTTATAAGTGGAACCTACACATTGAGTACCAGTAAGGAATCTTGCTAATAAAGAATCTAATGAACTAGTAGGAAGACTAGAACCGCCACAATTATAACCAAGATAATATTGTTCATAGCTATTAGAGGCAGAGGCAGAAAGTGGCAAATACAAAAGACTAGCCAACAAAAAAAAAGTGAAATTTCTCATAAATAACTCTATAAAAAACGCCTCTCTAGGAGGCGTTGATACCAGACTTGAAACCACCGATAAAAGCAGAAGTGTGAGCGATGGCAAAAAGTAAAGTTAATATGGAGGTCAAAGTCTCCTGCATAATTAAGAACGCATAGTGCCTTTAATCATGTAAAGACCGAAACCAATAGCAGCCATGGAAAGGATGCCAACGACAACTAACGTGTAGTTAGATTGCCCTTGAGAAACCGCTTCATTGATTTTTGTTGTTACCGCCGAGCCGTCAGCAAAAGCAGAGCTAGAAACGACAGTTAAAACAGAAACTTTAGCTGCGTTTTTAAGTGTGTTCTTCAACATAGTTATATCTCCAAATGAGTAAGTTAGGCTCTACCGAGCCCTTTAAGGATCCGTCCGAGCACATGCCCAGACACGAATGAAAGCAGCAAATAACCCGTGATTTCGGTAAAAAATGCCGCATCAATATCGAAGTTCAAATCTTTGCCCAAGCTCATGCGTTTGACTTCGTCATTGCTGAGAATGAGAAAGGTGCAGTTATCCAAAGGCTCATAAGGCAAAGCCTTAATGTCACCATTGGTAAGAACCTGAGCACAGACTGAAACTGTCATAAGTTGTTGTTAACCTTGAGCCTTCATTGAAGCTTCGAAGTGCTTCTTAATTTCTGCATCAACAGGGATGAGTGCTGTCACGATGGCACCCGCCAATGGATCTTCTGGATTGATTTCAAGTTGTAGCTGGTACTCACGACGAGGAACCAGAGCACCAGTGCGCTCAAGGAGCAGGGCGTAACTGTGTTCAATCATTAAAGGTTGATCCCATTGCGGGTTAACGTCGCCAGATTCGCCGATGGTGCGGCGCTTGAATTTCTCCGAGTTAATTTCACGTAGTGGACGTGAGATGTTCAGTTGCGCACTGTCACCACGTGCCGAGTTCCAAGTGATGTCCATGCCTAGGACAAAAACAGATTTAGCCATTTGTTAGGTCTCCAATATGTGAGTCACCAACTTGCCGTAGGTATCGGGGAAGGTGAATTTGGTTCCATCACGGACGAGCGAGCCGACAACGGTTTCAATGTCGCCCTCATGGAATTCGATTAAAGAGTTCAGGATTTTCCCGTACTGGCGACGCATCCAGTGAGCCGAAGCCAACAGGTCGAGCGCCGCACGTTTAGTCGGGACAGGTTTTGTATTGAATTGTTTTGCAGTAGAAATCGACGCTGCGAAGTCGTTGATGGCCGCGAACGCGCCAGCAGGATTCAACAGCACATCGATGTTCCATTTTTTTAGTTCGACTTCTGAGCGATACCAAACCAAACCCGTGTTCGCGAGTTTCTGCTCAAGAGCCTTGTTGTAGATACGCCAGTAGATACGAGAAGTGCGAGAGCCGACAGAGTATTGCTCTTTGGTGTAATCAGGACGGCCATCACGAAAGCCCGCAATCGTATGGTCAACATGCAGAACTGGATTACGGCCACGCTCAGCTGTACGGAAAGCATCATCATTCCAAGCCTTGCGCGCGTATTCACAATCAAAGATACCGTCGTAATCATCGTAAGCGAGATCGACACGCGCGAGCGTTTGAACACCAAGAACGTTTGCCAGCCAATCATGCAGCGACCAAGGCGCGCGACGGGCAAACACATGCTTACAACCAGTGCCATTAATTTGGAAATGCACCGTGTCATTGTTGCCACCAATACCCACGAAACCACAGAAGTCTTCACCGTCTGGTGAGGTCAACTTCATAGATTCAGAATAGAACTGAAAGCCAAGACCACGAGGTGCAGAAAGCGACAAGCCAAGCACCTGATTGGTGAAGATGCGCAGGCAATCTTCTAGGTAATTGCGGTAACAGATATCAAAGGCGTTGTTGTACGCTTCAATCTCTTCAGCAGTGCCTGCGATGGTCGCATTAAACTGAGGTGGAGCAGGGAATTTGGGTGCTTTACAGTTACGTTGTAACAGTGATTTAGGTGCTAAACCTTTGTATTCCTCATGCTTGTGCAGACGTTGAATCGCGTTGTGACAATGGCGTAAGTCCTTGACTGCAAATGTAAAACATAGGTAGTCAATATGAACAGACTGCTCATCGAATTTCTTAAGGATGTTAGTTGCAGTAGTCATCGAAGACCCCTAAATCAACGCGTTCTTGGTAAGTGGTGTTGGTGATAGATACCAACTCGTAAGAGACAAATTCAGACGAAGCCCAAGATTCAAGATGAGACATAGACTTAAGCAAATCCCATTCTTCACAGCCTTTGACCAACACAGAAACCGTGTAATCAGGCAACAAATCGTAATAGATGGTTTGGGCTTCGTTCATGGGTTATGCCTCTGAGTTAGACTCAGTTACGGCGTCACGCTTTACTGCAAGTTGCTCCTCAATCTCAAAGGCGCGAATAACAGCATCACTGACAGGCATTGAGAAAAGTTCACAGATTGATGCATAGGCATGCTGACAGGCTACAGATAGAAAAATTTGACGGTTGTCTACATCTCGAAGGACTACCCAAACTTCACCGTGTTGGTCAATTTCAATAACATGCTCAAGTTGACTCGGTAACACATACGTTTCTTGTGAGTAGTGAACACCGATATCACAAAATGAAATTCGGATTCTATAGGCGTTTTGATTACCAAAATGAGTAAGACGAAGATTTCCGAAATCTATAGAACGTATTGAAGGGTTATGAGGATTAACCTCGATTAAGCTAGAGAATTTTGACATAGAAACCACCTTGACTAGTTAGGAGTGACCACCGAGGCCAGACGAAAGCGTCAAGGGCAAACGCCCAAACCAAGGTGGTCTAAAATTAAGGACTGAAGTACATGAGTCCTGATTTGTGTGGACTATAAGACACAAAAATCAGGACTGTAAAGCCCGCTTTTTGTGGACTGTGGGTATACAATAATCAGGACTGGAGGATTCCTATGTACACAAATGAACTGTTAGATGCCTACAAAAAGGCGAAGAACTATATCCAAGATAAGCAAGTTGCCCATGATTTAGGTTTAAGTCGTCAAAAGATTAGTGCGATAAGAAACGGGCAAAGGTATCTCTCGGAAAATGAAGCACTTTTTCTGGCAAAAGAGATTGGAGCAGATACAGAATCTGTCCTTGTTTATCTAGCAGCTGATAAAGCGAAAACGTTCGAAGCTCAACAAGCTTGGGCGAACATTGCAAAAAAGTTTAACGGGCTTGGATTACCAAGTATTTCAATGGCTTGTGCGGGATTTGCCGTAGCGTTTTCAAGCCCAGTGGAATCACTACAACAGTTCGCATTATGTATATTATGTTAAATATCATATCAACGTACACCAAATCTTCTCTGGATTGGTCTCCTATCCCTCTCAGATTTTAAAATACGGCGCTTTGGATAGCGTCATTAAACATAACCGTTATTTACCATAAAATAGCTAATATGGATCTATCAATCTACGATTGCTTGCTCTGCTATTAGCTGGGGTTCTTTCAATAGCTGTTTTGTGTGTCGTGCTTTGCAGATGTTTATCTGGGTTAAGTTCTACAAACTTGTCCAAACTGCAGATAAAAAAAAGAGCGTCATAGTCGACGCTCTTGAAAATCTTTTGCTCAGTTTGAATTAACCACCGGCTAATTTTACCGTCATACCTTTCTTTTCAAGATGTGCTTTGATCTTGTCACGAGCATCACCTTGGATTTCGATGTTGCCATCTTTTACAGAGCCACCACAGCCGCAAACTTTCTTAAGTTCAGCTGCTAGTAATTTCAGTGGCGCGTCATCCAAATCCAAACCCGTCACGATGCAAACACCTTTGCCTTTACGGCCTTTGGTTTGTCGTTGAATACGAACAATGCCGTCGCCTTTAGGACGTTCGACTTTTTCTTCTTCTGGTTTGATGCGACCAGTCTCTGTTGAATATACGAGTGTCATATTCTTATTTCTTTTGTTGTTGTGCTTGTAGCGCTTTTTGTTTTGCAACCAAATACGCTTCGATATGGCGTTGAATGGCAGGTTTGGCACCTTTTATCAACTTGCCGTTGAACATACAGTACCAAGAATTTGCCAATCCTGTATCGTTCTTTATCGTGTAGCCGTTAAATACTTCAGATGTTGGACTGCTGGTGCTTTGCGCTCTCTGACCAAGAGTCGCAAACTCTTTAGGGTCAATGATAGATGCCGTGTCACACCACCAATCTATGCTCTTTTTTACCGCCGTTAAACTGCCTTGTAGAACGTGGTTCTTGATCTTGACCTTCCAAACGGCACCGTCAGGTCCGCCTGATTGCAGGTTAAAACCTCTATAATTTGAAATTGCCATACCACTGAGCCATCTATTTAGTGCTTTGATACAATCATAAATGCAACCGAGTAATAGTCAAAGTTTAGTACTGTGCCATTACTCAGTTATGCTTAGGTTTACCACAAAATGAACGACGGTAACGTTAGTTAGATTGCAGTATTAATACAATCTGCTAAGAACTCATGGAACTTGTGACCGTTGTTTTGTAGCATTTTCGGGAACATCGAGATTGGCGTCATTCCTGGGAAGGTGTTGACTTCGTTAAGGTAAATCTCACCATCTTCTGTTAGGAAGAAGTCGATGCGCGATAAATGACGTAAATTCATTTGCTTAAAGACGGTTTCCGAAGCAACTCGAATCGCTTCCACCTGCTCTTCTGTCAGGTTTTTCGCTTCTACTTCAGTCAGTGAATGACTAGACGTGCTGTACTTCTCATCGTAAGAATAGAAGGCACCATCAGGCGCTATCACTTCACCAGGCTTAGTAATGTGTAACTCGCCGTTCATCTCATAAGCGGCAACTTCCAGTTCACGAGGTTTGACTGACTTTTCTACCAAGACTTGCTCTGAGTAACCAAATGCATCGTTCACAGCTTGGGACACAGATTGCTTATCGGTGACACTGTAACAACCTACAGAAGAACCTTGACGTGCAGCTTTGACAAACACTTTTCCCCATTTATCAAACGCTTGTAACGCTTGTTCATGAGCTTGCTCATCGTTACGTGTTAAGAATAAGTATGGAGTGTTCGGAATGCCAATCGCATCGTACCAAAGCTTAGATGTGATTTTGTTGAAGCTGTTGCTGCTTGCTTCAGGGCCACAGCCTAGGTAAGGAATGCCCGCGATTTCAAACATAGATTGAATGTCACCGGTTTCGCCAGGGAAACCATGAATACAAGGGACAATGAAATCAACGTCTAGGCTTAGGTTGTCTGAACACAGCTTTTTCCGGTTAAGGTCTAAATAAACCAATTCACCTTGGTTTGTTACCCAACCTTCATTTTTGATTTCTACGCGTGTAACGCTTACGTTTTCAATCAGATTCAGCTGTTGCTCTACAAAGTTTGCAGAAAGTAGTGAAATCTCGTGCTCTGAAGAGCCGCCACCGCATAGTAAAAGAATATTTTTAATCATGAATCAATCTTTCCGTGATCTCCAAAAGATACTATTCAGTATGATAAACCTTTGAGTAGTAACGTACAGTAATTTTACTGTGAGGAATGCTGTTCGAATAGGATTTGACCAAAGAAAAAAGGGAGCAAAACGCTCCCTTCTCTTGTTCTATTAATTTAGTTTGTTAAGCGTTGGATAAGCCGAGTTCTTAATGGCATCAATGCTTTTCACAAATGGCTTAAGCTGTTGGAAATGCGTTGGCAATGTCGAGATTGCTTGCTTTGCTTCTGCACTTGTTGCGTAGTCACCGTAAAGTACTGAGAACCACTTAGTTCCATTTACAACTTTGTAGTTTTCCCAAATTGGCTGGCTGTTTTGTGGTAGCTGACGCGCAAACTGATCGACTTTTGCTTGGCTGCCTACGGCAACAACTTGGATGGTGTAACCAAAGCGTTGGATGCCCGCTTGCTTCTTGCTAGGCGGAATGATCTTAACTGGTTTCGCCTGATCTTTAGGTGTTAACTTAACGACCTTTTTCTCTTCAGGCTTCGCAGTCATTTTTACGACTGTTGGTTCTACGTCTTTCTCTACCACTGCGTTCTCAGACGACATAATTGGCTTTGAAATAGACTGAGATTGGTAGTCTTCTCGGTAGCTTTCTGACGTTACGTCAGTGATGTAAGATTCCGATGCACAAGCAGAAAGCAGTACTGACAAGCCGATGATTGCGATTTTTTTCATGAAGTAACAAACGCTCTGGATAAATATTACGATAAATCATGCCGATAGCAGGCTATTTTATCAAGCACCAAACACAATAAACTGTGATTTTGGTGTGATGAGCGACACAAACTCTGTACGCATGGTTTAGTTTTGCACCAATGTCTGGCTTGTTCATATTTAAAGAGAAGCTTATTCGTTTATGATTGTATGAGGAATGACCGACCGTTCTCGATGGCAAAGGAGTCCCAATGAATAAGCTACAAAAACTCTTCAAACCGAATTCTGTTGCTGTGATTGGTGCATCTCAAAAAGCGCTGCGCGCAGGCCAAATTGTAATGCGCAATTTGCTTCAAAGTGGTTTTGGCGGGGCCATCATGCCGGTGACACCAAAATACAATTCGGTGTCTGGTGTTATTGCTTATCCAAACATTGCTTCCCTGCCCTATACCCCTGATATCGCCATCCTCTGTACTAATGTGGCACGCAATAAGAAGTTACTGAAAGAACTGGATGAGCGAGGGACAGAATTCGCGATTGTTATTTCTGACGATGCCGAAAATATCGATGTTGCTGACTTAAACATCCGAGTTATTGGGCCAAATAGTCTTGGCGTTATTCTCCCTTGGCATAACTTCAATTGCTCGTTTTCTCCTGTTGCTGCGTTACCCGGCAAGATTGCTTTTATCTCTCAATCCGCAGCCGTTTGCACAACGGTATTAGATTGGGCGAATGACAAGAATATCGGTTTCTCCTCTTTTATTTCTATTGGCCAAGGACAAGATGTTGATTTTGCAGAATTGCTCGATTACTTAAGTATGGATGCAAAAACAGAGGCCATTCTTCTTTACGTGGATACGATTAAAGATGCGCGCCGCTTCATGTCTGCTGCTCGTGCAGCCTCTCGTAACCGACGCATTTTGGTTTTGAAAGCCGGTAAATCGACTCAGGCTAGAACTCTGGGTGATCAAGACGTTGATTCGTTGGATGTGATTTATGACTCGGCGATTCGTAGAACCGGTATGCTACGCGTAGGTAACACTCACGAATTGTTTGCCGCTGTAGAAACTCTGACCCACTCTGTTCCACTTCGTGGTGAACGTCTTGCGATCATTACTAACGGTGGCGGACCTGCTGTTATGGCAGTAGATACGTTGCTAGAACGCGGCGGTAAGCTTGCTTCACTTGATGAGGTATCTGCCGATCAGTTAAGCAAGGTATTACCAGCCAATTGGCGTGGTGTGAACCCTATCGACCTTGCCGGCGATGCGACGAAAAAGCGCTATGTCGATACGATAAACACGCTCATGAATAACGACTGTGCCGATGCGATTTTGATCATGCACAGCCCTTCTGCTGTGTCTGACTCTTTGGAAACCGCCCACGCGGTAATTGAAGCTATTCAAGCCCATCCGAGACACAAACACTTTAATATTCTGACTAATTGGTCTGGCGAACAAACCTCTCGGGAAGCTCGTCTTGCTTTAACTCAAGCTGGCATACCTACTTACCGAACGCCAGAAAGTGCCGTTGTCGCTTACATGCACTTAGTCGAATACAGGCGTAACCAAAAACAACTGATGGAAACACCAACGACGGCGGAACCATTACACTCTGGTAGTGTAAATTCTGCGCGCGAGTGGGCCCGCGAACAATTACTGGATAAAAACACAGTAACACTAGACACCCACCAATCCAGTCCACTATTTGAGCAGTTTGGTTTTCATATTCTCCCTACTTGGATCGCTTCGGAAGTCACAGAAGCCGTACATATGGCAGAGAACATCGGCTATCCGGTGGCAGTAAAACTTCGCTCTCCTGACATTCCTCATAAATCGGATGTACACGGTGTCGCACTTAACCTACGTAACAGCCAAGAAGTCTCGAGTGCCGCACAAGCGATTTTAGACACCGCGAAGCTCAGTTACCCTGCCGCGAATCTTCAAGGCCTTTTGGTACAAGGGATGGCGAAGCTTGGTAGCGCCGAAGAGTTGCGCGTCAGTATCGCGGTGGACAAGGTGTTCGGGCCGGTGATCTTACTTGGGCAAGGTGGTTCAGATTGGAATATCACGCAAGATGCGGTTGCAGCCCTGCCTCCGCTCAATATGAACCTGGCGCGCTACTTAATTGTTATTGCACTGAAATCAGGTAAGGTTCGATTACAGAAACATAAAGATGCGCTAGACATCACCGAACTGTCTAAGTTCTTAGTTCGTATCTCTCAAATGGCGGTTGAGTTGCCAGAAATAGAGAGACTGGATATACATCCAGTGCTTGTATCTGGTAGTGACTTAACCATTATTGATGCCGACGTAACATTGAAGCAATACAAAGGTGATGCGCAAGAACGGTTAGCGATTCGTCCTTTCCCTGCCGAATTTGTTGAAACCGTCACATTGAGAGATGGCCAACCTATTCTGCTTCGTCCTATTTTGCCGGAAGATGAACCTATCCACGCAGAGTTCATCAATAGTGTCTCTAAAGAAGATCTGTACAACCGATTCTTTTCTGACGTTGGCGAGTTCAACCATGAAGCGCTCGCGAATCTCACTCAAATCGATTACGACCGAGAAATGGCGTTTGTTGCAGTGGCGTTTGATGAGAACGGTCCTTCCATCATCGGTGTAGCGCGCGCGCTGATTACTCCGGACAACAGCGATGCAGAGTTTGCCATTTTGGTGCGTTCAGATTTAAAAGGAAAAGGTTTAGGCAAAGTGTTGATGCAAAAGATCATTACTTACTGCCAAGCGAAAGGCACAAAGCAGATGTCTGGTATGACAATGCCAACCAACCGAGGTATGTTGTCACTCGCGCAAAGTTTGGGTTTTGAATTGGATGTACAGTTCGCTGATGGTACTGCCGATATGATTCTTCCTCTCAACTAATTGAGTCCTATCAAGAGAAAGATCGGCATAACTGATTAAAAATAAATAAAGGGACGCTTAATCGCGTCCCTTTGTTGAACGAACTTTACTGTTTGCCTTGCAAAACTAAAATAAAGTTACAGCATCACTTTAATTTCCAATTCTTCTTTAAGTATTGAACGCACCATGATTTCGCTTCACCCATCGCGTTTCTGCGCCACGCAAGAATAATGTCGACCGGCTGATCTTCCGTACCTTCGATTCGCTTTAAGGCGCCACTTTCAATCAAAGGCTGAGCAATTTGGCTTGGGAGAGTGCCTATCCCCAATCCGGAAGTCAGTGCTTCCACTTTCGCGGGAAAGTTCGTGACGGTGAGCCTTGGCTGTTTCTGCATAACATTAATCGACATTGCCGGCTGTTCTCTTGCCGTATCCGCGATCGCAATCACTCGGTATTTCGCCCTCGCAGCATCATCGAAGTCACCACTCCGTTTATGTACATAGTGATCGGATGCAGCCACCCATACCATGCTCATTTTACCGATATTTTCTGCTTTTACGTCCTGAGGTAAAGTGTCTAGCGGAGGACAAACGAGCAGATCTGCACGGCCTGTATTGAGTGACTCCCATCCCCCCGCGAGAATCTCTTCTTGTAGTCTTACCCGCGTACTACTTACGTTGGCTAGCGCGTCGACCATTGAGAAAAAGTTTGAAATCGGAATAATGCCATCAAACGCGACCGTAATATCGAGCTCCCACCCATTAGCGAGCAAGGTGGCGTCATTAACGAGCTTTTCGCTTGCTTGTAGAATCGCCCTGCCACGTTCAAGTATCAATTTTCCCGCCTCAGTGAAATGTGCTTTGTGGCCTGAACGGTCAAAAATGTTGATATCAAGGTCTTGTTCAAGCTTTTGTATTTGATAACTGAGTGACGAAGGCGCGCGATCTAACTCGTTCGCGGCAGCAGCAAAACTGCCCCTTCTATCTATTGCATCCAATATATGCAGAGCTTCTAATGTAATAGGACTTTGCACACGAACTCCTTTTAGTGACTCTCATCACATTAATTAAAATAGTTACTAATTTTGTTGAACAAGTATTGGATACGTTAACACATTGAATAGACTAAATATATTAGAACGCATGATTGTAATTCAAGCAGAATTAGCAAATATAATAACAATGCGAACAATAGTAATTATCATTTGCAGGCATTAAGATGCCATACGTTGTTATTGCCTCTTATGGATTTAAGGTATTGAAGCCAATGTATAAAAAATCAATTTTGTCAGCCTCTATTCTTATCGCCCTCTCCCAAGGTGCTTACGCTGAAGATAGTTCAACATTTAATGAAGTGGTTGTATCCGCGACTCGTACCGAGCAAAACATTAATGACGTATCAGCTTCTGTGGAATCGGTATCTTCTAAAGATATTGAGCGTTCTCTTTCGAAAGATCTGTATGATGCCGTTCAGTACACTCCTGGCGTTGAAGCTACTACTTCAGGTCGTTTCGGTATCTCTGGCTTTAACATTCGAGGAATGGAAGGCGACCGAGTTAAAATCGTTATTGATGGCGTTCAGCAAGCCACTCCATTCAATCCAGGAGGCGGTGCGGTTCAAGCTATTTATCCAAATGCTATTGAACTTGACACACTCACAAGCATTGAGATTAACAAAGGCCCATCTTCAACCCTTTACGGTTCAGATGCAATGGGTGGCGTCGTGGTTCTAAAAACAAAAGATCCCTCAGATGTTTTGAAAACAGATGGTGATGAAAACCGCTTTGGCATTAAATCAAGCTACTTCTCTGCTGATGAGCAATTCAAGAACACATTAACTTGGGCAATGCGCCAAGGGAACCTTGAAACACTATTAATGGGAACATACGCAAGCGGTAGTGAAGTTAAAACCTTTGGTGACGGTTCAGATATTGATGGTCCCAATAGAGGTTTGGAGAATCCTGCTGATAAAAACTTAAGTAACATTCTTGCAAAAGCCTACTACAAAGCCAGTGATGTGTTCAAACTTGGGTTTGTCTTTGAGCGCTATGACTACAGTTACGACGAAAATAATCGTTATGGTAATTACACTCTTAACTTCGGCCCAAGTCCAGGTGTTACCTACTCTGGTTCTAAAAGCAACGATGAGATGACGCGTACACGTTATGGGGTCAACTACGAGTTAACTAAAGAAAATTTAATTTTTGACGCGATGAAATTAGATCTCAATTTTCAGACCACAGAGAGTAAAAACTCAAACTTCTCTAACGTTGCTGATCATATGGGCTACATTGGCTATGACGGTGACCGTACGCGTCTTCGACAAGCAGAAGATAAGTCGCGTCAACTAGATGTACAGTTTGATAAAGTAATTACCACAGACAATTCCATTCATGAGCTTACTTACGGTTTAAACTTCGTTAAAACAGATTTTAGCCTAACAAACGTCGATATTTTCCATGACAACGGTACCAGCCGCCCTGGTGCAACGACGATTCCAGATGCAGATGTAACTGAATGGGGTGTTTTCCTTCAAAACAACGCGTTCTTACTAGAAGATACGCTTGTTCTTAATGCTGGTATTCGTTATGACTCATTTGAAGCTGACCCTTCTTCAGATGAAGGTTTCAACACTGAGCGCAAGAAAAACAGCAACGATTCTTTGACGGGAAAACTTGGAGCAGTCTATCACATCAATGAGAAGCTAAGCTCATTCGCTCAAATCAGCCAAGGTTTTAAAGCGCCAACTGTCGAGCAGCTTTACTACGAGTACGACACTGGTGCTGAATTCGTTCCGAACCCAAATCTAGAAGCAGAAAAGAGTTTGTCTTACGAAATTGGCTTCCGCGGACAAAATGATTTTGCTCAATTCGAACTTACGGGCTTCATCACTGAGTATAAAGACTTTATCGATGCAGAAGATTTGCCGAGTAACGATCCGAACAAAGATCGCTTCACTATTGTGAACCGTGATGAAGTGGATATTTCGGGTGTGGAATTCAGCTCGACTCTTCTACTTGATGAAAGCTTTGATGCTCCTAAAGGTATGTACACTAAATTGTCTATTACCTACCTAGATGGTGAAGATAAATCAACGGGTAAACCTCTAGATAGTGTCGCACCATTATCATCTGTAATCGGTTTGGGTTACGATAACGTAGAGCATCACTTCGGTGGCCTAGCTTCTCTTAAGTTAGCAGCGAAAAAAGATGACTGGTCTGACGAAGACCAAATTGACTCATCAGGTTATGGTGTAATGGATATTACCGCTTACTATATGCCAATGAAAGACCTGACTTTATCAGCAGGGTTGTTCAACGCGTTTGACAAGAAATATTGGACATACCAAGACGTTCGCAGCCTTGATAACACCGACAACACCGATTTTTACAGCCAGCCTGGCCGTAACTGGGGTGTATCGGTAGACTACCAGTTCTAATTTGATTTTTAGCGATATAGTGAAAAGCGCCTGAGAGTGTCAGGCGTTTTTTATTTTATGTAAACTCTTAAAAGCTGTATTAACGTACTTTTTATACTTTACAGGCTTTTCTCAGAAAAACATTTCTTCCACACTACAAACACAAAAAAGCCAGCATTATGCTGGCTTTTTTTCCGTTTTCATTTCAAAAATGTTAAGAAAAGAATGAAAAATGAAAACTTACTGCTTTGCCATCTCTTTCTTCACCATAACTGCTGCTGCTACGATGAAAGTGATGATTAGACCAAGTTCCATGAACTACCCCGATAGTCTTGAGAAAATTTACGACCTAAATTAAGAATCGGACATAGTTTAGCACTTCTATTCATTGAAGCTACCTTTTAACCAGTAATTTACGAATTTTTCCGATTTAGATCAAAAAAGGCGCATAACTGCGCCTTTTTGTTAATAAGGTGTAAAACTTAAAGTTCTAAGCGTCTGGGTAACCTTGTGGGTTATTTGACTGCCAACGCCAAGTATCACTTGTCATCTCTTCAAGCGTACGAACCGCTTTCCAACCAAGTTCGTTAGCTGCTTTTGAAGGGTCAGCCCAACATTCAGCAATGTCACCAGGGCGACGATCCACCAGCTTAAACGGAACTTCTTTACCAGATGCAGCTTCGAACGCTTTTACCATTTCTAGTACGCTGTAACCGTTGCCTGTACCAAGGTTGTAAATATGAAGGCCTGCTTTGTTACCTACTTTGTCTAATGCCGCTACGTGACCATCAGAAAGATCCATTACATGGATGTAGTCACGAACGCCTGTACCGTCTTTTGTTGGGTAATCACTACCAAATACTGATAGGAATTCACGACGGCCCACTGCAACTTGAGAAACGAATGGCATCAAGTTATTTGGAATACCTTGTGGATCTTCACCAAGCTCACCCGTTGGGTGAGAGCCAACTGGGTTGAAGTAACGAAGCAGCGTGATACTCCAATCAGGGTTTGCTTTTTGGAAGTCAGTCAAACACTCTTCTACCATCAGCTTGCTGCGGCCGTATGGGTTTGTCGCGCTTGTTGGAAAATCTTCCATAATTGGCACAGAAGCTGGATCACCATAAACCGTTGCAGAAGAGCTAAATACGATAGATTTAACGCCGGCTTCGCGCATTGCATCAACCAGAACAAGCGTACCGTTAACGTTGTTGTCGTAGTATTCCAGTGGTTTTTCTACAGACTCACCCACCGCTTTAAGGCCAGCAAAGTGGATAACGGCTTCAATGTTGTGCGCTTTCATTGCATCGACAAGCGCGGCTTTGTCACGAATGTCAGCTTCAATGAATACTGGTTTTACGCCGCAAACTTTTTCAATGCGCTCGAGCACGGTTGGTTTGCTGTTGTAAAGGTTATCGAGAATCACTGGTGTCATACCAGCTTCGATCATTTGAATACAAGTATGGCTGCCAATGTAGCCCATACCACCCGTAACAAGTACTTTCATTTTATCATTCCTTCTGACGCGAATCGGGCTAGTCTAAAGGTTTCTAGCCCATTTTTAAACTATATCTGGGGATTCGCAACCCATTAAAATTGCTTGGCCTTTACCCGCTTTCTTCGCTTGATACATAGCAGTATCCGCGCTCTTAAGAATTCTGGTCGCATCTCGTTCATTTACACCAACCAGTTTCACACCAATACTAACGCCAACTTTAAGTAGTGAGCCTCGGTATTCAATTGGCGAACAAATCGTCTCAAGTAACTGTTCCGCGATTCGTGTTACGATTTTTTGATTGGCAGGATTAACCAACATTACGAACTCATCGCCAGACAAGCGTGCGATTAAATCGCTGTGCCGCGTTGCACCAGTCATACGTTTAGCAACGATCTTGAGCACTTCATCGCCCGCATCATGACCATAAGTATCGTTGATACCTTTAAAGCCTTCCAAGTCGAGATAAAGTACCGCAAACTCGTCACGTAGATAGCCAGATCTTTGTACTAATTCTTCAAGCTCTAGGTGGAACTTGGAACGATTCGCCAGCCCCGTCAACGCATCGTGATGAGCTAAGTATTCTAGACGCTCCATCTCTTTTGCACTTGAGAGGTCGGTTAAAATAATCACCATGTCATACGCATTATGATCTTCGCTCTTAATGATACGATTTACTCTTGCGAACATAGGTATGAGCTGACCTAAATTATTCTTTTCAATGACTTCCCCTTGCCACATGCCATAGTTATCGATCGACTCGAGGATACTTGGCATCATGGCTTGCAGTTTGCGCCAGCGAATAGATTTTATGAATGGCTTACCAACTAATTGGTCCGAATCCAAACCAACAAGTTTGGTCACTGCGGGGTTCACCATGGTAATGATGCCTTGATGATTCAGTACAACAAGTCCATCTTGACTGCTCTCAAACACACGCCCCGCAACACGCTGACGATTCATCGCTTCTTCAATTTCAGTAATGTCTTGAATCACGAATAAAAGGTAGCCGTGCTTGCTAAGAAGTCGGCTCGTTAGGCTCAGCTGCTGCTCGCCTTCCCTATTTTCAAGGTGAATGTCATCGCACTCTAAGCCACGACTCAGAATTTGTCTGAGCTCATTTGGTGTTTTAGTTTGAATCAAATCACAAATGTTAGCGGTTTCTATACCATGGTAGGTCTTTTCAAAAATTCGATGTGTCGCCCTATTGCAATGTATTACACGCCCTAAATTGTCAGTCACGATCAGTGCATCTTGAATAGAGTCCACGACTTCTTCAGCGAAGGCTTTACGGCGCTCTAATACTTCCAAGCTGTGCTTACGTTGTTTCTCCAATCTTTGTTGGCGATCGAGCATGAAGTTAAAAGAAGACACCAACTCACCGACTTCATCTTTTGCGCGATGCTCAATACGGCCACTAAGATGATGACCATTTGCTACGTCCTGAAGCGCACGATTCACTTCAATGATTGGTCGCAGTACGCGACGCTCTACACCAAAGTAAAACACAACACTGCCGACCAAAAGAATAGCCAAAAACAGCAGCCCATCTTGGAGAAGCGCATCTCTCACTTCCATCAGAGGCAACTGAGAAATAGTGACCCGTATTGCACCGACAACCTTGCCGTCATGAATGATAGGTTCTAATACATAAAGAAAGTGTGCCTAGAGAGCGTAACCAACCTCATGCAAACGACTACGCTCTGTCACTGTCGGCGAAGGGAGCGTCGCACCATCCAAAGTAAAGATCGCAAATAACTGATTCTCTTTGTCGTAAAGCTTGACGCGTGATACGTTTGGCTCCTTCAAGAAATCAGCCAAAATCAATTGTGCTTGTTGCTTGTTCTTTGTTGCGAGCGCATCTTTAATTGAATGAGAGACATCGTTGATGAGAACCTTGGTTTGATCAACCAGTTCATGTTTCGCGGATTGATAAGTAATGTATGACGTGTAACTTTGAGATGTAACAAAGATGACCGTGATGAAAGCGAGAATCGGCCATATTAGCTTTGCTCGTAATGACATATATATTCCTGTCGCAGAAAGCAATTAAAAGACCAAAAGGATTGCTATGCAAACTATCACACAAAAAGAAGAAATAAGATTAACACGACATGCAATGAAATAAACCTGAAATTCTCAGATATTAGACTGATCAGTCATGAATTTCTTGAAACTTCGGATCATTTCAAAGAACTTGATGATCTTTTCATCGTTCTATCAATAACCTTCTGCTCGAAAAATGAAGTTAGTCACTGAACTTAAACGCATTTTCCTGCATTTTTAAGCATGCTTTGGACTTTATAAACGTATGACATTGAATAATCAGCAACTAACACTAAATTGCGACATGGGTGAAAGCTTTGGCGCATGGAAAATGGGCGCAGATGAGCGCGTGATGCCTTTTGTCGATATGGCAAACATCGCTTGTGGTTTTCATGCTTCTGACCCAAATGTCATGCACGATACGATTACCCTCGCCAACCAACACGATGTAGAAATCGGTGCTCACCCAGGCTACCCGGACCTACAAGGTTTTGGTCGTCGCAGCATAAAAATGACCAACGACGAAATCACTAATATGGTGATTTACCAAGTCGGAGCTCTGCAAGCTTTGTGCAAAGCGCAATACACAGACATTGGCTATATCAAACCCCATGGTGCGCTGTACAACGATATGATGCAAAGTGATGGCGTTTTTCTTGCCGTCGTCAAAGCTGTGGCGCTGTTTAAAGTGCCGTTGATGATTTTAGCTTCCCAAGAAAACGAAAAGTATCTCGAAATTGCTGACGATTTTGATGTGCCATTGCTGTTTGAAGCCTTTGCCGATCGTCTCTATCAAGACGATGGAATGCTTACGCCAAGAACTCAGCCTAATGCCGTGCTAAACAGTGAACATGCTATTTTAGAACAAGTAAGAATGCTGGCAGAATCTGGTCGGGTAAAAACAGCTTCTGGTCAGTACATTCTTCTCGAAGCTGACACAATTTGTGTCCATGGGGATAACGACGAATCCATCGCTCTCGTTCAAAAGATTCGTCAAAGTCTCTACACCGGAGGAAATTAATGAATCAAGGGCAGTTTTCTATCTCTCCCATTTCTGAATGCAGCATCTTAATTCGATTCGACGACACCATTACTGTCGAACATATTGGTGAATTAGCGCATCAGATTGTCGATAAGCTAAAACTTATTGTTATGAACGTGGTTCCTTCTTATCGAACCATATTGATCGATTACTTGCCCTTTAGAATTCAAGAATCCACGATTCTGCAAGAGCTCAATCAGATCGTCAGCCGGTTTGATGTCCAGTCAATGGCCAACAAGCAACCGAACTATATTTCTATACCCGTTTATTATTCGCAAGAAACCGCTCTGGATTTTGCGCGCTTCGAACAAAACGGATTATCAATGAATCAACTCATTGATCTGCATACTAAGCCGGTTTATACCGTTTCGGCGATTGGGTTTGCCCCTGGATTTGCTTTTCTCTCTGATGTTACTCAAGAGCTGCAAATGCCAAGGCATCAAACACCTCGAACCCATGTTCCTGCGGGCAGTGTTGCCATTGCTGACAGTAAAACCGCAGTCTATCCAGCAGACAGCCCTGGTGGGTGGAATATCATAGGCCGCACGCCAACCTCTCTATTTACTGATACCCCTCCCTTCATTCCATTCGAGGTGGGTGACAAGGTCACGTTTGGTTCGATATCCAAGCAGGAATTTGTGAATTTAAGAGGCGTTTTATGAGCTTCGTAGGTTTATTGGTAGAAAAGCCAGGCCCGCTCTCTTTGATTCAAGATTTCGGTCGCTTCGGGTTAGCACACATCGGTATCACTCAAAGTGGTCCAGTCGATGATTACGCTTACAGCTGGTCTAACCATCTTCTAGGCAATCCCGTTAACTGCTCTGTGATCGAAATTACATTGGGCAATGCGAGCTTTAAAGCCCTAACCGATTGTCATATGGCGATTTGTGGTGGTGACCTTAACGCAACGGTTAATGGGGGGCTCATTGCCAATTGGTCTGACTTTTGTCTGCGTAGAGGCCAAACACTTAAGTTTGGTATCGCGAAGAATGGCCTTCGTGCTTACTTAGCAGTTAAAGGTGGCTTTGATGTACAAGCACATTTAGGAAGTACATCCACCGCCGTACGAGAGTCGTTGGGTGGCTTGAAGCAAAACGGCGAACCGCTGAAAGCCGGAGATATGATTGGATTTGAACCGCACGCACTTCCCTCATCAAAATCGAGGCAGATGACGTTCCGATTCAAACCTGATTACAACTTACCCTTAACGCTTAGGGTTATCGAAGGCTATCAGTACGAAGATTTTGCTCAACAATCGATTGATGACTTTTATTCAACTGGCTTTACCATCTCCCCCAATTCAAACCGCATGGGCTATCGCCTTGAGGGCGAAGCGATACAGCCACCTTATGATGGGGTGCTTTCAGAAGGTATTGCGCTTGGCTCTATTCAGGTTCCTAACGACGGGAATCCCATCATATTATTGAACGATCATCAGACCATCGGTGGTTACCCTAAATTTGGCTGTGTGGCGAGAATTGACTTACCACGATTAGCGCAAGCCAAACCGGGACAAGAAGTGCGTTTTGTTCGCGGAGACAGACAAGGTCTGCAAGATGTGTGGTGCCAATGGGCTCAATTCTTTGGTTATTAGTAAGATAGCCGAGCCCAGATTGAAACACACCAAATCGAAAAAAAATGTGAGCGTTACATGCCGTAACGCTCTGCTAGTGCTTGAGGGTAGCCGCGTTCTTGCGTCAGTTTAATCGCAAACTGTTCTACTTCTTTTTCACTCCAATGCACAGTGACCGGGTGTTGCGTTTCAACATTGGATTCAGGCTCAACCCCAAACCAATGTTTTGCCATCTTTTGTGCGGCAAGTAAGGTAGAAGAAGCCTTAACAACTTCGATTCGAGCGTAGTTATTCTCTTCGAATGTCACGTCAGCGGCACGCAATACAGGATCGGTTCCCGGGATTTGTTGCGCACCAAACAGTGCTTTGCCACCCTTAACTGCATTTTTGTAATCCGGAATAAACTGAGCCATATGCTTAATCGCATTGCCCGTACGTTCATCTAGAATTTCTTGTCGCCAACCATTTCGGATCTTAGACAACAATCGTGGAGGCAGCTCTGGCTGTGCAGAAGTGTTAGAGCTCTCCACCAAGCCGTCATCAAATAGTGTGATGCCTTTTGTCATACCGTGCAATTGGAAGTAACCGTCACCATAAGGCGTTAATTGAGCCATGCCTTTATCGGTACCACGAGGGCCATGGAAGATCACTTCTGGCCATTGCTGCGTACATTCATTCCAACGCGTAACGTAAGCCGCCTTAAACTCAACCAATCGATCGCGTTTCACGCCAATAGCGTCATCCACTGCACCAGTTTCAAAACCGCAAGCATTGATTAGGTAGTCACAGCTTAAAAGCTGATACTTATCGTCTTTAAGATATGTGAGCGCCCAATGTGAACAATCCCAATGGGCTTGCGTAAGTTCCGCTTGAGTCAATACCTCTACATTAGGCAGTTGATCTAGCGTCATATTCGCTACCGCAGCTAATCTAAACACGCTCCATCCGTACTCCTGAACTGCGACGACCGGATATTTAAGGGCTTCCAGATCTGCGTGTTGAGCAAACGGAATGCACCATTCATCAATGCTCTTTGGGCTTTGCGGTTGTGTTTGCTGCGCCAGCGCAAGAAGTTCTGCTTTCGAGTACAGCTTGTAGTACTCATCGGGCTCACCAAGCACTTTGTTATCAGGCGCTTGTTGAACGAGCTTCTGATACGCCGATTTGATGACCTCTAAGCGCGGTAACAACGCTTCCGGATCACCTCCATCAGAATGTGGAACCGCGATTAAGGTAGGACGGACATTCAGTGAATGCGGATACAAACGAATCGTATCGATAGACTGAGCCAGAAGATCCAAGCACTGTTGCTCGGAAATCTCTCGATAAAGGTTACCACCAGCATGTAAATGACAAATTGGAGGACCATTGACTAAAGAGACGCCTTTTTCGATTACGGACACTTTGAAACCTAACTCGGCAAAGTGAATGGCTGCAGTTGAACCCGCAACCCCACCACCGATAATAGCGATGTGTTTATCTTTACTATTTGGAAACTCAGACTTCATTGCTTCACTGAAAATTTTATAAGGAGAAAGCTTTACTTAATGTGATTCTACTCGGGTTTGAGCATGATTAAAATCACAAAAAGTTCATGGGTTTGCATTTGTTAACGGTGAACGAAAAAAGTTACTTTTGAGAGCAAAAAATTTCCTAAAAAAGTGCTTGACGAGGTTGTTGGGAAAGCCGTTTTTTCTACCTGTGTGAATAATATTTTAACGCTAACACCCATGGCATAAAGCCTGCGGAAACACCCCACTTTACTAACACTTCAGTTATCCCAAAAGTTATCCACCGTTTTTGTGGATAACTAAAATAAAAGTGTCGTGGAGTGCTTCCACTTGCTGCGAAAAAAGGCAGACTAAGTGTTTACTGGTGTTAACAATCTTTTTATAAGACTCATTACTACGAGTGCCAACACAGAGAACGTAGCTACTGGTAAAGCTATCCACAATTCAGGGTGAATCTGTGGACTAAGTTGGAAACCATACTTCATTACTGCTGCCACACACGCTTCTGCGGCAAAGACGGCAACACCACTCGCGACAAGCGCCATAATCCCATATTCAGCCCACAACGTCGTGTTGATACGTTTCTTACTGGAACCGAGGGTTCGATAGAGTCGAATCTCTTCCTGACGCTGAGATAAGCTCAAACGTAATAGTGTAAATATCAACAGCAAACCCGCAACGACACCAAGAAGCGCCAGAATGGTAATCGCTGATACTACCTGTTGGATAAGTTGTTGGATTTTGTCGCCCATGGTTCGAATATCGAGCACTGATACCGTAGGGTGAGCCCGAGACATTGAAGTCAGCAGAGCTTCATTACCATCGTCGATTCGATAGCTGATCAAATAAGAACCCGGCAAGCTTGCCATAACATCTGAAGAAAAGATGAAGTAAAAGTTTGGCTTCATATCTCGCCACTCGACATGACGAATGCTGTCGACGGTAGCATCGAAGTTCTGACTGTTAATCACAAAACGCAGTTTGTCACCCAGATCAATACCAAGCTCGTCCGCGACTTGTGCTTCGACAGACACGCTTGCTTTGTTCGTCCAAGTGCCTGACAGGATGTCATTGTATTCTGGCAACGCATCCCCCCATGTTAGGTTTAACTCTCGGCTTACTGCATCAGAACCTTGACCTTGAGATTTTATCTCTTTGACACTCACACCGTTAATTTCGGCAAGTCGACCACGAATAATTGGGAAAGCCTGTGACCTTGTCACGCCATTTTTATCCAATGTCTCAAGGTAGCTATCGAGCTCATAGTCTGCAATATTCAATGCGAAAACGTTGGGGGCATCCGCTGGTAGAGTCCTCGCCCAATCAGCAAGGATATCGCTGCGTACAAGCCAAATAATAGAGAGCAGCATTAATGACAGAGATAAGGCGCCAAACTGCAAGCCACTCGTCACTGGGGTTCGGTTAATTCGACTTAAGGCGAGCTTCATCGCGGGCTTTGTCGATATATGAGCGAACAACTTGGTAAGCATGACACTCACGACGGCAAGCACAACAAACAAGGCTACAATGCCTGCAAGCACAATCCACACTAACGTGTTATTCGCGTACAGGATCAGCAATGGCACTACAGGGACCAGAACTAGCCACATGCGCTTCCAAGAACGCTTACCAGAACCTTGCTGTAGCACCTCTAATGCTGGTGTTTTTATTAGACCAAGCAGAGGAATACCAAGCGCTGGTACCGTAATAAGCACAGCTGAAACAACAGAGATTAAAACCGGAGTGACGCCGTAACTAGGAAGTGGGTTTGGGAGAAGATCTTTGAGTGGAACTCGCAACAAATATTCCAAGCCGCTACCTAATAAAAGACCAACGATGCTCGCACTCACCAGCAAGATAGTGACTTGAATCAGTAACCATTTTTCAATCCAACGACGACTTGCTCCCAAGCTCTTCAGCATCGCGATGGTTTGAGTTCGGCTGTTTACGTAACTTTGGCAAGTCAAAACCAACGTCGTTGCCGCCATGATGATGACGATCGCAACTGTTAACGAAAGATATTGAGTTGTGCGCTCGAACACTTCATTACTGCGACTTGCCGTTTCTTGCGTGCGCCAGCGATCACTCGGAGAGAGTTCAGTATTGTCTTGAAGTTGAGTCAGCGTTGTATTATTACCTTTGAGGAACAGTCGATATTGAACACGGCTGCCAACCTGAATGGCGCCCGTTTTCTCAACGTCACTTTGGTGAATATACGCCGAGGGCATTTGTTGGAAAGGGTTGAAGCTCAGTCCTGGTTCCATCAACACAGCACCAGAGACCGTGAAATCAGCATCGCCAATAGTGACAATGTCACCTTTATTCACATCCAACTGCGCCATAATGCGCTCATCTAGCCAAAGTTGGTTTGCCTTCACATGACCTGACGAATTGCTGTCGAGAACCAGATCGCCCATCAATGGGTATTGCTCATCAACGGCTCGAACGGAAATAAGCTGCATCCCTGTCTCGCTAAATGCCATCGTCGCAAAGCGCGTCATGGTTGAGCGTTCTAGTTTATCTGTCGCGGCAATAAGTGCATCAGGAATGGGGTTAGCGGAAACAAATACAGCATCGGCGGTTAATGCATCTTTGCCCTGTTTTACAATGACCTGTTCCATGCGCTCGGCCAAAGCAGAGAGCGCAAAGATGCTGGCAATAACCAAAATCAATGCGATGCTGATCGGCCACAGGTTCCCTTGACGTATTTCACCTAAGCTCCAACGCACTAGGCTTTTGTTCGGGGAATGCTTCGCCTTTTGGTGGCTTGGCGCCGAGTCTTGTTCACTAGAAGAGATCACGGACATGTCACCTCCTCTTTCAATTCTCCGGCTTCCATTCGATACACTCGATCACAACGGCTGGCTAAAAGGCTGTCATGCGTAACTAAGATTAAGGTCGTACCGTGTTGTTCGTTCAAGTCAAAAAGCAGCTCAATGACTTTCTCGGCGGTTTGGTGGTCCAAATTCCCTGTTGGCTCGTCTGCAAACAACAGCTCTGGCTGAGTCATGAACGCACGAGCAAGGGCAACCCTTTGTTGTTCCCCCCCTGATAACTGACTTGGTAAATGATCTAAGCGCTTTTCTAGGCCTACCGTAGTCAGCAAATCCTTTGCCCTTGAATCATCTTCAGCCTCACCACGTAGAAGACAAGGCAGCGTTACGTTGCGCAGAGCAGTTAGGCTCGGGATAAGAAGGAAGCTCTGAAACACAAAGCCCAGCGAGTCAGCGCGAATTTTTGCACGTGCTTCGTCGTCCATTTTGGAAAGCTCATGACCGAGCAACGTAATCTCTCCCGACGTTGGTGTGTCCAACCCGGCAAGGAGTGTCATTAGCGTAGATTTTCCCGCGCCAGATGTACCGACAATGGCAATTCTTTCACCCTTTCTAATGTCAACATTTACATTTTTAAGGATTGTTAATTGTTCTTGATTAGTAGAGACTTGTTTAGAAACCAAATTCGCTTGAACAATAGGTGCGTTAAGTACAGGTGTTTGCATGATTCGTATACTTTCCTTAGTTCTTTTTTTCTGCCTTTCCGCTACAGTACATGCGAGCGAAAAGCTACTTGTTTTGGGCGACAGCCTGAGCGCTGGTTATCAAATGCCTATAGAGGAGAGTTGGCCTAGCTTACTCCCAGACGCGTTATTAGAACATGGCCAAGATGTAAAAGTTGTAAACGGTAGCATTTCTGGTGACACCACAGGCAATGGCCTTGCACGGTTACCTTCTCTCCTTGAGCATCACACGCCCGATTTGGTTCTGATTGAGCTTGGCGCTAACGATGGCCTGCGTGGTTTCCCACCTAAACTTATTACGTCAAACCTATCGAAAATGATTACCATGATCAAAGATTCTGGTGCGGATGTCGTCATGATGCAAATCCGCGTCCCACCGAACTATGGTAAGCGTTACAGCGATATGTTCTACGATATCTACCCTAAACTGGCAGAACATCAGCAAGTCGCGCTAATGCCGTTTTTCTTAGAGCATGTCATCATTAAACCAGAGTGGATGATGGAAGATGGCTTGCACCCAAAACCGGAAGCTCAACCCTACATTGCTGACTTTGTCGCTCAAGAATTGGTTAAACATCTCTAATTTTACTGGTCTAGCTCAATAAGTTTTACCTAACTTTACGTTACCCTAACCGGTATCTTATTCACCAAGGTTAGATAATAACAATGCAAATAGAACCGTTAATTCAGGGTGTTGTAGCTCGCTCGGCACACCCGTATGGGTGCCGCGCTTCCATCAAAGAGCAAATTGAATACGTAAAACAGGCACCACAGATCAAAAATGGCCCCAAGCGCGTTTTGATTATTGGTGCTTCTTCAGGTTTCGGCTTAGCCGCTCGCATCGCCCTTACATTCGGCGGTGCAGAAGCAGACACGATTGGCGTCTCTTTTGAACGCGGCCCATCAGACAAGGGCGTTGGCAGCGCAGGTTGGTACAACAACATCTATTTTAAAGATGAAGCCACTCATCATGGCCGTACTGCGGTTAACATCGTAGGCGACGCCTTTTCTGATACTGTTCGTAACCAAGTGATTGAAGCGATTGAAACCTACTTCGAAGGTGAAGTAGATCTAGTGATTTACAGCCTGGCGACTGGTGTTCGTCCAAAACCAGAATCCGACGAGTTCTGGCGCAGCGTCATCAAACCTATTGGTGAATCGGTGACGGGTGCTTCTATCCTGCTTGAAAACGACCAATGGGTTGAATCAACGCTCGCTCCAGCGACAGAAGAAGAAGCGGAAGCAACGAATAAAGTGATGGGCGGTGAAGACTGGGAAAGTTGGATCGACACACTGATCAACTCAGAGTCGATAGCCAAAGGTTGTAAAACCATCGCCTTCTCCTACATGGGGCCGGACGTAATACACCCTATTTACTTAGATGGCACGTTAGGTCGCGCAAAAGTAGATTTACACCAAACCAGTCATGCATTAAATATCAAAATGGCAAACTTTGGTGGCGGAGCGTACGCCACTGTATGTAAGGCCTTGGTAACTAAAGCGAGTGTTTTCATCCCAGCTCTCAGCCCTTACCTTCTGGCGCTATATCGTGTGATGAAAGAAAAAGGCACGCACGAACGTTGTATTGAGCAAATGCAACGCCTGTTTACGACCAAGCTGTATGACCAACCAAAAGTGCCTGTCGATGGCGAACGTTTGATTCGTATCGATGATCTTGAATTGGATCCTGAAGTCCAAAAAGAAGTGTTGGCTTTGTTAGAACAAATGAACGCGGAGAACTTTGCCGAAATCGGCGATTATGAAGGCTTTAAAGACGAATTTATGAAGCTAAATGGTTTTAACTTTGAAGGTGTCGATTACACTCAGGACATCTCAATGAAAACGCTTAAAGCATTGAAACCGTAAACTGCCTTCCAACCCTGGCGTCTCACTTATAAGACAGTGCCAAGTATTTAAGAGTCCTGAAAGGTTTTCAGGACTTTTTTTTATCTGAAGTAATCGTCCCCCTATACTTGATCTAGTCGAGGATTTAAATGATGTGTACATCTGGCTACAAATAGAAAAATGATACTTGTTCACAGGGTGTGGGCCGACGGCAAAGGACTGCTTTTATGGGTACATTACAAACACTAGATTACGAGATACCCGAATCGATGCGGAGAAGTTGGCAAAATATCGTCAACCTCTTAGCACGCGTTGCCGATGTACCCACTACACTGATCATGCGCATACATCCCGACTACATAGAAGTAAACACCACTAGCGAAACCGAAAATAACCCTTACCAAGTTGGCGACAAAGAAAAACTAGGACATGGTCTTTACTGTGAACACGTTATCCAAAACAAATGCGGGCTGTTGGTCCCAAATGCACTGGTTGACGAGAATTGGAAAGATAACCCAGACATCGAGCTAGGAATGCTCTCTTATTGCGGGCTGCCGCTGTATTGGCCGAACGGAGAAACCTTCGGCACCATCTGCATGTTGGATGTTAAAGAAAACCAATATAACGACACCTACCGAGAGCTTCTCGCCTCTTTTAAAGAGTCTATAGAAGCGCAGCTTGCCGTCGTTTTTCAACAACATAAGCTTGTCCGCTTGAATAACGAACTCAAAAGTCGGGTTGAAACCCGCACTACTGACCTTGCTCAGCTTAGTTACTCGTTGACAAGAGAGATAGACCGCCGTAAAGCCGCCGAGAAGCAAGTCAACTATCAGCAGACTCACGATCAAGGGACAGGCTTTTTGAATCGAGCAGCACTCGAACAAGTGTTGGACCAAACCTTAGATGGCATTGATACTGAACAACACTCTTTAGTGGTGATTAACGTCGGCTTTAGCAACGCTCGAAGCATACAAACGAAATACGGCTTTGAAGCCTTTGACGAGGTGTTGAAAGAGTTTCGCTTTCGCCTTGGCCACACCGAATCCAGCTATTTTGTCACAGGAAGACCGAGCTCTAACGACGTCGTTATCATCGTTACTGGTGAAAACATAGAAACGAAGGTACAGCACCTCCTCGACGATATTACTCATGTCAGCTTGGGGAGCTTTTGTATTGAGGACAACGAAGTCCACCTCAATTCTTATGTGGGTGTAGTTCAAGCCCACAAAAACAGTTATGGGAAGCAACTACTGCAAAATGCGTGTTATGCAATGTTACTGTGTAAAGAGTCGGGCGAATCTTATCGCTACCTCTGTGAAAGCCAGTCTCAAGATATTAGTGACCATAACAAACTCGAGAGCTACTTGCTGCAAGCGGTTCGTAACGATGACTTAATGCTGTACTACCAACCGAAGGTTCTTCCACATAACCATAAATGGATTGGTGCTGAGGCATTACTTCGTTGGCGCCATCCGGTGCTGGGCGATGTCTCTAATGAGGCCCTAATTCACATGGCCGAGCAAAATGGCTTAATCTTTGAGGTCGGTTCGTTTGTCCTTCGCACTGCAATAGATAAAGCTAAGCAATGGTCTGAGCTGGTGGATAACTTTAAGATTGCCGTGAATGTCTCACCTATCCAATTGCAAAACGTTAACTTCGCAGAGCAAATTGAACACCTATTAGATACCTTTCACCTACCCGCGCACTTCCTCGAACTGGAAGTTACCGAGAGCGCGCTCATTGCTGATGAGGTTGTTGCACGTAATACATTGAATAAACTACACGAACTTGGTGTGACATTGTCACTCGATGACTTCGGGACGGGTTATGCCTCTTTCAGTTATCTGAAAAAATACCCGTTTGATGCGATTAAAATTGATAAAAGCTTTGTTCAGCAAATGGAAAAGTCTGACGACGACAAAGCCATCATCCGCTCTATCATCCACATCGCCAAAAAACTGGAACTTCAAGTGGTCATTGAAGGGATTGAATCCACTCAACAAGAGCAATTTTTGATTGGTGAAGGCTGCGATATTGGGCAAGGCTTTTTGTACGGTAAGCCAATGCCTTGCAATGAATTTGAACAAAGTTTGTTTAATCAAAACCTATTAGGTGGACAATACACCTATTCTTCCTAAGCATTTCCTTTACTCTGCTGGCGGTGGTTTCTATAATCGCCGCCCGCTTCCAATAAAAAGGCCATTATCTTCATGGATCAGTTGACTGCCACGCTTAAGAAAATCGAAAAGCAGAACTATCGCGCATACCAACAAATCAAAGGTCAGTACGACTTTGGTGATTTCGACTTGTACATTGATTACGTACAAGGTGACCCGTACGCCTCTGCTTCTCGTCTACGTGCTACTCGCGCGTGGTCTTTGACCGGTCTTGAATGGCTTAAAGACGAATCCCCTGCATTCCAACGCGCGGCTCGTGACTTTATTGCTCGCAGTTTTGATGAGTTTGCAAAACAAGAGAACGCCGTTTCTATCTCTCTAAGCGGTCAAACCGTTCTAGATAACACTGCGGTGCTTTTCACTGAAGAAGGCATTGAGCTTCGCTTCCGCGTGAATTTGCCAGCTGAAGGTCGCTCTGTTCTTGGTAAGAAAGCGAACAACATTTTGACGTTCTACTTGCCGAAGTTTATTCGTCGCGCAACGCTGGAGCGTGAGCTGAACAAAGATGCATTGATTGAGCACTGTAAAGTGGTGGAAGATCAAGCGTCACTGCGTGAACAATTAGAAGCAAATAATCTTGTCGCTTTCGTTGCGAATGGCAGCGTGCTTCCACGTATTGCCGGTAACTGCGATCTTCCGATGAAAGATGCGGTAGAATTTAAAGCGCCAGAATCACTTCAGGTTACTCTTCACGCACCAAATAAAGGCTATGTAACCGGTTTAGGTATTCCAAAAGGCATCACCTTGATTGTTGGTGGTGGTTTCCACGGTAAATCAACGCTACTGAATGCAATAGAACGTTCTATCTATGATCACATTCCTGGCGATGGTCGTGAATACATCGTAACAGATGCGAATGCGATGAAGATCCGTGCGGAAGATGGTCGTTGTGTTCATCACTTGAACCTATCGAACTACATCAACCACTTGCCAATGGGTAAAGACACGGCGGATTTCTCTACGCAAGATGCGTCGGGATCAACTTCTCAAGCGGCTTGGCTACAAGAGTCTATCGAAGCAGGCGCAAGTTCACTTCTTATCGATGAAGATACGTCAGCAACTAACTTTATGATTCGCGACGAACGTATGCAGGCGTTAGTAGCAAAAGGTGACGAACCCATCACTCCATTGGTCGACCGTATCGGCCAACTGCGTGACGAGTTAGAAATCTCTACCATCATCGTTATGGGTGGCTCTGGTGACTACCTAGACGTTGCGGATACGGTTATACAAATGCACGACTACCAAGCGGTTGATGTAACCGAAAAAGCCAAAGAGGTTATCGATCAGCACCCTACTCAGCGTCATAACGAATCAGAAGAGAGCCTACAAACGTTCAGTCCTCGCGCGTTGAACCGTGTAGCACTGATGAACATTCTGACAGACGGTAAGTTCCGCGTGAATGCAAAAGGCAAAGACTCTCTTCGCTTCGGTAAAGAGTTTACAGACCTGAGCGCACTTGAGCAGTTGGAGTCCGCAGATGAAGTCAACACCATCGGTTGGCTTTGGTTCCAGATCGCGCAACTTCCTGGTTGGTGTAACCACCCAGCGAAAGAAATTGAAGACATGCTATCTGGCGAATGGTACGCAACACTGCCGAAACAAGGTGATCTCGCGAAACCACGTACATTAGATGTCATGGCGGCACTGAACCGCATGCGTAAGTCTCAGTTCAAACCTTCTCGTTAATACTGAGCAACACGAATAGCAAAAAGGCAGCGATAGAACGCTGCCTTTTTTGTTTGAATTAGATTGGGGAGTATCGCCAATAAACTCAATTTGTTACGTCGTAACGCAGAACCTATCATCCGTTACGTAAAACATTCCATGCATCGCACAAAACCCGAAAGCGCTCTGAATCCCCATTGTCTCTGTCTGGATGCCAACGTAGCGCAAGTTTGCGCCACTGCTTTCGGATTTCTGCTTTAGTCGCATCTGCACTTAACTCAAATAAACTCAGCGCCTTGGCGCGGTCTAAATCAGAAGGCGAGCTTCCACCTATATAACGTTGGTATCGGCTCCAGAATTCATTAAGCAGCCTACGTACCTCACCTTCATCCGCTTCGTAGTTCTTCCAATCAAGGTAATACTCTCTTAGAGGATCATTGGTATCGATACTGTGACGAGAGGCTTCAATGGCCGACATGAGGACAATATTCATTGCTTCAACTTGCAACCAGCCGTCTGGGTATAACGTTTCTTGTAGCTGATAAAGGGCGTTCATCAGTAAGAAGTTACGTTTAAACAGGTCTTTATCTGGAGATGAATCTAATTGAGGAACGTAACCATGCTCACCAAGTTCCTGCGCGAGTGTGTGCACCTTCCAGTTGGTAGGTTGTTTTCGGAGAATGTCTAGAATCGGCCACAACAATGGATTTTCCATATATTGCTGTCCGTTGTGGCAAACATCAAATTGTTCGTCCATGTATCCCCTAACCGTTTTAAGTACCTGTTATTAAAGCTAGTCAATTTGTACCATAAACACAAAAAGGCTGACAGTCATAAACCGTCAGCCTTTTGAAGGAGGAGCTCGTTAACTTAAATAACGCCCAGCTCTCTCAGACGCTCCATCAAGTAACTGTGTGCGGTGTAACGCTCAGAAAGCACAGTATCCGGTTTTGGGTGTAGGAACAGTGGCAAAGAAATACGAGATTTTTCTTGGCGACCGCCTGTTGGGTTGATAACGCGATGAGTCGTCGATGGGAAGTAACCACCCGATGCTTCTTGCAGCATGTCACCAATGTTGATGATTAGGTTACCGAAGTCACATGGCACATCTAGCCAATCACCTTCTTTGCTCTTTACCTGAAGACCCGGCTCGTTCGCTGCTGGCAGTACTGTTAGAAGGTTGATGTCTTCATGGGCAGCTGCACGAATTGCGCCCGGCTCTTCTTCGCCAGTCATCGGTGGGTAATGTAGAACGCGTAGAAGTGTTTTATCGCTGTTGTTGATCATTTCAGACAACGCGATAGAGAATTTCTCTTGTACCTCTTTTGGTGCGTATTCTTCTACCCAGCCAAGCAGTTCTTGAGCAAACGCATTAGCACGGTCATAGTATTCCATAATTTCCGCTTTTAACTGCTCAGGCATTTGTCCCCAAGGGTATACATGAAAGTACTCTTTAATATCTTTTACTGATTGGCCTTTCGCGACTTCAGAAACTGATGGTGGAAAATAACCGTCTTGTGTTTCAACATTGAAATGGAAGTCGTTCTTTTGCTCAGAGCAGAAAAACTCGTACCAGTTTTTGTAAATAGACTCCACCAGCTCTTGAGGGATCGGGTGGTTTTTAAGGACACCAAAGCCTGTTTCGCGCAGTGAGGTGACGAACTGTTGAGCAGCGTCGTCAGCAAGATAATCGACAGTTTCCAGTTTCATGACATTACTTCTTTTATATTAGACTGAGCGTTGAATTCTATGGATGGCCATGTTGTAAATCAAATTTTAATGAAATGTTTGTGCGCAAACGTTTTATTGTTGAGCAGTTTCGCAATATATCAACATAAAAAGTAAGCATTACTCCTGTAAAAGAAACAATTGCACACCGTACAATTAAGTGTAATCATTAACACAGTTTTCAATTGAAGGATCAATTTCTCTATGAAAAGTACTTCTACTTTATTAGTTTTAACGATTTTCTACGCGATCGTTTTTTTGTTTTCTGCGTTAGAACCAAATTCCCGCGCGGTGTGGTTTGCAGAGATCGTTCCTGCCATCGGTATTCTTGTGGCCATTTGGGCACTGTCCATTCGCTACCAATTCAGTAACACCGCGTATGTGCTGATGTTTGTCTGGCTGTGTCTTCATACGATTGGCGCCAAATATACCTTTGCCGAGGTGCCTTTTGATTGGTTCAATAACTTGATAGGTTCGGAGCGCAATAACTTTGACCGCGTTGCTCACTTTTCTATCGGTCTCTATGCGTACCCTATTGCTGAATACCTAATTAACAAGAAAAAAGTCAGCGCTAAATTGGCTTGTTGGTTCGCGCTCTTTGCCATCATGTCATTGGCAGCAGGCTATGAAATCATTGAATGGTGGTATGCCGCAATCGCTGGCGGTGATGAGGGTATTGCCTTCCTAGGCTCCCAAGGAGATATCTGGGACGCCCAGAAAGACATGTTATGTGACACGATGGGTGCGATATTATCTTTGGTTTTACTGACAACTCAGCGTCGACTGGCGAAGCCACTCTAGATAAGGTTTAAACCCCTCTACAATTGGGACTTGCACGATTTGAGCAACTTCATACTCGTGCAGGTCTTTTATTTTGTCTTCAACCAAAGCATAGAGATCTTTGCGCGTTTTAATGATCAATAGCCACTCACTATCACTGCACACTTCACCTTTCCAAACATAGTGGCTTTCCATAGCCATGGTTTGAATGCAAGCCGCTAGCTCTCCTTCCAACAAACCTTTGATGATTTCGTCGCGGTTCTTTTCTGTACCGGCGGTACTCAATACCATACAGTATTCGTGTTGTTCGCTCATAACTGACTCTTATTTCATCGTCACCTTGCCGCCAATCATCTTGTAGGCAGGTGTTCCTCTTACTAACGTATCTCTTGCAAACTCTTGTTCACAACCAGGGCAAATGCAAGGTGTCTGAGTAAAGTCTTCTACAATGCGTTCTTTGAAACACTTCACCAGCGCGCCTTTGCCGCCTTTTCGATATTTAAACAGCTGCGTCTTACATTTCGCACAATATATCTCGACCGTTTTGGTCGGTTGTTTCTTATTCGGTTTCGCCATCTTGCTCTATTTTTGGTTTTACCCACACGTTGCTGAAATCAAACCAACCAAGGGCATTGCACTTGGCATTCTGTAGCGCACCACTGTGGTCTTTGTTCACGCCTAACCAACAGTGGAACATTGGGATCACCTGGCAGCTTTTCACAAGTTGCCTTCCCAATTCTCGAGCGGGGAAATCAGCATGTTGCCCGGCTCGCCATTGGTCCACCAGCCCAGCCCAACCAGAAAAATCATAACCTGCACTAAACTTGTCGATGTCGCTGTAATCCAGCAACCATCCAGCTAACGCATCGTTACGGTTAGTGGCAATACCCATTGCTTTAATCCAAATATCGACCTCTTCTGGTGATGGAGGTTGCGTGTCATAACGAACAAATTCAACATCAATACCGTGAGGTTTTAATAAGGTTTTAATCGCCTTTGCGATGACCGGAAACATCGGATGCTTCTTCTGATAAGCGACGCAAATGGCTTTGTCTTTCTGAGGGGCTTCACCGGCAATGGTCGGCCTAAGGTCTATCCAGCCCGGTTTTAGACCAAACGCTTGCAGGACACCGAGCTCGATTACCTTGTCTTGAGGCACATGAGCATATACTTGGTAACTGTTCAGTGTTTGGCTTAAAAACTCCGCCCAACGCGGGTCTCTCGCAATACCTGTATTTTTATTCAGTAATAAGAATGTACATCCGGGATCGAGCTCGACTTCGTCTGTCGACGCTTGTTTGTCCATTTGTGGTTTGGTCAGGCTTGGATACACCATCGAGGAGTATGCTTCGTCGATCACCCATACCTCAACTTGATCCAAGAGCGGACGTAGCCCGAAGTAGCCATCGAATGCCGTCAAAATTAAACGTTTGTCATCGTTGACTTTAACTTGAAACGGCCCGGTTCCTACTGGCTTTCTATCAAACTCTTCCGCGCGCATATTGTTTGGCAAAAGGACTTTGGCTTGAGACTCACTCAGAGCAAGCGGCAGGTACTTATCAGGACGAACAAGATGAATATCCACTGTCCAAGGTTCAGGCGAAACGACTTTTTCGATGTGTGAGAATAGATTCAATTCGCTTAATACGCTGATGCTTTCAATCACGCAATCGGTCGTGAGCAGTTCCCCATTATGGAAACGAACACCACGGCGCAAATAAAAACGCCAATGGGTATCTGAGAGCGCTTCCCAATAGTGGGCAAGATCTGGTTGAAGATGCTCATTGTCATCTAGCTTAGTTAAACCACTAAACACTTGGCGCGCAATATGCTGCTCAGAGCGGCGCATCGGTTTTTGTGGGTTCAGCATCGCAAGTGGACGATAGTAAGGTAAACGGACAACCTGCTCGCCTTGACGGTGTTGTAAGCCGAGGTAGCCTTGAATCACTTGAGTGAGTTTAGCTGCGTCATTATCCAACGCCTCTAACGCCTGCCCGATTTTGCCTTCGTCTAAGTAACGACGTGCAAGGTTTTCACTGACATCACTGCGATTGCGCTTAAAAACCAGTTTAGAGAGTTTTCCGCGACCTGCGGCAGGATGCCATTCGATCCAGCCTTCTTCTTCTAACTTATTAAGAACGATTCGAGCGTTGCGGCGGGTACAAAAGAGTGCTTCGGTAATGTCTTCGAGTTGCACTTCCGTGTCATTACCAGAGAACTTTTCAAACAGCGTTTCGAACTGAACGCGTAAACGAGGGCTACTCATAAAGAGGAAATTTTAGTTTTCATAACGATAAACTAAGTTTCCTCATTTTTTACGGAAAGTGCAAACTTCGACGTGCAAATTATTGAATGTCGATACCAATTTCTTGCGCTAGGTGGCGTAATTGATCTTCATCGTCGAGTTTGATCGACCATTTGGTTTCCGCACCATGTGCCAAAACCACGTTAGCACCGCGACCAAGCAGCTGAATTGCATCGGTTTGAGCTTGCAATGTGACCATCGCACTTCCGGATAGCTTTATCACGACTTCACGCTGCGTTGCGATAATTTTTCCTAAAGAGAATTCAATAACCATATGAGTATTCTCTTATTGAATCGTTTTTTCTTTCGGATGTTTTACGGCAATCGTCAAGCGGCTTGTGCAAACCAAACGTCCGCGTTCATCCGTGATTTCAATTTGCCATACTTGAGTCGATACACCCAAGTGAACCGGCTTCGCCGTGCCAATAACGTGCCCGCTGCGCATGGCTCGAATATGGTTTGCATTGATGTCGAGACCAACACAGTAACTCCCCTCACCAACACAGAAATTGGCAGCCAGTGAACCCAGGGTCTCTGCGAGTACAACAGAAGCGCCACCATGAAGCATCCCAAGAGGCTGATGTGTAAAGCTGCAAACTGGCATGGTCGCAGTCAGTGAGTCATCCGTAAAATCGGTATAGACGATTTGCAGGTGCTCCATCATGGTGTTTTTCGACGTCGCGTTAAGAATGTCTAAATCGATTGGCTTTTTCCAAATACTCATTTTTCGCTCTTATCTCGCCCCGTATTGCACTGAGCGATTTATCTATGAAAAGTGTGCCTAGCATAGTCCTGATCGCATTGTGACTTCAAGGTCAAACGCAAGCCTCAACGTCATCAACATAATGACTTAACGTTTCTTTACGAAGCGTTATACTATTGGCACAAAAAAGAAAATATTTATATGGACCCTATTATGAGAACATGGATCAAAGCCTCAGTGCTTTTGACAATAGCTGGCTTAACGGCATGCAGTTCCTCACCGACTGGTCGAAATCAAATTCTTATGTTTTCCGATCAAGAGATGTCTTCGCTCGGTGCTAAATCGTTTGATCAGATGAAGCAAGAGATTCCGATAAGCAAAGATAAAAAGGTCAACGCATATGTTCAATGTGTTGCCAAGCAAATTACCGATACGATCCCGCCTCAAGCAGGGTTTAAAAATTGGGAGGTTGTGGTGTTTGATAGTGACCAAGTCAACGCATTTGCCCTACCCGGCGGTAAAATCGGCGTTTACACTGGATTGCTGAAAGTAGCGAAAAACCAAGACCAACTTGCGACGGTCATTGGCCACGAAGTAGCACACGTTTTAGCAGACCACAGCAATGAGCGTTTGTCTCAAAGCCAACTAGCAAACGCGGGATTGTCGCTAGCTAACGTGGCGATTGGTGCCTCTGAATATAAAGAGTATCAACAGATGACCATGGCAGCACTTGGTGTCGGTGTTCAGTACGGTGTGATACTTCCTTATGGCCGCACTCAAGAATCAGAAGCTGATATTGTGGGTTTAGGCTACATGGCGAAAGCGGGCTTCGATCCAAATGAAAGCGTTGATCTTTGGAAAAACATGGCTGCTGCGGGTGGTGGACAACCGCCGGAGTTCTTCTCTACTCACCCATCACACAGCACTCGCATCAAAGACTTACAGGCAACCATAAAAACGTTACCTGCGTCGAATGCGAAAGCGCCAAGATGTGGTTAGTTTAAATGAGTAGTGAATGCAGTTCTAAATAATAAAGCTCCGTAATGGAGCTTTATTTTTATAGATAGACTTATGCTTTAAGTGCCGAGGATCTGCAGAGGCAAACTTAATAAGCTATCGCCTAACCCTGCGAAGTACCAAATGATCGCGATAAAACCGCCAACCGATACCAAGTACCACGCAAACGATAACAGCTGACCATAACGTGTTAACGGCAATAAGTGGCTATGATGGCGAGTTCGCCATTCCATTACCACTTCGAGCATTCCCATCATCAACAAGAAACCAAGTAGTGTTAAGCCGAAGGTATAGCTGATGTAGATACCGAGCAACGCCGTGACAATACTACCGGCCAAACCTATCCATGTGTTCATTGAAAAGGTTATGCTTTTAAGTACATGCCCGCCATCTAACGGCAAGATTGGCAGTAGGTTGAATAGGTTTAACAAAGCGTTAAATACGGCCAATCCTGCAAAGATCATCTCACCGGTCATCCAATACAAGACGGTGAATACTATGCTGAGCACCAAACCAAAGAACGGCCCCATGATGGAGATAACCACATCTTGCCAACGCGTATTTATCTTTTCATCGCTCAGCGCCAAGCCGCCCAAGAATGGAATTAAGTAAATGCCTTTCGTCTTCATGCCAAAGTACTTCATCGCACGGATATGGCCATATTCGTGGAATACCAGACACGCAACCAAAGCCAGCGCAAACTCAATCGAAAACAACCAAGAATAGGCAGCCAAACTTGCGGATGCTAACGCAACCTTGATCACTTTGGCGCTTTTTAGCGCTTTCATTCCAAGCGAGACGAGGCCTATCAAGCTAAAACGTTTTTCTGCTGGTGGCGCTTCAACTGGTACTTGGCGTTCGATGTCTTTCTCCTCACGATGCCCTGCGGTCACAAGTGTTTCATTGATGCTTGCTTGGTATTTAAAATCAAACGGTTGCCATTTTAATTCACAGCTCAATTGGCAATGCAGAACTTCCTCACCAGATGAAAGTTTAAATTCATGCAGCGACTTCCCAGTCTCATCATCACTGGCTGCGATTTGTGAAACCAGAGTGTTATCCCAAAACAGCTGTTGCCAACCTGCCATAGAGCCTTCGAGCCTCAATGGCTTTCCTAAAAATTCAATGTGTAGTAATTCCAACGCGATTTCCAATGCGACAAACACAAAGTGCGAATTATGCCTGTAATGGAATAGAACGCAAACCATGTTAACAACACGTATTTGATTAGCTTTTAACCATAAGATTTACAAAACAACTCTGGTCATACCATTCTTCAAAAAAATATCATGATAATACATAGCCTTATTGATCGCGGTTTGACCTATGCATCAAATTTAAAACGTAATATAGGCGTGATCTTTGACAATTTAATAAACATACAATTAACATTATATTTACATTGCAGTTGTAACGCGAACCGACAGCAACTGGTGTAAAAGGCACACAACAAATACAAAGACTTCGGTCTATTATAATGACACCCTAGGAGGGTCAAGGATGAACAAGAAGCACTGCTCTCTGCTGACAATTTCAATATTGTTTGCGTGTAATGCCCAAGCTGCGGGCTTTCAGGTAGCTGAACATTCGGCATCTGGTCTTGGTAGAGCATTTTCAGGTGAAGGCGCGGTTGCGGATAACGCCAGCGTTTTAGCACGAAACCCAGCTGCGATGACACTTTTTAAAGAAGCTCAATTTTCAGGCGCGCTGTCAATCGTCGACCCTGAAGTTAACGTCTACGACACTTATCACAACGAACATGCAAAAGACGTAGCACCGCTACAAATTGTCCCAGCGGGTTACTACATCAGTCCGATCAATGATCAATGGGCTTGGGGTATTGGCATGTTCACGACCTACGGTGTTGCAACCGATTACCCAGATGATATCTCTGCTGGTGATATGGCAGGTGATACTTCCCTACTTTCCGTTAATATCAACCCTAACGTTGCTTACCGCATCAACGAACAGTTCAGTATTGGTGGTGGCATTAACCTTGTTTACGCCCATGCAGAACTGACTCGTCACAAAGGTGAGTTAGCGCCGCTATTTGGCCCTGACAGCAAAAAGTCTGACAACCTAATTGGCATGGAAGGTGACACATTTGCTTGGGGTTGGAACATTGGCGCTCTATACGAGCTAAATGAAAATAACCGCTTCGGTTTTGGCTATCGCTCTAAGGTTGATCTCGACTTTGATGAGGGTGAATTCAGCAGCTACGACTCTGGCATTGCTACCGCTTCAAAAGTGGATGGCCGCTTACAAATCTCACTGCCTTCTATCATCGAACTTTCAGCGTTCCATCAACTTAACGATCAGTGGGCGATCCACTATGGTTGGCAACAAACAGATTGGAGCACCTTTAAAGAGCTGAAAGCGACCAGCCCTCAATGTAATGATGGAACCGCTGGTCAATGTTTCTACAAACCAGAAAAATACGAAGACAACAACCGTTACTCCTTCGGTGGTACTTACACGCTGAATAGCGAATGGACGCTTCGCGCAGGTATTGCTTATGACGAGCAAGCAGGCAAAGCAACATTGAGTATCCCTGACAGCGACCGTTTTTGGTACAGCGCAGGTGTGACTTACGCAATGAAAGAGAACTTAACATTCGATGCAGGCTTTGCATTTGTTAAGAGTAAGTCAGGCTCGTTTAGCGAAACCAACGCAGCAGATCGTGAGATCACGTTTGATTCAGAAGGTACTGCATACATCAGTGCTGTACAGATGAACTACACCTTCAAGTAATTAGGATTAACGGAGTAAACCAATGAAACACACGTTTAAACTATCACTGCTTTGTTCTGCGATCCTACTTGCAGGTTGTGGCGATGACACATCAAGTTCTGGTACATCTGATACCGTAAAGTTTGAACCAGCAGTACAAGCGCTACTTGATCGCAATACGTCGATTAGCTTTACCTTGCAAGGCGCGGACGTTGACGTCCCAGCTCCTTCTTACTTGTTGATGGATAGCACAGACGGGACGCTTGGCATACCAACAGACGGTGATGATGCGCTAACAAACCCGATTGCCTCAATGAACACGATGGATGGCTGGTCAACATCAATGCCAATCGTGCTTAACTTTAATGGCGACGGTTTCTCAGATGGTCTTGTTACGTCTGGCGTCAGCGTGATCAAAATTAACCAGCGTCTAACGGATTGGGATGGCGCATCTAACCCAATCGAGAAAGTACTGACACTTGGCACTGACTTTGTTGTCCAAGCAAGTGACAACTCGCTGTACATCCAATTCATGAACTCGCTTGATGAATCAGGTGAATACATTTTCGCTGTAACGCAGGCCATTGAGGATGTAAACGGTAACCCTATCGGTACATCTGGTAGCTATGCGGTTGGCAAATCTAAAGAAGTCGTATACGAGTCAGGTGACCTAGCGTCAGTACAAGCGGCGACCACGGCAGTTGAAGGTATCTTCGGCCTTGCAAGTGTTAACCCTGCCGATATTGTTTACTCTTCATGGTTCAGCACTCAGTCTGTCGGTGACACGCTTGCAGCCGTTAAGGGTGTCACTGCGACAGGCTTCGCTACTGGTGCGAATACGCTAAACACCGTTTACAAGAATGATGCAAATGAAGGTTCTGTTGATCTCGCTACTGCATACACAATGACATTGGGTACTACTCAGGACTTTGTGACAGCACTGGATGCAGATGAAGACTTCAATAAGTACATCAGCGATCTCGATGCCGCTAAGACAGCAATCAAAGGTTTGTACGCTGGCGCAGAAGTCAATGTAAACGTCACTCAAGGTGTTGTACGACTTCCTCATTACCTAGAGAAAGGTGCAGACTGGAACATGCAGCCGATGTTTTCTGCGATGCCTAGTCTTGCGAAGCTAAGTGCAGCGTTGGCCGATCCTGCAGAGCAAGCAAACATGGTTCAACAACTATCTAGCGGTGTCTTTGCAGATGATCCTGTTGATGTAACTAAGCTAACAACTGATCCAACTGAACAGTTGAAATTGGTTGGCTCTGAGCTGTTCCTATCGGACGGAACACAACTTGACAGCGACCGTATCATCACTCGCTACTCTCCTGTTCCTGTGGTTAAGTCATTAGAAGACGTTGAGTTCCTGCTGTTTACACCAGAAACAGGGACACCGACTGACGTCGTGATTTACCAACACGGCATCACATCAGCAAAAGAAAACGCCTACTCTTTCGCGTTCAACATGGTGAAAGCTGGCGTTGCTGTGATTGCAATCGACTTACCTATCCATGGTACTCGTAGCCTAGACGAACAACGCTCTGCTAACGCGGATGTACTGGCTTACTTGAACTTATCTAATCTGGCTGTGGCACGTGACAACCTTCGTCAAAGTGTGCTTGATGTTCTAGGTCTTCGTGCAAGTTTAGTGGTTTCAGCGCAAGCGGGCCTTCTAGCAAGCAGCCCTCTTCAAGGCTTTAACCCAATGGCTGGCTCAAAAGTGAAGATGCTTGGTCACTCACTGGGCGGCATCGTTGGCACTTCAGCGGTTGCAGCTGCAAATAACACGTTAGGTAGCCCAACAGCAGACGCGTTGTACACATTTAGTGGTGCATCAATCCAAAACGCAGGTGGCCAAATTGGTAACCTACTGCTTGGTTCGTCTAACTTTGGTCCACAGATCAAACATAACCTGGCTTATGCAGCGTCAGCAGACTATGCGAGCTACGCAGACGCATCTTGTGCAGAGCTATCAGATAAAGCGTGTTACGAGGCATTTGAACAAGTAGCAACAGAAGAGCAACTCAAAGCACTTAACTCTGGTTTCTCTAGCTTTATCTATGCTGCGCAAACAACACTAGATACGGTGGATCCATTTACTAATGCAAGTGACCTAATGTCTACAGGTTCACTATCAACACCGTTCTTCATGACCGAAGTAGATGGTGATGCAACCGTTCCAAACAACGTACCTAAGGCGCCATTTGCTGGTACCGAGCCACTTGCGAAGAAGCTAGGCATGAAAACGGTTAACAGCTCAGACACTGCTGTGAATGCAACAGCAAGCTTTGTTCAGTTTAACGCAACAGCAACGCACAGCACGTTTGCTTCTCCAGCAGGGACACTGGCTGACTTTGACCATCACGTAGAAATGCAAATGGAAAATGCGGACTTCCTGATGGATGACATGCTGAGTGGTGTCACCAATACCTCAGTGCTTAAATAAGCTCTCACTTTAGACCTAAGCCCAGTTTCGACTGGGCTTTTTCGTTTCTACGCTACCAAACCCTGAGTAACTTCCTCTGCTATAGTTAAATCGTTGTCTTTATCTAACTCAATTGTTTGAAAAGGAAAACTCTATGCGCGTATTGACCGTGATTGCCACTGCACTACTTCTTGTCGCTTGCGGCAGCAGCCAATATCTTATGTCTACGGACGAAGGGAAAATCATCACTTCTTACGGTAAACCAGACTTAAATGAAGATACTGGCATGTACGAATATGAAGACGTAGATGGCAAAGAAATGAGCATTTCTAAAGACAAAGTCGTACAGGTTATTGAACGATAAAACGCAGTGCCCTCTGAAAATCAGGGGGCATTTCTCATTCATCTTGTAGAACTCTCGCCTCAATCAATAATAGTAATCAATGCAACTAATTCATCATTCGAAGCAATCAACACCTTTATTTATATTCTAGATATTATTTGTTTAGCCCATATTTTACATCTTCACTCCTTTCAGGTTGGAATATCGTAAAATCTCGCCTTTAATTCTCTAACACCCTTTTATTTCTCAGGATAAAGTGGATAATACCGCCACCAAAAAACATTACTAAGGTGAGTCCTTATGTCTATCGAAGCTACTCTGCTTGCTCGCTGCGAGTCAAAATGTGAACTGTGTTCTTCTGAATCTCAACTAACTGCTTACGCTGTGCCACCACACGGTAACGTAACGGTTGATACTGCTATCATGGTTTGTGATAAGTGTTATGGTGAGATCGAAGATCCTAAAGACATTAACCACTGGCGCTGCTTGAACGACAGCATGTGGAGTCAGGTTCCTGCGGTACAAGTAACTGCATGGCGCCAACTTACTCGCCTAAACACTGAAAGCTGGGCTCAAGATGCTCTTGACATGATGTACATGGAAGAAGAGCAAATGAACTGGGCTATGAAAGGTATGTCTGCTGACGACAAAACTGTTGACTGCAACGGCACTGAACTTAAGAAAGGTGACGACGTAACAGTAATCAAAGACCTACCAGTTAAAGGTACAAACCAAGTGATTAAACAAGGCACGGTGATACGTGGCATAAGCCTTGGCGATGATCCGAAGCTTGTTTCTGGTAAGGCAAATGGTGGTCAGTCAATGTACGTGATTGCCGAATACTGCCGTAAAAAGTAGTGACTGTTTTCCAGTGAAAATTTAAGAGAGGCGCTCGCATTTTTAGAGCGCCTTTTTTGTTTCGGTGGAATATATTGCCCCATTATACCCCCCAAATTGTCCCAAAGGCCGAAGTTGGTCTTGCCGATTGTCCCAAAGAATCGTGATCCCTTTTTTGTCGTGAAATTTCATCACTAACTCATTGATAGTATGAACTAATCAAGACGAAAGATTTCTATATGGTGCAACTTGAACACGCATGCCTTTGTTTTGAATGCTTGTCCTGTGAACCAGTACAGCTAGTGAAATTAACTCAAATTGTCCCATGAGCTTTAGATTCACCTTGTCCTTACCCTCTCATAATCCTTCGACTTATCATGCGGAGGCATCAAGGTTATGCGCCACAAAGCGGTTTTATATCTGTTGCACATCATTATGTTGAATATGGTCAGGAAAGGCGGCATTATTCGGCGTTAAAATGCGGATAATCACCGTATAAGAAGCGTTATGTGCTGCTGACAAATTAAAGGATTTTAGCAAGTGTATGAAATAGAGAAGATAATCGAAATCAATGCTCCAAAACGCAGGGTTTTTGAGGCGTTAACGAGTTGTCGTGAGATCCCCAAGTATTTCCCATTAAAAGAAGTTGTAAGCACGTGGGAAGTTGGCTCTGAAGTTTTGTACAAAGGTGAAGTAAATGGCTCCCCGTTTATTGACCATGGGACAATTGAAACTCTGGAAAGGCCGAGTCTCTATTCATATCGATACTGGAGTGATAATCACGGAACAGAGCGAACCCCAGAGAACCATCTAGTAATTAGCTATTCTTTGTCAGAAACTCCAGTTGGGACAGAATTGAAGTTAGTACAAAGTAACATTCATTCAGAGGAACTCTACAAGCTCATGGAAACGCAGGTTTGGGATTTCTTACTAGGGTCTTTGAAGCATCACCTTGAGGCCCACACATAACAAACTGCTCAAGAGTGATTCGCAACGCGTGGCATTTGTACCACGCGTTTCTTGTGCATCATAAAGGCGATTACACCCTTGCGTTACGCATCACGCTCAGTAGTTAAACTCAATTTTCACCATTAAGCGTCTTGCCAGTGGTGGTGGCCATATGACCCGAAAAATTTTCATTTCGCGAGCTGTAGCCGCGTTTGTGCTCTATAACACGTCAGAAGAACCTAGTTTAACTTTCGGTATCATAAAGAATTAGACATATACGCTATCAACCAATACTCCAATGTGGCATATTGCTGGCCTATATTTTATATCTCATGGTTTTTCTAATGAATAAATGCTTCCTTATACCTTTATGTCTGCTTGCTTCTACAAATATATACGCAGATGAAACACAACCTATTGATTGCTCACACCTTTCAGGGCAATGGACTGCTACAAACTCTTCTAGTTTAATCATGTATGTTACAGACCCCCAACCTGGCTCTTGTGGTACAGACTGTACAACGTTAACTATGAGCTATTCATTAACGCCGGATGTAGAACATACCTCGAAAATCTACTGCCATGAGGGGCAAGCGGGAATCAGCAATAAAGGCCCAATGGTTTTCTCATTTGAAGGGGCGCAAGGTGGGCACTCTATTGGAACTTTTAATCGACAGCTGAACTTACTTTGGGCTGGCGTCTTACCAAAAGATAAAAACCGAAACTGGATACCTCAGATGGACAGTTACTGGTTCGAGAAAACTAAGAGCTAGATTATCAATACAAAAATGCCGTCCAGGTGACGGCATTTCTTTTTGATAACTTATACTCACAGAAGTTGTGAGCCAGGCTACCACGACGCTCAATTTGGACGCCGTAAACACTAAACTTGACCCAAACCCAAAATGCCAAGCGTGGTGAATCAGTCTTAAACGCTTTACTAGCTGTTTTGGACGCCAACGATAGAAAAGTGGTGACTAGCGATGTTGAAACCTTCGCGTAAATAGAACTTATGTGCTGAAAAACGCTGAACGCCAGAGTCCAAATGTATTTGTTCGCAACCGATTTCTAGAGCATATGTTTTGAACCAATCGATAATAAATTTACCTACTCCACTCGAGCGAAATTGTGCATTAGTTACTAAGTCTTCAATGTAGATATGCTTACCCCGAGCAAGATTTTCACCTACGCTAAAGCCTGCTGCTGCTAGTACGCCCTCTGACGATTTGATATAAACGACTTGGTAACCATTTGATTGCTGCTTCTCGATCTGACCAGACAAAGTATCTAAGTTGTAATTTGGGCGAAGTTGTAACAACACTTCTAGGACTGACTCGTGATCAGAGTTTTTTTCTAAAAATTGTACTTCCATGTTTTCTCCATTTTGATGGCTAACGCCCTGTTATCGTTTGAGCAACGCAATACCGATGCCGCGGTATAACACCTTAAACATCAGAGGTAACGCATAGCGAAAATGCTACGCGTTGCGAATCACTCTTAAAGTTGTTATTACTAAAATTCCTCGCGAGTATCACGTTCTTCATATTGTTGGAAATCCAATTCGATTAAGCCGTCATCATTGAGGACAAACAATACGCTTTCATGTTCGATATCAGCTTCGTTCATATCAGAGCAACCACGATAGACTTCCCAATCGTATGAATAATCGAGTTTGTATTGATTACTGCCCACAAAAGAAATCTTTTCGACTTCTATACCATTAACGTTGTGAGCCATATGGTCTATATGAGATAGATCTGGGATAAGTTTCTGTTCAAAGTCACTTTTGTTTTCAGATAGAAATCTATTTAACTCTTCGCACAAGTGAGCGCCATTAACTAAGGGTTGAGATGAGCTAGAAAAGAACATTTTGAAATACTCCAAAGCCTATTTGAATTTTTGTACTAACGCCCTGCTAAGAGTTGAGCAAAGCAAAACCGATGCTTACGCATACCACCTTAAACACAATACACAACGCATAGCGAAAATGCTACGCGTTGCGAATCACTCTTAAACAGTTTGTTCGTTCTTTGCCCCACTGAGTGCCTGAGATTTATAGCCTATTGAGTCCAAATCAACCCCCTGCTCTAAAAGGAGTTTTTCAAACAATGGTAATAGTGGTCCAAGGTTTTCATTTAGCGTATCACGAACCGTGTCAACAACTACTTGGGTACCACACTCAATTTCTATATTGATAAAGTCACCACTGACTTTTGATTCGAAAACCGTCACTCTACGAGTCTCAGGAATAAGCCAAACTTCAAACCAACCTTCATGCTTATTTACGTCAGCGACTGTCAAGCTCGCTCCATTTAGATCTATATAACCTTTAGGGAAAACGTACCTTTTCCAAGCATCAGGGAGCGCTAAGCGAACACAATAGTTATCCTCAATTTGTTTTACTTCGACGATAGCTACATTAAAGTCCACATGCCCAGATAGCGGGTGACCACCTATTTCTACCCCATCTTTTGCCGCTCTCTCTGCGTTCACTAATTGGGATGAGCAATACTTACTCAGAGTTGTTATCAAGAGGCTTTGCAGCATTACGTCGAACTTAACACGAACATCTGACTGTATCTCAGTAACTGTCAGGCACACACCGTCGCAATGCTTGCCCCGACTTCTAGATCAGTACAAAAGCCTTTGGGGAAGTCGATAACAAAAGTTCTAATCCCTCTTTGATCTGTCACATCAACAACTTCGGCTACCGCCTTTACCATCTGAGTTGCCATGGTACTTGATATTGGGCTTTGCTCCCGCTTGCAGCAAAGTCACCCACTTGTCGGAGAGTGGTTATAACCTCTCTTTTCTATTCTTCGTGTCACGCACTGGTCTTCTCTGCCGCTGATTGATAAGACGCCGACCGCAATCGCTTCCTGCTGTAATTTTTAGGAGAGGCACATACGGCCTTCAGAGCTTCTCTGGAATAAATTCACCTACTCTAACCCTTAAATTGTCCAAATTCTTAGTTAGAACCCTAAAATCCTTACTTAGCTTCAAATAAATTTAATGTAATTATTAATTACATTTTTCAAAATAATTTAATATTAACAATTTGAATTATAAATCGTTAAATCATTCAGGAGTATTAAACTTGCTTGCAAGATCAATTTTTCACAAAAAACAAAAAACAAAAAGTGATAATTTAATAATCATCGGCTATTGTGCCTGTCATATCTTTATTTAAGAATTTCTCTTATGGTTCAGGCTTGTAAATACATTTCATAGATTATAATCAAAATGATCAAGTCTGAGTTAATATGCAGAAAAATAACTCTAAAATGAAATGCAACTTATTAAAAACAAAAGTATCGATACTTATTTATAAAAATTTCATTATCAATCTAAAATTTAAATACAGGAAAATTATCTAATTAAGTATCGATCTTACTAAATAAAAAAGGAAAGAACATGCCTTTATCTGCTCAAAAACAGCTAAAACTGGATCGTTTTATTCAAGATATAAACGATAAATCCACAAGTTTTATGGGCTATCCGATTTCAACTGACTTCGACTACCAACAATTAACTGAATTAATAAACTACCCTTTAAATAACCTTGGAGATCCTTTTGCCAAGTCCACTTGGCAAGTTGATAGCAGAGAATTTGAATGTGAGGTTATTGAATTCTTTGCCAAACTTTTTCGTGCTCCTGAAGATGATTGGTGGGGGTATGTCACTAATGGAAGCACTGAAGCAAACCTATACGCGCTGTATTTAGCACGTGAGCTTTATCCAAAAGGGATTTGTTACTTCTCAAAAGAGACTCATTACTCTGTGGCTAAAAACTTACATTTATTGAATATGCCTCATATCATGATTCAGAGCGATGACAAAGGCGTTATTGACTATGATGACCTGAGGGAGAAGCTTGAAGATAATCAAGATTTACCTGCTATTATCTTTTCCAATAGCGGAACGACAATGACTGAAGCAAAAGATGATATAAAGAAAATACGAATAATCCTAGAAGAGCTCTCAATTTCTAAAAATTATATCCATAGTGATAGTGCATTATGCGGTGCAATTAATCCTTTTTTAACACCTAGACCATCATTTGATTTTGAGGATGGTGCTGATAGCGTTTCACTTAGTGGTCATAAATTTATAGGCTCACCAGTGCCTTGTGGAGTCATTATAGCTCGTAAATCAAATGTCGATAGAATAGCGCGCTCTATTGCTTATATTGGGTGTTTAGATACAACTATTTCTGGTTCACGTAACGGATTCACACCCATGGTTCTTTGGCATGCTATAAATTGCTTAGGTATTGATGGTATCAAAAAACGTGTATTTCATAGCTTATCAATAGCAGAATATACTGAAAAAAAATTAAAAAAGATTGGTATTAAGGCCTGGAGAAACCCTAACTCTATTACCGTCGTATTTCCGGAAGTATCTGAATTTATAAAAAACAAATACCAATTAGCAACTGCAAATGGCCAAACACATATAATCTGCATGCCTAACATGAAAACTTCTGATATCGACAATTTTATTCTAGAATTACATAAAAATATAAAAAACACTTTCAGTGGTGAAATGTCAACTCCTTGTTTAATTGAAATTTAAAATTTTATTATCCATAATGCAGCCTAACGAAATAAAAGGGTTTAGATTAACTTTAATCTGAGTCCTTTTTAATAAGCCTCAACTGAAATTATATAATTTCAACAGTTCCCTTTTTAAGTCTTTTATATTTTGATATTCATTTTTTCCTTCCATTTTTTCTTTCGCTACCATACATTTGTTTTGATCACGAAAAGCTTTCGCCCTTGGGAGTTTTAGATTAAGGTTCGAAAGGGAAAATAAGATGGATTGTAGTATGAAGAAGTTAACCATCCTTGATGGCGGCATGGGACGAGAGCTTAAACGCATGAGCGCCCCATTCTCTCAGCCGCTTTGGAGCGCACAGGCTCTGATTGAATCACCAGAATTCGTTTACCAAGCACATGACAACTTTATCCGAGCAGGTGCAGAGATTATCATTGCGAACAGCTACGCCTGTGTACCTTTCCACCTTGGTCAAGAGCTTTACGATCAACAAGGCGGTGAGCTAGCACGCTTTGCCGCCAAAATTGCACGTGAATGCGCGGATAAGTCAGACAACCCTGTTCGAGTTGCGGGTTGCATTCCTCCCGCGTTCGGTAGCTACCGCCCTGACCTTTTTGAGCCAATTCAAGGCGAAGCCATTTTCCAAACTTTATTTGAAGCGCAAGCAGAATATGTTGACCTTTGGATCGCCGAAACCATTTGTAGTCTGAAAGAGCTTAAGTGTTTGCAACGTGTCTTTGCAACTAGCGCCAAACCTACCGCTTACGCCTTTTCCCTTAGCGACGATTCATTGGAAACCGCACTGTTGCGTTCAGGGGAAACCGTTACACAAGCCATTGAGCAACTTACACAAAGCAAACAAACCGACCATACCATCAGCATTTACTTTAACTGCTCGGTACCTGAAGTAATGGCAAAAGCTGTCAGCGATACCAAAACGGTTTTAGACCAGCACAATCTTGATATTGAAATTGGGGTGTACGCGAACAACTTCACCGCTATCAAATCTAACCATGAAGCCAACAGCGCATTACAATCGATGCGAGAACTGACGCCAGAGGAATACCTAGCTTTCGCACAAGAATGGTACCAGCGCGGTGCAAGCGTTGTGGGAGGATGTTGCGGAATTGGTCCAGAACACATCAAAGCCCTGTCAGATTGGAGGCGCTCCCTTTAAGGACAAAGGTAGCCGAACTACTCTTTGATGAAAGTGTAAATTGCAGATACAAAAATGCCGGCGATTAAGCCGGCATTTCGAATTCGCTTTTCACTCAGATTAACGGTACATACCGATGTCTTTCTGAATGTGTGCAGATAAGTCTTCAGCGTAGTGGCTGCGAGGTGCAGAGTTATCTACGAAAAGAATATCCAGTAAGTGAGCAATCAATCCTTTGAAGTTAACCGAGTAGGTTTTCTTATCCATAGAGGTTGGTAAAGCTACATTTGTCATTTGCATTGCTTGTGCCATGATTGCCTCTCTGTAAAGCAGTAATTTGTTTTGTTGGTCGTATATTAGTCATTTTTTCTTTGAACAAAAAATGACAAAATTTGGTGTTTCAGATTAGTTTTTCTTATAAAACAAATCCGTTACAAACCCTAAGAATACAAAACCCAACTAACTGCATATCCATTCAATAAAGCCAATCTTTAGTTGAATAACTTGGATTTACGTGTGTAAACCCAAGTTGATTTGCAACATTTAATTAACTAAACAATCTTTTTAAGGATTTCAAATTTACAAAATACTTAAGAGTTTTGATTAGTAATATTAACGCTAGAACTATCGCTTTCTCTGTTCTTATAGATAGAAGCAATAACCGCGGTTGTCATCACTGTCACCAGGAAGGTCAAAGACCAAACGGTTGGAATTTCGTACTGGGTACCCACCAATAGCATCTTCACACCAATGAACATCATGATCACTGAAAGCGCTGGTTTTAGGTACACAAACTTATCCAACATTGCCTGCAATACAAAGTACAGAGAACGTAAGCCCAGTAGAGCAAACACGTTAGCCGCCAAAACTAGGAATGGTTCACGCGATACCGCGAAGATTGCAGGGATCGAATCCAGTGCGAACATTACGTCCATTACAGCAATCACACCAACAACGATCAGCATTGGCGTAGCGACCCATTTACCTGCTTGTTTCAAGATCAGGTGGTTGCCTTGATATTCGTCCGTCACTGGTAAGAACTTACGAATGAACTGCTCTGGATATGGGTTCACCTCTTCTTCTTCACCTTTGTCGCGTGCCAGCTTAATACCCGTCCAGATGAGGAACGCAGCAAATAGGTAAAGTACCCAGTGGTATTGCGCTAGAAGTTGAGCACCGACTGCAATCATAATTGCACGTAGAACAAGCGCACCAATCACACCCCACAATAGAGCACGTGGGCGCAAATGCTCTGGCACCTTGTATTGAGCAAAGATAATCGCAAACACAAATAGGTTGTCGACACTTAACGACTTCTCAAGCAAGTAACCGGTTAAGAATGATATGGTTGCTTTTTCATGGGTATAAACGCTATGAGGCGCGTAATAATCCCAAAAGAAATAGATTGAGCCTGCAAAGACAAACGCTAATAAGAACCAGAATACGCTCCAACCAATCGCCTTTTTCATGGTAATGACGCCGCCACGAGTCTGAAAAATATCGAGAGAGACTAAAACCAAAGTAAATAGGCCGAATACACCGTACATTGTCAGTGATTCTTGCAGTGGAACAGACTGGGTTAATTGGGTGGTATTTTCGATAAGAGACATGCTTCCTCCCATGCGGAAGGACATTATTCGGGCTGACCTTCCGCAAACAATACAAACCAGCAGTCACATTAGTCATGTGTCCGCCAGCCAATGAATGCGTTGGTCTCGTTGAAGTGATCACTTGATGAATCAGGTGACACCTTTATTTACCGGATAAGCTGATGCTTAACGAGATGACGATAAATAAACTTGCGCTAACTACTCCCCAAACGCCGCCATCATACGCCTGCACTGCGGGATCTCCAACAAAAAATCGTTATCTATAACGACAAAGTATTTTGTGAAGAATGTTTATCAACGTTATGAATTTGAAGCCGTTCAGATACAAAAAAGGGGCACTCATGCGCCCCTCATTTGTTGAATAGTCGGTCTTTAAAAACCGGTTAACGGTACAAAATAAACCAGTGTTGACCAAACTGCTACCCATGCTACGACAACCGCAGCATCAGCCCAATCTTTCTTCCACATACTCTCTTCCCTCTTAATCGCATGTGCATTAGAAAGAGAGCAAAAAAGATACCAATAGTCGTTACTGGTTTCTCTGAGAGTAAAGTTTGTGACCTCGGTTCAGACAGTTTGGTTCATCCGTTAGTAACTCGATAAAGCAATCTGCCATAGAAAGATTGCTGACAAAGCCTTCACCCTTCATGTTGAGCAGTGCTTCATAGCCTTCTTTACCTTTCATTGTGTATGCAGAAGAAGCGCCACAATACCAAGATTCGTCTTCCATTTCGCACCAACGATTGCCATCGAATACCTCAAGGTTTTTAATGCGTTGTCCCTTCGGTGCCTCTGCTTGATATTCAAAATTCAAATTATGTGTGTATGGGTAGCTGCCAGAGCCTGTACCTTCAACGCCGTTGTTCAGTGCATTATTGATCGCGCCTTCTAATGCTAGGCGAACCACTTTACCCTGCACGTCATAACAACCGATTGGAACGGCAAATGGCAACAATCGTCCGGCAACATCTGCCACAGTAATATTTCCCGGATTGAGAGATGTACGCACGCCTCCCGCATTATGAATGGCAAATTGAACCTTATGGCCACGCTTGTTGAGCGCATATAAGAAAGAATGCGCAACGGAAGGGGCAAGTTCACTGCCACCGAATTCATCCGGAATGCGAATATGGCGCTTCTTCTCTGCGACATTGGCAATCACTTGAGACTGAAGCTTACGCACTCGGGGGATATATTTGTCTCTTAAAATGGCTTGTGTCTCTGGGTGCTTTTTACAAACAACCACATTGGGTTGACCGTGGATAAAGTCACACGCTTCTTCAAAAACGCCTTGGTCTAGTTGTTCATTAAGCGTTGAATCCCAGAAAATTCGACGTCCCAACAGCAATTCATTTTGACCACTTAACATGGTTGCTTTGCCGTGTTCATCAAACTCAAGTACACAGTGCCCCATGGTTAATGCATGATAGCCAGCCTGAACCACAAAAGTATCGTTGACTTTGATGCCATAAGGATCATCTTCGCCTAAGCCAATAGATGCAAAGTTACCTTGTAACCTATGACTATGACCACCAACAATGATACCAATGCCATCCACTTGTGCTGCGAGCTCTAAATCCCCTTCATAGCCTAAATGACTTAAAAGAATGATATTTTTGATACCGGCTTGGTGGATCTCTTCAACGGTATGCTTTGCGGTTTCGATTGCGTTGATAAATGGTGTATCAGCATCAGGGTTAGCAATATCGCTCATCTTGTCGATAGACAGACCAAAGATGGCAACTTTCTCTCCGTGAAACTCTTTCACTAGGTATTGCGCGCTTTGGGTGTCAGTATCGAAACTCAGCACGTTATCGCAATCGCCCATGCGATGTTCTTTATTAGGCAATTCGTTCGACAGATCCCAGTTACCCGCGAGCAATGGGAATTGCGTACGCTGACAAAACAGAGCAACCGGCTCATTACCCATGTCGAGTTCGTGATTGCCTAATGCCATCGCATCAATGTTAAGCGCATTTAATAAATCGGCGTTTGCTTTGCCTTTGAATAACGAAAAATACAGAGTGCCTTGGAAACAGTCACCTGCATGAAGAAATAACATGCCCTGACCTTGACGTTGTGCGTCGTCGCGTAACTGTTCTACGCGAGTTGCAATACGTGAAAAGCCACCAGCACTCACGTAAGGTTCTAGTGTTCTTTCGTTATCGATATTGAGTTTTAGCTGTAATGACGTTGGCTCAAAGTAGGAATGAGTGTCATTGATGTGTGCCAATTTGATTCTGACTGGCTTATGATTTTTATTCATCGTCATCTTCTCTCTTTTCATTCCTTTTAATTATTAGAACTGAATCATGACAGAATCATGAATTTTATGAAACAGAGAAATTGTCATTTCATTTTAACGTGATCAAGATTCATCTTGCGTACAAGTTTGAAAGTGACTTTACGCCTAATCGATCTTTATTCATAGGATGAATGCTCTTAATTTTGTGAACTGAGCTTAACTTGACATGATCAATTTCATATATGCTTATGAGGAGCGAAAGAACTCTCGATAATTCAAATAATTGCAAGGAGGAGTGAGATGAGACTAGAACGCATCGAAATCTCTGGGTTTAGAGGCATCAAACGCCTTTCACTCTCTTTTGACGAACTGACAACTTTGATCGGTGAGAATACATGGGGTAAGTCTTCCCTACTCGACGCTTTGTCTCTCGCCCTGCCCGCTGACGGTTCTCTTTATCAGTTCCAAATGACGGACTTTCACGTCGACTACGCAATATCACACCCACAAACCCAGCATCTTCAAATCGTACTTTGCTTCAAAGCGCAGGATAAGCAAGAAGTAAATGCTGGGCGCTACAGACGAATCAAACCAACATGGTGTGTTAACGAAAATAACGAGCACGTGATTTATTACCGTTTAAGCGCAAGCAGAGACGGCCATAACATCACCACCAAATACGCATTCTTGGACTCCGATGGTGAAGCCAAACAACTGCACCATTCTGAAAAACTCGCAATAGAGTTGATGACACTGCATCCCGTGATCCGGTTGCGTGACTCACGCCGTTTCCCTGAGCCAAATCACATCAATGGTGACAACAAGAACGCTCGCATCGAGAAGCGCATCAATAACACCTGCCGCCGCCTATTTGCCATGCCTGGTCATGTGAACAAAGGTGAAGTGCGCAGCAGCCTTGATTCAATGCACACTCTGGTCGAGCACTACTTTGCATTCCGAAGTGTGAAAAAAGGTCACCCGAGAAAACCGCGAGATGGCTTGTTCTACGCCAGTCCGTCAGCAGAAAAAGGATTGTCGCAGTTTTTAAGGGAAACAAACAACAAACAAACCCGACTGCTACTTATGGGGTTGTTGAACGCGTACCTACAGGCAAAAGGTCCCACCGATTTAAGACGTTGCGCTCGCCCCATCTTGATAATTGAAGATCCAGAGGGTCGTTTGCACCCGACTCACTTATCTCGCGCTTGGAGTTTGTTGCAGTTACTACCGATGCAGAAGATCCTTACGACAAACAGTGCGCGTTTACTTGGCTCCGTACCTTTGGCATCAATTCGTCGTTTAGTTCGTTTATCGGATCGAACCATCGCAAAATCGCTCAATACTAATCACTTTAGTGTCGACCAATTACGACGTATTGGTTTCCATATTCGTTTTCATCGCGCCGGCGCCCTATTTGCCCGTTGCTGGTTATTGGTCGAAGGAGAAACGGAAGTCTGGCTATTTAACGAGTTGGCACGCCAGTGCGGTTATGATCTCGCAGCAGAAGGAGTTCAAATCGTTGAATTTGCCCAATCAGGTCTGAAGTCATTAGTTAAAGTGGCGCAAGAGTTTGGTATCGACTGGCATGTGGTGACTGACGGCGACCCTGCTGGTAAAAAATACGCGCACACAGTGAGAGTCCATTTAAATAACGACCAAGAGCGTCATCGCCTTACCGAGCTACCCGATAGAGATATCGAGCACTTCCTCTATAACAATGGCTTTGAAATTTTCTTTAAGGACATCATCAAAGTTCCTCGTGATCATCCAATCCCAGCTAAGAAAGTCGTAAACCGCGTTTTGAAGAAACAAGCAAAACCGGATCTCGCACTCGCAATTGTTGCCCATTGCGAAGAGCGTGGCGTAGATTGCATCCCCGTACTTTTGCGCTGGACGCTAAAACGCGTGGTAACTATGGCAAACGGGAATACGTAAAGAGCGATACCCAAAAATAGACAGACAAAAAAAAGCACACCTATTAGGTGTGCTTGTATCAAGAATCAGTAATTTTGATTAACTGTATTGACCGGGATAACTCTCAATACACAGCGGATACAAATAAGATCGGGGGTTCACTACTGTACTTGCTCTGCGAGCGAAGAAGTAGCGGCTGATTTCGCATGCAACCAAAGACCTGTTGCTTTCATTAGGTAACCAAACACGCCACCTAAAATCAGCGATGGCACCACAAGTTGCCAATTGCCGTCTGCAGCAAAAGTCGCGCATGAGCCAATGAAAGTACCAGGGATGTACGCTAACCAAGCTTGTTTCGCTTGAATACACATGAAGAACGCTACGATAGCTGTAATTACATATCCGATGATCTCCATACCCACGTAAGTCGAGCCATAGATGATAACCATCGCCCAGAAAACACCTGTCATATTGGTAATCAAGCTTTCTGCTAGCCCTTTCAAGCCACTTGTCGGGGACGCAAAGTAACTCGTACAGCCAAGAAAGCCAGCCCAAGATAACAGGCCAAGGGAGATAGCGATCCAGCCCCATACGCCAGAGAGAATGCCAGTTGTAATTGAAATAGCTAAAAGTGTGGTCATGGTATTCTTACCCGCTTCGTTAGTTTCGCACCATTTGGTTTGAAAACTGCCTTCATACATTGAAATCAGGCAGTCAATACTAGGCATATCCCATGCGAACTTCGGTGATCTAGATCTCACTAAGATCCTATTGCATTGCATATTTTACACATAAAATTTGACGCAACCGATAAATCAACAGATTTCGAAAATAAGAAAATCACAATCAGTTGGGAAAAATGAGCAATAAATGACAAAAAGGCCCCGCGAGATGCAAAGCCTTTTCTAAAATGACAGCAAGTTATTACGAATATCGCTTAAAACACAGAAGGTTTACCCTTCATCATGCGTAACCCTTCACGCTTGATACAGTCAACTAACGGGTTTTCCGCCATATCTGCTCGCCAGATAAACGACAAGGTTCGATCCATCTTGAGATCAGGTACATTTAACGCCACCAAATCCCCTGCTTCAATGTAACGTTCTACATCGAGATAAGGCAGACACGTCAAATACTGCCCGTTTGATACCAAACTTCTTAATACTGGAACGTGTTCGTATTCACGCCACACGTCTAAATCTTCAATAAGATGGTGAATAGAGCTATCAAAAATCTTGCGGGTACCTGAACCATGTTCTCGCAATACCCATTTTGCTTGTTCAAGTTGAGCTAAGCTCACCGATGAGTTACGCGCAAATGGATGATGCGACGCTGCGACTACAGTAAGGTGGTCTCGGCACCAAATTTCTTGGTGTAAACGGTTATCGTCGCAGCGACCTTCAATGACGCCCAGATCATATCGGTAATCCAAAACGCCATCGATGACGGCCTGAGTACTCTGTACGCCGAGAGAGATACGCATCTCTGGAAAATCATTATCAATGATACTGATAAGGTCAGGAACTAGGTGCTCTGCAGGTGTTTGACTTGCGCCTAATCGAATGTGTCCACTCAACAAATGTTGCTCGTAAAAACCCATTTCAATTTGTAGCGCGTCTTGCAGTAAACGCTTTGCTTTTGGTCTTAACCACATCCCCCAATGCGTTAAAGCCATTTGCTTGCCTTGCCTTTCAAATAAAGGTCTGCCAAGCATTTTTTCTAACTGAGCAAGCGACATGCTCGTCGCCGATTGTGTCAGAGCCAGTTTATCCGCGGCCTGGCTTACACTGCCGGTGTCTGCAACTGCGTCAAATACCGCTAATTGCTTAAGTGAGTAGCGCAAAGTTTCCTCCCTAATTGGCGAGTATTCCCCATACTCTCGCAACCCCAAAGTACATGCGCTGATACGCAATGAGGTTCATTTTACCTGCCTTTAAGAACTTATCAAATTATCTGATGAGGATTCTAAATATTATCAATTTTACCTGTAGCTCTGACCTGCTTAATCTGGATATGCGGTTCGGGAACACCGCAACAAAAAGCAATAACACCTTCACTTTCGAGTACAGACAACGTCTCGATTTCACTAACCAAGGAGTTCATATGGAACCACAGACTAAGGAGTCATTATGGCGGTGACCAGCTCTCAAAATAACCAGTATTTTTCTCCAAAAGAAATGATGTCTGAAGCTGAGAAGTTTGCACTTAGTAAAGCAAACAAAACCAGCGGCATGACACTGGGTTTGGCAATCATGGCAGGCGCATTCATCGGTTTAGCATTCTTGTTTTACATCACAGTGACAACAGGTAGTGCGGATGCAGGTTGGGGGCTTAGCCGTCTTGCAGGTGGTTTAGCATTCAGTATGGGTTTGATACTCATCGTCATTTGTGGTGGTGAGTTGTTTACCAGCTCAGTGCTTTCGAGCATCTCATGGGCAAACAAACAAATCTCATTCGGCAAAATGCTGTCGATCTGGGGCAAGGTGTATGTGGGTAACTTCATCGGTGCGATGTTCCTACTTGCATTGGTAAGCGCTGCAGGCTTGTACCAAATGGATGCGGGTCAATGGGGCTTAAACGCACTAAACATTGCGCAGCACAAGCTACACCACACATTGGTACAAACATTTGCACTGGGGATTCTATGTAACTTATTGGTTTGTCTTGCTATTTGGCTAACGTTCAGTTCTGCAAATGCAATGACAAAAGCAGCGATGACCATCATGCCAGTGGCAATGTTCGTCAGCAGTGGCTTTGAGCACTGTGTAGCAAACATGTTCATGGTACCGCTAGGCATCGTAATCGCGAATTTCGCACCAGAGACTTTCTGGACAGCAGTTGGCGTGCCGGCTTCTCAATATGCAGATTTAAATGTCGGTCACTTTATTACTGCAAACCTAATTCCAGTAACCCTAGGCAACATCATTGGTGGCGCTGTGTTAGTTGGCTTAGCTAACTGGTGTATTTACCGTCGACCAGAACTAAAGGCAGCAAAAATTTCATCCATTACAAACACTACAACACTAACGTCAGTTAAGGAAAGCACTATGAAAAACGCATCAATTGTAAAAGAAATCATGAACCCGAGCCCAGTTACTCTGAGCGTAGAAATGCCAGTTTCAACTGCACTAGATACCCTATTGGACAACAATCTAATCAGTGCTCCTGTTGTTGACATCGACAATCGTTTGGTTGGTTTCTTTTCAGCGCACGACGTAATGGTTGAATTGTGGTGCCAAGATTACATCCCTGTTCAAGAACAAAAAGTGGTAGATTTGATGAGCCGTGACGTTGTAGCGATTGATGCTGGTGACCGTTTGGTAGATGTAGTTGAGTTCCTATGTATCGATAAGGAACAACTTTACCCAACAACAAGTATGGGCATGGCGACACGCTTTACTTCTCTTTCTCTTGAAGAGCGTGCTAAGAGCATCAAAGTGAGCAAACCACAAGTGCTTCCTGTATTAGAAAACGGTTTGATGGCTGGCGTTGTGACACGTAGCGAAGTACTTAAAGCACTGCGCCCAGTGTATGGCGAGCGTCTAAACCTAATTGAAGATAACGTTCTAGAAACGGCATAAAACTATTACAACTAGCAACTAGCAAGACAAGTTGGCACCAATAAAAAGCGCTCTTATTTAAGAGCGCTTTCTGCATTTATGTCGTTAAGAACGAGGTATATGGTGAAGAACGAGAAGTTACTTCTTAACACCTTCGATGTGCAGTTCCATATCAACGTAGCTTGAAGAACCCATTACTGGAATTTCAAAATCAGCAAGCTCAAGACGAGTTTGACCGATGAAACCTGCACGCTCACCACCCCATGGGTCGTTACCTGCACCAACAAATTCCGCTTCGATTGTGATTGGTTTCGTTACACCGTGAAGAGTCAGATCGCCCGTTACGCCTAGCTTACCATTACCTTTGTCTACAACTTTTGTACTGTTGAACGTCGCTTCGCTGTATTTGCCTGCGTCGATGAAGTCGCCGCTACGGATGTGCTTGTCGCGTTCAGCATGGTTTGAATCCAGGCTTGTCGTATCAACCACTACGTTTACTTTAGAGTCAGCGATGTTTTTTTCATCAAAAGAAAAGTCACCAGAAAATGTATTAAAACGACCTTTGATGAAGCTGTAACCTAGGTGGCTAACTTTGAAGTTGATTGATGCGTGAGCACCTTTGGTATCGATAACATAATCTGCAGCGTTAGCACCAAACGGTAGTGCTATAGCGATTGCTAATCCTGTAGCGAAAAGTGACTTTTTCATTTTGAAGCTCCTAACATTTTTCTTAATGTGTTGTCTTTATCGATAAAGTGATGTTTTAGTGCAGCAGCAGCGTGTAAACCTGCCATTAGGATGACAGCCCAAGCTGCGTAGAAGTGAATTTCACCTGCAATATCCGACTGACTAGGGAATAACTCCCCTGCGCCTGGCACCGTGAACCAATTAAATACTTCGATTCCACGACCATCAGATGTTGAGATGAGGTAACCTGAAATAAAGATAGTGATGAGTAATAGATACATCACACCATGCGCGGCTTTCGCGGCAACGACTTCATAAGGTTTCCCTTCCACTTTTGGTGACGCCGTCACATGTTTCCATACGATGCGTGCCAAAGTGAGGGTTGCTAATAAAATGCCCACAGAGCGGTGATAATGTGGTGCAGTACGATACCATTCACTGTAATAGCTAAGATCGACCATCCACAAACCCACAGCAAATAAGCCGATAATGCAAAGCGCCGATAGCCAATGCATAAATCGCGCAGGTAGGTTGTAATTCTTTACCAGTGTTTCCATCTCACGTTCCTAGATATATTCCTAAGTTGATATTGAGCAAGAAACACAACATTAACTTATTTACCTTGTATGAAACAGATTATTTACCATCCTTTACATCTAACCAATAATACCTTTTCAAACAACTTGTTCGAAAAATTAGAAGGAACTTTAAATCACTTTAAAAACGGACAGTTAGAGTTGAACTTCTTGCTCAATCTCATACAGTTCATCGTTCATCTCAAGCATACGTCGTTCAATAACGGCTTTTGCGTCCTCAATGCCTTTGTTGTAATAAAAAGGCGCCAGTTTCTCCGTGATGAAATCAATCAAAAATTCACTATCAAATTGACCGATTTCCACTTCTAACTCGTCTTGCATATATTCTTGGATGGCGGCTGCCAACGCTTCTTTTTGTGCTCTTTCTAGTTTGATCATATTTTACCTGCGGAACTCTATTATCAATTTTGATGTTTAGATCAAGAAGTTGCCTATCGAAATTAGTCTATCCTAAAAGTACTATGATAACCTTTCGCCGTTCAATTTGTTAACCGTTAAGGGATATTCTTTGCTACTCGACTTAGTCATCCAAAGTGTCAATGATTTTCAGGACGATTGCCTCAAACTTTGTGAGAAGCATTATCCTGCGGTGCATAACCAAGGAATGAGCGAACACCATCTAGGAATGGCTTTCGCAAGACGAATGGAACATACGTTTCGTCACTTTGGCCACAGCAGTATCATCAAACCCATTGAAGTACTTGATTCTCCCGACTTGCCTCACCATTATCGAATCACCTCTGAGATAGGCACAGTTTGGGTGTTAAGTCATCATATGGTGAGTGCCGGTAATTCTTGTCGAGAGAACTTGCTCTCCTCCATCATGGAATGGCAAAGCGAATATGGCTATGCCCTACAGCCCAACGACTTGTTGTTTTTAGTCAGTGACCATTGGATCAGTCGCAGCAAAACCAGCCGCGAACTTTTGCACTGGTGGATGGGTGAACTTCCTGAGCCAATCACTGAATACACAGAACAAGGCATTACGCTTTACACAAGCGAGTCACAGCTGACCCGCTCACTTGATACGCGCTTTGGTATTAGTCCTTGCTACATTAAATTTGGCCATCCTTTGCGCCGATCGAACAAGCAACAACTGGTTCGAAAATACGTTCAACTTTATGCGGTCTTACAGTGGTAGCATCAAATTGCAGCGGGTAGATTATCAGCCCGTTCATCGATTTGTTTGATGCTGGTCGATATTTCCGTTCAATCAACGCTACCTCTCTTGCCTTGACCCCACTGGCACAATTAGATTCAAACTACTGTAGTAAAACTAGATGCACAACAATCAGTTAAGCATCAGTGGAAGTATCTTGGTCTAGGTTACAACAATAATGATGAGCATCACGCAGCTGCTTGGCTGCATTTCAAAACAATTAGATGGGCAGTATATTGCACACTACAAGCAACTGACGCTGAGGAGTGTGTTTCAACCTATTTATCAGAAAGATCTTTCTATCATCGGCCTTGAAGCTCTGGTTCGTATTAGTAACCAAGACGGACAAATGATAAGACCAGACCAATTTTTCCAATCCAATACCATTCCAGTAAAAGACCAAATTAATGTCGAGCGATTAAGCCGTCTGATCCACATCAGTAATTTTTGCCAATCCAAGTTTAGCAACAAAAAGCTTTTTCTTAATGTCTTACCTAAAGCATCAGAAATGCTCGCGAAAGACATGTCGTACAGCAACCTATTGAAGCAAGCCATCATCGAAGCAGATCTTCGCCGTGAGCAAATCGTGATGGAATTAGTGGAGTTGGATGCGAGTGACGAGAACTGTCTTTATAAAGCGACGAAAGAGCTCAGTGATAACGGCTATATGCTTGCCATCGATGATTACGGAGTTGACGCCTCAACGGTTGAACGCGTGAAATGCGTAAGACCAAACATCATCAAAATAGACCGATCATTACTTTTGCGATATGAGAGTGGCGACTTTGCTTGTTTGATGGAAGCATTGTCTTTGGCAAAAGATATTCGCTCAAAAACCGTTATAGAAGGAATTGAAACCGAGCATCAACTTAATTTAATGAAAAAGCTCGGTTTCGATATGTATCAAGGCTATTTACTGGCGATGCCTCAAACGCTTGAAGCCTACCAAGAAGTTAAGACGGCGTAATCAAAGTCATTGATAACTGCCATCACCTTTTATTTTCGGTTTTTACCGCGGTTTTTATGAATAGCGAGTTTCGCTTTCATCTTACGTTTTTCCGAAGAGCGACTCTTACGGCGACCACCACCATTACGCTCTGGCTCAACCTCTTCGATTAAACTCGGTTCGAAACCTTCTAACCACTCTTGCGGTAAACGTTGGTCAAGTAGGTTTTCAATCGCCGTCAATAAGTACTCTTCGTCGCGGCTCATTAAAGAAACCGCCAAGCCTGATTTACCAGCGCGACCTGTACGCCCGATACGATGAACATAATCTTCGGCTTTAAACGGCATATCGAAGTTCACCACTTGCTCTAGCTCTTGAATGTCCAGACCACGAGCAGCCACATCGGTTGCGATTAACGCACGTACTTTACCTGCTTTAAATTCATCAAGAGCACGTTGACGAGCACCTTGAGATTTGTCGCCGTTGATAGAGACCGCTTTGATCCCATCCAGTTTAAGCTCTTTTGCTAGCTCATCACTGCCTTGCTTGGTTTTTGTAAAGACAAGCACTTGTTGCCAGTTACGAGAACCAATTAAGTAAGCCAATAGCTCACGTTTACGCTTTTTATCAACTGGATAAACCATTTGCTTAACGGTTTCTGCCGTAGTGTTGGCTGGCGACACTTCCACTTCAACTGGAGAGTCCATCAGTTTATAAGCAATGGTTTTAATGCGCTTCTCAAACGTTGCTGAGAACAGCATGGTTTGTTTATCTTGAGGTAAACGACGAAGAATGCGTTGCAGATCTGGCCAGAAACCCATGTCTAACATGCGGTCTGCTTCATCAAGTACAAGAATGCCCGTTTTAGCGATGATTACATTGCCGTTAAACAAGTGATCCAGCAAACGACCTGGCGTCGCGATAAGAATATCTGCGCCCTCTTCCAACTTTTTCTTTTGAACGCCGATGCTCGTACCACCATAAACACAAACAATCTTAAGGTCCGTATTTGCTGCGTACTGGGTCAGGTTGTCCATAACTTGTTGAGCAAGCTCTCGCGTAGGTACAAGAATAAGTGCTTGTGGCGCGCCGTTACGTTTCTTCTGCTGAACTGATTGGATGATAGGTAAGCCAAATGCTGCAGTTTTGCCAGTACCTGTTTGCGCAGCAGCCAGGAGATCTTTGCCTTCCAATACGGGTGGAATCGACTTTTCTTGAACAGGTGTCGGAGAAACAATATTCATACCGCTTAGGGTATCAACCAACTGTTGTTCAATGCCAAGATCAGCGAAATTAACGGACATGATAAACCTCATAATTTTTGGAGCGCAGAGTTTACCAGAGCGCCTTTGGTCATACTACCTTTAGCAGACAAGGCGCTATGAAATTATTGAGTTATGAATGAACTCACTTACGAATTCACTAACTGTTGATGGAATTGGCCGGACTGCTCCAGAACATCTTGATAAAGCGCCGAAAACTTCCCTTCCAATTGTTCATATTCGCGATCGAGAACTTCAAATGTCGTAGTGAGGTCGGCCATACGAGGGCTTCTTTGTGACATTCGATGAAGCGCAAACTCGATGTTCTCCAAGTCTCGATAAGACTGCAGCCACCCTCCACTCCACATTCGACTGTGAAGCAATAAAAATCTTGGTGGTAACTCATTAGAGATTTGGTTATTCACTTGCTGATACGCGTATCGGACAAACGAATCTAAAGACTGGTGACTAAATGCATGCCAGTGCTTCGCTAAGCAATGGTCCCAAAACATATCCAGTGCAATTGGCGCAAAGCGACGTGACACGCCCGTAAAATGCGGCTTGCACTCTTCAACAATGGAATGGTGATCGGTGATACGATCGACAAAACGGTGGAGTTTTATGCCATTGGAAATATCAGTCTGATACTGCTTGCTTGGATCTCCCTTTACGAAATCTCCAAGCAAGTTTCCCATTAAGTGGCTATTACAGTGATCTGCAATATGCAGGTGGGCTAGAAAGTTCATTAGACGCTGTGAGTGGCCTTTTGGCTCGTCTTACATGAACTTAAGTATAACGTCTGTTGTGACGCGGTGAGAGTACTAATTGTACTTATTCGGCTTCGTCTTCTGAGCCAATGTAGTCCGACAAGATTATACCGATTTCAAGTGCATCAAGCATCTCTAGGCATTCGTCGTTGTGGTATTGGTCGCTCATTGTGACCTCCTTTGTGTTACATCTCCTGAAGCAATCTTGCTTCAATCTTTACTGCCATTTCTTTTCTTCATCGATGACAGTAACTCCTTTTTATAGCCTTTATATGACACATTCATGACAGCGAGAAGTAAAGATTTAGAAAGCTATGACAGAAATCATAAGTAAACGTTTGCGCAACATCTATCCTAACCTACTGACTTTTAGTAAAATTTGCCGCTAATTCATATGCAACTCATTGTTAAAATTAATCAATTTAATTGCCATTAATAGATATAACATACCGTTAGATGTGATCACAGTTCTCATAATTTGAAATCAATCAACTGCTCGTTACATATTTTGCTGATTACCATCTCATATTTTGTTTCGATAGTTCTCTAATTTAGTTCACCCCTTTTCATCTCAAATGGAGCGATTAATGAGAGAAGTTGAGTTTAGAACGATAGATAAGCTATTTATTAAAATGTCTATCAACGACAAAATCTGGGTCATTTTTCTTCTATTCCTAGTGACTCTGACTTCAGTGGCAGGAAGCCGATATTTCAATGATATTCAGCAGTTTGAAGACCAGTCTATCCTTACTGTAGAAGCCAAACTTGCGGGTATTATCCAAGCGCAGCCTCAAAGCTTGGCGAACCTAAATGGTGTGGTGAGTACAAGTAACGCCGGTGATACGACGTTCAACAATGGAACGGTAACGGCTTACGCGAAGCTGAATTCCGGTCAGGCAATTCAACTGACAGAAAACCTTTCACGCCAATTTGAGCAAGCTAAATCTGACGCCCTGACCTCTTTTCTTCTGAGCTTTCTTTGGGTGGTGCCGTTTGCCCTATTCAATTACTGGGTTGCCACTTTCCTTGGCGGCGCACTTTGGGTACTTTACACCACCACACAAAAGATTGGCGAGGGAGACTTAACCTCTCGTCTTGGTTTCCATCCAGGGCGAGATGAGTTTGGTACGATTGGCTGTGCGCTCGATAAATCAATGGATACGCTAACTGAATTAGTAAACAGCGTAAAAGACAATGCCAATACAATGAGCGAAACTTCTGCCGCGTTCGAACAAGACATGAAGTTGAGTGAAACTCAAATTGCGCATCAGTATCAAACGCTGGATTCTGTCGCCACGGCAATGGAAGAGATGACGGCGTCAGCAAAAGAGGTGTCGAGTATTTCTCAACAAGCGACACTTCAATCAGACCATGATGCCCAGCAGATTGAAAATAGCCGCACTCGCGTCCAAAGCGTCATTTCAGAGATTGAAACCCTTTCAAGTTACATCGAACAGGCGTCAACGTCAGTAAGCAGTTTGAATGAAAACACGACGCAGATTAATGATGTCATCACGACGATCAACGCCATCTCAGAGCAAACTAACCTGCTCGCATTAAATGCTGCTATTGAAGCCGCTCGTGCGGGTGAGCAAGGCCGTGGGTTTGCCGTAGTTGCAGACGAAGTCCGTACCCTTGCAAGCCGTACCCAGCAAGCGACAGTTGAGATCCAAGCCATGATTGAAAAGCTTCAATCTGAAAGTCGAAACATTGCATCAATTACTGATCGTACCGTTCAGCAAGCTCAAACCAGTAGTCAATTGATTGATGAAATTGGAGGGGACGTGACTGCTATCGCTGATTCTGCACGATCTTTGATGGACATGAGTATTCAGATCTCGACGTCAGCAGAAGAACAAAGTGCGGTTGCAAATGACATTGCATCTGAGCTGTCAGATATACGCTCACAATCCAACACCATCCGTGAAGTGGCACAGCAATCGACAGTAGGCGTAACCAATTTAACCCACGCTTCTGTTTCACTTGGCGAAGTATTGAAACGCTACCGAACGGCTTAAATACCGTTTCGCCATCAGGTTAGTAGGTTCAAATCGATACAATCTAAGGGATACCAAATGCAAAGGGCTCCGTTTTTGGAGCCCTTTTTCACTAGGTGTTTTAACGTTGCCTAGGAAAGCACCATAGCCATAGCGTTTCCTCGATTTTTAAACAAACGTGTATTTATTTAATCAAGTATTAACTGAGTAGCAAATTAATTTACTTTGAAGTGAATCGAAATAATCTTCGGAATTTGATGAAAGAATGTTCAAAGGATAGGTGTTCAGCTATTCTACATTTTGCCAATTTAATTTTGCTGCTGGTGAACAATATGAATAATTACAAAACAAAAGACACTGAAGATCTTCAGTGTCCACTCTGTCAATGCGATGAATATATAATTTCATCCGACGGTGAGAAATTCACATGCGCTTCTTGCGGGTTCCATACGAAAAACTTCTCTTCCATCCAATGCTTACACCAAACTCCGTTTCTACAAGCCAAATTCAAACATATCCATAACTTGAGTAACGTTTGTCATTAAATTGAGCAGCCCAAGAGCTGCTCTTTTAGTTCGTCAAGATGATGAATTCGGATAACGCGCTCGTCTTCCACTCGGTTGATTGGCGCGCCGTTGTAAAGCTGCACTGTTTTCACACCTGCGTTTAATCCAGCCTCAACGCCCTTTGGGGTGTCATCAATATACAAACAATCGCTTGGCAGAAAACCCATATTCATCGCGCTATACATGATCAAATCAGGCTCTGGCTTCCAACTATTCGCGTCGAAAGCAGAAAAGACTTTTCCTTTAAACGCATCTAGCAGCCCTGTTAGCTCAAGCGAGTATTCGATCTTGTCTTTCGGTCCATTAGAAGCCACACAATACTCGATGTTGTGTGAATCCAAGAATTGAATAAGACGCTTTGCGCCATCCATTGGTTTTAGGTGGCGGACAAACAGCTTCTTTAGCTCCTCACGGTATTGTGGTTCAAGAACATCAATAGACACATTAACGTTCATGAACGCTTTGGCATCACGCAGGATATCGGCCAACTTGCCACCTTTGAAATGTGCAACGCACTCTTCAAAACTCATCTCTACGCCGTATTGCTCAAACACATTAACCAATGCATGACAACACAGGCTTTCGCTGTCGACCAGCGTACCGTCACAATCGAATATGACGCACTTAATATTGTTGATAGCCATACGCCTTCCCCCGCCAACAAATATCTCAAACCATTCGTTGAACACTTAACGTTGTTCTTATTAGCTTATTTATTTGTACTAAATATGTATCAACATAATAGGTAAGTTTTGAAATGTTTAAACGATAGACTTGGCATTTCGTGGAAATGAGAAAAGGGAATTAACGTTTTTTTAAGCAAGGTCACCGAATGGAGCCCCATAAGTTAGAAATATGAAACTTCACTCGGCAATGATAGATTGAATTAAATATCGTTATCTGGATACATAAAGCGTACTTCTATAAAGTCATCTAAATTATCCAGTAGTAATTGACTCAGGGCTGTGTCAACGTGTTTGCCTTGCTCACGCTTGAATAGTTCACCCACTTCCTCAATTATCCAAGCACGTTTATAGCAACGCTCACTAAGTAGAGCATCAAACACATCCGCAATCGCAACAATAAGTGCAAAGAGATGAATCTCTTCACCCTTCAAACCATTCGGGTAACCCGTATTGTATTAGTGGCCATGTGCAGTAAACGCTCAGTCATGCTTTACCCAGCCGAGGAAGGAGTTGTGCTTATATTAAATGTCGAAGCCCAAGCGAGCCTCGACTTGAATCAATTTTCTAAAACTATTGTTTCATACAATTTTTGATCGGCGTTCAATTTTTTCGCTAAATCTGAGACAAACTGAGTCTTATCTAAATTTTGAGAAACCACAGTGTCAGAAATAACGGTATTGCCTTCATATTGACTTACAATCGCGGCGCCAACTGCTTCGCCCTCAGCAAAACCAACGTAAAGTTCAAATTCCGGTGAGAGTATGATTTGAGTAAGGTACTCGACAATCATTTCTTGTTCATGCTTATCAGACCAACGTTGCGACTGCAAAATAGAAAACATGACCGTAAGTCGATGAAAATCGACAAGAAAGATATCTTCAGCGGTCAAACGCTGCTCTTTATCTAGTAGTAACGACTTTTCGACAACTTGGTACGATTGCTCTTCAAGCATTCGTGTGTAGATTGCGCGGCCTTCCAAACTCTCTTTTGTTGGAAACTCAACTTCCACCAAATCATGCAACCACGCGTTTTTTCTTTTAATGCTTTCTAACTGTTGTTCGTTCATTTTCTTACCTTAAGCGCTGCTAATGATGAAACTTACAGCGAGTAAAAGACAGGACTTTGATTAGAAATGTAGTGCTCACCTGTTCTGGAGCGGTACATTAGCATGAAGCCTCTTACAAACCTAGCTAAAGTCCTGAGGTAACGCCAAATTTTGTTTTAACCGTGCACGTCTGATAAATTGAGTTAATAAATTAGCCTATTTAAGGGAAGAAAAATGAAAAAGAGCTTGCTTGCGCTTGGATTGATCACTGTATTAGCTGGCTGTAGCGACAATGAAGTCGGTGACGTGTCGCTTGGTATGTTCACAATGAAAGACATTAAAATCGGTCACCTACAAGATGAAGTGGTGACAGGTGTTACTTGTCACATCGCCTCTATCGAAGCAAACCTGAGCTTGTCCGATCCAAGTGACAGCTCTATCTCTTGTCGCCAAACTGGTGACATTACCCCAGAAATGATTGCAAAAATCGATAAGAGCAAGTCTGGCGAAGTGGTCTTTAGGAAGTCGAAGAGTATCTTCTTCAAAACCATGAAAGTGCGTCGTATCTACGATCCTGAAAACCAAACATTGCTTTACTTGTCTTACACAACAACAGAGACAGAAGGCAGCTTTAAGCACAGCCTATCAACGGTCCCATTGTACGGAACCAAAGCTTACGTCGAACCGACTGTAACTCCTACAAATTAACCCCAAATCGCTTGTAAAAACATCAGCCCGCTGCATTTTTCAGCGGGCAAATTTCTTTGTAATAAAACGCAACGAATTTCAAAATTTTGTGATACAATCCCGTCTCTTTTTTTCTCACTCAAGAACAAGCATGAAGTTTCCTGGTCAGCGAAAATCTAAACACTACTTTCCAACTCACGCTCGAGATCCATTAGTCAACCAAATCCAACAGGCGCCTAAGCTGTACCGCCCAACGATTGTCGGTGTTGGTCAAACCATCGTTGATATCGAAGCGCGCGTAGACGATGCGTTTTTAGAAAAATACAACCTTAGTAAAGGTCATTCTCTCGTTCTTGAAGAGAGCAAAGCAGACGCATTGTATGAAGAGTTAGTAGAACAAGGTCTGATTACTCACCAATACCCTGGTGATACTATCGGCAACACACTACATAACTACTCTGTTTTGGCTGATAGCAAATCAGTACTCTTAGGCGTAATGTCGAAGAACATCCAAGTAGGTTCTTTTGCATACCGCTACCTATGCCGTACCTCTTCTCGCATGAACCTTAACCACTTACAAACAGTAGATGGTCCTATTGGTCGTTGCTACACGCTAATTTCTCAAGACGGCGAGCGTACCTTCGCAATTAACGAAGGCCACATGAACAAGCTGTCTCCGGAAAGCATCCCTGAAGAAGTCTTTACTAAAGCATCAGCTCTTGTGGTTTCTTCCTACCTTATGCGTGGTAAGAAAGAGGACCAAATGCCTCAAGCGGTTCAGCGCGCAATCGAATTTGCTAAGAAGCACGAAGTCCCTGTAGTACTGACTCTAGGTACAAAATACGTGATTGAAGGCAATGCAGAATGGTGGCAAGAGTACATTCGCGACAACGTATCTGTCGTTGCAATGAACGAAGAAGAAGGCGCAGCACTAACAGGTGAAACCGACCCTCTTGCGGCTGCAGATAAAGCACTTGAGTGGGTCGACCTTGTACTTTGTACTGCTGGCCCAGATGGTCTATACATGGCGGGTTACACGGAAGAGAAAGTAAAACGTGAAACCACACATGACATTCTTGAGGGCTCTATCGAACAGTTCAACAAGTTTGAATTTAGCCGTGCAATGCGCAAAGACGACTGTAAAGCACCAATGAAAGTGTACTCTCATATTGGTCCTTACCTTGGTGGTCCTCTTGAAATCAAGAACACCAATGGCGCAGGTGATGCGGCACTGTCTGCACTTCTGCACGATATGGCGGCCAACTCTTTCCACCAAAAAGAAGTACCAGGTTCAGAGAAACACGAAGTACGTTGCCTAACTTACTCTTCTCTATCTCAGATTTGTAAGTACGCAAACCGCGTAAGCTACGAAGTACTAACTCAGCACTCTCCTCGCCTATCTCGCGCACTACCAGAGCGTGAAGACAGCTTAGAAGAGACATACTGGGATCGCTAAGAACCAAGCATTTAGAGCAAAAAACACGCAAAGGTCACCATTAGGTGGCCTTTTTGTTTTGATCTAGCGCAGTATTTAGTGTTTTTTGTTATGATGTAGCACGCTAAGGCGAACGAACTGCTTTACACCTCTTATTTTACCAGTATTATTCTCGCGCAAACGTTTGCGCAACACTAAGCAAGCTTTTACTTGCCTGGTGTTGAACGCCACGTGTTAGCCATTTTTTGGGAGTATCCATGCAGTCTGATATTGAAATTTGCCGAAACACACCGTTGTCTTCTATCGCTACTGTCGCCGCAAACGCTGGTCTTTTGCCACACGAACTCGATACGCACGGAAAACACAAAGCTAAAGTTCATCCCCAATGTCTTGAGCGTCTAACTGACAATCAAGATGGTAAATTGGTGTTGGTCACTGCAATTACGCCTACCCCACTGGGTGAAGGCAAAACGGTTACCACAATCGGTCTATCTCAAGGTCTATCCAAGATTAACCAATCTGTGATGGCGTGTATTCGTCAGCCTTCTATGGGGCCTGTCTTTGGTGTCAAAGGTGGCGCTGCTGGTGGCGGTTACTCTCAAGTAGCGCCAATGGACGAGCTCAACCTTCATTTAACTGGCGATATCCATGCTGTCACGGCCGCGCATAACCTAGCGTCAGCAGCACTTGATGCACGTCTCTACCATGAACAACGTGAAGGTTACGATGCATTTGAAGCTCGTACGGGTTTAAGAGCGCTGAAGATCGATGTTGAGCGAATCACATGGAAACGTGTGATGGACCACAACGACCGAGCACTGCGCATGGTGAAAATAGGCTTGAATGAAGAAGGTAAGAACATCAACGGCTTCGAACGTGAAGAAGGTTTTGATATTTCTGCCGCGTCCGAGCTCATGGCTATCCTTGCGCTAGCAAATGACCTTAAAGATCTTCGTCAACGTATTGGTCGCATCGTCGTTGCTTATGATTTGAATGGTAACCCAGTGACGACTGAAGATTTGCAAGTTGCTGGTGCCATGGCGGTCACATTGAAAGAGACCATTGCCCCTACTCTAATGCAAACGCTTGAGGGCGTACCTACTCTGATCCACGCAGGTCCATTTGCCAACATCGCTCACGGTAACTCTTCCATCATTGCAGACCAGATTGCATTAAAACTTTCTAGTTACGTTGTCACGGAAGCTGGATTTGGCTCAGACATGGGCTTTGAGAAAGCCTGTAACATTAAAGCATCAGCCGCTGATCGTGCACCAGATTGTGTGGTAATTGTCGCGACCCTTCGTGGTTTGAAAGCAAATTCAGGTCACTACGACTTACGACCAGGTATGGCGATTCCAGACTCTATTTTCAATCCAGACCAAGCCGCACTTGAAGCCGGATTCGAAAACCTGAAATGGCACATTAATAACGTGCATAAATACGGAATCCCTGCAGTTGTTGCCATCAACCAGTTCCCACAAGATTCAGAACAAGAATTGGCAGAGCTTAAAGCATTGATTGAGCGCTTTAACCCTAAGGTAAAAGTGGCAGTAAGCACCGCATTTGCACAAGGTGGCGAAGGCGCTATTGAACTCGCACAGCACGTTGTTGAAACTTGTGAGCAAGGCGCTCAATTCCGCCCTCTTTACACCAAGAAGCAATCCTTGAAAGAAAAGCTGATGGCAGTATGTGAAGTGGGCTATGGTGCATCAAACATCGAAATGAGCGAGCTAGCGAAACAACAACTGGCACACTTTGAGAAATTAGGCTTTGATGACTTAGCGGTGTGCATTGCGAAAACACCGCTTTCAATCACAACGGATTCAGCCATAAAAGGCGCGCCAAGTGGTTTTGCCGTACCAATTCGTGAGCTGCGTTTATGTGCCGGCGCGGGCTTTGTTTACGCACTGTCCGGGAACGTAATGACTATGCCAGGTCTGCCAGACAAACCTGCATTCATGAACTTAGATCTTGATGATCAAGGCAATATTATCGGCCTTTCATAAAAACAAGAAGATTGACGAGAAACGGGAGCCGTTTGGCTCCCGTTTTGCTATGATAATGCTCTAATGTACTGTTTTTGAAACTCTTTACATTGTAAACCGGCTTTTGAAAATTGGAGTAATTACACCACTCTCACCACTATAGTGCATAGTATATTTTCCCACTCCCTAATTTAGTGCAGCGACAACACCCTCTTCTGCTGAGTGCATTGATTTTGTTAACAAAATTCTATGGCTCGAATCTTGTACTACGTTAAATAGCATTACCATTTATAAGTTCAAAGGACACTCAACAACGTCACTCGAAAGCCTCCTGCAGTTGGCTAACTCCTCGGGCTTTAAGTCGCTTTCGAAGTACGTAATACAAGGGAAAGGGAACATTATGCAAGACGCACTCGCTGTAATTTTAGCTGGCGGTATGGGATCAAGATTGAGCCCACTTACCGATGATAGAGCCAAACCAGCCGTCCCATTTGGTGGTAAATATCGTATTATCGATTTCACTCTAACTAACTGTCTTCATTCAGGTTTGAGGAAGATATTGGTTTTAACTCAATACAAATCACACTCGCTACAAAAACACTTGCGAGATGGTTGGTCGATCTTTAATCCCGAACTTGGTGAATACATCACAGCCGTTCCACCCCAAATGCGCAAAGGTGGTGCATGGTATGAAGGCACAGCAGATGCTATCTATCACAACATGTGGTTACTCTCTCGCAATGATGCCAAGTATGTGGTTGTTCTTTCTGGTGACCATATCTACCGCATGGATTACGCTGCGATGCTGGAAGAGCACAAAGAAAACGGCGCAAAACTCACCGTTGCTTGTATGGATGTCCCGGTAGAGGATGCCACGGCTTTTGGTGTAATGGGAATCAAAGAAAACGGCTTAGTTGAATCCTTTATCGAGAAACCGGAGAACCCGCCTACCCTGCCTGATGACCCAACTCAGAGCCTTGCCTCTATGGGCATTTACATCTTTGATATGGACGTTCTGCAGGAAGCACTAGAAGAAGATTCAAAGCTTGAAGACTCAAGCCATGACTTTGGAAAAGACATCATACCTAAGCTGATCGACACTCAATCCGTTTACGCTTATAAGTTCTGCGGTAGTAAAGGTCGTGTAGACAAAGATTGTTACTGGCGCGATGTAGGGACGATCGATTCTTTCTACGAGGCCAACATGGATTTGTTAGAACCCGTTCCACCAATGAACTTGTATCAGCCAAATTGGGCAGTGCGTACTTATGAAGCCCAATTTCCACCAGCAAGAACCGTATCATCGGCGACAGGTAATGAAGGGATTTTTATTAACTCCATCATTGCCAATGGTGTCATTAACTCCGGAGGTTCCGTTCAGCACTCTGTTATCGCGTCCAACGTGCGTATTCAAGACAGCGCAACCGTCGTCGATAGTATTATTTTCGATGATGTTGAGGTGGGTGAAGGCTGTCAGCTCGTCAGTTGCATTATTGACAAGCACGTTCGTATTCCACCGCACGCACAAATTGGTATCAACAAAATCGAAGACGCCAAACGATTTCATGTATCAGAAAAAGGGATCGTGGTTATTCCTGAAGGTTATGAGTTCTGATCGTTTACTCAAGCGTCTATTTGCAATAATCCAAAGCAACAAAATCATATCCCCCACAATAAAAAAGCGCGCGATTTAAATCGCGCGCTTTTGTTATCCATTCAATCTGGATTAAACGTTACATACTGTCGACCAGCTACCGTCACTACCCGGCTCTGATGCTGTCCACCAGTTCGCTTGGTATACCACACCATTGTGAATCACTTTATCACCTTGGTTCGCGTGGCTTGGGTTACCTTGCCAGTCCGTTTGTGGGAAGTCTGGGTAAGTCACAAGGCCAGTTGTGTCACAAGTACCAGGCTCACTACCACCGCCACCACCAGTGCCAGAGTTTAAGTCACCGATTGGTAGGTCTGGTTGCTCAAACTTGAACGCAAACTCTTTACCACCAGAAATCACCGTGTAGTTAGCTGGGCCAGAGATTGGTAGGTAGTAAACCATATCAAGCTCGTAAGTGCCGCCCGCTGGTAGATCTTTCCATGCTGGTAGCGAGAAAGATACACGGTGCATTACACCTTCCAAACCACCAATGTTGTTCGCACGAGTATGTCCAGAAGCAATCACGCTTAGGCCACCACCAGACTGATCTTTCGCGTTATCCGGTGCCGATACAGGAATATCGAACTGGAATTCAGTACCACCAGGAATCGCTTGACCTGTGTTGTTTGTGAACGTGATCTTAGGGTTGATTGGGTAGTTTTGGTCACCCACTTTAAAGCCACCAACGCTCACTGCGATATCAACAGCCTCTGTTAGGATACCACCTGTCGCAATCTTGTTACCGTAAGGTGTTGCAGACTTAAACTTGTCGTAAATCGCTTTAGTCATAGTGTTACCCATGTGGTACTCACCATTACCCGCCGCACAAGCCTGTTCAGTTGCATCAATCGTAGTACGGTTACCGTTCGCGTCTAGTACGTAACAGTTGTAGTCACCTGCTAGTTCCCAGAACATGATACCGCCGATCTCTTTATCGATAACGTAGTCCGCTTTCACTTCAACAGACGCTTTGTCTTCTGTTGATAGGAATACACTCTTCTCTGCGTTCCATAGCCATGGTGCTACTGCAACATCATCGTAGTTACGCGTGTAAGAACCAACAAACTTATCGGAAGGATCATTTACAGGGTCAAGTCCGTAAGCTTGAGCGTAAGAACCCCAAATACCTTTCTCTAGGTTCTTCGCGTGCCACATTGGGTTTGAACCTGCGCCCATTTCGTTGCCTTTAGGGTCAGTGTCATGCCACATGTTATCGATACCGATAGCGCCGTGACCACAGTTGTTCTTCTCACCTTCGCCAGTACCCGGCGCACACTCTGCTTGGTTAGGTAGTGCAGCGCGGCCCCAAAGACCATTTTCACCACCAGTTACACCTTGCCAACCGCGAGTGTAGTAAGGCACACCAATATTGATACGACCAGCAGGCATTGAACCACGGAAGTAATGGTAAGCCCAGTCAGTGTTCAAGTAACCAATACCACCGTAAGCCGCTGTATCGTATACGTTCCATTGAGCAAGCTCAGAGTCTTTACCTGTATCAAATAGTGCCGCGTTGTGACCAACGTGATCGTTCCAAGCACCGTGCAAGTCGTAAGACATGATGTTCACGTAATCTAGGTACTTAGTAACATCAAAGGTTTCCATACCACGCAGAAGGTAACCCGACGAAGGCGCTGCGATAGTCAGCATGTAGTGGATACCATCTTGTGCAGATGCTGCGTCCAGTTTCTCACGTAGGACCTTCATTAGCTCTTGGTATGAAGCCCATAGGTATGGACGACGTGGTTCCATGAAATCTTTATCGTAAGGGTTACCTGCACCCGCCATAGACGTTGGGTACTCGTAGTCGATGTCTAGACCATCGAATTTGTACGTACGCATCATTTCAACTGCAGAAGTCGCGAACTTCTCGATACCTGCGTGGTTGATTGAACCGTCTGCGTTGGTTGTCATCGTGTAGAAGCCACCATCCGCAACACGATTACCGTCTGCGCCGAAGTGGCCACCTGTTTCAGCCCAACCACCGATCGAGATCAGCGTTTTAACGTCATGTTTTTGCTTGTAAGTAGCAAGTGCACCGAAGTGACCTTTAAAGCCTAGTGATGGGTCTACTTCTACACCCGGCCAAGTTTTACCAGTTGCAGGGTTAGTTGGATCAGTCACGTCACCAACGTTCACTTTACCGTCTGAACCGATGCTTACAAACGCGTAGTTAATGTGAGTTAGCTGATCCCAAGGAATGTCTTTCACAAGGTAAGCCGCTTGTGGGTCATCACCACTACGCCAGCTTGTGAAGTAACCAATCACACGACGTGGGTGATCTGCCCCCATCAATTCACGGCCGTCTTTGTCGTAAATCGTACAGTAAGGTACATCCACACCAGCCGTTTGGTACAGGCCATCAGGACGACAGTTTAAGGTTACTGCACCACCATTTACTGATAGTGATACAAGGGAAGAATCTGTTGTTGCGCCAGCATCGTCAGTCGCTTTGGCATAAATCGATACCGAGCCAGCCGCTGCTGGAGTGAAATCAACAGCGTAAGGCGCAGCGGTCGCTGTACCAATCAAAGCTCCTGCGGCAAAGAACTCAACTTTAGCAACCGTACCATCCGCGTCTGCCGCAGTAGCAGAAACCGTTACCTTACCGCCAAACTCAACAGAAGTGGTTGATAGCGCTACATCTACCGTTGGTACTTCGTTACCAGGTTGACCAGTAGCAACTGTAAGCGTAACAGCACTCACAGTGCTCGCTGCGTTTTTATCGTCGTAAGCTTTAGTTGAGAACTCGTGAACACCCTCTGTCGCCGTCCATGAAGCAGTAAAAGGTGCTGCGGTTGATGTGCCAACCAATGCGCCATCAACAAAGAATTCAACTTTGCTGACTGTGCCGTCAGTGTCTGCAGCGTCTGCTGCAAGATTAACAACGTCACCAGCTGTGATAGAAGCCGACGCAGAAGGAGAAGTTAGTGAAACAGTCGGTACTTCGTTAAGTGGTGGATCAACAGGGCCGCCATCACAAGTGCCAAGGTTTTCCCACTCACCCCATTCACCTGACTGAGCAGGGTTGTTGTTTTGCGTCCAGTAGCGCGCTTTAAATGCGCTATTTTCGTGCTGAACTTGGTCACCACCATTATAAACTTTCGATGAATCCCAAGCTTCTAAAGGTGTACAGTCAACGGCTGCGTAGCTGTTGAATGCCATTAGACAAGATGCAGTCAAAGTACTGAGTGTGAATACACTCTTTCCTGCTTTCCCGTTTCTAAGGTACATATTACTCTTCCTTAAGTTATTGTTAATACAATACAAAATACGCTTTATCTTTGCGTACCTTTTACTTTTGTTTCGACGTAAAATAACTTAAGTACAAGTACAGAATTTCACACTACTTATTTATAAATTTTCAGCAACACCTCTCAAGAATCCACTCATATATTGCAAGAATTGACATCTTATTTTGCACCAACAACTAATTTCACTACTCAAATAAATATATCGATCGCAAATTAATAAAAAAGAGAAAAAAAGTCCTAATCTTGAAATAAAGATCACTAAGCCTTTGTTGCTCTTGGTGTTTCATTAAAATGTCTTTTATATTCGCGACTGAACTGTGACGGACTGCTGTAGCCTACTAGCCTCGCAGCATCATTCACTCTGCGCCCTTCTACTTGGATAAGTTCACGCGCTTTGTTGAGACGCACCTTTTTTATGTATTGCAAAGGCGACTCTAGAGTGACACTTCTGAAGGCTTGATGAAACGCAGATACGCTCATGTTCGCCTCTTCCGCCAAGGATTGTACATTCAGTTGTTCGTGATATTCCTGATGAACACGATTGAGAGCTTTAGCTACGCGAGCATAAAAGCCTTCTTGGTGCGCCAATTCAAAGAGAACATGGCCAGATTCGCTTACCAATGCTCGATAAACTATCTCTTCTAAAAGCATCTCACCGAGCATGGCAACCTCTAGCTCGTCACATAACGTCGTCATCAGGCGTTTACATGCATCAAGCATTTGCTCGTTCATTTGTACCGACTTCAACCCGCAGCGAGTGGCGTCTTCACACACATTAGTAAAACGTTGTGATTCCAACTTATTCACGAGCTTTTGTAGCAGTGCTGGAGAAATATCGATAGAGATACCTAGTAAGGGTTCATTGTCGACGGCAATCGCTTCACACTCGAGCGGCATCGGGACGCCAACCACCAAATAATCATCGGGTCCATAACGTACCGGACTTTGGCCAATATGGATGTTCTTGTACCCTTGTCCCAACACGATAATGCCAGACTGGTACACGAAAGGTTGGCGATTATTCCCTTTACTACTGCGGTAAAACCACACCCCATCAATGGCGGTTTCTTTAATCCCTTCGAGATCGTCTAAGCCGAATTTCGTCGCGTATTGCTGCATGCTCTCAGCAAGTGTCTTCATTTTGTCACTCCATTCATTTGCCACACACTATACTTGGAGTTCGTCACTCAGTTCCAGAGCAATGCATGCAATTATGTAGGAATAGGCAATAAATTTGCAGAAATCGGCCTACTCAGCCACTCTAGCACGTACTAATATGCACATATTCACTCTCCTCACATTGGAAGCAAGAGGTATAATAATGAACTTTTCATACGTCAACCCAACTCAAATCTTCTTCGGCCAAGGCCAAATCGCGGCAATCAAAGACGCAATTCCTGCCGACCAAAAAGTACTTGTGATCTACGGCGGCGGCTCGATCAAGAAGAACGGTGTTTACGATCAAGTAGCGCAAGCATTGGAAGGCCGGGAGTGGCTTGAGTTTTCGGGTGTTGAGCCAAACCCAACTAAAGAAACACTAGATAAAGCGGTAGCTATCGTAAAAGAACAAAACGTTGATTTTATCCTAGCTGTAGGCGGTGGTTCAGTTATCGATGGTTCTAAGTACGTCGCAGCATCAGCAAAATACGACGGTGATGGTTGGGACATCATGGTAGGCAAGCATCAAGTAACCGAAGCAACGTCACTTGCTGCCATTCTTACGTTGCCTGCGACAGGTTCTGAGTCAAACATGGGCGCGGTAATCACTAAAAAAGAAACGCAAGATAAATTGGCGTTCCTAGCACCTGCAGTTCAACCGAAGTTTGCAGTTCTTGACCCAGACGTAATGAAAACCCTACCAGAGCGTCAGCTTATCAATGGTCTCGTGGATGCATGGGTTCACGTTTGTGAGCAATATCTAACACTACCGACAGGCGCGATGGTTCAAGACGGTTACGCAGAAGCACTACTGAAAAACCTTAAAGTACTGTGCGATCAGTTCGCAGAGCGCGATAACGACCAATGGCGTGCCAACCTAATGTGGACAGCAAACCAAGCATTGAACGGTCTTATCGGTAGCGGTGTTCCTCAAGACTGGGCAACACACATGATTGGTCACGAACTAACGGCACTTTGGCACGTAGACCACGCACGTTCACTAGCGATCATCCAACCATCACTACTTCGTAACCAAATGCAATTCAAACGCCCTAAGCTTGAGCAAATGGGTCGCAACGTGTTTGGCTTATCAGAAGGTGAAGATTTGGCAGAGCGCACGATTCAAGCGATCGAAGCTTTCTACCATCAGCTAGACGTCGCAACTCAACTTGAAGGTTACGGTGATGATCGTGAAGCCGCTATTGACTCAGTCATTGCACAGCTATCAAAGCATGGCATGACCGTTCTTGGTGAGAACCAAGCGATTGACCTAGAAAACAGTCGAAAAATTCTTGATCTAGCAGTCGCATAACGACTCGATCTATCAAATTACTGCCTTTTTTAACGGTATTGTGTCCGCGCAGACACAATGCCGTTTTTTTATGGTAATTTAGCCGCACACTGACAAAACGATGTAAATTGAACTTTTCTGCTAAAAAAATTACAAACAGGCGATAGTTCGATGTTGTTGTGTAAGCCGATGACCAAAAACAAACCAAGTGCTTACCAATCGAATTGTCACTTTTTTGCTTGCTCATAAAAAATGAGCGTTTAGTCGTCTATTCAAGAGTTATTCGTATGTGGCTGATTGTCGTAGCTTGCGCGCTCATACATATCATCAGCATTAAGACTGGCCCTAAGTGGTTATTCTTTTTGACCAAACCGCTTCCAATCACAGCAATGATTGGGATGTTAATGCTGTCTCCAGCAAGTCACCTACCCTACACCCAGTGGATCATTGGCGGGCTCTCACTGTCACTCATGGGTGACTTAATTTTGATGCACCCAAAAGACAAATTTGTTGCGGGCATTAAACTGTTTTGCCTTGCTCAAATTAGTTATGCCTTGGGTTTCATCAATATGGCGGCTTGGCATTTTACTCCATGGATTCCCTTTGCCGTATTTGGCGCAGGGCTGTGTGCCTATTTCTTTTTTAAGCCCGATTTAGGGAAAGAAAAGTGGTCGGTAGCTAGCTACATCTTTGTTTTGATGACCATGCTTTGGATGGCATTGGAATACTACGCCAGTGGTAAAACCCAATCGTCGGCGTTCGCCGTACTAGGCAGTTTTATCTTCACCATGTCTGGTGTTGTCCTTGCCTTCGAACGATTTGGCAGTACATCGGTATTTTCTCGCCAAGTGGTGATGACAACTTATTACTCGGCACAGTTTCTTATCACCATGTCTGTCTTCGCAATTGTGATCCGTTTTCTCTAAAACTGACTATATTATCGGTTAGTTTTGTCATGAGTTATTTGCTCACCAGTTGGACAGCTTACCTCTGATAAACAGGTGCAATACGGTTAATAAATTGTTATTGTAGAAAAAAATTTATTCTAAAAGTTGGCAGCCTTGAAAGAGAAAAATATCGTCGTAGAGTTCAGCGGCGTAAACAAGTGGTATGGTGAATACCACGCCCTTAAAGACATTAATTTTTCAGTACACACCGGTGAAATCGTGGTCGTTTGTGGCCCTTCCGGCTCAGGTAAATCCACGCTAATTCGATGCATCAACCACTTAGAATCCATCCAAGAGGGCGAGCTCAGCGTCTTTGAGCATCCTGCAAATTCCAAAGCACAAAAACCGGGTAAAGTCGGCATGGTATTCCAGCACTTTCATCTTTTTCCGCACCTCACGGTTTTAGAAAACCTGACTCTTGCCCCAATCCGCACTCTGAAGCTATCGAAGCAGGAAGCAGAAGAACGTGCAATGCACTATCTCAAGCGCGTTAATATCGAAGAGCAAGCCAACAAATACCCAATTCAACTGTCTGGTGGTCAGCAGCAACGTGTGGCTATCGCACGCTCGCTCTGTATGGAGCCAGATTTATTGCTGTTTGACGAGCCAACCTCGGCGCTCGATCCTGAAATGATCAACGAAGTGTTGGACGTGATGGTGGAGTTAGCACAAAGTGGCATGACCATGATTTGTGTGACTCACGAAATGGGATTTGCGAAAAAAGTAGCGAATCGAGTGGTATTTATGGACGAGGGTGAAATCATCGAAATGAACTCACCCGTTGCACTGTTTGAAACCCCTCAACACCCTCGTACACAAGCGTTTTTGAATCAGATTCTGAGCTACTAACCAATGGTATTTCGAGTCCTAAAACCCGTTTTACAAGCCCTACTCCAAATCGCGATTCTACTGATTGCGATCGTTTGGGTGCTTGATTCCGGCGCACAAGCGATGGGTTATCAATGGCAGTGGGAGCGTGTGCCTGACTACATCGCGTTTTACGAAGATGGCGAATGGTGGCCAGCCGAGTTAATAGAAGGCCTCATCGTCACACTAAAAATTTCTGCCATTAGCCTGTTCTTCACATTAGTGATTGGTTTGGTTACCGCACTGCTGCGTCTAAGCAACTCCAAAGTTGGTAATGCGATCGGCACTACTTACGTCGAGTTAATTCGTAATACGCCATTGTTGGTGCAAATCTACCTACTCTACTTCGTGTTTGGCCCTGTCATCGGCCTAGACAGATTCAGTACCGCCGTTTTAGCGCTGTCCCTTTTCCAAGGGGCGTACACCGCGGAGATCTTCCGTGCAGGCTTAAACAGCATTCCCAAAGGTCAATTTGAGGCAGCGAAAAGCTTGGGACTGTCCCCTCTCTTTGCGTACAAAGATGTGATTCTTCCTCAGGTACTCCAACGTACTTTGCCACCACTGACCAACGAAGTCGTGTCACTGATTAAAAACTCTTCGATTGTGAGTGTTATGGCGATCTTCGACCTCACCACCGAAGCGAGAAACATCGTCTCTGAAACGGCGATGCCTTTTGAAATCTGGTTTACCGTGGCAGCAATCTACCTTGCTCTCACATTATCACTTTCTGGCTTATCCGCTTGGCTGGAACACAAACTAGGAGCCAGTTGGCGCAAATTATAAGGAGATAACATGAAGTTATTCAAAGCGACCATTACTGCATTATTGGGGCTTGCGATTGCGTTACCATCATTAGCCAATGAAGAAGCCGCAACGCCGAACGTAGATCAAATCAAAGAGCGTGGCACGTTGCGCGTTGGTATGTCGACATTCGTGCCTTGGGCAATGCGTAACAAACAAGGTGAACTGATTGGTTTTGAAATCGACGTGGCAAAACGCTTAGCCGCAGATTCAGGCCTCAAAGTCGAGTTTGTCCCAACCGCGTGGGACGGCATCATCCCAGCTCTTCTTGCTAAGAAGTTCGACGTAATCATCGGTGGCATGTCGGTCACTCCAGAGCGTTCGAAAAGCGTGCTTTTCACTGAACCTTATTCGCATTCTGGCGTACAAGTTGCCGCAAACAAAGAACTAGCAGAAGGTTTTAGCGAGTTTTCAGATTTTGACTCTCGCCGTGTGAAGATTGCCGCTCGTCGTGGGGCGTTCACTGTGCAAGTAGCGCGTGAGACTTTCCCTAAAGCGAAGATCCTTCAGTTCGATGACGACGCTCAAGCATTCCAAGAAGTACTAAACGGCAATGCCCACGCGGTGATTGCATCAAGCCCGAAACCAGAGCACGAAGCGATCAAGCACGCAGACAAATTGTTCATTCCGTTTTCAGAGCGTCTGTCAAAAGGCAACGAAGCCTTCGCCGTTCGTCTAGGTGAAGAAGATAAAAAAGCCTTCTTCAACCAGTGGATTGAAGCACGCACGCAAGACGGTTGGCTAGATGAGCGTTACGAGTACTGGTTCTCGACGCTAGATTGGCAAGACCAAGTTGCACAAGGCCAATAGCCCTCGCTGTTACTCATAAAGTCATAAGCTGTCACGGTTGCTCATAGCGTCAGAATAATGAGCACTTTCACAGCCATTGCAACTTTTACAATAAATACAATTTTTACAATAAATACAATGACCGACTCGTTTAACGGGTCGGTATTTATCTTTACTACCGGAGTCAAACCTTGAGCGGACAAACCACCACTCGCGTTGCACCAACCAAAACCAATTCAGGCTTTTTCTTAAGTCGTTTTAACCTACTTGATTGGGTGCTGCTGGCCATCTGTGCATTGGCTGGTGTTTGGCTTTATCATCGCTCTACCGTTGGCGTAAATTACATCTGGCATTGGAAAGAAGCCATTGACCTGTTGTTCACACCAAGAGCAGACGGCGGCTTACCGTATTTCTTTCAAGGCTTAATTTCAACGCTGCGCCTTAGCGTCTGGGGCATCGTATTCGCCTTAGTACTAGGTACCTTGCTAGGACTAGCTCGCTTTTCTGATTCGGTATGGCTGCGCACACCTGCCAATGCGTTTATTCAATTGGTACGAAACATTCCACCTTTGGTGTTCGTCTTCATCTTCTACTTCTTCATCTCTAACCAGTTAATCCCACTACTTGGGCTAGAAGACATTTTACGCAACTACCGCGGCGAACCTAACGCAGTTCAAAGCTTCTTCTTTGGTCCTGCTAACCTTTGGGAAAACTTAGCCTCTGGTGTCCTTTGTGTTGGTCTACTTTCCTCGGCTTACATCGCAGAAGTCGTTCGTGCTGGGTTGCAAAGCGTCGATAAAGGCCAATGGGAAGCCGCAGATTCGCTCGGATTATCATCTTGGGTTAAATACCGCTTTGTCATTGCGCCGCAAGTATTGAAAGCCATTACACCAGCACTGGCAGGTCAGACCATCTCTCTGGTTAAAGACACCTCCATCGTATCTCTTATCTCGATTCAAGAAATGACCTTTGTCGGAACAGAGATGGCAAACTCATCTGGCTACATTTTCGAAATTTGGTTGATTGTCGGCTTCGTTTACTTCCTGATTTGTTTCGGTCTATCAATGTTTTTCAGATACATCGAGAAAAAATCGGAATCTAATTCAAATTAACTCAATAGGCTTAAAAATAAGCCAGCGTAGCGCTTCAAATCGGAATTCCATCCTGTTACAGTCCTTCGCATGCTATTATTTTGGCGTTTTTCATGGAGTTAAAGAAGCAGTCCGATTACGAGCAGTACATAAGGCAGGACAGCCTTGGTGAATACTACGTCGTACTCAATCAATACACTTTTCACAGTGTTTATCAGCCTATCTTTGATAAACACCAGAAAATGATCGGTATGGAAGCCCTACTGCGCATTCGTGGTGTAGATGGTGCCTACATTCGTCCCGATTTGTTCTTTACTGATAGCAGCATTGATACCCACTTTCGAATTTGCATCGAGTTCCTATCCCGAGCAATTCACATCCGAAACTTCGCTCGTCACTTTGCGGGCTCGCCGGTCAAACTGTTTCTCAACGTAATGCCCCAAACGTTATTAACGCTTACCAATGACATGGGCTTTAAAGATAACGGATTACTCTACAAGCGATTATCTGAATTGGGTATGGCACCTTCTGATGTCGTCTTTGAAGTGGTAGAAGAAGCCTGTGGCGATACAGAGCTTTTGAGCCAAGCCGTAAAACTTATGCGCGCCAATGGCTTCTTGTTTGCGATTGATGACTTTGGCTCTCACCATTCTGATATGCCACGAGCGAAGCAGCTTTGCCCTGATATCATCAAGATCGACCGCTCTTACCTACTCGACTATTGCTCTGGTGATACACTCGCGATAGCCAATGCAGTCGAACTCGCCGATCAGATGAACGCTAAAGTCGTGATTGAAGGCGTAGAGGAAAACGGCCAGCTATCCGCAATGCAAGCACTGGACTTGGATTACTACCAAGGTTTTTATCTGGCGAAACCAAACTCGATTCACCATTGGACTGAGCAAAAAGCCCCAGCTAAGGTATTGCATTAAAAGCGATAACACAGAGACGAATGAAATCGTTTTAGATACAAAAGCGCCGCCTAGGTTACTCACCAAGGCGGCGCTTTTCTATTTATGTCGATTCTGATATCGAAATGAGACGTTTAGAAGAAGTCGATAGAGTTGCGGCCACTCTTAGGATCGCGAGCCGCTTGAGGCTTGTCGTCTTTCTTGCCTTTCTTAGCAGATTGAGACAACGCTTCTTTCTGTGCTTTACGCTCTTTGTGTGCAGCTTTACGACCAGTCGACTTAGGGCCCTTAACGTTCGCTTTCTCGTTCTTTTTCGAGCGAGACTTTTCTTTACGAGCCGTTTGCGCTTCTTTCTTCGCCTTCTTCTCTGCTTTTTGCTCTGCAGTTTCTGGCTCAGTCACTGGCGCATCACACACAACAACATAGTATTCTTGGTTGAACTCAAAGAAATCACCGTCGTACATTTTGCGACGTTTACGCGTTTCTAGCTCACCATTTACCGCTACATAACCTTCTTCGATGATGTGTTTTGCTTCACCACCGCCACTCACCAAGTTTGCGATTTTGAAAAGCTTATACAGCTCAATTGGGTGCGCGTCAACGTCGATACCGATCGCTTCGATCTCAATCTCTTCGCCTTCTAAATACTCTTCGTGTTCGTAATCTTGGGTCATGTTCGTTACTCATTATTCTTGATGAACGGAGTTTAAACGGAATGCGTACAAATAGAAACGTGATCTTCACTCAACTTGTCCAATTGGGTATATACTCACCCAATAACTCCTTGAACGAGCGATATTTTGTCTAATAAGAACCACATTACCTTTGCCACCGCCAACCTATTGAACTTTGTCGCCCCTCCTGGCGCGTATTATGATTTCGAGAACATTTACTCCCTCGACGATTGGCAGGACAAGCTCACTTGGACCAAATCGCAGTTCGACCAACTCAATCCCGACATCATCGGCTTGCAAGAAGTGTTTAGCATTGAAGAAACCCAAACCTTCTTTGCAGAGATCGGTTACCAATACTTTGCCTGTGTCGATACACCGCATATCGAGGGTGACTATATATACTCTCGTCCTGTTGTTGCCGTAGCCTCTCGTTTTCCCATAGAGAGCTTTGAAGCGGTCACGTTCGATAGAGATACGCTCAATGCCTTTGGCGATATCGACGCGCCGCCGTTCAGCCGCAAACCCGTTCGGGCAACCATTATTCATCCAATTATTGGGCATATCTGCGTGTACGTCACGCACTTGAAGTCACAACGCCCTGCAGACTCAGAGACACCAGAACAGGCCAGCAGACCCATTGCCCGCTGGCTATCAACACAACAACGGGGTTGGGAAGCTGCAATGCTGCGCGATGCAATGCAAAAGCACTATGCGAATAACCCGATGCCGACATTGTTGATGGGTGACATGAACCAAGCCATCACTAAAACAAGCGTTAATAACGTTTTGGTTGAACAAATCGGTGACAGTGTCACTGACTTGCAGCTTTGTGATGGCTGGGAATTGCAAGTGGCACCATCGTTAGAATCAAGACCAGCAACACACTACCACTTCGCGAAAGGAAACGTGTTGGATTACATACTACTGTCACAGGAGTTTGATGCGCACGCCGATGTATCCATAGCAGAAGTGACGAATTATCAAGTGCTGGATACACACCTAATTAACCCGTCTTTTGAGAGAGATAAAAACGCCAGCGACCACGCCTTTGTGGCGCTGACAGTAGAAATTAAGCTTTAGCGTCGTTGTGACGTTTCACGATCTTACGCGGAATCAACTCCACCCCAGCCTTATAGCGTTTTGCTGAAGCATTGAGAGCCAACTCCATAGCGCTGTCGGCAATCAGCTCAAATTGCTGCGGTAGCGAGTTGATTTTGATTGGCAGAAAATCGAGCAAGCGGTTATCACCAAAGGTAGCCAAACGCACTTTGCCCATCAGTTCAGGCTTTTCTAACATTACGTCCAACACGCCTTCTAATAAGGTGTATGACATGGTCACTACCGCATCAGGTAGCTGGCCTTTTGCAATCCAACCTTCCAGAACCTTCTTCCCTTCTTCACGGGAGAAGTGCTGGCCATAACCTACCAAAGCTTCGTTACCTTCTTGATGACAAGCAGAGCGGAAACCCAGTTCACGCTCTTTAGAAACTTGAAGTTCTTCTAATGCGCCAATCAGACCGATGGACTCAATCTCCGAAGACAGTACCGATTCTGTCAGCTCAAATGCCGCATCGAAATCTTCACTGATCACACAACAAAAGTGTTCATCATCCATAGGACGGTCGAGTGCGATAACCGGTGTGCCCGAGTTTTGCAGCTTTAAGTAGTACTCACTGGCGGCAGGCATACTACTGGCAACAAACAACGCATCAATGCGACGGCTAACCAGCGCCTCAGCCACCTTCTCTTCAGTTTGCGGATTGTCGTCTGAGCAACCAATCAAAATTTGATAGCCTGCTTTACGAGAGTTCTGTTCAATCAGTTTTGCTAAACGTGCGTAACTGGTGTTTTCTAAGTCTGGAATGATCAAACCAAACGAGCGAGAGTTACCCGCTCTCAAAGAAGAAGCGGCGTGATCCGGTTTGTAATTGTAATGCTCAACCACCGCCATGACTTTCTTTTGAGTCTTTTCGCTGATGCGGTATTTCTGCGCTTTACCGTTAATCACATAGCTTGCCGTGGTCTTGGAAACCCCAGCTAATTTTGCTATTTCATCCAGTGTCATATTCTAAGCCCTGTTCTGTGCGCGGGATCATATTAATACATCAACGATCCTTCGATAAGTTGAATTATATGCTGAACCGATTCAGTATAAAAGCTGAAAGGATTCAGCAAAACTTAAAAATTGGCGAGAGTCACCAAAATCAAGCAACACATACACGGTTTGCTAGGCTATTAAAATAATAGAGCCGTGAACGGTTAGCCCCTGATTTTAAAAACGGTTTTGCTGAATGCTTTTAAAAATTTGACTAATTGCTGAATCGATTCAGTTGCCTGTTAAGCAATACTGCTTAGTGAATAAATTGAGTTCAGCAACAACAGAACCACGCGTTACGCAGCCCAAACGCTGCGTAACCAAGATGAATTAGAAATAAAGACCTTAAGGCTGGAGAAGCACCATGCTTAAGCTAAGTAAGAACGACATTACCCTATCTCAATCCGCTACAGATAAATTTGAAGCGATCAAAAACATCGCTCAAAGCCTTACAGACAAAGGTCTGGTAGAACAAGGTTATGTAGAAGGCATGCTAAACCGTGAAAACCAGAACTCTACGTTTCTAGGTAACGGCATCGCAATTCCTCACGGTACGACTGACACGCGCTCAATGGTGAAAACCACTGGCGTTGCTGTACACCACCTCCCAGAAGGCGTTGAATGGGGCGACGGCAACAAAGTATTCGTTGCTATCGGTATCGCCGCGAAATCGGACGAGCACTTAGGCATTCTTAAGCAGCTAACAAAAGTATTGGGTGCCGACGGCGTTGAAGAGCGTCTACGCAAGGCGAAAAATGAAGACGACATCATCGCCCTGCTTCATGGCGACGTTCAGCTAGAAGCCGATTTCGATGCATCTCTCATTCAACTGCAATTCCCAGCGAGCGACATGATTCAGATGAGCGCGGTTGCTGGCGGCCTACTTAAAAACACAGGTTGTGCAGGTACAGAGTTCGTTGCAGACCTAGTAACAAAAACGCCTACACATCTAGGCCAAGGTCTATGGCTAGTTGGTAGTGATAAGCAAGTAACCCGTACTGGTGTTGCTTTTGTATCGACAGCAAATGATTGTGAGTTCGAAGGCGAGAAAGTACGAGCTCTAGTCGCTTTTGCTGCTTGCAACAATGCACACCAATCTATCCTAAGCACGATTTCAAAGCTTGTATTCAATAACAAACACAGCAAACTGCTTGATGATTCTGCTGAACAAATTCTTGCGCTATTTAAAGGCGAAGAAATGGCAACAGAAGCGGCCGAAGATGGCAACACAGCAATCTTCAAGATCAAAAACGCACACGGCCTACACGCTCGACCAGGCGCGATGCTAGTTGCAGAAGCGAAGAAGTTCGAATCGAACATCCGCGTAGCTAACCTTGACGGTTCGGGTAAAACAGTAAACGCGAAGAGCCTAATGAAAGTTATCGCGCTAGGCGTGAAACACGGCCACCAGCTTCAATTCTCTGCTGAAGGTCCAGATGCTGCACAAGCACTTGATTCAATCGGCAAAGCAATCGCATCTGGTCTAGGCGAAGGTTAAGGGGCGAGAGAATGACAGCATTGAAAACAAACAAAGTCGTTACCATCACGCTTAACCCTGCCCTTGACCTAACAGGTTCGCTGGACTCAATTAAAGTGGGTTCTGTCAGCCTAGTTGAAAAGAGCAACCTACATGCGGCTGGTAAAGGCGTAAACGTAGCGAAAGTACTTAGTGACCTAGGTGCAGACGTAACAGTGACTGGCTTTCTTGGCAAAGACAACCCAGAGCTCTTCCACCAGCTATTTAGCGATATCGATGTTAAAAACGAATTCGTTGAAGTAGAAGGAGCAACTCGCATCAACGTGAAATTGGTTGAAGCAGGTGGCCAAGTGAGCGACATCAACTTCCCTGGCGTTCAAGTTACGGCAGAAGAAATCGCACGCTTTGAAGAAACCCTATTCCGCCTTGCAGAAACACACGATTACTTTGTATTGGCAGGCAGCCTACCGGGCGGTGTTACTGCAGAGCAATGCGCGGCATGGATTGAAAAGCTGCATCAGCAAGGTAAGAAAGTCTTGTTCGATAGCAGCAAAGCTGCGCTGCGTGCGGGCATCGATGCTCACCCATGGCTGATCAAACCAAACGATGAAGAGCTAAGCGACTTTGTTGGCGAGCACCTAACCACACCAGAGCAATGCCAAGAAGCAGCGCAGACGCTAAGCGACAAAGGCATTGAGAACATCGTGGTTTCTATGGGTGCAGACGGCGTGATGTGGCTGAACCAAGGTGAATGGCTGCGTGCCCAACCACCACGAATGAATGTTGTAAGCACCGTCGGCGCAGGCGATACGCTTGTGGCTGGCTTGTGCTGGGGTCACATGCAAGTGATGCCGGAGAATGATTTACTGCGCTTCGCTACGGCGCTTTCTGCCCTAGCAGTGAGCCAAGTTGGCGTTGGCCTAACCAGTCAGGAAGAACTGGAGAACATTAAGCTCCAAACCGAAGTTACCGAGCTTTACCCTAATACGAACTTAGACAAAAACTAAGGAACAGAAGGTTATCAGTATGAATATTGCCATTATTACAGCTTGTCCAAGTGGTGTTGCGAACAGCATCATTGCGGCAGGCCTACTAGAACAAGCAGCAGCTAAGTTGGGTTGGAACGCTAAGATTGAATGCCAATCAAACGTGGTTGAACCAACACTGCTTACAGACGCTGACATTGAACAAGCAGAAGCGATCGTAATTGCGGCTAACACTCCAGTTGATACTTCTCGTTTCGTAGGTAAAAAAGTCTACCAAGCAGATATCAGCACCGTTGCAAAAGACGCAATGGCTTTCCTACAGACTGCGGTTGAAAACTCAGCAACACTAGAGCAAGCAACCACAGATACGGCACAAGTAGCAGCACCAGCAGAAAGCGCATCTGCAACGAAGAAGATCGTTGCGATCACAGCATGTCCAACTGGCGTAGCACACACCTTCATGGCAGCAGAGGCGCTAGAGGAAGAAGGTAAACGTCGTGGTCACCAAATCAAAGTGGAAACGCGTGGCTCAGTAGGTGCGAAAAACCAACTGACTGATCAAGAAATCGCAGACGCAGATTTAGTGATCATCGCAGCGGATATTGAAGTACCTCTTGACCGCTTCAACGGCAAAAAAGTGTACCGCACTAAAACAGCTCCAGCGCTGAAGAAAACAGCGGAAGAAATGGACAAAGCATTTGAACAAGCAAGCGTATACCAACACTCTGGCTCTTCTAGCGCATCATCAGCGACAGAAGAGAAGAAAGGCGCATACAAGCACCTAATGACAGGTGTATCTCACATGCTTCCAGTTGTGGTTGCAGGTGGTTTGATCATCGCCCTATCCTTCGTATTTGGTATCGAAGCATTTAAAGAAGAAGGTACGCTGGCAGCAGCACTGATGAACATTGGTGGTGGCTCTGCATTCGCATTGATGATTCCAGTTCTTGCTGGTTACATCGCCTTTTCTATTGCCGACCGTCCAGGTCTGGCTCCGGGTCTTGTGGGCGGTATGCTAGCAAGCTCAACTGGCGCAGGTTTCCTTGGTGGCATAGCAGCAGGTTTTATAGCCGGTTACGCAGCGAAGTTTCTAGCAGACAAAGTAAAACTTCCACAATCAATGGAAGCGCTTAAACCGATCCTTATCATTCCTTTCGTGGCAACACTGTTCACGGGTCTGGTGATGATTTACATCGTAGGCGGTCCGGTTTCAGGCATCATGGTCGGCCTAACTGACTTCCTAAACAACATGGGTTCTGACAGCGCAGTTCTACTGGGTATTATCCTTGGCGCAATGATGTGTTTCGACCTAGGTGGTCCAGTAAACAAAGCAGCTTACGCATTCGGTGTGGGTCTATTGGCTTCACAAACTTACGCACCAATGGCGGCAATCATGGCGGCAGGTATGGTTCCTGCGCTTGGTATGGGCCTTGCGACATTCCTTGCTAAAACCAAGTTTGAGCAAAGCGAGCGTGAAGCGGGTAAAGCATCATTCGTTCTTGGTCTGTGCTTTATCTCTGAAGGTGCAATCCCATTTGCAGCGAAAGATCCAATGCGTGTTATCCCATCATGTATGGCAGGTGGCGCACTAACAGGTGCACTTTCTATGCTGTTCGGTGCAAAACTGATGGCACCACACGGTGGTTTGTTCGTGCTGCTTATCCCTAACGCAATCTCGCCAGTACTGATGTACTTGGTAGCAATTGCAGCAGGTACAGCGGTAACGGGCTTCACTTACGCGTTCCTAAAGAACAAATCAGAAGCGAAACAACAAGCTGCAGCTTAATTGCAAACTGCGATTAAATAACAGTTAACAATGCCTCCCTCGATTTGGCATTCGACACCTCCCTCTAGCCTCGGCTTTGGGAGGTGTTTTTTATTATGCCCAAGCAACCTCGATTGCCATGGGATAACAAATACCATATCGGGCACAAGGTCCCCCCAAAAACAAAGGGCGAACGCTTGTAATAAGTGTTCGCCCTTTCTTGTTTAAGTTGGCAGTGTTTAAACCGACAATTTATTGCATTGGTACTGATTCAACATCCACATCACCGCTGCTCAAGTTCACTGTCGCATTGTAAATATTGTGCGGGTCACCATGGTGTTTAAAGGTGAAGTGATACACGTTCGCCGGGGTCCAAATCTGCTTATCATCGGCTGGCATAATATCGTAACCATCTTGTTGGTATAACTCGGTCGCCATAACATACGCCGTCGCGGTTTGTACCTGTGTATTACGATCAACTTTAGGTTCTAGTGAAGGGTTCGTTGGGTAAGATTCACCGTTGTAACTCATCTGACGGTAAGCACCATTACTCCACACGACAAAGTCTTGCCAACCGTTACTGTAGCTGTCAATGAGTGCAATTGGTGTTCTTGTTACCGACATGCGGTTCAGTACTTTGCCGTTGTTATCGAACATATACGCCGTGCAACCACCACTTCCACAGAAGAAACGGTCTTGGAATAACACCAAATGCTCTGCTGTGCCGTCACTATTCAAATCCGCTGATCCAGTAACATAACGAATTTTATCTGTTTCTAAAGAAAGGCCCTGTGGCATCAGAACGCTTTTGTCGATCCAAGTTGCAATTGTGGCTGCATCCGCGCTTTTTAATTCCACTGGCGCTTGAGAGTCTACGTTATCGGTAGAGATGCCGTCTATTGAAGAACAGCCAATTAGCGTTAGTGAGCCTAAAAGGAAGAGTCCGTGTAATCCGCGATTGTTCATTTGCGTTCGCTCTTTTATTGATGATGTGCTCTTAGTATACGCAAGATTTATCAATCGCTTGTAAGAAAATCATAAAAATCAGTGAGGTGTACACTAAACCACCAGCGCTGGTTTTCGCCTTCATTCTCCCCTCAACTCTACACTCTCGCCTCCATTATCTTTCTCTCTCTTTCCTCTCGAGTCTCATATCTCGCATCTCGCATCTTAATCCTCTCCGATCAAAAAAGCCCTGAGGAATACCCTCAGAGCTAGGCAGGAATCTGACAATAATTAAAGTCAGGAAGTCCCTTATGCAGTGGTTGGTTTGATCTTAAACAGAATTGCAAACATGACTGGTATAACAATCAAAGTCAAAACTGTAGCAAAACCAAGGCCTGCCATAATCGTAATCGCCATTGATCCGAAGAATGCATCAAACACCAATGGAATCATACCGAGGATGGTGGTCAGCGCCGCCATACTTACTGGTCGAACGCGGCTAATCGCACTGTCGACAATCGCTAAGTAAGGATCCTTACCTGACGCTAGCTCTAGGTTAATCTGGTCAAGAAGTACGATACCGTTTTTCAGAATCATACCGCTCAAACTTAATAGACCAAGGAACGCGGTAAAGCTGAATGGCATATTCGTGGTTAACAAACCAAACGACACACCGATGATAGACAGCGGAACTGTGAACCAAATAACCAGTGGCTTCTTCAGTGAGTTAAACAGCAGCATCGTAATGATGAACATCAACAGGTAACCCATTGGCAGTGAGCCAAACAGACCTTCTTGCGCATCTTTCGATGACTCGTACTCGCCACCCCAAGTGATTTCGTACCCTTCTGGAATATGCAGTGCCATCACTTTTGGTTGAACACGAGCAAACAAGCTTGCCGCTGTATCGTCACTCAGTACATCGTGGTCAGCCAGTACCGTTAGAGTACGCTTGCGGTCACGACGCTGAATTAACGGCTCTTCCCAATCCAGTTTCACTCCATCAATCACTTGGTCTACTGGAATGTAGCTTTGAAGCGATGGACTCCAGATATTCACGCTCTGCAGTGATTCAAAATCCACACGTTCCGCTTCTGGCAGACGCGTCATGATAGGCAGAATATGCGCACCATCGCGTAGGAAGCCCAGTGTGCTACCACCAAACGCCATTTGTAGTGTGCTTGAAAGATCTTCTTTCGAGATACCTAAGCGGCGCGCTTTAGACTCGTTAAATACAGGCACTAACTCTTTAGTGCGCTCACGCCAGTCATGACGGATATTACGAGCTCCCGGATCAGTATGCAGAATGTCTTCGACTTGCACTGCTAAGTCACGCAGCACTTGTGGATCTGGGCCAGTAATACGCGCTTCAATCTTAGACGCTGGAGACGGGCCGAATTCCATCAACTTGAACTGAAACGTTGGTTTGTCGAACGTCTTCGCTAGGCTGTCATCCAACTTGTGCAGCAGCTTAAACATGTACTCACGGTCTGTCGTGCGAACTTGGAACTGTGCGTACGCTTCGTAGCTTTTCTCTGGTTGGTAAGTCAGAGCGAAACGCTGCAAACCTTGACCAATCGAAGCTGAAACAAAATCGACATCATCTTGTGTACGAATGTAGCTTTCTACTTCTTCTGCTTTCTTAATAGTCTCGCGAATGTCTGTGCCTTCTGGCATCCACATATCAACGTAGAACATCGGCGTGTTGGATGGTGGGAAGAACTGTTGCTTGACACTGCCAAACGCAACCACAGCACCAACTAACAGCGCGACCATGCCCGCTACTGTTAACCAACGGAAACGAAGCGCAAGTTTAAGAGACGCACCAAACGCGACAAATAACCAACCTTTGTACGGGTCTTCGTCTTCTGCATCTGCATTCTTGTCTTCTTCTTTCAATAGAAGGTCTGCTAGGAATGGCGTTAGCGTAATCGCCGTAATCCAGCTCAAGAATAGTGAGAAGCATAGAACCCAGAACAGAGAGCCCATGAACTCACCGGTCGCGTCTTGTGACAGACCGATAGGCGCAAATGCGGTAATAGCAATGACGGTCGCACCAAGCAGTGGCCACTGAGTTTGTTTGACGATATCTGTAGCAGCTTGAACTTTGGTTCGTCCTTTCTTAAGACCAACCAATATCCCTTCCACCACCACGATGGCATTGTCCACCAACATACCAAGCGCAATGATCAGCGCACCAAGTGAGATACGGTGAAGCTCAATGTTGTTGTAGTTCATCAAGATGAAGGTACCGAATACCGTCAACAACAGAACCAAGCCGATGATCACGCCACTGCGTAAACCCATGGTGAACAGCAGTACGATGATTACGATAGCAACGGCTTCTGCCAAGCTAATAACAAACGCTTTAACTGAATCGTCTACTTCTTGTGATTGGTTGTAGAAGTAGTTCATATCGATACCAGCCGGCTTGATGGTCTCAAGGCTTGCTAGTTCCGCTTCAATACGTTGACCGACTTCTACTACGTTTACGCCAGACGCAAACGAAATACCGATGTTGATTGCTTTCTTACCGTTATACAGCAGCACATTGCCAGGCTTTTCTTGAATGCCACGGCTGATGGTTGCGACATCTTTTAGGCGAATCAAATTACCCGTATCGCGACCGTGAATAATCAGGTTCTCTAGTGCTTCAACCGTGTTTAATGTACCGCTTGGGCGAATAATAAGGCTCTCGCCATTTACCATCACCTCACCTGCAGAGACCACATTGTTCTGTTGGTTTAGCAAGCCAGAAATTACATTCATGTCGAGGTTCAAAGCCGCTAAGCGATCCAATGAAATCTCAACAAACAGCATCTCTTGTTGCTCGCCAGCGATATCAACTTTTCCCACGCCATCGATCAGTTCGAGTTCACGCGTCAGTTGGTCTGCGTAACGTTTGAGTTCTACGTAATCGTAGTCGTCACCCGTTAGCATTAGCATTACGCCGTACACGTCACCAAAGTCATCAATGATTTGCAGAGATTGAACGCCTTGCGGCAAAGTTGGTTGCAGATCGTTGATTTTACGGCGCATTTCATCCCAGATTTGCGGCAATTCATCCGGATCGTAGTCCATCTTCATGCTCACCATAATCTGAGACATACCACTAGAGGACGTCGACGTGATCTTATCGATATAAGGCAGCTTACGAATCTCTTTCTCAAGCGGATACGTCAGCTCTTCTTCTACTTCTTTAGAAGTCGCACTAGGATAAGTCGCAATCACCATCGCATCTTTGATGGTAAATGCCGGGTCTTCCAATCGACCCAGTTCTAGGAACGACGTCACACCGCCGATCGCTAGAATAACGATGAACAGCCAGCTGATGACTTTGTTCTTAATTGAGTATTCAGCAATGCTCATTATTGTTGTTTCTCCACCACATCCACATGCTTACCTTCGCGCAGTTTGCGTAAGCTGGAATTCACTAATACATCGCCTTGAGCAACACCTGACGACACAATCGCACCTTCGCCATTAACTTGGTCGATGGTTACTTCCACTTTAGTGACCGCGTCACTATTCAATTTCCAAACGAAAAACTCACCATCTTGATTGCCCGCTTGTAATGCAGTCATTGGAATGTTGTAACCATCAATAGAAGTAATGCCTGCTGCGACCATATCTACTGCAACGCTTACGCTGGAACCCGGCAGAATCTCTTCCTCAGGCTGTGGCATTGTTAAATACATTTGGTAGGTTTGCGTTTGAGCATTCGGCTCACTTGTGTGCTCTAAGTAAAACAAAGAGTAAGATTTCGCGTCACCCGAGAACGTGGCTTGAGGCTGGTAGCTCATGCTTTGTGTATTTGGATTTACCATCGCAAGTACGTTGTCTGACAACTCGATACGAACGTACACTTTGTCGCTCTGATAAAGGTTTAAAACCGGCTCACCAATCGCAACACGCTCAAAACGCTCTTTGAAAACATCCGAAACCTTGCCCGCAAACGGTGCAAACAAACGTGTGTAGTTCAATTGGTTGGTTGCGTTGTAAAAGTTTGCCTCGGCCAGTTCTTTGTTCGCCGTTAGCTCATCCAACTCCGCTTTAGAAATCATTTGGCGGTTATGCAGCTCTTCACCACGTTTAAGCTGGCGAATGGCGAGTGTGTATTGTGCTTCTGCGTCGTTGACCGCTTGCTTCTCTTTGCTGTCATCTAGCTTGGCGATCATCTGGCCTTGTTTCACCGTGTCACCCGCTTTGACTAACACATGCTGAACTTCGCCTGCGCGACGGAATGCAATTGGCGTTTGCTCGGCAGGCACAACCTGACCTTTAAATGTACGGTATTGGCTTATTACGGGAACATCGACTGATACTGTCGAGACATACAGAGGCTGTTCTGTCACGACTTCATCCGTGCTATTACAACCAGTGAGTACCGCCAGTGCGATAGCCGATACTGTGAATAATGAACGTTTCATTAGATACCTTCCTCACGAGCCCAAGCTTTCACAACTTGGCCTTCCACCAAGCGTTCAACACCTGCAATAACCACGTAGTCGTTGTTATCTAAACCAGACTCCACAGCGCCGTTCGCATTTAGTGACAATGTCACTTTATTTACTTGCTGTGTATCGCTATCCATTACCCAAACCTCACCATGAGCGGCATCTTTCGACACCCAAGCCGCATTTGGCAGCATCATCGCGTTCGATACGTTTTGCTTCGCAATGTGTACTTGGCCTGTCATGCCCGTTAGCAAGTTACGATCAGAAGGACGAGTAATCGTCACGATCGCTTCATAGCTGTTGGTATCGGCATTCGGTTGGGTTGAGATTTCTTTGAACGTGCCTTGGATGCGTTTGTTTGGCTCGCTGTCCATCGTCACCCACATCTCTGCATCTTTAAGTGCGTTGAGTGACACTGCTTCGGCGTAAGTCACCGGAAGAGTGAACGACACGTCCAACGTGGTGTTGTCGATTAGGTTTAGGATTTCTTGCTTAGCCGCAACCACTTGATAAGGCTTCACATAGGTATAAGACACAACACCATCAAACGGGGCATGAATCTCTGTGTAGCTCAGGTCGGTTTTTGCTTGCTCTAAGTTTGCCAGTGCCGCTTTGTATTGGGTTTCTTGCTGGTCATAGCTATCCGTGCTGATAAGCTTCTTGTTGTACAAGCTTTTTGAGCGTTCCCATTGCGTTTTTGCTAATGCGTACTGCGCTTGTGATGCATCAAGCGCCAGCTGCAAATCTTTTGGGTCTAGCGTTGCAAGTACATCGCCCTGCTTCACCTCTTCACCCATTCTCACGACCAACTTCTCAATTTCACCACCTACCTGAAATGAAAGTTGCGCTCTGTAGGTTGCATCTATTCGTGCAAGGAATGCATCGGAATCGGCAACCGTTAGATCATTAACAGCCAGCAATTTTACCGGTTTGATTTAAGGCTCGGACGGCTCTGATACGGCTTTGTTACACCCTGTCAGCATCGTGGCGAGGCTCAATGCCACCGCTGCTCCGACAAATGTGCGCTTTAAGTATTGTTTTCGCACTGGCTTTCTCCATCGTCCTTATATTTATTACACAGTCGTGCAGTATATTAATCACAAAAAAAATGATCAACATATTTTCCATATGGATAATAAAATAATTAGTCAAAGTGTCCGGTTTCTGGTAAAAATAGGCGCGTTGATTAATATTCGGGAAAATTCGAACTATGACAGAAAGAAAGCAAGGCCGTAGAAGTGCCGAAGCTGCTGAGCAAACTAAGTGCCTGATTCTTAGAGTCGCGGCAGATATGTTCTGTGAGTTAGGGTACGAACGAGTTTCGCTTCGCAACATCAGTGAGAAAGCTGGTGTGTCCCATAGTTTGATTCGCCACCACTTCGGCAGTAAAGAGAAGATCTGGCAAGCAGTGAGCGACGGCATGGATGACTTCTTGCAAAGCTATATGGCGCAGCTGGTCAACGAAATGCCAGAAAACACTCCGTCTAATCAAAAAATCTACTTGTTCATGGTAAGAATGTTGGCATTTGCACTCATGAACCCGCACCCAATCCAAATGATTGCAGATGCGATTCGCCAAGACGACGACGCCCTACTGCAATACTTCTTGCGTTCGGAAGATGAATTCGCGGCGATCTTCACTCAGCTATTCTCAGAATATAATCGGGAGTTCCCTGAAACACCGACCGATCAATGGGAATCAAAATGGCAAATGCTGTTGTTCGCTCATGGCGCAGTGAGCCTAACGCCGATGATGCAAAAAACATGGCCAGCGATGGCAGAAAACCGAGATAAGCTACTGATCAACCACTGGGAGCTGTTCAACACCATAATGGCGAACCAATTTGGCATCAGCAAAGAAGACATGATTCACCCAGAGCATTTGAGTGAAATCGTGATTAAAATGTGCTGTCCAATTGAAGAACTGACCGCTTAACAGACGCCTGTTCAACAAACATAAAAAATGCCGAGCACTGAGCTCGGCATTTTTGTTTGTACTTGTCGCTTCAGATATGAAACGAAAGGAAGCTACTTCATAGTTACTTATTCCTAAACGCAGCACTGTAGTTATGCAGCGCGTGGGAGGTAGATTCCTAGTCTCGCTGAATGACGATCTTTAATTAGCTCACTAAACCAATAAGCTAATTATCCGCGGTAGTAGCGTTGTGGAACGAACGGCATTTTTTCTACCGTCATTGGTAGCATTTTGCCACGTACTTCTGCGAACAACTCTATACCGATCGCCGCAAGGTCTGCGCGTACATAACCCATTGATACTGGCTTACCTGCGTTAGGACCTGCTGTACCACTGGTTACCACACCAATCTTGTTGCCGTCTGCATCGTACAGTTCTGCACCTTCACGTACTGGTGCTTTGGTTTGACCTACTAAACCAATACGCTTACGAGCAACATCTTTCGTTTCGATTTGCTTAAGAATGATGTCTGCACCTGGGAAACCACCAGCACGCTCGCCATCAGCGCGACGTACTTTTTGAATGCCCCATAGTAGGCTTGCTTCAACAGGCGTTGTTGTTGTGTCTAGGTCATGACCGTATAGACACAGACCACACTCTAGACGCAGTGAGTCACGTGCGCCAAGGCCGATCCACTCAACTTCTTCTTCGCCAGTTAGCTTACGAGCAAGCTCTTCTGCTTTGTCAGCCGGTACCGAGATTTCGTAACCATCTTCGCCCGTGTAACCACTACGAGAAATAATGCACTCAACGCCGAGTAGTTCAACTTTGCGAACATCCATAAACAGCATCTCTGCAACTTCAGGAGCAAAGCGTGCTAGTACCTCTGCCGCTTTAGGACCTTGAATCGCAAGCAGTGCACGATCATCGATAATTTCTAGCTCAATGCCAGAAGGAAGATGCGCTTGAAGGTGTGCAATGTCTTGTTCTTTACATGCTGCGTTTACTACAACAAACAGATGATCGCCAAGGTTAGCCACCATCAAGTCATCCATGATGCCGCCCTGCTCGTTAGTGAAGAACGCGTAACGCTGTTTACCTGCACCTAGGTCAATAATGTCCACTGGAACCAAAGTTTCTAGGAATGCTGCTGCACCGTCACCAATCAAACGAAGTTGACCCATGTGAGAAACATCGAACAGACCTGCTGCATCACGAGTGTGTAAGTGTTCTTTCTTTACGCCTAGTGGGTATTGAACTGGCATGTCGTAACCCGCGAACGGGACCATCTTTGCGCCTACTTCAACATGAAGTGCATGCAGTGGTGTTTTCAGAAGTTCTTGAGTCATTTTCGTCTCCATTTAGATAGACCCGAGAATGCTGTCGGCATTCGCATCGAATAATGTTTCCAATAATAAACACGCTTGGTTCAATTTTGCACGAACAAGACATCCCTCGACTTTCAAAAGTGTGACTTTTAACATTTTAATCACAACAAAACGCACAAAAAAGGCGCTCTGTTGAGTGAGATATCATCAACAGAGCGCCATCATAACGCATTTAAAACCAATAGCAATCGTTTGCCTTCACTATAGGAAATTTACAGCTATTTAACACTATTTGGCTGTGACCCACAAAATGTGCGCGTCTTCCTCACTCACACTGGTCAACATATGACCCATGTTCGCATCGTAATACACACTGTCGCCTTCGCTTAATACAACAGGCTCATAGAACTCAGAATAAAACATCACTTCACCGGACAAGATAAGCAAAAACTCTTCGCCATCATGACGAACCCAGTCTTTGTATTCATCAAAACTGCGGGCACGGATTTGGCTCTTAAAAGGCATCATTTTCTTATTGGAAAGTTGAGTCGCCAGAAGCTCATGCTCGTAGGTTTGGGTTGGGTGTGGTTTACCCTCTTTCTTCTTGGTCACATCTCTACGCCCTGTCGCAACCTTTTTTCTAGGTGGTTCAAACAGTTGCGGCATATCAATTTGCAAGCCGTGCGCTAATTTTTGCATGGCTTGGAACGTCGGAGAAATCTGTTCGTTCTCTATCTTACTTAGCGTAGAACGCGCTAGGCCAGTACGTTGGCTTGCCTCTTCTAACGTAATGCCGAGTTTGGAGCGGATATCTTTGATGCGTTGACCGAGCTTAAGCGGTTCAATATTTTGGTCTTGCTGCTCTTTTGCCAACGTCATTGACGGGTATTCATCGTAAATACTTTCTGCCATAAATCCCTCTTTAAAACTCCCTTATTCCTTTCTATTAGCATTGTGCATGAAGCCTATAGTGGATAAAAGTCCATCGAGTTAATTAAAGCGTGCTCTTGTTAACAAAACCAGAAATCTCGTTTCCTATAGGAAATTTTTGGTTGATTGTTCGTGCCGCAGGCGCTATGTTACCAACTTGTTAGATGTAGAGATGCACATTTCCGTAAGAGATTGGAGAAGGAAAACCACAATCCGACGGAGTTTTGCCCACTTATTCGGGCCGAAAGTCACTCTGTTCTGCTATGCAGTTCAGCTGTTTTGAGGACAAATGAACCACCATCGCAATCAAACAACTATTTTTACTGCAGGTTCATTTTCAGATTTGGAAGGTCAACTACCATGAACAAGAGTTACCCTAACCACAGCTTGGAAAACTTTTTCTCTACCAACCTCTCTGCGACAGATGACGCTGTCTTTGCTGGAATTCAGGCAGAATTCGCTCGCCAAAACGAACAAATCGAACTTATCGCTTCTGAGAACATCGTTTCTAAAGCGGTAATGCAAGCTCAAGGCACATGCCTAACAAACAAATACGCTGAAGGTTACCCAGGTCGCCGTTACTATGGTGGTTGTGAGCACGTAGATACAGTGGAAGCCATTGCTATCGAACGCGCGAAAAAACTTTTCAATTGTGAATACGCAAACGTTCAACCACACTCAGGCGCACAAGCAAACGGTGCTGTAAAACTGGCACTGCTTCAACCTGGCGACACCATTCTTGGTATGTCTCTAGACGCAGGTGGCCACCTAACTCACGGTGCTCGCCCTGCACTTTCTGGTAAATGGTTTAACGCAGTGCAATACGGCGTTGACCGCGAAACACTAGAAATCAACTACGACGACGTTCGTGAGCTAGCACTTGAGCACCAACCTAAAATGATCATCGCAGGTGGTAGTGCAATTCCACGTACTATCGATTTCGCAAAATTCCGTGAAATCGCAGACGAAGTTAACGCGATTCTTATGGTCGACATGGCGCATATCGCTGGTCTTATCGCAACAGGCGCGCACCCTAGCCCGCTTCCTCACGCGCACGTTGTTACTACGACAACACACAAAACATTGCGTGGCCCACGTGGCGGTATGATCCTGACTAACCACGAAGACATCATTAAGAAAATCAACTCTGCGGTATTCCCAGGTTTACAAGGCGGCCCACTGATGCACGTGATTGCTTCTAAAGCAGTGGCATTCGGTGAAGCCCTAGGTCCTGAATTCAAAACTTATATTGATTCAGTTATCAGTAACGCAAAAGTCATGGCAGAAGTATTGCAAACTCGCGGTTGCGACATCGTAACTGGTGGTACTGACACGCATCTAATGCTGGTTGACCTTCGTCCTAAAGGTTTGAAAGGTAACAAAGCAGAAGAAGCACTAGAGCGTGCAGGCATCACATGTAACAAAAATGGCATCCCATTCGACACAGAGAAGCCTATGATTACATCGGGCATCCGTTTAGGTACGCCTGCGGGTACAAGCCGCGGCTTTGGCGCTGAAGAATTTAAACTCATTGGTAATTGGATTGGTGACGTACTGGATGGTTTGGTTAGCAACCCAGAAGGTGACGCAGAAGTAGAAAAACGCGTACGCAAGCAAGTTAAAGAGCTTTGCAGTCGCTTCCCTCTTTACCAGTAAACGATTTTTTATATCAGAATAAATCCTGACAAGTTATTTGGAGATTAAGCAATGGACAAAACACTGAAGTTTACAGATAGCCACGAGTGGGTACGTGACAACGGTGACGGCACAGCAACTATCGGTATTTCTGAGCACGCTCAAGAAATGCTAGGTGACGTGGTATTCGTTGACCTACCAGACGTGGAAGATGAAGTCGAAGCGGGCGAAAGCTTTTCTTTGGTGGAGTCTGTAAAAGCGGCTTCAGACATCTACTCACCAATCACTGGCGAAGTAGTTGAAATCAACGAAGAACTAGAAGACAGCCCAGAGCTAATCAACGAAGAACCATACGAAGGTGGTTGGATTGTGAAAGTGAAGCTTTCAGACCCATCTGAGTTGGATGACTTAAAAGATGCGGAAGAATACCTAAGCTCTATCGAAGAAGAGTAATTAGGATGAGACGAAAGCTGTCCCCTAGCATAACGATTAGTGGACAGCTTTTTTTCTAGGTTCGGACGTATAATTTAATTTATCAGTAACGCAAATCCGTTACCCGAACCAAGGAGTAGGTAAAGGACAATGACTGAATTACTTCAAAGCCTCAGCACACAAAATGAGTTCGTTGCTCGCCACAACGGACCAAACAAATCTGACCAACAGAAAATGTTGGAAGCGATCAACGCAGTAAGCCTAGATTCGCTTATCGACGAAACCGTACCAGCACAAATTCGCCTTGAGCAGCCAATGAACTTGGCAGAAGCAAAAAGCGAAGCAGACATGCTGGCAGCAATGCGTAAATTCGCAGATCAAAACCAAATCAAACGTACTTTCATCGGTCAGGGTTACTACAACACCTTCACGCCAAACGTAATCCTACGTAACGTGATGGAAAACCCGGGCTGGTACACCGCTTACACACCTTACCAACCAGAGATCTCACAAGGTCGTTTGGAATCACTTCTAAACTACCAACAAATGGTGATGGATCTTACTGGTATGGAAATCGCAAACGCGTCACTGCTTGATGAAGCAACGGCAGCCGCAGAAGCGATGACACTTTGTAAGCGTGCGGGTAAGAGCAAGAGTGACGTATTCTTCGTTGCTGACGACGTTCACCCACAAACCATCGAAGTAGTAAAAACTCGTGCGAAATTCATCGGCTTTGAAGTCCTAGTTGGTTCTCTAGATTCACTGCCAGAACAAGACGTATTCGGCGCACTCGTTCAATACCCAGGCACAACGGGTGAAGTTCGTGACCTAACGGACATCATCGCAAAAGCGCAATCAAACAAAACGCTAGTAACGGTAGCAACTGACCTATTGGCTTCTGCCCTACTAAAGCCTGCGGGTGAAATGGGCGCAGACGTAGCAATCGGTTCAGCACAACGTTTCGGCGTTCCTATGGGTTACGGCGGTCCACACGCAGCCTTCATGGCAACACGTGACAAGCACAAGCGTACAATGCCAGGTCGTGTTATCGGTGTTTCTATCGATACTAACGGCAACCAAGCACTGCGCATGGCAATGCAAACGCGTGAGCAACACATCCGTCGTGAAAAAGCGACATCAAACATCTGTACGGCTCAAGCGCTACTAGCGAACATGGCGTCTTTCTACGCGGTTTACCACGGCGCAGAAGGTCTACGCACAATTGCTCGTCGTACGCACCACATGACCGCTATCCTAGCTGCTGGCCTAACTAAAGGCGGCTTCGAGCTTGCTCACAACAGCTTCTTCGACACCATCACCATCAATACTGGTGCACAAACTGAAGACCTTTACGCGAAAGCACTAGCAGCAGACATCAACCTACGTAAGTTGGGTACTCAGCTAGGTGCAAGCTTCGACGAAACTACAACCGTGGCAGACGTAGAAGCCCTATTCGCAGTATTCGGTGTGAGAGAAGAAGTCGCAGCACTATCAACGGAAATTGCAGGCAACGAGTTTGCAGCGATTCCAGAAGCACTGCGCCGCACAACAGAATACCTAACGCACCCTGTGTTTAACACGCACCACAGCGAAACACAGATGATGCGTTACCTAAAACAGCTAGAGAACAAAGACTTCTCGCTAACGCACGGCATGATCCCACTGGGCAGCTGTACGATGAAGCTGAACGCAGCAGCAGAGATGATCCCAGTAACATGGCCTGAGTTTGGTTCGATCCACCCGTTCGCACCAGCAGAACAAGCAGCCGGTTACGCAGCACTAGCAAAAGATCTGAAAGAAAAGCTATGTGAAATCACAGGCTACGATGCTTTCTCACTACAACCAAACTCTGGTGCATCGGGTGAGTACGCAGGTCTTATCGCGATTCAACGCTACCACGAAAGCCGTGGCGAAGGTCACCGCAACGTATGTTTGATCCCAAGCTCTGCGCACGGCACTAACCCTGCGACAGCGTCTATGGTGTCAATGAAAGTGGTTGTGGTTAAGTGTGATGAAGAAGGTAACATCGACGTCACTGACCTAGCAGCGAAAATCGAGAAGCACAAAGACAACCTATCAAGCATCATGATCACTTACCCTTCTACGCACGGCGTATACGAGGAGCAAGTGAAAGAAGTGTGTGAAATGGTTCATGCCGCGGGCGGTCAGGTTTACCTAGACGGCGCAAACATGAACGCACAGGTTGGTCTAACAACGCCGGGATTCATCGGCTCTGACGTTTCTCACCTAAACCTACACAAAACCTTCTGTATCCCACACGGTGGTGGCGGTCCAGGCATGGGTCCTATCGGTGTGAAATCGCACCTAGCGCCTTTCCTACCAGGTCACATTGAAAACGGTGCAGACGGCGAAAACTTCGCAGTATCCGCAGCAGACATGGGTAGCGCGTCTATCCTGCCTATCTCTTGGGCTTACATCGCAATGATGGGCGAAGTTGGCCTAACAGACGCAACAAAAGTAGCGATTCTGAACGCAAACTACGTGATGGAGCAATTGCGCCCTCACTACCCTATTCTTTACCGTGGCTCAAACGGCCGTGTAGCGCACGAATGTATTATCGACATTCGTCCACTAAAAGAAGACACAGGCATCGGCGAAGAAGATATCGCGAAGCGTCTAATGGACTACGGTTTCCACGCTCCAACTATGTCGTTCCCTGTAGCAGGTACGCTAATGGTTGAGCCAACGGAATCGGAAGATCTAGAAGAGCTAGACCGTTTCTGTGATGCGATGATCGCAATCCGTGAAGAAATGACTAAGGTTAAGAACGGTGAATGGCCGCTAGATAACAACCCGCTTGTTAACGCGCCACACACTCAAATTGACCTAGCGAAAGAAGAATGGGATCGCCCTTACTCTCGTGAACTTGGCTGCTTCCCTTCAAAAGCAACCAAATCTTGGAAGTACTGGCCAACAGTAAACCGCGTGGATAACGTATACGGCGACCGTAACCTAATCTGCTCGTGCCCAAGCATTGATAACTACGAAGATTAATTTTGTAGAATCTAAATAGACAAAGGCGAACCGAATGGTTCGCCTTTTTGTTTTGGAGCAAGACTTTTAAAACTTGTTTATGGACAATTCCGTTTTAGCAAGATTGCTACTTTAACAAAGCTTAAATTAGTAAAAGTATCGATAAATTCGTTATGTGATTATCCAGCATCACTTGATCAGATCAGCAGTACGCATAGTGAAAATACTACACGTTGCGAATCAATCTTAAACAGATTGTTAGCAGACAGCCTATAACGCGAGTTTAAACCCTTCATGTGTTGCTTTGAATCCAAGTTTTTCATAGAACCTGATTGCATCAGGACGCTGCTTGTCACTTGTTAACTGAACGATGGTACAGCCTTTGCTTTTTGCCAGTTCGATAGCATGTGCGAACATTTGCTCACCGAAGCCTTGTCCACGGTAGTCACTATGGATTCGAACACCTTCGATAAGACAACGCCAACCACCAATATGTGTAAGGTAGGGAATAAAAGTAATTTGAAGCATCCCGACTAGAGAGTTTTCCAGTTCAACAACCAGTAATTCGTTGTTTGGATCTCGTGTAATCGCTTCAAACGCTTCAATGTACGCACTATTCAGCGGAACAGACGCGTCTTCTCTTTTACTACCAAGCGGGTCATTTGAAAGCAAAGCAACAAGACTTTCCAAATCTTCAAAATCAGCTGAACGATACTTTAATTCCATCTATAGTTCCTTATTACTTTTGGCTGCTAGCGCCCCGCTTAGGGGGGAGCAACGCAATGCTGAAGCTACCGCATACCAACTTAAACACAATAACCAACGCATAGTAAAAATGCCGCGCGTTACGAATCACTCTTGAACAATTTGCTAGCACTCTGACTACCAGTAATTTGACATAATTTCTTTTGACCACTCGGGCTGCTCGACGGTTGTTCTTGGTAAGAATTCACCCATTACTGGCTTAATGTCTACCACTGGCGTACCGTCTATAGCATCCAATCCTCTAACATGTAGCACATTCCCACAAACAGAAATCACTTCACAAATTGTAGAACCTAAACGGTTCGGTCGGTTTTTACCTCTTTGGGCAAAAACACCAACTTTCGGCCAATCAGTGTTATTTCTTGGATGCCTTGCACCCGTTATAATCTTTGACTTATCAACTTTGTTGAAATAAAAAGTCACTTCAACATGAGAAAAATCAGAAAGTTCGATAAGAGCTTCCGCCCCGAACGCAGCATCAATAGCTATAGAGGCGTTTTCTTTATCCCAATTATCGTCAATCATCTCACTTCTGGTTGATTCAACTTTTCCTATAGGAACAAGCCTAATTTCTTCCATGATTATTTTCTCCTCCGGGTGCTAACGCTATCTATAAGGCGCTCTTTACGTAGATATAATGCGGTCTATCGTTTAACTCTTCAACTGAAAATCAATAGCCTAATGAGTGAGTTAAAAAGTTAGAGTGCACAGTGAATGCATAATTCCTTAGTGTGCTGAGTTTAAATAACTTTTTGTAGGACAAACGCAGTTTACAGAATGTGTGTGAGTATCTGCCCTAAGCCATAAAGGGGCACTTTCGAGCTAAAAAGTGCCACGGCTAAAAATTCAGCCTGAGAAGCTTTTGGACAAAACCTTGTTAGCTTAAATGACTTAGTTGCATCAAGATCAGGTATAAAAAAGTATCTTGAAACCATAGTCTCTTATTATGCCTTGCCCCACTCGGCACGAAGGACTGCCAAAACAACTGTATCCCACCACTGTCCTTTGAAAAAACGATGCTCCATAAAATGTGCTTCTTGGCGCATACCCAGAGACTTACAGAGCTTAATAGCTGGCAGGTTTTTACTGATTGTCTCCGCATAAATGCGGTGAACTCTCAACTCCGAGAACCCAAAATCTGCCAGAGCCAAGGCTGCTTCATGGCTTAACTTATTACCTTGAGAGGCTCTCGAAAATGCACACCCCATCGAAGCCTGGTGATTGTCCTCTAGCCGTAAACAAACAGTCCCAACGAACTCACCTGACACCTTACACTCGACAGCTAATTGGTATGATCTTCTTGGCTTCTCAGAAGCCTGAGCGACAAACAAGCTTGTTAACTCTCGGTATTTATTAGGGTCGCAATCGCTTTCGTCATAGAAACGCTGATATTTAGCATCCTGAGATATAGCAACAAAAGCATCTTCATCGTTCAGAGTCATATCCCTAATAATCAGACGCTTAGTCTCGAGTTTAAACATCGAAAGTTCCTTTTCCTTGTGAGGCATAACGCCGCGTTAAGTGGTGAGCAACGCTACCACCCTACCTAAACCATTATGACATAAGCACTTAAACTGAAGTAAACCGAAAGTGCCAAGCGTTGGGAATCCGTATACTTGTTAGTCGCTCATGCCAACGATAGCCCACCATCAACTACCAACGTGTGACCCACGATATAGCTGGCTTTATCTGATAACAAAAACTCAATGGCATTGACGATTTCGTCGATTTCTCCAAAGCGATTGATTGGTACTACATCAGAAACATCTGCGCGGATATTAGAGTTTTCAAGTTGCCTTTCTTCCCATCGAGGAGTCCACGTTACACCTGGGGCAACCGCATTGATTCGAATTCCAGATTTGATGCTTTCTAGGGCAACAGATCTAGTCAGCCCCTCAAGGGCGTGTTTAGCAGCACTATACATTGATGCATTAGGAGTTGGTCTAAGACCATTTACAGAGCTTACATTTACTATGGAGGCCCCTGCTTCCATTAGTTTCAGTTCAGACCTTAAACACAAAGCTTGGCACAAAAAATCCACATGAAGCGTTTCTTTGAGAAGTGTTACATCAATTTCTGGCAGGTAGCCTCTAGAAGCAAGAGCCGGAGAAGCGTTGTTGACCGCTACATCCAACTTCCCGTAGCTCTCCGCGATGTGAGTAAATAAACCGTCTAACTGTTGTTCATCGGCAATATCAACCAACTGGTAATCGACAGTTTGTAATTCTGGGTATTTCTGCATGGCATGTTGCCAAACCTCCCTCGAACGTGAGCACGTAACAACTTTATATCCCTGTTTCACGAGCCGAAGAACTGAATACAAACCGATTCCTTTTGAACCACCAGTGACTAATGCGATTTTCAATTTAGTACTCCTTTCCTATTTGTGTGCTTTGACGGCTAACGCCCTGTTAAGGGGTGAACAACGCCTCCACCCAAGCCTAAAGCATTGTGCCATAAGCACTAAACTGACTTGAAGTGAGGGCGCCAAGCGTTGTGAATCCCTCTTAAATTGCTTGTTAGGACTTGAAACTCTCAGCAACAAATTTACTGCCCATTGACCCCATTAATACACTTGCACCTTTGTTGATGTAGGACTTAAACCGCAAATAGCTGGCTTGAGCCTTTGGGCTTGACAACAAAACAGAAACTAGGAAGTACCAAGAGAAATTTAAGACAAACACACCCGCAACCAATACTGATGTTGTATGAGCAGGCACTTTCACGGGTAACATAGCTGCAAACACACTGCTAAATACAATTGCAGTCTTTGGATTACTTAACTGTGTCGCCAAGCCAAGAAATACTGCCTTAAAATGAGCTGGTTTGTTAGTTAGCTCTGCGTCAGTAGAGTTCACTTTGCTTTTGCTCGATCGCCACATTTTCACGCCCAGATAACATAGATATAGACCACCAAAAACTTTGAAAGCTACGTAAAATTCTGGCACAGCATCAAAAAGTGCAATGAGCCCCATTGAGGCAATAAATGCAAATATGCTTGCCCCTAAACCTAAACCAATAGAAATACACATGGCTTCAGATCTAGATTTTGACATAGCTGTTTGCGCTACCAAGATAAATGAAGGGCCTGGTGTCATCGCACCAAAGAGTAACAGCATAGCGATTGGCAGTAGAAATAAGTATTGCTCCAGCATTTATAATTATCCTTGTAATAACTTGCGCGATTGAGCCCTAACGCCTTGTTAAGGGGTGAGCAACGCAATACCGATGCCGCCGCATACCGCCTTAAACACTAAACCCAACGCATAGTAAAAATGCCACGCGTTGCGAATCCCTCTTGAACAATTTGTTAGGCGAATTTTCAAAGGCTTATGCGCATATCTGCACAATTGAAAAGACCGTCACCTAAAGTTGGAAAACGCGCATAGTTTTTTAGCGTTCCATGATTTGAAAAACCTGACTTTTCTAAAACCCTTACACTTGCTATGTGCCCAACAAATGGATTTGTTCTTACTTCCTTGATACCCAAGCTGTTTAAATATTCCAAGCCAGTACGACACAATTGCGTCGCAATTCCACGATTACTAAATTTGTCTGATATACCAAAATGGATCTCAGCATGCTGTTCATTGAACACAAACACAACCACCCCAAACACAAAGTCATTTTGGCTTTCTGCGACACCATAAACTAGCACTTTGGGACGGCTTTCCAAATAGGATTTTCTCCATTGCTGAATTTTTGAGAGCGTAGTTCCCACCGTATCATGAGGCAATGTCGAAATGTACTTTGCAGAAGAAATTGAGCCAGAGTACAAACTAAACAATGAGTCTGCATCAGTTTCTCGAAGCTCCCTAATTCTAAAAACGTCATTCTCGTAGTTCATTATGCCTCCATTCGCCTAACGCCCTGTTAAGGTGTGAGCAACGCAATACCGAAGCTACCGCAAACCACCTTAAACACAGAACGCAACGCATAGCAAAAATGCCAAGCGTTGCGAATCACTCTTAAACAGATTGTTATATTTAAACTACCTGCTTGGAATAGCTGTTTCTGTCTATATCGACAACCTCTACCGTTAAAGAAGCACCGACTAACTGGATTGATTTCAGCTTAGACATAACACTATTAGACAAAAGTAACTTGTCCTGCTCGCTGCGACCGGAAAGAATACATAGAGTTACATGAATAAAGTTCTCTTTGTTAGAGCCCGTTTGATAATTTTCATATGCGATACTTCTAACCTTTATATCGCTACCATCTGGCTCAAACAAATTCGACTCTAGAGCCCCAAAAACACCTTCTGATTCAACTCTACTGGCTCGATAGGTGATGAATGTTCAATAATACAATGAGGCAAAACTTGCTCCTTAAATATAACGCCCTGTTAAGGTGTGAGCAACGCAATACCGATGCTCCCACATACCATCTTAAACACCAAACGCAACGCATAGTGAAAATGCCACGCGTTGCGAATCACTCTTGAACAGTTTGTTATAGCGCTTTACCGTTTACAAGTGACCAATGATGAGGCATTAATTCTCGTATAGTTTTGAAAACCAATGCATTCTCTGGAGTTGTTATAGCTGCTTTGACATCCCCACCCCAGTGGACAAGACGCTCTTGGCAAACTCCGCATGGTGACAAGATTAGAAATTCATCGTTCTCGTTCTCACGACACAGACATAATGAGTGAGTCACTCGCTCATTGAGTTTGTGAGCCTCTAAATAAGCACCCACTTCCATGCATAGTGAAAGAGCATCGTTTTTAATATCAGGAGCAATACTTGTCAATATTTTTCCTGACTCTGTTCTAACAGCCGCAGCACCACCCCAACCAGAAGGATATCGCATATTTACTAGTTCTATTGCTGCTTGATATAGCTCTTTTTCGATATTTTCCATGACCATCCATATTCAATTTTATCGAGCGCTATAACGCCCTGTTAAGGTGTGAGCAACGCAATACCGATGCTGCCGCATGCCACCTTAATCACTTAAAACAACGCATAGTAAAAATGCCACGCGTTGCGAATCACTCTTAAACAGTTTGTTATGTGATTTCTAACTCACGAAGTACAAACTCATGCCCCCACTGACAATCCCAAAGTAGATTCAACATTCTTAGTACTTTGAACATATAAGCGAAGTCTTCAATGTTGGTTTCTGCTGAGGTCGTAAACGTTATATTGTTCTCTTCCTCACCCGCCTTGATCTGTACGTGGATGCTAGTATTGTGTTGGTCGTACTTTATTATGAGTTCATTGAAGTCACTACAACTCGTATCGGAGTAAATACCGAAGTCACAACCCGCAGCTTCAAACGCCCCATGCTCAAGCAATTGGACTAAAGCTGTAATTAAATCGAAATAAACCTCAATATCAGCGATATCAGGGACGACATAGTCGTGCTCCATACCATTTCTTATGTTGTTCAGCCTTACTAGCGAACGGGAGTTTAAAAAACCAAGTGCGCCTATAAACTCCAGTTTAGTTTTGACTTTAATTGCACGCTTATTAAAAAGCTCATACAAGTTAAAGGTATGAAAGTAAGTATCTAACTGACAATCCAGCGCACGCTTCAGGTGAGATACACAGTTAATGCGACTCACATCAGAAGAATTATTCAACTCATTTTCTGCAAAGCTCAAGTACTCTCTCGGCGTCAATTGAAAACGCTTTTGAACCTTTAGTGGATTCTCTTTTCCGCTAGGCTCTAAAGCATGTATGTGTTCTTTTATGAACTGTTTAAATTCCTGAATATTCAAATTTACTCCAATCACATAACGCCTTGTTAAGGTGTAAGGCACGCAATACCTGAGCTTCCGCATACCACCTTAACCACTAAAACTAACGCATAGTCAAAGTGCCACGCGTGCCGAATCACTCTTGAACAATTGTTAGCTTTCTTGGATTCAAGTACGAAGTGCGACACCTCTGAACATAAAAACAGTGAGATGCGATAATCATGAAGTCTGCTCCCGCCAAGAAGTAAAAAGCATGAAATACACGCACCTCACTGAGAACGAAAGGTATATGATTTCTGCGCTCAGAAAGCAAGGAATTAGTACCGCTAAAATAGCTAAACAACTGGGGCGTCACAAAGCCACTATCTATCGAGAAATTGAACGCAACTCCCGATACAACAGACACTTTAAAAGGTACTCCTATCAGGCATGGAGAGCCCAACAAATGGCTCGCAACCGGCTGCGCCGGTCACGCAGAAATAAGCGCTACAGCGAAATCGACTTTAGGTTGCCTGAAGCCCTGCTACGACTGGATTGGAGTCCTGACCAAATCGTTGGATACCTAAGGGTAAGAGGCTATCCAATAATGAGCCACGAGCTCATTTATGAGTACGTTTGGAACGACAAAACTCTCGGTGGAACACTATGGAAGCACCTACGCCAATCCAATAAGAAAAGGCGTAAAAGGTATAACTCAAAAGACAGCCGAGGTCGACTTGCAGCAAAGCGCCATATTACCGAAAGACCTGCAAAAGCTGAGCATCGAAAAGAGCCTGGTCACTGGGAGATTGATACCGTCGTTGGCCGCGGAACCAAGCACTGTATCGTGACTTTAGTCGACAGAATGACTGGCTACACTTTTATTGGGCAAATGGACGATAGAACAAGCGAGTCGCTCAACGTAAGAATGAGCAAAATCATGACCCGCTCTGACTTACCTTTTAAGACGATAACTGCAGATAATGGCACTGAATTTCATGGTTATGCACAACTAGAGAAACATCATAACTGTATGTTTTATTTTGCAAACCCATACCACTCATGGGAACGAGGCACTAATGAGAACACTAATGGCTTAATACGACAATACTTACCAAAACGAACTTCTATGTCACACGTAACACAGAAGCTCTGCAATGAAATTGCACACAAATTAAATACGCGCCCACGCAAAAGACTTGGGTATAGGACACCAACGGAGTATATTCATGCGCATCTGTAAAAAGTGTCGCACTTCAAACTTGATACTAAGTTTCTAGCCAACGAAGTACGCTGAATCATTTTCTGCAAATAAACAATCCAACGGGTACGGCAACTCAAGCCTTGGCATATTACCTTTTGAAAACCATTTAAGGCATACCGTTTCATCATCGAGTGCGGATTGAGAACAACTTTCTACTACACATTTGAACATGATGACTGTGTATTCAACTTGATCACCATTTGGGTATGTAAAACCAAAACCCTCACCGCCGAATACACCAAGTAGGCAATCTACTTTTACAGCCAAACCTGTTTCCTCGCGAACTTCCCTGATCAATGCTTGCACTGGCGACTCTTGAGGTTCAATCATTCCGGCAGGAAGGCTCCATGTGCCATCTGATTTTTGCTGAAGTAGTAACTCTTTATTTTCATTTAAAATGACACCCGCAACGCCGGGGATAAGAAGTGGCATCGTTCCAACCTTAGAACGAACCTCTTTGATATAGTCACTTGCGCTCAATTTTCCTCCTTGAAAGCTAACGCCTTGCTAAGGTGTGAGTAACGCAATACAAAAGCTTCCGCACACCCACCTTAATCACTAAAATCAACGCATAGTAAAAATGCCACGCGTTACGAATCGCTCTTAAGCAACTTGTTATGCTTCTTGTCAAAGTGTTTCAGCCGAACGAGAACCCATAGTGCAAACAGCAGTAACATGGTGGCATTGACGAAGTAAAAATCATCTTTACTCAACCATTTTGTAGAACCATAGATTGAGTAGCCATTTCTAGTAATGTGACTAACATAAGATGGGCCTGACCCTTCGGCGACCAACTGAGGCATGGATAGAACTTCTACCTTACGGTTGAAGTAAAAACCCTCCTTATCGAAATTTGATGATATGTCAGCGTCGATAGTGAACAAACCTGGTTCTGAACCCAAGCTAAAAATCGTTTGGCAGTATGTAGTTCGCCCAATTGAGTAGCAATTGACTGATTTTATATTCACAACACCTACCTTATGCGAGAGCTCGGATAAGTCCCTATCTAAAAAGGTCATGCCATAAAAAATAACGTAAGTTAAGACCAATAATAAAAGCTCTTTCATAAATCCCTTTGAAGCATAACGCCCTGTTAAGGTGTGAGCAACGCAATACCGATGCTCCTGCATACCACCTTAAACACTAAACGCAATGCATAGCAAAAATGCCAAGCGTTGCGAATCACTCTTAAACAGATTGTTATATGCACACTAATCCAGGCTAAACTGAATAATTAACAGCTCAATGTCTGAATCTGAATCATTTATTAAACCATGCTCACCATAAGGCTTATTTTTTATCATATCGCCTTTTTTAATCTTAACCTCTTGGTTATCAATAGTCATTGTTCCAGAGCCTTCGAGAATGATATACATCTCTTCGTTGTTGCCATGTTTATGGTAACCAACCGTAGAATTTGGTGGGATAATTTGTCTGTCGATAAAATCGCAGCTGCTAGCGAAGTCTGACTTACTCCAAATTTCATATAACTCGACAGAGCCAATCCCATCATGGGCAGAGTTCTGAATTTGTTTTTCCGTTTCTAAATAATTACGAATCATCTGTAATTCTCTCTGTGCATATAACGCCGCATTAAGTGGTGAGCAACGCAGACCACCAAACCTAAAGCATTGTGCCGTAAACACTGAAACTGAAGCAAACTGAAAATGCCGAGCGTTGGGAATCCGTCTTAAATGCTTTGTTATGTGTGGGCTGACTGATACACGTTATTTTCTATTGAAGCACCTGCAAACTCAAAGGTTAGAAGTCCTATTCGACTTAACCCAAGATGCTCATAAAATCCATTGGATTCATTTTCAACCCAAGTGTAAAGCCAGTATTTATTACCCAACTGGTTTTCGACTTCATTCAAGAGCTTTCGACCTAACCCTTTCCCTTTGAAAGTGTTATCGACATATAGTTTTTCGACTTCAAAGCCATTACTGGACGTTTGATAATGCGATTCAAGATTAACCATTACATAGCCTTGAATAACTTCCTGTTCTTCACTTACAAACACACGATATTTAATCGTATCCAATATTTCTAAGAAGTAGGTTGCAGTGAAAGTAGACAAGACATACTCAGCGTATTCAGTTTTGATACCTTCTCGAGCATATGTGTCTAGCCAAACTTTAATGGACAATGCCGCTAATTTTACGCAATCGTCTTTTGTCGCTTCCCTAACCATTTTCCCTCCAAACACATAACGCCCTGCTAAGTGGCTGATAACATAACACAAAACCTAAACAAGCCACCTTAAACACAGAGCAAACTTTGAAGTAAATTCGCCGAGCGTTGGCAGTCCGTCTTAAGCAGTTTGTTAGAGGTATTCCGGGTCATCAGCTGCAGACCAATATACTTCATAATCAACATTTTCAATTATTTGATTGTCTTCAAACTGGTAAAAATCATACTTGGCAGGTTGCAGAAATTCGAAATCTGGTGGGATCATTTCAAATTCATCCTCACTACCACCTTCGACTTTGACTAATAACCCATTCTCGTGAGCTGAAACAATTATTCCCCAGAAACCACCATATTCATCATCGCGATTTGGAGATACAATCCTTATGGATACTAATACACGCTTTCCAATTTCTTTGGATGCTTCTTCAATTGAATATTCCACTTTATACCTCTAACGCCGCGTTAAGTGGTGAACAACGCCAACCACCAAACCTAACCCATTGTACCTTAAACACTTAAGCTGACTTGAACTTAAAGTGCCAAGCGTTGTGAATCCGTCTTAAACGCTTTGTTATGTTCGAGCGAATTGTTACCACCATTATTTCTGAATACTCAGTTTATCTATGGGCTTAAACCCACTATTCCCACACCAATTATCTAGTGGCTCACGAGGGAATATGTTAGCTGTTTTTTTCTCTGAAGCCATCATGAACATTGCCATGGACAAAAAATGGTCAAATTTTTTATCGCCTACAGTTTTTCTTTGAACTAAATACCAATCACCACCGCTCATTTTTAGGGCAAAATCTTCACCGCAGTAATAAATTTGTTCTATTGTTTAATTTGCACCACTAGCCATCGCTCCGTATGGTAATAAAATCAATAGACTCATTAACAAGTATTTTCTCATTGTTTATCCTTTATATCTAATTTAGAACATAACGCCTTGTTAAGGTGTGAGGCACGCAATACCGAAGCTCCCGCATACCACCTTAACTACTAAAATTAACGCATAGTAAAAATGCCACGCGTGCCGAATCACTCTTGAACAATTTGTTAGCTGGTTGTCTCCACAACATCGGAGGCGACCAAATTGAAACTTGTTGCCTGAATAAACCACTCATGCCAAGGCATCGTTTCCTTAAAGCCATCAAAGTGGAATGTGCTTCCATCAAACTTCGCATTCATGATTTCATCAATTGGGCACTCTGGCGTTTCGTGGCTGACAGGTGCAACACTATTTAACCAGGTGAGACTTTTTTCATTGGATACGTTGTATAGAGTCATCACCCCGTTTTGAACAATTAGATCGCTTCCATTTGAACTCGGGTGCTCTTTGCTGATGAAAATACCACTGAGAACGATGATAATCTTGGAGTCAGTTCTGGAGACATCTTTGATAGATACATCATGAAAGTTCATCTTCTCAAAGTCGGTATTAATTTCCATATAACCTCCTACCAGCTAACGCCGCATTAAGGTGTGAGCAACGCTACCACTAAACCTAACCATACCACCGTAAACACAAAACCCAACGATGGAATGAAAAATGCCAAGCGTTGGGAATCACTCTTAAATGCTTTGTTATGTGCGTACTTTACATGCCAAGCTTTGATTTTATGAGCATACTTGAAATATAGGTGTTTGAATCCATTTTAACTAACGTATTTATGATTTCCAAAACGCTAAAATATTCTATGCGCTCCTCTTCGCCTTGACCAATACCACCTATCGTGAAATGAGTAAAACGATAACAATGATGTATATTTTGGAGCTGACCTGAAACATCTTTTAGTAGCTTTTTGCTCAATGTAAATGCTGGATACTGTGTACTATCAGATAGCTCTGCCGTTGAACCAATTGAGACAATACTGCACTTCTCGCTTAGTGACTCTTGTGAATGAAGCTCATTAACTAAGTTGAGATAGCCTAGTGGGCCAACGTTCATAAAATCAGCTAACTCTACAGTTGTAAGATTCGATGATTCCCCCCACATAGAAACTAGGTACACAACTATGTCGAACTTAACACTCTTAAGGCACGAGTAGTCTGGCTTTTTCTCTGGGTTAACATCAATACTGAAGCTAGAAATTCGTTCATCATTTTGCTCTGTCCTGGCGATCATATATATTTCAGCATTATGAATGTTCGAAGCTAGATACTTACCAAGACCTTTACTGCCACCAACAATGAGAATTTTCATCAACTACTCCTTGATTTTTATATGTATTAATCCAAGTTCAGCGCTTAGCACATAACGCTTTCTATACGGCTTTCAGCCGTTTTTCATACTCCTATCATGCAATCTTTGTGAACGCAGTTCAATTGATAATCAATAGGTTAGTGAGGTGTATTGAACATTAGATTGCAAGATGACTCATAATTTTTAAAAAGCTTACGTACACACTCTCTTGGATAACTACAGATAAGGCAAACTTACAATTGCAGATTGTGGTTAGACTTTAGCACTGAGAAGGAATCGAGCATTTTCGAGCTAGAAAGTGCCACGGGTAAAAATTCAACCTGAGAAGCTTTTGGACACTTTCAAGCTAGAAAGTGCCACAGGTACAAATTCAGCCCGTGAAGGTTTTGTACACCTCTTACTTACAAGGCTAACCATCCAATGATACTGAGAAGCATAAGATTTTGAAGCGCAGGGTTTTACGAGTATACATTCACGATAGAATCTTCGACTTCACTGACTAGTGTTTTGTGCATTATAAAACTATCAACATAACCAAGCTTTCGGTGAAGATAGGCTAAGGGAATCGTGCCTATTATGGTAAAACCCAGTTTCTTCCATAAGTTAACCGCCACTTCATTCGAGGACACTACAGAATTAAATTGCATAGCCCTAAAACCCAAATTAATGGCAGTTTCGACCGAGTGCTCACACAACTTTTTTGCAATTCCTTTACCACGAGACTGACCTTGCACCATGAAACCACAGTTGCAGATATGACTACTAGGTCCTTGTGCATTTCGTCTTATGTAGTAACTGCCTAGAACTTGGTCACCTTCTACATAAACAAATGTCTTTAATGGGGCCTTACACCATAGTTCGAAGGCCTCCTGATATGTCATTGTAGGATCGAATGCATACGTTTCTTGTTCTTCGATTATCTGTTTGAAGCATGGCCAGAATAGTTCAAAGTCGTCTTCTTTTATTTCTCTTATCACTTTACGTCTCCTCCAACAAATTTTTATACAAGTTATATCGGATTAGAGATAACGTTCAATAACATAAGTTAAGATATTCATCATGTATGTCCTACACATGGTCACACACCAGACAAGCAGTTGGGTCCAACTTGATATAACATGACCAGTAGAATCTAAATATACAAAGGCGAACCGATCGGTTCGCTTTTTTGGTGTGGCATTGTTTTTTTGTATCTTACGTCAGGCCAAACTTTTGATATAACGTCAACGTCGCAAGACATCACAAAGTTTATTTCTCAACCATTGATTAGCTGAGTTATGGTCATCGCGCTTATGCCACATCATAACGTGTTGAAAAGGCTTGGAGGAAAACGGCAATGGCAGAATTTGTAAGTTAAACAACGAGGCGTATTTATTGGCCATCAGTAGACTTACAGGAGCAACAGCGTCACTCTCTGACACTAACGCTAATATTGAAAGAACGGATGCGGTTTCACAGTCTACGTCTTTTGGCAGAAAACGTTCATCAGAGAAATAATTCATTTCGAGTAAGTCGATTCGCCTCTTTTGCATAAAAATAATTTTTTCTGCATAAAACTGCGCTTGAGTGATTGTCTGTTGAATGTGGGGATGATCTTTACGACACACGACAACAACTTCATCATCGATATAGGATTGATAGGTAAAAGACGGATTACTGCGCAAACCAATATCAATGGCCAAATCTGCTTTGTGTAAGCTTAACTGAGATAACAACTCACCTTCTGTATTGGGCGTCATATGGAAATTAATTTTGCAGTTACCCATCGTTGGGTCGAGCTCAATTTTGTTTCTGACCATATGCATAATTATCTCATTTACATAAACTGTAAACGTGTGATGATTTTGGACATCAAAATCCGCGACATTGCCCAGCGCACTCTCTACCGCCGTTAGCGCAGGTTCGATTTCATTCGCTAGCTTTATTGCAGCATGTGTTGGGCTAATTCCGCGCCCTTCTCTAACAAAAAGAGGCGCACCCAGCTGGGATTGCAGCCGCTTTAACGCAGCACTTACTCCAGGTTGCGTTAAACCTAGTGATTCCGACGCTAATGTGATGGAACGAAGCCGATACACCTCTAAAAAAACCACCAGCAAATTCAAATCTAAATTTGTTTTCACTCTTGAGCCTATACATAACCATCAGTAATGTTTTGTATAAAGCATACTTTATATATCCCGACATTTCATTGCCTTAAACTTATAAACATTAACAAACATATTGAACTTATGAAGGCGATGTCACGGTGTTAATGAACCACACCTGACCATGACAAGCTTTTTCATGCTCGCAGCGAAAACAGAATTAAACCGGAGATGCTCTATGTTCTATTACCCCCATCACCAGCGTTCATCCTACCTTCTTCACCTTCTGTTTATTAGTGTTTTTAGTGGCCTTTGCTTAGATCTTGGAAGTAACTTGTATCTATTGTTCAGTGATCATCCACTGAACAACTTTGAGAGCCTAGGCCGTTATTTGGTTTATATTACTCAAGGGCATCCTTTGGTTGAATCTATACAACAAGTGCCTGCAGTCCCACATGATGTTCTCATAGGTTGGATTATGCACTTTAGCGTGAGCTTAGCTTATACTGTTTTTTATATTAGCTTTGTCGAGAAAGGATTGTTTCTAAAACCGAGCCTTAAAAAGTCACTCGTCTACGCATGGTCATTGTTATTTTTCCCTTTAGTTGTAGTCAGCTATGCCTTTGGTGAAGGCTTTTTCCATGTGAATAGCCCTAATACTATCCAAGCAATTTTATTTTCTATTTATTGTCATTCTTGCTACGGCATTGGTCTGTTTATTACAACTAAAGTGCTCTACAAAAGCCGATTAGAGATTTTCAAAGAAGCGAAAGAACATCACGCAAAGGTAGCCAGTACCGAGGGATAACTCCCTTTCTCATCCCCCCTTAACCTCAAGCAGAATAAAGCACTAAGTGAGCAGAATATCAGTAGTTTATTTTTTTTATACTTTATTAGAGAGATTGGTGAAAAAGCGCATTGACTCATCCCGCTAACGCTCACTCAAGAACAATTCTTTGAGCAGGTGCTTGTGCTTCACTCGGGTAACCAGTTGGCATAATTCATGTAAATGCATATAAAGAGGATGCGTAACTAAAAAGCAACTTGTAAGAAGTATTTTGAAAAACGCCGAGGCCATTCTGCATTTAACTTATAGCCTCATTGTTCGAAATAAGCCCGTTTTGGGGTAGGTTCTAAATCCAGTAAATGCCCTGAATTTTCAGGGCATACTTTCATCTTTAACGTCTATTTTTAGTTCAAATCAAATTGAACCCCTTTCACTAACCAATCGTCAGCCCAAATGTTTAGTTGAGTGATCTTAGCGGCATCCGGCAAATCGAAACGATCTTCATGAGCGTTGGTGACATGCGCTTTCGAACCTACCATTTGCTGACGCCCATCTTGGTAGGTGAATGTCAGCGCCACCAACTGCTGACCGCCATATTGGAAATCGCCAGAGGTTGCCGTGATAGATTTCACGCCGGATAGATCCACCGAAGTCAAGCTACCACCGTTGCCACCAACCAATAAATCGGACGCCGTTCCCAATGCATCAATCGCAGACCCCTCTCGAACGTACAAACGATAGTTTTGTCCCACACTCTGCTGATTCATTTTTCCTTGTGTGTAACCCAGAATTGGCGAACTTTTTTGTACATTAAACACATTAGTATACGCGGTGATGGTACGTAAGCTTACCGCATCGTTGCTGCTTGCATACAAACCGAGCTCACCCGTCTGTTTGTCATGTCCAAGGGATTCACCGCTGTAGACATTGGTTAATTCATCTGTATTTTTACGCCATTCCCAACGCTGAGTCAGGTTTTGGTTACAGGTTTGTAACACATCTAGTGCCGCACCATCAAGACAGAGCTCGGTGTTACTCGCACTCACATAACGACCAAGCTGATCATAGATGAAAGATTGCGCTGATTGCTGATCATCGCACGTATTGGCCGTCAAGCGACTTTGGGCATCGACTTGAACACAGCGGTTGTTAAAGCTGGCAAGTTGTAAGTTAACCGGACGACCACCAGTGAATACTGGGTGATCCCAATCGACTGTAAAGCTTGCCGACTTCGTGATTCTCCGACGTGGGCTATTTTCAAAGCCATGATAGGACTGATGAGCACCGACCACATAGTAGTGTTTATAAGCACCGTTATAGATTGGGCGGATATTGACCGACGAGTCGATGATAAAATCCGTACTGCCTGTTTCTGTATCTGAGGCTTTGTAAATCACATCCATCTTCGGCACAAAACTCGCATAACTCAGTGGACTAATACGGTTCACGTCTACCGGGTAAGTATCAACCCAAAGAGCATCAGTCGAACGATTGAGCAGCGATTCTGCTGTCGCGTATTCTTGACGATTCCATGTAAAGCTTACAGTTTGCGCATTCTTCGCATTACGCTCAACACGATAATCTTGTGTGTTGTAGGTTAACCAGCGACTCTGAGTAATACTCGCTCTCGCCTCCAGTTTAGCTTTCGGACCATCTTCACTGACTTCAGCCCCACCAGTCACCCCAAGTTCAAAACCTGACTGCTTTCTCTTCTCATATTTCACGTTAAGGTTATCGATAGGAAAGGTTTCAAGAATTTCTGCTTTATTGTTCGATGTCTTAAACACGAAACGATAATCTTGGGCAATCGCATCGGTTGACCACTCACGGAAATAGGCATCTAAAGTTGTATAACTGGCTCCAAACCGGCGGTAACTGAGTTGATCATTTAGATGGATGCCTGCACCAGAGCTGTCATCGTCAAGGCTGATACGCACAATTTTTGCATTCGGTGTTGCACTACCAACAATTCCGTATTGCAACGAACGTTCTAGGTTAACCCTATAAATCAATGAGATATTGGCATCTTTACAGAACGGTCGACTGCCTTTTTCATCTTTCCACAGCCAAGAGTTGTCAAAGGTACACTCTTCATCGCTGATTGGACGGTTGACACTAATGTAGAACGCCACATGCGGCAAGGTGCTTGTTTCGCTATTTGTCGGTGCCGTACTTTTAAGACCAGAACGAGTTGTAAGCGGCGCTTCGAGTAATTTAGGGTCAACCTCTTCTGAATGTTCAAAAGGTGTAAACAGCAGCTCACCTTTATGTTCAGTGATGAAAATAAATTGATTAGCAAAACCGACACCATAAGTCTTTCTGAATTGGGCTTGCATCTCTGCTTGACCATCAGCATCACTGTTCTGACTGAAATCAAATAAAACACTTTTTTGCTGGTTAATCACCAAATCACGCAGCTCAGCTAAGCTAGGTAATGCATTGTCTTCAGCTTGCCAATCAGCAGCATTATAATATTTCATTGCGTGGCTATCAGCGGCTTGACTAATAATATTAGCCGCTTCACCACTTGGCTCATTGATATTTGCCAACAGGGTTGGGCTGGAGATCGCGCTTAATATTGTCATTATCGCGATTGCGCTACGGTTAAATTTTGGCATATAAACCTCACTAACTCTGTAATTTTAGTTATAACAAGAAATATTTCCGAGCGAAGTGACTTATACTCAAACCACTGAAATAATGAGAAATATACTAAACACTCAAATAGTAGTTGCTAATAAATCATCTTCTATATTATGAGTTAAGTAATATTTCTATAATTTCAATTAATTATAATATTCACAACCTAAATATATCTCGCGGGCAAATAATCACCCTTAAGTATGCATGTAGCTATGCTAAAAGTGCTGCTCGTGTATCCTTTTAGCTGAAATACATACCCTATTTCTACTTTAAGCTGCAGCGCTGTTTGCCACGACCCTTCACTACGATCACGTAGTTTATCCATACTTATAGGTATTCGCTCGCTTACCGCCAACCTGCAACCCTAAGTAGTTTTGGTATTTATAACTTCCGCCACTGCATAATTACAGAAATATCACTTATATTTCTAAATGTACAATGCAAAAAAATAAAAAATTCACAGTAGTTCACAGATTTCATCCTAAAAAATACTTTTTCAGTTAAATAACCCTTCTTAAAATAACAACAAATGATATTTGAATCACTGAATGAATATAAATTAAATTGAACTAAATTAGGTTGAGTTAATTTATTAACAACAATATCAAAAATTAAACTTGGAACTTGTCCCAAAAGAGATATATTCCAAAATTGGCCACAAGCTAAAAGCAACATGGCTTCGTAGTTTTTTCTTTTCTCAAAGAACAAGCAACCTACGACAATGGTTTAACCAGTTATGGGTTAGTTCAACAACCCAAAGATGTACCTTCTGTTTAAAGCTCGCTGCCTCTTCTGTCCATGATTGGACATGAGGTATACAGTTCAAAGAAACCAGTTAATGATTTAAACCACTGACCTGTAGAACTTTTGTTTAGATACAGTGATGCTTGTAAAAGTCCTCGAGGGACCTGAGCTCGAGGATGTTCTTGTCGCAACCAAATTGGTTCGATTTAGACGAGACACTGTGGACATAGGAAAAGCCATTGAGCATTTGGAAGAGACGGTTGTTCGTACTCATTACCAAGCGTCAGAAGGCATAGATCTGACAACTCGGCTTGAAAGATGACAACGCATGTGTATTTCTGATGTGGCTGCATTTGATGAAGTACTTCTTATTGAAAGGATCCGTGCTGGGCTTGCTTGTGCAGGGCGGAATGAAATAGGTTTGGTTTTCATCCATCGCTTAAAAAGCTTGCTTGCGGATAAAGAATGGAGAAGATATTAACTCAATAGCTGTTATGTTTAATATTGTCAGGCAAACAATCATGAGTGACCTACTCCAATCAGACTGAATATTTCATTAGGCGTCTTTCTGATTTTCAACGTTAACCGGGCTTGGATCCCCAAGAACTCAGTATCATCTTGTATAGTCATGATCGGCTCGTTCTGGGTCGCTTCAACTATCATTGAATGGGAAACGCTCTCAACACAGCAGTACCTCAGAAACTTCCCTTCCTACTTATACTTTGACTATAAATTATCAGCAGTTGTGATGTCTCGATTGTCTTTTAGGCAGTACTGTCTACCTCTGTCACTATTCCTTTAAACTGCTGAGGGAAACCACGACGCAATAAGGCCATTGATAATTAAGTAGACTAGAAATGCGCATAATGTTAAACGAGTGCAAAAAGCAGTTGAAGGTCAGACGGCCTTTAAACGATTCTATAAAATCGAATTATAAATATATCTGTAGGTAAGGCCTGTCACACCTCTAATTAGATTTGCGACGTAACCAAATAAAAGGCTGTCCCATATGACAGGGCTCAGCCTTTTTGCGGCTTATGGTTTCACTATTTTAGGGCCATCAAAGCAATCAATCTTAGGGGATGAACCTTGATATTTTTTGATTTTGACTAGACAGGTCTGTGCTGATGGACCTTGAGACCAAGATGAAGCACCACGATCCGTTGTTAAGATGTTTATATTCCCATACAGACAGGCATCACCATCAGGACTGTACCACCCCCCCTCCTGGGTTGCCAATACACCTGGACTCACCTTATCTGAAACAATAGCACCCAATAAAACCTTACCTTTCGCGTTATATGTTTCGACAATATCACCCGTGACAAGATTAAATTCTTTTGCATCAGCAGGATTAACCCATAGAGGTTCATGCTGATTGGCGTTAATAAGATCTCGCAACTCTTTCACACCACAAAGCTGTGAATGAAGTCTGTTTGTTGGATGTAGCGATATTAGGTGGAAAAACTCACCTGATGAACGCTCTTTCCAATCTGACGTCTCCATCCAACATGGATAAGGTGGGCAGTCTTTAAGGTTTGCATTGGCGATTTTTTGTGAAAATAGCTGTATTAAACCAGAATCAGTAGCTAATCCATCAAGGTCTGGATCTTCTTTAAAGTCGGCATAACGAACAAAATCGTTTTGACCGGGATATTCAAAAATAGCGCTATCTTGCGTCCAGAACTTCTCAAACACAGGCATGTTGATACCTCGGTTTTGATTATCAGTGTATGCCTTATCGTAAAACTCTTTTAACCACTGAATTTGGGTCTTCCCTTCAGTAAACTGTTTTTCGCGGTCGAATTTAGCTGCAAATAAACGCCATATTTCATAGTCGTCTTTTGACTCATACATCGGTTCTACCAGTTTCTTCATACCGATAACACCGCGGTTAGTTGCATTTCCGTATGGTATTAATTCATCGCGCTCCCAAACTGTCGTTGTTGGTAACACTAAATCCGAGAAACGGCAGGTTGCAGTCCATTGACAATCAATCGTTGCAATAAAATCAAGTTTATTTAATGCTTCTTTCAGTTGGTTTACGTCTTGATGTGTCGATAATGGGTTTGCACCAGCAACAACAAAAACCTTTAAGTCAGGGTAAGTAATATCTTTACCTTTAAACGGTACGACTTTTCCTGGGTTGTTGATTACATCCACCATACGTGATGTCGGAAAGTATGGTGTACTTGTATAAGGTTTATCATACTTTGGTGTTGACCCCTTCACCGTTGCACCCATTACGCCAAGTCTTGAACCGTTTGAGGTTGCTGCACCTGCATCATTTGCATTATATCCAAACGAGAAGCCGCCACCGGGCAGACCAATCTCACCAATCATTGAAGCTAATGCGACTAAAGACCAACAGTAGTGTTCGCCATGTTCTGCACGTTGTGCAGACCAGCCACTAGAAAGCAGAGTACGTTTACTGGTGAACTTTTTAGCAAGTGACTTAATAGTAGTAACTGAAAGTCCACAAATTTCCGAAGCCCACTTAGCTGTTTTTTTCACGCCATCTTTTTCACCTAAAAGGTAGGCAAAAAATTCTTCGTGTCCATCTGTGTAATCTTCGATGAAGCGCTTATCATACGTTTCTTGCTCTAATAGCTCGTAACAAAGTCCCAGCATTAAAGCGGTATCTGTATGCGGCTTAATGCCGATATTTTTAGCATTTAGGTAATTTTGGGTATCTGTTGCAAGGGGATCAATAGAGATCACCTCGATTTTACCTTGCTCTATTTTTTGTTTTATTTGTTGCCAGTATTTATAAGGTGAAAAATCTGGAACACTAAGTCCTATCTTTAAGTTTTTGATAGGATCACAACCCCATAAGATGAGCAACTCTGTATGTTCTGCCACATAGTTTAACGTTGTCTGTTCAGAGGTTACTTCAATATCACCAACAATCTCAGGCAAAATAGATTCAGCAGCAGCGAAAGAGTAAAACCCTGTTGAACTCATAGTTTTGCCATGAAGATTTAGAGCACGCTGCATTGCTGTACCGCAATTACCAAACTGTCCAAACATTCCCCAATGTGAAAGAGGAAAAATTGAAGAAGGCCCATGCTGTGATTGTGCGTTATCTAACTCCTTGTAAAGAATATCAATGGCTTTTTCCCAACTAACAGGAACAAACTCATTACTACCGCGGTCGCTATTGTCACCAGATAAATAACCTTTACGAACCATAGGTGTTTTAATTCGTGACGGATTATTAATTGTTTTATAAGCGTGGTAAACCATTTTTGAGTGGATATTATCCACAGAAATCTTTTTGATGGAATTACCACTCAATTCAGCTTCAAATGTACCAAACTTAGAGCCAGTTAAAACCTTTCGTAAGTTAGGATCTGCTTGTGATGCAAATGCGAGTGGACTCAATTGCATAGTAAGAGCCAATTTCGTACTCACTGAGCAACTCTTTTTAATAAAATCACGCCTTGTTAATACCATTTTAGTTTCCCGCTTTTTTTGTTATATCTGATGAATGATATTGGAGGTATTTTAAAATCCCTTGAGTTTCATTTTTATTTAATTTAGCTTGACGTGCCATACCTTTAAATTGAGCTGGCCATTCATTACTACTAAAGTGATGCTCTTGTACCTTCTGGTGACACTGCGCACACTTAGATTCGTACTCGAACTTATTTTTTTCCCATTGCTGATCAATATTTTTAGTAACAGGTGTACTCTTAACCCAAGCGATTATAGTTAGCTCCTTCCAAGACTTCTTAGTGGTATTTTCATAAAAATTTTCACCAGTTTCTTCTATACTATCTAAACCTCTTATTACAGCATCAGTAATTCGCTTCCCTCCAATCGCGTAGAGCAAATTCTTGTGCGCTTCTTGCCATCCGCTAAGTTTAATCTTTGTGGCACCATTCGCTTTGTCTAAAACGGTAAACTTAGTATAAGGTAGAATTTTAGCTTTAATTTCAATAAAATCTTGATCGTTATAAAGTGGAGAAATTTCCGTTGTGTAAGCTATCGAGCCACTTTTTAACTCATTGATATCAAATGTGTCTGATTTTACTTTTGGTAAGTTGTGGGCGATACCTTTGTGACAGTCTATACAGCTTTGATTCTTACTTGCGGCAATTTGCATTTGCTGTTTAGCTTTTTCAGGCATCAGGTCGAAATTCATTTTTTCGTAATCGTGACAACTACGACACGTGGCGGAATTATTAGCTTCCATTTGTTTCCAAACAGTTTGAGCCATTTCCATTCTATGTTCTTCATATTTTTGTTTTGAGTCTATTTTACCAGTTACCTCAAACCAGATATCTTTCATTCCACCTAACTTCGCAGTTAGATAATCAATATTACTTTTCTCATTAATGTGGCAATCTTTACATTGCGCAGAAACACCATGTTGGTTCACATAGTGTGGACTTTTTATATAATCATCATATGGAATTCTCATTGAATGACATGAAATACAAAAATCAGTTTCAGATGATTTATGTAATGCAAAATCAGTCGCTTTGACCAGCCCAAAAGTAATTATAAAAATAATAAAAAAGATTATAATTGTTTTTCTTGTTATTTTTCTCATGCTTGACAACCCCAAAACCCGCACCATTTACATGGTTAATTTAAATTTAAATAAGAATTTACAAGTATCAAAATAAGAACAAAAAGTATCGACTAAAGGACAAACAGATCGAGAAAAGGTAATTGGACCACCAAAATTCATTTAGACATTGATGACCTACTAGGTAACGTTTCCGATTTAACAATATGACTTGTGTAGCTAAATATAAGGTTTGATATTAAGTCACTTAAGCATACGATAATAATGACGTTACTAGATCGCTAGAAGTTGTAAAGGACTGCCATTTTTCTTAGAAAAAGCTTACCATTTGAGTCTATAGTTTATGATAAGGATTAGAAATGAAAACCAAAAATACATTAACTCTCTCTTTATTATTTTTTAGTGTTATATCATTTGCCGGAACAATAAACCCCTACACGATATCTTCGAAACAAGGAAAGCAACATGGGGGCTATCAAATCTACAGTGGTGACGTTGTAATGAAGATTCGTAGCGGCACATCACTCAACATAGTCAGTGACTCTACTCACTTGAAGAGTGACTCCCCAAATACGCTGGTTTATGAAGGAAATGTAGAAGTAACCTTCCCCCTCACTACCAACAACAACCAGATAATTCTAATTACTTCAGAGCATCTAACAGTGATGAAAGAAAGTACCAACGGTATAAAGTTGACCACTGAAAGTCTTGTACTGACACTCACTGAAAAACCAGATACTAGCATGTAGGTATCTGTCTCAAAATGTTATCAAATCCAATTTATTCTATTTGCTCCCATAGCTGAAAACCCTTAACAATATGCTTTTATTTTTAGAACATTAAAAAAATAAGTTTTAAAATCTATAAACCAAATAAAAAACCCAAGCTTACTTATAAGCTTGGATTTAAACCCCCTACTAAGAACTAAATTATAATTTACTTAGGTAAAGAGTACTTGTATTGAGGTCTAAAATTGTTTCACGGCCACGCAAAAAATTCATTCCAAGTAGACCATCGAACTCCTCAGGCTTTGGGGTGTCAACAATATAAGCAAACTCTTCTTTTCGATTTCCATATGAATCAGTCAGCGTGACCGCAGTAGTCTCACAGTCTGTTGATAACGCTTTAGGCTCGATTTTATTGCAACCATATACACTCGCTTTTTTTGGAATACTTTCTGAAAAAATAAAGCTATATGAAGCCCCTGAATCTAAAATAAAAGACAAGTCATTATTGCCTGTTAGAGCATCTATCATTAGACCTGAATAAGTGTCTTTCAGGGAGTACGCTTCCCACTCGTGTATATTTCCTGGTAATTGAGACAACAGGTCCAAGACATTATTTTTGAAATCCATGTGCACAATGTGCCTGTCAAATAAGCCCAGCCCCATTACTTCGCTTTCTGGTAACTTGTCTCCAACACTCCAACCCCAAGGTTCGAGTATTACCACCCCTACATTGTTAAACGTAGCTTCCGAAACAGTCAGGTTTTGGAGTGTCCATGTCTCAGTTAATTTTATTTCTCCATTAATATCTGAGCTTTTATACGGCTTTTCTTTTTTTGCTTGATACTTAATATTTGAAATTAAGGCAAAGAGTGACTCTTCATTTATATGTAACCCCATACTACTACCTGTATCTAGCATTAGTTTGTAAGGATTACTATCTATAATTACATTTACAATCGGCAATCCTCTTTCATCATAATCTATACTTCCTAAAGCTTGGTTAGCGTACGCATTGTTGAACAATGTCATTAATATCAAAAAGCAAAATATTTTTTTCATTTTAACTTCCAAGGTCTGGGCATCATTTTGAATACACGAGTCATAGCAGACTCAATGCTATTATTATTTACAACTCAATCAATACAAAAAGATTTTATATGAGCGTGAGCACCATATACAACCAAAGACTGTAATCCAATTAAAAACTCTAATATTCGTGACAATGGTCTTAGGCTGTACCAATCAACTCTTATAAAAACCATCCAATGTGAACTATCATCAAGACTTAACAGTGAGAGCTACGATTCAAGCTCAATACTCGTACGATAAATGACATGAAAAACAAAAATCCAAGTTTATTGCTAAACTTGGATTCGCGGTGTCTGTATATCACTAGTCGTGATGAAGAGACAGCCAAACGGGAGGGAAAATTCAAAAAGTCGCTACATTTGACTAACTGTTCCCAGCGAAACACTTGAAGGTGTAACCGTTTTCTAATCCGATAACTGAACGTTGGTAAGATTTTGCTATTTCTTTACCAGAAGCTGTTGAGAAACCAGGAAAGAAATCTCCATATACAGGAACAGATTCTTCCAATATTGTCGGGCTTACTACGTTAATTCTTATACCACGCGGGGCTTCTAAACCTGCAGATTTAGCAAAGAACTCGATAGCACCACCAACTGTCGTTGCGCTTGTACCAAAACGAATTGGAGCATCAGACGTTATACCCGAAGTCAAAGTTACACTTCCGCCATCATTCAGATAATTGAGGCCTTCTTCTGCCAAGCGAATCTGTCCCATGAGTTTACTCTGAAGGCTAACTTCCCAATCTTGATCACGATAATCTCCAAATGGTTTGAATGAAACTTGGCCAGCCGTACAAATAATCGCATCAACAGTTCCGACCGTATCAAAAGCAGTTCGAATTGATTCACGACTACTCATATCAATAAGTACGTCACCAGAAGAGCGACCCATTTTTATTACCTCGTGTTCTTTTTCTAATCGTTTAACTACTGCTTTGCCGATTGTGCCGCTTGCGCCTACGATTGCTATTTTCATCCTGTATTCTCCATATAAGTTGTGTCGATGAGTTAACGCCTGTTAGCATAAACACTAATCATGGTGGTAAAAACCGTAAAAATTCACATCACCGTTTATAAAATAGAGCTAATATGAATCTCACACATCTCGAAACATTTCTTAAAGTCGCCCAGTTAAAAAACTTTTCAGGGGCTCTTAGATTTTCTTTACCAAATTTCGAGCATTTATTTTTATATAGTAATTATTTTCATGTAGATACAATTTAAAATCATAGCCCCTGAATTTAAAATGCTATAAAAACCAGACTACTCTGATAATTATCTTTAATTTACATTATTAACAATATTAAATTAAACCTCACCCCTCCCCTTATTTACAAGTTACATAAAAGTCACAAGAAAGTACACTTTATAAACATTTTAAAAATAATTAATAAGATATTGAAAGTGTGATTTTTTAGTTATAACATTCCATTTCATTTTCAACGTCGGTTTAAAATTTAAAAATAATCATGAAAATTAAAATACTATTATTAGTAACAACTCTGACTATATCTAACAATGCAGCTACTCGAGAAGTCGAAGCGAAAATTTATTGTGGTAATAGCGATGGAACCCAATGGGGCTGGCTCCATACTGATGAATACAACCCTAGCAACGATAATGTAGTCACTGTTCGCGGTGAATTTAAATTCTTCCAAACAATAGTATACAACAATTGGGAAGATCCGCATTATATCCACAAGGGTGCGCTCATTCTTAGTGACTCATCAGATTACTATAAGTATGTTTCCGATTGTCAATCATATGGGTTTCACAATGATGTCAATGGAGACAGTTGGTATAACTGGAATGTTCACGCAGAAGTACCTGGCTATTCTAGGCATTGGATGGGAATTGCAACAAGTGACCCTGATATAAGACTTAGCCCTGGCTATTACTCAAGCTTCGTAGGTAACCCAGAACCAACCAATCACTAAACAATATTTCGAGACTTCGAAGTTTACTAACAATAAATCAATCTATTAATCGCAATACGTCTGATTTCACCCAATCTGTTATTGCGATTAAAAATTTCAATTTACCTTTCGATTACTCCCTATTTTAAACTGCTAGTCAAATTGACATTCACATTTGTAAAAACACCCCCTTCCCTGAATAAATGACATTTTTCAATGCGTTATTAATGGCACGATTTATTCATAACATCATATGCAACTTGTTAAGGGAAACGACTATGAGAAGAATATCATTATTAATGGGGTCGATTTGTTTAGGAGTAAATGCATACGCAACGCCATTCGACACCTGCCCGAGCCAAGCATTTTTGTTCCAATCTGCCCCGACTCAGATTTACGGGGTTAATCTAGTCACTGGCTCTACAACTTTGCTGGAAACAGACACTGGCATTCCAGGGAACATTAATGCTGTCGGGTTTGATTTCACCGACCGCTATCTTTACGGCTACGACACGACCGAGAACCGTGTTGTCCGTCTGGGGCAAGATTTCCAGGCGGAGGTGTTAAATGTGTCTGGTCTGCTCGGAACAGGGAACCACTTTTTCGTGGGTGACGTCTATGATCATGTGTACTACGTGTATAGAAGAAACAAAGGTATATACAAAATTGATCTCGCACCTCTCGACAGTGACCCAACCGCGACACTTTCACTAGTACAAGTAAACTCTACGGCAACACTTTCTTTTGCTGATTTCGCTTTTCACCCGGATAACGGCAATATATATGCGGTAGATACAAATACAGGGAAACTTTACAGTATCAATCGTACAACCGGCGTAACGACTCTGGTCGGCAACACTGGTGTGACAGGGTCGTTCGGCGCCGCTTACTTTGATGTTGATGCTAATCTGTATTTGTCGCGCAACTCCGACGGTAAAATTTTTAGAATCGACTTGTCTTCCGCAAGCCTTGCGGCGGGCACTGTATCCGCTGTAGAGTTTGTTGCTAATGGGCCAGTATCCAACCAAAACGATGGTGCCCGCTGCGCTAATGCGCCAATCATTGATCCAAATGACCCTATCGATTTTGGTGATGCACCAGACACCTACGGTACAACATTGGCTTCAAACGGTCCACGTCATGAAGTTGATGGTACAACCTACTTGGGCAGCGTTGCCCCTGATGGCGATGTTGGCGGGCAAGCAGATGACAATGCTGTCGACACTGCCGATGAAGAAGGGGTTGGCTTCGTGGCGGCACTAGACCCGGGTTTAAGCTCGGTGATTGAAGTCACCGCCTCCACTTCTGGCTATTTGTCTGCATGGTTTGACTGGAACCGAGATGGCGACTTTGCTGATGCGGGTGAACAAGTCTTTACTGATGAACTTCTCTCCGCTGGTAGTAACACGCTGCCATTTATTGTGTCTGACGCAGCAACTGCAGGGTCAAGCTGGAGCCGTTTCCGATTCAGTCAACAGACAGGCCTAAGCTACACGGGTGGTTCAACGTCCGGTGAAGTGGAAGACCACCCTATTACCATTACAGGTAACGGGTACTCGGTCGAGCATTTCCCAACTGTTGACTCTTATGCTTCGGTCGCTTTTGAAGACAACTGGCCATATACGGCTGATTACGATATGAATGACGTGGTCGTCGACCTTCAGATAACAGAGACCACCCTCGCAGGACACGTCGAAATCATCAGTATTTCTGGTAAGTTAGTGGCTTACGGTGCTAGTTATCAAAACGGTTTCGCGATCCGACTACCTGGCGTCGCACGAAGCAGCATTGAAACGGCCTTAACAACGCTCAAATTCGACGGTGTTGAACAAGCTTCGAGTGGCCTTGAATCTATCTCCGATGAAGCCATATTCATTATCGGTGAAGATATGAGTGTACACGCTAGTCCAAGCGGCGGTTGTACTTACTTCAGAACCGAGTCGGGTTGTGACACTGGCGCTTCGCTGCTGAACTTTTCTCTCGATATCTACTTTACCGAAGGCTCCGATCGCTCCGCCATTGCCAACATGCCGTATGACCCGTTCATCTTCGCCACACCAAATACTTATCATGGTGAAGGGCTTCCATTCCAACCTGGACGAACATTGGAAATTCACCTGCCAGGCCAAGCTCCTACGGAACAATTCGATACGAGTTTATACGGTATCGGTGTCGATGCTAGCTTGAATGGCTCCAACAACTACTTTAAAACCGCGACCTACCTGCCTTGGGCACTGCTCATCGTTGAAGATTGGAAATGGCCACTGGAGCGCGTTGATATTGTCGAAGCCTACCCTGAGTTCCAAGATTGGGCAGAATCCGGCGGCACAACAAACCAAAACTGGCATCAATCGCCTGCCACTGACAAAACTTACGATCTGCCATAGGGAGAGGATACGATGAAATATATAATTGCAATTCTTATGGGGTTTATCCTACTCGCGCTCGCCGCCTGTGGGGGCGGTGATAGCTCTGGCAGTGGAAGCAGCGATGATGACAGCTCTACTCCACCTCCTGTTACCATTGTTGAACCAGATGAGCCTACAACAGCACAGGACTTAGTTGTCCCAGAGGGCTTTGACTACAACCCAGTAAAATCAGGCACACTGAGTGTAGATATTAGCGGCTTTTCGACACAACGAGCACAGTTGAGTTTGTACAAGCAATTTAGCGAAGACAACGCTGGTAACTACCGAGCTCATTACGCAAGTAAAGTGGTTTCTGTTCCATTAGCCAGTGGGAAAGTGGATTTCGACTTTAATGTATCTGACAACCAGAAAGACTTGCTGGTCGAGATTTGGTTTTATGATGGCTCAGAGCCGGTAAAACGTGTTATCTCTGTCAATGATTCTAGCTTGAAGCTGTAAGGCTCTCTAACTCTGCGGGTAACTAAGCACCACTTAAAAAATCGCATGCTTCTTAGGAACATGCGATTTTTTTGAAAGCTGGAAGGTGACTGTGAAATAGTTTTAATGATCTACTGACCACTAAGAAAGTTTTGAACCAAGCACTCTAATGACAATCTCTTCAAAATACAGAGTTTGATTTTAACTTCATGACTCCACTTTTCAAAATCTTAAACATTTTCCAACCTTTTTGACTCTCATAATGAAAACGTCAGGAATGCTTAGAAAAAAACACTTAACAAACAAAGCATAATAAATGGCATAAAAGTTTCATATGCATCTTTACCTAATTCAAAAGGGACTTCTTATGAAACGTTTATTTCTCCTGGCAACGGGGATTGCGATAAGTACACATAGCTTCGCAGGGCCGTTTAGTGAATGCCCCAGTGATGCCTACTTAATCCAAGGGAAGCCAGCATCGGTATACTCTGTCGACTTAGTAACCGGCACCTACAATTTAGAAGTGGCCTCCATCGGCTTAGGTCAGTCCGGCTTTAATGCTGCGGGTTTTAGTGAGAACGATGGTTATCTTTACGGCTATGATTCCGAGAACCAGAGAGTATTGAGAATGGGGAGTGATTTCCAGGCCGAAGTTGTCTCCGTGTCAAACTTACCCAGTTACGGTTTTATTGCAGGTGACGTATACGATGACTACCTTTATTTCTACAACAGGTCGAAAGGTATATTCAAGATTAACCTCGCCCCTTTGGCATCAAACTCTTCAGCCAGCCTGAGTATTCAAACCGTCAAATCCTATTCGACTAACAAAGCAAATCACTCTGATATCGCCATTCACCCTTTGAACGGAAAGATATATGGTGTCGATAATAATACGGGGATTTTATACGAGTACAGCCGCTCAAACGGCAGTAGAATCGATAGAGGTAACACTGGTATCGGTGGAGACGGATATGGCGCTCTGTATTTTGACGGCGAGGGATATCTGTACGCCGCTAGTAATAGTACAGGTAACATTTATAGAATCGATCTAACCGATCCATCGAACATCACCAATGTAAACGGAGTGTTCTTTGCAAATGGACCCGCTTCTGGCCAGAATGACGGCGCACGATGTGCGAGCGCATCTGCTGTACCAACAAACTCTACAATTGACTTTGGCGATGCTCCAAACACCTACAGCACGACATTGGCGTCAAATGGTCCTCGCCACGAAATAGACGGTTCTACCTACTTGGGCAGCGTTGCCCCTGATGGCGATGTTGGCGGGCAAGCGGATGACAATGCTGTCGACACTGCCGATGAAGAAGGGGTTGGCTTCGTGGCGGCACTAGACCCGGGTTTAAGCTCGGTGATTGAAGTCACCGCCTCCACTTCTGGCTATTTGTCTGCATGGTTTGACTGGAACCGAGATGGCGACTTTGCTGATGCGGGTGAACAAGTCTTTACTGATGAACTTCTCTCCGCTGGTAGTAACACGCTGCCATTTATTGTGTCTGACGCAGCAACTGCAGGGTCAAGCTGGAGCCGTTTCCGATTCAGTCAACAGACAGGCCTAAGCTACACGGGTGGTTCAACGTCCGGTGAAGTGGAAGACCACCCTATTACCATTACAGGTAACGGGTACTCGGTCGAGCATTTCCCAACTGTTGACTCTTATGCTTCGGTCGCTTTTGAAGACAACTGGCCATATACGGCTGATTACGATATGAATGACGTGGTCGTCGACCTTCAGATAACAGAGACCACCCTCGCAGGACACGTCGAAATCATCAGTATTTCTGGTAAGTTAGTGGCTTACGGTGCTAGTTATCAAAACGGTTTCGCGATCCGACTACCTGGCGTCGCACGAAGCAGCATTGAAACGGCCTTAACAACGCTCAAATTCGACGGTGTTGAACAAGCTTCGAGTGGCCTTGAATCTATCTCCGATGAAGCCATATTCATTATCGGTGAAGATATGAGTGTACACGCTAGTCCAAGCGGCGGTTGTACTTACTTCAGAACCGAGTCGGGTTGTGACACTGGCGCTTCGCTGCTGAACTTTTCTCTCGATATCTACTTTACCGAAGGCTCCGATCGCTCCGCCATTGCCAACATGCCGTATGACCCGTTCATCTTCGCCACACCAAATACTTATCATGGTGAAGGGCTTCCATTCCAACCTGGACGAACATTGGAAATTCACCTGCCAGGCCAAGCTCCTACGGAACAATTCGATACGAGTTTATACGGTATCGGTGTCGATGCTAGCTTGAATGGCTCCAACAACTACTTTAAAACCGCGACCTACCTGCCTTGGGCACTGCTCATCGTTGAAGATTGGAAATGGCCACTGGAGCGCGTTGATATTGTCGAAGCCTACCCTGAGTTCCAAGATTGGGCAGAATCCGGCGGCACAACAAACCAAAACTGGCATCAATCACCTGCCACTGACAAAACTTACGATCTGCCATAGGGAGAGGATACGATGAAATATATAATTGCAATTCTTATGGGGTTTATCCTACTCGCGCTCACCGCCTGTGGGGGCGGTGATGGCTCCGGCGGTGGAAGCAGCGATGATGACAGCTCTACTCCGCCCCCTGTTACCATTGTTGAACCAGATGAGCCTACAACAGCGCAGGACTTAGTTGTCCCAGAGGGCTTTGACTACAACCCAGTGAAACCAGGCACACTGAGTGTGGATATTAGCGGCTTTTCGACACAACGAGCACAGCTGAGTTTGTACAAGCAATTTAGCGAAGACAACGCTGGTAACTACCGAGCTCATTACGCAAGTAAAGTGGTTTCTGTTCCATTAACCAGTGGGAAGGTGGATTTCGACTTTAATGTATCTGACAACCAAAAAGACCTACTGGTCGAGATTTGGTTTTATGATGGCTCAGAGCCAGTAAAACGTGTTATCTCTGTCAATGACACTAGCTTGAAGCTGTAAAGCTCTCTAGCTCTACGGGCAACTAAGCACCACTTAAAAAATCGCATGCTTCTTCGGAACATGCGATTTTTTTTGAATTGGGAGAAAACGTCATAAATTAGGATATCACTCTCACTCGTAGCAAATTACATTAACTTCCAGCAAGTCGGTTTCGATTATCCTTCAAAAAGCCAAATTCACATCAGGCGAGTTAATATGTGGCGAATGATTCATCGTCAGAATTAACATTTAGCATTCACCATACACATAACGATCGGCCATACATTTGCCAAAAAAATACCTCCCAATAAAACCCCACCAGCCTTAATAACAATAACATCATTTACCATTGATATTACTTCTCAGTTGCACTAACATTCGCAACTTCTTCCTGTACGGACACACTTCCTTACTAATCAAAACTTCATAACGGAATAGTTAAATGGGCCTTATCCATAGAGCAATCGCATTGGTGATGTGTACTCTCACCTCATTTGGAACTTTCGCAAATAATGAACGTTCGGTCACAGATGAAAGAGGAACGTTCACGATCACAGGGACACCTCAACGCGTCGTTGCTTTGGAGTATTCTTTTGTCGATGCCCTAGCCTCTGTCGGAGTTTCTCCTGTTGGCGTTGCGGATGATAAAGATGTAAACCGAATTCTTAAATCGATTCGAGACCGAGTGGCACCTTGGACTTCTGTTGGTATGCGCCCCCAGCCAAGCTTAGAAGTTATCTCTCAATTGAAGCCTGACCTTATCATTGCCGATGTTCAACGACATTCGTCTGCCTATGACGCTCTGTCTAAGATTGCCCCAACGCTGCTTCTGAAAAGCCGTGGTGAGAACTATGAACAGAACCTAGATGCCGCAATGAAAATCGGTATTGTTCTAAACAAGGAACAAGAGATGAAGTCGCGCATTGAGCAACACAAAACGGTGATGGCTAAATTCAAGACGAAGTTTGCGAGCTCCGACACTATGCAGTTCGCGGTTGCAACAGAAAAAGGCATGTGGCTACATGGCCCAAAATCGTACGCGGGAAGCGTGTTAACTTGCCTAGGTATCCAGAGCCCAATTCCAAATGAGACAGAGCGTGCTTACGTTGAAGTGAGCTTAGAGCAGCTGCTAAAAACCAACCCGGACTGGCTTCTGATCGGACCATACAGTGAGAACACCATCGCAGACACATGGAAACAGAGCCCTCTTTTCAATCTCCTTAACGCACGCAAGCGCCAACAGGTTGTGAATGTTTCGCCACAAGCTTGGTCTCTTAACCGAGGTATGCATGCTGCCGAGCAAATCGCACAAGATCTTTCTGAATTACTAAACAAATAGATGTCTTTTATTAATGTTATGCAAAGTAGAAAAGCGCTATTTGGCTGTTTCGTTGTTTTTTTAGCACTCAGTTTGGGGACGGTTGCATCTATGATCAGCTACTCCTCCTTTGAGCTTAAGATCCACGACTTATTGGGGTTCTGGTTTAGCTTTGATGAAGCAAATATAAAACATCAGATTCTCTCATCGTTGAGAGCCCCCCGTGTACTGGCCTCTATCCTGATTGGTATCAATCTCGCGATTGCTGGGCTTCTTATGCAAGGGTTAACAGCCAATCCACTGGCGTCTCCAAGCATTTTGGGGATAAACGCCGGGGCATCTTGTTTTATCGCTATCTCTTCCATGAATTTGGTTTTCTTGCCTGAATTACCACTTTCCGTTAATGCATTGCTTGGTGGCGCGGTAAGCGGACTGCTCGTACTTTCTTTAGGTGGTTTCTTTGCTGGTAAGTCACATCCAATTAAGTTGGTATTGGCCGGCATTGCCGTTAACGCCCTGTTAGTTGGTATTACAAGAAGTGCATTAATCCTAGCCGATGATATGGCCTATAGCGTTTTGAACTGGCTGGCTGGGTCGATCGCTAACATCACTTGGGAAGACTGGGCACAATTTTGGCCTGTGAGCTTGGTTGGAATCGTTTTGACCATATCACTCGCTCGTAGTCTTAACTTGCTGACTCTTGGCGACGATATTGCGACCGGACTTGGTGTAAACCTCACCCGCACACGTGTTATTGCTTGTATTTCCGTGCTGTTGCTAACCACATCGAGTGTTGCTATCGCGGGACCTATCGCTTTTGTTGGCCTACTTGTTCCTCATATCGCCCGCAAGCTTGTCGGCACCAATCACTTTACTTTGCTGCCTGTCACCGCGATTCTTGGCGCAAGCCTTTTGGTGTGGTCTGACGTTATTTCACGCATGGTCGCGTTCCCAGCAGAAACGCCAGTCGGGGTTATTACTGCATTGATTGGTTCGCCATTCTTCATTGCACTGGCCGTTAGGAGCAAAGTGTCATGAACAAAACAAAAGCAATTACGTTAACCGTTTTATTAGTTTCTTGTGCGATAGGCAGCTTATTCGTCGGTAGTGTCTCCCTTTCCTTAAGTGACGTGGTAACCACATTATTTCACGGTGGCGACTTCGATTTCATTATTAATCAATACCGACTGCCACGTTTTATCTTAGCGATTGGCGTTGGTGCTGGACTCGGGCTTTCTGGAGCATTGATCCAAGGAGTCTTGAGAAACCCTCTCGCCTCACCAGATTTAATGGGTATCAGCGCGGGTACTGGTTTTGCTGCAACCTTGCTGCTTGTTTATGTGCCAGACGCATCATTGCCGTTACTTGCCTCTGTTGCCATTGCCGGAGGGGTTACCGCCGCGCTTGGTATTATTGGTATCAGCTATAAATACAACCCCACCCCAGCAAGGCTCGCATTGATTGGCATCGCAATCAGCACCTTCATTTCTAGCGGTATCGATTTTCTGCTGATTGTTAACCCGGTAGAAATTAATACGGCAATGGTCTGGTTAACCGGAAGCTTATGGGGGCGTAACTGGTCACAAGTGCCATTGATTTGGATATCACTGGCCATCTTACTGCCTCTTGCGTTGCGACTGGCTTGGAAACTCGACTTAATGGGGCTTGGGGAAGAAGCCGCCACCACAATAGGTGCTCAACCAGAGCGCACACGCTTTATCGCATTGGTTCTTTCCGTTCTCCTTGCCAGTATTAGCGTTGCAGTATGTGGGACGATCAGCTTCGTGGGCTTGCTATCTCCTCATTTAGCTCGCTTATTGTTTGGACACAATCACAAGTACTTGCTCCCTATGTCTGGTGTGATTGGGGCTTTACTTGTGGTTGTCGCAGACGCTGCCGCTCGTGGTATTGCTCCCCCACTTGAACTTCCGGCTGGAGTACTGACTTCGCTCATTGGTGCACCTTACTTCATCTTCTTACTTCAACGCTATAAAGGTTGGAAATAATGCTTAAAACACATCAGCTGTCTGTTTCTTATGGCAAAGAAAACATTATTCATAACCTCGATCTCGACATTCCAGAAGGAAAGATCACAGCATTAATTGGCCCCAACGGAAGTGGTAAGTCGACGTTGCTTAAAACCTTGTGTCGCATCAACAAACAATTTGATGGCTCACTCACTGTCTACGATAAGTCGATTAAAGATTACGCCGACAAAGAGCTGTCTCGATACATTTCATTGCTGCCCCAAGTGTTGACAACGCCAGAAGATATTACGGTGAGAAGACTCGTTGAATACGGCCGCTCACCCTATTTATCTTACTGGGGGCATTTGACTCAAGACGACCACGAAAAAGTAGACAAAGCCATTGCCGCAACACAGATAGAGGAATTGGTCGATAAGAAGGTAGATGCTCTATCCGGCGGTCAGCGCCAACGTGTTTGGATAGCGATGGTTTTGGCACAAGACACACCGATTGTCATGCTTGATGAACCGACCACTTACCTCGATTTATCTCACCAAGTAGAGCTAATGAAGTTGATTCAAAAGCTAAATGCGGCAGGAAAAACCGTAATTGTCGTACTTCATGATTTGAACCAAGCCTGCCGTTACTGCGATCACTTGGTGGTACTGAAGAAGGGGCAAGTTACCCATCAAGGTGCACCTGAAGAGATATTCACTCAATCGTTGCTCAAAGATGTTTTCGATCTTGATGCAATGATCATGAATGACCCCGTTTCAAACAAACCTATGTGTATAAACCTATAAAAACAATCGACATAGCCTAAATTTAAATACTCAAGACAGGATATTAAAATGAGTAAACTTCCTTTCACTCTTTCAGTATTAGCACTTTCAATCGCGAGTGCACACGCTGAGACAGATACGCAAAACGAAGGCGTACAAGAGATGGAAACCATGGTGGTAACAGCGACCCGTTATACCCAAACGCCAGATAAAATTGCAGGTGCGGTCACCGTCATCGATGCTGAGGATATTGAAGAACAATCTATCATCTCTGACGACCTGACCAGCATTCTTGCTACCTTGGTTCCGGGTATTACACCAAGTCGCCAAAAGATGTCTAACCAAGGCGAAAACCTGCGTGGTCGCCAAGCGCTCATCATGATTGATGGTGTACCTCAAGTGAACCCTCTTCGAAACGGCAACCGTTACGGCTACACGATTGATCCATCAATGGTTGAACGAATCGAGGTCGTGAATGGTGCAAGTGCGGTTCAAGGTATGGGAGCAACAGGCGGTATCATCAACTACATCACGAAAGGTGCAAAACCGGGTGATGATTGGAAACAAACGGTTGGTACTCGTGTGACTTCAAGCTTCGATAACGACAGCACTGGCGGAAAAGTTTTCTACAACGTCAGTAAGTACGATGACGAATTTGACCTGTTCTTTGGTGGCTCTTGGGATCAACAAGGCCTTTACTACGATGGTAATGGTAACCCTATTGGTATGAACGACATTCAGGGTGAAACGCAAGACAGCACAGCAACGGATATTTTCTTTAAAGGTGGCTACAACTTTAATGACGGTAATCAGCGTATCGAATTGACGGCCAACACCTACACAATCGAAGCCAATGGCAACTACAAAGGGGTCGACGGTGATTTTGCCAACGGTATTCCTGGCACAGTTGAGCCCGGAGCCCCATCAGGTAAACCAGTGAGCAATGAAGCTCAATTATTTAACCTACAGTACACAAACTACAATCTGAGCAATGGTGTGCTTACCACTCAGATGTTCTACCAAAACTACGATGCAGTGTTTGGTGAAGCAACGTGGAACCCAACCGAAACCAAAGTTAACGACCAAGGCGTTATCTCTTCTCAAAAGACTGGCTTCAAAGTCGGTTACGAAACCTATGACTTGCTGGATCTCGATGATACTTGGGTATTTGGCTTAGATGGCCTACATGATCAAACGAAACAAACGCTCGACCAGTCAGGCTTGAATGTGACGCCTCTTATGGAATATTACAGCCTAGCGCCGTTCGTTCAAGGTGACTTCCTAGTGACAGATGCGCTACGCCTATCGACTGGCATTCGCTATGAAAGCATCCGTGTAAAAGTAAGCGATGGTCAAACTATCTATGGTTACGGTATCGATGGACACAACTCTGAGATCATTGGTGGCACACAGGATTCTTCAAAAGCAGTATTCAACGTAGGCGCCATTTATACTTTTGCGGATGAATTCAGTACATTTGCGAGCTTTAATCAAGGGTTTGGCCTGCCTGATATGGGTCGAGTTCTAAGAGGGGTCTGGATTAATGAGGAAGATACCCCTCCCCAACAAGTTGGTACCCCAATTGATTTTAATACCATGCTGGCTGTCGAACCTGTTGTGACAGACAACTATGAGCTAGGTCTTACCTATCGCGGTGACAAACTGTTTCTCAGTGCAAGCACTTACATGTCGGTTGCAAAATACGGTGCTAACTTAGAGCTCAACAACAATGGTACCTACGATGTAAAACGCCAACGCACCGAAGTTATGGGTTATGAACTAACCTCAACTTACCAAGTGCTTGATTCAACAAAGCTGAGTGCCATGTACGCGCACGTTGAAGGTGAAGTCGATACTACAGGCAATGGCAGTGTTGACTCTGACATGGATCTAAAAAACCTGACACCAGATCGCCTACTGCTTGCCGTTAACCATAATTTCTCTGATGTGCTAGCGAGCCGAATTCAATACAACTACCTATTCGACAGCAAGAAAAGTGCAAACAATGTTGGCGCAGAGCAAAACTTTGATGGCTACGGACTGGTTGATTTCAGTACGCATTACGACATGCGTGATAAAGGCCGTATCGCTTTTGGTATTGAAAACGTAATGGATGAGCAATACATCAACTACTTCAGCCAAATTCGTAATAGCAGCTCTTACTACTTCTCTGGTCGTGGCCGCACATTCAGCTTAAGTTACGAGCTTGATTTCTAACTCTGATTTTTCTTATAAGCACTGTCCCACAGACAAAGAATGAAAATCAAAAAAGGCGAACCACATGGTTCGCCTTTTCAATTTAAAGCTAGTTGATTAGTTCGCTTTAGATGCGGCGTGCTGCGCTGCCATAAACGAAATGACTTCTTCGTTTAAGCAAGATTTGCTGATGTATTGGCGTTGTTTACCAAGATGAAGAATGAAGCCCAAATCGGTTTGTTCAAGCTGGTCGATTTCTTTCCAAGCGAGTCTGCGGTCAACTTTACCGCTTTTGTAGCGCACGCCATCCGCATTCACTTCAAATACCACTTTGCTGCCACGGCTTGAGCTGATGGTTTGACGCCAAAGCCACCAAGTCCTCTTGAAGTAAACGCTGCATGCTTCAATCACACTCAACACGATAAAGAACCAACCGACATAACCGTTGGGTAGCAGTTCGAACTCTAATAAAACCACACCAAAAATGAGAAAGAGTAATCCTTTCAAATACGCCTGTGGGAACTTAGTTGGCTGGCTAGTTTGGTCATAGCACTCTGCAAAAAAAGGCTTGTCGAGTATGTATTCTGTGGTGAATTCGAAATCTTTAGACATGTATGGTTACTTTAAGGTTTCTGTGAATGAGTGTTCTTGGTTGCGCTCTTGCAACACTTGCATTGTAGCGCTTCTCAGGCGTTATCTTTAGCGATTTTGATTCTGTTTTGTAAGTCAATAATACCAAAACGTGAGAAGAGCAGTACGTTTACCAAGATCAAACAAGGCGAACCATTTAGCTCGCCTTGTTGTTATTTACCGATGTGACTTCTTGAGATTTTTACTTTAGAGGGTCGTTATCTGGCAACGCACTGTGTATCCATACTGCCAGTCGGTGTTTGATGCTTGCACCGTCTAGCTTGCTTTCAGGTAGTGGCGTGATCTGTTTGGCATCGACCAAGAATAGATAAATCGCTTTTACTCTTACAGGCTGTGGTGACTGAGGAAGGTCAAAACCTTGTAGTTTCGCCATCTTCCCACCAATCTCTAGTGCCTTCTTAACCAGTTTGTCTTCATTGTGAAGCTTGGAGCTTTTTGACATTGATAAATCCTCTTCTTCGCTTCAATTAAGAATACATTAAGTGTCACGCATGGCATGTTAGTAAGCTCGCATATTGGTAACTTTATGCGTTATTGCCAAGTCACCGGTTGAAAAACAAACTTAATTCTTCATCATTAACATGGAATACATAATCACCAATATACCATTAAAAAATGGTGCACCTCCGTGCTTCCCCCGAGTGGGCACAAATTTGCTTAAGAATGTTTTATGCTGAACAAAGATCATGCTCGCCGTACACGAGCCATTTCGGCAAATATGCGGCTTCTGGAATCGTCCAGCCATACTTATCGTATGCCAATGCAGCAAGACCAGTCAGTTTCAGAGAAACATTTCCTTTTGGCGAATAACGAACATCTTCATTCATGTAGAACTGGTAATGTGCCTCTAACGCATCCCTCAGTGCTTCTTGATAATGTGCCTCATCGCCATCGATAATGGCAACAAACACATTCAAAAATGGAATAAACAAAGAGTGTACATATGGCACTCTGGTTGACTCTAAATATTGCGGTGAGGATTTCTCCATTACCGTTTGCAATAACTCAGGTAACGCTGATGAATTGCTAAATACACCGCTAACGAACTCGACTAGAGCAACATTAAACGGCGTCTTTATAGACACTAACGACTCATCCATGATGGTCATCAGCTCTACGCAGCGCCAATCTCTCGCGGCCATCGCTAAACAGATTTCATCCAACCATGCATCCATTGTTCCTCCGGCAACAGCACGGTTACCTACTTCCGAAAAGTGTCGGTGCCCAACGGAGAATTCAACCACTTGGTCTGAATGATTGGCCAGTAAGTACACGTTATTCAGTAACTCGAGCGCCCTTTTTATATAAGCTAGCGAAGCCTGATGTTGTCCGAATTCGGAGGCCATAAAAAATGCATGAAGTGACTGCCAAGCATCGCCACTCATTCTTTTGAGAGGTTGCTGGTAAAAGGATTGTTCTTCATCAAGCATTTTTTCCCAAAAGCTGTAGAAGCGTTCGTCTTCTTTACGAAAAATGCGCAACTTTCTTTCTTCAGGTATATCTAAATAGTGATTCTTTATAGGTTTCATCAATTCCTAGCCCGTTATAAATCGTTATATTTTGGTACTGCAACAACGCAAAACTTCGAAGTTCAGGTAGAGAATGATGCCGACATCAATTGATAATATCAATGCTTAATCAATTAGTTATAGAGAGAATGCCAAACCCAACCCGACCGAAAATCACTCGCATTATTGTGTTACATTGATGTCTTAATCGTTGATAAATCTTACTGTCAAGGAGAACAAATGCAGATAAAAACCATTAGTAAAGGAATACTGGGCACTGCGTTAGCAGCGACGTTGGGCAACAGCCCTTTGGTACACGCAGAACAGCCGGTCTACGTGCAAGCATCTAAAGGCAGTTTTAATGACGCCGCTATCACTCAGTTATTTACCCAGCATCCAGAACTCAAAGCGCCTGTAGATTTTGCAGGCACACCGACAAATACCTTTAAAATGGCAAACGAACGCGGCGGACTGGCCTTTAGCGCCGTAGAAAACTCAACCATTGATGGGCGTCTAGTACAGGCGACAGTGGAGGCCTTTCAGCAATACAAACCTGTCGATTTGAAAGGTTTTATCACAACACCAATCGAAATGTGTGTGTTAATGAACACCGAAGATGTGAAAACTAAGCATCCAATCACATTAATTGCTTCTCACCCCGCTGCGTTAAAACAAATCAATTTATGGAAAACAAAGCAAACCAAAGCCAAAGAGCTTGCTGTACCTGAAGGCACTGCTGCTGCGGCAAAACAGGTGTCTGAACGTCAACTCCCAGCGGGCAGCGTGGCGATTGGAGCGTGTGTACTTGAATCGACGTATACCAACTTAGCGGTCATAGAAAAAGGAGTACAAGACAATAAAGACAACAAGACATCATTTTTGCTGATGGACATTAGCAAGCGTGAGACGCCGATAACAGAAGCTCAAGCACGCAAAGCCCTGATTGCAGCAATCAAACAGGGAAAAGCGTTGGCTAAGTAAATAAGAAAAGAACCCCGTAGTTAGCTTAGCGAAAAGCCTCCGTCTTGGCCTTTCGCTAATGAAATACGCAACAGCAACTTACTCTGCTTCAGGTTGAATACTTTTGTTGGTCAGCTTTGCGATTAACCCACCTATCTTTCTTCGCATATCACGTCTCTCGACAATCATATCTAATGCGCCATGCTCCAGAAGGAACTCACTTTGTTGGAAACCATCCGGCAGTTTTTCTCGCACGGTTTGCTCGATTACGCGACGCCCTGCAAACCCAATTCTTGCCTCTGGTTCACCGATATTGATATCCCCCAGCATTGCGATGCTTGCCGATACGCCACCAAACGTTTGATCGGTCAACACCGAAATATAGGGCAAGCCCGCACGGGATAAGTGATCCAACGCCGCACTGGTTTTGGCCATTTGCATCAATGCCATCAAAGACTCTTGCATCCTTGCACCGCCACAGGCAGAAAAGCAGACTAAGCCGCGATTTTCTTCGATGGCAATATCGACGGCCTCAACAAACTTTGCACCTACTACCGAGCCCATTGAGCCAGCCATAAAAGAAAACTCAAATGCGCAAGCAACGATGGGTAACCCTAATAGCTCGCCTTTCATCGCAACCAGTGCATCTTTCTCTCCAGTGCTTTTTTGAGCAAGGGCGATACGCTCTTTATAGCGTTTCTTGTCTTTAAAATTGAGCACGTCTTTCGGCTCATACTCGCAGGCAATCTCGCTTTGCTTCTCTTTATCCAAGAAGCTGTCCAATCGATGGCGCGCAGTCATCCGCATGTGATGGTTGCATTTAGGGCACACTTCCAAGTTTTCTTTTAGCGCTATTCGATACAACACTTGTTCACAAGACGGGCACTTAGTCCAAACGCCTTCAGGGATCGATGTTTTACGCGTGTTAATGATGTTGTTTTTATCTAATAACTTTTCTAACCAACTCATAAGAAACCTTTATACAGAAACGACGTTGGTGAGCATTGTATAAACCTGATTTAGGTAATAAAGTGGGTTTTACTGGCTTTATAATCCAACAAAATGGGATTAACTGAGATGCTTGATAAGATAGACCCGCAATGGCTTAAGAGTTTCCACTGTGTTTACGAGAACAACAGCTTTAAACGAGCCGCGGAGTTCTTGTGTTTACCGACATCTAATATCAGCCGTCACATTGCTCTACTCGAAGAGCAACTTGATGTGCGATTATTTGATAGAACCACAAGACGTATTTGCGCTACCGAAGCCGGAGAGCAACTCTACCTTCGCACCCAACCATTGTTCGACAAACTCAATGACGCGCTTGAAGAGGTCACTCAGCACTCGCACGAAGTCATGGGACAACTCAATATTCTGATGCCTGATTCACCAGAACTGGCTAAAGCTGTTGTCTCGTTTTGTACTCAACATCCTTCGATTACATTAAATTGCGAGACGAACCTGAGCCCGAAAGAGGACTTGCTGGACGGGTTTGACGTTATCTTAAGTTTTCATCGAGGGAAGTTAGAAGACAGCAATTGGATTGCCAAAGAAATTAAGCGCTGGCCAAGTGTTGTTGTGGCATCACCTAAACTGCTACAAAACTGCCAAAAGCCGTTTCAGATTACCGATTTAAAACACGTCCCTTGCATCAGCAGCTTTACCGCCTTGAAAGGTACACCGTGGGTTTTCAAAACAGCAGATGGCTCCTTGATAACTCAAAGAGTGGCATCGTCATTTAAGGTCAACAGCGGACAGTTCGCTAAAACGGGGGCGCTGGCTGGACTTGGGTTCGCAATACTGCCCGCTGGCTTTTGCCATCAAGAAATCGATTCTGGTGAGCTAGAAGTGATCGAGCTGGAATACGGGCCAGAAGATTTGGTGCTATATGCCTTCTACGCGTCGCGAAAACATTTAGCGAAGAAGGTACTCGTATTTATCGAACACCTTAGAAAGCAAGCAAATGAATAGCAAGGGTTGATACAATACCAACCTTGTCATTTAAAAATATCGAATAATAAAGATAAGAAAAATAAACGCATCCCAAATATATTAAACAGCCGACACAGTGTGCCGGCTTAGGCTTCTATTTGACAGAAAAGGTTATTTAGAAAAAGGTGTAATTGAGCGACAAATATGCGGTCATGCTGTCTGTTTCTGAAAGAATTGGGCTTTTTTTCAAATCATCTTCAAGGCTCACGTAACGAACGCTACCTGAAATACTGATTTTTTTGGTTAAGAACATATAGCCATTCAAGCCAATGAAGTAATCACCCTCATAGTCCATGGAATATTCATCAAATCGAGTACGACTCGCCTCTTCGCGAGATACGCCGTAAAGATGATTATTTAGATCCGCGCTGTTTATTTGATAACCGATTGAAGGCGTGATACCAAACGCACCCATTCTTATCGGATAGGCCGCTTTGATCTCTCCGTAATGACCATTATGAACTCCACTGATATCGGTTGCGATCGTGCTTTCTAGAAACGCGGTGGTTCCGGGAAAGTTGAATCTCACCCCTGCTCCCCCCATGAAGGATGTCTTACGCTTGTCTAGCTTCTGCATGTCTGCATCACTCGAATCCGAAGGTCGCATAATCCTAGGATCGAAGCCCACTTTCGCAAAGTATTCAATCGGTGCGCCTCGACCATTAAAGCTGTAACTTGCTGTTGTACCCTCAACGCTCACGTGCTTATCTCGATAAACAATCGAAGGTAAAGGTGTAAACTGCGTATCCATTCCAATATATGGAGAAGGAGAATAAAGCGCACCAATACCAAGAGACAAAGAGCTGTCGGCGTTAGAATAAGCGCTAAATAATAATGTCGGTACAAGTAATAAGGTTTTATTCATGTTGAGCTCCAATTTTTAATTGGCCGAGATTCTACGAATAATTAAAACCAACTCAACAAACTTTATATAATTTTATCTAAATTGTTGATTAGTTTTATAAATGCATTTTAGATTGAAAAATGACGTTATTTATCAGAGCCCTCCCTATAAAATTCAGAAATAAATCATAGAAACAGATCCAACAAAACTTGAATAAATACACCAGAGATGAGCGAAATCTCATGCTTGAGTACGGTTATGTACCTATGCTTTTAAAAATAAAAAAGTCCGACATGGTCGTTGCCATATCGGACTTTTTTCCAATGCACTTTGGCTCCTAATGTACTTTTGTAACTAATGTACCTTTCGTTCCCAAAATACCTTTGTTCTCAATGCGCTGCGAAAAGCGCTACAGGATTATTGCCCTGCCGCCAACTGCATTAATAGGCCGCTAATGTAAGCACCGTATGTGCCAAGTGCATAACCTAGCACGGCCATTAGAATACCCACAGGCGCAAGTGCTGGGTGGAATGCCGCCGCAACAACCGGAGCAGATGCCGCACCGCCAACGTTCGCTTGGCTACCTACAGCCATAAAGAACAACGGCGCACGAATGAGTTTCGCAACAGCAATCATCAGTACAGCATGGATGGTTAGCCATACGATGCCGATAAAGAAGTAACCTGGGTTATCGAAGATTGCTGTCACGTCCATTTGCATACCAATGGTCGCAACAAGGATGTAGATAAAGGTTGAACCAATTTTAGATGCACCGCCATGCTCGAGGCTGCGTGTTGATTTAAAACTAGAAGCAATCAGCGCAAACGTCGTTACCAATACGATCAACCAGAAGAAACCTGACGTTAGGCTGTATTTCGACAGTTCTGGGGCATTGGTTGAAATCCACGGCGCAATCATATCGCTGAAGTAATGGGCAAGACCCGTTAAACCAAACGCAATCGCGGCAATTTTAACCAAATCTGTTGTTGTTGTTGGACGATCGTTTTCTTTTTGATACTTAGAAACGGTTTCTTTCAGTTCTTCAATAGATGATGTGTCGGCTTTTAGCCATGCGTCGACTTTATTTTGACGACCAACCATGATTAGCAAGATTGCCATCCAAACGTTGGCACAGATAACGTCCACAGTGATCATCGCAGAGAATAGCTGGTCGTCCACTTCGAATACTTCTTTCATCGCCGCCTGGTTAGCACCGCCGCCAATCCAAGAACCTGCGACTGTGGTTAGACCGCGCCATACATCACCAGACACAAGATCCGGAGATATTTGGTCGATAATAAGAATCGCCAGTGGACCACCGATGATGATACCCGCCGTGCCCGTTAAGAACATGACAACGGCTTTTGGGCCAAGGCCAATGATTTTGCGAAGGTCAGCAGAAATGATCAAAAGCACCAGTGCACTTGGCAACAAGTAACGGCTTGCTACGAAGTACAGCTTAGAATTTGACGCATCAATAATACCGAAACTATTTAGTAGTGACGGAACAAAATAGCAAAGTAAAAGACCAGGAATGATCGAATAGAATTTTTTTAGTGCGCTGTTTTGGCTGCTTTCCGTAATGAAGATACCGCCAAGTATCACCGCTAACATGCCCATGATGACTGCATCATTAGAAATCATTATAGTTCTTCCTTTAATTTGAGCGTGAATCTCTAATTTTTGAGAGGGTGAACCATACAGACAAGGCGCCAATGTTACAACATGTAACAGTAGAAACAATTTGAAATACCCTTACCACATCACAACAATCGCTCTCGCCCCCTTATTTATAAGGCGATTAAGTTATTTTTATTTTACACAAAAAAAATTGCCTCATAACTTTCCATATATGCCTCATGATTAATAGGTAAGCATTAACATTTTTAAACATAACCACCCCAATAGATATGGATAAGTTTTTGTATGGCAAAAGACTAATAACTTTCAGCCAAAGCGGCTCATAACTGAGACGAAAATCTGATCAATGAGCGCCTTCTAACTATCAGTAATATAGCTATTAAAAGGTTAAGAGCATGAACCAAAATCCACGCCAATGCGTAACAAAGAAAGGTCTTAACTAGAGGATTTATGGATGTTTTCTTTTTTCAAAAACAATTCGGTTAAAAAGCTCAAAAAGCGTCACTCAATGCTATGTGAGCAAGCCATGCAGGCACAGCGTCGCGGTGATATTAAAACTTACTCGTTATTAACCGCAGAAGCAGAAGAAGTATTTGAGCAAATCAAAACACTGAACACGCCACAGAACTAATGCCTTGCTAAACAGTTGAAATAACAAAGCCCAGCGAGCACGCAGGCCATGGGGTTTCTCGCCATCGTGAGCCTGCCTATTGCTATAGACCTCTGGTCTCTCTCTTAAAAGTCGCTTACTATGCCTGTTACCTATAACGCTTTGTGAGCCACTCATGAGCAGAAAAAATAATAAAAATCTCAGCATTCTTCTAAAACTCAACACCTTCATTTCGCCTCATAAATGGCGAGTTGCCGCAGCTTTGGTTGCCCTCTTCGCAACAGCAAGTCTAACGCTGTCCGTGGGTTACGGCGTTCGTATGTTGATAGATCAAGGCTTCGCCCAACAATCACAACAAGAACTCACTAACGCGATACAGTTCATCATCGGCGTGACACTGTGTATTGCTGCGGGCACGTTTTTCCGTTTCTATCTGGTTTCCTCGGTCGGCGAGCGCGTGAGTGCGGATATTCGTCTTGCGGTGTTTAACCATGTAATGACACTGCACCCTAGTTACTTTGAGACTAATAGCAGCGGCGACATTATGTCTCGGCTCACCACAGACACAACGCTGTTGCAAAGCATTATCGGGTCCTCATTTTCGATGGCCATGCGCAGCGCAATCATGTGTGTTGGTGCCATCATCATGCTGTTTGCGACTAACTTTAAACTCACTTTGATTGTGCTGGCCTCCGTGCCGTTTGTTTTGGTTCCTATTTTGGTTTTCGGGAGACGAGTACGCGCCCTATCTCGGAAAAGCCAAGACACGATGGCAGATGTAGGCAGCTACGCAGGTGAAGCGATTGAGCATATCAAAACCGTGCAGAGCTTTAGCTCAGAGCAACATGAGCGCGCGGCATTTGCAGTAGAAGTGGAAAAAGCTTATGAAGTTGGCAGACAACGAGTCAAACAACGCGCGATTCTAATTTCCGGCGTTATCGTGATCGTATTCAGTGCTATTGCCGGGATGCTTTGGGTCGGCGGCAGTGACGTTATTCACGGTAAGATGTCGGGCGGCGATCTAGCAGCATTTGTGTTCTATGCCATTATGGTTGCCTCCTCTACAGCGACGATTTCAGAAGTCATGGGCGAGCTGCAAAGGGCTGCAGGTGCTACAGAGAGGTTGATTGAGATTCTGCAAGTGGAAAGTGACATCACGGCACCAACTAACCACATATCGATCACTGATTCTATGCCTGCGGAAGTAACGTTTGATTCAGTGAGCTTCAACTACCCTTCCCGCCCAGACCAACCCGCAGTGAAAGGATTAAACCTAACGGCTGAACGAGGTAAAGTGTTGGCTCTGGTTGGCCCATCAGGTGCCGGTAAAACGACTCTGTTCGAATTACTGCAGCGCTTTTATGACCCGCAACAAGGGCGAGTCTTATTCGGTGGTGAAGACATTCGTCAGTTCGATCCAAACGATCTTCGTGGTCAAATGGCATTGGTGCCGCAACAACCGGCTTTGTTTAGTCACGATGTTTTCCATAATATCCGCTACGGTAATCCGGATGCTACTGACGAGCAGGTCATTGAAGCAGCGAAGAAAGCACATGCTCATGAGTTTATCGAAAAACTACCAGATGGTTACCACAGCTTTTTGGGCGAGCGTGGCGTGAGATTGTCTGGCGGACAAAAACAGCGCATCGCCATTGCTCGTGCCATTTTGAAAGACCCTAAAATCCTATTGCTTGATGAAGCCACCAGCGCACTAGACAGTGAAAGTGAACATCATGTTCAGCGGGCACTTGAGGCTCTGATGAAAGACAGAACGACGCTAATCATTGCCCACCGACTGTCGACTATCCAACATGCGGATAAGATAGCCGTGTTAGATGGTGGAGAGTTGATTGATATCGGTAACCACCAATCGTTGATGCAAAGCTGTGAGTTGTACCAGCGTTTAGTGGCGTTACAGTTTAAGCACTTAGAGTAACCATAACACAAAGCCCGCTATCCTTAGCGGGCTCTGTGTTTCTCTGTCCACAGCTCTACCTAGTCGCGATTTGTAAGCTTAGATAAAAGCTGCGCGATCAACCGACCGATGGCGTCTTAACGCAACGTCTTTTCCATCGATAAGTGCACAATTCCAGCCGATAGAAACTCATCACCAAAAGGCTTAAAACCCAGCTTGGCATAGAAATCAATCGCATGCTTTTGCGCACCAAGATAAACACGCGGGTAACCCTTATTCTCTGCTTCCTGAACCAGAGACAACACAATTTTTGTACCTAAGCCCTGACCTCGGAAATCGCTAAGGATGGCGATACGTCCAATGTGGCCGTCAGTTAAAATTCGTCCGGTGCCTACGGGTTTACCATTACACAGAATCAATGAATGCATTGCCACATTATCGAGTCCATCGAATTCAATTTCCGGGGAGATAGCCTGCTCGTTGATAAAAACACGTTCACGAATGGAACGAATATGTTGTTCATTTTCACCTTCAAAAGTGACGTTTACTACTTCAATCATCATTTACCTTTTTATTGTAATAACGCGGGGAATGCTGACATGAAAGCAGCTTGTAGCTCTCCGCTTGCCGCCACTATACATAGCCTTTAGGTATTTTATAAGTGCCTAAAAACACAATTTTTGTTGAGTACGTTTGAGCCAGTGTCGCAATGAATGAAACACCCAAAGACTTGGGGGAATTCAAGGTATTTACGTCGCTGTAGTTGGTTTTAGAAAACAACTTAAAACACTACCCCCCAGTATAAGTTCGGTGCTACATTACGTCTCATACCTATCTTCCGCGAATTACATTGAGAACTTTTGCCATGTCACACACAGCCAAAGATAAGAAAAAGCTCACGGCTCGAGTCAGTAAGATACAAGGCCAAGTAAATGGTCTAAAAAAAATGCTGGATGAAGAGCAAGAATGTCAGGACGTATTACAACAGATTGCCGCAATCCGAGGTGCTGTAAATGGCTTAATGAAAGAGGTCATTAAAGGCCACTTACATGAGCACCTCGTTCTAGAAGAGGATAAAGATCAGCGCGAGGCTGATATGAACGTTGTGATGAAGGTAATCGACTCCTACGTCAAGTAGTTGCCTGGTCTTATTCGGCTTTCATTTGAGATAGACGCTTTTGTAAATCCTTCTTGAGCGAGTTGATGGCATAAGGCTTCATCGACTTCCACGCCTTACACTCTTCTCGCGTTCTTCCGCATCCAGCGCACCACCCTTTACGGTGTGAAAAATCGCACAAATCCACACAAGGACTTTTTTGTTTTTTCATTTAGAGCCTATCTAACACTTTATCGATACTTGCTTCGAGAGCGCGCAGTCGGTTGAATTCTTCGAACAAACGTTGTTCTAGATTTTTGAAATTCAGTGGCATAGTTCGTTGACAGATACCATAGCTGTTATCTAGCGTTTTATACCCCTTCCAGCTCGAAATGCGATTGCCCTCTAGCTGTTTAAATTGACGAATAAATTCTGCCTGTGATGGACAATCTTCTTCTGCGTGCATGCAAACTGGAAATGCTTTTTGTTTGATCTGCGGCCCCTCGATAAAAGTCTCGAAATGAACGCCACCTTGGTTTTCGTTGAACCAGTTTTGTTTGTATAACTGGAGGTATTCTCCGCGGTTATAAATTTCCCAACCGTCTTCAAACCAGTTAGCTTTTTCCAGCATTTTTTCTAGGTTACGAAAAACACCCTTAACATCTTTCATGTTGTCACTCTCCCCCCATGAGTTGCGATTTGAAAACTATACTCCCCCCAAGTATAAAATACTACCCCCTAGTATATGTGGAAATTGCACTGGAGGGACGGGAGACGGTGCAACCATGATCTCTTTACTCAAAATGCTTACCCTATTTGTTTAACCCAAACCACATTTTCGCTATCCGTTGGAGTCTCAAACCAAGACCAAAATAGGTCCAGCATTTCTGGTGTCATATGATAAGACTTACTGTTTAGGTCTGCGTTACGCAGAGAGGCTCTTTGCTTACATGTATCAAAAGGTACGTCGAGATAATGTACTTCACTCTCAACACCAACGTCTGATGCCCATTTGATAAAGCTTTCTCTATCTGACTTACGCCAGAAACCGAAATCAAAAATAACAGGGACTCCGAGAGAAAACAGTTGTTGCGCTGATTCTTTGAAGAGGCATTGCAGTGTCGCCAATCGTTTATCGAAGACTTCACGCTCCATGTGTTCGCCATACAAAGGAATCATCCATTCATCGATAGAGAAACGAAAAGCACCATGCTTTTCTGCAAGGGCTTTAGAATACGTTGTTTTACCAGAACCAATAAAGCCACATACGAAATAGATTTGGGCCATACATTCCCCTTAATGAACCAAAAAACACCATTCGATACCAATTTAACGCAAAACTAAACAGTTGCTTTATACAAAGTTTTCTAGCGTATTATCTTCTTTAAGTAAGTTAATCAACGGTAGAAACAGTGGCTCTGGTAAATCATCTAGCCGACACCATTTCCATTGCTTACATTTATCCGGCTCAGTGACTTGTGGTTCGCCACTGACACTCGATGCAACGACAAACAAGGTGACGTAGTGCTTACCTTCTTTCTCAAAAATATCATTCGTAAAGGTGAACTTTTCAATTGAATCAACGATTAGGCCGGTTTCTTCAAGCACTTCTCGCTTCGCACAATCTTCTATACTTTCACCGAGTTCAAGGTGCCCGCCGGGTGTAGCCCAAGTATTCGCACCATGAGATCCAATTCTCTCACCGAGTAATATAGCCCCATCACGACGGATGATGGTCGCCACTCCAACTCTTACTTGTTTATTCATGTATCGTCCATTTCAAACCGCTACGTCCACTTTATTAGCTTGTCGAGCTTAGCATTTTAATTCGTTTATTATTGCGCTACCGTTTTAGCGTTAGGCTCTGGCTTGGACCATTTTATGATCGCTCTTAAATTCATCGAGAAGAAAATAACGTTAGCGATGATCATAGCGACACTGCCCGTCAAATAGCCAACGGCCACCCAACTTGTATTGCCGCACATCATCAATATGAATCCAATTTTGTTTTTATTACCGATCTGCCAAATCGCGAGAAAAGTGAGCACCATAGCGACCCAATCGATGCCATAGTATTGAAAGTATTGCATTTTATATTTACTCTTTCATGGTATTAGAAACGATATAGATCACATCAGGCCTAGGAATCATATTGATACCAAGGCAAGTGACGGCAAACAGTAAAATTGAGCTCAGATCCATTTTTCTCCATGAGGCATCATACAACATGTGTTATTTATCGGGGCTATATTGCCGATCAACTTTAATAAATTCAATCTATACATACAAAATATAAACCATTAATATCAGATACTTAAATAACAATAAGCACATTAAGAGACATCTTTTTTGTTCGAGAAAAATAGCTGAAAAACATTGAAGTCACGCTTGCAGCATTGAAATATTATGTTACATTCATACTCAGCTTGATCACAACCAAGCGCCGGGAAAAGCCGACCTTGCGTAACACTCCTCTCCATTACGCAACATCCCACCAACAAAACCTAACTCATACTCAATGCCCGTTTTGCGGAGCATGTATTTCTTATTATTAGAATAATCACAGTGGATTAACTATGTTTTTCATATCTCATGAGGGAAAGTGGTTTCGATTTTTAATGGTGTTTATCTTCCTTGGTGCCGCAATGGAGACGGATATCTATTTACCAACATTTCCAGATATACTCAGCGATTTCAACACCAATGCTGTTATGGTTCAGCGCATTTTGAGCTACAACTTTATTGGTATCTGTCTCGGCTCTTTATTATACGGTCCTCTATCCGATCATTTTGGCCGCAGAAAGGTGTTAATGTTTGGTTTTAGCATTTTTCTTACCGCAAGCATTGGCTGTATCTTTTCGACAAGTATTGAACAGCTGCTGGCATTTCGACTATTGCAAGGCTTCGGAAGCTCAGCATGTGTGATAGTGGGTACGGCAATGATCTTCGATTTATTCGAGGAAGAATCAGCAGCAAAACTCATTTCAGACTTAAACACATTGGTGGTTAGTCTCATGGCTTTTGCTCCACTCATTGGTGGATGGATCAGCTTACATATGGGCTATAAAGCAAACTTCGTTTTTATCGCAGTTCTCGTGCTTATTTCCGCACTCAAATGTTTCCTGTTCTTGCCAGAATCTCTCGCTGTGAACAAAAGAAAGAAACTAGCACCAAAGCGTATTCTCAGTGATTATAAGACGGTCTTATCTTCCACTGAGTTTTGGTACAACACATTAGTCACCAGTTTGATCCTTGGTGCCTACATGATTTATGTGTCAAATATGTCCTTGCTGTATATCGATAAGTTGGGGGTTAGCCCAAAGCAGTTCCCGTTTTACCAAATGGCGACACTCGGCACATTTGTCTTGGTAAGTTTGAACAACTCACGCTTGATAGATAAGTTCGGTGTTGAAAAGCTTAAAGCAACTGGCCTTGGACTGATATTCGCTAATACCCTGATATTTTTCATATCACCGTCGAATTTACTGGATTCACCAGTATTCTTAACGGCAACCATGTGTTTGTTTTCGATTGGTGCTGGATTATCGATAGGTTTGTTTTTTGCAAAGTCAATGCAGGTATTTCCAGAACTCACGGGCATTGCGGCATCTCTAGTGACAGCGATAAGACTGTTTATAGTATCTGCCGCTATCGATATTGGCAGTAATGCTTACAAGGGAACATCGCAGTCAGTCGTCCAAATCATGACGCTTGTCGTTATCGTTTTGGCTACCCTTTGGCTGGCGAATTATGTACGCATGAAAACAACGTCAGGTTTATCAGACGTCAACTAATCACTCATAAATAAAATAAGGAGAGCATGTCAACGCTCTCCTTTTTACTGTAGGGTACTTTTAGATTCTTAATGATCTACTTGGAACGATGTTGGGAATAAACTCGCTCTAGTTTATCCAAAAACGTATGGAGCTTAAAATATGACGCGGTTATCAGTACACTCTTGACCTGATAATCGGGCTCTCATACAGACAATCACATAAAACAAAGGCGAGCTAAACCGCTCGTCTTTGTTATGTTGAATTTGGCAACCCAGATTAATCTTGTGGGTTTTCTTTCGCGTTGATCTCTGCGTATGTGTGCAGAAGCTCTGTCAGAGTTTTCACCCAAGCGAAGACATCTGTTGGTGTGTTTTCTAGTAGCTTTTCTACTTGTTCACAATGGGTTTCCAGTGTGATTGCTTCTTCAAGACGGAATGAAATTGCGTAGAAGTGCCAAAGGACTAGACGCGTCATTCGCTCGCTGTTTTGCTTCGCGTTATCCGATTCATCAAACGCTTGTTGAATTTCACTTAGCGCGATTGCTGTCATACGTAACATCGCATCTAGGCGCGCCGACAACATGCGGTCTTCACTGTCTACTTCTTCCTGATCAAAGGTAAACAGCTCGTTCATCACGTCTTCTGGTACCATTTTGCCGATCATGCGCGCACTAAACTCTTCCAGTTCATGGCGTGGCATAGTCACTAGACAATCGAATGTGTAATCACGAAGCATAAAATCACTCTACATTAGTTATCACTTTTAGGGTGCGCATTCTAAAGACTGTGGCTTCAATTACCAGCGTTTATTATCTTTGATGAAAAAACAAACGCAGATAACAGAGGTTAATCGGAAGATTTGCTCTTCTGAAAATACTGGAAAACTTTCCAAACAAGGAATCCCGCAATGCCAACAATTAATGCTGAACGAAGCAGAATAGGTGCATCGTGTTCTAGCTGGCTAGCATGAGGGACAATACTTGCAAATAAACGACTGGTAAAAAGCAGCCCCATCACCAACATAATAACTTTGTTCATACGATCTACCCATTCCAATACAAGCACAGCAAACAACGATCAATCTACTTGCCAACAAGGGCAAACCTGCCCTGAGTGAACGTAAAAGAATGCGCGTCTTGAGGTTAGCCGTCAATGCGTGGACGAGTAAGCTAATATTGCAAATGTGAGGGTGCGCTGAGCGATTTTGGCTACATAACTCTTAAGTGCCGCAACTTAACTACCAAAAAAACTCATCTCGCCGTTCTTCGAGCCACAAGTCATAGCTTTTCATCACTTTGGAGAACTGAGAGCTCTGAATATAACCGTTCAACCACGCTTTTAAGTTCGGGTAAGAAATCACGAATACAGGCACACTTCCCTTCGGTGGAGCTTCTAACATCTCCAATGGTTTGTCATCGAGCTAAATGGAACGCATTAAGATGCGTTGCTGGGCTTTGAACAATGCAAATCGAGCTCGAATCGCGTGGGGCAATTGTGCAATGAGTAAAGGATCGGCACAGAACCATTGTTGTTCTTGAGCGCCATCTTTAAACGTCCTTCTTAATACTATCCCGCCTTTAGAGTAGCAAAACTTCCCAGCCCTATTCCATATAGAGCCCCAAAATCTTCGTTTGAAACCCTTCAAACTTCAAAAAGAGGAAATAGCTCTGCGGAAACTTCACCGCGTTTTGTGCTCATTGCTGTGCTTAAAATAGTAACGAAACCAATGCCGTCCCCCCAATAACACGTGAGTGAGAACGACATGAATAGCGATGCGAAACAACTACTTGAACATTTGTGCAACCAATACGACAAACTGTCACAGGACCTAGAATCTCGCCCTTTCCCTGAGTTCTCAGAGACCATTTCTCACCCATTAGGGAACTGCTTCGTTCATTGCTCAGTAGGCAGCCAACGCTTTTCGATTGTTTCAGTTAACTTCGCTTCCAAGATCAGAGGACAAGGTGTTTTTACATCGTTTCTTAGTTACGTTAGAGATCACCCGTACGAGTATCAAGGCGTTGAAGTTGCTATCATTGAAAACCGACATCTGGCTAAGCGGTTACTGTCGCGGGGATGGGAATATAAATCTCTGTTTAGCCGGCTCTTTTTTTCACACAAACCGACTCTGATTAAAGACTTTCAATACACGTCGTGACTTGTGGTGTCGTTCGGTTAATCGCCTTTCAACATCTCGATAAAAGCTTGCCTTGATTGCTGAGAGCTGTCGCGATGTGTCGTGTATTCTACATGCGTACCTTTATCGGCTGTCTCTGATAATTCAATCCCCCACAAAGCGTTGATCTCATTTGGTACGATAGAGTAACGCACGTCAATGACTCGCAATCCCTTGTTTGGGTCTCTGGCGATGAATCCATCAGAAAACCAACGAAATCGTTCAATGTCTTTGGCTTGCTGCGATGCAGGATCCAACCATGGAAAATCTGCAGCCACATTCAACTTGGCAATGGACTCTCCGGTATACGTTTTTATTGACCTCCCTGCTCTTATGGCATCAACGTGGTAATGGTGTTCGGTTTCGTAGATGACTTTCCAAACCAAGGTATTTGCGAACGTGGGTTTGGCTTCTAATCGTTGGGGTGTATGCCGCCTTGCTTCAGCTAACGCCCAACCTGCCTCTTCTGCTCGGTCTCTTTGATACATGCCAAATGTAAGATAAACAAGCACCCAAACTACAGCAATACGCGGATACCAAGGGTTACGCTTCATCAGGCCAAGTATCAAAGTGAACAAGATTGGTAAGGTAAAAAGAGGGTCAATCACGGAAACCGTACTCCAAGAATAACGGGTATCTGTGAACGGCCATAAGAGCTGGGTTCCGTAGCTGGTACATGCGTCCAATAAGCCATGTGTAGCGTAACCTAATCCGCAATACCACCAGCTTTGTTTTAAGGATAATCCACCTTTTTTAGCAATGAGTGGATGTAATATCAGGGTACAGATAAAGCTTCCAATAGGGATAAAGAAAAGTGAATGTGTGAACTGTCGGTGAAATTCCAAAAACAGCAATGGATCATTGGTTGATCGGATCAATATGTCCAAGTCTGGCGCCATGCCTGCAAGTAAGCCAAGTGCTCCAGCAACCACTAAATGCTGCTTTTTACTCGCTGATAGGGCCAAGGATGCCCCAACTAATCCTTGAGTTAATGGATCCAAGGTTTGTTCACTCTGCTGTGCTTAAAAACAAGAACTCTTTGCCCCATAAAATCTCCGTATTTAAATAAAAGGACTGGTCTTAATCCATCACGCCGAAAGCAATTGAAAAATAACGCGTTAGTTTTAGTGTAGATGGATTAGGTTTGTTCGCGAGTTTGTCTTAAATACTACTCAGAGGTAGGGTTTGACGTTTCAACTTATGTCAGTTTCTCTATGAGTCTTCTATTCAGGTATAATCCCGTATCCAATATTTGGAGTATAAACGTCCACACCACTGAACCTGTACCATTGTCGAGGCATCTCTTGCAGCTAACCAGCTTTAAATACAAAACGCGTAAAGGCCCTGATTATCGTCACGGCGACCAAGTGTCGTTCATCGACATTAAAGAGACGTTTGGCATCGGCGGTATTCGTATTGGTAAGTGGGTGAACAAGGAAGAAAAAGATCTCGCCGCGAACTTGATCTTCGATTCTTTAGCAGACTTGGCGTTTATATTGGCACTGCCTCCTAATGCTATTGGTCTTCGTGGCAACCTGAATCTTGCTTTCGGAACTGGGGGACGAAAAGGCGTTCAAGCGCATTACGCCCCGAATCAGCGCGAGTTGGCATTAGCGAAAAACGCAGGAGCCGGAGCACTGGCCCATGAGTTTTGGCACGCATTTGACCATTACATTGCTGAAAAGGCGTTTGATATTGGCGACCGTTCCGGCCCTCAGCGTAAGACGATTTTCGCCAGCGATTGTTGGCTTCAAAATGCCGATCATTTCCCCCACCTATTGAACGAGCGCTTACTCAAGATTTTCGATGCGACCTTGCTTAACGCAGATGGTCAAGACAAACACGACTACGTGTCTCGAAGTGTGCGGGCAGACCAAGCAATGGGATCGAGCTACTTCTCACAGCCTACTGAGATGATGGCAAGAGCCTTTGAGGCCGTCGTAGAGTCATGCTCTGGCATAGAGAACGCTTATCTAGTTTCGGGCACAACCAAGCCAGACACCTTGCCCCTCTATCCCGATATAGCGCATAGACATGTCATTAATGACGCACTGCAAGCGTACTTTCGCCCTTTGGGAGATGCCCTAAGCCGTTGATACGTGAATAGCGACTATTCATCATTATCTCGCGCAGTTTGAGCATAAACCTTTCACATCAATCTTAAAAAGGTTTATACATAACACTCTATTATTCAAGCTACTGAATATTTCATGACGTCAAAAGAAATTCTAAAAATTCGTAATGTCCGCTGTTTCCTTATGTTCCGAACCAGCTATTTTGCGCGCTTCTATTATCCCGTATTTACCCTGCTCTATTTGGACTACGGGTTAACACTTTCTCAGTTTGCCATGCTCAATGTCGTGTGGGCGGCGACCATTGTTTTAGCTGAAGTACCGTCTGGCGCTTTCGCTGATACGCTAGGTCGTAAAAGGCTGGTGGTTTTATCATCGCTCGTCATGTTCATCGAAATCGCAATGATCGCCTTTGTCCCAACTGGGAACCCCACTTTTGTTTTCATTGTGTTTTTGATTAACCGAGTATTGAGCGGCTTAGCGATGGCGTTGGCAAGCGGCGCCGATGAAGCATTGGCGTACGATACGTTAAAAGAACAAGGCAAAGAGGAGCTGTGGCCACGTGTGTTGCAGATTCAACTTCGTCTTTCGTCAAGCGTTGGTATTGTTGTCACACTATTGGGGGCAGCCATGTACGACGTTAACTTTATGGCATCGGTGTATCATTTCCTTGGACTGGCAGAGCCAGAAACGACCCAAGACATCATGCGCATCCCTGTTTACGCGACATTGCTTGTTGCGTTGATCGCCATCTACGCGGCGATGGGCATGAGAGAAGCAAAAAGGGTTATTCCTAGCAACGAGAATAAATTAGCTTCGACCATAGCAAGTATGAAACTGACGCTCAACACAGCGAAATGGGTACTGTCTACGCCTTACGTACTGTTTATCTTGCTTTATTACAGTTTGTTCGAACACACTTCGCGTATGTTTTTAACCATGAACAGTCAGTACTATCGCGCTATTGACATTCCAATTATTTACTTCGGTTTTATCGGGGCTGGCATTAGCTTATTGCAGATCATCTTGGCTGGTCAAAGCCGCCGATTGGCGGAAAGCATGGGGCCGAAGACGTTCATCTTAGTCATGGGGATTGCCACAATGGCAACTTACTATTGGATTAGTATGGGCTGGTCAATTTATGGGGTAATTCCTGCGCTGATTCTGATCTTTATTATCATGACGATGAACATCTTCATCAGCTACCACCTGAACAAAAAGACCGAGTCACATAACCGAGCAACGGTATTGAGCTTCAAAGGTTTGATGTTCAACCTAGGCTACGGGTTGATCGGTATGCTCTATGCCTACTACTACAAGTTGCTATCGCAAAACTACACCGAGGAACAGATAGAACAACACATTGATTTTATCGCGTCCCTGTCTTCGTTCTTCTATTACTTTACGTTTTTATTTGTCGCAATCAGCGTCTTTTTCTATATCAAAGACAAAAAGCAGGCGATCTTTTAGATCGCCTGTTGGTAGGAAGGTTCAAACTACCACGTTCTATCTAAGTCTTTTGCATACAGGGAGATCGCACTCTGATACGCTTTAATGGCTTCACTGTTCGTGGTTGAAACCAGTAACTCTAGCAAGAACGACGTCGCTTCTTTATGACGACCGAGGTTGTAGAAACACATCGCGTAAAACGGCTGAACTTATACCGCATTAGGGTATTCGTTGATGGTTTGCTCGAAGTAACTTAGTGCTTCTTGGTACTCTCCAAGACTACGGTAAGTACTCGCGAGACCAAATAAAGCATCGAACCTTTCATCAGCAGAAAGTACCCCTTCAAGAGACGCCGTATAGTGCTTAATGGCTTCTTATTCTTTACCTTCATTATCTTAAGACCATGCACTATGCAGGTGAGCTTTCGCCACGTCATTCTCGTCACCTAATAGCGTTGTGAGCAACGCTCTAGATTCTTGGTAGTTGAACGCTTTGCATAGCTCAATGGCCTGCTGGATGACTGATTCCATCATTTTCTTCCTTTGAAATTGCACCTATTTATATCTGTAGCGATTCGCTCCACGTCATGGGTCGCATTAAAATTTGAACCCCAGCTTTTGATAAATCTGGATGGATAGTTTGATGTCTTTTACGGTTAACAGTACTTGATTTAGATTCATGGAAATTCCTTTTCCTAGTTCTTACTTAAAGATTTTTGGTTCGTGTTCTAAAAGTACTCGAAGGTAAGACCTCAAGTTAACCTGAGGTCAAGAGGGAATTTCACGCTTTGTTGAAGACTCAAGATAAATGAGAATTAAAAGTCACAACACTATTAGATCATACTTCCGCTCGGACACCCCTGGGACAAAACACTTCCGTAGCTCGTCGTCGGAGTAAATAACATGACTAAATCTGCTGGCAAGAACACAACATCAGTAACCAAAGACAGAGGTATATCCACAAATGAAATAGGATACAAAGCATATGACACTGCAGAGCCATCCAAGAAGCATGGCTGGCGCGCAACTGACAACGCCGTACCGGAGAATGGTTTACCGTAACCACCTCTAGCATGTGCATCCATAGATGAACATCCCACCATCAAAGAAGCCATTGCTATAAAGGTTAGCACTTGTAGTTTTTTAAGAAGATTGTTTTTCATGTTCGATAGGTTCCAACTGATTGATATTGAAATACATTATTGTTCGGCGACATTAACGCCTTATGTATTTATAAAACAACCTATCTAGTTAATTTAATGGGTATTAAATCAATTTTCGTGACGAATGCATTATTTCTTTTGATCAAGGTATTTATGTTTGCCACCCCTCGTGTAAGCCAACATAAAGACGTGTCCCAAAGCTCAACTTGAGGAAATAATAAAGATGTTTAGCGGGGCGTTATAGCAAGTTAATACCAAACTGTTTAGCTATCAAATTGGTTATAGCAAAACAAACGACAGACACGATGCAACTGATAAGTAAAGTGATCCAAAAAGAATACTTACTGAGTAGGTAAGGGAAAAGAAGAAACATTGGCAGTGTTGGCACAACAAACCAAAAAGTATAAAACGCATGATTAGACAGTTTTTCCGTTCCCTGCCCTTCGATATACATCCAAACCAAAGCCAATATTGTCACGGTAGGCAATGCGGCAACCAATGCGCCTAATCTATCGCTTCGCTTTGCGACTTCAGATATTAGTACAACAATAGCAGCGGTTGTCAGGTACTTGGTTACAATCCATAGCATGTCAATCCTCCTGATCGATGATGCACTCGTCCATAATCACTCAATCCCACACGCAGTTAATTACTGGTCATGTGTGAGCTATCAAATCCACTATTTGCTCTGGCGTCATTGCCCAGTCTAGCGCTGACACATTAACCTTTATGAGTGCGTGATTAACGCCCTCGTCATGCCAAGTAGTCGTACAAACTACACCGGATACGTACCTGATTTACAAGGCGATAAAGCCATATTTGTGAGTGCGACACTAAATCACAATGACTAGCTATGTTTCTGGTTTAGCCGAAACTCAATTATACGCAATTTTCAAAATACGAAAAATTACTATAAATATCACAGTCTTAATATAATGAGAAAAAAGATAAATTTTTATAAAGGCAAAGTTTGACCTTTTTTCCGTAGCTTTCAGTGCAATTCTTTTCTCTTTTTTTGAACAGTATATATCGTAGCAGTAACTTTCATGAAAACTTGAAAAGTACAAAGATGACAACTGGTGAGCGTTGGTCATCAATCTGTAGCTATTAAACCAGGAAATACGTGATGCAACATAAAACATACAAACTTTTTGCCCTAGCAGCACTTTCAGCAGCGGCAGCTTTCAATGTAAATGCAGCAATGAATTACGAACCATTTGTTGGCATTGATGTCGGCACAAACTTAACAGGTCAAGTTAGATCAAAAATTAATGGTCCAGGCGTAGACACACAAGAACACGTCGATCTAAAAACTTCAACGGTATTTGGCCTTAAAGGTGGTGTAACTCTCAATCAAGCACATCAATTTAGTATCGGTTACGACTATCGCGAATTAGGCGTGAAGAATGGTTACGGTGAAAATGCTGACGTTAACACATTTTACACACAATACGACTACCTTGTGCCTATTACTCAGAAACTTGCTTGGACAGTTGGTGGTAAGTTTGGTTACGAAACACACAGCGGCTTTGAAGATGCTAACGAGCTAAATGGTGTCGTTCTGGGCGCACAAACTGGTCTAAACTACCGATTTAATGATTGGAGCATTGGCACTGAAGTGAGCTACCTTACCCACTTTGCTGAAAGCGAAAGTTTAGCTGACGGCGGCAGAATTACATCGTCATACAAGATTGGGAACGAAACATTCCTTACAGCGAACGTGAAATACCACTTCTAAAACGACCTTAGTTGAGTTCTTCTCCCGGGAAACCGGGAGAATTTTTACTTTTACGAATTCACCTACCAATCTCGGCTCAGCATCAAGTAATGTCGACCTCGTGTTATCACATCGATGTTTTCATCGTGATAGATAAGCTGGCTCTTCGACTTACCAGATAAAAACATAGAACTATAGTATCCGGCTTGGTATCCATCCAATACTTTTGTAGTTTGAATTGCTTGAGTTGTGTAGATAAACTCAAAATTACCGTTAAAAGCTTTAGTAATTTTTCCAGATAGGGCAAAGAGTGCAACGCCCTCTAAGCCATCTCCTTCAAGAGATATTGTCGATTCTAACGTCTTGTCATCCAAATCAACTTCAATACGCTCTTTCCACACTCCATCTTTTATTGTGTAATTTTGCACGGTGGTGGTATATCTTCCACTTAAAAGAAAATTCTTGTTACTCACAAACACTGAAGCGCCGAAAAAAACGATTGAAAAAAAGCAAAAAATTACCCAAGGTCTCAAGCTGCGTATCATTCAAGTTCCTCTATCAGCATAGGTATTGTGTTGATTTCAAACGAGTGATTTTCACTACGTTGATGTTCGTTTTCATAAATAGATAGAGTATAAAAGCTTTTAGTTTTTGCAATAAAATAGAAGCAATCACATTTAGAGCGTTGAATGAAAGAAAGAATCTCAGGAGGGATCTCTATATCTATATGTTTGAGGACTTGGTGACCGTGTAACTCAATAATCTCATAATCATCATGGATATAGGAAAAGAAGTGCGTATTGGTCACTCTAGAAAAGTTGAAGAATGACAGTACCACCAATACTAACGAGATAGTCACTAGTAAGGTTTTAATTACGTTAAGCGAATTAAATAGACTTCGTACAGTGGGAGAGGCCTCATTACAGGATCGGCAATAGAGCATATACCCAACGCCGGAAATTGTGCGAAGCTCAACATGTTCAGAGATGGCAATGGCAAGCCTTAGCTTTTGTACCGATTTTTGAAGTGAGGAATCCGTTACGATAGTATCCGGCCACCCTGCTTGTTTAAGGGCTTCTTTATCAATAACCTCATTTGCACTGTCCATAAAGGCTTTGAGTAAAAGACATTCGTTGTAATTCAATGAGCGTTCAAGGCGGCCTGTGCTAACGCTCATCTTTTCGATGTCGAATATCAAATCGTCACAAGTGTACTGTTTTCTCACTTTTACTTTGCCTATGAACGTTTTAGTTAAAAGGCCCACAATTATAGTTGATATACAAAGCCACTATCAACCCTTGACGTAAACGCGGTTTCTACCGGTATGCTTAGCTTTGTATAGCGCTTCGTCTGCCTCTGCTAAGGCGATCCTTACATCATCAGCAGAATAAAATGCGCAATGCCGATACTCACCCTTACTCGCGCAAACTTGTTCGATGGGTAATCATATAACCAGTATTGCCAATAAAAAGACTTAGACGGCAATAAAAAAGATGGCAAGAGAAACCGTCTTTTAGCTAGCCTTTGATAGAGCTCAGTCTTTAGGTTGTTCTAACTCTTTTTTAGGCGGGTCGTATTATCTAATTCTGCTGCCACATCTTGAGTTTCGGCGTCTACCCACTGCATAAATACCTGATAAACTGTCGCTAAAAGTGCAGCACCAATAAACATGCCCAAAATACCGCCAGACATCAGGCCGAAAACTAAGAGCGATCTATCTGCTCCGCACCCGCGATGGTTTTAGATATCAACGACTCAAAAAGCTCTAACTGGCCTGCGGGTATCAACTGGTTTTGAATTTCGCGTCGCTTATCTGAATCAAACAGACGCTCTGCTAACCAACCGATGAGGTACATGAGTGATAAGCAACCACCTGCTGTTGCAATATTGCCTTCTACAACGAGAGGAATATCTTGAACGTCCCCTCCCATACTTTCCAATGCTGGTTTCGCATCTGGGTTTGTTGTGAACTGTTTACCATCAAGTAAACCCAATTCATGCAAGATAAAAGAGCCGGCGCAAATCGAGCCAATCAGTTGCTTTTCAGGGGTAAGCTTCATTGCCGACATAAACTCTCTATCTTGGAGTGCTGCTGGGATCCCTTTCTTACCGCTTGATATTAGTACCACGTCTTGTGCTACAACTTCAGAGATATGACCATCCGTTTTTACCGCCATACCTAGGTGAGAAATATGTTCTGGCTTGGTTCCTAACACTTTGACGGTCCAACTGTCTTGGGTTCTTCCCAACAGGTCATACATCAAGAAAAAGTCCACGTCAGTGAAATCATCAAACAACACAATGCCAACGGTATACATAAGCCAACTAACCTAACCAATTATTAAACATTGCGAAGAGTGTAACGATAAGCTAAGCAAGTCGCGAGTTGTTCAATAGAAATAATGGTCATACATTCGCACGTACTTAATAAGCCCTTACTAATTAGCGTATTTTTGACATTCAGAGTAGACGCAACATCAGTTGTATTGATATCAACTTAGGATAATTGCGCGGTCAATCACATCGAAAAAATCATTGAAATCAATCGATTTAATTCCTTATTAACTTTTATAAATCCGAACTACTATCATGTCGAACCATCGCTCAACATAAATAAGGTTAACAATAATGAAAAAGGCTTTCTCTACTCTAAGCATTGTAGTCGCACTATTTTCTGGTGCGGCATTTGCGGCAGACAACTACACATTGGATTCAAACTTTTCTTCAGTAAGCTTTGCTACAATCAAGAACCAGTTTGTTGTCGAGCCAGCGATCATTGATACTCTATCAGGCACGTTAGACAACAATGGCAAATTTGATGTTGTTATCGATCTTAATAGCGTTGAAACAGGTATCCCTATTCGTAACACTCGTCTAAATGAAATCTTCTTTGAATCTGCTAAACATGCACCTGTGAAGGTGGTAGGTAAAGTGGATTGGTCCGCTCTAGGTGAAGGTTCACACAAGGTAATAGTACCGGCTGAAGTGACGTTGTTTGGTAAGACGAAATCCGTAGAATTCCCTGTTGTGGTTCTCAATGCAGGTAATACGGTAATGGTAAGTTCAAGTGCACCTGTCATCATCGGTGCTAGTGATTTTGGTATCCCAACGGAAAACTTGACCAACTTGGCGGCAACGGTTGGTGGAATTAAGATTTCGGATAGAGTTCCACTTACTCTGAACCTAACCTTTAAAAAGTAGTTTAGTAGCCCAAAAGCGGCTGGCTAACTGGAAAAAAGGCTTGGATAGGCTCACCAAGCCTTTTTTATGCGCTATCAAACAAACCTTTCTTTAAGGTTTATGACCGACTTAGCTTGGACAAGTTAAACGCCATGCTTTTTAATACATCATTCTTATTCACGAAATGATGTTTCAGAGCGGCCAGCGCGTGTAGCAAAACCAAGCTTGCCAGAGTCGCGCAACCAAAACGATGAACCATAAAAAAGAACGCATTCACTTCAGCATTTGAAATTGGGTTTGGAATAGTAAACAGCCAAAAGAATGGGTACTCGTGCTTAAGCATTAAAAAACCGCTGACAAACACAACGAACATCACTAGATAGATAGTGCCATGTGCAAGTTTGGCCATGCTTTTCTGAGTGTTTGGAATCGTGTCTGGTAGCTCTGGTGTCTTACGAAAAAATGACCACCCCCACCTAACAATCAATAGTACCGAAGCGATCGTTGCAAACGACATATTAAGCGTCGATAAAACGTGGAACAGTTGCGGCATATCCATAACGAATAACATGCCGTAGCCTGCAATCGTTGCATAGATAATAATCACTGCCATAATCCAGTGTAGCCATTTGCTGAACGCGTCGTATTGTTGAGTGGATGTATTTTGGACGTGCGGAATCGCTTTCTGGTTCTGACCAGAATCTAATTTCGACATATTGTCACCACTGACTTTTATTTAAGATTGGCATGGGAATACGGCGAGCAAGAGCGTTCCCATGATGAAGATTGAAGAAATAACGGAAGGCATAAGAGCCTTCCGTCGTTCAAGTAGATTACAAGATGAGGTGAGTACTACTTGCTTACGCCGATCATGTCGTTAAAGTAGTCCACTTGCTCTGCCATGCTCAAACCTTGGTTGTTTGAACCCAACGTCCACATAAAGAAGCCACCATAACCGTTATCTTTCTGCCATTTAGCACGGTCTAGGTTGTTCTGGCGTGTTTCGACAAAGTTACCACCTGGTGCCCACTGACTGTTGATCGTATTACCTAAAACAATCTTCGACTTGTCTCCAATGTATTCAGCATAGTTTGCCATCGCCACTTCGTATAGGAAGTTTCGACCCGCGTCGTATGTCATCACGTTGAAGAAATCAAAGTCATTCTTGGTCGCTTTCAACAAATCAATCACTTCACCGTGGTGAGATGAGCGGCCAGACTCTTCAATGTAAGAACAGTTTTCAAATACGCTCGCGTCCATACATTCAACTGGATCCGCGCCTACGTGGTAAGTCGTCAGAGACAGAACCTTCGTATTGCCCACTTTCTCACGGATTAGTTTGATCAAAGCCGTCAGGTCCTGATTCTCTTTGTCCGTGATTCGTGCCGCTTTCTCGAAGTCGAAATCTAAACCATCAATGTGCACGTAACCCGCTAGTTGGTACTTGCTGTAGTCACAGCTACCGTCTGAATTTGTTGCAAGACACTCGCCTTCCATCTCTTCAGGTTTTAGGTTCTTTTTGTACACAGGGAATGGTGTATGCACCAAATCAACCAAACCTGTCGCAACCGATTCACGGCTTTCAGGCGTACTGATAGCCGACCAAATGCTTTCGTAAGTTTGACCACCAAACGCGACCATCATAGTAACATTTTCATTGTCATGCTTGAGCGTTGACCATGCTAGGTACTGTGTTGGCATCCAGTCCGGATTGTAATTCGGTGGCGTTAGCATGCCATCAGAGATCGTGATGTTACCGCTTGCGTCCCACTTACCAAATGACAATAGGTAACCATCACCTTCTGAGTTGAATAACTCTTCGTAGTCATTCAAACCCCAAGACGTTAGGTAACTGATAGAGCGGTCAGGGTTGTCGACTAAACCGCCACCACCTGTGCTCTCTTTCACCGTAATGTTAGACGTTGCAGAGGTTTGCTCTTGGTTGGCCGTATTCACCGCTTTTGCTGTGATAGCGTATGTGCCCTTCTGAGCACCTAGCCATTCATATTCATAAGGTGCTTCAGTGTCTTTAAACAGCTCGCTGCCATTCGCGATGAAGCTAACCGAGGAAATATCACCTTCGTAGCTCTTCGCGTCTGCTTTGATCGAAATCGCACGACCTTCGAAGTAGCTTGAACCATCGACAGGAGATGCTAGAGAAACAACCAAGTCTTTATCGGTAATCGCTAAAGAAATTGGCGCCGCCTCTGCACTCGCACCTTGATCATCGTAAGCAACAACCGTCAATGTGTATTGGCCTTCGACTTGGGCAGGCACCGTGATGGTGTAAGTATCTCCTTGAGAAGGCGTGTTTGATGTCGCAACCACTTGACCATTCAATTGAACATCAACGCGGGCAACTTCAGTGTCATCCGTAGCATCGACAACCACGTCGAATGATTGGTTAGGTGCGATTTTCTGTCCATCTTGCGGCGATTGAACGTCCACCACTGGCACTGGGTTCGGATCACACTCACCAACTTCATTCCATGCATCTTTCCACGCATCTGGATAACTTGAATGACCTGTTCCTGGTGTCCATACTGGGTTACCACACCAACCCGCTACCGTACATGAGTAGATATTGCCAATGTTAGTGACTTCATCACCGACTTTATAGGCCACACCATCTTCGTACTGAGGTATGTCACCACAGCTTGTGCTTGTATCTGTCACCGTAATGGTTAAGTTCTTACTAGAGACATGTTGTTCGTCATCTTTTGCTTCCGCACGAAGCGCAGTAGAGCCTGCCGTTTGCGTTGTCCAGTCACAAGAGAAATCTTGCGTCGCTTTCGCATCAAGAGAACACACTTCTGCATCGTTAGCGAAGAACTTAACGGTCGCTAAGTCATCATCTGCATCCGTCACATGCGCTGAAATTGTGATGCTGTCACCTTTTTGGTGAGAAGAGCCTGCGTCTGGCGAGATAAACTCAATTACAGGTGGGTTTGGCGCCGTCGATTCTGACTCTACCGTCACTTGAATCGCTTTCTCTGTGAGTTTGTCACCATTGTCATTGAACGCCATTACAGTGATCGACGCGGCACCAATTTCTGCTGGAAGCCAAGCTTGCTGGTATTCTGTTGTGCCTTCTACAACGTCTTGCTCGCCCAATTTGGTACTGTTTGCCCAGAATTCTAGTTTGCTTGCACCGTCACCTTCGACACCCGTGATGATGTCAACATTCGTACCTGTGTAAACCACGGAGTTTTGAGCAGGCGCTAAGATATCCAGTGAAAACTCTGGTGGCGGAACAACGTCGCCATCCACTTTCACCACAACAGAATTCTCAAACGCGTTCAGGTCATTCAATTCGCCACCGAAAGAGATCGTCAATGCCGCAGATTCACCTGAGGCCAGCTCACTATCAACCCAAGAGCCTTCTGGGAACGTCAATGTCACCGAGTTCAATACACCATCCGCTTGCGTCGTATGAGAGATTTCCCATGATGGGTAAGAAAGATGGTTTGACGCCCAATTGATTTCGTTAATCGCTACCGGCAATAAAAATTCGATCACAGCTTCACGCATGTCTGCGCTATCTGAGCCTGTGTTTGTGATATCTAGCTTATAGGTGCTCCAGTATTCACTTTCTGACTGAGCTACCGCATCGGTGCTGAACTCTGCGGCCATGGCTTGTGAAATTGGATTCAACAATAAGCCAGAACAAAGCATTGTTAGCCCTAACGTACGATAACCAATGGAACTGGTCTGATTAGCACTGCCCTTTCTTAGATACATATTTAAGTCCTTAGTCTTATATTAATTATTTAGGTACTGTACAAAAACCTGCAATTGGCAATTCAACGATCCCTTGCAAGTACACTTAATTTATAAATAAAAATAACCAAGGCAAAAATTCATTTTCACTTCTGGGATAAATATCAAAATTTATCTATTTATGGGAATAAAACCACATTTTTATAAAACATATGATTATATCAGAACTAATTAAATACTATTTATAGAATAAACTTAATTAGCCACCTTTAATTTAGCGAAACGAAAGCTATTGAATTTAGCTGGAAAGGAAAGGTTTCAACGACATAAAAAGAGACTATAACAAGCTGGTCAAAAAAATCATAAAAACCAAATATAACAACAATTTAAATGATAAAGCTTAATAAAAATCATATTTAAAAAAATAAACCACATGATTGCCATGTAGTAAATTTCGCACAACAAATAAGTCACATGAATGTTTGTTTCATTTCAATACTACTTTGAAATATGAAGCAAAGATGCAAAATTAATAAAAAACTGAAGTCAACATTTGTTTTCATTTGGAATTAATGTCACACATTTTTCATGAGCTACAGAAATAATAATTATCCTACAACATCTAGAGTATTAATTCTATTTTCAACTTAATAGCTCAATTAATAATCTAACTATCAATCTAACCTTTCACTTTTTCTAATATAGGTCGACCTTGACGATAATGTATTTACGCTTGTTTTGTGTTTATTTTACCCACTATTTCTCCAAGTATTAGAATCAAAAAAGGCAAGCCGAAGCCTACCTTTCACTGCGTATTGCACTTTTTATCTGAGATTAGGCTCAAGAAGTTCGTTTTTCCTCTTTCGCGTTCACATTGCTAGCGTTTTGCTCTGTGGCAACCATGTCATCAAACTGAGAAATTCTTGCCAAGAATGCAGGCTTGTCTTTACTTGGGATCGAGCTTGCCAGTGGCAAGTCTGCTTTCATTGAATCGACCGCGCGATTTCGTACCAGTACTTCGAAGTGCAGGTGTGGGCCTGTTAGACGGCCTGTCGCTCCGGAAAGCGCAATTTTCTGCCCACGCTTAACATGGTCTCCTTTCTTAACTAAGAAACGGCTCAAATGCAGATAACGCGTTTTGTAGACACTGTTATGCTCTATTACCAAGTATTTCCCCGCATAAGGATGGTTACGAATCGCAATCACTTTACCATCGCCAGTAGAGTAGACTGGAGAGCCAACAGGCGTCGCGAAATCCGTGCCATTATGTGGTGAGATACGTCCTGTCACTGGGTGTTTCCGATAAGGGTTGAAAGGTGAGGTAATACGACGGAACTGTTTGTCGACTGGGTAACGATTGAATGCTTGCTCAAGGCTGTTTCCATCTCGGTCATAAAAACGTCCATCTTCCGCCAAAAACGCCTCCACATCTTTGCCGCGCATCTTGATTGCAATGCCTTGTACTTCTGTATTGCCAGTTAAATGATCATCAACATATTGGCGACGAACCAACACATGAAAACTATCACCAGCACGAAGTTCGCGAGCAAAATTCACTTTATCGCGCAATACACGTGTGATGTTGGCAATCTGGGTCGTAGTTAAGCCTTGTCGATGAGCAGACGATGAGAAGCTACCGTTGATCGTCCCTGAGTGCATTTCCTCACGCCATTCACCCGGCTCTTCCACAAAGTCATACGCAAAAGTACCATCGCTGTTTTGCGTGTAGATCGCGCGTTCAACGAGGCTCTCATGGAAAATCACTTGCTGTAAGGTTTTAGTGTCTCTATCCACCACAAACTCGAGGTGGTCGCCTGGTTTAATGGTATCGAGCTTAAGTGAGATTAAGTCAGCTTCAAGAAGCTTCTGCGTCGTTTCGTACGGCACACCCCATGAAGAAAAAATGGTACTAAGCGTATCGCCGACTTTGACGAAGTAATGAATACGAGCAATGGTGTCATGACCTTCAGCGGAGCGGCCATTTTTTTGTGTCGCCTCCGTTGATTGAGCGCCAGACTTTGGAGCGCTCTCTAACTGAGAATAAGGCGTCACCTTAATGGTGATTTCTTCAGGTTTCGTTTCTGCTTGATAGGTGAGGTAAGCTGCGAGAGAGAATGCGGTAGCAGCGACAGTAATGAGTGAATAACGAACAAACTTCATAATACTTGGATTGACTGAAAACAATAGTTGTTATGTTATAACATCATACAATCACAATGAAAACATTACGTATTTGAGAACTTTGTTTCTAAGCTTTATTGGGTTCTATAAGCCACTCTTTTGATCAGGAAAGCTTATAGAAAAAAAGGCCAAGTCAACCTTGCCCTTCTCTATGATTACCAAATCGTGTTTTAGTTTCCATCTTCTTGGTTGAATTAAAAAGTAAACAAGCTAATCGATAATCTCACTCCTGGTTTCAATAACGATAAACATAGAACATGTGGATACTCAGAAGCGAACAAACATCAAAGTACAAAGTACGCTCTTAGCTCTTCGATAAAGACTTTGACCTTTCTCGGTGTGTTAGAGCGTCCTCTATAAAGCGCGTAGACCATTCTCGTTGGCAATTGGTAGTCTTTTAGTACTTCTATAAACTCGCCCCTACAAAGCTCATCTTCTACAAAGGCTCTTGGAAGCATTGCAACTCCATAGTTTTGCTTCAGCGCAGTTTTCACGGCCTGTACACTGTTAACGCAAAGAGATGGCGATACTTGCACATCAAGCTCTTTTCCCATTTTGTTAAATCGCCACAACTTATAATTTTTTAAGTTTGGGTCTTCGATAATTCGATGAGAATGCAGATCTCGGGGGTGCAAAAGTGAGGAGGTGTTTTCTAAGTATTGCGGCGTTGCACAAATCACACTCATGTTTTCTGTAATCTTTGTTGCGATCAAATCAGAGTCTTGCTTTACCAAATGACCAGAACGAATAGCTACGTCATACCCTTGAGAGGAGAGATCATCTAGGCCATCATCGAGCAGCAAATTCAATCTTAGCTCCGGGTATTTATCACTGAAACTGCAAATAAACGGCATGAGTATGATTTCTGTCAAACCATTTGGTGCGAGAATATTTAAAGTGCCAGAAATGTCATTACTATTAAATTTCATAGTGTCGTTCAGCGCTTCAAGTTGCAGAATCAGAACATGTGCCTCTTGATAATACTGATGACCAGCGTCCGTAAGAGAGAGTGCCTTGGTTGAGCGGTTCATTAATCGCGTTCCAAGATAAGTTTCTAGATCTCTAACATTGCGACTCACTAGAGATTTAGACACACCTAGTTTCTTAGATGCGCCAGTAAAACTGCCTTCCTCTACGGTGCAAATAAACGATTTAATTAGCGTAATTAAGTTCATCAAAAAAGTCATTGTTTACTATTTGTTGACATACTATCGACCTTATCTGCCCTGTTCAAGCATCATTTTCTGATCAAAAATTCAATCAACTCAACAAGCAACAATAGGATAAAGAAATGGAAAGTAAACAGGTCCAGACTATAAGAAATTACTTTAAGATTTGTGTTGACGGTAAGGCAACAGAGCGTGTGGGGGAGTTTTTCGCTGAAGATGCAATTATTTACCGCCCTGACTGTGGAAGAACATTAAAAGGATTAGTCGAGTTTGAAGCAAAATTGAAATCTTGCGTAACTGAACGTTATCAGAGTCTTGAGACAAGCTTTCAACGCATTGTAGAAGCAGAAGACCAGGTAGTAGTCGCCCTAACTCATAAAGCCCAAAATGCAAATACTTGGATGGACTTCGATGTATCAGGTAAAGATGTTACATGGACAAGCCTTACCTACTTTCGCTTTAACCAAGAAGGTAAAGTAATTGAAGAAATCGTAGAGCGAAACGAGTTAAGTATGGCAACTCAACTAGGGTTAACGATCACACGATAGCACCAGTAACCAATGCCATTTAGAGAAAAATAGGGCTCGCGAGTAGAGCCCTACTTTTAGACCATTCAATAGTCAGACTACCACTTAACGATACCCAGCGTCACTTTGACGCCTACGAGTGTTGAACCACCATAATCTTTTGCACGGCGCAACAAGGTGTCATGAAAGACTAAATTTGGAAAAGCCGCTTCAACTTCTGCGATGGCTTCTTTACTCAACCCTTTGTGAATACTGCTTTTTGTCGCATCAATCCAGTCTGCTTTCCGACACGTGGCCGGTCCCGTTTGATTTCTATTTGCGACATGTTTGACTTCCACGAGTAAAGCCTTTAAAGAATTATAGACTTTGCCTTTCGTCGAGAGTTACCACCACCGTAAAACAATTACGTTCCCCTTGATGTGATACAGAAAACACATCTGTCATTTGAGCGATCAATATTAGCCCTCGCCCAGAAGGCAACCAACTGTCTTCATCGAGCAAGTTAGGGGCTTCAATTTGCTTAAAGATGTGACCTTTGAACGTGTCGTCATCAATACCGTTTCCGTAATCAGCCACGCGCAGCTCAACTTTTGTTTTTTCACCTCGAAGCACTTCGCATTCTAACTCAACCGTTTTCCCTGCTTGTTCTTGATAGGCATGAATAAACGCGTTGTTCATGAGTTCTACCACACATAACTCCAACGCTTGCATGGCATGAGAAGAAACCGAATGTTGTTGAAGGAACTCAACCAATTCGAGACTCGCTTGGCGCGAAACTTCTAAAGATGCTTGATAGGATTTCTGGAACACCACCCTCGGCGAATAAACGGCTTGCGATTGTGCTGAGCCCAACCATCGCACTTTCAACAAGCTCACATCATCGTCGAGTTCTGGTTTTCCTTGCCAGTTTTGCACTTGCTTTAAAACAGCATTAGTTTGTGCTTTTTCTGGCATCGCTTTACTCCTTTCGATGTTGGCTAACAGTCGGTCAATGCCGTAAAGCTCCTCGCCTTGCTTAGCTTCCAATAAGCCATCGGAGAAAAACCAAAGCGCGTCATCAGGCTTAAGTTGGATGCGTCCACCTTGGTATATCATTGGCTCCAATGCCCCGACAATGAAGTTGTTGTCGCCAACAAGTTCCAAGCGGTTTTGTTTCGTCTGTTGCCAAACAAATTTAGGATGCCCTGCTGTGCAATAGTTTAGTTCACCGGTTTTGGTGTTCAACACGGCGTATTCGATAGTGAAATAGAGCTTGCCGTTCTGCGTTTGCTGGTAGCGTCGATTGAGCCTTTCAATCACAGCCACAGGCTTACTGATGCGGTATTCGTTGTCACTCCAATCTAACGTTATCGACTCTAATTTGTTACGTTGTAACAAAGCTTGTTGAATCGAGAACGCCATTAACGCCGAAGAAATACCGTGCCCGGAAACATCGAAGACATAAAACGCAACATGCGATTCATCAAGCTCAACATAACCCAACATATCCCCACCGATCTTGGTACAAGGGACATAAGTGAAGCTAAATTGTGCCGTGTGAATCTGTTCTTCAACGGGCAACAGTTGCCCCATTAACTCTCCAGCAGAATCCAGATCCTGCTGAATGGTTTGATACGCTAAATCGAGCTCTTGGTTTTTTGTCGTGAGCGTATTGTGCAGCTCTAAAGTACGAAAACCCGCTCGAATTCGCGCTTGCAGCTCAGCGACAGAGGTCCTCTTATCAACAAAGTCATCGGCACCTGCATCCATGCCTTTGATGATGGATTCTTGATCGTTATATGAAGAAAGGAGAACAAAGAAGATATAACGAGAAAACGCCGACGACTTAAGCTCACGACAAAGCTCAATGCCACTAATGCCCGGCATCATCAAATCACTGAGGACAAACTGAATGTCAGTTCGGTGATTCAGTACTTCTAACGCAGACTCACCATCTTCAACGGCAATGACCTCGTACCCTTGCTTTTGCAATGCACTGGTCGTGTAGAGCAGAACCGTTTTGCTGTCGTCAACCAACAATATGGACTTCATGCGTCTCCTTGCCCGTTTGTTCTATTGCAGCACGCTATTCATGGATTGGGCATCTCTGAAACGGCTGTAATCTTCCGCTAAAAGTTGGTGTTGATAACGGGTGTAAGATAATGCCTCATTCGAGACTACGATTTGGTTTTCTTTTTCCACCAGTTGCCCACGCAGCAGTTCAATTTGTTGATGTTGCTGAGTGTGACTTTGATACATGGCCACGAGCCCGCACACAGACGCTACGAGTAGCGTACACAACACGCCGTTGATGGTTGTACATCGAACACTCATAACCTCTCCTTGTCGCTTGGTGTCCTTCATTACTTGGTAAAGTCCAATAATGATTGGGACGTCTACAGACTAAGAACGTAACGTTCTAAAACGCCGTGAGAGCCAATTGAGGTTGTTTCATTAACAAAGTTAATTATAGGAGAGTGGCTGAAAAAAGAGAAAACCCTAAAAAATTGAAGATCTTTACGCTTAAAACGACAAAAAGCAGCGAATTTGTACAAGCTTCACTGCTTTGTTGATGAGGACTCAGCCTCAGTCTTGGAATGCCTCACGCACCGATACTTGTTCAAACCAACGCGCAATATTTGGGTAAGTTTCGAAGACTTCAATACTCAAACCATTTACAGCAAAACCAACAAAAATGTAGCCAGTAATGTCCACAATGGTGAAGTTGTCCGTGGCGATGTGCTCACTTTCTGACAAGCGCTTATCTAGCGTAGGTAGGAACTCCAACACGCGAGATTTCGATTCGTCACCCCACGCAACAACACAGTTTTCACGGTCTTGGTAAATTGCTGTGATATTGCGAAACGCCTGAAAAGCCGTGTACAAACCTTGGAATTCGACAACGCGATGCCACATTTCCACCTGAGCACGTTCTAGCTGGTTAGCACCAAACAGCGCCAGATCATTTTCAAACGCTTCATCTAGGTAGCGACAAATCGCCACGCTTTCACAGATCGTCGTGCCATCATCCAATTCCAGTAGAGGCACTTTGCCGTTCACACTTTTCGATTTAAACGCTTCAGATAGGTTATCGCCCTCGCGCACATTCAGCGCTACTCGCTCAACCTCTCCACCGATTTCCTTTAGAAAAATGCTAACTCGCTTACAACTTGGAGTCATTGCGGTTTCATACAGCTTCATTTCACATCCTTTTATCTTTTTCTAACCGATTGGTTAGGATATACTGTAGTCAGTTTATAAACGATCAGTCAAGAACTTCATTATCAAAAATTTTCAAACAGTTTTGGGTCTGTTTGCTGAGCGAGATTTTTGATGCCGTTTGTGAGTTCGTATGGATTTGGAGTTTCACTATTTTGGTTCAGTTCGAACGCTAGAGGTTCTCTGTGCCATCCCTCCAAAATGATTCAATTACCCGATAAGCAGACCCAGGCAGGTAATTTATGGCAAGAAAAGCCAATTTCGACCGAGATGAAAAGCTTCTCGTGGCTATGGATGTGTTTTGGCGTAAGGGCTTTGCGAACACGTCAATCTCGGATCTCACCGACGAGTTGAACATCAACCGCTTCAGTCTTTACAACACTTATGGTGACAAGCAACAGCTCTACTACGAAGCGCTCGATGCATACTTGAAAAAGGTCTCGCTACCGTCACTGAATGATCTGGAAAAAGACGACGCGTCTTTACCTGAGTTAGAATCGTTCCTTAAATCTTTTGCTGAGCTGCAACGCAAACGCAACTGTGGGTGTTTTATTCAAAATGCGTTGATTGAGCATGCAGGTGAAGACGATGACGTACTGCGCAAAGGGCATTTCTTATTTGACCATCTTATCGACATCATTGCGGATGCGCTGACCAATGCGCAAAAAGAAACCTTAGTACCGAAAACGCTGAAACCAGAAGAACTCGCTCGTTTTGTTCTCAACAACATGCAAGGCATGCGCGTGCTGGGCAAAGCCAAACGTTATGCCGATTTGGATACGGCGCTTTCATGCTTACTGGTTTTGATTAGGAAGTAACATGTCGATTGAAGTGATAGCCGTACGTCTTACCAAAGGCATGGACTTAAAACTGAGCCTTGCGAAATTGGTCGAGCAGCATGGTATTAACGCTGGCTCGATTGCTTCATGCGTTGGTTGTGTTTCTGACCTCAACCTTCGTTTGGCAGGTGCAGAAAGCACGTTAACCAAACAAGAGCCATTTGAAATCGTCTCTGTGATGGGAACCCTAACGCCTGAGCATCAGCACGTTCATATCTCAGTGTCTGATCGTGAAGGACGAGTCTGGGGTGGGCATTTGCTGGAAGGCACAGTGATTGATACTACCGCAGAATTGATCATCCATTCTTACTCAAAACTTGAGTTTACCAGAGCGATGGACGACTCGACTGGCTATACCGAACTCCAAGTGAATCCTTCCAAATAGTAAAAAGCTCCAAAGCCAACTATGGTGTCTCTGGAGCTTTATTCGTTTCTTGCTTACTAAAATATATACGTAATGTGCCAACTAAAGTTGAAGCGTTTTAACTAGAGGCGAGATGTTCTTTGAAGAAGTCTAATGTGCGCTCCCAAGCGAGTGCTGCTTCTTCCGGTGCGTAGCGTGCTGTTGAGTCGTTGTGGAAACCATGGTTGACGTTCTCATACATTAGAGCTTGATACTGTGCGTCGGTTGCAATCAATTGCTGTTCATAAGCAGGCCATGTGTCGTTAACACGCTTATCGAGCCCTGCAAAGTGAATCATCAATGGCCCTTTGACTTGCTTTTGGATCTTTTGCGCCGCGGGTGTTCCATAAAAAGGCACACCTGCATCCAACTCTTCCGGCATTACTGCTGCAAGCATATTGACGATGTATCCACCGAAGCAGAACCCGACCGCCCCCAACTTACCATTTCCATCCTCATGCTGTTTGATGAAATTAGCCGCCGCAATAAAGTCTTGCTCGATCTTAGATCTGTCCATCTCTTTCTGCATGGCGCGACCTTCATCGTCGTTCCCCGGATAGCCGCCGAGTGGATAAAGTGCGTCTGGAGCAAAAGCAATAAAGCCGTCTTTCGCGAGTCGCCTAGCCACGTCTTTGATATAAGGGTTCAACCCACGATTTTCGTGAACCACTAACACCGTCGGTGATTTTAAGGTCTTCTTCTGTGGCATCACCAAATAGCCGCGCCCTTCTCCATGCCCGTTTGGGGATGGGAAGGTTTCGTAGGTTGCTTTGATGTCAGGATCGTTAAATGAAACTTGTTCTGCCAGTGCGTAATTCGGAGTTAACGCATCGACCAGTACTGTCATGCTAAAGCCAAGCACCGCAAGACCACCTAACCTATTAAGAAACTCACGGCGCGAGATTTTTCCGTGGGCGTATTCGTCGTACCAATCGAAGGCTTCTTGCGGGATAGGATGAGAAGCCTTTTGTTTGGGAGGGTTATGCTTTAGAACCATTATCCATGTCCTCTACGTCTTACCATATGTTTATTTCAAACTCTCAGCGGCGAAACGAAGTCGAACGCGACTGATTCTTGAACGGTGGTTTCACCCCTGATACGGAACGCGGCGGTGAAACACATCACTGGTGAGCTAGGATCTTTTACCTTCTTCAAACAATAGATAATGGATTCAGATTCAACAACTTTGCGTCATCGGTTTTACATTCATTGACAATAGTACGTTATTACTGGCCGCAATAGGCATGCCAGTAAGAGAAGGCGTGATAGCCATACATCAACACTTTATGACCATTATCGGCAAAGATCTTCACTGCCAGTAGTTGCCAAGCTTGGCCTGTTACCTCACGTTTACCTGCACAAAATGGCCAATCAATATCTGTACCAATAGCAAGAATCCTCTTAACATACTGAGCTTCAAGCGAAAAAAAACCTCTCCCGAAACGAGAGAGGCTGCATTGCCTATAAAAGCTCAAAAAAGTAATACCCTATCCGCTTAACCGCCTGCTAAGGGAAAGCGGCGCATCGAGTTAACGATGAACACAATCTAAATTGCAAACCCAGTGCCAATTTTATATTTCACTACATTTCAATAACTTAACAAAATGAGCTTTCACTTTACATTTGGCAATGCACTGATTAGGGGCGAGCTTGTATCACAGAAGTGCAAGATTAACGGGCTAGTGCCATGACCAGTCTCGGTTCTCCATCACCGAAATAATCTTCTTCTTTTTCCAGAACCTTAAAGCCTAGCAAAGTGTACAACTTGCAAGCAGGCACATTGTTTGGATCGACAGTTAACTTAATGACAGAACCGGAACTTGCTTTTACGATTGCATTTTCCACAAGCGAACGTGCAATCCCTTTGCCTCTATGTTGGCTATCAACCGCAAGTGACAAGATCCAATGTTCGTTTTGCTCATCGCTTGTCGCCATCAGTACATAACCCGTAATTTGTTCTTCTTCTTTGGCAATCAACAAACCATGCGGCCAGCAATCAAATGCTTGTCGAAAGAAAAACTGAGGGTAAGCGTGATGACCAAACAATACGTGTTCAAGTGCGTGTACGGACGCCAAATCCTGTTTTCCTGCTGGGGTAATCTTCATTAAAACGTTTCCTTTCGAGCTCAAAAAGCTCATAGAAAGACATTAAGAGCATTAAATATTCAGTTTGCTCAAGGGTTTGGCGTTTCTAAACCGATTTCGCTCTCTGAACACCTTACAATGTTATCGAACAAAGCTTAAGCACAACATCTAAAACCATAAAATCATAAAATTTCGCGATATTATTTCAACACACACACATCAAACTGAAACTATATATCGCTTTTTTCAAATTTTCATGGTTCGATAGTTTACACCACCACCTTTTCACTAGCACGATTCACCACACACTCGATGTGATAACAATCACTAAAACATATACCATCCGCGCGATTATTATTTTTATAAAAGCGAGTTTTAAGTGAAAGAATCTCGAGATACGTTAAATTTTAGTGAATTAAACACCACAAATACTTGGACAAAGCACGATACACACTGGCTATTAAGCTTGTTTGGTACTGCTGTTGGTGCAGGTATTCTATTTTTGCCGATTAACCTTGGTATTGGCGGCTTTTGGCCTCTAGTTGTCATGGCGGTTCTTGCATACCCAATGACTTACTTAGCTCACCGTGGTCTTGCCCGATTTGTCCTGTCCTCAAAGATCAAGAACGCTGATTTTACCGATGTGGTAGAAGAACACTTTGGCGCGAAAGCGGGTCGTTCAATTTCGCTGCTGTACTTCCTCTCTATCTTCCCAATCCTACTAATCTATGGCGTTGGCATTACCAATACCGTCGACAGCTTTATGGTCAACCAAGCAGGCATGGAGTCATTACCGCGTGCCCTACTATCTGGCGTATTAGTGTTTGGCTTAATTGCTATCATGATGGCGGGTGAAAAAGTCATGCTGCGTGCCTTTGCGATCATGGTTTACCCATTGGTGGCGATTCTGGCGTTTCTATCATTCTACTTAATGCCAAACTGGAGCATGCCAGTAATGGACGCGCCAGAAATGTCGTCTTTTGCAAGCACCATGTGGCTGGCGATTCCTGTCGTCATTTTTTCTTTCAGCCACGCAGCAGCAATCTCAAGTTTTGCCAATGTTCAACGTCGTCACTATGGTAAGGCAGCGGATGCGAAGTCTGAGCTTCTTTTACGTCGCACTAGCATCATGCTGATCGCTTTTGTGCTGTTGTTTGTCTTCTCTTGCGTGCTTGCGCTATCTCCGCAGCAGCTGGCAGAAGCAAAAGAGCAAAACGTATCTGTGTTGTCTTACTTAGCAAACGCTACGGACAATCCTTTTATTGCAACGTTAGGTCCACTTGTCGCATTTGTCGCGATCACCTCTTCTTTCCTTGGTCACTTCCTTGGTGCACGTGAAAGCTTGAATGGTTTGATCACTAAGCATTCTGATATGCCAAAGCAACGCGTAGATCTCATCAGTGTTGTTGTACTGTTTGTGTCTATTTGGATTGCTGCGATCATGAACCCTAGCATCTTGGGGATGATGGAAGCCCTGTCGGGACCTGTCATCGCAATGATCTTGTTCATTATGCCAATGCTAGCGGTATATAAAGTAAAAGGGCTGCAGAAGTATCGTGGAAAAGCATCGACCTACTTTGTACTTATGACGGGAGTTATCGCGGTAAGTGCGTTGGTTTTTAGCTTGTTGAGTTAAGAATAGAGACTTAGATAGGAATTTCAGGGGAATACCTTATTTTTTGTTAAGGTAATTCCCTGAATTTTGCCATATTTTCTTAGCAGTACTGATGAACTACCGTCTTATTACATAAGAGTGAAAACACCTGCGATCATAATTACTGAAGCGATACAAGTACGACCGATAATACCAAAGCGAGAAGGTTGAATCATTTCGTTGTGCATAGGCAATCTCCTTTTTAGTTGGAACAGCCATTTTTTCATGGCTTAATAACACTATGTCTAAAAAGATGTTTTTTCACAAGACATACCAATATTAAATATTTATGACAGCTAAATGAAATTTTAGAGATTGAGGGGTTTTTTACGAGCTGTTACCCCATCCTTTATCCTCTTTATGAACAGAGTTACCTACTCATCTTTCCCCTACTCTATTGTTAAGATTCTTATGGCAACTACCTTTAACGAGAAAAGCTGAAAGACATCCGTCCAACCGTGTATTTTTGAGCAATTTGTATTAAAAACGCCGGTATTTCAGTGGCCTATTTTCACTCATTGAACAGTTACTTTTAATGTACAGATAAAACAACTAAATCTGTGGTTATTCATAGATGAGAAATGATAGACTTCTTGCGTGTTTCACTTTGAAGAGTTCGCTTTTATCAACCGTCTAAAGCTTATACCGTTTAAAACGTTACGGTATCTATTTCCGATTGTGTTTGGCGCGATGTGTTCAACCAGCAGTTTCTCTGCAGACCACGCGAACAAAGAAAGTTACCTCAGACACCATATCTCGATAAAAGACGACCCGATGTTGGAATTTTATTTCGACTCTATCGGTAAGCCTCGCTCAATCAAATCATACGACTTCACATTACCCGCGGACGCCTCTCCGGATTCACAAGCACTTTATTACTTCGCCCGTATTTATCTTGAGCGTTACGAAGGCGTTCCAATTCCAGAGCTCCCTGACCTTGTTGAATTCGGAAAACAACATGATTTGCCTTGGGTTATTGCAGAAGCAAAATTAAACCAAGCCGTCGAACTGATAGAAGCAGACGAAGTTTGGCAAGGCGAGCTTCTTCTGCACGATGTTATCAATATCTCTCGCCAGATTGGCTATAACTCTCTTCAAGGTCGCGCTTACCGCTGGCTTGGGAATGCAGAGGTTCAACGCGTTCAAGTACAAACCAGTTTAAAGCATTATCGAACCGCCTATGATTTGCTTGAGGGATCTGAGTTTGAAATCCAGATTGCGATGACACTCAATAACATCGCTTCACTTTACATGGAACTGTCGGATTGGGAGCGGGCAAAAACCTATCTCGACCAAGCGATTAACGGCTACTTAAGCAGCCATGATAAGTATGATAACAGCTTATTCCTCGCCATCATGTATGCGAACTTAAGCGTCATTAACTATGGCATGGAAAAGTACGAAGAATCAGAACGTTACTTTGAGCAAGCTGCCCAACTTTCCATGGCAACCGGCTCTGCTAGAATTAAGCATAACTCCGTTTCTAACTTATCCCAACTTCTTAGCACACTAGGTAAGATGGAAGAATCTTATCAACTTGCACAGACATGTTTAGAACTTCCGAACCCGCAAAACTTAAAAGGCCTAAAAGCCACCTGCCACGAAGCTTTTGCCGAAGCCTACCTTAAGGATGAGAAATATGAGCAAGCGATTGAGAGTGCAAAAACCGCATTGGAAGGCCTAAGTGAAACGGCAAGTGCAGAGACTAAGCAACAAATGGACCTGTATTTAGTACTCGTGCGCGCCAACCAAGAGTTAAAACAATTTGAAAAAGCATTCGATAATTTGGGTCGTTTACGCAACTTGGAAAAAAGCTTTGATAGCCATGTTCATGGCGATGAGATGATCAATATCAAACTCGACTTAGAGGCGAAGCTGGCCCAGAAAGAATTGACCCTTCTCGAAGCGAAGAATGCGCTCCAAGCTTCTGAGCTTGAATCCCAACGTTATCGCGAAATCTTCTACTTCCTTATTGTTGCCGCTATCGGTTCTTGGCTTTTCCGTTACATTCGCCAAATGAACAAGATCAACGAAGAGTTGGCGCAGCAAAATACCACTGACCCGCTAACGAAGGTACATAATCGTCGCTATCTGCCTAGTTGGCTGGATCAAATGGCGCGTCGAAGCCCTGACCGTAAGTTCGCCCTTGCCGTTATTGACATTGACCATTTCAAAGCCTTCAATGACCAGTACGGCCATGACCTAGGCGATAAAATGCTGTTGCACGTTGCACGCGTTCTCGACGAGGCGACGCGCGCTGGCGACTTACTCGTCCGTTGGGGGGGCGAAGAGTTTGTGCTGCTGTTCGAAATTAGACACGCTGATGACTGTGCAAAAACGTTAGATCGTTTGAGACTTGCAGTTGAAAACAGCAACCTTGAGGTTGACTCTGAATCGCTAGGCGCGACAATCTCACTCGGCGCAGTTAACGAGCTAAGTGCGCAAATCATCAAACAGGAGTGGAATCAATGGTTCTTTGCTGCTGACCAAGCTCTGTACGATGCCAAACAATCTGGTCGAAACCAGTACCAAATTCACTCGACGTCATAGAAAAACACAATGAAAAAAACATGGATTCTCGCTGCACTGTCGCCCTTAGTATTGGCCGCGTGCAGCAATCAGCAAGCCGCGCAATTAGGAATGAGAAGCAGCAGTGTTAATGTGTACGCTCAGCAGATGAGCAACATGCAGTTATGCGAAACCCTGTATTACAACCGCGCATCAAATCAAACCCGAGTGGCAATTGGTGCCGAATTTAACCGTCGCGGTTTGAACAAGCGTTGGTGTGATAAGGAGTATAAGAAGTTTTATTTAGAAAAAGTGGTTGACGGTCTGCTGTCTCGTAAAGAACAAGCCCCTACAGAACCTGCGGCAACCATACAACCTGCCATATAAATCATCCCATTCTATAAAAAGCAGAAAAATTCTCTAGTTTTTCTGCTTTTTAAACATGCAATCTTTCCTGCAGATATCTAGATTCCAACGTTACTTCAAGCTCTTATCGTCAAGAAAATGTCGTGCGTCGAAAAACAAAAGTAAATAATCTGTAAACAGTTTTCGTTTCCATTCTAAGCCGCTAGCTTTGTTTAGACCTGTTTAAAGGAGTATCGAACAGGGACAAAAATTCCAAACAAAGACATGAGGTCACAAATGGAAACACGCATTAATCGCCTATTCGCTGCAATGTTAGCAGTAGGCCTTTCACCTGCCGTCTCGGCTTATGATCCGCTCTACTCTGAGCAATGGCACCTAAACAACACAGGCCAAACTGCATTTGCAGCAAACCCTGCCGTTGCGGGCAATGACTTGAACACCAAACTGACACAAGCGATGGGCATTGCTGGTGTTGGTGTAAAAGTTGCCGTTATTGACTCTGGCGTACAGATCGATCACCCAGACCTTGCAGGTAACGTAGTCACAGGTAGTAGAAACTTCGTTGAAGACTCTTCATTCCCAGCCGATTACCCAGTTGATACAAATGGCCACGGTACCGCTGTTGCTGGCCTAATCAGTGCAGTTGGTAACAACGGTGAAGGCGTTCGTGGCGTAGCTTCTCGCTCTTCTCTAATGGGCTTTAACTGGCTCGCGAACCAAACACTGGAAGGTTGGTTGATTTCTCACGGCGTGGACGCTGCAACCAGCGATGTTCGCGTTTTCAACCAAAGTTATGGTTTTAGTCCAATCTACCCTATTCCATTCGATGAGAACGATCCGCAGTTCAAGCTTGAAATGGATGTAATGAAAGACGTTAGCGAAGGCAATGCTTGGGGTCGTGGTGCTGTCTTCGTAAAATCTGCTGGTAATGGTTACCGCTACTTCAACACTGGCCGTTTCTTCGTGCTTCCTAGCGACTTCTTCGCAGGCGGTGGCAATAAAGGCCTACCAATGCATAACGCGGCACAGTCTTACGACAATGCGAGTTACTACAACCTTGTAACCAGCGCACTTCGTGCTGATGGAACTCGCGCAAGCTACTCATCTGTAGGTTCAAACGTGTGGGTCGCGGCACCAGCGGGTGAATACGGTCAAGACTTTCCAGCAATGGTAACGACAGACCTAGTAGGCTGTGAAGAAGGTCAAAACACCAGTGCAGATTTAGGTATTAACGGCCTTCACGGTGGTACTGAGCAAGATCCGAACTGTAACTACACCAGCACAATGAATGGTACGTCTTCAGCGGCGCCAAACACTTCTGGTGCAATTGCGGCGATTATGTCAACCAACCATGCGCTAACCGCTCGTGATGTCCGTGCGTTACTAGCAGAAACGGCAAGCGTAACCGACAAAGACCACCCAGGTGTTCAACTTGAGTTCGTTAATAGCCAAGGAGACTTGGTAAGCTACGAAGCGATTTCACCATGGCAGACAAACGCAGCTGGCTTTGACTTCCATACCTTCTACGGTTTTGGCGCAGTTAACCTAGATGAAGCAATGAAACGTGCTCGTATGACAAACAGTGTTCTACCTGCCCAAGTAATTACACCTTGGGCAAGCAATGCGACGGAAGTGAGTGTTCCAGACGCGAGCTTGGCGGGTGGTTCTTCAGCGATTGCTGTAACCGATGACATTACTGTTGAGTCAGTACAAGTGAAACTAACACTTGAACACTCGCGTCTACCAGATTTGGCAATTGAGCTGATTTCTCCATCAGGTACACGTTCAGTTCTGCAAACACCGCGTAATGGTCTCGTTGGTCAATCTCTTGATCCAACAGTAACGGGTTATGAAAACCAGTTGCTGCTTTCTAACCAATTCTACGGTGAAAACGCGAAAGGCGAATGGACACTACGAGCGATCGATACCAACGGTGATGAAGTGTTCTCATTCATTGCATATTTCAATTCTTCAGCTATCTATGATGTACCGATGGCTAACAACGCAAAACCAGGTGTTATCAAAAACTGGTCTATGCGTATCTTCGGTCACTAAGGAGTCATTCACATGAAATTTATGACATTTTCTATTCTGGCTCTATCGACAATTGCAGCGGCTGTACAAGCAGAGCAACAATTGGCTCAGCAACCGACACCTGAACTGTTTGTCGCATCTGATGCCGTACAAATTAACGGCCAAGATTACCGCAAGCTTTCTGTTGATAGCCTTGCCGAAGCGGCAGAGCTACACGCTGGTGACGAGGTGTTTAAGAATGCGTTTAGTAACGTATCTAAAGCAACGGGCCTTATCTTTGTTACGGTGAAAAGCCCAGCCGATGCTAAGGCAGTAGCTAAAGAGCTCAAACTTGACGTCGTCTTTGCACAAGGTGAATCAGCCGTATTCAAAGCTGCGGAAGGTCAAGATCTGCTGGGTATCAGCGATTACCTAAATGCTGACAGTCGCGTAAAAGCGTCTAAAATTGAACTAAACAGCGGTAAATACCGTGCACAATAATTCTCTAACAAGAGAAGTTGGCCTATAAAAAATGCCTCAGTACATGCTGAGGCATTTTCTTTTCGCTTACGAGAAGCGGACAGTTTAGATCTATTGAGTTGAGAGCCTACTGAATAAAACTGGGGGCTTTATCGAAGGGTAAAAATAACAGATATAAAACAATAATTTACAACAAAATAAACTGAGAGATGGCGACAAGATGGCGATAGTTTTATTGTCCCATGTAACCACTCGATATCTGATATTTGATGTGCTCTAACATCAATTAGGATAGTTAATATGAGGCCTGATAAAAGGATTCATTTGTCGTTTTCCAGTTACAAACATTTGAAACTCATTTTTGGACAGAAATCAGTTAGTCCTATTGCACTAACATAACCATATTCGATTAAAAACTATATCTTGAAACCTTTAACGCTTGTTATGCCTGCACTTCTAACGCATAGATACACATTAATTGTTCTTTGTTAGGCACATCTAATGTGTTGCATATTTTCCGCTTCAACGTTGCACCCGCACGCTTCACGATCTTGATACTAGCCGAGTTGCTTTCTAAACAATAGAATTCAACTACTCGAACGGCATGATCGTTCAATAAATAAGGGATGACTACATCCAATACTTGCCCTATAACTCTATTGCCTCTTGCGTTGTCAGAAAGCCAATAGCCCAATTCACAAGCTTTAGAGTCAAAGTCAATTGACTTTATCCCGAAAACGCCACCAAACTGGTTTTTAAAATATATTGCGAACCATTCTGAACCCTCGTCACCACTGTTTACTCGACTTTCGATATAAGATTGAGCACTAGTAAGATCTACAATGCTCTTTTCCCAAGGCATATATTTTGATAAGTTCACCCTACTATATTCAACAGCATTGAGAAGCGCTGAAGCATCTGAAACTTCTAACTCCCTTAGGACTATATCCTTAGATATGAATCTTTCCATAAATCTTCCATTTTACTGTAGGCATAACGCCCCGCCCCCCTTATAGAGCACAATTTACTTTATAAATGCTCGGGCTTGTTAAACACTTGGGATTTAACGTTGGCTAAGCAACGGTTAATCCTTATCGGCTAGCCGTTTTGAACGCCAACTATAGAAAAATGGTGACTAGCGATATTGAAACCTTCGCGTAAATAGAACTTATGTGCTGGAAAACGCTGAACACCAGAATCCAAATGTATTTGTTCGCAACCGCTTTCTAAAGCATATGCTTTAAACCAATCGATAATAAATTTACCTACTCCACTCGAACGAAATTGCGCATTAGTTACCAAGTCTTCAATGTAAATATGCTTACCCCAAGCAAGCTTTTCACCTACGCTAAAGCCTGCTGCTGCTAGTACACCTTCTGGCGATTTGACATAGACGACTTGGTAACCATTTGATTGCTGCTTCTCGATCTGACCAGACAAAGTATCTAAGTTGTAATTTGGGCGAAGTTGTAACAACACTTCTAGGACTGACTCGTAATCAGAATTGTTCTCTAAAAATTGTACTTCCATGTTTTCTCCATTTTGACGGCTAACGCTTTATCGACGGATATTTCCCCTAATCATATGCAACCAATAGTAACGCTAATTATACTCACGCTCAATCTAATGCCCGTATTGCCTTGCGATTAGGATGTGAACTTCAGAAATTACCGAAAGTTTCCGTATTACTCTGGCGGCGCCGGAGCAATATGGTTTTCGAGCTAGAAAATGCCACGGGTAAAAATTCAACCTGTGAATGTTTTGGACACTAACGCGTTAGAGTCAGAACTCTAAATAATTCAATTGGATAAGTTTTGCTTAGTCAAAGTCGAGTTTCCTTGTGTCTATCAAGTCGGTGGCTATTCAATTTTTTATCTCTTAGGACTTTCTATTTTTTAGCTCATCTCTTAATAAAGACAAAAACTGATATCTTGACGTTGGTTCTAACCAAGGGAAATGACCCGAGTTCTCAATCTTATATGTTTTTATATTTAAAATATTCTCACTTAAAAATTCGAATGTTTCTTTGTAAGGAAACGGGTCACTATCTCCCTGATAGGCGATAACTGGTACTTTAATCCGTTTTAAAATGGATGGTATATTGCCACTATCAATCAAATCCCAAAGTGAATCTATGCTTTGCCTAAATGTTTTGAAATTCCATTTCAACTCGGGAAGTAACTCTTCTACTTTAGAATCCAAGTGATAAAAAGGGCTAGTTAAGGAAAGCCTAAGCTCCATAACCTCATTAACTTCGTCTATCGTCAGTTCTTTTTCTAATTGATTTTGGATTTCACTTAATTTTCTCTTTACAGCGTCAGTATAACGGGAGTTTAAAGAATCTTGATGCTTATCACTTAATTCGTCATTGAGAGCCGATGTTCCGATTAGTATTAATTTCTCAATATCATCGCTACTTTCAGCCGCTGCTAATAACGCAACATTCGCTCCCCAAGAATGACCTATTATAATGACCTTAGAATCTTTAGCGTTTTCCTTTACTATTTCTAATAAATCATCAAGGTGAGTGTTTACTGTAATTGGTCCATGCACAGGAGAGTTAAAAGTACCTCTCTGTGCATAATCAACCACTATAAAATCGTCTTGTAACTCTTTTCCTAAAGTTTCCATATAACCATAAAGTGATGGACCCCCGTGAACTAAAATCACCGTTTTCTTTCCGGCACCATATTTCCTAACAAGCATGTAATATCCTTTTCATTGACGAGCTCGATGCTCATAACATTTGTTAGCACAGGTAAGAAGTTTTCTTGTACCAGCACTCTTTGAAAGAGCTGACGCACATCGTTTTGTTGCAAACCGTGTTTAAATCACCAAAAGACAACAACCTGAATTTGAATTCAAATGCGTGATGGGAATTTCAGAAATGCCACTGAAACAAAAATTGTTTGCCTATCCCGATACAAACCTACGGCTAAGACAAAAGGAATTTGGCGACTAAACCTTGGGAATCATAACTTTAAAGTTGTCCGGTGTGGCGACAAAGTGGCGGCAAATCTCGGTTATAGTCTGATTTAGTCGGCTTTTCTCGTCTTTTCATGCTTCCCCAAAAACAGGCAAAACCAAAAAAATCAGACACTTATAATAATTTAGCATCAATATCGATAAAACTGATTAACTTCTTCGCGATGTCAGTGTTATTTTGCGAACCAACAAACTTATCCGCACCTTGCCCATAAGCAAACACTTGGACGTCAACGGCAGTATGGCCTTTTGTCGTCCAACCGGTGTAGCTCTTCTCATTAATGATCGCTTTCACCTCCTTGTAGAGGGCTTTAGCTGGCTCTTCACTCAATTTAGCGTATGCCAGCTTTCGACCTTGCTCTTTGGATAATGGCCAATCGACCGACTCATTCCATGTCGCGATCATGTTGTGGGATTGCGCAAGAGACATCGCCAAAGGCCATGCGGTTTTGTGAACACCCTTAATCACCTCCGTGTCCCACTGATACTGCCCATTCGCACCAATTGTTAAGCCGCCAGTTGAGTGATCAGCGGTGATCACCAATAAAGTATCAGGGTGAGCATCAACATACGCTTTAGCCAACTCAATGGATTTAGCAAAATCATCCATTTCTGCCATTGCACACGCAATGTCGTTTGCATGCCCACACCAGTCGATTTGGCTACCTTCAATCATCACGAAGAAGCCATTGTCTTGACGTTGTAATAGAGAAAGCGCTTTGTTGGTCATCTCTTCTAGGCGAGTGGGATTTTCATCCAATGCGAAGGGAAATGCCTCATCCGCGAACAAGCCTAAGGCCGGTAAGGTTTGCAGTGCAGGAAGCTGACCAAAGTCCGCAACGTATTGGTAACCTTGCAGCTTGAACTCCTCAACTAAATTACGATCTTCACGATCAAAATAGCGAACACCACCACCCAAGAGTAGATCGACTGGTAATTTCTCACCCACTTTATTGTCGATGTAATCATTGGCGATATCGTCATAGTTTCGGCGAGATTCATTGTGAGCGGCAAAACTTGCAGGTGTTGCGTGGTTAATTTGCGATGTAGCCACTAAACCAGTGGTCATGCCCTTCTCTTTCGCCATCTCTAACATCGTTTTGATCGGCTTCTTATCCGTATCCACTGCGATAGCACCGTTGTAACTTTTGACACCGGTACTCAAAGCGGTAGCACTTGCAGCACTGTCAGTAACGTAAGTCGCATCATCAGGATAGGTCTTCGCCATACCAACCAAAATAGAATCAAAAACCGTCGGCTCTATTTCATCTGTATTTGGGTCATCGTGATAATAGCGATAAGCGGTCGTGAAGGCTGGCCCCATGCCATCACCGATCATATAGATGATGTTCTTCGGCGCGTCACCTGCGTAAGAATGGGTAGCAAAGAGGCTCGCGGTAATTAGGGAGTATTTAAGTCTCATATCTCATCCATGACATAGTGCGATGTAGCCATTAAGGCGCACATCAGCTTGATGTATCGTTCTAATTTGTATACCAATACTATCATGTACTTAGGATGAAACATGGCGTTGCTTCATAGTTTTACAACGCACGTCATTTCTTGAATAAAATAACCTCAGTCAACAAGTCTGCTTTGTCAGTGTCACTCGGGTTATCAAGGTAGCGTACAATGCCCAACGGTTGGGTCTTCACTTTGATACCATTGTACCGTGTGAGATTCATCGCATACGACCATGCATTACCCAAAAATTGATACTCTCCCTTGTGTTCAATCACATAGGTTTCACTCTCGGGAATGGTTCCGGCAACAAACTCACCAGTCGCGACAACGCCAGTTTTGACAGGTAAACAAGTAATAAACTCAAAGTATCCTTGCTTCATGTCCATTGATAAGTAGTAGCAAAATAGTTCACCAGTGACAGACAGGTTTTCTTGCTCTGCCATCTCATACAATCGCGCCACATGCGATTGCACCATGGGACCAAGATCAGAAATCGTACCCGCACCGGATAAACCAATGTAGCTGACTTCATTTTGTTTTCGGGAACCCAAATCAGTGAGCAGGGATAACACTTGCCCTGTTTCCAACTGGCTTTTCAACATACGTAAGCCACGGTCATAATCCATTTCTGTCATGGACTTAAATACGTTTTTTAAAAAGAATAAGAACCAAGGTACACGTGATTGCATTAACCACTCGACGGTGCAACCTTCTTGTGACGGCGTCACGATTAAAGTAACTTTCGCATGAGTTGTTAACGGCCGAAAGTAGTGAAGTTCCATATCCAATCGATGCTCTTGAGTACTTTCGAGAACCATGGCACCAGTACCTATTCGTTTTCCGTGCCATTGATACCCTGTCCCTACCACACCTTGCTCATCACTATAAGTGAGTTCGCAGTCTGGCTCGAGAATGATCCACGGCGACCACTCAGGCCAACGAGTAAAATCTTTTAGATAGTTGATGATTTCACTTTGTGTTTTTTCTATCTCGATACTTCGATTGACCTGATATGAGAGCATAACCACTCCTCTGAATTCACGTTGGCTCTTTTGAGTCTAATCGATATCACACTTATTTCTTGTTTTACTTGCAGTTAGATGCAAAAAAGCCAGAGTATGTTCTCTGGCTTTCAAAACAGGTAAACAAGGTTTAGGAATAAAAATCGACCTTGGCAGTAAACCTTATACCATCATCATTGAGTTCAAACGGCCAACTCATGTTTTCACAAATACGTTCAACGATCACTAAGCCACATCCGTAGTTAGTGTTGGCGGTCATTGTACACCAAGAGAAGCGTTGAAAAACATCACCGTCGATGCTGGTAAAGAAGCCCTACCCGATGATGGACTGGCTGGCAAAGCGGTAGACGCAGCCACGCCAGAGTAAGAGAAAAAATCAATCAAAAACACAACCAAGAAAGTCATCACGAATTAACTTCTGATTGCTGTGAAAATCCGGTTGCTGTGAATAATAGATATACAGTCAATAAAAAAAGAGCGTCCATCTGGACGCTCTTTTGTTTTTAGTTCACGATGCTTACGCCGCTTCGGTTTGACCAATCCAGTGGTAATGGTGGTTGGCTTTCTTACCGACTAAGCCAAGTTCGGCTAGTTCTTCAAACACTTTATCGACTTCTTCTGCCGAGAGCCTGAACTGCTTGGCTACTGCCTTTTTAGTGCAAGTGATTTGGTGACCTTTTAACGCATCACTCACCTGCTCTAATAATGCTTTGGGCTCTTCTGGCTCAAGCTCTTGTTGCACTTCCGGCTCAGCTTCCTCTTTGATATGAGGCAGGTATCCTGCTGGCTCTGGCTCAATATCTCGAACATTTGCGAGCGTTATACCATCGTTACGACGGAAGAAATGACGGAAGCGGTTCTCTTCACCAATCAAACCCACAAAGAAAGCAGCAAAGAAATCCAACAAGATAGATAAGAACACCACCAAGCCCAACTGCGCTTGGGAAGATGTCGTTCCAAATGCTTTCGCTAAGCTGTCGATCAAGCCAATCACGGAACCTTGCGCCACTGGCGGTAAGCTATCTCGCTCTGTTGCCAAGCGTTGCTGCTCTTCACGTAGTTTCTTGTTCTGCTCTTGAATGCGCGTTACGCCTGTCGCGATACGCTCCATCTCGATGTACTTTTGCGCCGCCATGTTGTTCAGTTCAATCTGCTTATCGATTGACGCAATCTGACGGTTGTACGCTTCCACTTTCGCTTGTTCTACAGAGATATGACTTTGGGCACTGTTGGTCGCACTGTTAATACCGCCGATACTGCCGCCAATAGAAATGGCAGCCAACACCAAATAGAACACTAACGCCGTTAGGGCCCCGGTGTAGTTTCTGTGTGCACGACGCTCACCATATTCGTACCAAGCGTAAAACTTACCCGCTTCAAAGATGATGGCCAAACCGCCAAATAGCGCCTGCATCATTGGGTTTTCGTCAATCGACAAAAACAGTAAAAGAGAAAAAATAGTCGATGCTAAAATCGCAGCGCCAGTAAACGCGTACACGCTCACCATAGCAAATCGACCTTTAGGATATCGATATCCGATCTGTTGTTCGTATTTCATTGGAGAAATTTCTTAAGATTCCGCAGCCCTTATATGACGGGCGCTTCAAGCAACTACAAAGGTTCGGAGGATACAGTATCCTTTATTAAATTACTGTCATAATTCCGTTAATGGAAAACAAGTGAAGAATAGATAGTCACTTTGAATCGAATAAGCACGATTCTAGCACGTAAAACCACCAGCTAAATTTGAAACATTCAGTTCAACAATGATTTGGAGCCGCAGCCAGATAAGGGTATTTGCGATTTCGCGTCTCAGAACAAACCACCATAGAACAAATAAAACACACTCACATCACCGTTTTATAAACGGATAGTTACAATTTATTATTCGTTTGTTAGTATCGCCGCGTTAAAAATTCTCACTATCGCGTCGTATGGATACACTCAGAACACAACAAGGAAAGTTGGCAGTAAGCGCAGTCGCAATAATCATTGCTGTGCTGTTTCAGTTGTACCTCACATCCAACGTCGCCCTCAATCCAACACAAATTCACCGTGATAACTGGCTGAGCCAAGTCCAAGACGAAAAAGTATTGCTGTGTACCGCAGACGGCTTTAAGTGGGTGGATATCAATGAGCTGATTCAAGCGAACGCTCTACCCAACTCTGACTTTATCCAAGGCCTCAATCTGCATGATGGATTTCAATTTGAGTGTCCGCTACTGCAAGCGGCTCAGTTCTTTATTTCTGTCGCGCTAGGACTTTACCTTGCTACGCTTTCTTGGCTAAGGCGCACTAAGAACACGCTCATACATTACCAATTCGCGATTTGTGGCAAACAAGTCTATAAACACGTCGCACCAAAACAATCACCGCCTTGTGCTTTCCTCGCCTAATGCTCTGCATGTGGCACACGAAAACAACTATTAAGCCGATCGAACTTTCGAATCGGAGAAGCCAAATTTCATAAGGAAAACACTAATGCTTAAAACAATCAAAACCACAGCCATCGCCCTTATCGCTTTTATGCTAAGCCCACTAAGCCTTGCTCACGAATACGAAGCAGGAAAGATTCACATCGATCATCCTTGGAGCCGTGAAGCGCCACCAAATGCCCCTGTGATTGGCGGTTTCTTTCAGTTAAGCAACCTAGGTGACGCTGATGACGCGCTGATTGCGGCTTCAACACCGATTGCTGACCGTGTGGAGATTCATACTCACACGAAAGAAGACGGCATGATGAAGATGATTAAGATTGATGAAGTCGTGGTAGAGCCTCAGCAAAAAGTGGAATTCAAGCCAGGCGGCTTCCACCTAATGATCTTCAACCCAACCCAAACGCTTAAAGAAGGCGACCGTTTCCCTGTGACTTTGACGTTCAAAAAAGCAGGTAAAGTGGAAGTAGAAATGGCGGTTGAGAAGAAAGACCACATGGAGAAGCATACGCACCATCATTAATCGCTGAAACGAAAAGAGCCCGCTACTTCAGCGGGCTCTTTTGCTTTTGGTACCTATGATTCTAGCCGTGTGCACATTTGATTGTACTGATGTGCACTTTAGAGATTCCCTACTCGTTCGTTCCTCGCTCTAGGGAATGACCCTATTTAATCTTCTTCCAAAGTTTGAGTAGCTTTGTTCTCGGCACATTAGCCAAACTCCACCCTCGTCATTCCAACGAGCCTAGGCGAGATCAGGAATCTAATCACAGCTAACTCCGTCTTACTTAAAGCAAACCTCTGCCCAGCGCGCAAGACCTGCGGTGACCGAGCCAAAGTAGTTGCCACTCACCACAGGAATGTTTGGCAATACTGTCTGCACTGCATCACGCAAAATAGGTGAACGTGCCGAACCGCCTGTCATAAAGATCGCATCCGGTTTCACGCCCGCTTGCTCTACTGCTTCAGTAACCAAAGCCGTCATCTTATTCTTCGGTGATTCAATCGCTTCGATCATCTCATCACGTTGAACATCGACTTCAATCAGCTCAGACAACAAGTTAATGCCCGCACGGTAAGACGCTTGGTCAGACAACGCGACTTTGGCTTCTTCTGCGCGACGCACGATGTTGTAGCCCAGCGACTCATGGTAAACCTCTAGCAAACGAGCCAGCTTCTCAGGCTCTTGCGCTTGCTTGTGCAGCAGTTTCAACGCCGCTAAGTTCTCACGTGAGTAGAAATCGTTTTGCGCTTCCACATTGTTAATCGCGATTGGGTTCCAGAACTGTGTGGTTGGCATCATGATGCCCGATTCCATCTTGCTCTCCATACCGAATGGGAACATCAGTTGTTTAAACGCCAACGCGATATCCAAATCGTTACCACCAATACGTTGACCACTGTGCGCCAACAGACTCGATGTACGGTCAGCTTTACCTCGCCAAGATGGTCCCATCTGAATCAAAGAACAGTCTGTCGTACCACCACCAATATCGACCACCAGAATGGTTTTATCTTCGGTTAGCGTTGCTTCGTATTCTAGACCTGCGGCTACGGGCTCAAATTGGAATTCAATATTCTGAAAACCAGCGCGTTTCGCTGCTCTTAAAAGAATGCCTTCCGCTTGAATGTTCGCCGTCTCACCGCCACGACCGTGGAAGTTGATCGGACGACCAATCACCGCATCAGTAATGATTTGTTGTGCGCTGTTCTCTGCTTGCGCTTTGATGTTGTCCATCATGGCGCAAACCAGATCTTCAAAGAAACTCAGCTGAACATCACGCAGACCAGAAGCACCGAGGAAAGACTTTGGTGATTTCACGTAGTAGATATCGCGAGGATCTTCCAAGTAGCGATTCAATGCCGCTTGGCCAAACGCCATGTCTTCTGGCTCAAGTTCAATACTTTCTTCACGATTAAGGTTGATCGAGCGACGCAAAACCTGCTCACCAACCTGATCGAATGGTTTAATACTGCGATGACGGAACAAGTGTTCAGACACCGACTCACGCGTTGGTGCAGCAAGGGTGGAAGGAATGTAAGGGCTATTCCCTTCAAGGTTTAAAAGTTGCGGCTCACCTTGTTCCATTTTCGCCACCGAACAGTTCGCGGTGCCGTAGTCAAAGCCAATATACATAAGTCCTCCCACTGACGAAAAAAAGGTCGGCGATCCTACCTCAACCTCAGTGGAATTACTACCGCAACTCAATGAAATAAGTGGCGCTTACTCTTTTTCAGCTGGTTCTTTCTTCACCGACGGCAACACAACCGCAAGCAACAAAGCCAACAGCAGAAATACCGGAGTGAGCGTAAGCCCATGCCAAATGGAGTATCCGTCGTGGAACAACCAGAAAATGCCGACTGTCAGCAAGTACGCAAAGTAACTGCAGAACACCAAACTGATCGCGACAAATCGAGTACGATTGATGATCAGGATTCGCACCAAATACTGACTCATGATCCCGGCGCAATGTACCGCCAATTGCCAATTAATGATGAAACACGCCAGTGCGACAAACCCAGATACGACAAAGGCATCATGAGTATTGAGGATAAAATAGCTGCCAAAGCGGCTTATGATGATGGAATAGTCCCCTTCGTACACGATCGACCAAGAAATGGCGTTTGCTGCAGCCACAAAGTTGGCAAAATAGGCGATGGCATAAAAGGTGGTTTGAGAACTGAACGGCTGAAAGACTTCGGAACAATAGCCCTGCCATTCTTTTTGATTCGACGTGGGTCCAACCCAGTTACGCTTTTTGTTTGGCACTCGCTCAGCAAATGCAGGACCATTGCGAAACAATAGCCAAAAAATATACAGCGCAAGTGCAACTAAGAGTATTGTAAGCATACCCTTCCCCCTCCAGAAATGTCCTTTTCCACTGCCATTGGCGTTGGGGTCGTAAACTGCACTTCCCTGTTTTTGTGCTTAATCTTGTTTTAATGCATTGTTAAACATCTTAAATGTACTCACAACGGCAGTGACTACTTTATCAGTACCGTTATTAAGGTTTAGCACACGATGGACGGAATTGCTGTATCTAGACAGGCCACTGGGAGGGAAAGCAGTGGCCTATACGAATGATTTATACTTCGAGCTTTTCTTCAAACACACCAAGTTCACGCCCCAACCAAATCGCACGCTCGGTATGATCACGAAGCTCATTGTCGCTGACTGGATGAATTAGGACGGAAAAGCCACCTCTAATGGTATCAAGCCAAGCAAGAAACTCATCACTGACCGATTCAATATGCAGTTCAAACATTGGCATCTTGTGCGGGCCGACTAATTTGCACACTAACGGAGATACTCGCAAAACATCTTGGCGCTCCTGACGAATGATCTCATTGAGCGCTTGAGCTTTATCTTGTTGTTGAAGCGGAAAGTAAACATGAACGTGGTACATAACTTCTCCATGTGTATCACAGGCTTTAATTTTTCGTCACACTACCTTCATTCTATGACATTGGGAAGTCACAAGTGTCGTTCGATCGTCAAAGCGTGACAACGAGATTAACGTGTTACGACATTATCGTCTCAAACTGCTGATAAATCGTGCAATGTGTGAAATTTCACAAAACAATTTTATTACAAATTTCGTGTCAAGCTCAGTGAATCCCTTCAACTTTGAAATCGTACAATTCTTAAAAGCAGTATTTTATCCTAGAAAAGCACGGTGTAAGCGAAATTTTACTGATGAAGAAAACTCAAATCAAAGCACAATTTAACAATTTGTTTACACTTACTATATCTGGTTATACCAAGATTCATCACTGGATTAGGCGGTGTAAACAGCAGTATTAAACGACGCCTTGTGTTTTACCAGAACACAGTTTTGCTAGAGAGACGGAAAAGAGGTGCGTCGATAACTAACAAAAACAACTGCAATCCTAGGTATGGCCTTTTGCGCTGATATCAAAGACTGATTACCCATACAGACTTTGATTTAACAATAAGCAGCTGCAGTCCAAAAGACCCGCAGCTTCAAAAGGAGCTTGAGATGAACGTTCAGGCATTACCCATGCATCGGTTTATCGACCATGATGGGAACCTCGTCAGCCAACTACCCAACTGGGCTGACCTAGAAGTACTGGTCGGTTTTTACCAAGACATGGTATTAACTCGCACCTACGATAACAAAGCCGTTGCCCTGCAACGCACCGGTAAATTAGGCACCTACCCTTCACACCTTGGCTCGGAAGCCATTGGGATAGCGGTTGGCAGAGCACTAAAAGCCAGTGATGTCTTTGTTCCTTACTATCGCGACATGCCAGCGATGTGGTGTCGTGGTATCGGTATGGAAAAGAACCTGCAATACTGGGGAGGCGATGAACGCGGTAGCGACTTCGCACCAGAAGGCAGCCCATTCCCTAGCCGAGATTTACCTTTCTGTGTTCCTATCGCCACCCAATGTACTCATGCGGTGGGCGTTGCATCTGCACTGAAGATTCAAGGTAATCATGAGGCAGCTTTAGTGATGTGCGGTGACGGCGCGACATCTAAAGGTGACTTCCTCGAATCCGTCAACTGTGCGGGCGCTTGGAACATTCCATTAGTCTTTATAGTGAACAACAACCAGTGGGCTATCTCCGTACCGCGCACCTTACAATGCGCCGCGGAGTTTTTATCAGAAAAAGCCAAAGGTGCAGGTATTCCTGGCATTACTGTAGATGGTAATGACGTCGTTGCGGTATTTGACGCAACAATGACTGCCCTCGACCGAGCCAGAAAAGGCAAAGGCGCGACGTTAATAGAAGCCGTAAGTTACCGCTTGAGCGATCACACCACTGCCGACGACGCAACCCGTTATCGTAATGAGGATGAAGTTCAAACGGCTTGGCAATATGAGCCCGTCCGTCGCCTTAAAGCCTTTCTCACCAATCAAGGCGTTTGGAGTAACGAGAAAGAGCAAGAGTGGCAAGCCCACTGCAAAGAACAAGTTGAACTCGCCGTTGAACGTTATCTCAATATGCCGAATCAAGCGCCTGAAACGGGCTTTGACTTCCTTTATGAATCCCTACCCCAAGAGCTTCATGCACAAAGAGATGAACTGATCAACAAAGCAATGCGAATGCAGGGAGGGAAACATGGCTGAACTGACGTTAGTTGAAGCAGTGAACCTCGCACTGCACCATGAAATGGAACGCGACCCGAATGTCATCGTCCTTGGCGAAGATGTGGGTGACAACGGCGGTGTATTCCGCGCCACTGTCGGACTCAAGCAAAAATACGGCCTTAAGCGCGTTATCGACACGCCATTGGCCGAAGCACTTATTGGCGGTGTCACTGTCGGGATGGCAACGCAAGGCTTAAGACCTGTCGCAGAGTTTCAATTCCAAGGCTTTGTCTTCCCCGCGCTGGAGCATTTAATGTGTCACGCAGCGCGAATGCGTAACCGTACTCGTGGTCGACTTACCTGCCCCGCAGTGTTTCGTGCACCTTTTGGTGGCGGTATTCACGCACCAGAACATCACTCTGAAAGCGTTGAAGCTCTGTTTGCTCACACCGCAGGTTTTAAGGTTGTGATTCCTTCATCACCGCAACGTGCTTACGGTTTGCTCCTTGCAGCCATACGTAGCAACGATCCGGTGATGTTCTTCGAGCCGAAACGTATCTATCGCACTGTGAAATCAGAAGTGATTGATAACGGCGAGGCTCTTCCTCTAGATACTTGCTTTACCCTTCGCAAAGGTCGCGACGTCACATTAGTGACTTGGGGCGCATGCGTGGTTGAATCACTGCAAGCAGCTCAAACGCTGTCTAATCAGGGTATCGAAGTTGAGGTGATTGATTTAGCCAGCATCAAACCCATTGATACCGCGACCATCTTCCGTTCACTTGAGAAAACCGGACGACTCTTGGTGGTACACGAAGCCAGTAAAACCTGTGGTGTCGGCTCAGAACTGCTAGCCAGAACCGCCGAGCATGCCATGTGCCTACTTAAAGCGCCACCAAAACGCGTCACAGGCATGGATACCATTATGCCGTACTACCGCAACGAAGATTATTACATGGTTCAGGAAGAAGACATTGTACTCGCCGCGCGCGAACTCGTGGAGGATTGGAAATGAAGACGTTTAACTTACCCGATCTCGGCGAAGGTCTCGCTGAGTCAGAAATTGTGAAATGGCATATTAGTGTTGGCGATATGGTCCAGCTCGATCAAATAGTGCTTACCGTAGAAACCGCAAAAGCGACAGTGGATGTCCCAGCTCCTTATGGTGGTCGCATTGTCAGCCGCCACGGCGAAGAAGGTGATGTGATTAACATCGGTGCTCTACTTCTGGAAATCGATGAAACTGGGGCAGAACAAGCAGCAACAGAACAAAAGCAAACGGCTGATGCTGCAACCGTGGTGGGTAACGTCTCTCAGCACGCACATAGCGTGAATGTCGATGACTTCTGGATTGGCGGTGAACATAACCCCTCTCCCGATAATCTCATTAGCGCTCTACCCTCGGCGCGTTTGTTAGCGAATAAACTAGGGGTCGATTTAGCGTTGGTGAAAGGTAGTGGTCCTGACGGTTTGATCCTTGATTCAGATATCTATGACGAAGCTGGCAAACAGCGCCCCGGAACAGAAGTGCTGAAAGGTGCACGTCGAACCATGGTGTCGACAATGGCGGAGTCTCACCATAATGTCGCAGCAGTGACCATTACTGAGGAAGCGGTCCTAGATGGTTGGAAGCAAGGCGAAGACATCAGTATTCGTCTCGTCCAAGCCATTGTGCATGCTTGTCAGGAAGAACCCGCCATGAATGCATGGTTTGATGCAGAAACCATGACACGCTGTGTCCACAGTACAGTGAACATCGGTATTGCGGTCGACAGCCGATATGGTTTGTACGTGCCTGTTCTACGAAATGCTGACGAGTATGAGCCGCAAGAGGTGCGCCGTTGGTTAGATCAAACCGTACAAGGCATACGCGAACGCAAAATTGGTCGTGAACAGTTGCAACACGCCACCATTACACTTTCGAACTTTGGCGCGATTGCAGGTATTTACGCAACGCCTGTTGTAACTCCTCCGCAAGTTGCGATTGTCGGTGCGGGTCGAATCATTGAGAAGGTCGTAATTCGAGAGGGGCAAGCTGTAGCAGTGAAAGCCATGCCGCTGTCGATTACGTTTGACCACCGAGCATGTACTGGTGGTGAAGCAGCAAGGTTCACAAAAGTACTGGCAGAGCACTTGAGAAAACCGAGTGTTTAAGCAGCTTTTGTCATAATAAGCAAAGGGCTTCCAATCGGAAGCCCTTTTGTTTTGAGCGTGAATTTGAAAAAGAGATTCCCTACTCCCTCATTCTTCGCTCTAGGGAATGACGCTGTTTGGTTTTCACTAAGCAAAAACGTACTAATAATGTGATTATTAATAAGAAACGCCAGCGCGTCATTCCAGCAAGCCTAAGCGCGACTAGGAATCTAATGGCAAAGTGCACTTAAATGCGTTCATAGTAATGAACCCGCAGTGCACCTTGATGAAAGGTTCTGAATTACGCTCGTTCCTCGCAATTCAGAATGACACCCGAAAAATATCGAACTTACACCTTCTCCAGCAACTCCGGCATAATCTCAAACAGGTCGCCAATCAAACCATAGTCTGCGACTTGGAAGATTGGGGCTTCAGGATCACTGTTGATCGCTACAATCACCTTGGAGTCCTTCATCCCTGCCAAATGCTGAATTGCACCAGAGATACCCACAGCAATGTACAGCTGAGGCGCGACAATCTTACCTGTCTGCCCAACTTGCAAATCGTTAGAGACAAAGCCCGCGTCTACCGCAGCGCGTGATGCACCAATGGCGCCACCAAGCTTGTCGGCAAGTTGTTCCACCAGCGCAAAGTTCTCTTTGCTGCCCAACCCACGACCGCCGGACACAACGACGTTCGCCGCCGGTAGCTCTGGTCTTTCACTTTCCGCTTTTTGCTGTGAAACAAACTCACAGTGTTCTGCTTTAATTACCGTTTCTAACGTGGCGACATTCTCAACTACTGGAGAATCAGACACAGCAATTGCGTCAAACGCAGAGCTTCGAATCGTCATCACTTTGGTAGCATCGTCCGAGCGAACTCTGGCTAACGCATTACCGGCATAGATTGGACGAACAACCGTATCAGGCGATTCAATCGCAATCACATCCGACAGCTGCCCAACATCCAGCAATGCAGCGACACGAGGCATTAGGTTTTTACCAAAAGTACTCGCAGGAGCTAGGATATGAGAAAAATCCTTACCAACGTCGGCAATTAATGTCGACAGGTTTTCTGCCAACGGATGCTGATATTCGGCAGCATCAATCGCGATGATCTGCGAAATACCTTGTACACACTTCAACTCGCCCAATACTGAACTGCAATGATGGCCGATGAGCAACGCCGTTACAGGCAAAGGTGTACCGTCTTGTTGAATATCAGAAGCCGCACTCAATGCGCGTAATGTGTCCAATGAAAGTGATTGGTTATCGTGTTCCACAATGACCAAGGTTGCTAACGGTTTGTTTTCCATGATTATGCCTCCTAAATCACTTTCGCTTCGTTTTTGAGCTTGTCGACTAACTCGCTCACACTGCCTACCATTTCGCCCGCTTTTCGTGCAGGCGGTGTCATGACTTCAAGTACCTGTTGAGAGCATTCAACACTCACACCAAAGAAGTCTGGTGTCATCACAGACAAAGGCTTTTTCTTCGCTTTCATGATGTTTGGTAGAGAGGCATAACGCGGCTCATTCAGACGCAAATCTGTGCTGATAATGGCAGGCAAATCCAGTTTGAGCGTCTCCAAACCGCCATCGATTTCTCTCGTAACTAAAGCCGTTTCCCCTTCGACTTTCACTTCCGATGCAAATGTCCCTTGAGGACGATTCGTCAATGCAGCCAACATTTGCGCAACTTGGTTGTTATCTGTATCGATTGACTGCTTACCCAAAAGCACCAGTTGAGCCTGTTCTTGCTCCATCACGGCTTTGAGCAACTTCGCTACCGCAAGAGGCTCTGGCGGCAGCTCAACATCGATATGAATCGCACGGTCTGCACCCAGCGCCAGTGCTGAACGTAACTGCTCCTGACAGCTAGCATCTCCAATCGAGACCACTAGCACCTCTTCCGCAACGCAGGATTCTTTTAGGCGTACTGCCTCTTCCACCGCAATTTCACAGAACGGATTCATCGTCATTTTTACGTTGTTGGTTTCCACGCCGGAACCATCCGATTTCACCCTAACTTTCACATAAGGATCAACTACACGTTTAATCGCAACCAGTACTTTCACATTCCCTCCTAGCAGATCGCAATAGCGATACGCGTCCTAGCAATTAGGTCATACGTGACCAAGATTTTAATTAAAGCTAAGCATTTTCATCGTGTTGCTTGCAAAAACCATTTAGTGACATTGTCACTGAAAAATCTTATCACGCCCTTTGACGTTACCATTTGAGCTTAGTTTAGTTTACGTTTACGTCAACTGGACTATAGTTCTTTATACGAGCACTGCTTATTAAAAGAAGCACCTAAAACACAAAGAAAGGTTTCACCCAAAGGAAGCAAGATGATGGAACGAGAATGCATGGAGTTTGATGTGGTGATTGTTGGCGCAGGACCTGCTGGGTTGAGTGCCGCCTGCAGATTAGCGCAACTCAATCAAGAGCGAGAGGATGAGCCGCTTTCTATTTGTGTGGTTGAAAAAGGTTCAGAAGTTGGCGCCCACATTTTATCTGGCGCGGTATTTGAGACTCATGCGTTGGATGAACTCTTTCCAGACTGGCAGAGCATGGGCGCGCCTCTCTCGGCATCCGTAAAAAACGACGCCTTCTTATACCTAACGACAGAACTTAACCACGTCCGCGTGCCTCACTTTCTGACACCAAACCCAATGCTCAACGATGAAAACAACTACGTTATCAGCTTGGCAAACTTGTGTCGTTGGTTAGCAGAGCAAGCGGAATCGCTCGGTGTCGAGGTCTATCCCGGCTTCGCGGCTTCCACCATAAACTACGACGAATCAGGTGCAGTAACCGGAGTAAACACCAGTGACATGGGTTTGGACAAGAAAGGAGAAGCCAAACCCAACTTTGAAGCGGGTATCGAGTTAAAAGCCAAATACACTGTATTCGCCGAGGGGTGCCGAGGCCACCTTGGTAAAGAACTCATCCAACGATTTGGTTTAGACGATGATAAACAACCGCAACATTATGCGCTCGGGCTAAAAGAGATCTGGGAGTTACCTGCTGGCGCCAAAGATCAATCTGGCAGTGTGATCCATTCTGCAGGGTATCCACTGAGTGAATCCAACACCACTGGTGGCGGTTTTCTTTATCACATGGAAAACAATCAAATCGCCGTTGGGCTTATTGTCGACTTAAACTACAGCAACCCTTACTTGAGCCCATTTGACGAGTTTCAACGCTTTAAGCACCACCCTGCAATCGAAAAACGCTTGAAAGGCGCTCAACGAATCGCTTACGGAGCAAGGGCTATTGCCAAGGGGGGACTTTCCTCTCTACCGAAACAACAATTCCCCGGCGGTCTGTTGATTGGCTGTGACGCAGGCACCTTGAACGTCGCCAAAATCAAAGGCAGTCACACTGCGATGAAATCTGGCTTGCTAGCGGCAGAAGCTATAATCGAAGCATTCACACAAACAAATCCAGAACCAGATTACCAAAGCCGATTTGAAAGCTCATGGTTGTATGAAGAACTCAGCGAGACGCGCAACTTTGGTGCGAACATTCATAAGTTCGGCAGCCTACTCGGCGGTGCACTTTCGACATTTGAACACAATATCTGGCAACCACTAGTCAAGAAACCAATACCATGGACAATTACCGATACTTCGCTCGATCATGAACAATTAAAACCGATTGACGCATGCCAACCCATTGAATACGTGAAACCTGATGGCATCATCAGTTTCGACAAGCCCTCATCAGTGTTTTTGTCCGGAACACAGCACGAAGAAAACCAGCCATGCCATTTGCAACTCGCCTATCCTCATATTCCGATTCAATTGCATTTGAAGAAGTTTGATGAGCCGAGCCAGCGCTACTGCCCTGCTGGTGTATATGAAGTAGTAGAAGTAGAGGGCGAGAAGTTATTCCAAATCAACGCCGCAAACTGTGTGCATTGCAAAACCTGTGACATCAAAGACCCTTCGCAGAACATCACCTGGAAAGCACCAGAGGGTGGCGGCGGACCGAGTTATCAGAACATGTAACCAATGAATGACTAGCGCAATGGTAAAGCTGTTGCGCTAGCTTAATGAGTCGGTCAGTCTAAGTATCAAACTCGTTACTCAAAAATTCTCTAAGCGGCATAGACTTAGCAAACAAGAACCCTTGTAGATAGCTTACGCCTCTCTCCTTCAAGTACTCCGCTTGAAATTCCGTTTCTACCCCTTCAGCGACCACATCCAGCGACAAGTCATGAGACAAAGTAATCATATTCTGTAATAAGTGGCCGGTTATCGTATCAACGCCAATATCTCGTACAAACGTTTGATCAATCTTAAGATAATCTAAATCGACTTTACGTAAGTTGACCAAAGAAGAATGCCCTGTACCGAAATCATCGATTGCGATTTTACAGCCCATGTCTTTTATCTGAGTGAATATTTCATCGGTTAAATCGCAGTAATTTAACGCCTCTCTCTCCGTGAGTTCTAAGACTAAGGTAACGTCTTTAGAATCAACAATATCGATGAATTCTTGGCAAGCGCTAACAAGCGTCCCTTTTGAGCAATGTTGCGGTGATATATTCACACCGACATGAAAAGGTTTTGGTAGTTTGTCTTTCCATAGGCGAATTTCTTTCGCAGTATGTATCATCAATTGATGTGTGATCGGAAGGATCAACCCTGAACGTTCAGCTTTAGGGATAAAAAGATCCGGTCTTACCGTCCCTTGGACTGGGTGCTGCCAACGCAAAAGGATTTCAATTCCCTCAATCTCTCTGTTTGCACTGTTCAAAATAGGCTGCGCGTAAGGGACAAACTCTTTGTTTTCCATCGCCCTCTCTATCTCTAGGTATAAGTTTGCTGGACGTCTTGATAGCCACAGAAGGTAAAGCGCAAAGAGCGTCTGAATGATTAAGATAGCAACAATATATTGATTATCTTGCTCCCAAAATGCAGAAATCATACTAGGGTAATCAAACCCCGAATACACACTGTAAGGAAAGTTAGCCGATGACACTTTATGCCAAGCAACCAGCCTGTCCGCTGGATTAACTTTAAGCACAAGGTCTTTGCTATCGAGCCACTGTTCACCTACAGCCAAATATGAGTGCAACTTGTCGTGAGGCTCTAACAACTGCCTTAAGTACAGGCTATCTATCCCACTAAATGCGGTATTCTCACCCGACTCAGACCGAACCACAATAAGAGGATGTTTGGCATCGACTTTACTGCCATGCATTAAGCGTAAACGCCCGGAGCTGTAATCTGCTAGATCGTACTGGTAATGGCTGTCTCCCCAGATCGAGGTACAGTAAATCACATTATCTTTGGCTAGGTTGGCACTTCGTACATACGGCGCTGTCGCGACCAAATGGCGTAAAGCCACACTGTGAGCCTCACAGCTATCGGGATTCTCCAAAAGCATCAAGGATTGGTTGTTAGCCTCTTCACCATACTCCAGAATCTCATCGACCTCTTGGACCACACTCGACACTTTTAACTGAGATAATTCATCAAGTGACTGACCGAAGCTAAAATACAAAAACGCCAGCGCGAAAAGGCTCGGAAGAAAAGAGAGCAAAACTAGATTCGTTGAATTTTTCTTATTGTTTGCAAACATGAAAGGCCTAGTTAATGGGATATATGTTTAGTTTGCAGCCTGCCTTCTCAGAAGTGATAGCACTCAACAAACTTATTGGAGCGATTTAATGTATAGATATCAGTATATAACGTGACTTCTACATACCATGTGAGACTAGCTTTCTTTTTGCGCATCGCATTCTCAATTTTGAGAAATTGTAACATTATGCTGTATTTTTGTATAAGTAGCTCTTGAACTCATCGAACACAAAGTTTATTCGCAGGACTATCATTAGGACGTTAACTTACCTTCAGAAAACGATGAGCGTACTGTCAAATCTTCCCGTGACAGAGAGGAATAAAGCAGCATTCATTAATGTATTTTTGAATAGAGCCTCTTATCAAAGACAACTCCAGTTCCGCCTGCACACTGCTAGTGTTCTTGATATAAAAACCAATGCATTTTTCGGTAACCACAAAATACTATTGACTTAACCGCGTGAGAATAATGAACAATTACCATTTTCACCCTAATAGAAGCAATTTAATAAAAGCCTAATAAAACCAACTTAAATCACTGATATTTAAGATAAATAAAGCATATAACTCAACACTTAAATAGGTGTTTAGCCTTTTCTGAACTGGAATATAACGAGTAATTTAAGTGCTAACTTACGAAGAAAAGGTAAAAGCGAATGGGGTAACTAGACGAGTACTCAGCGACTCAATAAGCCTACAAGGTACGGATATTACCGCTGTTATCTGTACTCCGTATTTTTTTGTCTCGGTACTATTGTTGACAGTAGGGTTACAAAACTCAGTGAAATAGCTCTAGAATTCGAGGGTCTATTTGAAACCAAGGTTTGTCATGTTTGAGCGCGTATCTTTTTTATTGTTTGGCAGTTTACTGTCATGCTTGGCGCATGGAGAAACCTTGCAAAATCGCTGGCAAGAGTTCTACCAAAATACATGGCAAAACACTCCATATGCCCTTACACAGAACGAATTGAGTCGTTATCCACCAGCCTTATTAAAAAGTAGTGCGCTCTATCCAAACTTCAACGCATTTACTTGGCATGATTTACGACTCTTAAACACCGCCGCGACCCATTGCCAAAGCATAAAGTCAGATAACGCCAAACTTAACCGAGCGATAGAGTTTGAGCTTGCACTTTGTAGAGGAAAACAATTAAAGCCGGACTGGTTTAGCTCAAACAATGTCATGCACCCAGCAGGCGGTAGTTATGCCGATCGATACCTCAAAAAATATAATAACATTGAGCCACAATCATTAATGGCAATTGCACCATTCACCACAATTTCCAACCCAATTAACCCCTTACATCGGAAGCTGGGTTCCCTTTCTCCGCAAGGACGAGATGCCCTGCTAAATGGTTATCGAGCATGGTTAGAGGCTGATACCCTATGGCTTGGGAATGAAAGTGGCTTAAAAGCGGTGTCTGCTTCGGTTTGGCAGCCGCTAGCTCAAAAAGCCAATCTGTCTTTACAAGGTGAGAATTGCGCTTTTACTTACAGTAATTTATGCATCGCAGAAAGAAACACATCGACAATTTCATGGCAGATCGTGCTTACTCTTTTAGGAGGCATTTGCTTAGCTTTTATTGCTCGACTGAGCTTTTTAAAGCATAAACAACGTCGAGAAAAACGTTTTATTTTACAGTTGCTCACTCATGAACTTCGAACCCCTATCACTAGCTTAGGGCTAACTGTAGATATATTTCGCCATCAATTTGATGATATGGACGAGACATTACAAGATACGTTTTGGCGTTTGGTTTCAGATTATCAGCGCCTTTCGCAACTTACTGAGAACAGTAGGACCTATTTGAGCACCTCAACATCAGATAAGTTGTTGTATCAAACCGCATCACTAGAAGAATGGCTAACCTACTGCTGTGAGAAAAATAATGTGAGATATCAACTCAACCAAGATAAGCAACTCAGCTTACCTTATTACTGGTTAACCATTTGTCTTGAAAACTTAGTCAAAAACGCTCAACAGCATGGAGCCGGAGCCATCACTGTGCATGTTCAAGTTTCTCAAACACTGACGATAGAAGTGCAAGATGAAGGTCAGTTCCCTTCTTATTGGCAACGTTTATTTCCCTCAAAAGCGGCTCATTCAAACAACATGGGAATTGGTTTAGATATTGTGAAACATTTAATGAAGATGGCGAATGGAAAACTCATCATTCTTCGTAACCCTACTCGTTGTATATTGGAGCTACCTTATGAAGACCATTCTGCTGATTGAAGATGATGAACTACTCGGTCAAGGCTTGGTTGCCTTTTTCACATCTCATCAGTTCAAGTGTTTGTGGGCGACCAATGCCGAACAAGCCAACAAACTCTGGTATAAAGCGGATGTGATAATTTTAGATCGTCAGCTAAATGACGGAGATAGTTTACAACACTTAGCTCAGTGGCTATTGCTGAAAGCGGTACCTGTTATCGTTTTAACAGCAAAAATAGAGGTTGAGCAACGTATTGAAGGACTAATGGCTGGCGCAAAAGATTACGTTACTAAACCATTTTCTAGCGAGGAGTTACTTGCAAGAGTACTCACTCAATTGCGCCCTCTTGGTTCTAGTTTGTTGACGTACGAGAATATCGAATTGGATTTAGGGCAAAGAGTAGCGCGAGTTAAACAGCAGAACATTGCGCTAAAACCGAAAGAATTCCAGTTACTATTGCTGTTAGTTCAAAACCAAGGGCGAGTTTTTCACCGTGATGAATTGCTGAACAAAATTTGGGGGTATGAAGCCTTTCCCAGCACTCGTACCGTAGACAACCACATATTGCACTTGAGACAAAAACTGCCAAGCTTGAACATTGAAACGCATCGCGGTGTAGGTTATCGACTTCGTGAGGAACAAAAATGACACGAGTATGCAAAAGGCTCCTATTCGCTTTAGCCGGAGCGGGGACGGTTTTGTCGACTTATGCTCACGCAAACCTATTTACAGTCTCTCCGCTGGAACATGCTTATCAAGCCACGTTGACTCATCAGCCTCAGTTGGCTTGGCAAGAGCTTTTTCTCGCTCTACGTCAGAATGAAATCAGTAGCAAATACTGGGTTCCTATCAAGAATGAACTCCTATCCCAAACCGCTTGTGGAACGGAGCTGAGTTCAGGGAAGAAGTTGACTTCACAACTCACGCTTGGTGTGATTAAGCGATTTGGGCTCACCTCTCAAGGTTATCAAATCCGCCTTTCTGTTGAGCAATACACGAAAAATCAATCCGTTACACTCACATCGCCAAATGGTGTTGCATTACTTAAAGGTAACTTGATTGCCAACCCACAGTATCAAGAAATCGAGAGCATTGACCTGCTGCAAAAACCAGTCTCGGGAATTTACACTTTATCTCTTGGAAACCAGAAAATAGATTTACTGATTGCTATTCCGGAAGGTGCACCATGGTTATCTCTGGGAAATAAAGAAGGGCACAGAACAGTCGAAACAACTTTGCCAACTAACGTCTCACCTTGCCCAAAAGCCATGGCAACGTGGCAATGGTTTGATAAGAACTACAATTTGCTAGGCAGTACGATCCCATTTACCCATTCTCTTGAAGGCATTCCTAAACAACCGTTCACCGAGGACAAAGCAGAACATTTGACTGCAAGTGTTCAATTAGTTGAGTTTCAAAATGGCGTGCAAATTGAGTATATCCAGCGATTAGCCATCCCCTATCGATGAATAGAGACATATAGGTGACACGCGCAATATCGCACTTCGATTAAATGACATTATCGTTAATTGGAGTTTAATTATGTCACCCAAAAAAGTTTTACTGTTTCTTTTTCTTTTTCTTTTTCTTAGTAGTATTAGTCTTATCGCAATCAGACCAAGTTTTGCCCGACCTATACACCTTCACGATCAAAACAACCAAATCTATATTGCACCGCAAACACTGGAAATTCGTTGGAATACATTATCCATAAACGAAGCCTCATTAACCGTCGACAAACAGAAGCAACAAAGTTATGAGATTCTTAAAATGGCAAAGAATCTTGTTTCTTGGAAGCTTATTCCTAGCCAAATAGAAGTCACAGCAAGATTATCAGACTCTACGCTCGATCTTTCCTTTGACTCTGGATCAAACACGACCGTTTCTCGCCAAAAACCAATGTCTCTGAATTGGTTTGATCTCAATGAAAATCGAAGCCAAACGCTTCTATTACCCCTTAGCGAGGGAATGCGAATTCCTATCTCTAACGCGCAATGGGCTGCGTTCCTCGAAGATAACTATTCGGGTTCAAACACGACACAAGATCTCAAAATGCCATTTTGGACAGTCGAACAAAACGGCAAGTACATCAACTATCTCATTACAACGCCAATCAATAACCTACTCAACTTCAAACGAGTCAATGGACGAATTAACATGTCTGCGAGCCATCAATTTACGCAACTTAATAAAGATGAACGCTTTAAGTTGCAAGTATCGATTGATGACACGCAGTTGAGCGGAGCAAAAGCATATCGTCTATGGCGCCAACATAAAGGATTCAGAGATCCTCTCAGTGCAAAAGCAAAACGCAATGCCAATGTAAAGAAACTGGTTGGAGCAAGCCACGTGTATTTGTTTGGTAAAGGTCCGCTTAGCATTAGTGATGTAAAAGACTGGTGGGGTCTGAAGAGTTGGTATTTGACACAATCCAATTTGACAGTGCCAAGCTCCGCAAAACAAGAGCTAGACGCACTAAAAAAACAGCAAAAATGGTTTAGCCAGTATCACAAGCAACTGCTGCTCGATTCAATTATTGGCTCATTAACGACAAAGTTCCCTGTCTCTTATCCAACCTTAGACAACAATACTATCCAAGACCAGTACCGCTCGGCTCAATCTATTAAGACCTACTTAGCGATGCATGCTGGTAACTATTTGAATGGCACAAATACTTGGGGACAAGCGCTTTCATCTGACATGCTCGATAACTTTCACAAAGCGGGATTAGCTCATCTTTGGCTTGGTTTTGATAATTGGATGCCAAGCTTCTATAACCCACAACTTATAGATACCGCGAAACAACAAGGCTATTTAGTTGGCGTATACGATTCTTATAACACTGCGATTCACAAAGGCAGTAACGACGGTTGGTTAACGGCAAACTTACCTGAAGAAATGCGCCTAGGGTGCGCAATTGAACTCGCTAGCGGAAAAAAGAAATCTGGCTTTCGAGGGAATGGATATTATCTCAACCCGAACTGTCAATTGGACTATGTAAAGCGTCGGATGTTAGATATTGTTAAATATGGTCACTTTAATAGTCTTTTCTTGGATGTCGATGCGACCGCAATGGCAAGAGAGGATTACCGCGACAACAGTGGCGAAAGTGACATGCTAGACGCGTTTAATCAAAGATTAGGTTGGTTGGCAAAACAAAGCAACCTTGTTTTGGGCTCTGAGGACGGCAACGGGTTAACCACTAAAGGCATTGCATTTGCTCACGGCTTAGAAACGGTTGGCTTTGGTTGGATTGACGCCGACATGACGAAACATCGCCAATCTGAGTATTACCTCGGTCGTTGGTACCCAGACCAAAAACCAGAGTATTTCTTTAAATCTGCAAAAGTAAAAGAGCCCTATCGTTCACTACTCTTTGCACCTCAATATCGTGTTCCCCTTTATCAAACGGTATTTCATGATGAAGTGATTAACTCTCATCATTGGCATACTGACAGTCTAAAATTCAGCAATGTAAAAATGGAACGCGATCTAACTGGGATGTTGTACAACACTCCAGCGATGGTACATCTCACTCGAGATGAAGCTCTGACAGGTCAAAGCAAACGAATACAAGCGCTAAAGCACTATCAGGATGGCTTCGCTCCTATTCATCAACAGTTGTGGAACCAAGCGTTAGTGGATTTTTCTTGGTTAGATTCTGAGGGTAAGGTCCAGCAGACAACCTTTGAGAATGGCAGCCAAATCATTGCTAACTTCTCATCTTCTCCTTATGACAACAATAATATCGCCGTACAAGCAGGTTGCATTTATGCGCACCTAAGTAATGGGCAAAAGATAAATTGGTGCAGTCAGGCGCAATAATCTAAAGGGAACAATCTAATTTCTACTGACACTTTCTCTCCAGTGGTTACTTAGACGTAAACTAAGCAACCACTGGAGAGGGGTGACTTTAAACCTCTACCCCTATTTCATCTCCTTCTACGATATCCGTTTCTTGGCTCGCCTCTTCCAACCACTGCTTTAAAGATTCACTTGCTAGCACCTTCTGTTGGTAAGCTTTGGCACTTTCCGATAACTTGATGCCATAAGTTTGGAAACGCAGTGCCACAGGTGCATACATAGCATCAGCTATCGACCATTCTCCAAATAACCAGCCGTTCGGATACAGCTTGGCTTGCTCTGCCCAAATAGCGTCAATGCGTGCAATATCCTTACACACACCATCCGTTAAATCGACTTTTCTGCGAGCGCGGATATTCATTGGGAGCTTGTTTCTTAAATCAAAGAAACCCGAATGCATTTCTGACGCAATGGCACGTGCTTTAGCTCGTTCTATGGAGTTGCTTGGCCATGCTCTACCTTGCAAGTACTGCTCGTTAACGTACTCCAAAATCGCTAATGAATCCCACACGGTTGCGTAACCATCCACCAATGTAGGTACTTTCGCGGTTGGTGTAATACCTTCCAAGGTTTTGTAAAAATCTTCCGTGAATAACTTGAGCTGGGTGACTTCCACATCCAATTTGAATTGAGAAAAGATCAGCCATGCGCGCAGTGACCAGCTCGAGTAGTTTTGGTTAGCAATAAACAGTTTCATGACGCCCCCATGCGGTTCGTGTTTTGAGTACCCATTCACAATATCTGATTGTATTTAAGGGGACTAACGGATAGTTTTGATGGAACACTTCAACAAAAACGATGGATGAGTTTTAGATATGGATATCGATGCGTTGCGTAGCTTTCTTGCCTTTGTAGAAACGGGAAGTTTCACTCGTGCAGCCAAACAGATCAATCGCACCCAATCAGCGTTTAGTGCACAAATGCGTAAGTTGGAAGACGAACTCAGTGTCAGCTTGTTTGAGAAAGAGGGTCGCAACCTCGTACTGAGTGAAGCGGGATTGGCACTACGCTCTCATGCAGAGCAACTAGTCAGCTTACACAATCAAGCGCTGAAACAGGTGAAGCGCTATGAAAATAAGCGCCCTCTTCGCTTAGGTTGCCCAGAAGACTATAACGACAATATCCTGCCTAAAGTCATTCGTGTATTACAACAATCTGAACCCACGTGTTCGATTCAAGTCTTCAGTGAGCCAAGCATCACCTTGAGAGAAAAACTCGATGAAGGAAAGCTAGACGCCGCTATTGTGACAAGAGCACCGGACAGTGAAGAAGGTTACTGGCTAGCAAGCGACAAAGGCGTGTGGATTGCTCATCCTGATTTTGACATCGAGCGCGCCCAACCTCTCCCTCTCGCCCTATTCCAAACCGACTGCAAATACCATGCTGCGGCCGTCGATGGATTAACCAAACGTGGTATTCCTTATCAACTACTAGCGTGTTGCAATACGGCCTCTGCACAACGAGCAATTGTACGTTCAGGTATGGCTATCGGTGCTCTGGGCAGTATTAGCGTTAGCGATGATCTCGAGATCTTAAACGATATGCCATCGCTGCCTTCCGTGGATATTGTGCTGGTAACGGGTGTTGAGCCTCATCCAATACTGGATAAAGAATGCTTAGCGCAATTGGTTGAGTTAATGGCTTAAATAGATTCGCTAGCCAATCACAAAGTTAAATTCGCCCGTTAATCGCCCGTCGATTCGTATAGTTTCAAACTGTAGAGAATCACGGGCTTTGCCGCCCCACCATTCATCACCAGTATTGCCTTTTAAGTACAACTGAGTGGTCAGCAGCTCTTGGTTATCACGCCACAACTTGACGTGAATGTGCGGCGGACGAGAGGCATAAGGCACGGGATACAAAGTCTGGAATAAGTAGCGACCATCCGATTGAGTTTCTGCAGCGCCAAAGCCAGCAAAGTGAGCATCAAACTTATCGTTATTTGGCTGCTTAGGGTGATCGTAAATCCCCTGCCCATCACATTGCCAGATTTCTACCTTGATGCCTGAAACTGGGTTTCCTGTTATATCTACGACTTTGCCTTGCAGCACAATAGGTTCACCAAGCAAGCCCTCCGATTGCAGAATCAAGTTTTGACGAAGAGGAATGTCCACCACTGGATAAAATGGCCCTTCTGTTTGTGCTGGAGTTGGCCGCATTGGTGTTTTCGCTTTTAAAGAGGGTGCGAACAACAATGTCCACAGCGCTAAAAAGTGTCGTCGTTCCATAATGTCACCAATCGAAAAGTTTTGAGTTAAGTTTGGTGGAACTTGAGCGATTTGCCATGACGAATATAAAAAATACCCCTGCTAGAGAGTCATTTGCAGAGGCACTGTGGAACTAAATGATGAGTGTTTGATTGAAGATTTATGCGGCTTCGAACGCCAATGCTTTCTTCTCTACCTGACGGAAAATGAGAGTTAGCACACCATTTACCGTTAAATAAAATGCGCCTGCAATACCAAATACCGTCAACGTATCGTAAGTTTGTGCGTTAATGCGCTGCGCGTAACCCATCAGATCCATGATCGTAATTGTGCTCGTTAATGACGTACCTTTGAAGACCAAAATCACTTCGTTCGAGTAAGCCGGAACAGCACGACGAATGGCGTATGGCAGCAGCACTTTTAGTGTTGCGGTTTTGTTCATTCCTAATGCACGACACGCTTGCCATTGACCGGAAGGAATCGCGTTAAACGCCCCTTTGAACAACTGAGTACTGTATGCCGCGGTATTCAGGGCTAGCGCTAACATCGCACAGAACCAAGGTTGGCTTAACCATGTCCAAAATACACTTTCTCTTACAACATCAAACTGACCCGGACCGTAGTACACCAAAAAGATCTGTACCAACAGAGGCGTACCAGTGAACAAGGTGATGATGCCACGGCTTACCCAATGCAAACCCGGTGTACGTAGGATCAGAGTCAGCGTCATCATCAGAGCTAAGAGACAGCCCACGACCAAGGAAGCGGCGGTTAACTGGAGGCTAGTGCCTAAGCCATCCAACATTTGCCAAACGTGTTGTTCGTTCATGCGGTAGCCTCCTGTCCCATGCTCATGCCTTGAATTGAGAACTTCTTATCAATCAGTTTTACAGCACGTTGCGTAATCAAAGTAATGCCTAAGTAAATCGCCGCAGCAGTTGCGTACCATGTAAATGCTTCATGCGTCGCTGCAGATGTTAGCTGCGCTTGTTTCAACAAATCCGTTACGCCAATCAGCGATACGAGTGCGGTGTCTTTCAGCAAAACCAACCATTGGTTAGTTAAACCTGGTAGTGCGTGTCTTACTGCTTGTGGCAAAACAATGCGAACAAAAGCGTGTGCTGGACTGATGCCGAGTGCACTTGCTGCTTCTCTTTGCCCTCTTCCAACGGCTTTCAATGCGCCACGTAGAGTTTGAGAAGCATAAGAAGCGAAGATCAATGACAACGCCACCACGCCAGACAAGAACGGGCTAACTTCAATAAAGTCGCCGGTGATTAAAAACAGAACCTGCGTCGAACCAAAATAGATGAACAACACGACAAGGATTTCTGGCAAGCCACGCACAATCGTCACAAACGCCGTCATTGGCCATTTAACGAAAACGCGGCGAGACATTTCACCACTGGCGAATACCACTGCCAGAATCAAACCGACTAAAAGGCTCGTGAATGCTAGCTGGACAGTCATCCAACTAGCTTGAACAAGCGATAAAGAGTAACCCGTTAGTGCCATATTACTTACCGAAGTACTTGTTGTAGATTACGTCGTATTCGCCGTTCGCTTTCACTGTTTTCAGTGCCGTGTTCAGCTTGTTCACTAGCTCGTCGTTAACTTTGTTTACTGCGATACCGAAACCGTTACCGAAGTATTTAGGGTTAGTAACGTGCTCACCAACGTACGCTAGGTTGTCTTCTTTCTTGAACCATTCCACTACAACTGCTGTGTCACCGAATACAGAATCAATACGGCCATTCTTCATATCGATGAATGCGTCTTGGTAGCTTGAGTAAGGAACCGCTGTTACGCCTGGCATTTGCTCAATCAGGTAGCTTTGGTGTGTTGAACCGTTTTGAACACCAACACGCTTACCTTCTAGTGCTTTTTGGTCAGCCACTTTTTCTTTGATAGAAACAAACGCTGCTGAGTTGTCGTAGTAAGGGTCAGAAAAGTTCACTTGCTCCAAACGCGCGTCAGTAATATCCATTGCAGAGATAGCCGCATCGTAACGCTTGAATTTTAATGCAGGGATCAGGCTGTCAAAAGATTGGTTGTGGAAGGTACATTTTACTTCCATCTCTTTACATAGTGCGTTCGCCAGATCCACATCAAAACCTTGAATTTGGTTGTTTTCATCCATGTATTCGAACGGTGCGTAAGTCGCTTCCATCGCGAATTTGATCTCTTCTTGTGCTGCTGCGTTCGCTGCCATGGTTGCAGAAGAAAGGCCGATTAGTGAAGCTAGTAAAATCTTTTTCATTGCAATACTCCGTGTGTACTTAGTGGGCTGACACTCGCAATGACAGCCGAGCTTATCTGTTAAATAGACTGAACTTTAAAAAACGTAATTTAGTGATTTAGGTAATCGGCAAACTGAGTGGTTTGCGGATTAACAAATGCGTCGTGCGTGCCGTGTTCTACGATGTGTCCTTGTTCTAGGTATAGAACATGGCTAGCGATTTTCTTGGCGAAATCCACCTCGTGGGTCACAACGACTTGTGTAATTCCGGTTTCGCTTAAATCATTAATGATCTTGACCACTTGGTTCGTGATTTCAGGGTCAAGCGCCGCGGTAGGCTCATCAAAAAGCAAGACTTCTGGTTTCATCATCAGGGCTCGGGCAATCGCCACACGTTGTTGCTGACCGCCAGAAAGTTGCATCGGCCATGCATCCGCTTTGTCTGCCAAATGCAGCGTCGCGAGAATTTGCATTGCCTGCTTCTTCGCTTCTTCTTTATCCATGCCAGAGACTTTTACCGGAGCCTCAATCAGGTTCTCCATCACTGTCATGTGTGGCCATAGGTTGTACTGTTGGAACACCATGCCCACTTTACGACGAAGCGCTAAACCTTGCTTCTCTTTGATTTCAGTTGAAAAGTCGAATGCGTCATCAGCGATGTTTAACTGGCCGTTATCCGCTCCTTCAAGAAGGTTAAGAACACGTAGTAGAGAGCTCTTCCCTGCACCACTTGGACCGAGTAACACCAGCGTTTCACCGCTTTCACAATTAAAACTGACATCGTGTAGAACTTGGGTATCGCCGTAAGACTTACTGATACTTTTAACTTGAATACTCATGCTGCCATACTGCATTAATTGTCACCTGGGGCTTATACTAGCAAGAAAGAAATTTTATGCAATAAAAATGTATAAAAATCTAGATTGTTAATTTTTTGTATAAGAAACAACCACCCAAGCAGAGTATATGACTGGTGTAATGAGTGAGGTTTTAACGGTATTTGTTGATCAAAAAAGCCCGCAATTTCGCTAGCTTAGAATTCCATTGGAGGCTTGAGGCAATGTTCTACAGCACGATGGATTGAGAGTTTCATTCAGAAACACAGGAACTGGTTGTATAAGCATTTTTCTCTCCCATTCTGAGAAAAATCTCGCGTAAGTAATTCTTGATAATGCAAGTTTCAAAATGAACACAAACAGTACTCACCTTGTAAAGCTAAGTTTCTGAGCATTTTCACTACGTAAAAAATTAATCACAATAAAGCAACTGTTGTACTTTCTTGAATTGGTCTGATCGATCACCAATACTTTTTCTAATTAGACTCGCTATCTAATTAATCGAAGTTTTTGATTGGGACAACTCAATAATGAAGCCATATCGCTCTGCGCTGCTTGCGCTGGGTTCTTTGAGCCTGTTGTTTACACATGTGACATGGTCAACCAAAGCAATCGTTTTACCGGGGCTGCATGAACAAGGTGTTGATCTACAAGATGCACCGGTTTCTGCAGCGGCAGCGATTGAGTGGGAACTAGATAATGCCGATGTCGTTTTTGGCGCATATGAAAATAAAAGCGATAACGAACGCGTGAATGCGATTGGTTATATGTACAACCAAAAGCTGGAACTTAACTCGGGTTGGCTCGAAAACGATATACGTAACCAAGCAGAAATAAATAACATCGATTATGAAGATTTTTTTCTTCATTTTTCGGAAGACACCATCATCGCAGAGGTAGACTCTAGCCATGGTGAAAATACCTTACTCAATCGAAAACCAATGATTGTCGGTTATACGGCTAGTGCTGACCATGCAGGCTTTTGGTTATATCAACAACCACCATGGGACGCTGACGTGTTTGGTCAGACGAATAATGGTGGTGCCCTCTATGTTTATCACTCAGAGAAGTTCGACCGCTTAACCTTTAAGTTCTCTCAGTTTGCTCAAGGTGGCCGCTTCACGATTGAATACCCTTCTGCCATTGACTCATCTGGTCAGGTATCGGAATGGAAGCCGTTTGATATTAAGAGAGATAAAACGCTGAATATGACCAAAAACCAAACGATAAACTGGTCAGTTCCTTCGGATTGGGCTCGAGCCACAACGCACGATGGCAGCGGAGAGACCTATGGCGGCGGTCAGTATTTTGGTTCTACTTTTTTGCGCGATGGTGGACGACTCTATGTAGCAAGAATTACGTGGCATGACGAAAACTGCGAGAATCGCCCTCGCATAGAAGAAGTGAAACTCAAAGACAGCTTCCAAACCGTTAAGTTGACCGACGCACCAACGGCAACACCTGAAGGTCAAAATATTCAACGCTGGCGTAAAATTCGTGGTTTCGACAATTCTGCGGATCTGAACCAAGACAATTATCTTTCTTGGAATGAATACAGAAACCGTCCGAATAAAAATGCAACGGCACGATTTCGTTGGGAATCACGCGTAATCCCATTTGGTCGTATGTGGAACCAATCTTCTTCGTGGGCATTAACCAATCTAGGCAACCCCGACTTTGCCAACGCAATGCACCACTATTACCAAGCTGAATGGGCGAAGCAAGGATTAAACGGTGCGTACAACGACGATACGAATAAGTTACTCGGAGCAAATCAGTTCTACGTTTATTCCGGTGGTAACGTGGATGAACTTGGTTTAGTCGCGGGTAGCCAAGCTGCTGAAGATACTTACAAAGCGCAATTCTCGGCATTTTTAAACAAACTGGCGACGCTGGATGCGGATGCGTTAATTGGCCTCAACATCGGCACGGCAAACTTATTCGGCCAAAATGGACAAAACCACTTAGTTGAAGCTGGTTCTCTATATTTACGCGAGCATTACCTTTTCCCTTCTACTGGCTTTAGTGGCTATGCTGGCTTAGCTAAGTTTTGGGATAACTCTGCACTCGCCAAAGCGGGTCAGAAAGTGATTTATCAAGCAACCACGCGTTATGGTCGTGTTCAATACTTTGGCAACACTGAAGATAACTGGAAGCAAGACCAATACTCTGCACTGGCGGCGTTTTACTTAAATCATCACCCTGATCGCAGCTATTTTAATCAGTGGAATAATGGTTACCTATACGGAAGTAATAACACCACAGGTGATAACTTCTGGAAGGCTGGCGTACCAAAGAATATTGCGTATCAACCAAGTTCCTTACTAGCCGTTGATTTGGGAGAGCCCGCCAATCTAGTGCCTGAAGGGGCTGAAGCGATGCCGCTTATGTTGTCCACCAGCACACCGCCAAAGTCCGATTATACAATCATTGGCGATTCCACAATGAATAAAGTTGAGCATGTAGGCTTACCTGGAGATATTACTTACCTTTATCCCACTTATATATACTTTGCTTATCGTTCGAGCACAGATATCGTCGCTCAAGGTCCATCAGAAATGGTGTTAGCACGTGAGTTTACCAACGGGCGTGTGCTATATCGCACCGACTTCTTTGGTAAAAACGCAAACTATTTCTCCGCGCCTAAAATCACCATTACGCTTGACAAGCCAATGAGACCCGTAGACAAAGACGGCAATATTGGTGGCTACGTTTCGCACATTGAAATTGGCGGTTATGAGGGAGTGTTCTTACTTTATTGAATTGCAGCATCAATTGAAATTTGTCACTCACACCTTATTTCTATAGTGTCCCAGATTCATTTAAGTACAACTTTGTACTTTGAACAAACAATGGGACTTCAACAGCACCAAATACCAACTCGGTTGCTTATGCCGTTTCGACAAGGCATTATAGCGGCGACAATTTATAAAATAAAAATGGAGACGCTCAAGTGAGTGAAATAACGTCATTGGAAGCACTAGAAGCCCTGTATGGTCAGCCAAGCCAACGAGCAAAAAACAAAGTGATGTTCGAGCTAGATGAATATGCCCAGACATTAATCAATCAAAGTCATTTTGTCCTCTTTACAACCAACGATGAACAAGGTTTTACTGATATATCCCCCCGTGGTGGACAACCAGGGTTTATTAAAATTTTGGACAATAAAACCCTGCTAATGCCCGACAGCTCTGGTAATAATCGACTGGACAGCTTTAAAAACATTCTTGCAAATCCAAAGGTCGGACTTTTATTTATGGTGAACGGGATTGATGAGGTCGTGAGACTAAAAGGCGTTGCCAGTTTACACACAGATGAAACGTTAAAGTCAATGTGCCCTGATGGGAACAAAGCGCCTAAAATCGTAATCAAAATTCAAGTAGAAAGCTTATACTTCCATTGTGCTAAAGCCGTCATGCGTGCAAAGCTTTGGAACGATACGTACCGCGTCGATAGAAAAATCCTCCCTTCTCTTGCTCAAATAATGAAAGCACAGCAGAACAACCCCGACTTAGTGGCGGCCACTCAAGAAGAGATAGTCGAATATTACAAGTCAACACTTTAACGAGCGCTTGTTTAAAAATGCCGCATCATGGCTTGATGCGGCGTTTTAATATTGGCCTAAACTAATGAGCCTAGACCTCTTTTAACCATCACTTTGCAGTCTTTTCAAAACTCGCAACAACACTCGTTTGGTCAAAATTACGGTAACCGCGAATCATGATGTTGAATATACCCGCTGGTTTGTTGAGAACACACTGCTCATTACTACCATTTTGGAATGGGCGACAGTCGAAACTCGTTACGGATATAGAATCGTTATACTTAACGAACAAGTCAGCATCACCACTTCTCGGGCCTGACATGGTGATCGTCACCTGCCCTGCTTCTTGTGTTTCAAAGGTAAAGAATTGCTCTTCGCCATACCCTGCCTGCAAATTGTCAACGGGTTCACCATCTTTTAATGGCGTCACACCCGATACGCTATCCATGCTCGACTCCACCAAATAAGCCACTGCGAGTTTAGCGAAATTGCTAGCATGAGTTGCCGTTGGATCCGCGTTTTCTAAAGTATCAAATTGGGTATGAATGTTCGGGTTGTAATCTTCAAACATACTCTCGAAAGGCATTGCGGCTGGGTAGCCAGCATTGTGCCAAGATGCGTGGTCAGAACATGCGTAGCCACAACGGTCAAATCCGTAGGTGATTTCAGGCGCATACTCGTCAATCAACTCCGCCAGAAAGGCCGTTAAGTTGCTGTCCGTATAGTCTGTAATGAACGTAATGTCATGAGCAGAGCCATTGTAGTTAGTCATATCCAGCTGCAAGGCTGAAAGAACGTTGGCTCCTCGGCTACTCAACATAGATACCACGCCTTGAGATCCTCTTAAGCCGACCTCTTCCGCCGCATAGCCATAAAACTTAATCGTACGATCAGGCTGGACTCCACTGGCGATCATCAGTCGAAGCGCCTCCGTTACGGTAGCAATACCCGATGCATCATCGTCCGCACCCGGAGAGATGGTGTGCTCTTCAGTCCACGCTCCTGCCGTAGAGTCCAAATGGCCACCCACGACAATAATTTCTTCTGGGTACTTCGCTCCTAACAAGGTGACTTCAACTGATTTTTGAGGGAACTCGGCATGAGGAATTTGCACCGCAGATGCATAATTCACACCCTCGATTTCTTTTGTCCAGCGCTCTAACAACCAGTTCGAGGCTTCAATACCCGTCGGTGTCGTATAAAAACGGTTAGTAAAAGATGTCATGTCTTCAATCGTTTTCACCAAGTTGGTTGGCTCTACCTGATTGATGAGCGTTTCGACCGTTTCATGATGACTTATCGTGGGCTTATTAAATGTTTTTATTGTCGTCGGCATCGCTGCCGCTTTCATTGCACTGGCTTTATCTGGGTGCACCATATAGCCACCACAGCGATGTTTGTCATGATGCATGTGACTGGATAACGTCGCTAACTTATCTCGAGGAATCTTAGCAACGATCGCTGGGCGCGCACCAAAAAAGTCAGAATACACCACTGCGCCGTGTTGAATAGCTAAGTGCTGAGCATCCGCATCTGTTGTGATCCACACCTCTTCTTGCAACGTGGGTTCACTCGCAGCAACAGTGCCGCTCAGTAATGCCATCGCTAATAAGCTCTTTTTCATTTGTTGTTTTTCCTTTTCTAGCCGTACATGACGAATTAGGGCTCCGTTGGGAGCCCTTTATATTGCGTTATTATTTATTTGGTTTTAGGAATCGGTAACGCTTCGTTTCAGAACACACATTTCCAGAGGTACACACTTGGTATTCCACGTCGATCGTACCGTTGTGCTCAAACTGGTCAACGTAAGACTGGAAGTCCGTTGCACCTACGTTTTTACCATCACGCTTCACGATGAAGTAATCGTCAGTGCTGTATTTCCAAGAAAGTTTGACACGAGCTTTACCATTCGGGAACTTGTTACCAAAGTTCAGTTTCAGCGGGAACGCATCCGTTTGGCCTTCTTCGATCGTCACTGTTTGTGTCGTCGAAGTTGCACTACCTGCATCATCCGTTACTGTTAACGTTACTGAGTAGTCACCTGCCGCAGCGTAAGTGTGTGATACCGTTTCACCAGTTTGCGAATTACCATCACCTAGGCTCCATTGGTAAGAGACAATGTTGCCGTCACTATCACTACTTGTGCTTCGAAGTTGAACCGTTTTACCCGATACTGATTGGTCAAACGAGGCTACTGGTGGCATGTTCGCGCTGCTATCATCGTAAGTCGCCGATAGCTCAGCATCATCATACCCAGCGTAACCGAAAACGTTAATGGTATAGCGTCCCTGCTCTGGGTTTTCGATCACACAAACTTCGTCAGAAACCGACAGGCTAGAGCAAATGTTTTCGGTTGGAGAAGGTGCGTAATCCAAGCCAACATAAATATCTGGGTCACCATTTGGCACAGCAAGGTTAATCGTAAGCTGTGATTTTCCTTCTGGCACTTCAATATCAAAGTAAGTTTTCGAGCCTGTACCACCACTAATTGTAACCGCAGTGCCATTTTCTAGACGTTGGTATTCTGGCTCTGGCGGCAATGGTGGCTCCGCACAAGGCTCTACACCCACAATGCCAAAGGCATTAACAACCGCAGATGCGTCGTAACCTAGGTCAGTTGCGGCACTTTTAACACCACATGCTCCTTCCCAGAAATTACTGTCTTGTGACCAGTAGATCTGGTTAGCAAGTACGAACAGTTCAAACGCTTTCTTGGTATCCCAGCCATCCGTTGTCGCAAGGTGGTAGAAAGCTTTGTTGAAGACGCCCGAGCTGTAGTGCACATTCAATCCATCGTAGTAATCTTGAGCATGGTTGATAGAAGAACCATCACGCGAAGGTTCATCCATGTAACGCAGGGCGCCATCTTCTTTAAAGATGTCTTTACCGACCATCCAGTCATTTTCGCCCTTCATGTAGTATTCTGCCGCTTCACCTGCGATATCCGAGAAGGCCTCGTTCATGCCACCAGACTGATTAGCGTAAACCAGGCCTGAGTTTTGCTCGGTAAAGCCATGGCTGACTTCGTGTGCTGACACATCAAGGCTAACCAGTGGGTAAAAGTAACTCTCACCATCACCGAATGTCATTGCCTGACCATCCCAGAACGCGTTTTCGTATCCATTGCCGTAGTGAACGCGCATCATCAGCTTAAAGGTAAGCGGTGCCGTATCGAACCAGTTTTTATACATGTCGAATACGATGTTGCCAAAATAGTGGGCGTCGTTCAGTGGCGAGTAAGCACCGTTGATTTCTTGGAACTCATTGCGCGGACATTCGTAACTGTATGGAGTAGAACCTTCAGTACCACCATTTAGGTTAACCGTGACAACGTTCTCCGACTCCATCACACAGTTAGTGCCATCCTCTTGTACGTCCAAGAAGTGGTAGTCTGTACCGTACTCGTACATACCCGTTTTTTCATTACCACCAGGGCCTGTACCGATTTGCGCGTGTGCAATCCCTTCCCAACGATCGATGACTTCGCCACTGTGAGCATCTAACATAGTAAACGGACGAGATGGTTGAATGCTGTTCGCTAACAGATAAGAAACGACGTAGACCAAACGGGTCTTCTTGCCGTCTTGATAGATGAATAACTCATCTTCAACGTTTCGCAGGAACTTAACTGCGAAGCCTTTATCCTGAAGGTTTTTAGACGCGACTTTTAATGCATCTGCACGGTTCAACTTCGGCTTAACAAAGCTACGATCCAAGTCATTCACACGAAGGTAGCTTCCTTGTACCGTTTTTAATGCACCACCCTTAAAGCTTTGCGTCGCATTCAGAGAATGCCCCCAAACAGGAACACCCCAAACGTTCTGCTGAATCTTAACTTTATAAACGCCACGTTTTTTAAGGTGGATACTTTTCACCTGTTTAAAGCTAGAAGCATTGTTAACACCCAGTTGTGAGTTAAGGCCAGAGAAGTTGGTGAAGTTAACTGGCTTGGTAAGTGTGACTGATTCACCTGCATGTACTGACATAGTCATTACACCTGCAACAGCGACTGCTATCAGACGTTTTTTTATTCTCATTTATCTATCTCCTTGATGTATTCAATTCAAACCTATCAGAAAAAAACATATCAATATCGATATTTAAACCCGATAAAATAGTTGTGATACTTCAATTCTAGAAATGAATGAAACTGGCAAATATGAAAGTTACAAAAATGTTACAATTGACAATTTTTATGGAAAGAGATCTCATTTACAAAACTCAAGAAATACATTTTTATCATTAGATATTTTTATTTAAAAATATTGTTTTCTTAAATTTCATTATGAACAAAAAATTTATTAAGCCTTGAGGAAATAGAAAGTCGGATTTTAATACCATTATTATCTAAGCGATGGAATTTAGCATATTAAACTTTGTATTTTCAAATAAAAAATATCTAAAACCACGCATTAGATAAAAGATCAGAATGAATGCCATCCCGATTAAAACCCGACTACTTACCGCAATCGTTTTCGTCGTAAGTGCCCTTTAAACTTAACTAGAAAATCCATACCACGACTTGATATAAACTGTCATAAAACCCAAATAATACAAGGTTATTTATGAGATTATCGAAAATAATAAGCATTTAAAATCAAATAATTTGAATAAGTAAATGACATTTAACATTTTAAATTTGTTGTTTTAAACAGGAAGAGGATCACGTAAAAACCAGAATATAAATAAAGTCAAAGAACTCATTTATTAAGAGGTATAAAATAAAACAAATCAGTAAAGTTATAATAGACCAAAACCAATCATATTTGATGTTATTAATAGTTTTATTCCATTTTTAAATAGGCTCAAAGTTTAGGTAATAAAAAAGGCTACCGAAAGGCAGCCTCTTAGTAATTTGGTCAAAGGATCGGTATCAAGCTAATTCACCAGCACCTTGAATAGAACGCTCACTATTTTCGACAAGGAACACGGTGGCTGTCTGTTTTAAGGTTTCCCACTCAGCATCCTCCACAAATATACCCTCTGCCCATGATGCCTTTTGTGCACGGCTTAGCTCTTCACCTTCGATATGAATAGCGTAGCCTTGCGAACTCGCATCAAGGTTAAAATCGTTGGTGGAGAGTTCTATGATCATGTCGTGATAATCCGTATCGTGCCCTTCTACCACATCAGAAAAGAAGACTTCTGGTGCAATGTGACCTCGATTTAACACATATAACGTGCGTTTCGGACTGGTACCATTCACCCATTGCGCACGACAGGCTATCCCCTTGGCAGACAATCGAGCTAACTCACTAAATGCTAACCAACGGTTATGGCATTGCTTTAGCGTAACGGTGACAGACTTACTCTTCACCATCTTTTCTAACGCAAAGTCCAGCACCGCTGGTAAATGACATGCAACACTACCATTGTGTAAGTCCACTTCAATGGACGAGTCTGTGTTGCCAGCAATGGTGACTGCGCAGTCCGAGTCAAGATTAAGGAACAGACTGGCGTTGTTGAAGTGGCGTACACCATGTAAACCAACCATTTGAAGGTCCGCAACCATGTTAGCAATCACATCCGCTTCACCACAGTGACGACGCATCCCAAAAAAGGCTTTGTTTACCGCAGCCACCAGCTCATTGTGAGAAACGATCATTATGCAAAACCCCCATCAATTTTTTGATTGTCGCTTCGCGCGATGTCTTCACACTCAGGCATAGTTGGGAAAATCCAACTATCGGCATACTCAGGATCGTTGATTTCATCCAAAAGTGGGGCTCCTTGGAAGAAGGTCACGCGCACCCAGCGATCAGACCTCGGGTCGAACTTGGTAGCACCAAACATCGCTAGCTTACAGCGCAGCAAGTGCATTGGCAGCGCATCCTTACGAAGTACGTTCATTTGGATATCACCCATCTCCCTATTACCAAGCGTCCACACACGACGAGTGATTGAGCGATACTGCGGGTGTTGCAACAAGAACTCTGCTAACGATGTGTCCGGCTGACACGTTTGTAGAGCATGGTAAAGGCGGTTTACTTGTCGCCCGATATCCAGCGGCAGCTCACGTTCTTCGCCAATCTCCTCTCCACGAACACCTAACCTCGGCTCCTCTTTATCTTGGGAGCGATACCAGAACCAATAGTTGTTCTCTAGTAACGAATAGTCCGCATCAATCGACCAACGGTATTTGTTCTCTAGTATTTGCAAAACATCTTGAACGCTTTTTCCACCTGAAATAGACAAAGATTCATCGGTGTTCATTTGGTTTTCAAATTCATCAACCAAAGACGGGTAAAGCTCGATCAAACATGAAGTTAGGATTTCTTGGGCTTCCAAACTCATTGTTGTGGTTTGTTTGAGCAAGCTTGCCCAGTTCACGTGTTTCGCCATCAAGGCATTCAAGTTAATTTGCAGCGCCTGAATGTCTTCTATCGCTTTATGGTTCAGTTGGTCTTGATGCTCATTAATGGTGATCACCTGCTCTAAATGACGCTGCGCTTTTGCCAACAACGCTGTCAGTGGCGCTTCTTGCTGGATCTCACAAGGCATCGACAATACTTGAGCAATAGCACGCTCACGTGACGTCATCCATTGATCAACAATGCAAGGGTGGTTGATAAGATAAGGCGCCATACCTAATCCTGTTGCATTCCCCACACCAAGGTAACGTTGTAGCCCTTTGTGTAAAGCAATGGCTTTGTCTCCACCTTGTTGCTGAGCTAGATAGTGCACCCAATCAAGGCTGAACTCTCTAAGCATGTACACCGCACACATTTGCGCACTGAAGGATTGATTGAAATCAGGATTGTTCTCTAACAGCTTAAAATCGGCTATACCAAACTTGCCGTTTCCGTATACGGCTGTCGTTCTCAGTATGTAGCCAACCTCTGCAAGTTCAGTAGGATCTGGTTGCTCGCCTTTTGCCAATGCAGCAACGAGATGTTCAAACACGCGGACACTTTTGTTCGCACGAGCAAGAACAAGTACGTTGTTAGGGTTACGCCCTGCTTCTTGCAAGGGCACATTGGCTCTTAGCTGTTCTAAGAGCTCAACATGGACATCCCCTTTCACGAGTGCAAAGGTGACGTCCCATTTCTCGGCGATAACGCGATCATTACGTTCTTCATCGGCAATCTCATCGCAAAATACAACCAAGTGATATACATGCTCCGGCGTCTCAAGCTTATAAATAACGTGACCAAATCCACGTGGGCACAATTGCCATTCATGTTTGCTGACTTGCCATTCTTGGCTTGCCATCTGTCGAATCAAACTTCTCACAAAGCTGATTCGGTTTTGGTGCATAGCCCCTAGCCTATCTGGCGCCATCACAATAGCAGCGTCGCGAAGCGTTGTTTCAGTGTAAGTAGAACGATGTGCATCCATTTTGCTCACCACCTATTTTTTATTGTAAGAATATAGACTTGTGCGGGTGTAGGAGGGTTATAACCCGCACAAGCTCCACGTTATTGTTTTTTAAAATATTGTTTTTAAACCATTGTTTCTAAAGTACGGTTTCTAAACCATTGGTTATCGCTTTCTAGCGACTTATAACCCCTGCTCTTTTGCCATCTTGATGGCGATCTGCGGTGCATTCCATAGTGACGGCAACAAGATTAACGAGACTGGCACTGCCGTGATCACAATGAAGGATTGCAAAGCAGAAATACCGCCCGAGCCAAGCGAAATCAGAATCAGCGCGACAACACCCATCGCCACACCCCAGAACGTACGAATGATGGCATTTGGCTCTGTTTCACCACTGACCACGACACTGATGGTGTAAGTCATCGAGTCCCCTGTGGTCACAATGAAAATGGTCGTTAACACTAGGAACAAAATAGAAACTAACATCGGCATTGGCAGTTGTTGCGTTACGGCCAGCAGCGCTCCCGGCAAGTTAAAGCCTTCAAACGCCGAACTCACGCTACCAGGGTTCGCGATTTCAAACGCCAGACCTGAACCACCCACAATCGTGAACCAGAAACAGGTCGTCAATGGTGCAACAATACTGATGGTTGTAATGATTTGGCGAATGCTACGGCCACGTGAAATACGAGCAATAAAGATGGCCATCATTGGCCCATAGCCTAGGAACCAACCCCAGAAGAATACGGTCCACCAGCTCAACCAACCTTCATCACCGCGGTAAGTCGCCATAGGGATGAAGTTATCCAACATGGTGCCCACGCCTTGAATGTAACCATTGAAAATAAAGTCTGTTGGACCGAATAGCAGGATGTAAGCCATTAGGGCAATCGCCAAGATAACGTTATAACGACTCAACATTTGCATGCCACGGTTCAGGCCACTTAGCGCAGAGACCGTGTAAAGTACTATGGCAAAGAGAATAATGATCAGCTGTGTCGTGAACCCATCAGGAATATCAAACAAAGCGTTTAACGCGTAGCTAACCTGTAGACCTAAAAAGCCGATTGGACCAATAGTGCCTGCCGCTACCGCGATGATGCAGCACGCATCAATCAAGGCGCCGATTTGGCCCTTCAGTGCACGCTCACCCAATACTGGGTAGAGCAGAATTCGAGGCTTGAGTGGTAAGCCTTTGTCGTAATGTAGATGCATTACCACGATAGACGTTAAGCTACCAACAATAGCCCAAGCGAGGAAACCCCAGTGCATGAAGGATTGTGATAGTGCGTTGACGGCGCCCTGCTGTGGATTATCTTGTGCACCATACAAAGGTGGTGGGCTGACATAATGTGCGATTGGTTCTGCTGCCGCCCAAAACACGCCACCACCGGCGAGTAAGGTACAGAAGATGATCGCCATCCAGCGAAAACCGTCCATTTCAGGCTTGGTTGTACCACCTAAAATCACCTTGCCTGTTCGCCCTGCAGCCAAGCCAAGACCAATAAGAAAAGTGAGAAGAAGCAGTAGTTGCCAATATGGGCCGAAGACGTTCACCGCCCATGCAAATCCTGTGTTTACCAATGTAGATAACAGTTCGCCATCATAAAGCGCAACGGCCACGAAAAGTGCGATAAAGCCGCCACTGTACCAAAGTGCTGGGTTACTGAGCCCCAGCTTATCCGGTGCGTTTTCTGTTGCTGAAATGTCGTTGTGTTTTGCTTGTGGCTTCTTTGATGACACGCTCATCGTAGAAGCTTTCATGCTATTGGTTAGATCAGACATGCTCTGACTCCAGAGGTTTATTGCAGCTGCCTTAACGGCTACAAAAAGTGACTTTAACGCCCGCCTTATTATTGTATTGGTGGCGGGCTATTCCTTGTTCGGGTTACAACTTATAACTTGGCCTCCAGCCCTTCTTTCAAAAAGTTAAACCAGTTCTCACCCAGTATTTTTCCTGCCTCAGATTCGCTGAACCCGTGACGCATTAGGCCGTTGTAAATATTCTCCATACCCTTGCTACCACTAAACCAAGGCAGTGCATCGGGCCAACCAGAATTACTTGCCGAACCTTCACCATAATCCATCGCTTTCGACCAACGGCCATTACGCATCCATTCAAGGACTTGCTGTGGCTGGTTCAAGCAAAGGTCGCTGCCAATACCCAGATGCTCCACACCAAACAAGTCGGCCGTTTTGGCGACCATTTGGCAAAAATCATCAAGCGTGCATTGGCTACCATTGGGCAGGTGGAACGGGTACAAACTAAAGCCAATCAAACCACCGCGTTCCGTCAGTGCTTTGATAACGTTGTTAGATTTATTACGCAGAGCGTCATGGGCAAACGTTGGGTTTGCGTGGCTGATGCAAATAGGGCGGGAAGAAAGATCAATCGCTTCCAATGTCGAGCGCTCTGCACTGTGTGACATGTCGATGATCATCCCAACACGGTTCATCTCTTCGATGGCCTGTTTACCAAAGCGAGTGACACCAGAGTCGTTCTGCTCATAGCATCCTGTCGCTAACAAGCTTTGGTTGTTGTACGTCAGCTGCATGATCAACAAACCTTGGCGACGCATGACTTCAATCAGGCCAATTTCATCATCAATTGGAGAACAATTTTGCGCACCAAAGAAGACCCCAACTTTTCCTTCTGTCTTCGCTTTCTCGACATCGGCCATGGAATGAATTGGCATGATGAGATCTGCGTTTTGCTCGAAGCGAAGATTCCATTCAGCAAAGCGGGTTAACGTTTCTCGTGCATTTTCGTGATAAACGATCGTTGCATGCATAGCGGTGATGCCGCTGGCTTTTAGTGTCTGAAAGTACTCTCTATCCCAATTGCAGTACTGCAATCCATCAATCACAATCCGTTGTTGGTACATAACCACTCCTTAAACGTTAATGAGCCTTTAAGGTTGGGCAGCGGAATCCACGGCTGCCCTATTTCACTTAGTAAGGACGTTGATAAGCGGTTTTCACCACGGTGTAGAACTCTTTCGCATACTGACCTTGCTCGCGTGGACCAAAGCTCGACTCTTTACGACCGCCAAACGGTACGTGGTAATCCGTTCCTGCGGTTGGTAGGTTGACCATCACACAACCTGTTTGTACCTGCTGTTTGAAGATGGCGCTGTTACGAAGGCTTTGTGTGATGATGCCGCCCGTCAAACCAAAGCGAGTATCGTTCGCCACGGCAATGGCTTCATCCAAATCAGAAACTCGAATCACACTTGCCATCGGCGCGAACACTTCTTCTTGGTTCACTTCCCAGCTGTTTTGCGTGTTAAGGAACAGAGTTGGCGACATGTAGAAGCCTTCATGTTTCAGGTTTAATCGCTCGCCACCGAATGCCAACTCTGCACCACTTTGACGTGCCTTCTCGATCCAATCGAAGTTCGCTTCCAACTGGTTGCCATCCACCACTGGTCCCATGAAGATGCCTTCTTCTAATGCGTGGCCAACTTTAAGCTCGCTCATTCGTTTGATCAGTGCTTCAACGTACGCATCGTGAATACCATCCATCACCACTAAACGAGATGAAGCCGTACACTTCTGACCTGCGCCAGAGAAAGAACCTGCAATCGTCGCTTCAACAGCGATTTGAATATCGGCATCATCGGCAACCACAAGTGCGTTCTTACTGCCCATTTCTAACTGACAGCGAACGAAGTTTGGCGCTGTCGCTGCTGCGACTTTACGACCCGTATCAACAGACCCAGTAAAGCTCACACCGTTTACGTCTTTCGAATTAATTAGGGTGTTGCCCACTTGCGAACCACTGCCAAGCACTAGGTTAAATGTACCTGCTGGTAAGCCTTGTCGATGGATAATCTCAGTCAGTGCAACGGCACTTGCTGGTGTTAAGTTCGCTGGCTTCCAAACCACACTGTTACCAAACGCAAGGGCTGGTGCGATTTTCCAAGCAGCAGTCGCAGTTGGGAAATTCCAAGGAGAAATAATGGCGATAACACCTACAGCTTCACGAGTAACCTCGACGGAAACCCCTGGACGGACAGAAGCAGCGTTATCGCCAATTTGACGCAGCACTTCAGCCGCAAAGTATTGGAAGAATTGTCCAGCTCGGTAGATTTCGCCTCGACCTTCTGCAAATGGTTTGCCTTCTTCGCGTGAAAGCAATGTACCAAGCTCGTCACAACGAGCAATCAACTCATCACCAATCGCTTGTAATACTGCTTGTTTACGCTCAATTGGTGTTTTTTCCCACTCTGGCTGCGCAATTTTCGCGGCCTGAATCGCTTGTTCGACTTGCGCTTCGCTCGCCTGAGCAAAGTCGCCTAAATTTTCACTGATGTCTGAAGGGTTGATGTTTGCAATCGTGTTGATGCCAGATTGCCATTCACCGGCAATGTAGAGGGATTTTTCTGCTTGAACATTATTGATAAAAGTCATTGCTCTGTCCTTGTTCTTCCTGACGTCTAGTGGTCTTCCACCAGCTCATTCATCTCACTTAATACGCCAAACTTGGCTGTGTGTTTTTGTTCTTTACTCTGGCTGGTTCGCTGAGGCGTAAACCACAAACTCGACCAGCATTTCTTCACGGGCAAGACCTGCGACAACCATGGCTGCGCGGTTTGGATAAGGCGCTTCAAAGTATTCCGCATACACTTGATTTACCGTTTTTAGATACTCGCGATCCGTCACATAAATCAGCACTTGTAGAACTGAATCAAGCGACTCACCCGCACACTCAAGGGTGTGAATTAGATTATTAAAGGTTTGGCGTGTTTGCGCTTCGATGCCACCTTCCACGACCGCGCCCGTATCATCGATTGGGATTTGCGCCGTGTATAACGTGCCATTGTTGACGATGGCCCACTCTAGTGGTGCTTTAGAAGCAAATAGTGCCGTTTTGACTGGGTATTTTTTCGTAGAAGTATTCACGTGCCTTTCAACCTTTGTAACAACCTTGTTTCAAGATAGTTAAATACTGCACATTGACAGGCGATAAATCGAACGGTAAATTTTTTACATTTGATAAGAAAAATCTATCACCTTATGAAGATTTCAATAAATAAAGGGGTTGCAGGGGTTTCACGATGAGTATCAAACTTCAACAATTAAAGCATTTTGTGATGGTGGTCGAGGAAGGCGGTTTTAGGGCGGCCTCACATAGAGCAAACCGCTCTCAAGCTGCACTGTCGACGTCGATCAAAGAACTGGAAAAAAACCTCGGTCAAACGCTGTTTGAAACGGGCAATAAATCTAAACTCACGCCCTTTGGTGAAATCTGCTTACCCAAGATCATCCAGTTTCTTAATATCTATCACGCACTGAACAACGACTTAAAAGCAGCCGCTGCTGGACAGCAAGGTCGAGTACGAATTGCCAGTGTCCCTTCTGTTGCTGCTAAGCTCATTCCAAGTGTTTTGGGCGCATTTTGTGAACAATACCCTAACGTCGAGGTCAGCCTAATTGATGATAACGCAGCAGGGGTCGAAGCCCGTCTTTTATCAGGCGAGGTCGATTTAGCGTTAGGAAACCCATCACATTTAGATGAAGGCGGTATTGAATTTACTCCATTGATATCCGATCCAATTGGCGTGGTGTGTTTGAAGGACAACCCTATTGCCCAACACCCCGGGGGTATTGAATGGCAGACCTTATTAGAACAGCCCTTTATTCGAAACGGCACGTGTACCCTACTCGATCCCACTCCTGCACGCGCGCTCAGTGAACAGGCTTTATATTCCGTTGAGAACATCACATCTTTGTTCTCCGTTCTGGAGCTCGGTATTGGTGTCACTACCTTGCCTAAGTTAGCGTTCCCGACCAACGAAACTCGACTGGTTTGGATTCCGCTGATCGATCCACCTTTGGAAAGACAGGTTGGCATCTTTACTCTGACGGACAGAACCATCTCCCCTCAGGCAAAAGCGTTTCATGACTTGTGCATTCATTACTTGAACTACCAAGAAGAAGTAGAAACTACATAGGCATAACTCACAACTAAAAAAGCCCCTGACACGATAAGCATCAGGGGCTTTTTAAAATTTCATGAGCCAGAACGCACTACTTTCTGCGCTTGTAAACCACGCAGAAGTTACCACGCTTGGTGCGACACTTAGAACAACGTTCGCAGTCCACTTCGGCGCGGTTACCGTCTTTCCAGCGCTTGAACAATTGCGGCTCTGCCAATAACGGACGAGAAAGCGCGAAGAATTGAATCTTGGTATTCTCAGCCAAGTCTTCGATCGCACAGAAGTCGTTTAAGCCACCTACGGTAATCACAGGTACGTTCACATCTTGGCTGATCACTTGGCCGTATTCGTGGAAGTAACCTTCTTCTTGTAGCGTGTAACCATCGAACGATTCACCGACCATGGTGCTTGCGTTGCCGTGAATGTTACCCGATACAATGATCGCATCCACGCCCACTTCTTCTAGCTTCTTACACACAATGCGCGTTTCATCGAACGTCAAACCGCCATCGAAGAATTCTGTTGCTGTCAGCTTAACCAGAATCGGGAAATCATCACCAACTAGCTTGCGTGTTTCGGCATAGATCTCCATAAGGAAACGCATGCGGTTCTCAAGGCTACCGCCGTATTGGTCTTCGCGACGGTTGTAATATGGGCTCAAGAACTGGTTGATCAAATAAGTATGCGCCGCGTGGATTTCTACACCATCAAAGCCAGAAGCTTGTGCACGCTTGCTCGCTAGCGCAAATGCTTTAACAATGTAGTCAATCTCATCTTGAGTCATCGCTTTGCCTTCCGTTTTGGTGCCACGCTCTGGCACTTCACTTGGAGCAAAAATCACACGCTCGCCAACGTTGAAGGTCGTTTTTGTGCCGCCGTAAGCGATCTGCATGACAATCTTAGCATCATGCTCATGGACAAGGTCAGTCAGCTTTTTGTATCCATCGATGAAAGAGTCATTGTAGATCCCCATCATGCCTGCGTTCGGCTTTTCTTCTTCTACGATGTTCGCGTAGCCAGTAACGATCAGCCCCACTTCACCCTTGGCGAGTTCTTCATAAATGTCGTACAGTTTCTCGGTCATGTGACCGTCTTCCGTTGCCATATTTTCCCACGTTGCACTTCGTACAAAGCGGTTCTTTAGTGTCATGTTGCCAATGCGGGCTTCTGAAAACAAAATGCTCAAGTCCAATCCTCTTAAAATCTGTCTTTTTAGATACATCACTACCGAGCAGAAATGAAAAAGGAACAGCGATACACAAAGCATGGCTGTTCCTTCTCTGAATTTCTGTTCATTGCAATGAGCGACGCAAACCTTACCGCCGAAACCGCGGCAAAACTTTAATCTGGATTAAGTTTTGGTGAGATAGATCACCGATTCCGCTTTAATTGGTTTTGTTCTTGTCACCACTGCTGATGGCATCAATCGTTAACTCAGACTTACTTTCCTTTAATGGATAAACGGCAGTGGAATCAACTCCAGACCAAGTACGCCGCTGATGCCCATGACAACCAATAACGACATCTTAAACACCGATTTAGACCACTGGATGTAATTGTTGTAATCCACTTTTTGGAACGTCACACGTGTCCACATAAAACACACCGCCGCCGAAACGGCTAAGTACTCGTAACCTGCTTCACCTAGCATAAACAGCCCGATAGCAACCACGCCAAAAGCAACCACGTACGCTTTCATATGCTGATGCGCTTTAGCAATCCCTTCTTTAACAGGAAGCACTGGAATGCCTGCATCACGGTAATCTTGCATGCGGAACATAGCAATCGCGTAAGAGTGCGGCATTTGCCACAGACAAAACATGACGAACAGCAATGTAGCTTCCAAGCTAATGTAGTTGGTCACGGCTAGGTAACCAACCAAAGGAGGAACTGCGCCGGAAATACTGCCAACTAAGGTGCCGTAAACTGAATTTCGCTTGTACCACATAGTGTAAAAGAAGACATAAAACACGTAACCCAAGAGTACAACCACGGCCGAAAGCGGATTCACCACTTGGAATAGCAGCGCCGTTCCGTTAAGCAACAATACTAAAGCATAAACAAAAGCCGCGTCGGTATTGATGTTACCCATCACCAATTCGCGGTTTTGCGTGCGCTTCATCTTTTGATCGATATCGCGGTCAAAGATGTTATTCACCACGCATCCTGATGCAATTACAAGCCCCACGCCAACTAACGTTGTCAATAACAACAGAAAGCTCGCTGGTTCTGATTTTGCGGCGAGGAAGAACCCCGCCGCAACAGAAATCAGGTTGCCGAAAATGATGCCCGGTTTGGTAATAGACAAATATCTTTTCAGCATACCCTAGCCTACAACTTCATGTTGACGTTCATGTTGTAGATGATCCAAATCGAACCTGCGATAAGAATCAAAACAACAATGGCGGTAAACATCAGTGAAACGAAGTTCCATTGGCCTTCTGGTGTTTTCACTTCCATATGCAGGAAGTACTTAAAGTGCACGAAGATCTGAACAAGCGCACAACCAAATAACACGGCATAAGTCGTAGTATCTGGCAGCACTTGCGCCCACACACAGTAGAAAGGAATCACCGTCAGGATCAGCGACGCGATAAAGCCTTTTACGTAATCAGAAGCACCGGTATCTAGATGGTTTTCCATTACATAACCCCCAGTAAGTAAACGATGGTGAATACGCAAATCCAAACGATGTCTAGGAAGTGCCAGAACAAGCTTAGACACTGGAACCGCATCGACATGTTGTCGTTTAGGCCCTTAGTTGATAGCTGGTGGTAACCCACCGCCAGCCAGATCAAACCAAAGGTCACGTGCAAACCGTGTGTGCCCACCAAAGTAAAGAACGCAGACAGGAACGCACTTTCTTGCGGTCCGTAACCTTCTTCAATTAGGTGATGGAACTCATACACTTCCATACAGATGAAGCCAAGACCAAGCAAGAAGGTTACTTTTAACCAACGTTTTAGGCCTGCGACATCTTTGCGCTTCATCGCAATCATGCCGAAACCAAACGTGATACTACTAAACAGTAGCAACATGGTTTCTACAAATACGAACGGCAGTTCAAAGATATCTTTACCTGTTGGGCCCGCGATAGAGCCACTTTCAAGTACTGCGTAGGTTGCAAACAAGGTCGCAAACAATACACAGTCACTCATTAGGTAAACCCAGAAACCAAACAACTTGTTGCCGGCCGAGTCATGGTGATGATCGTGGTCGTGAGCGGCTACATTAGCTTGCATACGTCACCTCCAGATCGTCTTTTTTCTCGTTGTCTTTCACTTCGTTTTTCTTCGCTTCTTCAAGTTGAGCTCGACGCTCCGCTTCAATCGCTTTGATTTCTTCAACTTCAACGTAGTAATCCACATCGTCGTTGTAGCTGTGTTGAATACAAGTCACGATGATGCCAACAAAGCTTGCTGCTGCTAGCCACCAGATGTACCAAATCATCGCGAAGCCAAACACCAATGCCCATGCAGATACGTAGATACCTGTTGGTGTGTTCTTCGGCATATGGATACGCTCGTATTCCACTTCTTTGGTTGGATCGAATTCGCCACTCTGTTTTTGGTACCAGAACCCATCTAGAACGTCGCCTTTTGGTAGGTGCGCGAAGTTGTAGAACGGCGGTGGTGAAGAAGTCGCCCACTCGAAAGTACGACCGCCCCACGGGTCACCCGTTAGGTCACGGTTTTGCTCACGGTCACGAACACTCACGTAGATTTGAATGAACTGACAAGCCACGCCAAGCGCAATCACTGCCGTACCCGCTGCGGCAACTGCCAACAGTGGGAAGTACTCTGGGTTCAGATCTTGGCTTAGACGACGCGTCATACCCATAAAGCCCAGCGCGTACAGTGGTAGGAACGCCATTAGGAAACCGACAATCCAGCAAATGAATGCACGTTTGCCCCATGTTTCGTTCATGGTGAAGCCAGTTGCTTTCGGGAACCAGTATGTGATCGCAGCGAAACAACCGAATACCACACCACCGATGATTACGTTATGGAAGTGCGCAATCAGGAACACTGAGTTGTGCAGAACAAAGTCCGCGCCTGGCACTGCCATTAGTACGCCCGTCATACCACCTACAGAGAAGGTAATTAGGAAGCCAACCGTCCACATCATCGGAGTGGTAAAGCGGATTCGACCTTTGTACATGGTGAATAGCCAGTTGAAGATCTTCACCCCGGTAGGGATAGAGATAATCATGGTGGCGATGCCGAAGAACGCATTCACATTCGCACCTGAGCCCATGGTGAAGAAGTGATGCAGCCAAACGACGAACGCCAAAATCGTAATAACGATGGTCGCCCATACTAGAGAGGTATAACCAAACAGTTTCTTTCGTGAGAACGTTGCGGTTACTTCAGAGAACACACCAAAGATAGGCAAGATCAAGATGTATACTTCTGGGTGACCCCATGCCCAAATCAAGTTCACGTACATCATTACGTTGCCACCAAGATCATTGGTGAAGAAGTGTGTACCGATGTAGCGATCCAATGTCAGTAGCGCGATGGTTACCGTAAGGATTGGGAATGAAATAATGATTAGGATGTTGGCACACAGGGACGCCCACGTGAACACTGGCATCTTCATCATTGGCATAGACGGTGTACGCATGCGCAAGATGGTTGCGAAGAAGTTCACGCCCGTCAGCGTGGTACCCACACCAGATATTTGCAGTGCCCATATCCAATAGTCTACCCCGACTCCTGGGCTTGCTTCGATACCAGACAGTGGCGGATACGCCAACCAACCAGTACGACCAAACTCACCTAAGCCAAGTGACATGTTGGTTAGGATCACACCCACAACAAACAACCAGAAACTCAGGTTGTTTAAGTAAGGGAATGCCACGTCACGCGCACCAATTTGCAGCGGTACGATGATGTTCATCAAACCAATAACCAACGGCATCGCCACGAAGAAAATCATGATTACGCCGTGGGCAGTAAAGATTTGATCGTAGTGATGTGGTGGTAGATAACCGGTCTCACCTGCCGCAGAAAGCAGCTGTTGGCTACGCATCATGACCGCATCAGCAAAGCCACGAATCAACATCACCATTGCCACAGCGATGTACATAAAGCCTAATTTTTTGTGGTCTACTGAAGTAAACCATTCATTCCATAAGTATTGCCACTTACCCGCTTTGGTTATCGCCGCAACGACAGCCAAACCAACGATCGCGATCACCGCTAGAGTGACGACGATAATCGGCTCGTGATAAGGGATTGATTCAAGTGTTAATCTTCCAAACATTGCGATTATCCTAGATTTTCCGGCAAACAGTTCATTGAACCCGGATGCTGGGTCACGACGTCGGTGAACAAAAATGGTGGAACGCTAGAGAACAGCTTCACAGGCTCAGCCACCGTTGGTGATGCAAGCGAGCGGAATTGCTCCCAGTCTTCAATACGATCTGGGCTAGCTTTCACTTGTTGCACCCACTTTAGGAATGCCGTGCGATCTTCCATTGCCGATGCTGTGAACTTCATTTGAGAGAAGCCTTCACCGCTGTAGTTAGAAGCAAAACCTTTGTAATCACCAGTGTGATTAGCAATCAGGTTCAGCTTGGTCACCATGCCAGGCATTGCGTAAATCTGTGTTCCCAAACGTGGGATGAAGAACGCGTTCATGATGTTGTCCGACGTCAGTTTGAACTGAACAGGAACATCTTTAGGGAATGCCACGTAGTTAACTGTCGCAATGTTCTCTTCTGGGTAAATGAATAGCCATTTCCAGTCGAGCGACACCACTTCAATGGTGATCGGTTTAACATCACTTTCGATTGGCTTAGATGGCTCTAAATCATGAGTAGAGCGCCAAGTGATGGCGGCTAGAATCGCGATGATGATGATTGGAATAGTCCATACCACCACTTCGATCTTGGTCGAATGCGACCAATCCGGCGCGTACTCCTCGCCTGTATTTGACTCACGGTAGCGGTAAGCAAAGTAGATTGTCATAAGAATCACAGGGATCACGACAATCAGCATCAGTAGAAGGGCTGTGATGATCAGCTCTTTCTCCTGAACGCCAATACTACCTTTCGGGTCAAGTAGAGCAGAGTTACACCCTGCGAGCATAAGGATGGTCGCCACCAAACTTATCCTCGATAAGATGCGTGTATATCTTGAAGCTTCCATTAACTTTCTCGATGGTTAGCCAATAACAGAGCAAGCCCTGTAATTGGTTGTCTTGGTCATTAGAATATTTTTGTGTTGAGCTTGTGCAGCAATGGACTTCTTAGTAGGAACATCAAGTTGCTTGATGGTTAAAACCACACTCACAACGTGAGTTTATTGTTACACTTTGAAATACATTGTTACATTCGACCGCATTATGGGGAGAGAAAGGAGAAACCTCACCAGACACAAATGGAAACTAACATTCCATTTACGAAACAAAGCATTAGGCAATGAAGACAAAAAAAGACACACAATATTTACGTGCTTCAGGACTGAAGCCTTGTACTGAAAGGATCAATGAAGAAGAAAAGGTGACATGTTTAGTCACGCATTAGAAAATACGCCGAGCACTACATTAGAAAGTACGAATTAAATAAAGCGTGACAAGCATCATAGTTATGAATTCACATACTATTTACATGGCATTTGACAAATTAGTAAGGCCACCAGTAAAACATTGACACATTGAATGATAAAAACGTCGATAACTTGAGAGCTGAACCATCAGAATCAAAAAAGAGCCATAATCGGCTCTTTGTTTACATTCTTATCCCGCCATCCACTTCGAGCACCCGCCCAGTGAAATAGTCGTTTTCGAGAATGTATTTTACGGCATGAGCAATCTCACTTGTCTCCCCCATCCTTCCGACAGGTATCATCTTTTGCAGTCGGTCTATGGCTTCTGGCTTCATTTGGTCCGCCATAGCGGTTTTGATAACACCGGGGGCAATGGCCGCAGCACGGATACCGTATCTGGAAAGCTCTCTTGCCCATGTTGTTGCCATGGTCGCAACGGCAGCCTTCGATGCAGAATAATTGGTTTGCCCAATATTGCCCGCTCTTGCGACGCTCGAGATGTTAATGATGGCCCCTTTCGAGCCACTTTCGATCATTTTGACTGCCGCTTCTCGACCACATAAGAAGGTGCCTGTGACGTTGACGTTCATCACTAGGTTGAACTGCTCAAGCGACATCTTGGTGATCTCACCTTCTTTGGCTTTGACTAACAATCCATCTCGCAAAATGCCTGCGTTATTAACTAAGCCGTTTAGCTGCCCAAAGTCTTGGATAATCTCGTCAAAGGTTTCTTCCACTTCAGATTCATTGGTAACATCGAGTCGGTAAATCAGCGCCTTGGCACTGAGCATTCGGCATTGCTCTTGAGTATTCAGAAGCCCGGTTTCGTTCACGTCAAGTAGGGCTAAATCTGCGCCCGCTTGAGCAAGGCTGACCGCCATCATCTGTCCTAACCCTTGTCCCGCCCCTGTGATTGCAATGACACTGTTTTTTAAGTCCATATCTGTACTCCATTACTGGATGACTTCCATGTTCAAAAGCTTGTCTAGTAACAAACTGTTTGCCTAGAACCTATTTACTTAGAAACTATCTTTTTAGAAACTATCGAGCTCGTCCAGATCAGGTGAATGGCAGTCGTAGCCTCGCCAAAACCGTCATTCCCTACAGCGAGGAACGAGCGTGATAGGGAATCTCTCTTTTAGCCCTTCTGGTTCTTATAGAATTCAAACAAGCTTGAGAAATCGAGTTCCGCATGACCGCTGGCATTGTGGAATGCATAAAGATTACGAGCCAAAGAGCCCATCGGAACAGAAGAGTTAGTTTGCAGCGCCGCATCCAAACCTAAGCCAAGATCTTTCAACATCAGCTTACTCATAAAACCAGGGTTGTATTGATTACTCGCCGGTGCAGAGTCCATCACTCCGGGACATGGGTTATAAAGTTCTAACGCCCAGTTTCGACCTGAGCTTTGCAGCATGATGTTGGATAAGACTTTCGGATCAAGTCCGTGATCAATACCAAGATTGAGCGCTTCGCAAGTTCCCGACATCAAAATGCCCAGCATCAGGTTGTTACAGATCTTCGCCATCTGACCATCGCCTGCTTTCCCTGCGTGGAATACGTTTTTACCCATGTATCGCAAGATCGCATTGGCTTTGGAGAATGCTTCGTCCGAACCGCCAACAATAAAGGTCAGCGTTGCCGCTTTTGCGCCTGCCACGCCGCCTGAGACAGGAGAATCAACAAACAACAATCGTTTGTTCTGTGCTTCGTTCGCCACCAAACGAGCAGAATCTGGATCAATGGTCGAACAGTCAATCAGCAATGCATTGTCCTGCACAATGTTGAGCAAACCAACACCACCATGTAAATCCCCCAAATACACCGCACGCACGTGTGCACCTGCAGGTAGCATGGTGATCACCGTACCAGCGCCATCCACGGCTTCTTCTAAGGTACTAGCAACCACTGCGCCAAACGGTTCGAGTTGCTTCGCGGCGTTCACATCCACATCGAACACTTGCACATGAAACCCTGACGCCAATAGGTTTTGTGCCATTGGACTGCCCATGTTGCCCAAGCCAATAAATGCGATGGTACTCATGTTGTTTCTCCTTATTTTCCTAGCTGTGCAAGTGGATGTTCCTCTTCTGACCAAAGAGAAGTAAACAAGGTGTCGATGACGCTTTCATCGACTTCACTGACGCTGTTAAACATCCATTTTGGATTGCCGTCTTTATCAACTAATCGAGAGCGCACGCCCTCTTCAAACTCACCGAGTAGTGCGCTACGAACTGACAAGGTTAGCTCTAGACGGAAACAATCCGCCAACGATAAACGGTGGTACTCTTTGACTTGTCTAAAGCAGATATGCGCGGTGATCGGACTGCCCGAGGCAAATGACTTTTGCGCGATCTCAAGCCATTGAGTGCCGCCTTCTATTGCTTGAATGCGTTGGGCAATCTGATTTAAATCTGAACCTTTGCAGGCTTCTTTAATTTGGTCGAGATACGGGCAGATTTGCGTGGTTGGTTTACTGTCGATAACTTCCTCTTCCATTAATTGAAGTAACGCGCTGACTAGCGATTTGGCATCGGCAGAACCCCAAGCTACTTGCTTCAATTCTTCAAGCAATGCCGGATATTGCTCTTCCAACAGTAACCATTCTGCCAAACCAACAGTGACAGCGTCACTTGAATTCACTATTGCGCCAGTCAGTCCTAAGAACAAACCTACTTCTGGGTCGATTTGGCTTAAGAACCAAGTGCCACCCACGTCTGGATAAAGCCCGATATTGATCTCTGGCATCGCAAGACGAGATTTAAGGGTAACAACCCTGTGGCTAGTGCCCATAAACAAGCCCATACCTCCGCCCATCACAATGCCCTCACCCCAGCCAATGATTGGCTTTTGGTAGGTATGAATCAGGTAGTCACACTCGTATTCGAGCGAGAAGTAGTTAGAGCAGAATTCGGCAGTTTCTTCTTTGCTTTTCTCGTGCATGACATGGTACATGGTTCGTACATCGCCCCCTGCACAAAACGCTTTTTCGCCCGCCCCATTGAGGATGACACAAACCAAATCAGGGTCATCTTGCCATTCGATAAGTTGGTCGTTGAGCTCCGCCAACATGTCGTAAGTCAACGCATTCAAAGAAGCCGTGTTGTCTAACGTCGCGATACCAATTCGGTGCACGCCGTCTAAGCAATCTATTTCGCTAATGGTTACTTTCCCTGTCATGCGACCTCCTATTGATTCTTCCAGTTGGGTTTACGTTTTTCCAAGAAGGCACGAACCCCCTCGGTTTGATCTTCGGTATCGAATAAGTTTAGAAACAGTTCTCGCTCTTTAATCAGACCATGTTTGAGTGGCGCTGAACGCATGTTTTGGATAAGCGCTTTACATGCAGTTACCGAAGACGGCGATTGATTGGCAACCGATTCTGCAAGCTCAATGGCTTTATTCAGCGCTACACCTTTTTCCACCACTTCTTCTACTAACCCAAGTTCTCGCGCTTGTGCTGCACCGACTTGTTCACCGCACAATATGATGCGTTTCGCCCAACCTTCACCGACCAATGCGGTTAGGTTTTGCGTACCACCAGCACAAGGCAGTAAGCCCACTTTCGCCTCTGGCAGTGCCAGCACGGCTTGCTCTTCCACCACGCGAATATCACACGCCAATGCGACTTCCAATCCGCCTCCCATGGCATAACCGTTGATGGCCGCGATGGAAACCCCTCGAAATGCAGACAGCGTTTCAAAGGCTTCACCAAAGATCCGCGCCATCTCTAACGCAACCGCTTTATCGCCATCGGCAAACAACTTGAGGTCTGCACCAGCCGAGAAAAACTTCTCACCATTCCCTGTGAGCACTAGAGCGTAAACGTCTTTGTTGTCGTCTAACGCAAGCACCAATTCCTTTAATGCCGTTAAACTTTCTGACGTCCAAGTATTGGCAGGCGAGTTGTTCATGGTCACCACCGCAACGTGATTGCTGATGGTGTGTTGAATCGCTTGTTGTTCTGGTAATGACATATCTCTGAATCCTTTCTTGATGAAAATGACCTGAGTTTTATGAATAAAAGCAGAGCTTGGCGTTGCGTCTATAACAATGCCGACTCCTCTGCGAGCAATCGACGTGCGATGATCAAACGCATGATCTCATTGGTGCCTTCCAAGATTTGGTGCACTCGAACATCACGGAAATAGCGTTCCATTGGGTATTCTTTGATGTAACCATAGCCACCGTAAAGTTGCAGCGCTTGATCACAGACTTGAAAGCCGACATCGGTAGCAAAGCGTTTTGCCATGGCACAATAAGTCGTGGCGTCTGGGTCACCTCGGTCTAACTTGCTAGCGGCGTACCGCACCAGTTGGCGAGCAGCGACAAGCTCGGTTGCCATGTCTGCCAGTTTGAACTGCAATGCTTGGAATTGAGCTAATGATTTGCCGAACTGTTTACGTTCTTGCATGTACTGCGCCGCTTGATTCAACGCTTGCTGAGCCGTACCGATAGAGCAGGTCGCAATGTTGATGCGTCCGCCATCCAAACCTTTCATGGCGAACACAAACCCTTGCCCTTCTTCCCCGAGCAAATGTGACGCAGGAATAGAAACATTGTCGAACGTTACCGCGCGTGTTGGCTGACTGTTCCAGCCCATTTTCGGCTCTTTACGTCCGTAGCTAATGCCATCTGCATCGGCGGGGACAACAAACGCGGATACGCCTCTCGCACCTGCATCGCCGGTTCTCGCCATCACGACTAAAACGTCGGTATCGCCTGCGCCAGAGATAAAGGTTTTGCCGCCGTTGAGTATGTAGTTATCGCCTTGTTTAGTTGCAGAAGTCGCTAGAGATGCCGCGTCCGAACCTGCGTTTGGCTCGGTTAAACAGTAAGAACCGAGAAAGTCACCCGTAATAAGTTTAGGGCAGAACGCGTCTTTTACCTCTTCGCTAGCAAAGCTCGCAACCATCCAAGTCACCATGTTGTGAATGGTCATAAATGCGGTGGTAGACGTACACCCCATCGAGAGTTGCTCGAAGATGACAGACGCATCCAAACGGCTTAAGCCCAAACCGCCTTGTTCTTCTGGTGTGTAGAGGCTCAAGAAGCCAAGCTCTCCTGCCTCTCGTAGAATGTCTTTGGGGAAGATTTGTTTCTCATCCCACTCTGCTGCCATTGGCGCTAAACGCTCTGCCGCAAACTGCTGCGCGGTGTCGGCAAACATACGTTGATCTTCGTTGAGTTCAAAATCCATATGATCTCCTTACTTCGTTAGCGCAAATTAATAGTCAAGTTTGGACCGGTTGGGATATCATCATCAAACCAACGAGCCGTCACGGTTTTGGTCTCTGTGTAGAAGCGCACCGCTTGTTTGCCGTAGGCGTGCAAATCACCGTAAAAGCTGCCGCGCCAACCCGTAAACGAGAAGAATGGCAAAGGCACGGGAATCGGCACGTTCACACCTACCTGCCCGACTTGAATCTCATGTTGATACTTTCTCGCCGCCGCACCATTCGCAGTGAAGATGGAAGTGCCGTTGCCGTATGGGTTGCGATTCACGAGCTCTATCGCTTCTTGTAACGTGTCGACCTCAATACACACCAAAACAGGCCCGAAGATTTCTTGGGTGTAAATCGACATCTCGGTAGCGACGCCACTGAATAAAGTCGGACCGACCCAGTTACCTTCTGGGAAGCCTTCCACTTCACATTGGCTACCATCAAGTTCACACACCGCCCCTTGTTGTTTGCCTTCTTCAATCAAACCAAGCACACGCTGTTTTGCTTGTGCGCTAATCAAAGGACCGTAAGCGGCATTTTCGTCATCCCAAGCGCCGGGATGCACTTTCGCCATTTCTTGCTTTAGGTCGGCAATCCACTCTTTCGAACTACCTACAAACACAGCGACAGATATCGCCATACAACGTTGCCCTGCCGCACCAACCGAAGAGCCAACTAAGTTGTTCACCACTTGGTTTTTGTTCGCATCTGGCATCACTACCATATGGTTTTTCGCGCCAGCAAAGGCCTGAACACGTTTGAAGTTCTGTGTGCCTGTGGTGTAAATGTATTGCGCTACGGGTACAGAACCAACGAAAGAAACGGCTTGGATATCGGGATGTTTCAGCAGCAAATCGACCTGCTCTTTACGACCGTGCACGATTTGTAGCACACCTTTTGGTGCACCCGCTTCTTCGAAAAGTTCAGCCAAGCGAATTGACGTGAGAGGCACTTGCTCAGAAGGTTTAAGAACAAAGGTATTACCGCTCGCAATCGCAATTGGGAACATCCACAAAGGGATCATGGCGGGGAAGTTAAACGGCGTAATACCACAGCACACCCCAAGCGGTTGGATCAGCGAATAACTGTCGATATCGGTCGCAACGTTCTCGACGGTTTCTCCCATCATATTGCTGGCAATATTGGCAGCTTGCTCGACAACTTCAATACCACGCCATACGTCCCCTTTGGCATCCGCAAAGATCTTGCCTGTTTCGTGAGAAAGTAGCGTCGCCAATTCATCATGATGTTCTTTAAGTAGATGTTGATAGCGCAGCATCAAGCGAGCGCGCTCAGAAACGGCGACATCTTTCCAACAGGTAAAGGTGGCTTTTGCACTTTCAATTGCCGCGTGCATCTCTTCATCCGTAGCACACGGCAAGCGCGCAATCACTTCATTGGTAGCAGGGTTTGTGACTTCTACCCAATCCGTTGCTTGAGATTCACGAAACTCACCATCGATGAATAAGGGAACCGTGCGAGTCATAATCTAGTCCTTCTTTACGTTATTTGATAATTGGAATTAAAGCGGTATCTCGATACCAATAGCAGTGGCTTCACCACCACCGATACACAGTGATGCAACACCTCGCATCACCTTTTTATTGTTGTTGTCACCATCTACACCAAGCGTTTGCAGTTGGCGTAGACTATGAATGAGAGTCACCAAGATACGAGCACCACTTGCACCAATTGGATGCCCAAGCGCACACGCACCGCCTTTGATGTTTACTTTGCCTTTATCGATGCCCAGTTGGCGTACCGCGATTTGTGTGACAACGGCGAACGCTTCGTTGATCTCCCAAAGATCGACCTCGTCTACTGACCAGTCGAGTTGAGATAACAACTGCTCTATTGCAAAAACAGGGGCGAGGGTAAATTCAGCAGGCTTTCTGGCGTGGGTTGAGTGCCCTTTGATGATTGCTAATGGCGTTAAGCCTTGATGCTGTGCGACTTGAGAATCCATTAATACTAACGCTGCAGCCCCGTCAGAAATCGCACTAGAGTTTGCTGCGGTCACCGAGCCGTTCTTATCAAAAGCAGGTTTGAGTTGAGGAATTTTGTCGAGCTTAATCGAGCGAGGATGCTCGTCGTAATCCAGAATTGAAGTGTTATGACGTGTCGTGATTTCTATCGGCGAGATTTCATCGTCAAACAGACGCTGCTCTTGCGCTTCCAATGCTCTTGTCGCGGATAGGATCGCCCATTCATCCATTTGCTCACGGGTAAACTCAGAACGGTCAGCCGTTTTCTGCGCATAGACTCCCATCAAATGCCCTTCATACGCATCTTGAAGACCGTCGAGGAAAATGTGGTCGTAGGTAGATTGATGACCCATTCGCATGCCGTTGCGAGCTTCTTTGAGCAGATACGGTGCGTTGGTCATGCTTTCCATCCCACCAGCAATAGCACTTCGAATACTACCCGCTTTGATGAGATCGTGAGCCAGCATGACGCTCTTCATTCCCGATCCACATACTTTGTTGATGGTGGTACAGCCTGTGGTTAGCGGAAGATCTGCACCTAGCGCCGCTTGTCTGGCTGGAGCTTGCCCGCACCCTGCTGGTAATACGCAGCCCATATAGACTTCATCGACTTGGCTAATCCCGCTCGCACCCACTGCCGATTTGATGGCAAATGCCCCTAATTGAGGCGCTGAATATCCTTGTAATTGACCTTGAAAACGCCCAATTGGCGTTCGCTTTGCACTGACAATCCAGATGTCGTTTCCCATGATTTCGTCCCTTTTGACGATAACTCACAGTTCAACAACTCATCCTTCACACCTGCTACCACGGAGCGTTCACACGAAGTGTGTTGTCACTCCAGCCTCTCATAAAGCAATGAATTTTCGCACTGTGATTCCTTGACGTTTACGTAAGCATAGCACTAACATTTACGTAAACGTAAAGAAACACGTTAATAACAAAATAATTTTTACTCCTGTTTTGTACGAAGACCGATACCAGGCCTTTCAGATAAAAGCATGACGGGATTTTAAGAAGCCAAAACTTTTACTCAGAGGGACAAGCCGAGTGGATAAATACAAGATCAGTGACCTCGCCAAGGAGTTCGACATTACCACCCGAAGCATTCGTTTTTACGAAGATGTCGGGCTGATAGAGCCAGAACGAAAAGGCAATATTCGCGTATACCAACGTAGAGACAAGATCCGTCTCAAGCTGATTTTACGTGGCAAGCGATTGGGCTTTTCACTTGCAGAAATTCGAGAATTGTTCGAGCTGTACGATACCCAGCAAAGCGATGGGCAACTGCTCAAAATGTTGACCATCATTGATGAAAAACAAGCACACTTACAGCAACAACTCGACGACATTAGCGTCGTGATGAACGAACTAGAAACCGCCAAAGAGCGATGTAAGCAAGCGCTGAGCAACAATAAAACTAACAGCCAATAGCTCTAAGTTATTGAGCAATAAAAACAATAACAACCATAATTTCCAAGCCCAAGCAGTGTAACTCGAACCTTATCCGTACTAACAACCGCAGTACTCGCAACAGGGAAATGTTATGAAAAGCAGCTACACCCCACTCAACTTTGGCCTTGGTGAAACCATCGATATGCTCCGAGACCACGTCAACGCGTTTGCCACCGAGCATATCGCCCCCATCGCCGCAGACATCGACCGCGACAACCAATTCCCCAATCATTTGTGGTCCAAGTTTGGTGAAATGGGTTTGCTCGGCGTGACCGTCGACGAAGAGTTCGGTGGTGCAGGTATGGGCTACCTTGCTCATGTTGTTGCGATGGAAGAGGTCAGCCGAGCTTCGGCATCTGTCGCGCTCAGTTACGGCGCACATTCCAACCTTTGTGTTAACCAAATCTTTCGCAATGGCTCCCCTGCTCAACGAGAAAAATACTTACCTAAACTCATCGACGGTTCTCACGTTGGCGCACTAGCCATGAGTGAGCCGAACTCAGGTTCTGATGTGGTTAGCATGCAGCTTCGTGCTGAAGACAAAGGCGATCACTATCTGATGAACGGCAACAAAATGTGGATCACCAACGGGCCCGATGCCGACACCTTAGTGGTCTACGCGAAAACCGATCCCAATGGTAGCTCTCGTGGTATCACCGCTTTCATTATTGAGCGAGAGTTTGAAGGCTTTAGCCATGCACAGAAGCTCGACAAACTTGGTATGCGCGGCTCCAACACCTGTGAATTAGTGTTCCAAGATTGTGTCGTGCCCAAAGAAAATGTGTTGGGTGAATTAAACCGTGGTGTTGAAGTGTTAATGAGTGGCTTAGATTACGAACGCGTGGTACTAGCCGCCGGCCCGCTTGGCATCATGCAAGCCTGCATGGACGAAGTGGTTCCGTATGTGCATGACCGCAAACAGTTCGGCAAATCCATTGGTGAGTTCCAACTGGTACAAGGAAAGCTTGCTGACATGTATTCACGCATGAACGCCGCCAAAGCTTACGTTTATACCGTCGCTGCCGCATGCGACCGAGGTGAATGCACACGTAAAGATGCCGCTGGCGTGATCCTTTACAGCGCCGAACTCGCCACGCAAATGTCCCTCGATGCTATTCAGCTGTTGGGCGGTAACGGCTACATCAACGAATACGCAACCGGGCGCTTTCTACGCGACGCCAAACTGTATGAGATTGGCGCTGGCACCTCTGAAATTCGCCGCATGTTAATTGGACGAGAGCTGTTCGAAGAGTCTCGCTAAACCACCGACAAGGAAGTCACAATGGCAATCATTAAAAGTAAAACCAAGCCAACCGACGAGCTGTTCTTGTCGAACAAAGCGGTCATGACCGAGTTGGTGAACAACCTCAATGCCAATATCAAAGCCATCAAACAGGGTGGCGGACAGAAAGCTATCGACCGCCAACGCCTGAAAGGAAAGCTGCCCGTCCGTGAGCGCGTCACGCTCCTTTTGGATGAAGGCAGCGAGTTTCTTGAAGTCGGACAATTTGCCGCTTGGAACGTCTACGAAGAGTCAATTCCATGCGCTGGTGTGGTTGCCGGCATTGGCACCATTGAAGGCATTCGATGCATGGTGATCGCCAACGACCCTTCAGTGAAAGGCGGCACCTATTACCCACTCACGGTGAAAAAACATCTGCGCGCTCAAGAGATCGCCCAACGTTGCGAACTGCCTTGCGTCTATCTGGTGGATTCTGGGGGGGCGAACCTCCCTCACCAAGCAGAAGTGTTTGCTGACAAAGAGCACTTCGGACGTATTTTCTTCAATCAAGCCAGAATGTCGGCCCAGGGTATTCCTCAAGTTGCAGTGGTGATGGGGCTTTGTACCGCTGGTGGCGCTTATGTACCAGCCATGTCGGACGTTTCCATTATGGTCAAAGAACAAGGCACCATCTTCTTGGCAGGTCCACCGCTAGTAAAAGCCGCTACGGGTGAAATTGTCACCGATGAAGAACTTGGCGGTGCCGATGTGCACTGTCGCAAGTCTGGCGTTGCCGATTACTATGCAGAAAATGACCAGCACGCATTAAAGCTTGCGCGCGAAGCCATCTCAAATACTAATCAATCAATCCCCGTTCAAAGCGACAAAACCGTCTTGCCACCGCGTTACGACGCCGAAGAGATGTACGGCATCGTCAATGCGAACCTTCGCTTGTCTTTTGATGTTCGAGAGATCATCGCTCGCGTGGTCGACGACTCAGACTTTGACGAGTTCAAGGCGCTTTATGGCAAGACTTTAGTGTGTGGTTTCGCTCGAATCCACGGCAATTTGATTGGCATTGTGGCAAACAACGGCATCTTGTTTTCAGAGTCCTCACAGAAAGGCGCGCACTTTATTGAGCTGTGTGCCAAACGCAAAATTCCCCTACTCTTTTTGCAAAACATCACTGGTTTTATGGTCGGCAAAAAGCTTGAAGCGGAAGGCATTGCCAAACACGGCGCAAAACTGGTGATGGCAGTCGCCTGTGCGGACGTACCCAAGTTCACCGTGATTATTGGCGGCTCTTACGGCGCAGGCAACTACGGCATGTGCGGTCGCGCTTATGACCCAACCATGATGTGGATGTGGCCGAACGCACGAATCTCGGTAATGGGCGGAGAACAAGCCGCGGGCGTGCTCACTCAAGTACGGCGAGAAGTGAAAAAGCGCCAAGGTGAAGACTGGCCAGAACCAGAAGAAAGTGCATTCCGAGATTCTATCGTAGACTTGTATGAGTCTCAGGGGCATCCCTACTACGCCAGCGCACGTTTGTGGGATGACGGCATCATCGACCCGAAAGAAACGCGTCAGGTGTTAGCTCAAGCGTTAAGAGCATCGCTCAATGCTCCAATTCCTGACAGCAACTTTGGCATATTCAGAATGTAGCAATGTAGAATTCTAGAGAAGAAAGGACGTCACATGCAGGATCATCAACCGAGTATCATCCCCAATACAAAGCGACAAGATGAAGTACTTTGGAACGTCGATGAATTCGGCGTCGCAACGCTAACGCTCAATCGTACAGAGAAGCACAATGCGTTTGATGCCTGTATGATTGACTTGCTGATCCATAGGCTGGATTACCTCGCTTTACGCACCGATGTTCGATGCTTAGTGCTTCGAGGAAACGGCAAGCACTTCTCCTCTGGCGCGGATTTAAATTGGATGAAATCCATGGCAAACAGCACCAGAAAGCAAAACCTTGAAGACGCACAGAACCTCGCTCGTCTGGTGCATACACTGGACGCTTTCCCTCAGCCTACCATTGCGGTTGTGCAGGGTTCCGCATTTGGTGGCGCATTGGGCTTAATCTGTTGTTGTGATATTGCCGTCGCGGCGGAGAATGCGAAGTTCTGCTTGAGTGAAGTCAAGCTAGGGCTGGTTCCGGCAACTATCTCTCCTTATGTCATGCGTGCTATGGGAAACCGTCAAGCTCGTCGTTACATACTAAGTGCCGAAGTGATTAACGCCGCCAAAGCAGAAAAGTTTGGCCTTGTGCATGAGGTTCATAAGCTGGATAAAATCGAAGCCGTGGTAGAAAGTTTGATTGATTCTTTGCTGCTCAATAGCCCAGATGCAATGCGAAAAGCCAAAGCGTTATGCCATCAATGCCACCAAAATCCGATTGATGGTCAGCTTATCCAATACACGAGCCAACTGATCGCCGATATTCGCGTATCACCGCAAGGACAAGACGGCTTACAAGCCTTTCTGGAGAAACGAGAACCGGGTTGGATAAACAAGCCAGCTAAGGGCAAGAAATGAATTTGCCAAACAAGGTAAATATTGTCGAAGTGGGTGCGAGAGACGGATTACAAAACGAATCGCCAGTGTCCACGCAAGCCAAGATCCGCTTAATCGACCTGCTCTCGGATACAGGGCTCACCCATATTGAGGCAGGCTCTTTTGTGTCGCCTAAATGGGTACCTCAAATGGCCGATTCACTCGATGTGATGAAGAGAATCACCCGCCGCCACAACGTCATCTACTCAGCGTTAACGCCTAATGTGCAAGGCTTTGAGAAAGCGCTAGAAGCTGGAGCTACCCACGTTGCTATCTTCACCTCCTCATCGGAGGGCTTTTGCCGACACAACATCAATTGCTCGATTGCGGAAAGCCTCACCCGCTTTGAGCCAGTAATGGAATTGGCAGTAACCCATAACATTCCCGTTCGGGGCTACTTATCTTGCGTGGCAGACTGCCCTTACGATGGATCAACCAAACCAGAACAAGTGGCAAGAGTCGCTAACCTGCTGATGGAATTAGGCTGCTATGAGGTTTCACTTGGAGACACCATAGGTACAGGCACGCCTATGCGCATCGCTAAAATGTTAGAAGCCGTACTAGTGAAAGTCCCAACCCATAAGCTCGCTGTGCATTTTCACGATACGTGGGGACAAGCGTTAGCAAATATCTACCAAGCCTTAACAATGGGTGTCCATACCGTCGATAGTAGTGTGGCTGGACTTGGCGGCTGCCCTTACGCTCATGGCGCATCGGGTAATGTTGCTACCGAAGATGTGCTCTACCTTTGCCAAGGTTTAGGAATCGAGACAGGAGTAGATTTGGAGTTGCTCGCCAAAGCCGGATGGATGATCAGTGAAGAGCTAAACCGTCAGCCGACCTCGAAGGTATCGATGGCATTAAAGCAACGTTAATCATAAAACAAAAAGTTCTTTGTAAAACAAAAGGCTGCCTTGCTTAACAAGGCAGCTTTGTCATTTTCAAGTACGATGAGTTTTAGACAAAAAGGCGTTAAAACTTGTAAGTAGAACCAACGTACCAAGAACCAACCGACTGGTCGTAATCTTTAAATGCAGTTTCTAGCGTGTAATGGTCAACTTCATAACCTGCACGGAATGCAAGACCACCTAGCATTACCGGCGCATACTCCAAGCCAACACCTAAACGAACCGTACCGCCACTCTCGCTGTCCTTAAAGTTGTTGCCTGTGACGTTTTCTTTTACTTCGTAGCTGATGGAACCTAAACCAAGCGTTGCAAATGGGCGTAAGCCATTGTCGAACGTGTAACCTACATTTGCGGCTACGGTAAACGTATCGTGGCTTAGCTTTAAAGCCGAAACATTTTGCACCTTAACATCAGTATCCGCATACTTAGTGTATTGTGCTTCAATAGCAACAATGCGGTTGATTTGATAACCAGCAATCAACTTGTATGCAGAGCCATCCGAATCTGAAGTTAGAGGAACGCTTGCCCCTGAGTGTCGAGCGATTGCGTGACTTACATCATTCATGTAGCCTGCGTCATCAAAATCGGTATGACCGATGCCCGCACCAAGATAAAAGCCACTCATATCGTTAGCAGATGCAAAACTAGAAACCAGTGCAGTAAGAAGAAAAACCTTTTTCATTTTGAATTGTCTTTGCCGTGTTGTTTGAGTCGACACACTCTAAAATCTCACCCCTCAAATAACTAAACAGAAATCAAATTGTTTTCACATTTACATTTATACCCTTACTTAAAGAAAGGCTTAAAAGGCCATAAAAAATATCAATGCACTGATTTTTAATGATTTATTTTCATTTAAACTGCCAACTTGATTTATAAATTAATCTCGGTAGACTGTGCCGCTTTCAAAATAAATTTAGGTTCCCATAACTTTTTAATCTCACCTAACGAGATAGAAGTTGCCTTCTAAAAAGCCAATTTAGCAATGAAATCGATCCAGTTTTCGAACTTAACTTTAGAATGTGCAACAAGGACGTTACGTAATCAAAACGGAAATAAAGTCGTTCTCAGGCCTCTTCCTTATGAGGTTCTTTTACTGCTCCTGCAAAAAAATGAACCTGTATCCCGAGAGGAACTTTTCAAGACCTGCTGGGAAGGGTTGGTCGTGACCGATCAAGCATTAACCAACGTGGTTTCTGGCCTACGTCGTAACCTGCTTTCTTTAAAAGCCCAAAACGCTGAAATCAAAACCATCAGTAAAGTCGGTTATTTTATTCAGGCCGGATCCATTAAGGCCATCACGCAACCAGTACCTCAAATTGAAGAAACGGGCTCAGAAACTGTCTGCGATAATCAGAGCGATGAAGTAAGCCTCACCCATCCAATGCGACAGAAAACCAGTACTATCCTTCTAGCTGCGGTTTATGTTGTTGGCACCGTTGTAGCTTTGCTCACCCTTCTAAACTTAAAACCACTTTTCGAGAAGCCAAGCTATATAAAAAAAGACAACTATAAACACCTTGTCGTCGGACAAACCAACATCTATTTACATGACGCCACTCCAGGGTTTATTTCGGCCGACAATTTAAAACTGCTACTGAATAAATTACCCCAAGCGCAATGTAATGCAGACGTGTACATACGCCTTTTCCCTTCGATCTATGAGGCAAATATGGTCGCTTTGACTATTTGGTTGCAAAAAACGGATGGGAATAAAAACCATATGTATCGCCACTTTAATGTTCAGAGAGAACAATTGGGCGAATATATTGCCGACTCATACTCTAGCAAGGAGGCGATATGCGCATTTTAGCGGTGGTGTTTGCAGCGATTACAACTGCATTTGCCATTTATTGCTGGCAATTTGAAAGTTACGATTTTAGCGGCACCCGATGGCGTTGTTCGGAAACAAAAGCGGGATTTACTTCAGCAGCGTATCGTCAATATCTAAGCATCGAAGAATATACGACCATCTACTTTCCTTCCAATACCAGTGTGATTTACTACCAGTCAGGCATGCTCAATCATAAGTCGGGATTGAAAGAACCTTTCGAACTTGTGCTCACAGCGAAAAATGAAGTCAATGGACAGCGAATCCAGCAAAAATTTGACAGTGTCGATTGGAACCTGACACCACCCGAGTCTCCCTTATTTACCAGGGATAAGGCCAGTTTGGTCGGTTTTGAGTCTGATTTAAATTACTTTGTCCAAGATGAGCATCTCTACTTTTTTAACACAAACGAAAGCGAAGATGTGAACATTGCCTGCCACAAGGTTTAGGAATCGATGCAAGTTTGCATTGTGAGGAACTCGGCAAACCGGACGGATGTACAGTAAGAGTTAAGTCAGCTAGCCAACCACGGAAGGTACGCTTCTCTATGGCGATAATGCCGACTTAATCCAAGCGCAGGCAGAAGTTCTAATTGGACTCTTATTCAAGCCCGAAAGGCAGACTTCTGCCCAAGCGAGATGCATCAATAATGGCCACCAATATTGATGATCTTAATGCTGTTTGATGACGGGTAGATAAAGGTTACTCGATCCGTTTGATTCAAGCGTATCGAATAAATTGGATAAGTTTCAAACTTCTTCCCTTTCAACTGCTCATAGTGGGAATCCCCCACAGCAGATGCCGCGTCTTTCGGCGAGTAGTTTTGATCAACGATCAATCTGCGCCAATCATGATATTTCCGCATGCTACTCGGACTCACAGAAACGTGCTTACTTTTGTCGAAACGTGTTCTTTGATCACTGTCGTCAAATTCATAACTCATCGCATGAACTCCCTAAATATTCGTTTTTAATCATCATAGATTTAGCAATCGCACCAAGTGCAACCTGCCATTTTTGGCAAATCGACCTTAACGCAATCGTACCTTGATGCATAATGGCGAAATATAAGGTGAATCTGACGAGTCGAAATGACGGATACACGATACCTATTGCAAAAGAGAATATTTTTTAAGCAATGTGAATGTCAAAATAGATAAGTTGCAAGTTTGAGCACGGAATTCACGTTCTACTTCTGTGAACAACTTCGCATTCATACCTATAAATTAACCAAGAGAGACTAGAAAGGTAGAGCCAACGATAGTTATTTAGTTGGCTCTATAAAGTGAATTGAACTAAGCACGTTTTGGAAAACGGAGTTTGCCGCCAGTTCGGTAGAACAACAATGAAAACAAGATAAGTGCACAACCAACCAACTTATTTGCAGTCAAAAGCTCACCGTACCAAAGCACACTAAGTATCACAGTCCACACGGGTTCGAGAATCATAATCAGCGCTGCGTTGCCCGCTTGAACAAACTTCTGTCCCATGGTTTGCATCACATAGCGTAAGCTCGTTGCCAAAAGCGTACTAAGAGCAAACCAAATCCAGATAGAAGTCGACACTTCTTCAGGTACCGTTTCCACTAAAGATGAAATTAGTAAACCTATCAAACCCGTGATAAACAGCTGGATACACGTCAGCAACAATACCGGCAATTTCTGCGAGTACTTACTGTTGACGTTGAAGTGCAAAGCGAGCATCAAAGCTGCACCCAAAAACCAAAGTTGGCTAGTAGATTGTTGCCAGCCACCAGCCAAAGACAAACACCCTAAGCCAAGAATTGCGATAGGCAGAGAGATCCAGAAAATTCGTTGCGGTCTTTGACGGAACATGACCCAAGCAACGATTGGCACAAACAGCATCGAAAGACTCATGATGAATGCGCCCTCGCCCAGCGTATCACTGATAGAAATCGCATAGATCCAGCACATTAATGCGCCACCTAAAAGCACGCCAACCCCCGCAGCCGCAAAGATATCTTTCTTATTAGCGGCACGAAGCGGCTTAATACATAAAGGCAGTAAGCATAGAGAAGCGATGGTAAATCGCAGACCGATGAATCCGAATGGTGGTAGACCTTGAATGGTTTCTTTAGAGAAAATCCACCCTAGAGCCGCGATCATCATAGTTGCGACGAGCACGAATGCAGCTTTGCGTTCTGAGTTAAGCATAATTACTCACAAAAAATACCCGACGACGGAATCTTCAGGATTTATATATCATTGATTTTAATGCGTGGTCGATGGTTGTATTTTTATCGCAAATGCTGAACTGAATGTGTGCTAAAACTGGGGATTACTAACGTTTGCGAAACGCTCACAGTATACATTGTGACTCAGCTCTCATCGAGGAAATTACTGTGAAACTCTGTCATTATTTCATGACGTGATGCCATCAAAACACCCGCCGAACTCTCAGGCAAAAACTCAAGCAAAGTAAGGAATAACCTCAGTCTAAATTGAGAGCAAAATGCTACAATAGCAACGAAGTGAAACAGACGTCAGGAGGTGCTTTATGAGGCATTCAACCGTACTCTTTTTCATTCTGATAGCCCTACTCATCATCGCGCCAATCGCACTGGACTCACTCTTTAATCTTGTTACTACCCTACGCTTAAGTTACCTCGAGGCCGCCCCAAGTTCTGTCACGCACATCTATACCCAAGTGACTTCAAAATGCTAGATTCAGAGCGTTGTCATTGATTCGAGGTCAAGGAGAACAACGCAGTGGAATAGCGAGCTCTTTCCACGTTGTTTGAAGCAGAGATCGAGTCAATAACACGCTCCCGAAGGGTCCTCTTCATAAATAGTAAGGGTCTTGGCCTGTATACTTTGTTGTCGATTCTTGATTTAGACGTACTAGACCTTTAAATCGCCGCCGCGTCTACAGACCAAGTCATTCTCGCTGAACCAAGCATCTCGAGGTTACTTGGGTATATGACATGATGATCTATCGTGGTCGATAGTTTGTTTTCCAAGCTCTCTTATTCTCCAACCGCTCTTGCTTAAACCATGAGCGGTTTTCAATTTCTACTGTTCTTTTTAAAACACCTCAAAGACGAAAAAATCATACAAAACCCACCATTTTTCAAACGCCAAAAGCTAAGCACCTATTTTCACTTTAGTTTTATTGGCGCTGATTTTGTCCAATCCGCTTGGCCGGCACGTATTACTAATAAAATTCATAACTAAATCGGCTTGTATATAGCGATATTGCCAGTACCTGCTTATTCTTTAACTTATAAACATAAAAAATACGCTGGTTCATTCACCTCACAAATAAGAGAGAAGTACTGGCTTTAATAGCCTAAGTTAGTGAAAAACGCATTCAATTTACTAGGGAAACAGTGATGAGATTAAAGAACACGCATTTCATGGGAACAGGTATAAAGGCGGCTCTCCTCGCCACGATGTGCTTCTCTCCTTCCACTTTCGCAACTGACGCTAAAGCCGACAAGCAATTTGAGGTTGGTAGAGAGAAGTCGAAAGTATGCATGACATGTCACGGTGCTGACGGCATCTCTACGATCGACGCCTATCCAAACCTACGCGGTCAGAAGAAAAGTTACCTGATCTCTTCTTTGAAAGATTACAAAGCGCGGGAGCGGACTAGTGGGTTGGCGGTACTCATGCAGCAGCAAGCCGACGCCCTGTCTGACCAAGATATTGAAGACATCGCACACTACTACTCGCAGTTAGGGAACGAGCATTCACCGTCAGATAACGAGCCCCAGCCTTAAACGAGGAGCGTTCTTATGGAACAAACAACTACTCAATACAACACTCAAATTGTGAAGTATTTTGTGTTGGCATCGTTGGTTTGGGCGATTGCTGGGATGATCATCGGTGTCATCCTAGCAGCGCAGTTGTACTGGCCCATTCTGAACTTTGATTCGCAATATTTCCAATTCGGTCGTCTGAGACCTCTACACACATCTGGAGTGATATACGGCTTTGTCGTAAACATTTTAATGGGTACTTCGCTCTACATTGCCCAGCGTACTGGCCGTTGTAATCTGTTTAACCAGAGCTTGTCGTGGATGGTGTTCTGGGGGTGGCAACTCGTTTTGCTCTTGGCGCTTGTTACCTTACCCGCAGGCTACACGACATCAAAAGAGTACGCGGAGTTGGAGTGGCCAATTGACGTCTTAATCGTCTTGGTATGGGTGCTTTATGCCGTGCTGTTCTTTGGCACGATTGCCAAGCGCAAAGTAGACCATATCTTTGTAGCAAACTGGTTCTTTGCCGCCTTCATTATTGTGATTGCGATGATCTTCGTCGTGAACAATCTCGCAATGCCCGTCTCACTGATGAAATCCTATTCCGTCTTTGCTGGTGCACAAGACGCAATTGTTCAATGGTGGTGGGGTCATAACGCGGTAGGATTTTTGCTGACTGCGGGTGTGATTGGGATGAACTATTATTTCATTCCTAAAGCCGCTGATCGCCCTATCTACTCCTATCGTTTGTCTGTAATTCATTTTTGGGGCTTAGTTGGCTTTTACACTTGGGCGGGTACGCACCACTTGATTTACTCGTCGGTACCGGTTTGGGTGCAAAACATCGGCATCATTATGTCACTCATCCTTTGGCTGCCATCTTGGGCTGGCGCTTTCAACAGCGCGATGACGCTGCTGCAAAACAAAGAGAAACTCAAATCTGACTATATTTGCTTGTTCTTCTTCTCAGCAATCCTTTACTACTGCTTAGCCACTTTCGAAGGGCCTCTGCTTGCCATTCGCTGGTTCAATATGTTAGCGCACAACACCGAATGGGTGATAGGTCACGTTCACTCTGGCGCATTAGGCTGGGTAGGCATGTCTGGCATTGCGGTGTTCTACTACTTCATCCCACGTCTGTGGAACAAAACGGAGCTGTGGTCGAAGCGACTGATCAAATGGCACTTCTGGCTTGCCCATGCTGGTGTTGCCATTTATGCCATCGCACTTTGGGTGGCCGGTATTGGTGAAGGCTACATGTGGCTCACTCAGAATGAGAATGGTGAACTGGTTTACAGCTTTATCGAAGCCATGAACTTTAAAGCACCATGGTTGTTCTTGCGCTTCTTTGGTGGTGCACTCTTTGTACTCGGCTTGTTCCTGATGGCATTCAACTTGTACAAGACCGTACGCTCTCCGTCTGTACTAGTCGCGAAGGAGGCATAAGATGAGCAAAGACTTTACGCATTCAGTGATCATCTTGATCATCACCACCGCTGTTGTGGCTTCCTTCTCTCTTGTAGTGTGGGTAGTGCCTAACATCCTGCGTACTGACGACATTGCCAAAGGCAGTTTAGCGAAGCCGTTAACCGCGTTGGAGCTTGCTGGTCGCGATATCTACATCAGCGAAGGTTGCCATGTGTGCCACACGCAGATGGTTCGCCCGCTAGAGCCTGAGATCAAACGTAACGGACGCGCGAACCAAGAGTCCGATGATATTTACGAGTTCCCTAATTTATGGGGTTCCAAACGAACTGGCCCAGACCTAACCAATCTTGGACGCAAGTATTCGGACCAATGGCATGTATTACATCTTATCGACCCACGCCAAGTCGTTCCTACATCCATCATGCCAGCTTATCCTTGGTTGTTTGAGCAGACATTGTCTGGTAACGCCATTGGTAACAAGATGGAAACGCTCCGTACGTTAGGCGTGCCCTACACCGACCAAGAGATATCAGACGCGCGATTACAAATACGCGGTAGAACCAAAGCGGAAGCTCTGATTCGTTATCTTCAAAGCCTTGGTCAAGACACAGCACAGGAGGTGGCAAAATGAGCACATTCTGGAACTGGTGGGCAATTGCCGCCACGATTGTCTTCTTCATATTGATGGTGTCAGTCATCGTCAAATATTGGCGTAGCAACCATAAAGCAGACCAAGACCATACTATCGCCTCCTTCGATGGCATTGATGAAAAAGACGCACCGCCACCCAAGTTACTGTTTGCCAGTTACGCGGTCGCCTTTCTGTTGTCAGCAGGATACCTAGTTTTATATCCGGGCTTGGGCGAATGGAAAGGTTTGGCGAATTACGATCAAAGTGACGATAAACTCAGCGCACCGTCAACGACGCTTGATGAACAATTTAGCCAAGTTACGGACATGTCGCTCGATGCATTGGCACAAAACGGCGATATCGTTCGTTCTGGTCACATCCTTTTTCAAACCCATTGTGCCGCTTGTCACCGAGACAATGCTCAGGGCCAAAAGCACTTCCCTAACCTGATCGATAAAGAATGGATGTATGGCGGCGATGACGAAGCTCTGATTCATTCTATTGCCAAAGGTCGTAACGGCGCCATGCCGGGCTGGGTAGAGGTCATGAGGAAAGACGAAGTCGATAAGGTCGCCTATTACCTTGCATCCCTTAACCAACGTCACAGTGACGTACCAGAAGTGAAAGTTGAGTTAGGTAAGAATTTGTTCGTCGAATATTGCTCGTCATGTCATGGTGACGGCTCTATAGCAAATCAACAAACGGGCGTGCCTGACCTATCAGACAGTGTCTGGCTACATGGCGGGAGCATCGAGGAGATTCAACACACCATTAATTATGGTTTGAATAACTTAATGCCTGCGTTTGAAAGCCAACTTTCTGAGCACGAAATCCTCGCACTGGGTGCTTACATCCGTAAAGCGGGTGAAGAGCAAGAGCGGAAACTCGCAGCGCTTAATGCTGAGTCATTGAAACGCGGTGAGTACCTTGCCCATGCTGGGGACTGTGTGGCTTGTCACAGTGCTGAAGGTGGCGAACCTTTTGCAGGCGGTCTGCCATTCGTTACCCCATTCGGCACTATTTATTCCACCAATATCACGCCCCATGCCAGTGCAGGTATCGGTGAGTATGATTATGATGACTTCCGGGATGCGCTTGTAAAGGGGAAAGGCAAACATGGTTACCTGTATCCTGCAATGCCCTACACGTCTTATCAATACCTCACGGAACAAGACATGATGGATTTGTGGGAGTACATGCAATCTATTCCTGCCGTGGCGCGTCGTAACGATGAAAACCATATGATGTTCCCATCTAACATTCGTCTTGGTCTCCTTGGCTGGAACATTGTCTTTATGGACACCGACCCTATCGACTACAGCCTACCTTCAGAGCTTGAAGGTACGGTGGATGACGTAGAGAAGTGGCAGAAAGGCAAATACTGGGTTGCAGGCTTAGGACACTGCTCAGAGTGCCACACGCCGTGTAATATTGCGCAAGCATTGATTCCTGAGCGCATCTTCCAAGGTAACCTGATAGACGGCTGGAACGCACCTGACATTACGTCTACGGAGCTGTACGTTGGTGGTTGGGATGAAAAGACGTTGACCGACTTCTTACACACTGGTCATTCAGACAAAGGCACCGCGTTTGCCGGGATGGCGGATGTCGTGAAGAACAGCTTGAGTTTAATGACGCGTGAAGACATTGAATCCATGTCCTACTACTTGCTCAGTGGCGATGTGAACAACTTTATTGCCGCCGACGCTGTACCACTAGAGCCTAAAGGGTTCGATGACGACGCCTATCAAGAACCAATCTACACCGTCTACAAACAGACTTGTGGCGCTTGTCACGGCAACGATGGTAAAGGGCGAGACCCAATAGCGCCAACATTGCTAAATAACGGCATCATCATGCACAGCGACCCATTCAACACCATTGCGGTAACTGTGCGAGGCTTGCAACCTACCTACATTGATCCAGAGCGTAATTTCATGCCGATGGCGAGCTTTGAGGACATCCTCTCCGACGCGCGTTTAGCAGAGTTAATTACCTTTGTGCGTAAACACCTCGGAGACCAACAAGAAGCAGTTACTGCCGCTGACGTACAGGAAGTACGTGAGACGCTAGAAGCCGCTGGATACGCAGGAGGGCTGCATACAACGCCTGATATGTACGATAGACGCGATAACAACATCAACATCCGCTAGTTACTGTTGAGGTGAGTTGTTGCCGAAGAAAATCGTTGATGAGGCGAATTGTTGTTTATACGAACTATTGTTGTTTGAACAAACTATTGCTGAATTTTGTCCACAAAAAAAGCCCTTTCCAACCGGAAAGGGCTTTGACTTAGTTCCCAAAATTTCTGCCGTTTTACAGCAGTTCCACCGACTGTTGAGCGATAACCCACTCTTCATTGGTAGGAATAACTAGCGCTTTCGCACCAAGTAACTCAGATGTAGCAACAACACCTGAATTACCAAATCGTGCATCTTCGTTGCCTTTCACATCTTCAACGAAACCAAGCAGCTTTAGGTTGCCTAGGATTTCGCGACGAATTGGCATAGAGTTTTCACCGATACCGCCTGTGAAGATGATGCCGTCGAATGAATCAAGAGCAGCAAGGTAAGACGCAATGTATTTAGACACACGGTATGTAAACACTTGGAATGCCAGAGCAGCGCCTTCGTGGCCCTCTTCCATCGCTTCCAAAATACCGCGTGCATCGCTTGTTAGGCCAGACACACCTAAGAAGCCAGAAGCTTTATTCAATGAGTTGAACACTTGATCTTGAGACCAACCTTTCTTTAGGAGGTACTCAATGATGCCTGGGTCTAGGTCACCACAACGTGTGCCCATCATTAGACCAGACAGTGGCGTGAAACCCATAGATGTATCGACAGATTCGCCATTGTTGATTGCACAAACAGAAGCACCGTTACCTAAGTGAACAGAGATGAAGCTCGATTCTTCAACCGGCTTGTTAATCATCTTCGCAGCTTCACGGCTTACAAAGTAGTGGCTAGTGCCGTGGAAACCGTAACGACGGATGCCGAAATCTGTGTAAAGTTCTTTCGCGATTGCACCTGTGAATGCGCGTTGAGGCATTGTTTGGTGGAACGCAGTATCAAACACAGCAAACTGAGGAAGGCTTGGAAACGCTTCAACAGCAGCACGAATACCGATAGCACCTGCAGGGTTATGTAGTGGAGCAAGATCCGCAAGTTTTTCGATTTCCGCAGTAACTTCTTCAGTGATACGCACAGTTTGAGTGAATTTCTCACCACCGTGAACGATACGGTGACCTACAGCAACGATGTCTTGAGCTAGACCTAACTCTTCGGTTAAACCAACCAGCTTGCCAATAGCGATCTTGTGATGGCTATCATCGCCCTCGATTGTGATTTCCTTTTTCTCACCGTTAAATTTCCAGCTCATACGAGCGTCTGATAGACCAAAGCATTCGCCCAGACCACTTAGCACAGCATCGCCTGATTGAGAGTCGATTACTGCAAATTTTAGTGATGAGCTACCTGAGTTGATCACCAGTACAAACGAATTAGACATGAAATAGTTTCCTGTTATGGAGCAGAGGTTTTGTAATTGCGCTTCCGCGCTGCGTACTTCTTGTTTGTGCCTTCTATTATTCAATAATTTTTTAATCTTTCAACTATCTTTTAGTGCTAGTTATTTAGTTGGACATTTTTTGTTGATCTATGACAAGTTTAGATTTTATTTGAAGGCTAAAAAATATCTTTTGTTACAACAAATGTATGAATACTCATTTTTGTACAAAACCAAAAGTATGAGCTAAGTTGTTTAAACGGGATTCAGAAGTTACAAACATATTAATAATACGGAATAATAGCGTGCCCACATTTGCCTTTATACTAGTTATCATAGGTCTACTTTTGCTCTGCTGGGGATGGCAGATGACAAAAAATATTTGCTTGAAAACCGACGTTCCGGGATGGATTGTACTGTTGGTTTTTATTACTGGGTTCATATTTGCCTATGCTGCTTTTCTTCACGAGATCATCAACAAGCCTGTTGCTACCTTGTTAGAAACGGGGCTTGCTCTACTGCTGCTAGGTGGCAGCATCTTCGTCGTGCTCGTTATCAAATGGAGTAATGATTCGATACACGAGCTACATGCAGTCGCGGAGCGAGAAAAACACAACGCTGTTCATGACGCTCTTACTGGCCTACCCAACCGAAAGTTTTGCTTTGAACAAATCGACAACCGAATCCAAGAAAGCGCCCCCTTCTCTGTCATACTTTTTGATGTAGTCCACTTTAAACAGATTAACGATGCTATGGGGCATTTCAGTGGAGACCAGCTACTCATCCAAATCGGTCAAAGATTACAAACTGAGTTGAGCGGAGACGACAAGATTTTCAGAGTCGGTGGCGACGAATTCGTTATTCTCACATCGTGTGCTGAGTATGGTGCAGGTTCAAACTTAGTTGAGCGGCTAGATAGTGCGATGTCCCAACGCTTCAATCTCGGTGAATTTCAGGTCTCTTCTCGCGTGGTTTTTGGTTTGAGCACCTTTCCTTTCGATGCGGAGTCAAACGATCTTCTTATCAAGTGCGCAGACATCGCCATGTACCATGCAAAGCGTAATGGACAGTTGATGGCGTTTTATAACGAAGACATGAACGTCGGAGCCAAATATCAACTTGAAATTTCCTCTCGAATTCAATGCGCCCTAGAGAAAGAAGAGTTTCAACTATATTACCAACCTCTGATCGATGCCCATACCAGCCTTGCTGTGGGGTTTGAAGCGGTGATCCGATGGCAAGATAGTAATGGAAAAAACATCTCTCCTAACGACTTTATTCCAATCGCTGAGCGGAGTAATCAGGTACATAACATTACAATGTGGGTACTAGACCAAGCAGAGAAGGACTTACTGAGCTTAATCGAACAAGGCATCCGGCTGCCTGTACACGTGAACCTATCAGCCAAAGATCTCTCCTCAAATCTCCTTTTCTCAAGACTTGAGAAAATGCTGAGCGACAACCCTAGCTTTGAAAACCTAATTGGCCTTGAGATCACTGAAACGATGGCGATTGATCGTGTCTTGGAACTCAACCCACTTATTAACCAGATTAAGAGGCTGGGTATCAAGATTAGTTTGGATGATTTTGGGACTGGCTATTCTTCCCTTTCCCTATTGCGAGACTTACCTGTCGATCAGATCAAAATCGACCGTTCTTTCCTGAGCACCGCAAGCAAGACAGAAAGCACCCGCTCCATTGTCGAGAACACCATCGCCCTCGCCCATGGCTTAGGCTATTCGGTAGTCGCAGAAGGTGTACAAGATTTGGATACATTGCATTTCTTGCGCAGCAGAGGCTGTGACATCATTCAAGGCTACCTATTTTGCCCTGCACTGCCGCTGCATGAAGTCATTAACTGGGTAAACAACCACGAAGAAGAACAAACTCATATTCGACGCGCATAAAAAAACCGAGCACTTGGCTCGGTTTTTAAATTCATCTAGCGATTAAGCAATTATGCTTCTTGTGAGCGACGACCACGGCCGTGACCACGTTCACCACGGTGTGCACCACGGTGATCACCACCACGGTTGCGGTCGAAACGACGTTCGCCACCTTCACGGTTACCATCGCGGTTGCCGTCACGGTTACCACGGAAGCCACCTTCGCGACGACCGCCTTCACGACGACCACCTTCGCGGTTGCCATCACGGTTACCACGGTAACCGCCGCCATCACGACGACCGCCATCGCGACGACCACCGTCACGGCGACCACCACGAGACTCACGGAAGTCATCGAAGTCACATACTACAGCACCAACATCTTGTTGACGGATACGTAGCTTGCTTAGTTTGTTCGCAGCGTCTGAAGTCATTGCTTTAGGTAGCTGTACGAATGTGTGACCTTGCGCTAGCTTGATCGCACCGATAGAGCCTTTGCCTAGACCTAATTCGTTTGCTAGAGCGCCAACGATATCTTTAACTTGAACACCTTGTTCGCGACCAACTTGAAGCTGGTAAGTATCCCAGTCTTGGTTGTTGAAGTTACGACCACCTTCACGGCGCTCTTTACGACGTTGCTTGTCACGTTCAATCGCTTCTACCATTGGGTCTTCGCCAATGTAGAATAGAGGACGTTTACCTTGCTGACGCTTAAGAAGCATTGCAGCAAGCATCGCTGGATCGATTTCTAGAGAAGTTTGTAGTTTCTCTACAAGCTCAGCGAACTTGTCTAGTGCTTTGTGCTCTTTCTCTGCTTCCAGTTCAGCCGCTAGCTTGTTTAGACGAGCTTCTGCAACTTGGTCACGTAGAGGAAGTTGGATTTCTTCCATAGATGACTTGGTTACGCGCTCGATAGTGCGAAGCATACGGATTTGGTTAGTGCGAACTAGAAGGATCGCTTTACCTTTACGTCCAGCACGGCCAGTACGACCGATACGGTGGATGTAAGATTCAACATCGAATGGGATGTCGTAGTTAAATACGTGAGTAATACGTGGAACATCAAGACCACGAGCAACAACGTCAGTTGCAACTAGGATGTCGATAACACCTTGTTTGATGTGATCAACAGTTCGCTCACGTAGAGACTGAGGAATATCACCGTGCAGTGCAGCAGCTTTAAAGCCACGTGCAGATAGCCAATCAGCTAGACGCTCAGTGTCTTGACGAGTACGTACGAATACGATTGACGCGTCAGTTTCTTCAGTTTCAAGAAGACGAGACATAGCTTCATCTTTCTCTACACCCTTCACTACCCAGAACTGTTGTTGAACTTTGTCAACAGTGTGGTTTTTACCAGCAACGTCTACCGTTACAGGATCACGTAGGAAACGCTCAACAATGTTTTTCAGCATTGGAGGCATAGTTGCAGAGAACAGAACGCGTTGAGCCGATTCAGGAGCGTGCTCCATGATCGCAGTCACGTCGTCCACGAAACCCATGTTTAGCATTTCGTCCGCTTCATCAAGTACGAAAGTATTTACCTCGTCTAGATGTAGACGTTCACGGTTGATAAGGTCTTGAACACGGCCAGGAGTACCAACAACAACGTGAGCACCACTTTTTAGTGCACGCATTTGATCCACGATAGATGCACCACCGTAGATCTCTAGAACTTTAAGACCCTTGATGTTTTTACCAAGGTTTTTCATTTCAGCCGCAACCTGAATCGCTAGCTCACGTGTCGGAGCAAGTACGATTGCTTGTGGTTTGCGTTGGCCAAGATCTAGCTTGTTTAGAAGAGGCAGAGAGAATGCTGCCGTTTTACCTGTACCCGTCTGTGCTTTACCCAGCGCGTCAGCACCTTCCAACAGGTGTGGGATTGCCGCAGCCTGAATTGGAGTTGGTGACACGAAACCCATTCCGTCTAGAGCAGAAAGGATAGAATCATTCAGAGATAAATCGCTGAATTGAATAACAGAATCTTGCATTGGGATCCTACTTAATTAAACAAAAAAACAGTCCCATATGCTCTTCCAATTCGATACTGATCCATCCGTTTACTAAATCCGTTCAGACAGGAGCTAGTACAGTACACAACCGCGATAAGCCATTAGGGACGACTAAGGGAGGCGGATTATTCCTTAAATGCATAAAAAAAGCTAGAAAAAATTGAATTACATCACAATTTATTCTCACTAATGGTATTTTTCGCATAAATTTCCACCTCTCCCCCCATTCTCCGGAGAGAAAAGCACCAGTACGCCGTTCAATTCATCAATAATTCACAGCGAATTTGTGTGCTTTAGGTAGTAATAATAGTGCGTAATGATTATAGTGTGCCCAATTCCATTGGTAAGTTAAGAAAAGATGTTTCAAGATAACCCGCTATTAGCTCAGCTTAAGCAGCAAATCCAAGAAAACCTGCCTAAAAAAGAAGGCTCAATCAAAGCAACTGATAAAGGCTTTGGCTTCCTGGAAGTGGACAGCAAAACCAGCTTCTTCATCCCACCAGCGTACATGAAAAAGTGCATGCACGGCGACAAAGTCGTTGCCATTATCCGCACTGAAAACGAACGTGAAGTCGCTGAACCACAAGAGCTGCTAGAACAAGCTGTAACTCGCTTTATTGGCCGAGTAAAAATGTTCAAAGGCAAGCTAAACGTTGCACCCGATCACCCACAGCTGAAAAAGCTCTCCCTTAAAGCCAAACTAAAGAAAGGCCTAAGACCTGACGAGTTCGTAGAAGGCGATTGGGTTGTTGCGCATCTTATTCGCCACCCGCTTAAAGGCGATAACTCCTTCTTCGTAGAAATTTCTGAGAAGATTACCGATGCAAACGACAAGATTGCGCCTTGGTGGGTAACGCTAGCGCAAAACGATCTACCAAACTCTGAACCAGCAGGCATCGAGAACTGGGAACTAAAAGACGACGCGGATCTAGAACGCGTAGACATGACTCACGTTCCTTTCGTGACTATCGATGGTGAATCAACCAAAGATATGGACGATGCACTGTACGCGAAGAAAACAGAATCTGGCGATTTCGAACTCACTATCGCAATCGCAGACCCAACAGCGTACATCACACCTGAAGATGACATGGATAAAGTCGCGCGTGAACGTGGCTACACTATCTACCTACCAGGTCGTAACATCCCAATGCTGCCTCGCGATCTAGCGGACAACTTGTGTTCTCTAATCGAAGGTGAAATCCGCCCTGCTATCTGCTGTACAGTAACAGTAAACAAAGATGGTGTGATTGGTGATGACATTAACTTCTTCGCAGCCAACATCAAATCACATGCTCGTCTAGCATACGACAACGTATCTGATTGGCTAGAAACCGGCAGCTCGGATAAATGGCAACCGTCAGAAGAGATCGCGACTATCCTTCGTGACCTATACGATTTCTCTCGCGCCCGTGCTGAGTGGCGTGAAAAGAACGCTGTTGTGTTCCCAGACCGTCCTGACTACCGCTTCGAACTAAGCGAAGACAACGACGTTGTTGCGATCCACGCTGACATGCGTCGTAGCGCAAACCGCCTAGTTGAAGAGTCAATGATCACAGCAAACATCTGTGCGGGTCGTACACTACGCGAGAAATTTGAAACAGGCGTATTCAACACACACGCTGGCTTCAAAGCTGAGAAAATTGAAGAAGTGGTTGAACTGGTAAACCCAGAAGGCGCACTAGAGTTCACTGCTGAATCTATCGCAACACTAGAAGGCTTCGCAGCGCTTCGTCGTTGGTTAGGTGAGCAAGAGACCTCATACTTAGATAACCGCATTCGCAAGTTCCAAACGTACAGCGAAGTGGGCAATCAACCTCTTCCTCATTACGCAATGGGTCTTGATATCTACGCGACTTGGACTTCACCAATCCGTAAATACGGTGACATGATCAACCACCGCATGCTGAAAGCAGTCATTTTGAACAAAGAACCTGTTCAAAAACCAGACGATGAAGTGGGCGAAGAGCTGGCTCTGCACCGTAAACATCACAAAATTGCCGAGCGAAACGTATCAGATTGGCTATACGCGCGCACTCTTGCAGAAGAGCCATGCAAACAAACGTGTTTCACAGGTGAGATTTTTGATATTAATCGTGCTGGTGCACGTGTTCGACTTCTCGAAAATGGCGCAGCGGCCTTTATTCCTGGTAGCTTGATTCTTGATAATAAAGAAAGAATTGAGTGTAACGGCGACAACGGTACCATTTCTATCGATAAAGAAGTGGTATACAAGTTAGGTGATACATTGGAAATCGTTCTAGCGGACGTGAACCAAGAGAACCGCAGCATCGTTGCAAAGCCAACCCAGGTATTTGCTGATAAACCAGCAACACAAGCAGAAGAAACTGTAAGTGAATAATACCGATTGAAGTTTAAAGGCGCTCAAGTGAGCGCCTTTTTTATACGTCATGCAAGAAAGATAAGAACGAATATGCCGAACATTGAGATCATTCGCTTTAATCACTTCACTGCTCGCAAAAGTGAACGCTACACCGCCACCCACAACGGCTTATATGTTGTTGAAGAAGGCTCACTCATCATTAACCAGCCAAGTGGTGAGCGAATTGAATTAAACGCCGGAGACTTCACCCTTTATAACTCCGCAGACCTACGCAGTGCCGAAGCCAAGCCCGGCGTGTTCAAAGCCGTAGCGCTAGTGTTTGATATTGGCTTGTTCAGCGAGTTTAAATCTGCCCATCCAGGCGTACAGTCAGAAACAGAAGAACGTCGCTTCTACCCTTTTTCTTCTGAAAACCAATCCTCGATTGCAAAGCTTAAAGACACGTTAATTGAGTTAGCGGACAATAAAGCACCGCAATACGCTCAAGGTCATATTGCGCTTTCACTACTATCACTGATGGTCGAATTACAGCCAGACATTCTATCTATCATTGATGACGCAAGCAGCCTCACCGCGTCTCAGAAGGCGATTAAATACATTGAGAAGAACATCGAGAAAGACATCACATTAGAAGCGCTAGCAACGCACATGAGCATGTCTATCGCGACATTGAAACGCAGACTGGCAGCAGAAAACCTCTCGTTCTCGCACATATTGAAGGTGAAACGCATCAACCACGCAGCAACGCAACTGCGTGTGTCACAGAAGTCGATTACTCAAATTGCATTTGAATCCGGCTTTAAGAGTGCTGCACACTTTAGTACCGCGTTTAAATCGATTTACAGCATTACGCCTAAAGAGTTTCGTAGCCAAATTGCGAAGTAACGCATGGCATGGCACGAAACGGTGACAGGGTTAACGGATAGAGGATTAACAGATAGAAACGGCTGTTAGTCCCAGAAACACGCTTGAGGATCGCTCTCTAATTCGGCGAGAAGCACCTCAAGCCTTTCACTCATCGGTAGCCTTTCATAAGGTACCCACACCAGATCTTCTCCACGATACGTTGGCACGTAGAAACACCAAAGCTGAGTTTTGGCATCAAACAGGATTTTAGCAATGGGAGACGTATATTCACTGTGCTGTGAATCAAGCAAGAAGTGCGCATGATAAAGCTCAACACCGTTCTCTATGGGCTCGTACAAGCACTTGCCTATCGCTTCTACCGGCAAATTTACATTGCGCCTAGCGCAGAGCGTTTGAACCAATTTGTGCAGACGACTGGTCGCCATTTGAGACACGGACATGAGCCTACTCCTGATATGTTGTTCTTAGTATATACCCAAGTACCTGAGAGAGGCAGAAATCACCATCGAGGAATGCGCTCGCTCAAGGCTAGAATATCACTCCATTTAACGACGAAAAGCTAACTGCGTCACCTCTTATGTTTCAAATCGGTAAAAGCCGCCCTTCGCATATTATTGATAACTATCCGTTTAAAGCGAGAGCAATCGATCATTCGCTATGGATATCGATGCGCATTCACAAAAGTGTAACCTGAACGAAATATGATGAGCGCTGCTTTATACCGTATTTGGAGTTCAATATGTTACGTCTTTCTGTGGCGACCTTACTAGCCATGGCTCTGTCCCTTCCTTCTGCTGTGGCAAAAGAAGTCAATATTTCCGGTTCTACCTCTGTTGCACGCGTAATGGATGTACTGGCTGAAGAATATAATAAAACGCATCCTGACGATTACATTGCCGTACAGGGCATTGGCTCAAGCGCTGGTATCACTATGGTGAACAAGGGCGTGGTTGAGATTGGAATGAGCTCGCGCTACTTAACAGAAAGAGAGAAAGGCGAAGACCTCAACGTATTCCCTATCGCTTACGATGGTCTTGCTGTTGTTGTTAACCGCACTAACTCTGTCACCAACCTTTCGGAGCAACAACTGTTTGATATCTACAAAGGTAAAATCGACAATTGGAAACAAGTCGGCGGCGCAGACCAACCCATTGCCGTGGTAACACGTGAAGCGTCTTCTGGCTCTCGCTATAGCTTTGAAAGCTTGCTAGGCCTTACTAAGGTCATCAACGACCGTTTAGTATCGGACATCAACCCAAACAACCTAGTGGTAAACAGCAACAGCATGGTAAAAACCATTGTTAACCACAACCCGCACGCTATCGGCTTTATCTCCGTCGGCTCAGTGGATCGCTCAATAAAAGCGATTCAGTTTGAAGGTACCGATCCAACCGCAAGCAACATCGCCAACCACAAGTACAAACTGGCTCGCCCTTTCTTAGTTCTGTACAAAGTAGATGGTTTGGATAACGCAGGCAAAGAGTTCGTGAAGTTCCTGAAATCGGAACAAGGCCAAAAAGCGATTGCCGATTACGGCTACACACCCGTGAAAAGCTTTAACCAATAAAACGCAAACATAAAAAAAGAGAGCCAAATCCGGCTCTCTTTTTTTATTTGAATCTTTGAATTCGATTAGAAGTGCAATTGAATCACTGAAACAACCACAGCACCAGGTCGACGCACACCTTCGATTTCTACTTTGATTTCACGCTCGATCTCAAGACCTTTCTTAATTGGAGTAATTTTAGTTAGCGTACTTGATGCACGAACATTATTACCCGCTTTCACTGGGTAAGGGAAACGCACTTGGTTCAGACCTAGGTTCACCACTAGCTTCGCCGTTGGGAACATTGGGTTTGATGGATCAACAGAGTCTGTCAGCTTAGGCAACAGCGCTAGTGTTAGGAAACCGTGTGCGATCGTCGTTTTGAATGGAGACTCAGAAGCAGCACGCTCAGGATCCGTGTGAATCCATTGCATATCTTCAGTTACAGAACCGAATTGGTTAATACGCTCTTGAGATACATAAACCCAGTCACCCACGTGAATCACTTCGCCCACCTTGTCGCTTAGCTCATCAAATAGAACTTGCGCTTCTGGCTTAAGCACGATCGGCTCAGGTTGAGGGATCACTTCTTCATTCACAGCAGGTTGCTGGTGATCGCGTACTTTAGAAAATAAGAAGCTGCTTTGTGCTCGACCTAAGAAGTCACTCCAGTAATCGCGTAGCGTTGGAGACATCCAATTCATAAACTCTGATTGGTGAGCAGAAATCGCACCAACTTTGTCTTTAAATAGACTTGTGACTTTCATAAAAACCCTTAGATAAATTCAGCACAACTGGCTCTACCAGTGAATTTTGAATTAGTTCACATTATGTTGCAAACACTTTCGGGCGAACACATGTTTACTCAAAGTCATTTAGTTCTTATTTTTCATGAGGATATAAATAAAACACTATTTTATTAAGTCACCACAACATAACGTAAATACTCTACAGAACACTGTAACAATCACCCTTTTGGGTATACCATCGCACTGCTTCCATCTTTAGGTGTGACCACAAAATAAGCAATCCGTTCTTTTTCATTAAAACAATGCTTTACAACGTTTCTGCCTCACCCTATTATACGTCCCGCAACGGAGAGATGGCTGAGTGGTTGAAAGCACCGGTCTTGAAAACCGGCATACGTTAATAGCGTATCTAGGGTTCAAATCCCTATCTCTCCGCCACATTTAGAAATCCCGTTGAGAAATCAACGGGATTTCGTCGTTTTAGCATTTGGAAAATTACGGGATTTCTAAATCCCTAGTCGTGTGCGACCCCAGCATTCCGCCACATTCTAGTAAAAAGCCCGCTAAGAGATTAGCGGGCTTTTTCGTACTTCAGTGCTTTAAAGGGATTATCCCAAATCCCTCCTTGAATGCAAGCCCAGCCCCCCGCACATTTAGAAAGCTCGTTGAGGAATCAACGGGCTTTCGTCGTTATGGCGCTTGGAACATTAAGGGATTTCTAAATCCCTAGTCGTGTGCGACCCCGGCGCTCCAGCAATGACTGTCCTCTTTTAATCTCTTCTAGATTTACCGACCAAACTCGTACTTCTCGTTATTGTTGAAAATATCTGTACTTCCCCCTTTCTAAGCATGCGTCAGACTTGCTATAACTAGAAACAACATAAAAATAAATCATGGAAGACAGACACAATGCCGATTCAATTTCATCAGCTTACTGCCAAGGAAAACACTTCTACTCTCTCTATCAACGATTGGCAGATTGAAACCGGGGAATCTTGGGGCATATTCAGCTCTGAAGGCGATATAGGTTCAATGCTTGGTGACTTGTTGTGTGGTGAGATAAAGCCTGAGTCTGGTGAACTGAACATCGATGGTTACCGGATTGCTCAGGTATCTCTCTCTGAGCAACAACGGCTGTTGGAACTAGAGATAGAAAAAGACGACACCGATTTTCTCGACCGTATTGACCAAGGAGTTCCGTTTCTCGCTTGATTTATGAAGCGTGTAAAGATGAAGCACTCACGCAAGCTCTGATTGAAGACCTCGACTTATCGCATCTAGCAGAAAGCGGATTCAGAGTGCTATCAACGGGTGAAACACGACGAGTCATGCTTGCGAGAGCACTCGCAGTAAAACCCGATCTGGTGTTGTTAGACAACCCATTTACCGGTTTAGATGTCGCGCACCGTGCGTCATTAGCAACGTATCTACAGACACTCTCTCAATCGGTACAAATGCTGATTACGTTTTCCCGTGAATCTGACATGCCCGACTGGATAGAACGTATTGCGCTGTTCAATGGTGGCAAGCTCGATAGTACCATGGACCGACAGAGCTGGGATCAGCACCCTATCATTGCACAGATAAAAGCGCAGTCAGAAAAACAAAGCGAGGAGATGATGGCGCTGATTCGTCAGCATCAGCACTCGACGCATTTCGACAACCCTATCTTTGAGTTAAAGAACGGTAAGGTGGAATACACTGAGAAAACCATTTTCACCGATTTGAGTTGGCGTATCGATAAAGGTCAACACTGGCAAGTTAAAGGCCCAAATGGCTGCGGGAAAAGCACATTACTAGGCCTTATCTTTGGTGATCATCCCCAATGTTACAGCAACGACATCCACATCTTTGGTAAAAAGCGTGGCAGTGGCGAGACCATTTGGGAAATTAAGCAGCACATTGGCATGGTGTCTTCAACGTTACATCTCCAGTACCGCGTGAACTGCAGTGCATTAGAAGTCATTCTGTCGGGCTTTTATGACTCCATTGGACTGTATTCTCAACCAAGCAAAAAAGAAATCAACATCGCGAAAGAGTGGCTGACGATTCTCCATATTGCGCAAAACGAGAAGACCTCCTTTAAACAACTAGAGTATGGTCAACAACGTTTATTGCTGATTGCTAGAGCGATAGTGAAACAGCCTACTCTGTTGATTTTGGACGAGCCTTATCAAGGATTAGATTACTTAGGGCGAGTTCTTGTGAAAAATACACTAGAGCTAATCGCGAAAGAAAATCTAAGCCAACTTCTCTACGTTTCCCATTATCAAGAAGATGGCTTAGACAGCATTCAAAACTATCTTGAGTTTAAGTTCGATCAAGCGTCTCAATGTTACAAGGGGCACATCGAATAAACGTCTACTCTCTATTGCCAACCACTTCGGCATAAGGGAGTGGCTTGGCATAGAAGTAACCTTGATGAATGTTCACCCCTAGCGCTTTTAAGTAGTCCGCTTGCTCTTTTGTCTCTACGCCTTCTGCAACCAACTCAACACTTAAATCGCCAGCCAGCCTGACTATGGCGTGTAATACTGACGAATTAACACTCTCAATCCCAATAGTGTCGACAAAGCACTTATCGATTTTCAAGTAATCGACCTTCATGTGCTGTAATACGGCTAAGGCGGTTTGCCCTGTACCAAAATCATCGATAAGCACTTGAATACCGTGGACTCGCAGAGCAGCGATATGTTGAATGGCGTTACTGTCTATCAACTGCCTTTCGGTAATTTCAATCCCTAATTCGACGTTGTGTTGTTTTAAAGTACGATGAATGTTCTCAATTTTTCTTATCACATGGGAATCAGATAAATAACCAGGCGGTACGTTGACGCCCAAATGTATCGACTCTTCCAATTTAACTTTTGAGAAGTCTTCGCAGGCTTTATCCAACACAAAGTCAGTTAGGCTTTCTACCAACCCACTCTCTTCTGCCACAGGTACAAATTCATCCGGAGAGATAAAACCTCTCAGTTTATGCGGCCATCGAACCAATGCCTCATAACCAAAGACTTTGCCTGTTTGAGCATCCACTTGAGGTTGATAGTAGAGCTTCAATTCACGCTTTCTGATTGCTTTTTTAAGCTCAGAGACCATGTTGCGCTGTGGATCGATAAAGCGACGGACGAGAAAAATGAATAAGTAAAAGGTCAGTAAAGCAGGAATGGAAGAATAGAAGGATGAGAAACGCTTTTGCTCGATAAAATCGTCACTTGCTTCAATTAAGATCTCATAATCGAAACTCGAAGAGTAATAAAGCGCAGTTTCGTTCTCACCATCTTTCGTTAAATCCATTGGTGCAGACTCATCACCAACAAAAATAGCAGTACGTTTAAGTCTAAAGTCATTTCGGTAACCAACCGTGGCAGCAAAGTAGTCTCGGTCGATGATGGTCACTGCTCTGTATTCAGGATGCTCTTCGCTAGTAATACTTAAGAACAAAACCTGATCTGGATAACCATTTACACGACCAAGTGAGAGTGTCTCTGGGCGATACACTTGGATATAGTCATCCGCAGGACGGGATATCGCACCGAGCTTTGACGAGCAGATTATTTCATCATCCTTGAGAATGAGCATCTCGTCGATGTGACGCTCGAACATTAAGTTATACTGTAGAGCCTCGCAATGCTCAGGGCGTAACAGGGCAGTGCGATTCTCTGCCTTAATCTGGTGAAAAATCTCCTCCACAACTGGAGTATCGTTATCAAGAATATGGACAAGATTTCGCTGAACACTTTGGTGAGATGAATAAAGTACTTCTGCCGCAACCAACGGTATAGGCAGAAGAAAAATAATGGCTTTTTTCAAAAGCTCTTTCTTTATCATTTAAATATTGTCTCTTCTGAATAAAACTAGGTAGCGAAAGAGTAAGTAGTGCCTTTCTATCAACTACTTATTGAGGCTCATTACTAAAAGGCACGACTATACCAATCTATCGATTGAGTATGGTTAACAAAATACAAAGCAGCAAACATAACAATGAGTTATTGATATGCGACTCATTTCAAAAAAGGAGTGTATCAATTTTCCTTACCCAAGTGCGATCCGTTAAGAGAAATTCACACAAAATTTTCCCACAGACTCTCTATTTTCAGCACAACTGCTCGTCTGGTTGTAGCGTTTTTCGTATTGCGTAAACGCGAATGCCCTCCTATCCCAAGACAAACGCGAACCTTTGGGCTGAGACAAACAAAATATTTATAGGCCACTTTCTCACCCTATGGAATATCCATTTCTAATTATTTTCCTTTTCTCAGCTATTAAGAATTATAGTTGTTGCCTATCCATTATCACGTTACAACACGCTCATGACGACAAACAAAGCCAACGCTAACCAAGTCAACGAAAAGGCGCTGCAATTGCTGATGCAAGTCGCAGTTAGTCAATTCCCAGTCTCTGCGAAAACGCTCAGTGAACAACTGAATGTGCCTTTAAGTAGTCTTTACCGGCACTTGAAGCTACTCAAAGAGTGGAACTTGATCGAAGAAAGCGTACACGACAAAACTTTTGTAGTTGGTCCTGCCGCCCTGCTGTTAATGCACAGCTATGAAACCGCTCAACACGGTTTGGATATGGTGGAAACCATTCTTGCTCGATTAGTTCAACAAACGGGTGAGATGGCGGCTTACATGGTGCCTTCTGGCTATCGTGCGCTTTGTGTCAGACAAAAAGAAAGTATGCAGGCGCTTCGATGCAGCTACGTCCAGGGTCAAAGTCAACCATTGCTTCGTGGCGCCTCATCTAAGGTGATGCTGGCTTTCATGCCTCAAAGCCGTTGCGAAAAAATCTTGCGTCATTTTGGGCAAGATCATCGCCTCAGCGAATGGGAACAGGAGCTTAGCACCATCCGTAAGAACGGATACGCTGTTAGTACATCAGAAATCGATCCTGGTGTATCTGGCATCAGTGCCCCAGTCATGAAAGGAAGTAAATTGATTGGCGCGGTCTCGGTGATGGCTCCGGCTCACCGAGTCGAGAAGGATAAGCAGCGTATCATTTTGCATGTGTTGCAGGCAGCGAGGGCGTTGCCGCCAGAAAGGTAATTCACCATGTTGAGCTTTTTCAAACGTTACAAACTTCATCGAGCGAATAAATCAATCCATCACTACCCTTTTTCTTTTATGACGGTATGTGAGCATTTAGCCCCGATGAGTCATGGAACGTTTGAATTAGCTGATCAGAGTCTTGAGAATGCCAGTGACTGGCTTTACCAACAGCATGACCAAGGCTCTGCTGCAAACCTTGGCCACTTTTCTCATCATCAAATTGAAACCGGCGACTTTCAAGAAACATTGAGCTTGTCTCTCTCACGCCACTCAGTACCCGTCGTTTTGTCAAATTGCACCGAGGCGATGTTATCCATGCTGCCTGTTGTGGTCAGCAACAATGACGAAGTTGGGATCATCCATATCGGTCACAAGATGAATCTTGAACCAACACTCGAACCACGCGTCGGTTCTGCATTCCATTTTGCCCTCTCGCGATACCAAAATGTCCGTTTGTTCTTTGCAGGCACAAGCGAACAAGACACAAAACAAGAAGCATGGGAATACGCAGAGGATCAAGGCTGTGACTGGGTAACAGACCGTGAGTTTACATTCCGTTTCCGAAATCATTTGAGGCAGCAAGTCGGCAACTATCTTGATCACTGTGACCAAATCATTATGTCGATTGATTTGGCGTCACTGCTTACTAAGAATCACCTTGATGGCACACCAGCACTAGATATTCAGATGGTGCTGCGTATGATTCGCTTGTGTTTAGTATCAGGAAAAGTAAAAGCGATTCAATTAGTCGGAGACCGAGATCGCCTTGTGTATTCGAAGCAAACTAAAGCGATTCTTGAAGAGTTGTACCAAATTGCCCCCTTGATTGACCACGTGGCTTAACTTGTTTTTAAACGGATAAAGCCACAGCCTTGTTGTGGCTTTGCCTTCAACACTCCAAATCACCCTTTTTACTTACGTTCTAACAAATTATTCCACCAAAAGTGTGACGCACTTCAGCCCAGGGTATTGAACTAAGATCACATTCAAGGTCTAATTCTTACATATGAAGTTGGTACAACATACGAAATAAAAAACAACCACAGTTCAATAAGTAAGCGTGATAAAAAACATTCGCTAAATCATATTCTGTGAGTCCATTACTCACTTTCGCTTGGTGCCATTAAGTTCCACTAAATTTAGGACACTTGATGATGCGCTTTTTCAGCATTTTAAGTACAGCATTACTCTTCCCGGTAATGGCAGAGGCAAAAGTTTATGACCTCGCCGATATAAAAACAGGCGATATAGTTAGCTTTTGTCCCACTGCGATAGAGATCCAGCAATCGGTAGGATATGACAAGGCATATTACTGCCACGGCGAAATATCTTTAGAGCAAGATATGCAAATCATTAACTCTAAAGATACTTATGTTCAGCTTCGTGCCTTTACAGGTTTAAACCTTAAAGGTAGGAATACTATTGGCTCCCCAGAAAGCCGAATAGACATCAAATCACTTTCCCAGGGGGTAATCATAAGCAATACAAATCATGAAACTGATTACACCTTTATCTATGGCGATATAAAAACCGATTATGCGGTTTCACTTGAAAACGTACTTATCGATGGTGATGTAGACTCAAAAGGTATGACTGTTGAACTAAAAGGCCTGTACAACGTGGTCAATGGTCAGGTCACCGCAAGTCAAAACCTAAAACTTGAGAACGCTCAGGTGTGCGGAGATGTTTGGTCATCTGGTGGTTTGGTAGAAATCGGGGCGAATAAGAACATTATTGTTGGTGGTCTTTTTTCACTCCAAGATCTAACACTTTCAAATACTGATGTTTTTGGTGCAATTGAATCCAAAGGCGCAAATATCACACTGAACAAAACATCCGTTTATGCAAAACATAAAGCAATTAAAGCTTTTCATACTGCAAGCTTTGTAGACGGTATTGGTCAAGTATGCGGAACAATCGAATCCCACCGAGTTAATAACGATATTACTCAGTTTTGCGGAAAGAGTGATCCAGATTGTACTTATGCAGCCAATAACTGCCCAGAAAAAGAAGTCCCATTTTGCGAGCTAGTTCCCCCAACGAATGGTGACTTCGACCTTGTCGTTACACCGACAGAAGATATGGTACTAATGTGTGGTGATGAATTGCCTCAGTTTACTGTAACCACAACCAATAATGGTGAAATGACAAGTGCTCAAGTGTTGGCTTCTCTCTCTGATCCTGACCTATTCACCCTTGAGATGGTTGAAAGAAAGCAGAAGATTGATGATAATAACTTTATCTCAAAAGATGACGGTACGCTGATAGTAAAAGTCGTTCCTAACAACATTGATGCTATCGCTCTCGATGCAAACTATACCCTCACCTTTACCATGGTGGATAACACAAACAAAATGCAGACTGTGCAGTTTATGTTTACGCCATATATGTTCGAAGCCTACGCAGAGGATCTAAGTAGCCTTAAAGAAATCCACGTCATATCTGGTAAATCACAAACCGTGGACACTCGCTTGTTGGCGTGTGCAGCTACCGGTGAACAAGTCATTGCAACCAATTATGATGGCAAACCTCAAATCACTCATCCTCTGATCAAACCCGCAGGCGGCAGCGAGGGCAACTTCAGTTATTCTGCAGATTTTAAAGACGGTCTCTCGAGTCACGGCTTAATCACGAATGAATCTGGATTGTTCTCTGTAAAAATGTCCGATAGGTTCGAGTGCTCAGGCTTCGCAGAATGTCCAGATGAAGGCTCCGTATACGTTGAAGGCACATTTGATGTGAAGTCTCGACCATGGACCCTAGCCATTTGTGACGGTTCAACCGCACTGGCTTCAGGTACTTCGAAAAGTGGCCCTGGGTTTATTGCCGCTGGAGAGCACTTCTCACTGACCGTTAAACCCATCATCTGGCAAAGCGGTGGCTCTGTTACCGGCGAAGTTAATACAAAGAGTTATTGCAACGCAGACGTTACTCACAACTTTATGTTAGAAGACGCGCCCGCGGCGAGCATCGTCATCAGCAGTAAACAAAAGACACCGACCGAAACCGCAAACCAATCTGATAAGTTACTGGAAAGTACCTTATCACTCACTCGTAGCCATACCGAGAGTGAGAACTCTCAATACACCTTCTCCGGCTTGTACTGGGAAGAAGTTGGCAGCCTAAAGATCAAAGCCAGTTTAAGTGGCCAGTATCTTGATATGACGGTTAACACTGGCTTTCGAAATGTGGGTCGTTTCTACGCCAAATACTTTAAGGTGAGGGAAGCGGAATGGAAGTACCCGACAAAACAAAACTTCATTTACATGAATCAACCATTTGAGGAGGTCCGTTATGACGTGGTTGCCCTCAATGCGGAAAAACAAGACATCGAGAATTACGTCTATTTCAATGCCAGCCTCCGAGAGCATTTCCATTTGGGTGAATTGAGTGACTACGTCGATCGCTTCATTCCACCAGCAGCGCACTCGGTTGAGTGGAACTTGGTGGGCGACGCAAGTGTCGGCACGTTCACAATCAAAAAAGCCAGTGGTAATGCGACTTGCGACAATAGCCCGTGTTGGGAGAAGGATGAGACGGATGGTCAGTATCCAGATGGCCCATTCAACAAAGACTCCAATTCAACACAGAGTGAAATCGGCCTAACTCACACAAATGTCGTCGACGAAATACACTTCTTTGATGACCGACATATCTTAGAACAGCAACCGGATATCCGCTTTGGTAGACTCAACTTCAAAGACGTTGGTGGCAACCAAGGCATGACAATTAAAGTTCCTCTGGATGTCGAAGTCTGGCAAAACGGCCGCTTTGTGACCCACTTTGAGGATAGCGCGACCAAAACAAATGGTGAGCATCATACTCGTACGCCAATTTGGTCTAACTCGGCCCCTAACAACACTTTGTTATCCGGCGAAGGTTCGATAATCGCTGGCAGAACCTATGGCATTGTTGCCAGCCAAGTCGATTCAGCACGAGAGCAAGTTCGCTTCCATTTGGACTTAAGCAGTGCGGGTAATAACTTACCTTGGCTTAAGTACAACTGGGATAAGAGTGACGCAGACGAAGACAACCCACCAACAGTAGTAACCTTTGGTATCCATCGCGGTAATGACCGCATTATTTACCGCGGAGAACCAAATTTTATTGGGATGAATTAAAACCTTAGCCGCATAAAAAAACGCCCCTCACGTGAGGGGCGTTTTTTATTTTGTTCAATTATTTAGAAGAGCGACGCGCTTTCAAGCGTTTTACCATCGCTAAGCGACGCTCTGCAGAGCCTTGGTCTGTTGCCGATTGGTTCGGGTTGTTACGACGGCCTTGGCGGTTCTTGAATGCAGGCTTTGAGTTTAGTTTCTCAATGTAAGATTCACGCTGTTTTGGCTCGTAACCTGCTAGCTCAATACGACGAATGCGTTGCTGGATTAGGTTTTCAACCTGCACCACTGTTAGCTCTTCTTCGCGGTTAACAAACGATACGGCGTGACCTTGTTTACCAGCACGACCTGTACGACCGATACGGTGAACGTAGTCTTCTGCAAGGAATGGCATATCGTAGTTCACTACGTGTGGTAGATCTTCAATATCCAGACCACGAGCGGCGACATCTGTTGCAACCATTACACGAGCTTTGCCTGTTTTGAATTCTTCTAACGCACGACGACGAGCGCTTTGTGCACGGTCACCATGACACACAACGGCTTTAATACCATCTAGCTTAAGCTCTTTCACAACATCGTTCGCAGTTTCTTTGTAGTTTACGAACACCAAGACTTGCTTCCAGTTCTTGCGGCCGATTAGCTCAGAAAGAAGCTCTGTCTTACGCTCTTGATCCACTGGGTAAAGTACGTGCGCAATAGTTTGTGCGGTTGTGTTTGCACGTTCTACTTCGATGCGCTTTGGCTTACGAAGGATATCTTTTGCCAATAGGTTCAACTGGCTCGATGTGGTTGCTGAGAACATCATGATTTGTGGGTCTGTATCCACATCCATCATGATTTTACGTACAGCATGGATAAAGCCCATATCAAGAATACGGTCCGCTTCATCAAACACAAGGAACTCGATGTTCGCAACTGATACGTTACCTTGCTCGATGTGCTCTTCTAGACGGCCAGGCGTCGCAACAAGAATATCCACACCACCTTCTAGCGCTGTCACTTGAGAAGACATCTTGCGGCCACCAAAGATCGCCGCAACCGATAGGTCTGTGTACTTAGTGTATGCTTTGATATTGTCTGCGATTTGCTCTGCTAGCTCACGAGTAGGCGCCATGATCAGTGCACTTGCCGTTTTGCGAGATGCGCTGCGACCGGATTCCAATAACTGTTGAATCATAGGCAGAGAGAACGCGGCAGTTTTACCCGTACCCGTTTGTGCCGTTGCAAAAATATCATGACCTTTACGGGCCATTGGAATCGCCTTCTGTTGAATTGGCGTTAACTTCTCATAACCGCATTCTGCCAGAGCTTTAACCACTTCTGGCGCAAAACCTTGAGATGAAAATGACATTGAGCGTATTCCTTAAACAAATCACTAAATAGCTATAAAAATTTTAGCGGTGCACTATACCCGAATTCCAGTGATTTATCTCACTTTTCTCATCCGTTAGCGTAAAAACTCATGGAATTACGCACCACTCGATTCCACACTTTTAATTTTATCCGTGCTTTTCCCTCATTAGATGAAGTAATATCGGTTTTTTCCCGACTTCTTCGCTTCATACATCGCCATATCCGCTTGATGCATTAACTCATCCAAGGTGCAGTTTGTCTCTTTCGCATAGCAACCACCAATTGAGGTCGTGACTTGATGGAACACATCAGGGCGAACCTCGATCGGGTCTTGAATCAATTGAATCAAAGACGACGCGAAATGTTCTGGATCTTTCATATGCTCTTGACTACTCAACAGAATAGCGAACTCATCGCCCCCTAATCGAGCAAGAAGCGCTTTACTGCCAAACACTCGCTGCATCACGGAAGCGACGTGTTGAAGGGTCTTATCGCCCGCCGCATGGCCGTACTCATCATTGATAAACTTGAAGCTATCAAGGTCAAGATATATCAAGCACACCTCTCTACCCGCTTTCAAACATTGGGACAAAGTCTCAGATGCTTGGCTTTGAAAAGCAGCGCGGTTAACCAAACCAGTCAGACTGTCATGATGCGCTAAGTAGTAAATACGTTGGTTGTCCGAGAACGCACGAAGCTGAAAGCGTGCAATGAGATAAGCCAAAACGATGCTCAACACCACACCCACTTGCATAAGCCATTCATGTTCGTACTTAGATTCAGATATATTTTCTCTTTTATTGAAATCAACATAAGAAACTAACTTCCAAGATGTAGAGCTGCTTTCACTAACATAATAATCCTGAAAGCAATATGGGTTGTGATAGCCATCGGTGCCGACCGACTCAATCGTTAAAATGCCCTCATCAGTTTCAATCTGACCCGATGTTGTATTTCGAATTTGATCTGCTAGGCCCGGGTAATCGGAATAAATAGTTTCGTCTTGCCGGTCGTTGTACATGAAAGCAAACTCGGTCTCCCGGTGCTCTTTATTGAACAGATAGAAGCCATTTTTATTGAGAAGCATATAGTTTGCTCCCTGATCAAGGTTGAACAACTCCATGCCCTCCATAAGATAGTTAGCCAAGTAGTTCACAACCACAATACCCCGCTTCTTTCCATCTTGGCCTAAAACAGGCGTCGCTAAACGGATCATCGGCTTAGCTGGCTCTTCAATCTCCCCGTGTTCTACATTCAAATCCATTGGTGAAACATAAATTTTGTTGCAACCAAGTTTTAGGGCTTCTGAAAAGTAGTAACGATGGCTTTTGTTTTGAAGTTCTATTTCTGGAACGACATGAGAATGGTGCTGTTCAAAATTGATACGAACTACTTCGTTACCCTTCATATCTATATACCGCAATTGATCATAGACTTCTTTTCGCTGGCTCACTGCTTCTAAAATAGACCGTAAACGAGAAAGCTTTTCACTGCGCTGCTCATCCTGAGGAAGATCGGTAATCTCATAAACGCGCTTTGCTGATACAATATCAGCCAACAATGCAGTTTCTCGCATGATCGAGCTCATTACCCACTCGATGTACTGTTTCTTTCCTTCTAACAATGCTTTTTGTTCGACACGAATGTTACTCTTCTCAGCATCTCTCGATGAAGACGCGTCGTAATGTATGATTACTCCAAAAACGGCTACCAACATAAAGAAGATCAATACAAAACGTAGACAAAAAAACCTCAGTTTTGAAAGAGTGAGGGCAGTATTCACGAGTCCTCCCGTATACGGCACAGTAAAAGTCGCACATTATAGTGACCTATGTCACATAAATATAGTTTATGGCCAAATATTCTTTCAACGTCATGAATTATCGCAGCAATCAAAAAGGCCTGAGCATTTGCTCAGGCCTTGTTCAATCTTAGTGGGCGTCTATTCTGAGATACCACAAAGCTTAAGTAGGATCGCTTCCAACTGATCCCAAGGCATCAATTGAGAATCAATAACCTCAAGGCGTGATTCGAAGCCCTGTAGGCTCATTTCATTGACTGAAACCACACCATTAGCAACGTTAAACGCGTAGCAACCTTGGTCAGTGTTCATCACCGCTTTGACACGTTCAGCCGTTAGCTCAGACAGCATAGAGAACAGTTGATCAAAGTTGAACGAGTATTCCGCGCCAAACAACCAACCGCAGCTGAAGTAGCCCTGTCCTTTATTCTCTTTACGGATAAACGCTTCACCCGGTGGCAGTTGGAATTGAGGCTCTTGGTGAGCGTGATCATGATGATGCGCTTCAATATGAGAAGAGGCACTGCCGTGCACACGCTCAATGTCCAATACTTCAATTGGTAAGTCACCATCGTGAATCAGCTTGCTGAACACTTTCGAAGGCGTTTGATCGGTCACCCAATCGTTGAACACATCGATATCGTGGCTTGTGCACAGGTCAACTTTGCTACCAATGACCACGTCTGCGCTATCAAGCTGGTCGACAAAGTTTTTATTAGAAAGGTACTTCTCGTTACTTAGGTTACGCGGGTCCACCAACGCAATTGTTGCTTTAAGATCCACGTACGGCTGGTACTGCTCAGAGGTTAGTGTCGCAACCACTTGCTTTGGATGGCCCAAGCCCGTTGGTTCAATAAGAAGACGATCTGGGTTCTGGCGCAGCAAAGCCGTAATACCAACAGACATAGGTACGCCTGCCGTGCAGCACATGCAGCCACCCGGTACCTCTTTGATCATCGCACCTTGGTCAGTCATCATCGCACCATCGATACCTATCTCACCAAACTCGTTCACCAACACCGCCCAGTTTTCATTTTCTGGTTTGTTTTTCAGTAAGTTCAGGATAGTCGTGGTTTTACCGACGCCAAGAAATCCCGTCAGTATGTTAGTAGGTACTCGATGTGACATGCTCTTCTCCGACAAACTTGTGCTTTAATGCTTGTCCAAAGTATACGGAGAATGTGACATGCTTCAACGCTTTTTATCGCGAGGGTCTAAGCCTTTATGCAGCGCTTCCGCTTTTGTCTGTTGAGCTTGTTGGTAATAACCTAACGCATCGGCATTTGTGACACCAGAAAGGTGCATACTGGTGTGAATCACACAAGTAAAGAACGCGACAATCGCTACAAGGATAGGAAGCAGTCCGAGGGTGTTTTCAAATTTTAAAGCGGCAATAGCCAAAGCGAAAACAACCGCAGAGGAAAGCGCAATGATCTTACTTCTATTGCTTTTCATGATAGTTCGCCTTATTTGAACGAGAGATCAAAGTGAGTCAGTATTACTTCTACACTTCACGCCTCAACGCTACTCCTTTCATACTCCACAAAATTTGAGCGACTTAACAGATACAAAAACACCGAGCTCGTTCATCGCTCGGTGTTGGCGTAAAGACTTGAGCTTGTTGTGCTGGTTAACAAATCTGTCCGGCAGTGACCACTATGTCAGATTCGTTATCGATCACGGCTTGAGCTAACAACGCTAACCCTTCCACAATCACATCCAATGACATGGTTGGCTGACTACCGGAAACGTATTGCTCGGGTAAAAGAGGAATATGCACAAAACCATGTCGAACCGATTTATCGCGCAAATAATGCTGAATGCCATAAAATAGGTGATTACACACAAATGTCCCTGCCGTGTTCGAGACTTGGCATGGAATACTTGCTTTGTGCAAAGCGCTCGTAATCGCCTTAATGGGCAGCGTGGTAAAGTAGGCGTCTGGGCCATCTAGAATTACCGGCTCGTCAATGGGTTGATGGCCACCATTATCAGGAATGCGGAAATCATCCACATTGATCGCCACACGTTCCGGCGTAATTGCTGCACGCCCAGCGGCCTGCCCTACTGTAATCACAATGTCTGGCTGGTATTGCTCAATCGCATTAACCACGGTATCGATAGATTCATAACGTGTTACGGGTACTTGGCAAATCATCACCTCACCACCATCGAGTTTTTTGCCATCAAGTCCTTTTACTGCTTCTAAAGCAGGGTTGATGGATTCACCACCAAATGGTTCAAAACCTGTCATTAACACTTTCTTCATCGGGCTATTTTCTCTTGATAGTAAAACTCAATGGTTGAGGCTCGAATTTACAATAACTTAGCATCATAAGGCCAAGTATTATCGCATCGCGGCGGTGGTCTTCCCAAACTTGTGACTCACATTTGGCGTAAAATTAGAGTCCGGCCCTATCTTGAACTTGCGAGGCCATGTTGTGCCGAGCAAATCCTCACTTGGTTTCTAATGGTAAGTTAGGTAGAGTACGCGACCATTGAACATCTGCAATTCAAAGAGATTGAAGACAATGAACATTGATAATCACGTTATCGAAACATTGGAAGAGCTAGAAGCTTTCCTACACCTAATTGAAAGTGGCGCGCTAGGTCTTGAGGGCGTCGCTGGCGTAGCATTAGCGACAACCAACACAGATGGTCGTCCATTTGTTGCTGTACTAGATGACAAGCATCAGCTAGTTCTTGGTCGTTGGGTTTCTCAACACGTTTACGAACACGGTAAAGACATCGTTCGTCACGGCCCACAGCGTAAGCACTAATCCTGCGTTTAATTGACAAAAAAGCTCGCTTATATCGCGAGCTTTTTTGTACTCTCCGTCAAGCATTTCAGCTCATTCCTACAATGCCGCTGGCTTTGTAAGCTATTGTTCAAAAACAAAAAATAAGCTTGCCTGCATGATAAGCAGTCGTGACATTTCGCTGACAAAGCAAGCTGGGAAATTCCTAGAATTTATCTCGGAGGCGATTTCTAATTGTCGTTTCCGGACACCATCGCAGAGCAGTTTTCCTACTCGCTCTGTTTGCCCCGTTTAACCCGCTTGACAGCCTTGGGTTACACGGGGCTTTTTTATTTCTTACCGTGTAAATTGCTGCTGGGCAGAAACACGTTAGAGAAAGTAACTTTAAGCCATAGTCGTTTATTAATTCTTTTAGCCACTGAGTGCCTGAGGTCTATAACCTAGTGAACCTAAATAAAGACCTTGCTCGAAAAGTAGTTTTTCAAAAAATGGTAATAGTGGTCCAAGATTTTCATTTAACGTGCGTTGAGAGCTTACGCCCTATTAAAGTTTGAGCAACGCAACGCCGAAGATATCGAACATCACCCCACAAAAAAACCTACGTATGGTGAAAATACCACGCGTTGCGAATCCCTCTTGAGAAATTTGTTATGTGTCTGCCCTGAGTTCTTCGATGACTTTTCGGGCATCAACTAAAGAAGCCCCTGTTTCCTCTCGATAAAGCCGCATCGCTTTTAGCTTGTTACCTGATTTGACAGCATCTAACACCTGTACTGGCACACCGAAGTGCTTATCTACGGACAAACCAGAACGTTCAAGTAAGAAGTCTATTTTACGTTCCAATAATTTATGCTTGTATTTCATCGCAGATAACTCTCTGTGACCGATTAATATCAACAACACAAAAAATACGATTAAAACTGACCACTCCACAATATCCCTCCTTAGATATTAATAATTCTAAATGGTGACTTCCCGCGTTGACGCATAACTCCATGTTAAGGGGTGAGCGACGCCATACCGAAGCTACTGCATACCACCTTAATCAAGAAAACCAACGCACAGTGAACATGCCACGCGCTGCGAATTCCTCTTAAAGATTTTGTTATGTGCGTACCATCCAAGTGCATCTTTTCCTATGTCAGACCTTTACGGACGCCCGTCTTTTTAAGTTATACCACTGGTAAATACCAAAGAAGACGCCACCGACTAGCCAAACAACCACATGCTTGAATATATTCAAATTTAGAAAACCACCACTAAATTGATCGTAAATAACCCCAGTTGCAATAAACATGATTAAACCAAATGGTAAGCCTGTTTCAATTACAAACCGAACAAAACCCTTTCTCTTAGCTGCTAGCCAAAATGTATCATCTATAGTCATTACGCTTTCTTGTCCGCTAAAACTAAACGGTAGTCACAAAATTTGTTGGATAGAATTTGTTCAGATGACTCGCACTTACCTTGAAAGCACATAACGCTTATAAGCCGAAAAATTGTCACCTTTGGCTCTTACATAATGCACTTTTTAGCATATTGCCTCAATTGGTAATCAATAGGTGAAGAAACTTAAAGAATACTAGCACGCAAATATCGACCAAGAGCGGGATGCTAATTTGTCAATTCAATCGGATAAGTTTGACTACGTCAGAATCTGGTTAACAAGATATTAATAAGTAAGAGATCTAGCTTAAAATGGGGCAAAGATGAGCCAGTATAGCTCTCACAGGCTTGAAGATAAGCAAGGCTAATAATCGAGCCTGTTAAGACTAACTTTTCACTTGAAGGCGCATGTTATAACTCTTTTACAAGACAGTATGTTACATGGCCTTTAGGGTAGTCGGGTAGCTCACCAAAAACTTTATAGCCACGCTTCTCATAAAAAGGCTTTGCTTGAAAGCTGAGTGTTTCAGTTCGCATATAACTGAAGCCCTTTTCTTTTGCGAAGGTTTCAGCAGCATCCATTAATTTGTTTCCAATTCCCTGACCTCGTGTGTCCTCAGACAACCATAACAACTCTAAGATGCAATAGTTCCAGAAAGCACAAGCCCTAACCCCACCTAAAACATTTCCATCATCGTCTTTTGCAAAGGCCGCAAATCTTGTATCTGGCTCAAATACCACACCATCAGGTATGTGTTTCTGATTAAAGGATTGGATTCCTTTACTTATCGTTTCAAGGTCGCTTTTATCTGGAGAAGTAGTGAGTTCTATTTTCATTGTCCATCCATAATTTGGGAGTGATATCGCCCATTATGCACAGATAATCAGGAAATATTAATGGCCCCCTCCTAATTCGCGGTAGGAGTAGGTATGAGGAAAAGTGAGGCAAAGCACATTGCTACAGTTTGAAAAGCTAAGAATCACTGGTAAGGCAAGGGGCAAAATAGTCAGCCCGACAGCCTGACTATTTTGTATAAAGGTAGCTGGTATTGCTCAAAAGATTGAAGGGGCTTTGGTCGGCCCTAACCGTTTGTTATTGAAGCTGGTGTCCGGTCTTTTTCATAAACGTTTGCATCGCCTCAGCAAACGTTGTTGTGCCGCCTTTGGCTTGAACCTGAATTACCTTGTACCCCATTTTTTCCAACGCTTGACGTTCTGCCAAAACAGCTTTGTCATTTTGCTGGCTACCTCGCGCAGGCTGATGGAGATAACACCCTTCTAGCAGACCATCTTCTACGAGTTGGTGGTGTTTCAGTGCATTGATATCAAAATTCATGACCATTCTTCTATTTAAAAGTAGGAAGTTGCCATAGCAGGTTACATGCGTTTTTAGAGCTTAACAACACTGCCGATACCAATTTCGGGCTATCAGTATTTTGACGCATCAAGAGAGCAGATAACTCGATACATCAAAGGCTACTACAGGCAACTCAGACCCAATCGATATAATGTTGGCCTAACACCTAACGAGTCTGAAAGGCCGTATTGGAAGAACTCTAACACCGTAGCCACTTTTAGTGCTCACTGCAAAGTTGCCAATGAGGATGCAAGCTAGTAAGAACGCGTAATAAAAGGGCAAAATTAATTAACTTGAGGCTCAAAACAGTAATATATGTAACGAGCATATTTATTTTGTAACAAAATACATATGACGCTTTACACTGCACGATTTTAACTGCAAATTGCCCCTACGAGTTTGGAATTAAAAGGAGGAAAGTTAGGTAAGGTCAATATCATAACAATCAATAGTTCTATCCTGTGGATACGAAGAACCTGGGGTTACCCGAGAGTGAACGCTTCTTGAGACATTACGGTGGGTGAAAACAATATGACACGTCGCCTTTAGCATGTATGACACAAAATACCACTCAGTGTGGGTGACGAAGTACCATCGGAAAAGTCCTAATCTGGGTATATACAACAAAGATGGGAGTGTTATGCCAAATCAACGACTAAGTTCACTTGGCATTGAGACCAAGACTGGAGGCCTTGCTCCAAACCACCTTAAAACAATGATGTTCACTCCACCCAATCAGCGCGCCACGTCCCAAGCGTTTAGCTGGACAAATAAGGTAGACAGTAAAGAGAGCATTATTTGGTCGCCGTCAGTAGCGCAGTCGTGAATTTATAAGTTACAGCGCATTACGTTAGACATCAGGGTGAAAATGACTCTGGTCAACGCCGCTAGGAGTTGCAACGTTAAACATCCCGTAAATGCACCTTGGAATCTAATCAATTTCTATAACGTTAAATAGTTACAAACTATAAATATTTGACACTTTTTTAAAGCAGTCTTCTGATTTTGTTACTGGATTAATTAGTAGCAGTACAAGATTAGGGAGGAAAAATGAAGACAACACGTAGCAGGAAAGTTGAGATAACAATCCTTGCAATACTATCAATAGCACTCTTAACGTTTCTGTTTACCAGCAGTAACATGGTTCTATTCGATTCAAAAGGTTCGATTGGTCAAGCCCAGTCTTCGCTGATCATTACATCAGTACTTTTGATGGCAATAATTATAGTCCCTGTTTTGCTGATGTCCGTGTATTTCCCTTACAAATACCGCCACAGCAACAAAGATGCTGAATACAAACCAAACTGGGAGCACTCCACAAAAATCGAAGTGGTTGTGTGGGCAGTTCCTTGCTTAATCATTCTTGCGCTGGGTTGGATCACTTATCAAACCTCATATTCTCTCGACCCGCGTAAAGAGATTGCATCAGAAGAAAAACCGCTAACTATCCAAGTTGTTGCAATGAATTGGAAGTGGCTGTTTATCTACCCTGAGCAGCAAATCGCAACAGTTAATGAGATTGCATTACCTGTTAACCGCCCAGTTAGATTCTTAGTTACATCAGACACTACGATGAATTCGTTCTTCATTCCACAACTTGGTAGCCAGGTATATGCGATGGCTGGAATGGAAAATAGACTTCACCTTATGGCAGAAGAGAAAGGCGTCTACCGTGGCATTTCTGCGAACTATAGTGGCTTTGGTTTTACCAACATGAAGTTTCAAGCACACGCAGTAGACAATGCCGACTTTGACCAATGGGTTCAAAAAGTAAAAGCATCGGACAAAGTATTAAACGACAGCAGCTACGACGTGCTGACAGCAAACTCTAAAGAGCAAATTAAAACAGCTCACCCTGTGACTTATTTTGCTTCTGTCGATCCTCTTCGATTCAAAGATATTATTGAAAAACACGCGGGAGTCCAAAATGGCTTATAAAGGCGATGTATACGCCGATCCGGATCCTATCTTCGGCAAACTAAATTGGGATGTAATTCCATTTACAGACCCAGTCATATTACCCGTTATGCTAGGCGCTATTCTTGGTGGACTGGCACTTGTAGCTGCAATCACTTACTACGGTAAGTGGAAGTATTTATGGGAGCAATGGTTTACTTCCGTCGACCATAAGAAAATCGGTATCATGTACATCATTGTTGCGGCAGTGATGCTTTTCCGTGGTTTTGCTGACGCCTTTATGATGCGTACTCAACAAGCAGCAGCAACCATCAATGGCACTGGTTACCTACCTCCTGAGCACTACGACCAAATCTTTAGTGCCCATGGTGTAATCATGATTTTCTTTGTTGCCATGCCATTCGTGGTTGGCCTCATGAACATCATTGTTCCACTTCAAATTGGTGCGCGTGACGTAGCTTTCCCATTCTTAAACTCTTTGAGCTTCTGGCTGTTTGTTGTTGGTGCAATTCTGATCAACATGTCACTGTTTATCGGTGAATTTGCTGCGACAGGTTGGCTTGCCTACCCGCCATTATCGGGTATGGAGTACAGTCCTTGGGTAGGTGTTGACTACTGGCTTTGGGCGCTACAGATCTCTGGTATCGGTACCCTACTGACTGGTGTTAACTTCGTTGTGACCATTATTCGTATGCGTGCACCAGGTATGAAACTGATGCAAATGCCTGTGTTTACATGGACATCGCTATGTGCGAACGCACTGATTGTTTTAGCTTTCCCTATTCTCACCGTAACGTTAACACTTCTGACACTTGACCGTTACATTGGCACTCATTTCTTCACAACAGATATGGGCGGTAACGTAATGATGTACGTTAACCTTATCTGGGCATGGGGTCATCCTGAAGTGTACATTCTGATTTTACCTGCTTTTGGTATCTTCTCAGAAATCACAGCGACATTTTCACGTAAGCGTCTATTCGGCTATACCTCACTCGTATGGGCAACTGCCGTTATCATGATCCTATCATTCGTTGTATGGCTGCATCACTTCTTCACCATGGGTGCAGGGGCTAGTGTCAACGCTTTCTTCGGTATTGCTACAATGATTATTTCAATTCCGACCGGAGTTAAGATATTCAACTGGCTATTTACCATGTACAAGGGTCGCGTTGAGTTTACAGCAAGCATGTGGTGGACAATTGCATTCCTAATTACCTTCACAATTGGTGGTATGACGGGTGTTATGCTTGCCGTTCCAGCAGCAAACTTTGTACTTCACAACAGCTTATTCGTTATCGCTCACTTCCATAACGTGATTATCGGTGGTGCGCTATTTGGTTACTTTGCAGGTTTCACTTACTGGTTCCCGAAAGCAACGGGGTTCAAGCTAGACGAGAAACTTGGCAAACTTTCTTGTGTTCTTTGGACTGTTGGTTTCTTCGTAACCTTCATGCCAATCTACGTTCTAGGCTTCAGTGGTATGACACGCCGCTTAAACGTTGCTGATAACCCTGAGTGGGCACCACTACTTTGGATCTCTGCATTTGGTGTATTCATCATCGCATCTGGTATTGCGACTCAATTCTACCAGGTTTATGTAAGTATTCGTGACCGTAAGAAGAACCTTGATCTTACTGGTGACCCTTGGGATGGGCGTACGCTTGAGTGGGCAACTTCTTCCCCACCAGCGTTCTACAATTTCGCGACGCTTCCTAAGATTCGCGATCGTGATGAGCACCACTATGCAAAAGAGAACGGTTTAGCGTACATAGCGCCTGAACGTTACAAACGCATTCATATGCCGAAGAATACTTGGGCAGGTGTCGTCATCAGCGCATTTGCATTAACACTCGGGTTTGCTTTTGTATGGCACATCTGGTGGATGGTAATCGCTAGCAGTGTTGGTATTTTGGCGTCATGGATTGCATACAGCTTTGAGCGCAACAAAGACTACTACGTCGAGGTTGCTGAAGTTGAAGCAATTGAACGAGCACATCTAGCACGTGTTAATAGCGAACAAGAATTGAATCGCGAAGAAAATAAAGATGAAGATCAGGATGAAGGTGATTATTCTGACCTAAAACCTGTTACGGCATAGGGACTGACAGTAATTATGACTACAGAAGTTAAACATACATATGAAGCAAACGTCCTTGTTCAGTCACATGGGGGTCATGATCACGAAGACCATGACCACCATGATTATGCTGGCGATACAATCTTTGGCTTTTGGATTTACATCTTAAGTGACTGTTTATTATTCGGCACTCTTTTCGCAGTGTTTGCTGTTTTCTCAAGCAGCTTTGCTGGGCAAATTGAGCCAACGGAACTGTTCAACTTAACCTTTGTTGCTGGTGAAACTGCCCTACTTCTTCTTAGTAGTTTCACTTTTGGCATGGCGATGCTAAAAGCGAACAAAGAAGACATGAAAGGCATGCTTAAATGGCTGGGTGTTACCTTTGCGCTCGGCCTGTCTTTCTTAGTAATGGAGCTTTATGAGTTCTGGCATTTCAGTAATGAAGGTGCCACTTTCCACAGTAGTGCATACTGGTCATCTTTCTATGCACTTGTGGCAACGCACGGTCTTCATGTATTTGCAGGTCTAATTTGGATGATTGTTCTATTCGTGCACTTTAAGCGCGATGGCTTTTCTGAAGACAATAAAACTCGTCTAGCTTGTCTGAGCTTATTTTGGCATTTCTTAGATGTTATTTGGATCTGTGTATTCAGCGTTGTTTATTTGATGGGAGTATTATAATGGCTAATTCATCTGAACACGGTCAAGGCGGACAGGCTCACGGTAGCGTAAAAGAGTATGTGAATGGTTTAATCCTATCCATAATTCTTACTGTCGTACCTTTTGCTATGGTGATGGCCGGGATCGGTTCAAAGCCGCTGATCATTGGTGTAATCATGGTTTTCGCAGTAGCACAAATCTTTGTTCAACTTGTGTTCTTTTTACATATGAACACTTCATCAAAGCAGATGTGGAATACCTCTTCCGCCGTCTTTGTTGTGGTGATTGTTGCAATTATCCTCATCGGTTCATTGTGGATTATGGAACACTTAAATCACAATATGCTGATGGGTTATTAATAGGGTTTCAGGATGTATAGGCCTTATTTAAAAATTACCAAACCCGGTATTATCGGCGGCAACTTAGTTGCCGCCATCGGGGGTGTACTTCTCGCTTCTCAAGGCAATATCGATTGGCTATTACTGCTTGCTGTTTGTATGGGTACTAGCCTAATCGTTGCGTCTGGCTGTGTTTTCAACAATGTGATCGATAAAGATATAGATCGCTTGATGAAACGCACCTGTGAAAGAGAACTCGTTAAAAATGTGATACCTGTGTCTAACGCGCTTATTTGGGCTACAGTATTAGGCTTGTCCGGCTTTTATATATTAAGCCAATTCACAACTACGGTTGCATTGCAATTTGGTGTACTCGGATTCGTTGTCTATGTCGGTTTATATAGCCTTTATTACAAGCGTAAATCCGTTTACGGCACATTGATAGGTGGACTTTCAGGGGCCTGTCCTCCGGTTATCGGTTATTGCGCAGTAACAGGCCACTTTGATGCAGGCGCTGCAATCTTATTCATTACCTTCTGTATCTGGCAGCTTCCGCATTCCTATGCCATTGCCATTTACCGATTTGATGATTACAAAGCAGCATCCATTCCAGTTCTACCTGTAGAGGTAGGAATAGCACGTGCTCGTTTACACATCATTGCTTACATTATTGCGTTTGCTGTTGCAGCCTTAGCACTTAACTATCTCGGTTATGCGGGAAGCTGGTATGCGTTAGGTGTTGGTTTAGTCAGTCTTCACTGGTTATATATTGCCAAAGTAGGCTACCAGAAAGTGCCAGATGCGCAATGGGGCAAGCAGATGTTGCTGTGTTCAATCGCTAACATCATGGTGTTTTGTTTGCTTATTTCTCTCGACTTTTCAGAGGGAGAACTATCAGAAAATATTCAAGCTCATAACACCATAGTTTTTAATCTTCTGGGGCAAATTTAATGACGAAAAACCCTGTAAAAATTGTGCTCCTTCTTGGGGCACTTGCCATCGCTGGTATATTCGCACTTTACATCAGCAACAGCACAGTCCCGATCGGAGAAAAACAAAAAGCGCTTAAAGATCTTGGCGGGGAGTTTCAATTGAATAGCCTTGATGGCACCGTCAGTCTAAACCAATTTAAAGGGCAAACTGTCGTTCTATATTTTGGATTCCTAAACTGTGCTGAAGTCTGTCCCTCTTCAATGGGCGTGATGTCGGCTGCTTTTTCTCTGTTACCACCTGAAGAATATGCGAACGTACAAGGTATCTTTATCAGCGTCGATCCTGGTCGTGATGACCTTGATTCTCTCGACAAATTTGCAAAGTATTTTGATAAACGCATTAAAGGGCTAACAGGAACTAAAAATGAAATAGATGCCTTGACACAACAGTATGGTGTTTACTTTGATTTAGTTGATATGGAGTCTTCTGAACTTAGCTACACCGTAGACCACGCATCTCTTTTCTACATTATTAACCCAGAAGGGAAGTTGGTTGATGCAATGAGCCACACAACAACACCTGTTGAGCTAGCTGCAGGTATTGATAGAGCTCGTAGCAAAGCCCTTGCTAATAACTAAAACTACAGGGAAAATTATGAAAAAGACCGTACTATTAGCCACATTGGCACTGGCTACATTCCAAGCTTCTGCTCATGACCACGACCACAGTGCTCATGACACTGCAATGGCTGATACTAAGACATATCATGCAGTACAAACTATTAATAACGTACTTACGATTGAAAATGCTCGTGCTAAAGCAACAATACCAGGGGTAAAGGTCAGCGCAGGTTATATGACGATATCCAACGATACCGATAAGCCTATTCGCCTTGTAGAGGCGAAATCATCTATAGCAAAACACACTGAGATCCATCGTATGTTTATGCGTGATAATAAGATGGCAATGCGTAAAGTTGATGCACTAGAGATTCCTGCAAAAGGTTCTGTTGAGCTAAAACCAAATGATTATCACCTAATGTTCATGGGTGTAACAGAAACTTTAAAGCCTGGACAAGACATCAAAACGACTTTAGTTGACGACACTGGCAGAAGTTTTGACGTGCAAGTGACGGTTATGCCTATGACTAAGTATTGATTCGGAGTATATATATGAAGTTGTGTGCTAGTGTGCTGGGTTCGCTGCTCGCTTTATCAACCTTATTTAATATCGCACAAGCAAAAACATCAATGGACAGCTTTTTTGAGAGTCAAGCTATCCCCTGCTCTTCTGAGCTTCAGGATTTGGCAACAACCGCGTTAAAAGAAAACCCTCATAGAATGCTACCCTATGCTAGTAAGTCTGATGATATTCATCTTTTCAATGCACTGGCTGTCACTACTTATCGTGACCGTCAAAGTCATGTGACCTTTCATGGTGTCAAAAATATCGAGGGTGGATGTGATACCTCTGTCACCGAAAGCTACATTTTGCAAACCTCATGTGCTGACGCTCGACATGAAGCTTTTAGCAAATGGGACTTCGAAGGGAAATTGAACGAGCATACCTACGTGCTTAAAAGCAAAAAGATTAGTGGAAAACAAGCGTTTCTTACAGAGCAGCTATCAAATTTTTGCTTAGTAACAACACGACAAGTCATTAGCAACTAACCATACTCACATTCAATATCAATGCTCCGTTTCTTGATTATTCAAGCTCGGGGCATTTTTTCCAAATACGATTAAAAACATCATTGAAATAAAAGCTTACCATTAGATATGGCTTTTTGTATCTTTTATAAAGGTCAATAATGACAGCTAATCAAAGCCAGCGTTCGCTTATGGCAACATAGGGAGGTATCCTACCCATTTTTGATGCGGAGCCGTTGCGTTAACAGCTTGAGCGAGCAAGCTCGAGCAATAGACATTTTATGCTCACTGCCCTTAGTTCAATTAAACTTGAGTACTGTTTTCGCTACGAAACTCTGACGTTCATACTGGCGTCAGTGGTCTAACATTATTGTTATCACCGCTCTCTAACGACTCTCTCTGAATACGTCCTGAGCAGTCTCGTTCTTTGCGAACGTCAGAGACTTCTTTTACTTTGCTATCAAGCTTTTGACGCTGTATCTAACGTTGAATCGCCTTGTGGCGACTATCAACCTAAATTCCATACCTTTGATCTACTTGGTGGTGCTAACACGTGAATCATTATAGATATTGGGGCTATTTATCATACTTAAGTGGTTTTACAACAGATTCTAAGCCCTCAATCTTGAGAGCTAAACAGAGCTGCATTAACGCCCCCAATTCCCCTTCCGGAAAACCTTTTTTATCGAACCAGAGTAGATATTCCTCCGGAAGATCAATAAGTACACGCCCAGCGTATTTGCCAAACGGCATTTGCATTCTAGCGAGTTTAATGAGGTTGTCTTTTTTTAACATATACTAGAAATCTGTTGGGATAAATCTTGGCTAAGAGTAACATCCAAGCGATTGACCCACCAGTTAATTGCATCTTCTGCGTTGTCTAAAGAACCAATCATGGAAGAGAAATCCTTATTCCCTGCTTAGTGGTCACTCGAAGCAAACAGCGGCATATCAGCTTCCCGAAGGACAATTTCATGTTAAAGTATGCGGCTTACTGGAAAGTATTACGAGAAAAATAATGAAGTCACCTTGCCGCGCGGCCTGTAAAAACAATGGCGGGATCTGTTCTGGTTGCCACCGAACTGTGGAAGAAATCATTCAGTGGAAAAATAAGTCTGACGCTCAACGAGACGCCATCATTGAGCAATTAGTTGGGAATGATTCGACCCACTCTTGCCCTGAATGTGGCACGAACGCGCACTGTGATATTGCTGCTGGGAAAGAAACGTGTTGGTGCTTTAATATTGAGACCAGAGATTTACCAGAGGCAGAGGCAGGACAGCTCTGTTTATGTCGTAAGTGTTTGGAGAAAAAGCCAGTCGCCTAGCCCATCGAATACAGGACACAACGGACTGGCTATCATTGAAATGAAGGTAAGTTCAGCGAACTATTTCTGCGCTAACGCTTGGGATTCAAACTTCACGCCATCCCAACCCGTCACCATAAAGTTACGAATGTTTTGATGGTCGTTATTCGCTGGGTGCGCCAACACATCTTCTCGGTAGAAACGACCAAAACACGCCAACGTTGCTTCTTTGCTTAGGTTATTCAGTTGACCAAAAGCGAAGATCTTGCATGAACTGTTGTTCTCACCTGCATTATTCTGCGTTTCACCATTCACAAAGGCCGCTGGCGTAAACTCGTAGTTTGCCTCAATGGCTGCCATTGCCGTTTCAAATTCAACAGTCTCTGGTGATGCCGCTAGCGCATCCAAAAATTGTTTTAGTTCCATTATTCCTACTTCCTAGTGTCTTTACTTTCCCAAATAACATTGGATAAACAGTGACACATTTGTTTCATAAAAAGCCAATACAAGGGTCATAAATCATACATATATTCAGAGCCTTGTTTAATAACACTTCAATCAATGCGCTATTCCTCACTGTTTTGGTGAATGAATAGATATCTACTGTAGGTGCATTGAGTGACATTGTATCCGTTTAATAAGGAAATATCATGACCACCCCATTTAAGGCAATAGGCGTATTGGCATTATCTTCACTTGCCATCGCATGTTCATCTCAACCTGACGATTCTCTCTCTTCGTTTACAGCCCAATGTAAAGCATCGGTAGCACCTGTTGCGGGAGAGGCATCCATCCAAGGATTGACCTTTATGGGAACGTCTATCGCTGACGCACCATTCGACACATCAGCAGCAGAAATCGTTCAATATGATGCGTGTACTGACAAGCTTTACGTAGTCAACGCTCAAGCAAAGCGTGTCGATGTGCTTTCTATGGATGACAAAGGCGCACCAACACAAACCGCCTTCATTGATCTCAACATCGCGGGCAAAACAGCGGGCGTTGAAATTGGTGCAGCAAACAGTGTTGCAGTCTTTAATGGTTTAGTCGCTGTTGCGATTGAAAACAGCGATAAACAAGCAAATGGCATTATTGGTTTGTATCGCTCGGATGATTTGTCGCTTATCACCACCTTCCCTACCGGCGCACTGCCAGATATGGTTGGCTTCTCAAAAGACGGCAGATACATCGCAACAGCAAACGAAGGTGAGCCAAATGGTGACTACAGTGTCGACCCAGAAGGCAGCATCACGCTGATCGACTTGAGCCAAGGCGTAAACCAAGCAGAGGTCACGCAGATTGGTTTCAATGAGTTCGATGGTGCACGTAAGTCTGAATTGCCTGCTGGTGTTCGAATCTCAGGTCCAAATGCCACGGTGGCGCAGGATCTAGAGCCGGAATACCTCACTTTTGCAGACAACGGCAAAATCTACGTTGCACTGCAAGAGAACAATGCGATGGCAATCGTAAACCCTGAAAGCAAATCGGTAGAGAAGATTGTCGGTCTAGGCGAGAAATCTTGGTCTGAATCAAAACTGGATGCCTCGAACAAAGACAAAATCATTGGTAATTTTAAGAGTTACCCTCAACTGGTTGGTCTGTACATGCCAGATACCCTCGACAGTTACTCGGTAGATGGCAAAACTTACATACTCTCTGCCAACGAAGGTGACGGTCGTGAATATGGCTTCAAAACAACGCAAGCGCTATGTGACCAAGCGGGCTTTAAGTGGGATGAAGACGATTACCTCGGTACAGATGAATATACTTCTGAGCAAGGCACCTGTTTAAGCCATGTTGATGAGGTACGAGGTAAGAAGCTGAAAGTCGCAGCAGACCACCCATTAGCAGAAGCACTAAAAGACAACAAACAACTCGCGCGTCTAAAAGTGATTAAGCCTGAACAAACACTTTCTGCGCAAAACAACGTTCAAGCGTACGGTGCCCGTTCATTCTCTATCTGGGATGAAAACGGTGAGTTGGTTTTCGATAGTGGTGACGATTTCGCGACCATCGCATTGATGAATGAAGGTAAGAACTTCAACAGCACTAACGATAGCAATGACAGCGGCGATGACCGCAGCGACGACAAAGGCATTGAGCCAGAGGCGATTGAAGTGGCACAAATCAATAGTCGTCATTACGCGTTCATCGGTTTGGAACGCCAAGGTGGCATCATGATTTATGACATCACAGACCCGAAGCAAGCGCAGTTCCTGCATTACGTAAACCGTCGTGATTACAGCCAACCAGTTTGTACAGAAGTGGAAGATAGCGAATGTACGAACAATACTTACAATCCAAAAGCAGGTGATTTGGCGCCGGAGTCAATCAACTACTTTGGTCGTAACGGACAACACTTTATCGCAGTAGGCAATGAAGTTTCAGGCACGACGTCTGTGTTTCGAATTGAGCTTTAATACCCACATTTCAAGAGAACAAACTTAAAAGTAAAGCGCCCGAACTTCAGTCCGGGCGTTTTTGTTTATAGTAAGAGTGAGATTCCCGACTCGCTCCTTCGTCGCTCTCGAGAATGACGGAAACTAGCTTAGCAGTTCAGAACGATACTAGCCTAAAAAGTGGAAAAGTTCTCTTCCAGTTCCAAGTAGTACCATCACAACCAACGTCATTAAGGAATCGAGGAACGAGATGTCCGGAATCTCTCTTTAATCACTCAGCTCTATTCTTCAATCGCCAATGCATCGCACTTCGAAGCACAGATAAAGTCGTTCTTATGCAGACCTTTTATAGAGTGGCTCCACCAAGTGATGGTCACTTTGCCCCACTCCAGTAAGATAGATGGGTGATGGAATTCATCTTCTGCAAGCTCAGCAATCTTGTTGCTAAACGCCCACGCTTGTTTGAAGTTCTTAAACTTGTAGACCTTTTCAAGTTGAGGAATCTCATCTCTCTCAATGATCTGCCAATCAGACAATTGCAGCAGCAGAGACTGTTGTTCCTCTTTACTAAGTGCAATGGCATCGATACTACAAGCTTCGCATTTTTGTTCATTCAACATGAGCAGGTTCCTTTGGTTCAAAAAGTGGTGGAAGCAATCCGGCTTCAATCGCTAGATCGGCTTGTTTCAATAAATTCAGTTGGCTGATTTGGAAAAGCTGGGACAAATCTTCAATCACGTAGTATTTCGGCTGCATGATATCGATGCGATAAGGCGTTCTTAAAACAGTTTGCAGATCGAATTCGCCTCTAATCGCGATGTTGCTTTCCAATGAATAGATGGTTTCTCCCGGAGATGAAAGGATACCGCCACCGTAGATTTTGGTTTGATTACCTTCTCGGACCAAGCCGAACTCGACTGTAAACCAATATAGACGGGCAAGGTAGCCTCGCTGCTTTGGTGTCGCAGCTTGTCCAAGCTGTCCGTAGTGCTCGGTAAAGGCGGCAAAATCAGGGTTGGTGAGCATGGCGCAATGACCAAAAATCTCATGGAAGAAATCCGGCTCTTGTAGGTAATCAAACTCTTCTCGCGTTCTCAAAAACGTCGCGACTGGGAAGCGTTTGTTGCCAAGCAGATTGAAGAAACGATCAAAGTCGATCAATGCTGGCACTGGCTCCACTTGCCAGCCCGTGGTTTCCATCAAAACACGATTGATTTCGGGCAGTTGTGGCACTCGGTCCTGGGGTAAATCAAGCAGCTTAAGTCCATGCAGATACGCCTCGCATGCTCGGTCTTGAATCACGCTCATTTGTCTGGTTACCAAGTCGCGCCAAATGGCATCCTCTTCATGGCTCCATTCTACCCTTCCATCCTGATCGACGGGTTTTGAATGATACTGAGTCATTGCACATCTCCGTTAACAAATCCTTTACATTAAGCCTATCTACACTCTTTTCACCTTCCAATCCCCTGACGATTTTTCAATCAAAATTCAGGTGTAACATTTTCTTTACATAAACACTTAACACCTTGATATAACTGGAAAGCCACATTCACTCATTGGTTTGACTTTGTTGAAACTTCACTTCAGACTGAAAACGTTAAAACTTTGTTATAGAGGGGAACTATGCGCGAGAGCAACAGAGTCTGGCAGCCGACGGAAGATCGAATCGAGCAAGCCAATATCACGCAGTTTATCGAACACATTAATCGACAGGGTTTCGAGCTCAAAAACTACTCTGATTTGCACCAATGGTCATTGGAGCACAACGAGCATTTTTGGAAAGAGGTTTGGCAGTTTTGTGACTTGATTGGAACGCAAGGAAATACAATCAAAACGCAAGGTGAGAACCGCTGGCAATCGTCTATGTCAAACCGCGACACCGTGTGGTTCCCTCAAGCACAAGTTAACTATGCAGAGAATCTACTCAGCTTGGCAGAGAAACAAGCCGATGAGCTGGCAATTTGGTTCGAAAATGAACGCGGAGATAAACAGACCTACACATGGAAAGAGCTGTGTAATGAGGTCTCGAGCGTTCAGCAATGGTTGGTAGAGTGCGGCATCAAGCAAGGTGATGTGGTTGCTGGCTATTTACCCTATATGCCACAAACCGTTATTGCAATGCTAGCCACCACCAGCTTAGGTGCAACTTGGACGTCTACCTCCCCTGATTTTGGCGTAGAAAGCGTTATTGAGCGCTTCGGGCAAGTGAAGCCGAAAGTCCTGTTCACCTGCGATGGTTATACCTTCAGTGGCAAGACCTTCGATATGTCGGAGAAGAACCATCACATCGCGGATCATCTTGATGGGCTAAGACAAGTGTGTCAGATCGGTTACCTCAAACCGAATGTGTTTGAGTTCGACGTTTGTACTCACGATTGGCAAAACATCACTAATCAGTATTCCCCTGCTCCATTGCATTTCACTCGTGTGGAATTCAATAGCCCGCTGTTTGTGCTTTATTCCTCCGGCACGACGGGCAAGCCTAAGTGCATCGTGCACTCTGTTGGCGGCACGATTCTTAATCACCTAAAGGAGCATCAACTCCATTCAGATATCCAGCCTAAAGATCGTGTTTTTTATTACACCACATGTGGTTGGATGATGTGGAACTGGCACGTGTCTGCCCTTGCAAGCGGCGCCTGCTTGGTGATTTTCGATGGTAGCCCTGTTTATCCGACATCTAATGTGTTGTGGGATTTAGCGCAGCGTGCAAAAGTAAGTCTCTTCGGAACTGCCGCCAAGTATCTAGAAGCGATAGAAAAAACCGGACTGTCGCCAATCAAAGATTACTCACTCCCTGCTTTAAAAACGCTGTGCTCTACTGGCTCTGTGCTTTATCCAGAACAGTTTGATTACGTCTATCAACACATCAAGCAAGACCTCCATTTGGCTTCCATCTCAGGCGGCACAGACATCTGTGGTTGCTTTGTATTAGGCAACCCTATCTCGCCTGTTTATCGTGGTGAGTGCCAGTACGCGGGCTTGGGCATTGATGTTCAAGTGTTCGACTCACGAGGTCAAAGTGTTAATGAGCAGCGCGGAGAGCTCGTCTGCACCAACTCCATGCCTAACTTCCCTGTCGGCTTTTGGAACGATACAGGTGAACGCTACCACAGTGCCTATTGGAACAAGTTCGATAATATCTGGCACCACGGTGATGATGTAGAACGCAGCGCGAACGGTGGCCTCATTTTCTATGGTCGCAGCGATGCATTATTGAACCCTGGCGGTGTGCGCATCGGTACTGCGGAAATTTATCAACAAGTGAATGCTATTGAAGGCATTGTCGATTCTATCGCTGTAGGTAAAGAAGTCGATCGTAATGAGCAAATCTGGCTGTTTGTGCAGACCACTTCGGGTGTCACTTTAGATGACGGATTAGTATCAGAGATTAAGTCGCGCCTTAAAACGTCCTGCTCACCAAGGCATGTACCAAGCCAAATATTCGCTATCAGCGACATTCCAAAAACGCGCTCAGGAAAGTTGGTAGAACTTGCGGTCAAACAAGTCATAAATGGTAAGGAAGTTGAGAACTTAGGTGCGATTGCTAACCCAGAAGTTTTGGTGGAAATAAAGAGATATTCATTCCAAAGTTAGCGTTATGCCGAATATTTAGCCATACACTCAACAAGAAGTGTGAAACGAAACCAATTTACAGAGTGTATGCATTGCAAGGCTTTGCAACCATATGATTACATTCGCTCGTCTATTCAACAAACTATATAAAATGGATGTAATTGTATGATCAGGCGAGATATTTATTGCATGATGTCAGGCTTGGCGCTTGTAGCGCTAACTGGGTGTGGAGGAGGCGGTGACAGCGGTGGCTCAAAAGCATCAAGCTCCATCTCCATGGCTGAAACCAGCTTCAAGACGGAGTCAAGCGCGTACTACTCAGCTTATGTCGAAGTCCCTTTCCGCGTCAACTACGTGGAAGGTGATGACCTGTACTACGGCGTATTAACCGATACCGGCAACTTACTTTCTGATGTTTTTTTCTACTTCAATGAAGACGGAAGTGGTTATGCATCGGTCACATTCAAAAGAGGTTATGAGATCGGAAACGGCGAAAAATCGACAACTGCGCAGTTTGCTATATGTCATGACATAAACTGTGACAAACACTATTCTGGCTCTCCAATAGATGTGACGTTAACGAATGAGGTTACTCTTGATCAGAAAGTTGAGCTTATTGTTCCGAAAATTGATGTTGCAGCTGATTACAGCGAAAGCTTTGTCTCCAAAGATGTTTCAGATGCCATCGCTCTTTCTGGCTCCAATCTCTACAATCTAAATATAAATGCCGACGAAAACAGCTCGGTAATTTCATACGTTTCACCGAGTGTTTCGAATACAAATGTAAACCTTTACATGCAAATGGAAGATCCTATCTTCCTTGGTACGGGAACATTTGATACGGAAATAACCGTAAATGCGTGTTTTGATAATAGCTGTTACTACCCTATTGAAGGTAGCCCTCTAACTGTCCCGGTTAGTTACACGATCACAGATTATTTGACACCAGGCCCTGACGAAGGTTTGCCTGATACGCCTGCGGCAGGAACCGAGGTAACCTTTGATGGCGCATCTCGCCATAACGTGGTCGACTCTACATACTCTGACGCTTTAAATGTCATCGCCGTTGTTTCAAATTCGCCTAAAAATGCGATTTATTTTTATGATCTCAACGACTCTAAGTCATACGAATTTGAACTTGGTAAGTACCCATCTTCAGTAGACGTAGATAACATAAATGGGACAAATCGTTTTGTCGTTGGACATGATGCGATGATCACAACATTTGATTACAACGCAACTTCGCCGCTGAGTACTGTCGCGTCAAATGTATTCACATCACAAAACATTTATGACCTCTCTACTAATGGTAACTTCGTATGGACATTGCCCACAGACGACCAATGGGCGGGGTTGCAGATCATTGATCTAGGAACTGGGGCTGTAACGTCAACCGGTGGCTGGAATTACTATGCTCAATCAGTGCTTAAAATGGACCCATCAGGAAGTGCTTTATATAGTTTATCCACAACAGTAAGCCCTGGAGATATTTCGAGAACCGACATTACGGACGCAGCAAGCCCGAGTGATCCAATTGATTCACCATACCATGGTGACTATGAGTTCTGCCGTAACTTCTGGTTTAATCATGCAGGCACATACATTTACACAGAATGTGGAGTTAGGCTAAATGCGTCAGGAGATGCAGCATTTGACATGACTTATGCAGGTAAGATCACGCTACCAGATAATGACTATACTTGGCCTTATATTGAGACAATTCAGTCTCTCGATGAATCTCATAACGGCAAAGAGGTCGCAATCGCACTGGCGGGAGCACAGAATAGAGTCGCTATTTTGAACTCTTTGTACCTAACTGAAATGGAGACGTTCAGCCTTCCAAATACAACCGTTAATGGTTCTAGCTATACAACGGTTCCTAAGTTTGTCTTTTATGATAAAGATGGCAAGCTAAATATTGTTGGTGATGCAACGGTTAATGGCATTTCCCATACCGTCATCATCCAAAAATAACGAAAGTTTGGAAACAAAAAAGCGAGCTAAATAGCTCGCTTTTCTTATGTTCTTTATCGGGAATTAACGGCGACCTACGCCCATTAAAACTGACATTGTGTGACCGTCTGATGTAACTTCGAAGACTTTCTTCGTTTCTACCTCAGTAAAGCCTGCTTTGATAAGTGCGTTTTCTGATTTCGCTAGCGTGAAGCCTTCTTTTGCTGAATCTGCGATCCAGTCAAAATGCACGAAGTGACCACCAGCGTTAAGTAACGAATGAGCAATCTCTAGAGACGTTTCGTAATCTTCGATGAACGCCAACACTGAAGAAGCAACGACTAGGTCAAATTGACCACGGAATGCTGGGTGCTGAGCGACTAGACCACGCGTCAATGCGTCAACAACCGGTTCTACATTCTCTAGCTCTTTCTTATCAAGCTCTTCAATCATGGCCTCAGATGCATCCAGCGCCACAATCTCTTTTGCGGATGGCGACAATAGTTGGCTTAACTGCCCTGTCCCACATCCAAAATCCAATACTTTAATGCCATCAAGCTGAGTAAGCTGTTGTAACTGTGCAAACACCGACTGAGCAAATTGATCTGTTGCTGGGTTAGATTCCCAGTTCTTTGCTAAGCCGTCCCAATCTTGTGCCATCGTGGCCTCCATGTTCACTTCTTGTAACCCCCATAGATTACCGCAAAAACGCCAAAACACCATAGACTTATCTGGCGAATCCGCGTTTTTTTCGATAATCTTTCTAGGCGTCAGTACGTTCATTCGTCTACGTTATCGATTCTCATCATTTTAGTTTAGGTCTTTTTTAATCATGAACTTATCGCAAGTTGAAGCCTTTTGTACCATTGCCGAATATGGCTCCGTATCGGAGGCCGCTCGGCAACTCAACTGCAACCGTACTAAGCTCAGTATGGCGATAAAAGCGCTTGAAAAAGACTTAGACGTCGAGCTATTTACTCGTACGGGCAATCAACTCACGCTCTCGGAAGCGGGGAAAGCCATTTTTAAAGACTGCGAAAACTTGCTAGTAACCGCACAGCGAATCAAAAAGACCTGCGCGCAAGTTTCTGATGGCTTCAACGCTGAGGTATGGGTGGCGCGTGATGATTCACTGCCAGATGAATTGTGGCAAGAACTCTCGCATACGCTGAATAACCGCTTCCCTTCCACTACATTCAACCTGATTCTCGCATCCAGTGGTGACTTGGCTAACTTAGTCAGCACCCAACAGGTCGACTTTGCGTTTGGTGTCGATTATGAACGAGTGGATGATCCGCACATCGTTTATAACCCACTTGGTAAAATTCGCATGATGTCAGTCTGCGGCTTCGATCACCAACTCAGTAAAATGCGCCGCGTAACCGATGAAGACCTTCGTAATCAGATGCAAGCGTTGATGGTGTACTTGAATGAAAAAGACAACCCGGAGCTACACCCCTTTTCTACTCGATACATTGGTTTCTCCAGCTTTGACTACATGCTAAATACCATTTTAGAAGAAGATGCATGGGGGGTGTTGCCAGAACCATTGATCCGACATTATTTGAGACATCAGAAACTTGCGGTGATCAAACACACCTATGGTTTGACGCAAGAAGACTACTGCATGTTCGTTCCAAACGGACAAACAGAGCACCCTGCAATGAGTTGGCTGGCTGACAAATTAAGCGAGTATTTATTCGACTTCTAAACATATTACAGTGAGCGTCAATTATATTGACGGCAAGATTTAAACGTAAGCTTTTGAAAAATAAAAATATAAATCAGAATTAGCATTTTATCGTTTAATTGTCACACAGTTTTCATTTGCTTAAATTTGCCCTAAGGAGAAGAATGTAAGGGTGTAATAATTTAAGGCATCTTTTATGTGTGACAGGACAAGCAAAAACGAAAACAGTATCTTAACCTTCTCAGCCCTTTTAGCATCAGGGTTTGCTGTCGGAGGCATGGTACTTGGCTTGCTTGTTGGGTCGATCGTCATTGTATTTGACGGTGTTTATTCTCTAGTCAGTCTGCTGTTAACTTTATTGTCGCTGGCAGCATCTCACTACATCAGCAAGCCATCAAAATCTATTTTCCCTTTCGGCAAAGCTGTACTTGAACCTATCGTTATCGCTATCAAAGCAGCGGTTATTCTCATTGTTGTTGCTTTCTCATTGTTCTCAGCGGTAACCGCGTTAATGTCTGGCGGCCGTGAGGTAGACGCTTCAATCGCAACCATCTTCGGTGTGGTTAACGTGATTGGCTGTAGTTACGCTTGGTGGTTTATGGCGAAGAAAAGTCGTCGTTTCTCATCAGGTTTAATCGAAGCCGAGAAAAAGCAATGGCAAATGGATACGCTATTAAGTGTGGCAGTCACAGCGGGTTTCATCGCAGCATGGTTAGTATCATTAACGCCATACGCCCACTACGCAGTGTATGCAGACCCAATGATGATGGTATTGATGGGCTTTTATTTCCTTAAAGTACCATTCGATATGCTAGTTGGTGCTCTGCGTGAACTGCTAATGATGACACCAAGCAAAGAGCTGTGTCAGAGCGTTGGTAAAGATGTTCTTGAGATTGAAAAAGTGACTGAGCACCAATTGAAACTGGCTGGCGTTACTAAAGTTGGTCAGGAACTGCGAGTAAATGTGGACGTGCATGTGGATGACGACACACTAGAGCTTGATACGCTAGAGCACACTCGTAAGCAGCTTACTAAGCGACTATCGAAGCACAGATTCAAGCTTCAGTTACAATTGAACGTCGCTTATTAGAGCGCCACCAAGAATCATCAGAGCTCAAAAAAAAGCTCCCATCCTCGGGAGCTTTTTTCATTTATTCAATTAATGCACTGCCCCCCTCCAACTTCCCCTTTTATCGACTAACACTGCCTTGCATTTGATTAAGGAGTTCAAGGGGGAAAGCTATTCTTTGCAAACTTCAGCTCGCCATTCTTCTACTGATCCGGCGAATGCTAACAATGAGCAATGAATTATTCTCGAATACAGGACCAGTCCCTCCCCTTTGGCTCAGAGGGTTGAGAGCTTAGATGCCAAATACATGGGGAGGTTAGGAGGGGTTGGTATATTGAATTACCCAGCCGCTTCGCGCTTCTCTTTGGTGACTAACCAACACATCAGCGAACCAACCGTTACCATTACGACGCCTTGCCAGAAGCTGTGGCTTAGAGTGACGCCTAGAATAATAGAAGAAAACAGAGCAGAGAAAATCGGCGTAAAGTAAGACAAGGTGGCGAGAAACACCATATTGCCGCCAACAATCGCGATATTCCACAATCCATAGCCACCAGCCATTAAAGCCGCAGAAGCCACTAAGTATCCCATCGCTTCCCAACTGAATGCCATTGGTGGCTCATCAGTAAAGGCGTATTTAATCCACAAAGAAATGGCTGTCGCGATAAAGAACAAAGTGATTGCATTGTGCTTTGATTGCTGTCTTTGAGTCAGATTGCAATACACCGCCCAGATGACTGCGCCTGCGAATGCCATGAAGTAAACAATCGGGTTGCTACTGATATTAGCCACTAACTGCGTTGGTGATAAACCGCTATCACCACTGACCGTCCAAGCCACACCAATAAACGCCAACGTTACCGCAGGGTACAATAACCAGTTTGGCTTTTTATTACTTCCCAACACAGCAAACAATACAGTCAATGCTGGCCAAAGATAATTGACGATCGAGACTTCAATCGCTTGAGAACGAGAATTGGAGTAACCCAATGCCAGCGCGAGGAAGATCTCGTAGCAGACAAACATCGCTCCACCCAGAACTAAATACTTGGGTGAGAAATACGACAGTTTTGGGATGCCAACCACAATCAACAGAAAAATGGCGCTCAGCGAGTACAGCATGGCTGAGCCCCCTACTGGCCCCAAGCTTTCGGTCACCAATCTTGCGATGCCGAGTAAACAGCTCCAAGAAAGAATGGCGATACAACCGTAGAGGGTGAAACGAAATTGATAGGATTGCATATTATCTATGTGACCTAGTGCTCATGAATGCCAAAGGAAACTGCAGCTTAACTCAAAAATGATCCGCTTCAACGTACTCTTTTTCAAAAATCGGTATAAAAACCACTCTATTAAGCGGTTGGAGTCGATATGAAACATTTTATACCTTCAAGTGTCATGCTGACACCGTTTGTTGTGCGCTACTATGATGAAGACGACGAGAGTGAAAGCGTTGAAACACATTCGGAAGCGCGTGGTCTAGATAGTGAAGAACGACCTAAGGAACGTTCAGAGTAAAGGAATCCAATCATGAAAAAAGTCGCAGTTATTTTAAGTGGCTCAGGCGTTTACGACGGTTCTGAGATCCACGAAGCCGTATTGGCTCTCTACGCCATCGAGAAAACAGGGGCAACTTGGCACTGCTTTGCACCTAACATTGACCAACTCCACGTCATCAACCACCTAACTGGTGACGAAATGGATGAAAAACGCAACGTCTTGATCGAATCGGCTCGTATCGCTCGCGGTAACATTGATGATGTCGCCAAACTCAACATTGATGAATACGATGCCTTACTGCTTCCGGGTGGATTTGGTGCAGCGAAAAACTTAACCGACTTCGCCGCCTCAGGAGCGGAATGTTCGATTAATACTCATGTAGCCCAAGCGTGTCGTGCATTCGCTCAAGCGGGCAAACCTGCGGGCTATTTATGCATCGCGCCAACCATTATCCCTCTGATTTACGACCAAGGCGTACAAGGCACAATTGGTAACGATGAAGCAACGGCTGCTGCATTTGGTCACATGGGTGGAGAGCACGTAAGCTGTCAGGTAGATGAGATATACTTCGACGAGCAACACAACGTACTTTCAACTCCAGCTTATATGCTAGCGGAGAATATCTCTCAAGCTGCGTCAGGCATTGAAAAACTGGTTGATAAGTTAGTCAAAATCGCCTAATTCGAGAACGTTTGCTTAAAACACACCATACCCCCGTTGATAAAGAACATATTAATGGGGATTTTTTATACTTTCTTCTCACTTAATCTAGAAACACACTAGCCCTATCATTCCTGCCAATCGTTTGCGTAATAAATGAATCATTTTCCATCTGTTGATTTAATGTTGCACTAACTCACTGTGCAGCAAGACTAGCATCACATTTTCATCCTTAAAGGTACCTCTAAGGGGGTAATCTTGTTCTAGATCAATCTCAACCAAGAATGGAGTATGCAAGAGTAAATGACAGATTAAGAAAGATTATTAAAAATAACGACGGAGCAATCCAATATGACAAGTGCATTTTTTATCCCTACCGTAAACCTAATGGGCGCTGGTTGTCTGAAAGACGCAACAGACAGCATCCAATCTCAAGGCTTTAAAAAAGGTTTGATTGTTACGGATAAGATTCTTAACCAAATCGGTGTGGTAAAGCAGGTTCAAGATCTACTGGCAGAACGCGACGTGGAAACCGTTGTATTCGATGGCACTCAACCAAACCCTACGATCAGCAACGTTAATGACGGCTTAGCACTTCTTACTGATAACGAATGTGACTTCGTTATCTCTCTAGGCGGCGGTTCACCACACGACTGTGCGAAAGGTATCGCGCTTGTTGCTTCTAACGGCGGCAAAATTGCAGATTACGAAGGCGTAGACCAGTCTGCAAAACCAATGATGCCACTTATCGCAATCAACACGACTGCGGGTACGGCATCTGAAATGACGCGTTTCTGCATCATCACTGACGAAGAGCGTCACATCAAGATGGCTATCGTTGATAAGCACACAACACCGCTTACCTCAGTAAACGATCCAGAGCTAATGCTAGCTAAACCTGCTTCGCTAACTGCGGCAACAGGTATGGATGCCCTAACTCACGCGATTGAAGCTTACGTATCTATCGCGGCAACACCAATCACTGATGCGGTAGCAATCAAAGCGATTGAACTTATCCAAGCTTACCTACGCACAGCAGTGAAAAACGGTGAAGATCTAGAAGCTCGTGAACAAATGGCATACGCACAGTTCATGGCGGGGATGGCTTTCAACAACGCGTCTCTAGGTTACGTACACGCAATGGCACACCAGCTAGGTGGTTTCTACGACCTTCCACACGGTGTTTGTAACGCGATTCTTCTACCTCACGTACAGCGCTACAACGCGCAAGTATGTCCTGAACGTCTACGTGATGTAGCGAAAGCAATGGGCGTAAACGTAGAAGGCATGTCTGCCGAAGCAGGTGCAGCGGCAGCAATCGACGCTATCGCTACTCTAGCGAAAGATGTGGGTATCCCAGCAGGTATTAAAGAGCTTGGTGCGAGACTAGAAGACATCCCAACACTAGCAGACAACGCACTGAAAGACGCTTGTGGTTTCACTAACCCTAAACAAGCAACTCACGAAGAAATCTCTAAGATCTTTGAAGAAGCGATGTAATCTCGCTAATTAAACAAATCTCTATTGCCTTAATTCAATCCCCGATCTCGTATCGGGGATTTTTTACATTCTGATACTACTCATGCTCTGACAAACGTTCTCTTTTAGTGTTAGCTTTTAAGCAATAATACGATTCATATTGGAAGGAACCATGAGAACGATTGCTGCTGCCCTACTCGCTTGTTTATCCTTTTCTGCCAACGCTGCCGAATACCGCGCTAACGAAGTGGCGAATGGATTTCAGATCCCTTGGGGGATCGAGTTCTTAGATAAACATCGCGTTATCGTTAATGAAAAGAACGGTACGGTTTCGTTGCTGGATATCACCACAGGCAAACCTCAAAAGCTGTTTAACGTCCTCAATGTGAACACCAGTGGACAAGCCGGCTTATTGGATGTTGCGCTCGAACCGAATGCCGATAAGCAAAACCCGCAACTCTTCTTTACCTACAGCAAACACATGAGAAAAGGCAATACGGTGGCGTTAGCGACGGCGCAATTGCAAAACAACCAGCTTGTGGACTGGAAAGATCTCTTTGTTGCTGATGCCATCACTGACACAGGGCGTCACTACGGCAGTCGAATTTCATTTATTGACGACAAAGTTTACTTCTCAATCGGTGACCGTGGCGAACGTGATAATGGGCAAGACACTCAAACCCATGCTGGCAGTATTCTACGCCTCAACCTTGATGGTTCGGTTCCGCAAGACAATCCTTTTAAACCTTCCGAAGCTCGCCCTGAGATATGGAGTTACGGGCACCGCAACCCACAAGGTATGTTCTACGACGAAGCAACAAAACAGCTGTGGTCGATTGAGCATGGACCACGCGGCGGCGATGAAATTAATCTAATCAAGAAAGGCGCAAACTACGGCTGGGCAAAAGTCTCTCATGGCAAAGAATATTGGGGACCATTGGACGTCGGGGAAGCTAAGTCGTTACCAGGAATGGAAGATCCCAAGATGGTTTACATCCCTTCTATCGCACCCAGCAATATGATTTTGTACCGTGGCGATAAGTACCCTGAGTTGGATGGAAAAATCCTCGCCGGTGCATTGAAACTGGCGCACATCAACGTGGTTTCTATTGAGAATGGCAGGCTCACCGAATCAAAAAGATTGATGGAGAATCTTGGTGAGCGAGTAAGAGATATAACCACCAGCCCCGATGGTTATATCTATTTTTCTACCGACAGCGGGAAAATATTTCGTCTTGAGGAGAACTAGTTTTCTCTTAAGAGCTAGTCAGACAAAGCTAGCTCTTTAAACTCACTGCCACCGTTTCATTGTCAAAATCGAGCGTCATGGTCGAGCCCAATGGAACGGTGAGTATTGGGTGTGTATGACAGCTGTCAAAGTCATACAAAATTGGCAGTGGTTGACCGTTAAGTAATTCTAATAACACGTCTATAGGTGCACGACCTGTGCCTTTATCGTTAAACTTTTCATGCTTGCCAAGAACAACTGCACTGACTTTTTCAAACACACCAGAAAGCTTAAGCAACGCAAAAGAGCGTTCGACCGTTTCAATGCCCTGCAAACAATCTTCCACCAGCAAGATATCGCCTTGTTCGATACTCGGCATAAACTCACTTGCCCAGATGCCTGTCATGGTATTAAGGTTGCCACCAATCAAACGCCCAGTGATCTTGCCTTCGCCTTTGAAATGCCAATGGTTTTGCAAGGTTTGCTTTGCGCGGTCTTGCTCGCCCCACTCTATCCATTCATCCGTCCAACCTTGTGGCATTGTGTATTGATGCTCCAAGCCAACTAATGTATTCACTATCGATTCGAACGAAGCGAAGGTCTCGTCCACCAATGGCGGGAATTCACCCAGAGAGGCCACCAAAGCAGGACCATAGAAAGTAACGATGCCGGTTTGTGCATAAATGCCCATGAGCAGAGCCGTCACATCCGAATAACCAACAATGATCTTGGGATCTTGCTTCAGCGCCTCGTAATCAATGTAAGGTAGCAATGAGTTACTGTTATAACCGCCAATGGTCGACATAATACAGCGCACTTCGGGAACACGAATCAGCGCATTCAATTCTTCTACTCGCTCTTGAATCGAACCCGAGCGATATTGGTCAGTTTTACCCGTTAAGCAGCCTGCTTTTACCTGGTAACCATGTGCTTCCACATACGCTTTAGCGCGCTCAAAACGTTCTGGAGCAAATACCGTGGCTGGAGATGACGGAGAGAAAAAGCCGATGGTGTCGCCTTTTTGTAATGGTTTAGGAATGATCATGGCTCGTCCTTGTTTTGTGATACATGGTTGATTTATTTTCGTACAATCTAATCAGAATAATCTAAACTTGACAGTAACCTTCTGTTTTTTAAAACGATAGTTCGGTTAAGTTGTACGAGGTCATTATGAATCCATTCCCTTTACAGCTCGATAAAATTAAAGCCGTGGTGTTCGATTTAGACAACACCTTGGTGAGTTCTGATATGAACTTCGGTGAAGTGCGTCGACAGCTCGGTTGTCCGCAGAGTGAAGATCTATTAGATTTTGTCGAAGCACTTGAGCACCCTCATCATCGAGAGCACGCTCATAACGTGATATTTGATTACGAGATTTCTGATGCTGAGCAGTCCGCCCCCATGCTTGGCTGTCATGAATTGCTCGCTCACTTGCATCAAAATGAAATCAAAACCGCTATCGTGACGCGCAACTGTCAAATCGCCACGCAGCGCAAACTAGAACACAACCAAATCTCAGTGGAACGAGTCATCACTCGCGAGTGTTTCCCGCCCAAGCCAGACCCACTATCTTTGCAGGTATTGGCGAAGGAGTGGCGCTTAATGCCAGATGAAGTGCTTTATGTTGGCGATTATCTTTATGACTTACAGGCTGCGTACAACGCGCGGATGCCCTCTTGCCTTGTTCATCACGGTAATCAAGAAACCTTCAATGACTCAGCCTCGTTGGCGCTTAGCGAACTCAGCGATTTGTTGAGCCATTTCCAATCCTTACCGCAAACATAAACACGCACGTAAAACACGCAAACAAAAAAAGGGGCACCAACGTGCCCCTTATGACTTATTCCCGATTGTTTCATGCGTTCCCAAAGATTGCTTGGGTGATGCGTCGCTTAGCCTTGTAGGTAAGCGTTAAGCATCCACATAAGTTTTTCTTGCTCACGGATGTAGTCACCCATCAATGCCGCTGTACCTTCGTCATCTGCTTCACCCGCGTTTTGTAGAATCTCACGCTGTTTTAGAAGTAGAACGCTAAAGCCTTGAACCAGACCCTGTACACACTCCTCACCAGAAGTCGCGTTTTGATGTTCTTTAATTTCACTTGCTTCCAAGTAGTTGCTGAATGCGTGTGCTGGAGTATGACCCAAGGTTAGAATACGCTCTGCAAGCTCGTCGATTTTTGTTTGTAGATCCGTGTAGATCTCTTCAAATTTTACGTGCAGTTCGAAGAATTGCTGACCTTTGATGTTCCAGTGGTAACCACGTGAGTTCATGTACAACACTTGGTAATGCGCTAGTAGCTGATTGAGTTGTTGAGCTAGTTGTGCTGATTGTTCGCTGTCTAGACCAATTAGGTTTACTTGTTTGTTCATAATCTTGCTCCTAGAAGGATGATACCAATCGTAGTAACAAACGATTCTCTTACTGGGATTGGTATAAAGTTTAAAAATTCTTTTGCAGCATTTGCTGCCGATGGAGTCATATTACGACTCCGGCTCGGTGAAGAGAATTTGGTTTTAGCTATGATTTAAATAGCCAAATCCAATGAGCAGGTAGAAGAATATCGGCGTATCATCCAACAAAAAGCCCAGTATCTTATTGCAAGGTACTGGGCTTTTGCTTTTCTAGAGAAAGTTTATGCGGTCTTGAAAGTTGCCATCTGTTGATTCAGCTCAGTAACTTGTTCTTTTACTTGCAATGACGTCTCTGATGCACGTTGGCTGTTATTCGAAACTTCGTCCACTGATTGTGTAATATCAGACATCAATCCCGTGATCGAATTGGTCGCATGCGATTGCTGCTCTGCCGCTGCTGCAAGTTCTGCCATTTGCTCATTCAAAGAGCCGATTTGCTCAGTAGTAGCGAGCAAACGAGTGACCGCTTTTTCAATGTGCTCTGCACCCTGCTCCGCAAGTGATTGGCTGTGTTCAATTTCCTCAACCACTGAATTAGTCGAACGTTGAATCGCATTGATGATGCCGTTGATTTCTGTCGTCGATTGAGTAGTGCGAGTCGCCAGCATACGCACTTCGTCCGCCACAACCGCAAAGCCTCTACCTTGATCACCTGCACGCGCCGCTTCTATCGCCGCATTCAATGCCAGTAAGTTGGTTTGCTCTGCCAAGCCTTCAATCACTTCCGTAACTCGGCCAATGGCTTCGCTCTCTTTGCTTAACTGTGTTACTTGCGTGCTCGCGGTTTCAATGCTGCCATGCAAGCTTTCCATGGTGACTTTGTTTTGCTCTAAAGCATCGCGACCTTGTTCAATCTCGCCTTTTGAATCAGAAAGCTTCTGCACTGATTGATTGGCTTGATCTAGAGTGTTACGCGCGGCTAAAGCGATTTCATCCAATTGGCTTCCCATTTCAACAATGCTGGTCTGTTGCTGTTCCACATTCGATGAGGTGACTTGCGCCGATTCCAACAAAGCCCCCATACTGGTATCCACTTGGTGCGCTTTTTCACTCACCCCTGCCACGATGCTCGCTAACGATTGGTTCATGCGGTTAATCGAATCGGTAAGGTCTGCCAATTCATCTTTCCCAACAACAGTGAGCGGAGGCTGAGAAACGTCCCCTGAAGCGATCGTCTTGGCTCGCTCCGATAAGTTTTTCACTCGGCGACCAATGGTATTGCCCATGTATTTTGAAATCGCTATCGCGGCAAACAAAACCAATGCCGCTGCAATCAGCATGGTGGTGAGTACATTCTTGATCGACTGATTAATGCCCTGTCCGCTTTGATCAGCACGACTTTGTTGAGCCAATACGATCGTCTCTAAGCTTTGGTCTAGTGCATCTGCTGCAGGCAACAGTTCGTTCGCCATCAACAAGTTTGATTCGTTCCATTCTGGTGACTGACGTAATGCAATTACATGCTCTGCTAAAGGAAAGTACAGTTGCTGCATTTCTTTAAACAGTGACCACAATGATTGGTCGTTGTCGGTAAGTCTGTCGAGTTTGCTGTCGATTTCCGCGACAGACTGATTGTGGTACTTAATCAAATCGTGGTATTTGTCTAGATGGTCTTGCTGCCCGTACAACAGGAAATCTCGCAGAGCAGACAATGCATTGGCGAGCGAGGTATAGCTGTCGGCGTAGACTTTAAACAGACGCTTTCTGTCTCCACCAAATGGGTTTCCAGACTCTTCGTTGATTAAGCTTTGAAGCTGATCAAGTGCCACTTCTGCAATGGGGGCTGCTTCGTTAATAAAGAGGTTGTGCGCGGGTAAGTTCTCATCACTGTGGCTGAGCTCAATCAGCTTGTTCAGAGAAACTTTTACCGCATCCCACTGGCTTTGGATCGCTTGAAAATCCTGTTCAGAGATCAAAGCCTGCAACGTTGGAAGCGACTCGTCTGTAGATGCCATGATATTGCGTACGTCCTCACTTAGACGTGCGCTAGCCTCTTCATCGCCACCTAGCAACATGTAGGCTCGAATAGAAGACAGCGACGCTTGAACGGACTGTTGGATACCGCGACTGGTGTCTACGGTCGGTAAATCGGATTTAAGTAGCGAAGAGGCGTATTGCTCTACGGTGGTGACGTTGCGATAAGTGAATACCGCTGATGCCATAAAAAGTACGGCTAGCAGCACAAAACTGAGCTGCAACTTCCCTGATATCGTAAGGTTCATCCATAAACTCCTGACAACGATGAGCCTTAAATATAACGAGATTAATAAGAATGTTAAATGTATGTATCACAAGTTAAACAAAAAAGAATGTATCCGGGTGCTTATCGTAAAAATTAGGGAACCTATTGGCGATTTATTTTACTGATAAGGGAACAGTCAGCATCAAAAGCTGTACTTTACGTTCGCAAACAACAAAGTCGAAGGCGCTTCGCCAAACAAGCTGCCACTGCTGCCGTTAAAGCTTTGGATCACTGTAAGTAATTGCCAGTCATTAGCGAGGGAGTAGTTACTCGACATACCAAGGAAATAGGAATGGTCATCGTAGTAGCTGGCCGAGAGCGTGACACGATTTAAAGGCGTTAAATCAAAGCTCATATCGGCATACCATGTATTTCGTGTAAAGCTCAATGTTTTTGCATCGAGAGGAAGGTTCAAATACGCCAATGCGCTCGATGCATCTTGCGGTTCGGAGATAAATAACCACGCTGCGCGCCCCATCCAACTGCGTTCTCCGCCAAAGCTGTAATCCGATTCAAAACTGGCAACCGCGGTCTTTTTGGTCGGTTCGCCTTCAAATTCTGGATCAATGGGATCAAACCACGTGAGTTCTCCTCGAAAACCCGCATCAAACACATCCGTCGCAAAACCAGCGCCGAGTACGTAATCCATCCGAGCTCGTCCTGCAATAAACTGATAATCCCATCCCGATTGATTGGCGAAATAACGCAGTGAGGCACTGTTTTGCCCTGATTCACGAGCAGGCGAAAACACCAAATCTACCCCATCGGCAAAACCTAGCTTCCTGCTCAACATGACTGCATCCGTGCCTGCCCGCTCTTCATAGTCAAAATCGTAAATCGAATACGCATTGTAGATATCGTTTGGATTCCAAATCGTATTCATCGACCAATTGATACGAAAGCGCCCTAGTTGCGCTCCCCAGTCATCTTGCTGCCAAGTGAGATACAAGCGATCAAGCTGACTGTTAATGACCACATCATCTTCTTGCCAGTTTTTGCTTAAATCCATGTAACCAGAATCCAACGCGACCAAATCGGCATAGCCAGGAAAGTCGGGAGAATCGCCCCAAAGAGCTCGATTTCTAAGCCCAACATTCACTCGCCAACTAGAAGAAAAACGGTATTCAAAGTTAAGTCGATTGTGTATTAGGTTATCAAACGTATTGTCAGCGCCATCAGGAATACTATAGGTTGCCATGTATTTGATGTAACCGTCCAAATCCCATGACTTTTGTGGCTCTAATCCGGGAACCGCAGAAAAGGCGCCACCAGCCTGAAGGCTAAGAAGGGAAATACTTAACGCCTTGATAAACACTGCACTTATGTTCGTTCTTGGCAAGTAAGTATGTAATCGGAGAGCGTTGGTACAAATCGCAGACAAATGGGAAACAGCTCTATGCATGCGACCTCTCTGCGCGATTATCAATATTGCTGAAATCACGCGCCAAACGACCGTCTTCAAACACGATAATTCGGTGTGCACGTTTTATCACTCTCGGGTCATGGGTCGAGAAGATAAACGTCGTTCCCTCTTGTTCGCTCAGTTGCTCCATAATGTCGAGCAGCTCCGCGGTGCTTTTGGCGTCTAGATTGGCAGTGGGTTCGTCCGCCATGACAAAACGAGGCTTTGGCGCTAAAGCACGAGCAACCGCAACACGCTGCTGCTGGCCGCCGGACATTTTACCTGGCACCTTATTCATTTGTTCCGCTAACCCCACTTGTTCAAGCAAGGACGTCGCACGTTCACGGCATTCTCGCTCTGTTTTACCTTGCAGCTGCATGACGAATTCCACATTCTCAAGCGCGGTTAACACAGGTAACAAACTGTAGTCTTGGAAGATGAAGCCTATATTATCGCGACGATAGGCAATCAGTTCTTTTTCTGACATCGATGAAATCATACAACCGTCGATTTCCACTTTGCCAGAGCTTGGGGCATCAATACCGCCAATCATGTTCAGCAACGTCGTTTTACCCGAACCAGATGGCCCCATGATCGCAACGAACTCACCCTGCTTAATCTCCAAGTCTACCGACTGCACTGCGTGCACAGGGAAATCACCATCGGCGTTGTAAATCTTAGTTAGGTTTTCTAGTTTGATGGTCATTAGCTTTTCTCCGCCATGGCATCCACAGGTTGATGCTTCAAAATTTGTCGTGCGGGATACAGGGCTGCGATAAGGCTGGCAACAAAAATCGCGACAATGATCATTTGATATTCCGTTATTGATACCCGTGGATAAAGCAAGGTATCCACGCCATAAGCCCCTAACCCTTCAGCCATACCAGCCAGCGACAATCCAGTAATACTCAGCACCTTGAACATAATTGCACTCCCGAGCAACCCAAGCGCACAACCGCCTAATCCGAGGAACAAGGTTTCAAAAACGATCAACAAGCGTATCTTGTGTTTTTGCATCCCGACAGCCATTAACACACCGAACTCTCGCGTGCGTTCAAACACCGACATCAGCATGATATTGATGATACCAAGGGTCATCGCCAGCACAAACACCACCAGCATCACTTGGTTGGAAACATCCATTGTGCTCATCATGGTCGAGAGCAAAGGTTGGATCTCTTGCCAAGGTCTCACACTAAGCAAGTCTTTACTTTCCGGCGGCAAAATAGAGTGAGTGAACGCCAGTAACTGCCTGAGCTCAGCATCGTTATTAGAAGTAAGGAGTATCGCAATTTCGTGTGTGCCACTCAGCCCAGCGACCTTTTCAAGATCTGCTTTGCGGGAGTAGACATTACCGTCATCAAACCCTGTCGATGGTGTTTTGAATATACCTCGAACACGAAATGCCGCGCCTGCGACTTCCCCATTCACATCAGACAAAGTAAGTACGACTTTGGAGCCGACTCGTAGCTTCAATCGTTCGGCTATTTTGCTCGATACCAAAATCGGGTTTCTGCCTTCTTCGCTCAGCCATTCTCCGTCGACAATATGTTTCGAGAGTGGCGTGATGTTTTGCTCTTGCTCGATATTAACGCCGTTGATGCGAATACCACGTGTGCTGCGCGCCGACGCTATCATGCCATCTGCTAGAAATCGCTCAGAGATCGCTTTCACTTCTCGATTAGCCGATAACACTTTGCTTATCTTATTCGCATCGGGAATCACATCTTTTAGCTCAGGATTGACCAAGTAGGACTTTTGCTGGATCTGAAAGTGACTGGTTTGCCATGAGATAGCGTTCTTGATCATGCTATCGACCAAGCCATTCATAAACCCCATCATGGCAACCACGCCCATCAAGCCAAATACCATCGCACCGAGCATGATTGAGGTTCTCAACTTGTTACGCCACAAGTTACGCCAAGCCAACTTAACCAGCATGAGCACCTCCTTTTAACCCTGCCGCAATAGGCATTCGAAGCATAAGAATCATTGGGTAAAGTAAACACAACAAGAGAATAAACAGCACGACGGCGATTTGATTGAGCAGTAAGTGTGGGTCAAGCGAAACGGGCACAATAGGTTCAAAACCACTTTCGCGCATGAGCTTGGCAGCATCGCCGGTAATTTCGATTGGATTAAAGTAGAAATACCCCAACACGGGAGCACTCACAATAAGCCCAATAAGGACGCCAATGACGGACATAAACACAGACTCTACCGTGAGCAGAAGGACAAGCTTGGAACGCAGCATTCCGGTTGCCAGCATGACAGCGAACTCACGTTGGCGTTCCAATGTCGTCATTAAGATTGTCGCAAACAAGCCAAAACCAACAATGCCGTAGAGAATGTAAATCAAGAAAATGCCGCCCGCTTTATCTAAGGCGATTTGCTGTGCCATTTCTGGCGAAAGTTCTTTCCAATCTTTCACGGCGACATTTTTGCCATACTCGGCTTTAAGCTGTTCAACGGTATCAGGTAAGTCTCTTAAACTCTCAGTATTTAAAACCCATGCGGTGACTTGGTCATCCAATGAATACAGGCTTTGCGCAGTATCGAGCGGCATGTACACCAACTGAGAATCAAGTTGCTGCAAAGGAAAATGAAGAATGCCCGAGATTTGATACAAACCTGCCGCGGTCTGCCCTCGATAACCGGCACCGTACAGCACCAGTTCATCGCCAACCTTGAGTTGCAAATAATTGGCTAAACCACCACCAACCAACACTGATTTTTGCCCTGATTGGATGTAGCTTCCCTCAATCAATTTGTCGCTGATATTGGAGTACTTATCTTCAGCTTCAGGTTCCACGCCTAACACCATCACGCCCTTTGAGCGTTCGTCTTTTGCGGCTAGAGCAAAAGATTCCACCCGAGGTAATACCACATCAATATTGGGATTGTTTTTCGCCGCCGAAACGAAGGTGTTGGTTTGCGGCAAAATATCATCAATGCTAGAAGAATCACCAAAGTCGGGGTTTTGCAGTTGAATCAGACCCGTATAAAACTTGGCGGCATTTTTAATATTGGACGTGTAACTCCCTTCTTGAAACGCTCGTGTAATAAGCGAAAGAAACAACACCAATGCCAACGCAGACGCCGTCAGCAAGGTCCTGCGCTTTTGTCGCCAGAGGTTTCGCCAAGCCAGTTTCACAAGCATTGATTCGTTTCCTTCCGTTGATTTTTAATTATCCGTTTCTTCTTTTAGCCGTTCATTTACCCAAACTCAGTCGCGCAGCGATTTCATCTGTTGCTGAGAGAAAAAGCTGTCATCGATATCGAAATCAAACTGTGCTTGGTGGGTGATAAGTACGGTTTTATTGTCTGGCTTATCAAGCGGCTGCATTTCCATTCTGGTCGCTAATTTTCTCCCGCCGAGCTCTTTCACGTCGTAAGACGTCATCACGTTCACTCGCTCTTCAAACTCGTCGTAGAATTCCACTTTACGTTGTAGATACGTCGACTTAGAAATCCATAGCGTTACTTTACTCCACACTACCGGAGCATCTGGCTTTGCGACGGCGTCTATCACCCAAACCTTGTCGCCATCAAACACATCCTCGCTTTTTAGTTGATGCTGATAATCGACCACGATAGAAGACTGGTTGATCAAGTCATCGTTGGTAAAATCTGAGCCCATCCACGATTGGCTCAACATAGATGGCGCAATTTTGATGACACGTTCAATGCTCGGTACCCAATTCCACATTTCTCTTTGTCGTTTTAGAGAAGCGCTGCCTTTATCTTTGGCTGGCGCCGTAACCAACACCAAAGACAAATCCGTCCCTTTGGTCCAGCTTTTCATGGTCATCGACCGAGTCCAATCGGGGCGAATGATCTCCATAGTGGATTCGGTATAACTGGAATCGCCGCGCATTGCCTGATCTGATTTTTGCACGATATCAGAAGCACTTTCAGCCACAGCATTAAATGAAGTGAACAAACACATGAGAGATAACAAAGCAGTACGCATAACTGTCCTCGGCACTGAATCCCGACACGATTAGCATCAGAAATAACAATAAAAACAGAGAGTTCAGATCAGTATAGCAAGAAGAGAATAGAGGTCAGCGAGAGCTCGCTCAAAGTTTCACTGAGCTTTAAGAAGTAATGGCTCAACTTTGTTTCTGTTAATGATTTGGAACACTGCACGATTTTTCCCATTTGCCTTGCCACGGTACATAAGTTGATCTGCATCTTGCAGGCTTGGTTGTTCATCAAATTTTGGATAATACGCGCACCCTAAACTGATACTCACGCTAATCGTTTGTCCATCCAAAGTCACCGGTGAGCAATGCACTTGGGTGCAAATTGTACGAGCGAGTACTTCAGCTTCTTCAGCAGAAAGCGAAGCTGTCACCAAAGCGAACTCTTCACCACCAATGCGTGCCAACGTCATTCTTTCATCGATCACGGTTCTCGCCGTATTCGCAACGGCGATAATGGCTTGATCGCCAACCACATGCCCGAATTGGTCATTGATGGATTTGAAGTCATCAATATCAAACACCATCACGGTCAAGTTTCGCCTTACGTTACTTAACGTCGCTAAACGCTCAATCAAGTGACGTCGATTATAAAGCTTAGTGAGAGGGTCAGTCAGGGTGAGCTCAAAAAGCTGTTGATTCGCCATAGTGAGTTGCCGCGTGCGCAGAGCCACCGTGCGTTTGAGTGAAAAGATATGGAACATAGCCGCGATAATAAGAGCAAACACAGCAAGGGGCGCCAAATAGGCGGGATAAACCGTTTTAACGTGGATCCAACGACTTAAAATTCGATCTTTGTCGGCTTCCAACACCGTTTCAAATTTCTTGGAGATGGCTTCGATCGACTCTGAGCTCGCCTCTCCCGTCGCGATTCTCAAGCTTTTGCTATAAAGGTGTAATGCAGGCAAGAACGTCACTGCATCTGATGTCGTCGCCATATAGAAATTAGACACTTGAGTATCGACCACAAACAGGAATATCTTTTTGTCGGTAACGGCTTTTAATAATGCATCACTATTCGCAAACCGTTTTATTGCGGCATTGGGATAACGCTTACGAACGAAAGTCTCTTCATATCCCCCTTTAACTAACCCCACCTCCATCGCAGACTCCCCAGCCAACACCGAATCAACATCGATGCCCAAAAGGTCGCTGTTCACGTACAGTTGGGTATCAATAGGCATGATCACTGTGCCAAAGTTCAGGTACTGGTTGCGCTCTTCTGAAAATATGAGCCCAGCATGAATGTCTGCTCTATCTTCTTTCACTGCGAGCAAAGAGTCTTCCCAATCAAGCAGAAGAAACTGAACATGAACATCATTTCTAACGGCATACTCACGCCAAAAATCAATTAAGATGCCTTTAGGCTCACCATCTGGTGTGAGATAAGAGAAAGGCTTCCACGCTTTTGAATTAGCGATAACGAGAGTCTCCTTCTGGGTCTCTTGACCATACGTCACAGCACTATGCAGCACGCCCACTATTAATAGAGCAATGCTAAACGTGGTGTTTTTCCAAACATAAGTACTATAACGTATGAGAGTCATTCCTACTTCTCGCCACCCTGTCCGAAAGAGTTATCTAAGACTTAAATCGAACTAAAGATACAGCAGAGCTTTTAGATATGGGAAGAGACTCTTATTGATATGAATCCAAATTAATACACTTCATCTGAAAAACGGTACTTTATTGCTAGAAGTATTTATTAATTTATCGCGAATTATTATGAAATTTATATGAATGAAAGTGCGATAGTACCAACCGTTCTCGATGCAAATCCGCGATAAACGAAACAACACCTGACACAGCCCACAAAATCACATCAAAAAAGTAATGATTATTCGCTCGATAAGAATCGCTTTGTTAACTTACGCGCAATTTTTTTGTGACCCAAAATTTTCGCTTTCGCCATGCCTTCTCAATATAGAATTAACAAAATCGTCGAAATTGGCGATACCTTGCATCGCAGTGGTTGTGCACCTTACAAAGTAGAGAAATACACTCAGCACTATGCGCAAAAACATGGCGTGGATGTGATGATTCAAGCCACACCAACCGCGATCAATTATCAGTTTCCTGATGACAACAACGCAGTGGTACTCAAACGCCTGAAACCAGCTTCCATTAACTTGAGTTTGCTGGCCAACACCATCATTCGTATCAATCAACCAAGTAGCGAACCTGTCCCTGAACCTGCGGGATATCCTTCATGGATCATCGCATTGGCAAACATGGGTATTCCACCCGCTTACTTAATGTTGGTTGGCAGTACCTTGGAAGCGATCGGCTTTGCTTTTATTCTCGGTTTTATGGTCTGGGGATGTCAGCAAGTTTGCCGAGCGAGACGTGCAATTGCGGTTGAGTTTATCGCGGCTTTGTTCACTGGCATTATTGTCGCTTACCTATCCAGCACTGGATTGCCTATTCCAGTGTGGGCGCTCTGTATCGCTACGATTGTTCTGTTTGTGCCCGGACTTTCTATCGCTAACTCGCTGGAGTGTCTCGCGTTCAACGATTTGGTTTCAGGAACCAGTTTATTAGGGCAATGTGCGCTCACGCTGATCAAACTGTTTGTCGGCATTACCATGGGGCTTAATATCGGTGAAGCCATTTGGGGTCAAGCGCAATCCATCGCCTACACCAATGCAGTTCCTATTTGGATGCACATTAGTGGATTGTTCATCATTTCAATCAGCCTTGGGGTGATCTTTAATGCCCGCCCTATCGACATTCTACTCGGCTTACCTGTGGCAATGTTGGGAATGTGGGGGCCATTTTATCTTGGTTTAGAAAGTGGCTGGGTTGTGGGCACTTGGGTTACCACTGTACTGATTACCCTATACGGGACTTGGATTGCGAAAAAGATGGAACTGACGGGCTCTATCTACATTGTTCAAGGCATTATCATATTGGTTCCGGGTAGCCGTGTATTGGTCAGTGCGAGCCAATCCGTGTTTGAGCAATCGATTTTGCCGATCCCAAGCATTGGTTTGTCTGCGCTGTTTATGTTCTCGGCGATCGTTGCAGGGCAAATCACAGCCTATTCTATTTACTCACCAAAAATCGAACGCTAGACACCGTATCTCCATAACCTTCAGATAAGAAAAAAGCCCTATTCAAAATCCACATTAGTGAGAACTTTGAATAGGGCTCTTTGCCTCTATGCTTCGCTTTCCGGTTGAAGCTGCCTTTGCCTTTTTTCGCTTTTACAACTCGAGTTCTAAACAGTTGACTGGTGACAACGGCTTTCAATGCATTGTCTTTAATTTCGCCTCTGCCAAATTCAGTATCTTGAACCAATTCATTCGGCTGAGGATTAGATTTGTTCTTCGCCATAGATCCTCCTTAATGGTCGAACCAGATTGGACAATAATTAGGGAAAATAGTCAAATTTGTATAATAAATTTCATTTTGCCCCCAAAAACTTCACAACAACGTCATTTATTTGAAAAAACATCAAAAATACAGCGTATAAAAAGTGACTAGATACAAATATTTGCCCTTGAGAGGTCGATATATGTTGACTATACCCGTAATTAACCTAGACTCGAACACGGCTAGAAAGAAAGTTCTTTGTTTTCACATTTCGTTGGATTACTCGTAACTCCCCCGTCCTGTGGTACGCAATAGCAATTTATTTTTCCACGCTATAAGCGCCGATTAGGCGAGATTTACACAAAATTAGATATTTAGGAAATAGACATGTCTAACAAAGCTACTGGTACAGTTAAGTGGTTCAACGAAACTAAAGGCTTCGGTTTCATCCAACAAGAAAACGGTCCTGACGTTTTCGCTCACTTCTCTGCAATCCAAGGTGACGGCTTCCGTACGCTTGTTGAAGGTCAGAAAGTAGAATTCGAAATCACTCAAGGTCAAAAAGGTCCACAAGCTGAGAAAATCACTCTAGTTTAATCCTTTTAAGATTTTGATATGATAGCCAGCTTTTAGCTGGCTATTTTTTTGCCCTTCATTTGTTGATACTTCCCATGGCTCTAAAACCAACAATATACAAGTTTCGTATCGCTATCTCCGATATGAACAACGATTACTACGATTCAAAAAACCTGACTATCGCCCTTCATCCCTCTGAAAAGCCACAGCGTATGCTGGCTCGTATTTTCGCGTTCTGCTTGAATGCACAGGATGATCTCGAGTTCACTAAAGGTCTCTCTACAACAGAAGAGCCAGACTTGTGGCGTGTTGAGGACGATCAATCCATCACACATTGGATTGAGATTGGTGAGCCAGAGCCAGATCGCATCAAGAAAGCGACCCGCTTGGCTAAGAATGTGAAAGTCTACACCTACAACACCAAAGCGTCAGTTTGGTGGGACAAGATGGCTAGCAAATTTGGCATGCTTCCTGTCGACGTGGCAAGCCTAGATTACGATGCTATCGATTTGATTTCACAGCACCTTGACCGTGGCACTAGCCTATCTGTTATGATTACCGGCACCTCTATTTTCGTTGATATTAACGAACAACACGTCGAAGTTACGGTGAAGGAATTGCAAAGTAATGACGCCTCTTAATGAACTGATCCAAGAAATGGGGTTCAAAAACATTCCCTTCGTTGACGAGCATAAAGCAGCAAGGCGACGCTGGGTAAAAGAACAAGCCCCATTGTTCATTAGAGTATGTGAAAACAAGCCTGACACAGCCCCTGCGCTGCATTTACTCGGGCTTTTGACTAAGTCTCATATCGAAGCCAGTGCGCTGTATGAGCAGCACGCCACATCCACTCACAAAATGCAGCAAGTATTCAGTGATACGTTGGGCGAAGAGAATGCTGAGAAGTTCACTAACCAGTCTGCCGAAGACTTAGTATTGGTCACGCACTTATGGCTATACACTCAAGGCTACCTGAATATGGATTTCAGCCTTGCTCATGATCACGCAGAGCAAACACAAAATACCCTGCAGCATGAGCTGGTGATCAAACGTATGGACTTAGATGCATTCCGTACAGACTTGATGCAAAGCTTTTATCTCGGTAAAGAAGCGAACCCTGCAAAAGCAAATGGACTCTTTGGTTGGGTGAAACGTCTTTTTTCCTCATAAAAAACATGGTTTTGTCAAAACCAAACACCTGATAGACTACGCCCTCTTATGCAACAACTCTTCTCGTTAAACGATTTCCTCACGTCGGTTGTTGCATGAAAACCAAGGACATTCATCCACTGAACATCAAGGGATCATTATGAAGTTTATCCGCTGGATTTTGGGAAAAATCATTCTACTTCTCAACGCAGTATTCTCACCTCGCGGCGTTAAACGCTCAGCAGAAGCCCAGAAAAGCGTTGATGATAAAGCTCAAAATTACGCACTTTACCAATTTGAAGCTTGTCCTTTCTGCGTAAAAGTTCGTCGTGCTATGAAGCGTCAATCTGTAAACATTGAGTTGCGTGATGCGAAAAATGACCCAGTACACCGTGAAGCACTAGAGCAAGGTGGCGGTCGCGTGAAAGTTCCTTGCCTTCGCATTGAAAAAGATGGCGAAACGCAATGGCTTTACGAATCTTCAGACATTGTCGCTTACATTGAAAAAGAATTTGCCTAGTTCCCCCTAAGAACATTGGCGGATGTAAAAGAGGCACCAAACGGTGCCTCTTTTCTTTTATCTCAATGGCTTAAAATGGTGGTTACTGATCGACAATCAGCATCAGCTCCACTCGACGATTACATGCTTTACCACTCGCCGTTGCGTTACTACACTGCGGTACGTATTCACCAAAGCCTCGAGAGAACACTCTTTGGCGTGGCAAGCTAGTCGCAAGTAGCTGCTTTTCAACTTCACGCGCACGTTTCTCAGACAACGAATCATTGAAGCTCGCCGCCCCCGTGCTGTCCGCATGGCCATCAATCACCACATCGACGTCAGTGCGTCCGGCAAGATAATGCCCAAGGCTCTGTATCCAGTCTTGAGATTGCGCCGATAACCTTGCAGAGCCAGTTTGAAAATGAACTTGCTCCTTCAAACGTATCATAAGATGTTCGCCACTGATGGTTTCATGGGCGATCTGATGTCTATTTAAGAGCATCTCCAATGACATCACGCCCTGTGACTTTTTTTCCATTGAGCTCGGTACCTGAGCAACATAACGAGGCGCAGAAGAGTATGACTTTGCATAACCCCACTCTGGATGTCTAAGCTCTGAATTAGTTCGAGGAGCGGTGTCTAACATGTTGCCGCCCGGAACCATATCTGAATTAATGCTGGTGCATCCGGCTAAGAAACCACATGCAACTAAAAACCAATGCTTCATACCGTTACCAACGTAGAATGAATTCTTGTTCACTGTGTCGGCTTAAATTGCCCAAACTTTAGTGCCCATTGCTATTTATCTTCATTTAGCAAGCACCTATCGTGCCAAAGATCCCATATGCACCTTCATTTTTCTAATTCTGCGGCTTTCGGTGAATGACTGCTCTCCTTTGAAGTGGACGAGATTCGTCTTTTTCAAGCATCAGCACCTTTATTTTCTGCGTCATTGCTCTGTTTTGTCTAAACTTTCTTCGATTATCTCACTTTAGTGTAACAAGCCGTATTAATGGTTTTCGTCGATACCGTTAACCGATAAACTAGCAATAATTCTACTATTTAGAGCTTTACCCATGTTTAAAACTATTTCTAAAGGTGCAGCACTTTTTGCCGCAGTATTTGCCCTAACGGCTTGTGATAACGGCAATAGTCAGCCACAACAAGGCAAACAATACGAAGTGTTGCCAGTCTCTCTTGCAGAGTACAACCTGGCTCCTGTTACTGAGGTGTTTTCTCTGAACTGTGGTCACTGCCGTACCATGGAACAATTTGTGCCAAAAATCGAATCTTTGACAGAACAAAAAGTCGAGAAAATGCACGTAACCTTCAATGAGAGTGCACAAATCAGCGCAATCATTTTCTACACAGCAGCAATGCAGGTGAACGGTACGCCTGACAAAGCGTTTATGGAAGAACTATTCGCGGCGGTTCAAATGGGAGCAGAAGCGACTGCTGATGAGCGTCAAGCAGCGGTAGAGAAAGCATTCGAGTCTCGTAATCTAGTGAGCCCTTATCAACTAGACGATGCTCAACAAGCAAAACTGTTTGAATACATCACTAAAACAGAGCAGATCACGACTCGTGGTCAAATCAACTCAGTGCCTGCCTTCATCGTAAACGGTAAGTACCAAGTGATCACAGGTGGTCATGAAACCGTTGAAGCAATGGCAGACACCATCAACTATCTGCTAAAACAACCAAAATAAGACAAGGAGCTATTGTGTCTAAATTTCTGTTTCCTCTTATTATTTTTGTCCTAGCGGCATTCTTTATCTACCGTACTTGGACGAACCACAAAGTGGCAGACGAAAACTTTTCGAAGGGTCAAGAATTTCTGCTAGAAAATAGCAAGAAAGAAGGCGTGATTACCACTGAGAGCGGCCTGCAATACCTTGTACTTGAAAAAGGTACTGGTGACGTTCACCCAGCTGCAAACAGCAAAGTGAAAGTGCACTACCACGGCACACTGATCGACGGTACGGTTTTCGATAGCTCTGTAGAGCGCGGCGAGCCAATCACGTTCGGTCTAAACCAAGTAATCAAAGGCTGGCAAGAAGGCCTGCAGTACATGGTTGTCGGTGAGAAGATTCGCCTATTCGTACCAAGCACACTTGGCTACGGTAAAAATGGTACTGGCCCTATCCCACCAGCAAGCGTACTGATATTTGACGTTGAGCTATTGGACATCCAATAATCCTCAGCAAAAATAAAGAAAAACGCCGCATCAGTTGCGGCGTTTTTTTATTGGGTATGATTTTCTGGCCCGAAGTATTACGCTTTCGGATAAAACACTAACTTATTCTCTTCTACCATCACACAATCCATACCGGCGGCGTGCGCAGCTTTCTTGCCTAACTCGGTATCTTCAAACACCACACAATCTTGTGCGCTCAAACCAAGTTGTTCTGCAGCCATAAGAAACGTGTCTGGGAATGGTTTGTGGTTTTCAACGTCAGTAGCCGTAACCACAGCATTCAGCTTTTTCAGGATACCTGCTTTTGCTAGTAGACGCAGTGCGCTGTCGCGCTGGCTACCTGTGCCCACGGCAATCTTCTTGCTGCCAAGATACTTATCCAAAACGGTATTAGTGCATGAGATAACTTCACCGTGTTGCTCCATCTCAGAAAACGTGTCCATTTTGAAGCGAGAAACGGTTTTTGGGTCGAGAGACAAACCATGCTGACGATTTACTTCACCAACAATTTTGAAGCTTGGCATGCCACCTAAGCTGTGTAACCACTCTTGGTTGAAAGGGAAGTCGAAACGATCCGCCGTTGCTTGCCACGCCGCCAAATGCGCAGGCATGGTATCAATCAAGGTACCGTCCATGTCGAAAATTAACCCTTTATAGGGGCTTAAATCTATTGTGTTCATGTCAATTCTTCTATTTGTACATCTCTGATGGTAATTTATCAGCCATCATCCCATTCCTTATTGGCATTTAGTTATCATGCTCAAAATTTCGAACTCCGTCACAATTCAAGATTGGGAAATCCAATTATTGCCTATCCGGGCTCAAGGAAATGGTGGGCAGAACGTTAATAAGGTATCGTCCGCGATACATTTGCGCTTTGACGTACGTCATTCCACACTGCCGGAATTCTATAAAGAGCGACTTCTCGCCCTTTCAGACAGCCGGATATCCAAAGATGGCGTGATCATCATTAAAGCGCAACAGTTTCGGACACAAGAGCAGAACAAAGAAGACGCACTAAATCGATTACAAGCGTTAATACAATCTGCAAGCCGACAAGAAAAGAAGCGTATTAAAACCAAACCAACTCGCGCTTCGCAACGTCGCAGACTTGATAGTAAAAACAAGCAAGCGACAAAAAAACAGCAACGCCAGAAAGTGCTGTACTAGCAAACGTCAGAGCTAGCCATTGGGAGCCTTGTTGGGTTCCTTACTTTAGTCAACTATTCAGGACAAACTCTATGACTATAAGGAACAAGCTCTACTCCCTTGGAGTAATTGCCATTTTAGGTATTGTGGCCCTATTGGGTACCTCGTCACACTTCGCGAACCAAAGCCAAGAGCTCAATCACGCGATTAAATTGGTTGGCGATCTCGAAATTCGTCTCCTTAACCTACGTCGCAATGAAAAAGACTTCTTGTTACGCAGCAATATCAAATACCTCGACAAATTCAATGGAAACGTCGATAAATTTATCAGAACCGAACAAGAATTGTCTGGCATCCTAAACCGTTATGACCTCCCTTCTAGCCTCCAATTTACACAGGACTTACTTGCCTATCAAAAAGGTTTCCAGAATTTGGTTTCCGCTTACGAGCGCTATGGTTTAAATGCCGACAGCGGTCTACTGGCAAACTTTGAACAAGCGTTGTTGGAAGCTGAACAGAATGCAAACCACCAGCAACTGATGGCGTTAACCAAGTTCGCACAAGGCGTCAAAGCCGGGAAAATGGACGACGTTCTGTTGCAAAGTTTGTATGTTCCTTCATTAATCGAGAATGCGCGCCAACTTGCTACGCAAAAGCAGACAATTGGTGTGGCATACAACAAAGGTTTACTGGGTGACACTCGTGCCCTATCACATGCAGTTGAAGAGCAATTTAAGACCTTCTCATCTGCGTTGAGCCAAGCGGCAGAAGCTCGTGATGCGCAAAACACCATGGTGAAACAAGTCATCACTGCCGTCGTCTTCGTTGTTATCTTCGCCTTGATTCTGCAAATTTCACGCTCAATCAATACCCGTGTTAGCAGCCTACTTGCGACGATCAAAAATATCAGCGAAAGCAACAATATGGGCTTGCGTTCAGAGTTAGCAGGCAAAGATGAATTGGCGGACATCAGCCATCACTTAAACGATCTGTTGGATAAACTTGAGCACTTGATTCACGGCACGCAAGAGAAGTCAGCACAGCTATCAGCAAGCACCGATAATATGCATCGTGAACTAGAAGGCGTGATGGAGCAATTCCACGCTCAAGCCGATCATACTTCATCAATGGCAACCGCAGTTCAGCAAATGGTCGCCACTATTGGTGAAATCTCGGAAAGTACCTCTGTAGCAGTAGAAGGCGTTCACCAAGCCGCAAACAATGCGGAACAAGGTCGTACCGTTGTTGAAACCACAGTAACGAATGTCGGTCAATTAACCGGTATTCTTTCGAATAGTCAGCAGTCAATCGGATCGCTTAGCGAGCACGTTGCAAAGATTGGCGGTGCAGTGAATATCATTCAAGATATTGCAGAGCAAACTAACCTACTCGCGCTAAACGCAGCCATTGAAGCAGCGCGGGCGGGCGAGCAAGGTCGTGGCTTCGCCGTGGTAGCGGATGAAGTACGCGCACTAGCCAGCCGTACTCATCAATCGACAGAAGAAATCACTCGCGTGGTATCAGACATTCAATCGCAAATGTCTATGGTGGTATCAGATATCGATCAATGTAACGACCAAGGTCAGCAAACCCTTCAAGCATCTGAGAAGCTCGACTCAAGCCTTCAGCAGATCATTGCAGACATGCATGCAATTCAAGGTAACTCTGAACGCATCGCTTCTGCCATCGAAGAGCAAGGCATAGTGATGAATCAAGTCAGCGACTCGATTACTGAGCTGAACGTGATTTCTGAAAACAACATGCAATCCGCACAAGAATGTCTGCATGAAGTCGATTCTGTCTCTGCTCAAGCCCATGGCATGGACGATGCAGTCGCGGAATTTAAAACCCGCAGCGCGTAAGCCAAGTTCGCATATTCAGATTTAAATTAATACCATCAAAAAGCCCGAGCATTCTCATGCTTTGGGCTTTTCTATTTAAGGTAGCTCAGCGCTTATTCGTTATCCAGAGGAACAGTTCAGAGCTTTTTCCGTGGAGATCCAATACTGCATCAGCGCTCGCTTCTGCTTGAATGGTACGTGGGAGTTCTACCAAACATGGTGACCAGCAGGATAAAATTATTGCGATCATGTATACGAATCACGCGGAAAATCACTGTGATTTTGTGGTGAAAACATACCGATAAATTAGACATTAATTCATCAGCTTCACGTAAAAATCGACACTTCATAATTACCGTGAGTGTTTTGACTATTTTTTTAAACTGAATGCGTTATCATGCAGACAATTCAAAGCTTTCGACCGAGAGGATGAGTATGATTTCTAAATGGGAGAAACGGTTCTACCAGATGGCTGAACTTGTTGCGTCATGGAGTAAAGATCCATCCACACAAGTTGGCGCGGTAATCACCAAAAATAACCGTATTGTTTCTGTTGGCTTCAACGGCTACCCACACGGCGTATCTGACAGCGTTGATACAGATGAACGTGAACTGAAATACCTAAAAACGCTTCACGCAGAAGAGAACGCAATTTTGTTTTCGAAGCGTGACTTAGATGGTTGTGATATTTGGGTAACCCACTTCCCTTGCCCGAACTGTGCAGCAAAAATCATTCAAACAGGGATTGCACGTGTAAGCTGCCCTGAACAATCTGAAGATTTCTTATCTCGCTGGGGCGACAAGATTAAAGTGAGCCAAGACATGTTCGACCAAGCGGGTGTTGAAGTGAACTGGCTACCAATCAACGAGATCGAAGAGAAAAGCGTTCGTTAAGACGTTACTCAGCTTTTGTGTAAATGTTCAGACAATCTAAACGTTTGCCAAAACCAACCAAAAAGCCCAGACAGACGTCTGGGCTTTTGTTTTTCTTGTGGTGAGGTTAATTAATTAGCGCGATTAACCGTGCTTCTTGGCCGTTAGCTCAGCAATCTTAACGATCACTTGAACAGACTTCTCCATCATCTCTATGGAGATAAATTCATGGATAACGTGGAAGTTGTAGCCACCTGTGAAGATGTTCGGACAAGGCAAGCCCATAAACGACAAACGGGCACCGTCTGTACCACCACGAATTGGCTTAATAAGAGGCTCAACATCGCACACTTCCATCGCTTGTTTCGCCAAATCGATAATATGTGGATATGGTTCAACCATTTCACGCATATTGTAATAGCTGTCAGTGAGCTTCAACTCAACCGAACCGTGCTTCAAGCCTGCGTTCATATCATCGACTAGCTTCTGCATATAGGCTTTGCGATTTTCCAGACCTTCGCGGTCAAAGTCACGAATGATGTAGCCTAACTCACTACGAGCCACACCAAGTTCACCAGATTTTAGGTGGAAGAAGCCTTCGTAGCCTTCTGTAGTTTCTGGCGTTTGATCTTCTGGCATCTGCACTTGGAATTTAGCCGCCAAGTTCATCGCATTAACCAGTTTGCCTTTCGCAGTGCCTGGATGAACGCTCACGCCATGGAAAGTGACATCCGCACTGGTTGCATTGAAGTTTTCGTATTCCAGCTCGCCTTGAGGGCCACCATCGATGGTGTACGCCCATTCCGCGCCGAACTTCTCAACATCAAACAAGTCAGCACCGCGACCAATTTCTTCGTCGGGAGTAAAACCAATACAGATGTCACCATGTGGGATTTCTGGGTTTTCAATCAACATAGCTACCGCAGAAAGAATCTCTGCAATGCCCGCTTTGTTGTCAGCGCCAAGAAGCGTTGTGCCATCTGTGGTAATAAGGTTGTGGCCATGAAGCTCGTGCAAATCAGGATACTGCACCGGAGAAAGCACTTCATCACCTAGACCAAGTGCGATATCGCCACCTTGGTAGTCTTCAATAAACTGTGGGTTTACGTTCTTACCTGAAGCATCAGGAGCCGTGTCCATGTGTGCGATAAAACCAATTGCTGGCACATCATAATCAACGTTAGATGGCAGCTTAGCCATTAGGTAGCCATTGTCACTCAAGGTCACATTGCTTAAACCAAGTTCAATCATTTCTTTTTTAAGCTGCTGAGCAAATACAAGTTGCCCGCCGCTGCTTGGGCAAGCTGTTTCGTGGGGATTAGATTGAGTATCGAACGTGACGTAGCGAAGAAATCTTTCAACTAAATGCTTCATAATTATTCTCATTGTTTTGAGCGAAGGATGCCACGCACAGGGATGTAAGGTGTGCGAGGATCCTATCCAACATGGTTCGACAAGTCATGTTACGCTCGTGCCACAATAAGAATTTGCTTTGAATCAGTTTTTCATTAGAAAGTGCTGACAGGCTCCATCAGCACTCACATTAAGAGGTTGTTTTATAGAGAATTAATTCAATAAGTCTTCAGCAAGCTCTCGCCATTCACGGACTTTTCCGTGGAAGTGTCGCCACTGTTTATCACTCATTGTTTGGGAAATATCTAGGGTGAATTGATCCGTTAGTGCAATATTATGATCAATATTCTTGGTTAGTTGATCACTATAATAACTTTCTGGCTCAAATAAGAGTTTCATGAATACCTGCTGGTAAACCACGCTGTTACTTTTATTTTCGAAAAGGTATTCGAGTTCTTGAATTATAGACGAGCGATAGTCACGCCATAGTGGACTATTTATGATCACATCTTGAGAAAGCTGTTTGGCGCGTGCTTTTTGTTGTCTTGATAATTTACCAAGCCATTCCTCCATCCACTCTTCAGTACTCTCTAGGACAACTTCTCGTAGCTCTTGTTCCGTTTTACCTGCGTATTTTTCATCCCGCTCTTTGTAACGTTCTTTTACACTATCGATAAACTCGATTTCTTGTTTGCTGTCGAGCTGCATACTCAGTGAAAACAGGTCTGGTGCCGCTTTGGAAACCAAACGTTGATAGTGGTCGCGCATTTGTTCTCGGTTCGATTGTAAGGCGCCCAACGTAACGCTGTCTTTATTAAGCGCTTCTAATTGTTTTAAGTGATCGATATATAAAGGTAATTCCTCTTCTTTATGCCAATCCGCTAATAATAATATACGCTCTTCCAGCAACGCCTCTTGTTCTCCATCTAGGGAGACATAGTCATCTAAATATTCAATCACTACCCAATCAAGATTACTGTATAGAAATTTTTTAGCACACCCAGCTAACACCAAAATAGATATCAAGATGCATCCATATCGAACCGCTTTATTAGATAAACTTTTTAATTTCATCACCGATCCATATTCCCTTTTTTATTGATTAAGTTCTATACTCAATCTAAATCACTTATTATTGCGGCAAACTTTCGTCAGTCCGGCAAAGTTACATTGCCACTCTTGTAGTATATAGAGTTTGAAATTAACTTTTTTATCACAACTATTCGCAAAAAAGTGAGTTAGGGCGCAATTTTAGGCCAAATCTTGAACGATACAGCGTTCTCTAAATGGTATATAAGTTGCATCAATAGCAACTGGATAGTTTATGGAGGCGTAGCATGGCTGCTGCTGAGCAACTTGATACGAGTGTAGAGTACGAAATTCGTTACTTCGAAGAGGGGAAAATCCACAGTATGAATGTCGTCGCAGAAGATAAACGCGCGGCACATCATTACTATTTGGGGTGCGGCAAACACAACAGTGACCTGTACTCAATTCGCCCAGACAAATGAAAAACCGCCCTAACTCGGGCGGTTTTTTGTATCTGGCGTTTTTAGAGTGGGCGTTTAAAGGTTATTTAATTTCGCCAAATCGCTCTAGGTAAAGCACGGTTGCTGCTGTACGAGAAGGCACTTTCAGCTTCTTGAGCAAGCTCTTCATGTGCACTTTAACAGTCGATTCAGAGATGAACAGACGGTCGGCGATCTGCTTGTTTCGGAAGCCACGTGCGACCTCCTGCAAGATCTGCGTTTCACGTTCGGTCAGCGTATCGAACACGTCTTCTTGCCCTTCTCGCTCATTAAGGTATTTAGCTACCGCTTGGCTGTATGCCTTATCCCCTTCGTGCGCTTGTTTCAGCAATTCAACCAATTCATCTGGCTCAGTATCCTTTAACAGGTAACCATCTGCTCCACTTCGCACAATGGCTTCGATGTCGGCAGGGCTATCCGATACCGTCAGGATCACTATACGAGCCTCACAACCGTCTGCGCGCAGCGCTTTCAGCGTATCTAGGCCCGACATGCCTTTCATGTTCAGATCAAGAAGTACCAAATCCAGTTCTAGTTCGTGAGCTGTAGCAACCGCATCTGCGCCGCTGCTTGCCTCTGCAACCACTTCAAACTCTGGCTCGAAACTGAGAAGCTGATGGATACCACGTCTCATGAGTGGGTGATCATCCACAAGCATTACTTTACACACTGTCAATGTTTACTTCCTTACTATGTTGGAATTCTAGTCTTACGATACAGCCGCTGTTCGTTGCCGCTTCAATTTGCAAATCTGCATGCAATCTTGTTGCTCGCTCTTGCATGATGCTCATACCGTAATGATTTAATTTTTCGTCTTGCTGCTCAAAGCCTATACCATCATCGACAACGGTCACTGTGACTTTCCCATCAGAATCAAGACATTGAATCTCGATATTGTTTGCTTGAGCATGCTTGATTGCATTTATCGCCGCTTCTCTAATCAACTGTAGTAGATGGACCTGTTGGTGCGCATCTAATTCTGTTGAAGAAAGCTCATTATTAAGTGAGATATTCGCTGCTGTTTGATCATCAAGCGTCGAAACCATCTCCTGCAGTGCCTGACCAAAACTGCCTTCTTTTATCGTTAAGCGGAATGTCGTCAAAAGCTCTCTTAACTGGGTGTATGCCGCCGATAATCCAGTATCCAATTCAGCAATCACTTGGTTGGTCTGAGCAATCGCTTTCTCGTCTGGAATATTCTTCACGCTTCTTTTAAGCAACGATACTTGAATCTTCAAATAAGACAGAGCTTGAGCCAATGAATCATGTAATTCACGTGCGATAGTAGCGCGCTCTTCCATAAGCAGTAGCTGTTCTGCTTGTCTTTGTGCTCGGTTGTAATATACCGCACGAGATAAGATTTGAACAAAGTTATCAATAAGAGACTCATTCGGGCATGGTAGGCCCGCTTTCCAATGCAAATACCCAAGGTGTACGCCATCTAGCGTTAGTGTTTTGGTGTGACATTCACTGTCACACTCATGACGACACTCCTCACCCTCAGTAAGTATCCAGTTGGGTTCCCCTATTTGGTCTATTTCGAGCTTAACAGCACGAATTCCTTCCAAACTTGCAATATGTTGTAAAATCGCTTGGAAATTTTCTTGATGGATTCGAGAAGCAGTCAACTCTTTCGACGAATCATACAATACTCTAAGCGATTGGTTTGCGTGTTGCAGCTTACGTGTTTTCTCGTCTACTGCTTGCTCCAAACCTCGATAGAGCTTACCAAGATCGTTCGCCATCCTATTGAAAGTTTTGGTCAAAATGCCCATTTCGTTATCACTCGAAACATTGAGCGAAACGTTAAACGAACGATTCTGAATTTGCTCACTAGCAAACACCAGCGCACGAAGCGGCCTGACGACTTCTAGCCTAACAAAGTGTACAACGAACATACTCACACACAGTATGCCGCCAAGCCCTAACCCACCAATCCAAGCTAAGTTGATCAGTTTTTGTTCTGAATAGTTCTGTAGCTTAAATACAAAAGCATCAATTTGTTGAACAAAACCAGCGACTAAGATCAGATATTGGCCTCTGTCTTGGCTCTTAAGTACCGATTTCAGTTCATGCCAACGAAGAATCAGTCGGTAGTAGTCTTTTGTAATATCTTCTGGCACTGACCAATGTTGAAGCGCCAGCATTGAATGGGAGTAAATTGACTGCTCAAATAAGTCAATATGTGAAGAATAGTCAACAGATTCACTTTGAATATCATGAGCTAGACGATAGCTCTGCATTCGCATTGAGCCCGCTACGTTAACCGCTTCTGCATCATTAAGGCTCGACGCAAGAGTGAAAATAGCAAAGCCAGTTGTCGCCACTGAAAGAAGCAAAATCAACATCATGGCAGATGCGATTGTGCGTGTTACTGACTTTTTCACATTTTTAAACAACTCTGAACTCCGCTCGTTTGATAACCATGTTTGCCTTTATACAACACGCATCATCTTCCAACTTTATCAATATGTGATCACCTGCTTCGGAATTTATTGATCTAAAACAATATAGCATCCCAATTACCTCCTAAGAGGTATTTATACATATATGTCAAAAACTACACTCTCATGTACTTAAATGACAATTTATTAATGAAATTGTGGGCTATGCGTATCTGGGGTTTCAATTTCCGAGGTGACTAAGTGGTAGACCTTTCGAGAAGAAGACTTTTTGCACGTAAAACGCAACCGGACAATTCGGTACGTCTTCCTTGGTTAGCTAAGCCAACTCAATTCACAGACGATTGCACTCGTTGCGGTAAATGCATCGAGGCGTGCGAAACGAAAATTATAACAAAAAGCGATGGTGGGTTTCCTACTGTCGATTTTTCTATTGATGAATGCACCTTTTGTTACCAATGCGCCGAGGCTTGCCCAGAGCCGCTGTTTTTAGCGGGAGCGGAACAGCCTTGGCAGGCAAAAGCGAGCATCAATGATAGCTGTTTAGCAAAACAAAATGTCGAATGCCGAAGCTGTGGGGACATGTGCGACCCGATGGCAATTCAGTTCAAGCTAGAGCTTGGCAAAGTAGCACAACCAAGTTTAGACCTTGATGAGTGTAACGGCTGCGGCGCCTGTGTCTCAGTGTGCCCGACTTCATCCATTAATGTGAGCAATATAACAGCCTAGCCGTCAGTGGTCGGCACGAAAGGCAATAAAACGAGAGAGATGTATGTCACTAAACGAAGTGCACATTTCGAGTCTGGTAGCCCATGTTCTGCCTGAACATCTGGCTGAAGTTAAAACCCAGATTGAAGCGTACGAAAACGCGGAGATCTACGGTGACAGTCCAGAAGGCAAAATCGTGGTGGTGTTAGAAACTGAGAACCAAGGTTTCATCACCGACACTATCGATGCGATTAATAATTTACCGAACGTCTTGAGTACAGTACTGGTTTATCACCAAATCGAAACTGGGCTTGAAGAAACGGAAGAAAAAGACACTGGAACACAACATTCCCAAATCGAGGGTGAAGTATGAAAATGACAAGACGTGCGTTTGTGAAAGCAAACGCGGCTGCATCAGCTGCTGCTGTCGCAGGTATTACACTACCAGCTTCTGCAACCAATCTGATTGCGAGCTCTGATCAAACCAAAATAACATGGGACAAAGCGCCTTGTCGTTTCTGTGGTACAGGCTGTTCTGTTCTTGTTGGTACACAAAACGGCAAAGTGGTAGCAACTCAGGGTGACCCTGAAGCACCAGTAAACAAAGGCCTTAACTGTATCAAAGGTTACTTCCTTTCTAAGATCATGTACGGTCAAGATCGCCTAACTCAGCCTCTTCTACGTATGAAAGACGGCAAATACAGCAAAGACGGCGACTTCGCTCCTGTATCTTGGGATACCGCTTTCGACATCATGGCTGAAAAATGGAAAGCGTCTTTAGATAAAAAAGGCCCTACAAGCATCGGTATGTTCGGTTCTGGTCAATGGACCGTAATGGAAGGTTATGCCGCTGCCAAAATGATGAAAGCAGGCTTCCGTTCAAACAACATCGACCCGAACGCGCGTCACTGTATGGCGTCTGCGGTAGTTGGCTTCATGCGTGCATTTGGTATCGATGAACCAATGGGCTGTTACGATGACTTCGAGAACGCAGATGCCTTCGTTCTTTGGGGTTCAAACATGGCAGAAATGCACCCAGTTCTTTGGACTCGTATTACTGACCATCGTCTAAGTCACCCTCACGTTAAAGTGAACGTGCTTTCTACTTACTACCACCGTTCATTTGAGTTGGCAGACCACGGCTACATTTTCAAACCTCAGTCTGACCTTGCGATTGCTAACTTCATCGCAAACTACATCATCGAAAACGATGCAGTAAACTGGGACTTCGTGAACAAGCACACGAACTTCACTCAAGCAGACACGGACATCGGCTACGGTCTACGTGACGATGATCCGCTACAAAAAGCAGCGAAGAACCCGAACTCAGGCAAACTAACTTCTATCTCTTTCGAAGAGTACAAGAAGTCAGTAGCACCATACACAGTAGAGAAAGCGTCTGAAATCTCTGGTGTTGAGAAAGAGAAACTGATTGAGCTTGCTAAGCAATACGTGGATCCAAACACGAAAGTGATGTCTCTTTGGACGATGGGTATGAACCAACATACTCGTGGTGTATGGATGAACAATTTGGTTTACAACATCCACCTACTAACCGGTAAGATTGCGACTCCGGGTAACAGCCCATTCTCACTAACAGGTCAGCCATCAGCGTGTGGTACGGCTCGTGAGGTTGGTACGTTTGCTCACCGCCTACCAGCAGACATGGTGGTTGCTAACCCTAAACACCGTAAGATCGCAGAAGACATCTGGAAACTACCAGAAGGTACTATTCCGCCAAAACCTGGCTTCCACGCAGTACTTCAAGACCGTATGTTGCATGACGGCGTTCTGAACTGTTACTGGGTTCAATGTAACAACAACATGCAAGCAGGTCCGAACATTAACTCTGAGCGTCTTCCAGGTTACCGTAACCCAGACAACTTCATCGTTGTTTCAGACCCATACCCAACAGCAACCGCGCAGGCGGCTGACCTCGTTCTTCCGACCGCAATGTGGATTGAGAAAGAAGGTGCTTACGGTAACGCAGAGCGTCGTACTCAAGCTTGGTATCAACAAGTAGAAACCATCGGTGATGCAAAATCTGACCTATGGCAGGTAATGGAATTCTCGAAACGCTTCAAGATGGAAGAAGTGTGGCCAGAAGAGCTACTTGCAAAAGCACCTGAGTACCGCGGTAAGACTATGTACGACATGCTGTTCAAGAACGGCCAAGTCGACAAGTTCCCTATCGAAGAAGCGCGAGAGATGAACGATGACGCTCACCACTTCGGCTACTACGTACAGAAAGGTCTGTTCGAAGAGTACGCGACGTTTGGCCGTGGTCACGGTCACGATTTGGCACCATACGATGTTTACCACACAGTACGTGGTCTACGTTGGCCGGTTGTTGATGGCAAAGAAACACAATGGCGTTTTAAAGAAGGCTCTGACCCATATGCGAAAGCTGGTTCAGGTTGGGACTTCTACGGCAATGCTGATGGTAAAGCGAAGATCATCTCTGCACCATACGAAGCGCCACCAGAAGTGCCAAACGAAGAGTTCGACCTATGGCTATGTACTGGCCGTGTTCTTGAGCACTGGCACACAGGTACTATGACTCGTCGTGTACCAGAGCTTTACAAAGCGGTTCCTGACGCGGTGGTTTACATGCACCCTGCTGATGCGAAGAAACGTAACGTTCGTCGCGGTGAAGAAGTTCTGATTGCAAACAAACGTGGTGAAGTACGCGTTCGTGTTGAAACTCGCGGCCGTAACCGTCCACCTGAAGGCTTGGTATTCGTACCGTTCTTTGATGCCCGTATTTTGATTAACAAGTTGATCCTTGATGCGACTGACCCTCTGTCTAAACAGACAGACTTTAAGAAGTGTCCAGTCAAAATCACGAAAATTGCTTAACCGTCAAATAACGAATGCAAGGGCCGTCTACACGGCGGCCCAAAAAGAATTTAAGCCATAAGGCGGAGATGAAATGATGAAAAAATACCTTATCGCACTTTTATCTGTAGGTGCTTTATTGACAGGCGTTGCACAAGCAGAACTGGATAACCCAGGCGGCACAGGCGGTCTCGACTCGCTACGTGGCAGCGCGCAACTTGAAGACACGCGTCCTGCAGATGATTTTAAAGACTTTCCAAAAGACCAAATCGTTGCAGACAGCTATGTATATCAGCCACCACTGATCCCACACAGCATCCGAAACTACGAAGTGTCTTTGAACGCAAACAAATGTCTTGCATGTCACAGCTGGAAAAATGCTAAAGACGCAGGCGCTACCAAGATCAGTGTTACGCACTACGTTAACCGTGAAGATGCGGTATTGGCAGATATGTCACCACGTCGTTACTTCTGTTTACAATGTCACGTTCCACAAACCGATGGTAAACCATTAGTGGAAAACGAGTTTAAGGCAGTCGATTCGCTTCAGTAATTGAAACGCGAGTACTAAAAGGTTAATTATGAAAATACTTAAAGCGTTTTGGAAGAGACTGTCGAGCCCGAGCAAAGCTGCCGCTGGTGTAGTTTTGTTCCTAGGCTTCGCTGGTGGTCTTCTGTTTTGGGGCGCATTCAATACGACTATGGAAGCGACCAACACAGAAGAGTTCTGTTCTGGCTGTCACGCTCCTATCGTCGCTGAAATTCAAGAAACGATTCACTACTCGAACCGCTCTGGTGTGCGTGCAATCTGTTCAGACTGCCACGTACCACATGAATGGACCGATAAAATCGTTCGAAAAGTTCAAGCATCTAAAGAGCTGTTTGCCCAATTCGTAACGAAGACCATCGATACGCCAGAGAAGTTCCAAGCACGTCGTGAGCACCTTGCCGAACGTGAGTGGGCGCGTATGAAGAAAAACGACTCTCTTGAATGTCGTAACTGTCATCAGTTCGATTACATGGACTACTCTCAGCAAGGTAAACGTGCCTCAGCGCAGCACTCTACAGCGTTGGCGTCAGGCGACAAAACCTGTGTAGATTGTCACAAAGGTATCGCACATAAACTGCCTGACATGCACGGCGTTGAAGGCTGGCAATAAGGAGAAATACAGACAATGAGTAATCTTGAATCCTTTATCTGGCACTTCCTTGGATACAGTGCAATGCCAGTCATTATTCTTTCCGGCTTTGTCGGAGTAGCAGCAATCTCTCTATGGCTACTCTCACTAGGTACGGATAAAGAGGTCTAAACCACCTCAAACCAGTCGACATTTTTGCCTATTTTGTTGACGAAAAGCGCCAAGCATTTGCTTGGCGTTTTTTCTTTGTATCCTAAACAACCCTCGTCACTAGCAGGCTCTAAAAGCTCCTCTTCTGACCCACATTCAGAAACCCTAAAGCACAATATCACTGTACCTTTCTCTGCTTTACCCTGAAACGTTAGAAGTAAATTACCACCTTCTAAAGAAGGTGGCTTTGTGTGAGCCCCCTAAAAGGGGGCCTTTGTTTAATCCAACGCCAACTGGTGCTGCTCTACTCGCTCTTGCTTCTCTTGGTGTCTTACATATCGGCGTATGATTTCTTCATTGATTCCTACACTATCGACAAAATAGCCTCTTTGCCAAAAGTGATTACCCCAAAGCCTGTTCTTCCTGAGATGAGGAAACTTACTAAATAGCTTTAAGGCTATTTTGCCTTTCAATACCCCCATCAACTTGGATATCGATAGCTTTGGTGGAATCTTTACTACTAAATGCACGTGGTCAACTTGTATATTTAACTCTACTACTTCACATCCAAGTTGATTACAGTAAACATAAATACATCGATAAACTTCTTTACCTATATTGTTCTTCAAGATCCTAAATCGATACTTTGGAGTCCACACTATATGATATTGACATCGCCAAAATACGTGGGAAGCTTGATTGTATCTACTCATGTTATTTGTCCTCTTTGACTTCTGGAAAAATCAAAGACGCATTTAGCATGAGTAGTTTTACAGGCAAAGCCGAAACGGATGATAACCACCTACTGAAGTAGGTGGTTTAGGGCTGAAAACAAAAAAGGCGACCATCAGTAGGCCGCCAAGTGATACTGCTGTGAGGAGCAGTTTAGGACTCTTTAATAGGCAAAACTTGCTTTACGTATTGACCAGGCGCTTCATCAATCACAGGGTTCTGCTCAGAACCCACTGGGAAAGGTTCAACTTGATCTTTTGGGCTGAATTGCAACAGCCATTGATGCCAATGCGTCCACCAAGAGCCTTCTTGATGATTTGCATTGTTAAACCACTCATCTGCCGATTCATCAAGGTTGTCGTTTAGCCAGTAGCCATATTTGTTTTTTGCAGGGTGATTGACGATACCAGCAATGTGCCCTGATTCACCCAAAACAAAGGTCTTGTTGCCACCTGTGTTTAGAGCGCCGCGATATGTACCCTGCCACAACGCGATATGGTCTTCTTTGGTCGATACAAAGTAGCTTGGGATCTTAATCTTATTCAGGTCGATCCACACGCCACCGATCTTCACACCTTTGTCTTGAACTAGCTTGTTCTCTAGATAGAGTTCACGCAATAAGAAGTTATGAGAAGCGGCACTCACGTTCGTACTGTCGCTGTTCCAGTACAGAAGATCGAAGTCTACAGGGCTGTTGCCTTTGAGGTAGTTATCAACGTAGTAGTTCCAATATAAGCTGTTCTCACGCAGCAAACTGAACGTCACGCTGAGAGATCGACCATCCATGTAACCTTTCGCGTTGTTTTGCGTCTCAATTGCACTAATGATGGTATCGTTGATGTACGCCCCTACTTCGCCCGGCTGAGAGAAGTCCAGTAGCGTGGTAAAGAAGCTCGCAGACTTAATGCGCTTCTTCATACGCTTCGCCGCATAGTACGCCACCGTGCTCGCCAGAACCGTACCACCGATGCAATAACCCGCTGCGTTGATTTGCTCTTGACCTGTGATGTCTTCAATTACAGTCACAGCTTTAGCGACGCCTTCCGTTACGTAGTCACCAAACTCAACGTGAGCTTGCTCTTTACCTGGGTTTCGCCACGACATCATAAATACGCTATGGCCTTGCTCTAATAGCCAACGAACCATGGAGTTCTTCGCCGTTAGGTCAAGGATGTAGTATTTATTAATAAAAGGCGGAACGATCAGCAACGGTGTCGCATTGACTTTTTCTGTCAAAGGACGGTACTGAATCAATTCAAATAGTTCGTTTTGGAAAACCACATCGCCAGCAGTCGTTGCCACGTCATCACCGACACGAAACGCATTGTTGTTGGTCATGCGTACTTTGAGAATATCCGCACTCGACTCGACATCTTCTTTTAACTTCTCTAAACCCGTTAGAAGGTTCTCACCATTTTGCTCAAGAGTGAGTTTTAGCAGCTCAGGGTTAGTCGCAATGAAGTTTGATGGGGAAAGTGCGTTGATGGCTTGACGAGAGAAGAAGGTAATACGCTCTTTGGTTTTCTCATCCAACCCTTCGATTGAGTCGAGTGTGTCTAGGTAGGTTTTGCTAAATAACAAATAAGATTGTTTGATAAAGCTATACATGGCTTCTTGCTGCCAAGCATCGTTTGAGAAACGCTTATCACCCTTCTCTGCTTCAATAATCTGTGTTTGATTACCTGCGAGAGCGACATTCTGCCAAATTTGAAGCTGCTGTTCCCACCACTCTGCTTGCAATTTCAAGATGGCAGCAGGTTGGTTTGCCGCTTGTTCGAACAGTTTAGCAGTATCCTCGAAGTTCACTTCTTGCATAGCCTTATTCAAAGGAGAATTCACGACTGTCTTGTTCACTTCGAAATCATGCCACCACTGTTGATTGGTTTCCTGAAGTTTTACAAGATAGTCCGAAAAGAAGTGTTGAAACATAGTCTTACTCCTATATTCGGAAAAAACAACGCCGCCCAAGAATGCGGGCGGCGATAAGTGGACGTATTACGCAGGAGTAACAGTCTTTAGGTTTTCCGAAGTCATTTGCTCAATGTCTTCTTTGAATTCTTTCGCGATAGCTTGCAGCTTGTTGCTGTCATCCATCATCTGCTGAGAAAGCTTAGTAAGAACGGTAAGTTGTTGGCTGTTGAAAGCGGTTAAAGAAGTCACGTCTTTGATTTCTGACGCCGCTTTCATTTGATTTAGGCCAACTTCGCTGTATGTACGAATTGCGTTCAATTGTAGCTCAGTAAGAACTTCTACGTTCTTTGTCACTAGCTTGTTGAACTTCAAGTATGGTTCTAGATTCTTTTCAGTTTGATCGCTAAAAGTTTTGAAGAAATCAGTGTACATGGTTTATCTCCTAGAGAAAGAATTAAAAATTTTCGTTTAAATAACTATTTAACTGCTTTTACAACCACAGCCGTGCCCATACCGCCGCCCACACAAAGTGAAGCAACACCGTATTGACCGTCTTGTTTGTGAAGTTCGTGTACTAGCGTAACCAGAATACGGTTACCCGACGCACCGAGTGGGTGACCCAATGCGATAGCGCCACCATTAAAGTTGGCCTTATCTTGAATTGAGCTCACTGGTACTTGGTTGGTTTCTGCCAGTTTATGAATCACACCTAGCGCTTGTGCAGCAAAGGCTTCATTTAATTCATAAACATCAATATCGCTGGTATTCAGCTCGGCTTTTTGCAGCGCCTTGTTGACTGATTCCACAGGACCAAGACCCATAACCTTAGGATCTAAACCTGATTGAGCGTAGCTCACCACTTCAGCAATTGGCGTCAAGCCGTGCGCTTGAACCGCGCTTTCTGATGCTAAAATGATGGCACTTGCACCGTCGTTAATGCCTGACGCATTGCCTGCAGTTACTGTGCCTTCACGGTCAAACGCAGGGCGTAGCTTGCTCAAACCTTCCATTGTCGCGTTTGCTTTTGGGTATTCATCCGTATCAAATACGACGATTTCTCGACGTTGCTTGACTTCTACAGGAACAATTTCGTCTTTGAATTTGCCTGCTTCAATCGCTGCCACCGCTTTTTGTTGGCTCGAGAGTGCATATTCGTCTTGTTGTTGACGCGATAAACCCACTTCCTTAGCCACATTTTCTGCCGTTACGCCCATGTGGTATTGGTTGTAAACGTCTGTCAAACCGTCAGCAATAAGGAGATCTTTCAACTCCATGTTGCCCATTTTGTTACCGTCGCGCACAAGGCTAGGCACGATGAATGGGATTTGCGACATTACCTCAACGCCAGCTGCTACAACGACTTCTGCATCGCCACTGCGAATATGAGAAACGCCATCCATGACGGTTTTCATACCACTGCCGCAAACCATGTTGACGCCATATGCAGGTACTGACTCCGGAATACCAGCAAACAATGCTGCTTGGCGCCCAACACCCATGCCTTGGCCCGCAGCAATCACGTTACCAACGAGCACTTCATCGACCTTATCGGCAGAAAGTGATGCAGTCTCAAGCGCACCTTTAATCGCGACCGCAGCAAGATTACCTGCCGAGGTATTTTTTAGACTTCCACCAAATGCGCCAATTGGGGTACGTTTCGCAGCAACAATAAATACTTTTTCCATCATCAATACTCCTTAGTGCATGTATAGGCCGCCATTCACCGACAATGTTTCGCCGGTGATGTACGCGCCTGCATCACTTACTAAAAAGCTCACTGATGCAGCAATTTCTTCTGGCGTCGCCAGACGCTTCATTGGAATTTGACTCGTGATCGACTCAAGCACTTCTGGTTTCATCTGTTCAACCATTGGAGTGCCTGTGTATCCCGGAGCAATAACATTTACTGTGACGCCTGAACGTGCGCCCTCATAGGCTAATGCTTTGGAGAATCCAATCATGCCAGCTTTTGCTGCCGAGTAGTTTGCTTGCCCAAACTGCCCTTTCAGACCATTCACAGAAGAGATATTGATGATGCGACCACCACCTTTTTCACACATGGCTGCGAAAAGTGGCTGCGTCACATTGAACAAGCTATTTAGGTTGGTATTGATCACGTCGTTCCAAGCTTGAGCAGTCATCTTTTTGAACACGCCATCACGTGTGATACCTGCGTTGTTGATAACGACATCTATTGTCCCTTCTTCCTCGAGGATAAGTGCCAATTTCTCGGCACACTGAGCGGTGTCGGTTACGTCTAATTCAAAAAGGCGAACCTGATCTTTGGTAAACCCTTTTTCATTAAACCATTCCAAAGCACACTCATATTTACCAGTAAAATACGTTGCAATAACGCGGTAACCATCATTCACTAGTTGAGAGGAAATTGCAGAACCAATTCCGCCTTTTGATCCAGTGATCAAAGCGACTTTCTTCATTAAAAAGACTCCATTCTTAACGGCATTAAAAAAGCGAATTAAGACACTGGCGAAATTCTTCGCCAACTGACATGTTAATATATTCTTGTGGCAACAAATCCTCTGCCGCCTTTATTTTTAAGTTAACCTAGAATTGTTACATTTCAAATAAAAAACCAAATCATTTTCATAAGATTGATTTAGATCTCACTCAGAATGAAATGTTATAAAAACGTTAATCTAGATTAAGTCATTGATAGAAAAGAGCTTTTAATAAAAATAGATTACTAAACTAAAATGTAAACCATCATATATTCAATCACTTAGGTGATTTTTCATCTACGTTACATTTGCAAGTAGTTTAAGATCATCTTTCTTTATTTAACTAATAAATCTCAATCAAATCATTAGATAAATACCTTCAAAGCTTATACATACCAAATGTTAAATATATCATTTACTTACCTATAAAGAACTTAGGAATAGCGAGTTCAACTTTGACCTTTACTGATAAAAAAGAAATCTATTCAATTAACAATCAATACCAAAAATATGATTCGATTTTATAAATAGAAACACAGAGACTAATCTATTCTTGCCATTATTTTGTGCAAAGGCGCACTAATATGTCGCACGCATTTAATTGCTATTTAGATTTTATTAAATAGCTGAATGTTAGCCCTATACTACCCATGACTATTTTCTTTAAAGATGGCATTGAACGTCACTTTGCACTATCTTTGAGCCCTAACTCCTAAATTACATAATTACCAATATTCATGAATGCCGCTTTACTAACCATGTTCATTCCTACCTTCTTCTTTGTTTCGATCACGCCTGGGATGTGTATGACCCTTGCTCTTACGTTAGGAATGAGTATTGGGTATCGCCGTACCCTTTGGATGATGGCTGGTGAACTGGTTGGCGTGGCACTGGTGTCTGTCTCTGCGGTATTGGGCATCGCTGCAATAATGCTGAATTATCCTTGGTTATTTACCGCCCTTAAATTAATTGGTGGTGGCTACCTTCTCTATTTAGGCATCGAAATGTGGCGCTCACGTGGCAAACTCGCCATCAACGTTGAGAATGTTGATGTCCCGACCAGTGGCAACTGGGATTTGGTTTTACAGGGCTTTGTCACCGCAATCGCCAACCCTAAAGGTTGGGCGTTTATGATTTCCCTTCTGCCGCCTTTTATCAATCAAAATGCCGCTCTTGCGCCTCAGCTGATCGTACTTGTTTCGATTATTCTGATGTTCGAGTTCATTTGTATGTCGCTTTACGCAACGGGGGGCAAAGGCTTGAAGCGTTTACTGGGGCAATCAAAAAACGTCCGCTTGATGAACCGTATTGCTGGCACCTTGATGATGGGTGTGGGTGTTTGGCTGTTGATGAGTTAAGGAAAGCGTTTTCGATAGAAAGTCCGAGTTATGAAGAAAATTTTAGATAAGATAAAACAGGCCATCGGTGAGGTATTGGATTTCCATGCTCGAGTATGGGTAGTAAATGTCTACGCTGGTGAACACAAAGGAGAGTCTTATGTGGTCAATGAGGACAGCTTCTCTGAGCCGTTACAGTGGATGAAAAAGAAAGGCTACAAAGATTCCATGCTCACCAAAGTAGAATCAATGAAGCGATCCCAGGTGATTGAGTTTGATTTGGGCTCAGTCAAACATCGACTGATGAGAGTCGAATAACGCCCTCTTCTATTTCGTTTCTCGTTTCTCGTTTCTCGTTTCTCGTTTCTCGTTTCTCGTTTCTCGTTTCTCGTTTCTCTAGATAAAAAAGCGCCACTCAAATTGAGTGGCGCAAGCACTTTTACCTTACACACCAAGTATTATGGTGCAGTGTCGATCTCTACTGGTAGGTAGTGTTTTGGTTCTAGCTTCAACCATTCAGGAAGCACCGTACCAATCGAGATAGATGACCACGTACCAGATAGTACGCCGATAAACATTGCAGTCGAGAAGCCAGCCAAAGCTGAGCCGCCCATAATCCACAGCGCGCCAACGGTGATCAGAGTAGTCCCTGACGTCACCATAGTACGTGAGAATGTCGCCAGTACTGCTTCGTCGTTGATTTGCTCTGTTTTCCAGTTTTGCTTAGCCACCAGCAGTTCACGAATACGGTCTGCGATGATGATCGAGTCATTCAACGAGTAGCCAAGAATTGCCAGAATCGCCGCAAACACCGTTAGGTTGAACTCCATTTGCGTGATTGCAAAGAAGCCGAGAACTAAGATAACGTCGTGTGCCAGAGCAAACAGCGAACCACTTGCCAAACGCCACTCAAAGCGGAAACACAAGTAACCAAGAATCGTCAGTACTGAAATCAATAGTGCTAAACCACCTTGATCAAACAGCTCTTGACCTACTTGAGCACCAACGATGCTGTTACTTACCACATCAACTTGGTGTGAGATTGGTTTAAGCACATCTGCTACGCTCGGTAGTGTTTGACCTTCTGCAGGTGCAGAGTAACGAATCACCCAACGGCCATCTTCACCTGAACGCGTGACTGATGTTGATTCGCCAAGCTTTGGTTGAAGTGCGTTAAGCAGATCATGGTTAGTCAATTGTTTATCGACTTTCACTTCAGTAACCATACCACCAGTGAAGTCTAGACCTAGGTTAAGCCCTTTCATTCCCAGAGCAACAAGAGCAATAATCGTTAGAACTGCCGATACAGCAGTCGTGAAGTAACGAATCTTACGGATATTTTGTTTTAGCATTTCGACCATGATTAAACCCTCACATCACGACGGCCATCGCGGCCCCAAATTAAATTGATCATTGCACGAGAAGCGAATACGCCTGTAAACATACTGGTCATCAGCCCCAAGCCTAGCGTTAGCGCGAAGCCTTGGATTGGACCGTTACCAATCGCGTATAGAATCACAGCAGTGATCATGGTGGTGATGTTGGCATCAAGGATAGTTGCGAATGCACTGTCGAAGCCGAGGTCGATCGCTTGAGCGAAGCTGCGGCCTTCACGCATTTTGTCTTTGATACGTTCGAAGATGATTACGTTGGTATCCACCGCCATACCGACAGTCAGAACCAAACCAGCAATACCAGGAAGCGTTAGTACGGCACCAGGAAGCAGTGCGATTAGACCAAGCAAGCAAAGCATGTTTGCACACAAAGCCACGTTCGCAACCCAACCAAGACGACGGTACCAAAGTGCCATAAATGTCAGGGTTAGACCCATACCTAGTGCTAGAGCAGCAAAACCGTTTTGGATGTTTTCTGCACCTAGAGATGCACCAATTGTACGTTCTTCAACGATCGTCACTGGCGCAGTTAGAGAACCTGCACGCAGAAGCAGCGCAAGCTGTTGTGCTTCATCCATGCTACCCGCACCTGTGATGCGGAATTGGCTACCAAGTTGAGACTGGATAGTTGCAATACTGATGACGCGCTCACTACGCTCTGTCATACCACGTTCATCCGTTTTGTACTCGCGGTATACGGTCGCCATTGGTTTGCCGATGTGTGTTGCAGAGAAGTCACTCATCTTCTTGCCACCCGCGTGGTCTAGAGAGATGTTTACTTCTGACATACCCATTTTGTCGACACCAGCACGTGCGTTTACGATGTGCTCACCGGTTAGTACTGGGCGCTTAGTCAGAATTACTGTACGACCGTCGTTGTCTTTCAATACAAGTTCTTGGCTACTACGAGCTTGACCTGCGTCTTTTACTTCATAGAACGCAAGGCTGGCTGTTGCACCGATAACGTTTTTCGCTTGTGCTGGATCTTGAACACCTGGAAGCTCAATACGGATGCTCTCTTTGCCTTGGCGTTGAACCAACGCTTCTGTAATACCCAGCTCTTCGATACGACCACGCATGATCTTCAAGTTTTGTTGAAGTGTTGTGGTTTGGAATTCTTGGATATTCTGTTCACTTGGTTGAAGCTCAAAACCGCGATCTGAGCCAGTCATTGTCCAACCAGGGTAGTTTTGACGAATGAATTGGCTTGCCGCTCTAAGACCCGCTTCGTTCTCGCTGTTTACTGCGATGTGGTTGTACGCTTCTGCACGAACTTGAACACCGCGAATACGCTCTTCACGCAGATTTGCTTTGATCTCATCAACCAATGCATCACGTTGTTCCTCGAACGCTTTGTTCACATCTACGTTTAGTAGGAATTGCACCCCGCCACGAAGGTCAAGACCAAGTTTGATCGGGCTAAAGCCCATTTCGTTCAACCATTCAGGTGCAACAGAAACGTAAGAGAACGTAATGCTGCCGTCTTTGTCTAGCTGCTCGTTAAGCAATGCGCGTGCTTTACTTTGCGCGTCTTCGCCATCAAAAACGATGGTGGTTTTTCCGTCTTTCTCAATGATCTTAGATGCAGGAATATGATGCGTTTTCAACAGTTGGTCTAGCTGGACCACTGACATCGCACTGTTGCTTTGGTCAGCGAACGTGACCTGAATAGAAGGCTGCTCACCAAACCAGGTTGGGATCGCGCTCAAGGTTAAAATAATAACGGTCGTAATAAGTACGACGTATTTCCATGCTGAGTAATGATTCAGCACTTTTCTGTTCTTTTGTGGTTTTGGTGTTTTCTTCATGTAAACATCATCCCTTCACTGAGCAGTGAAGCTTTAAATAATTAAATTCAAGACACGACAAAACGCTTACCTGAACGATATGCAGGTACAGAATGCCCAGAGATTTAGTGGCCCTGTTGAAGAGTTATCGTGTTAAGAACGCACAAGATGTGCAGAGTGATGGTGCTTACGCAGAAAATTGACTATTAAGCGCGACGTACATGGCGTTGGTTTCTTTCCAGCCGGAAAGACGATGGTCGCTAACAAAGTGATTAAATACAGATTGGTTTTGACGCCAACTGATGTCCATTAGGCTATAAGCGTAGCCAGCATCAGCATAAAATGGCGCATTTAAATCGCCAATGAAGTCAATGTGTTCGTCTTCGATATTCTCACGCAGGTGCGATGTCCAACGTTGAGAATTAAAGATAGCAAGAGAGTCTTGGAAAGCATGGCTTTCAGAAACTGGAGACTGGGTGCTTTCTTCTGTGAATTCCGAAAAATCCACAGGTGAACTTGATGTAGAGCTGGTTGCAGTAAATGGCTGCAACTTGGAGAAGTGAGGCAAATAGGATTTCTGTTCTGCTTGTGCAGCCGACGCCTGCAGTGGCGACAAAGCCATTGCAAGAAGCAACAAAAGCAGTTTTCTAACGTAAATCCAAGGCATGATAGCTCACTTAAAACAAAACGAGCCGAGTTCTTCAACTCAGCTCGGTGATAGTATTCCTATTGCTTATACTTAACAACTAAAAAGTTATAAATCTCTGTTTTCAACCATGGAAAGCAATTGCCATAGGGGCTGACGCGATATTCATCGGTAAAATATTTCGCCTTTATCGACATCCAAATAGATTTTGTTTTCTTGCTCTAGCCCGCCACAATAGATGAAATACACGTTACGCTTCTTATAGGTAACTGAGCGAACCCAACCACCGAGTTCTTCGAAATCACTAGGGTCACAGGTTTCATCATCAAGCAATTGCTGCGTTTTGTTGCGGAACATATCCAAATGCGTTTTTAAATCGTCTGATTTTTGCAGGTAGCCATCCAAGATTTCCAAACGCTCTTGCTCTTTGATAACTGGCTCTGCATCAGACAGCCCTTTTGAATCCACCCACTCAGCCGTTTCTTCACCACCCTCTTGATACACGATGTAATCTGATAGACGGAACCAACCATCGGCTTTTTCAAGCACAGAGACTTTCTCACCTTTGTACAGAGAATCAACGATTAAGGCTTGACGCTCCGGCTTGTTGTACACGTTAATGCGTCGCTCGGTCACGTAGTATTCGGTGATTTCCGGTGCCGGAGCTTCGAGATCCATGATCGGCTTTGGCTTTTCTTCTGGCTCGCTTGGTTGCTCAGGCTCTGGCTTTTGCTCAACCACTGGCTCGTCTTTTTGCATAAAGAAAAAGTAGTACCCGGCTCCTGCTCCGCCTAATAAAAGCAAAATGGCCAACGCTATCAGGGCTTTCTTCATGTTCAATTCCTTTTTCGTTCCTTATGCAGTTGACGCTTCCACACTAACTATACTGATAGAAGATGCATAGCTGACGCGAAACCAATTAACGTGAAAACAAATAATTTCAAAACCAATTATCGTAAAACCATTCATTGCAAAACAATGAACCTGAAAGCCGTAAGCATGAGAAGAATGATGAACAAGTTCATTTGGATATTGTTACTCCTGCCTTTTTCCGCTTTGGCGAATCTTCAATGTGATCACGCATCGTGGAATGACAATCTTACCCAATTCAACCGTTTAGAGTCCAACTACAATGAACATGCAAATTTGTTTAATGAGAGGTTGAGAGAGCACAATGAGCACCAGTTGCTCTCGCAAACCTTCTCAGTTGATGAGCTCACCAATCTTTGGCGAACCCCCTCCAATAAAACCATGTTGAAAAAACAATTGTTGGAGTCCAAAGAGCAACAACAAGAGTTTATTGAGATGTCGCGTTCCATTAATGCGTTGATGCACCACTCACAAAACATCGCAGAGAATTGGAAACGTATTGTTTTTTACTGCCAGAAAGGGGGTTCCAAATCGAATGAAATTTCAGCCAACTGGTATCTCACCAACACCCTTGAGATGCAGGAAGAGTTCCGCGTTTTAGCGGGTAAATATCTCACCTTAGCTAACCAATACGGTAAAGAAATCGAAGTGATAAATTACGCAAAAAATGTTTCCGATTAAATCTGTTCATATTGGGATTGTTCCCTTTTTAAAATTGAGCAATTAACAGACAAACAGGTCAAATAATAGAGATGTACGTCACAATAACGCTTTACTTGCGACCAGTTTTTGGGTAATTTACCGATTAACAAAATTTAATATAAAGTCACATTTGGCTGGAGATGATACTAAACCAATGGTTATCAATCGATTAAGTAACAGGGATTGTCCTAATGCTACCAAAGCCAAGTTTTTGTCAGTAGTTAGGCACGTTAAAGAGTTCGGTTCAATCAGTGATTTGGACCTATGTAAAATCTTCGGAGAGACAATTTGGAGCGATGGGAGGGAATACCATTCAGCCGCGTTCTCATTTAAGGTTGATAGACACACAGGTAACTGTGAGATCTCAAAATACAAATACCAATAAGGCTTAAAAGAACATTTCAAACGGAGACAGGAAACTGGCTCCGTTTTTTATTGCGCGCTATTTGATCAACTTAGGCATCACCACCGTGAAATCATGGTCGGAATACCCCTCGATGAGATAACTCCGCTCACTCAACAGCTTACAATAACGCAGTATTCCCTCTTTGTTGTGGGACTCCAACATCCTCATACTTGGCAATTTAGCCTCATCCAACAAGTTAAAAGCACAAGCCAAATTTGCCGCATGATACATTTTGTCAATCATCTCGACCGTATGGTTCGGGTTCGTTGATTGGTAGTTCAGCGAGCCTGACGCAACCACATAGTCTACTCTAGGCAAGATAAGTTTAGAAAAGTCACCACGCATAAACTGATTTTCTGTTTGGAAGGGACGTCTGCGTGAATCAGCAATAAACCGCCTCTGCTGATCGATACCCACATAAACGCTCGGTCGATGCTCTGCTTGTTCAATGAACGCCAGCAAATCTCCGTAGCCACAGCCAACGTCAAGAATGCTCGCTCCGTCCAAATGCAAGTCACGACAAAGAGCTTCAAAGCGCGTGATTTGGCTAAAGGTGTCTTGCCAACCTAAGGTTCGAGCTTTGTCGGCACCGAACTGCTTGTGTCTTTTTTGGTGGTAATGAGCGATGCGTAATCTATCGAGCCATTTCATAATGCCTTGCTACCTGAGCGTAAGAGTGATCTGTAAACCGTCGTAGTTATGAGTAGACCGGTAGGTTACCGTTGCCTTTAACTTGGCGGATAGCCAGATGAGTATGGATGTCTTTGACGTTTTCAAGCCTTTGCAACTTGCGCGTGAATGCTTCGTAACCCGTGAGATCTTTGCTCACAACTTCTAGCAGATAGTCATACGCTCCGGAAACAACATGGCATGAAATGACCTCTTCCATATCGCTGATCGCTTGCTCAAAGTCATCAATCGATGTTGCCTGATGATTATTGAGGCTGACTTCGACAAACACCGTCATTGCAATTCCTGCTCGCTCCCGAGAAATCATCGCTCGATAGCCACTGATCACCCCTTCTTGCTCGAGGCGTTTGATCCTTCTCGCACAGGGAGAAGCAGAAAGCCCCACCTTATCCGCGAGCTCACTGGTTGTCATCGTCGCGTCTTGCTGTATCAAATCCAATAACAGTCGATCAATTTTATCCATTCCGCCTTCCCTGCCAAGTTTCACCACATATTATCCATACCAAGATGAAATTCACTAAGTTTAAGTTTTATTCGGTCATATTTTGCCACCATTGAGCGTCACTTTCATTCAATAATTAACACATCATTTACAAACACTCGGAATGCCTTATGGCACTTGGATACGCTGCAATCATTACAACGCTTTTTCTTTGGTCAGGTTTTTTTCTCTCTCTGCGCGGAGGCGCGATATCCGATCTTCAGCCTGCAGACATCGCTTTAGCACGCTTTCTTATTCCTGCCGTGGTATTACTGCCGTTCGTACTCAAGTCCATGAACAAAATACGCGCTGTGCCAAGTAAGTATTTGCTCGGCATCATTGTAGGCAGTGGTCTGCCTTATCTTCTGATTGCAGGTACTGCGATGCACTATGCGCCTGTTTCTCATGGCAGTGCTTTAATTCCAGGGACGTTACCGCTATTTGTCTCTGCTATCGCTGTCTTGTGTTATCAACAACCATTGAGTCAACATCGCATTATTGGCTTATCAGCCGTATTACTAGGCATTCTGGTGTTTTTATTGTCCAACTTAGGGGCCGAATACAACTGGCTACAACTTAAGGGACACAGCTTATTTTTGGTTGGCAGCCTGATGTGGGCAATCTTTACGATTAGTGCGCGCGTGGCGAACTTAAACGCCTATGTTTGCGCAGGTTTTGTATCGGTCATTTCTTTTGCCATGCTCGTTATCGCCGTGGGGTTTGGTTGGCTTGATAGCTACCTTGCGACAACGCCTATCAAACAATGGCCTTGGAATGAATTAGTTGGTCACCTAATGCTGCAAGGGGTTGGCGCTGGTCTGATTGCCTCTTTCACCTTTCTTTATGCCGTTAGAACGATAGGAGCGGAAGCCAGTGCTGCATTTGGGTCCTTAACGCCCGTGTTGGCAACTTTATTAGCGATTCCAGTCTTTAACGAACAACCTGATACTCTCACTTGGTGTGCGTTGCTGCTTGTCACCTGTGGTAGTATCGTCGCAAGTAATGTCTTGATGAGACAAGATCCTAGCCAAAATTATCGGCCCCCTGTTCACAGATAAGAACAAAAATGCATAACTTTTCATCTCTCCTATTGAAAGCAAAAACAGCGATTTGATAGCCTACTGCGATAAGAATTTAAAACGTCAGAAGTTATGCCTTCAACTCACACTAATGATGAACTGCATAAGTTCCTAAAAACAGGAATGCGAGTCTCGATTAACTTCGAGTTTGGTCCGGAAGAAAAGTACATTTATGCTGCAACGTATCTAGGGTTAAAAGAAAACGCGTATATTATTCTCGATATACCCACTCGCTTACTCGAAGAGCAAGCACTAAGAAAGCTCAACAATGTAGACGTTGTTATTCGCGGTGTGTCCGATACCGACCTCGGGCACGTTGTTGCGTTTAAAACCAGTGTATTAATGAACTTGCTACGCCCTTCCCCACTGCTGTTTGTGAGGACTCCAGCCACTTTCGCTACGAAGCCAGTAAGAGGGCATGAGCGATATAAATTGCAATTGGCATGTACTATCGATCACATGAGCAATAGGTACGAAAGCAACTTAGTCGATTTCTCGCTCTCCGGTTGTGGCATTTCCACATTGATTGAACCAGAGTTCGCCGTTGGTGACACCATCACCATCGAATCTCCCCTCAGCGGGCATATCGATGAGGAAAACCGCTGCTCTGTGGCCAATATCAAAAAGCTTCAAAAAGGTTGGATTATCGGCGTAAAGTTCGCTGAACCGCTCAACATGACCGACGATCTCAAGAACGAGCTCTTAGAGCACTCCTTCTCGGCTAACACGATTTAGCGATAAGCCTTAATAGGCATGAGTTTGCACGAAATAAAAAGGAGCATTACGCTCCCTTCTTCACTTTTATTAATCAACTTCGCCCCTAACTTATCACTGCCATTTAACCGTTAGGTTCTTTCTACCAAGAAACGTTGTTTGAAATCGACAAACGCCTCATGTAACGCATTCTCTTTAATTGGCTTCAGCATGACATAGTTTGCACCTGCCGCCATAAACGCATCACTGGTTTCTTTCGCCGTGTCTGCTGTACACGCGTAAATTGGCGTTCCAAGCCTCAAGTTCTGGCGAATCTCGTGCGTTGTCTCTATACCACCAAGGTGAGGCAATTGATTATCCATGAGGATCAGATCGTAAGTGGTATCAGAGAGGAGCTCCATCGCTTCCAGCCCATCTTTCGCCCAATCCACCTGCATTTTATACTTCTTGCAGAAAGCCTGAAGGATAAACGCATTGGTATGGTTATCTTCCACCAGCAGCACTTTTAAACTTTCATCAAACAAAGCTTCCGGCTTGATACGTTGACTGACCTCAAGAGGCCTTAAGACACGCTCACGATCTTTTACTGGAAGTGTTATGACAAATGTTGTTCCCACTCCCTTGCTACTGCGGACCTGAACATCACCTTCTAACATATCGACTAGGTTCTTAACGATTGTCAAACCTAGGCCGCTACCGCCATATTCGCGCGTGGTTGTCGCCTCTTCTTGCACAAAAGGTTCGAACATTTGGTCGAGCTTATCGCTTTCAATACCGATACCAGTATCAGTCAGTTCCACAACTAACACGCTGTTCTCCGCACCATAGAATTGTTCCAGTTCTGCGTGCAGTCGAATCGAGCCAGTCGGCGTGAACTTGACGGCATTGCTTACTAAGTTAAATAGAATCTGATTCAAGCGGACTTGATCGGTGAAGATTTCAACATTCGGGTCAAGCTCATTCTCGATGACCAACTCAACCTCTTTATTTGTGCAAATCGGACGATAAATATTTTCCAATGTACGCATGGTATCGGTGAAAGAGAACGGGTGTTTCTGAATATTGAACTTACCCTGCTCTATCTTTGAGAAATCAAGAATATCGTTCAATACTGCAAGCAGGTGCTCGCCACTGTGGCACAGGACGTCGATTTGATTCTTCTGCTCTTGTGTATCGACAGAGTCTTTCAATAATTGTGCAACACCTAAAATGCCGTTTATTGGCGTACGAATTTCATGGCTCATTTTAGCAAGGAAGTCTGCACGTGCTTGCGCCGATTTTTCTGCTTCTCTACGCGCAATGTTACTCTGCTTCTCGGCTTCGATAAGTGTTGTAATATCTTGGCCTTGCACAATAATGCCACTGATATCGCCATCAACTCGAATTGGTGACAAGTTCCATCGGTAGATCTTATTACCAATAGGCACGTTGACCCCAGTCAGCGTCGCACCTTGAGCCGCCATTTTAAGGTGTGGGGTTAATTTCTCTTTAAAGCCTTGGAAGACCGGATGCATGATTTCATGATCGTCTTCGATCACTAATTCTTTGCGCGCGGCAGGGTTCATCTGAATCAGGACACTCTCTTCAGACCAAACCATGATGGGTGATAAGGCAAAATTAAACAGATCTCGGAACGACTTCTTCTGCGCTTCAAGCTCTTCGAATGTACTCTCAAGAGTTGAACCGATGTGATCAAACTCCTCAATATCCGAACCACCAAATCGTTCAAACCCTTTTTCTTCACGAGCAGAGCGGGTGTAAGACATCAAAGATTCTAACTGCGCCGAAACTTTACTCTCAATCCATTCTCTACTCATTAAGGCAATCATGATCATTCCGATGATCGATGCAAGCATGGCTAGAATATGTTGGATTTGTAATGTTACCACACTCTGATTATCTTGAACCTTCAACAAGCAAAGCTCTGTGGTCATTGCATTCACCACGATTGGCGTTTCTATCACCAACAGTTTGTCAAGTCTTTTATCTGAGCCCTTACGGTGTAGTACATCAGCTACGTTATAAGGCTCATCACCAATCAAAGAATTTGCTAAAGGCACGCTATCAGCGACAAGCACCACATTGTCGACGTTACTTTCACTCTTGAGCTTTTCCATCAAAGCGAAGTTGTTGTCTAAGACGACTGCATTAAACGAGAAACCAAGCACCTCTCCTGTTGGAGGGTCTAGGATCGGTACACGGCGCACGAGCATGTGTCTAGAACCAATCGAGGTCATGACATTAATGTAATACCAGTTGTTACTGAAACTGACCCGATTGGCAAGGCTATCAAGGATAAGGTCATTCACACCATAGAAATGCGCATTTCCATCGTCCCAAATAATGCCTTTGTGGTCCGTTAGAAAGCGGAATTCTGGTGTGTGCGACGGATCGCTTTGGTCGATGCTGAGGAAGAAAAAGTTAAGTGCATCCGTGTCGCGATAAGTGTAAAAATCACGAATGACTTCACTCTTGGAATTACTGTCATGGTGTATTTGGATCGCCGCAAAGTGGCTATCAAATATATTGTGAATTAGTGCAGAGGTTTGCTGTTTGGCTCGATCTACTTCTTGCCAAATGATTTGCTTGGAGAAGTAATAGCTCTGAATAAAAATCCCCAGAATAATTGGGGCAAGAACTAAAATGATGATCTTTGTTATGAGCGTCGCCAGCGAACGACGATTTTTAATGTTTGATAGCGTTGTCGTCATCAATTATCTGAGTATCTAAATGCGCGCTTTTTCAGCGTTTCGATTCTCTCCGGTGAATCTGCCTTTGTTACGATTTCAAAGTCACCTGAGTATACGGTCGGAACTGGTTTATCTTCCAAGTCCCACTTAATCGCTTCTGCCATAGCTATGCCAGTATCATCATTCATACGCATGACAGTGATATCTAAATCACCCTTCTGGATAGCATCTAACTCAGCAGAGCCTCCACCCCAGCCATTGATCATAATTTCTTCACGTCCCAACTCAGCCAGTGCGTCTACTGCACCCAATGCTACATCGGTCGAACATGCATAGATAAAATCAACATCTGGATGTTTTGCTAAACTCGCTTTCGCAGCATCATAGCCGGATTGCTTGGTGGCCTTCGTGTAATACGCTGATTGTAGCTCAAAGTTATTATCGCGGTTTACTTGGTGAATAAAAGTATCACCTCTCACATCGCTAATATAACCTTCAGAAAAGTAGAGTACGCTGTAATATGTGTGTTTTGGGAAGAACTTTCCGAATTCTGTTGCCAATTCACGACTGCCTTCTGCGTGGTCAAATCCGACATATAAAAACGGTTGATGTTTGTCCCACTCACGGACTGGTGTAGTGATATTTTGCAAGATCAATTTGGTGTTCGTTGAGTCCAAAACGTGCTCAACAAATTTACGGTGTCTTGTCGTATCAAGCGTGAAAATCAAGTAATCCGATTTGCTCTTGAGCGCTTCCATTAATGACAAGCTTTGTTGCTTGATATCAGCATTTGGACGAGTAAACACTTGGTTCAGTTGGTAGTTAATATTCAACTTATCCAAACGTTTTTCGAATGCTGCAATATTTCTGACCCAGTAATCTGAAACTTGTTGCCCTGGGTAAACCACTGATATTTTGAGCGGGCGTTTTGTCGGTTTAGACAGTGGGACCGGCTGTTCTCGTACTGCTTCTGATAAAGCATTAGTGAGATTTCGTTGCTCGGGAAATTCGTCCAAAAACTCTTGATAACCCCAGTACCCATTCAAAACTTGTGTTGCTTGAGACACTGGAGAAAAACCGACTATAGAAATCAGGGAAAATAATAACGCTTTCTTCATCTATTGCTCTTTTAGTTTTTATCGAGCATGGATCTGCTCTTGTGTTTGCCTAGCCGAGTCATCCTTTGCCCTAATCAATTTATCTTCCATAAATTGCCCGTTTAAGCCGAACGGGCATCAATGTATTATGTGGTACAACCGCTCGAAATGATACCCACAACTATTAATAATTCGCCCACACGCGTAAAAAATAAACCGCCATTTAAAGGCGGTTTATTTTTTGTCATTTTGGGTATTCATTCGAGGAAAAAATACAGAACGAGTCGCTCAAATTCGCACTTTTTGACTGCCGATACCTCTATATTGGCTGGCAATACATTGCACTTATGACTATTACACGTAAACCTTCCCAATAAACGAATTAGCGAGCCCCACCTTTTTTACACGAGTAAAAAACGAGTGATTGGTCTTCACCAACTTGAATCGCCCCACGTTCTTGAACCAGTAACTCTTTTTTAGTTTTAGTTAACTGTTTGATGAAGTATTCCGCTTTCATAGCCATACTTTTGTTTTCAAAAGCACAGGACCACTCAAGTACAAGCGGCCCTTTTCCTTTTAGTGCTTTCGCGCCTTTACCACTTTGGTGCTGATTGAAACGCCTCTCCACGTTATTCGTTACCCCGCAATACAAAGCATTGCGGTTGTTGCGAATCAGATAAACACTCCAACGTTGCTCGGCAGTATCACTCATGAAAGCAAAGATTCAACCTGCTCTTTCAAAGCGGCAAGCTCTTCACGTAACTCTGCGACTTCTTGCTCAAGCTGTGTAATACGTTCAGAGACCGCAGAAGAAGGTGCCGTCGTTGCTACCGCAAGCTCACTGACATCCACTTCACCGCAGAACAAATGCATATATCGTGATTCACGCTTACCGGCTTCTCGAGGTAGCTTCACGACTAATGGGCCCTTTTCATCATTAGCAAGGTACTCAAGTACATTTTCAACTTCTTTAACATCGTTGAAAGTCGCAAGACGGTTTGTGCGAGTGCGGATCTCACCTGGCGTTTGTGCACCACGAAGCAGCATGCAGCATACGATGCCTTTCTCTTGTTCCGTTAGTTTTAGATCGCCAAACTCGGTATTGCAGAATCGATGTTGGTACTTGCTCACGCGACTGTTGAAGCCACTTTCGTCGCTCACTAAACGGCGTTCGATCAACGCATCAACTGCGTCCAGTACGTCAGCTTCGGATAGCGACATTACTGGCTCACGATTGCTCTTTTGGTTGCATGCGTTAGTCAATGCGTTAAGGCTGAGAGGATATTGGTCGGGGGTGGTCACTTCTTTTTCGATTAAGCAGCCAATTACTCGTGCTTCAATTGCCGTTAGCTCAACTTTCATAATGCATTTCCTTATTATTGTTGCATTTGAATTTGGGTATCAGGCTAAAGCATAGCGCATGGACCTGACACCCTTTGCGAATCGGGTTAGGTCTTAATGCTCTGAGAGAATCGACACTTTGGTCATCTTCCCATTCTCATCAATCATCATTATCTTTGAACGGTTCAGTTCAACTTCGGTGATTTCGAGTTGCGTCCTCGCCGCCACATATGCGGCTTTGAGCTTCGTTGCCATAGAGTCGTCATGGGATTCGACATCTTGGTTTTCGACTTGCTCCGCAATAGTTCCAGAGTTCATTTCGAGCTTCATATCTTTATCTTGAATGCTATCGATAATATAGCGAAGGCCCCAGCATGACAACGAGTCCCTGCGTTCAAGTGAGCAACATTCACGCTTTTAACGCGCGATTGTTAATACCACATCAAAATTGGTGGATAAATGTTCAACCCTGCCGCGCGTTTGATCTAAAGACTGTTATGCCACGAGATGTTGTGCTTTAATCGAGTCAGATATTCACAAATTAGGAAAGGGAACCATGAGTAGCGTATTTGAAATCGTGAACCAAGCTCGTCGTAAAAACAAACTAAAACGTGAGCTGCTTGATAACGAAAAAAAAGTTCGTGACAATCGTAAACGTGTAGACCTACTAGAAAACCTACTAGACTACATCAAGCCAGAAATGACTCACGACGAGATCGTTGCAATCATCAAAAACATGAAAGCTGACTACGAAGACCGCGTTGACGATCACATCATCAAGAGTGCAGAAATCTCTAAAGCACGCCGTGATATCAGCCGTCGTATCCGTGAGCTAACAGAAGAAGACAAGCAAACTAGCGGTAAAAAATAAGCCGACTTAGTTGCCATATTCAACCCCGAGCAAGCACGCCTTGCTCGGGGTTTCTTTTTGTCTCTTTGTTGTACACTGTGTACAATAAACACAATTTTCGTTCCAAAAAAAACCATATTTTGTATGTCTTCTACTTCTTCTAATGCCCAACCGACGTTAGCGAAACAACTCTTTACGATGACTTGGCCAATGCTGTTTGGCGTTCTGTCATTAATGAGCTTCCAATTAGTTGATAGTGCGTTCATTGGCCAACTTGGTGTCCTTCCCCTTGCAGCACAGGGTTTCACTCTTCCGCTTCAAATGGTGGTGATTGGTATTCAAGTTGGCTTAGGCATCGCGACCACAGCGGTCATCTCAAAAGCAATCGGCGCAAACAACGCTCGCTATGCTAAGCAGCTAGGAGGCCTAGTGCTCATGATTGGCTCTATTGGTGTTGCGGTCTTTGGCCTGCTTATTTGGCTGCTGCGCTACCCTATCCTCTCTCTATTGAGCGCACCAGATTCTGTTATGCCCATCATCGATAGCTATTGGCCATGGTGGCTATTGAGTTCATGGGTAGGGGCGGTACTGTATTTCTATTACAGTATCTGCCGAGCCAATGGTAACACCATGCTGCCTGGCACCATGATGATGGTCACCAGTGGTGTGAACTTAGTGCTCGACCCATTGTTTATCTTCACTTTCGATCTCGGTATCAACGGTGCCGCTATTGCGACAGTGATTGCTTTTGGCTTCGGTATTTTAGTAGTGGCTCCTCGCGTTCAGAGGAATCATTGGGCTAGCTTCGAATGGCACGATTTGAATGTAGTTAAGAGCGTTACATCCATCGGCAATATCATGGGGCCAGCGATGATCAGCCAACTGTTGCCACCACTTTCTTCGATGTTGGCAACTAAGCTACTTGCGGGATTTGGTACCGCAGCCGTCGCTTCTTGGGCTTTGGGATCTCGCTACGAATTCTTTGCCATCGTTTCGGTATTAGCATTAACCATGTCTATGCCGCCAATGGTGGGCCGATTACTGGGTGCGAAAAACTACGCTGATATTCAATCGCTGATTTCTATCGCGGTGAAATTTGTTCTTGGCTTCCAGCTTCTAATCGCCATCATCACCTTTGTCGCTGCTAATACACTTGCTCTGCTTATGACCAGTGATGCTGGAGTGACCAGTGTGCTTGAAATGCATTTGATGATTGTGCCTATCAGCTTAGGTTCGCTGGGTGTGTGTATGTTGATGGTGTCGATCTGCAATGCTTTAGGTAAGTCGTACACAGCGCTAACTATCTCCGCACTGCGACTATTTTTGTTCTTCCTTCCGTGCCTTTGGGTTGGCGCGCAAATGGGAGGTATTAAAGGGCTGCTTATTGGCGCTTGCCTAGGTAACCTCATGGCAGGTATCGCTGCTTATTTAACATACCGCAAAACCATTCATAAGCTCGTTTCTGCTGAAGCTGCGGCTTAAGAGAGCCACATAAAACAAAGCCCTCACGATGAGGGCTTTGTTCTTCAGACCATTTAGCATGATGCTGTTTTAAAGCTTTAGAAAAGCAAGAGCCTAGTTTAGTGCGACTTTATCTGCAGGGAATACAACGCCTGTTTGTCTTCTTACCTCAGTTAGCACTTTCGCGACCGTCAATGAACGTTGCTTCATTTGAGGCGCAATCGAACCCAGTTTCAGTTGCTTAGCAAATGCTTGCGCTTCATAGAACATGTGGTTCTCTTGTTGAGGTAACGTGAGTATTTCTTTGTCCTCACTACGCAAAATGCGCTCAACACCACGCCCCGTAGCAATCATATCCACCAGCAGACTACCTTGTTCACCTTGGAATTCACTTGGGATGAGTGAATCACTCACCTTCGAGTGCAATAGGTTCACATTAAAGCCATCGTAAGCGAGCGTCACGCTGCCACAACCATCAACGCCGGAAGGCAGAACATGAGCACTTGCTTGTACGCTATTAGGCTCTCCAAACAACTCAACGGCAGAACCAACGCAGTAGTAACCAATGTCCATGATGGAGCCATTGGAAAACTCAGGATTGAAAGTGTTTGGATTCTCACCATTTAGATATTTCTGATAGCGAGAAGAGTACTGACAGTAACTGATCGTAGCATGACGAAGAGGCGCGATCGTTGGTAGACTGTCTTTCAGTACTTGGAAATTCGGAGTGTATGGCGACATGAAGGCTTCAAACAACACGACATTATTTTCTTCAGCCGTTTTAAACATCGCTTGAGCAAAAGAATAATTTGATGCCATCGGCTTTTCACAGATCACGTGCTTGCCCGCTTTGAGCATCTGCACTGCCTGAGGCGCATGAAATGAGTTTGGGCTCGCTATGTATACTGCATCAACGCTTTCATCCGCCCCTAAAGCATCGAGGTTATCGTAATAAGCTTCTGCGTTGTAAGGTGAGCCAAATTCGCGTGCTTTCTCTACATCACGAGAGTAGACGGCGTGAAGACAAAACTCTTTGGTCTGAATCGCCGCTTCAACAAATTGTTGAGAGATCCAGTTCGTCCCGATCACAGCAAGTTTGAACATATTACTTCCTTTTCTTTATCGTTCTGGAAGCCGTAAGGAGTCCGGCTCGCAGACACGATTTAAGCAAGCTTTAGTTCATTAAACAACTCAAACAGTTGATTCGATTTGTAAGGTTTCGGTAAGTAAGCATCCATCCCCGCGGCAAAACAGTTCTGAATGTCTTCTTCAAGCACACTCGCTGTCAAAGCAATAATGGTGGTCTCCCCACTCCCAACTTCTTTCTCCCAACGGCGAATTTCTTTTGTTGCGGTCAGACCATCCATAACTGGCATCATGCAATCCATAAGAATGGCATCGAACTGTTCCCCCTTTCGTGATGGGTTCTAAGGCTACTTGCCCGTTACTGGCGATCTTTTGATTCATCAAATTATCTTCCGCAATCAAAATTCGACGATGTGTACGAGACTGGTTGATATTGTGGACCACTGCCGATTCTTTGGTTTACAAAATCTCTTCTGTTTGACTCGCCTAAAGTGGTCAAAACGCCAAAATGACCATTCATTGCCCTGATGTAAGCCAAAGTTATGTGAAACAAAAATGTGATAGCTTGCAAAATTTTGCAGCACCAATTTTAAACAGATTTCGTTAAATTAACTCATTGTAAGGAGAGACTTGGGCATATCTCCTGAAACGGCAAAAGTTGTTTACCATTTAAGTGGTAAAGACAACAAAGATCACATAATTCAAGGCATGGTTCACCTTGTTACATATCATCACTTTGAAATGATCCATTATTGTCGCGAAATAAGCCATGCAGATAGAAAAAGTCAATACCTATAAAAGACCGCTAGAATCACATTAATCAGCCAAGAATTAGACCTTACCCCACACTTTCCACTGGATTTATTTTTCCTAGCAGAATAAGACCTCCACCCGTACAATCCACACACATAACTATTACAACTCAATTACAAACACCCTCACTTCACGCTCTACCGTTGAGGTACTAGCCGAAAGTAAGGTCAGCTCCCCAAAACGTGAAAGGTCCAAAACAACAATGAGTCCAGAGAAATATCTCCAAGACTGGCAAACTAGCCAAACGATTGCTGAATCTATTTCCCCTCTTATCGGTAAGTTATATCGTCAAAAAGGAATCGAAGTGGTTCTGTTTGGTAAAACACTTATCAACGCAACAACCATCGACATTCTCAAAACTCACCGTATTGCAAGACGTTACACCGGAAGCCCTCTCTCTCTAGAACAAACCATGCCAATCATCCAAGCGCTGTGCGAAATGAGCATCTCGTCTTGCCGCGTTGATGTTGGTCAGCTTGCTGGTATGTACTGGAAAGATCACGAAGACACGGCCGCACTTAGCGATTTTTTATACACTTCACTTCAAGGTGCTCGTGACGCCGACTCTTCTCTAGCAGCTCGTGATGTGGTTCTTTACGGTTTCGGTCGAATTGGTCGTCTACTTACTCGTCTGCTGATTGAAAAAAGTGGCCCGGGTTACCCGCTTCGTCTGCGTGCTATCGTGGTACGTGGCGGTAAGAAGGGTGATCTTGAGAAGCGTGCAAGCTTGCTACGTCGAGACTCAGTTCATGGACAGTTCAACGGTAGTATTGTTATTGATGAAGAGCGCAAAGCGCTGATCGTGAACGGTAACTACATTCAAATCATTTACGCTAACAGCCCAAGTGATGTGGACTATTCGGTTTACGGTATCAACAACGCACTTGTTGTTGATAACACAGGTGTTTGGCGTGATGCCGAAGGTCTTAACCAACACATAGCGTGTAACGGTGCAGAGAAAGTACTGCTTACTGCACCGGGTAAAGGCGACATCAAGAACATCGTGTTTGGTGTGAATGAATCTGTTATTCAAGAAGATGACACCATCATCTCCGCAGCGAGCTGTACGACTAACGCTATCACTCCGGTTCTAAAAGCACTTAACGATAAGTACGGCGTGCTTTCTGGCCACATTGAGACCGTTCACTCTTACACCAACGATCAAAACCTAATCGACAACTTCCACTCAGGCGATCGCCGTGGCCGTAGTGCTTCATTGAACATGGTCCTGACGTCAACAGGCGCAGCTAAAGCGGTAGCAAAAGCACTACCAGAACTTGCAGGTAAGCTTACAGGCAACGCAATTCGCGTACCAACTCCGAACGTATCAATGGCTGTTGCAAACCTTAACTTGGGTGAAGATGTAGACCGTGATTCGCTAAACGAATATCTACGTGAAATGGCATTGAATTCGGAGCTTTCCGCTCAAATCGATTACACAGATTCGACAGAAATCGTATCAAGCGATCTAGTTGGCTCTCGCCACGCAGGTGTGGTTGACGGTCAAGCAACCATCGCTCAAGACAAGCGTTGTGTACTGTACATCTGGTACGACAACGAATTTGGTTACAGCTGTCAAGTTGTACACTGTATGGAACAAATGATGGGTGTTCGTTACCAAACATTCCCTCGATAAGGTGAACCTTGCTCCACAACGTTAACCACACTGTGTAACGAGCAACACCCCAGCATTTGTTTTTAATAATAAGCGCCTTGCGCATTACTAATATACTTCCCCACTTATACGCCTGATGACCCTCAGGCGTTTTTTCGTTTTAAGACACTTTGACATTCCTCAGACAAATCGATGCGAAATTGAACGGTATATTCATGTTTCGTTCATGTTCAGCGCAATAATATGAACCCATAGTTTGAAAGAGAGGTCATGATTATGAATCGAATTATCGTTACTGTATTGGCACTGATTACTGGCTTTTTTACTTTGGTATTTAGCCTAATCATGGCGATTCCATTGACCATCGCAGCCCTGATTACTGGTAAACGTATTGAAAAACGCGTGAAACAAATGCAACAAGAAATGCATGAAGAGTATGAATTCAATACGGGTAAGTCCGACGCGATTGAAGGCGAGTTTGAAGAGGTTCGTCACTAACGTTTCTGAAGGTTCCACACTCCCCCTATGTTCCTGAGCAACCTTCTTTGCTGACATCCTACCTCGTTAAGAGTTAGGATGTTTTTTTGTCTGCCATATACAAGAAAGGCTACCATCTCGGTAGCCTTTCTGCTTTTTATACAATGCGTTCGACTTGGTTAAATCGTCACAACTACTCGCACTGCCAGTAGCATTAAAACGATACCGGATAATCGGTCAATCAGTACCGCTTTTGAGCGAATACGGTCCACAACGCGCGAGTTAGACAATACCAATGTGATGAAGGTGTACCACAAGCCATCAACAACAAATGGTGTCGCGACGATGATCATTTGGTTACTTAGATCGTTACCCAGCGCCACAAATTGACTGAACAGTGCGATGAAGAACAGCGCAATTTTCGGGCTTAGAATTGAAATGAGGAAGCCTTCTCGCGCCGATTGTAAAACCGTCGTTTCTTCACCGGATTCTAACTTCGCCGCAACCCCACCTTTTGAGCGCAGTGCATTGAAGCCAAGATACGCCAAGTAAGCTGCACCAGCCAAGCTAATAGTCTTAAATAGCAATGGGCTTTGTTGCAGCACTACCGCCAAACCTATCAAGGTAATAAACGCATAAATACCGATACCAAACGCGTGCGCCCATGCGGTAGCCAAACCATTCACTCGACCACCAGCCAACGAGTGCTTAGCGACAATCGCTAAACTCGGACCTGGGGACATTGCCCCTAATAAACACACGGTAAAAAGTGATAACCAAACTGTTAGTGTCATAAGAATCTCTCCTCTTTGACGCTAATCTATCAACGGAGCAGGTATAATTAGAAATCAAAGTTTTTCATACTAGCTATGATTTCAGTTCATAGGCAGTAGATACGCACATTAACGAATGGAATACTCTGAGATTTGCATAACCGAGAGAATCTCCTCTCGCGCCCATTTATGCGCCGGATCCGTATCGTACTTTGGATGCCACATTAACCAATACTTATGAGTAGGGGTTTCGAGTGGCAACGCTTTGTGGGCTAAATCCCAATGCTTCGCGAGATTCACGGCAATATGCTCGGGTACTACCATCAGATGCTCACTTGAGGCTAAGCGATTGATAGCAGCAGAAAAGAAAGGCACCTTGAAGGTAACGTGGCGTGTATAACCCAACTCTCTCAATGCCAAGTCAGTATAGGAATCTTTGTCCCCTCCACCGTTCACTTTGATGTGAGAATACGAAATTAAATCTTCGACACTAATATGGTCTTGCTTTGCTAACGGGTGGGAGGCCTTCATCAAACACACGGACGAGTCCTCACCAATCTTCACACTGGATACACCTTTAGGCTGTTCTGGATAAATTGAAGACGCAATATGAATACCTGTCTCATGAAGTTTATCAAGAAAGTCAGGTTGCCAAAGTCGATACGCCATATCCAACTGAGGAGCAAAACTACTCAAGTGCGAAGCAATGTCAGGGAGTACATATTGCGCGACATAGTCACTCGATGCTAATACTAACTCTCCTTTCCAATCCCCGGGTTCAAAAGGCTTGTCATCGAGAAGGTGATCGAATTCCGCCAATAAGTCGTCCAACTTATCTTTTAGAAGTAGCGCCCTTGGCGTGGGAATCAATTGGTTACCCTGCCGAACCAATAAAGGGTCACCACATAATTCGCGTAACTGCGCTAGTTGACGACTGACCGCGGATTGAGTGATGTGCAAACGCTCCGCGGTTCTGCTCACATGGCACTCTTCAAGCAATACATGCAAAGAGCGCAGCAGATTCAGGTTGATGTTATTCAGCACATTCAACCCATTGTGTGCGCCAATCTGCAGCGGCGTAATCTTCCGGCCAATATTCCACTTGTTTGCAAATTAGCCCATCACGGATGCTGTGAAAAGTGATCACTCTATCTGAGCGAACGCCATCACTAACAATCACATCGGTGACTACTTGATCGCCTTCTCCCACAATACGTTCAATCGCAAAGGTCCACTTACCTTCTGCTGGATAAGCTAAGTTCAGTTCGGCAAAGTTCTTTCTGCCGCGAATGACTTCTTTGGTCAATGGCCAAATTACTTCACAATCAGGCGAAAGACACTCTGCTGCCGCATAGAAATCATTGCTTGCCATTACGTTCCAGAAATTGAGGACGATGTCTTTCTCGGTCATTTTACAAACTTGCTCCCTGTGGTATTGAAAAACTCCGTTAACACGGTATGTGTCATCACATTACGAAGCTCTGGATAACTTTGGATATAGTCTCGAATCTCATTCAAACGGGCGATATTCGGTACTTCAACAAACAGCATCATATCGGTTTCACCACTAATTGCATGACACCATTTCACACCGTCGATTTTGTAAAGATCTTTGGCGTAATTATCGCAGTGGTGACTTGCTGCTGACGTGTCAAATTTCAACACCATATAAGCACAAAGCGTCGACTCTTGAGATGTTGCAATATCGGCATGATAGCCAAGAATCACTCGATCATTTTCTAGCTTTTTTATTCGCGCTGTCACCGCTGAGCGTGACAAACTGACTTGCTCTGAAATCTCTGTAATAGAGAGGCGGGCATTCTGCCGCAATAGGTCTATGATCTGATGATCAAATTTGTCCATAACATCACCACGCTTTTCTTCGTCTCGTCATTCTACTCAATTCCAACTTATTGGAAATAGACAATATGAGCTTTATTGACAATAACTACCGTCATTTTGACGGCCAACAACATCATTTTGATACAGAGAACTCAGATAAGCTTGTCCGACAACCTACACAGACGTTTAGAGGTCGTCATGGATAATCTTAAGAAAGACATCACGCTCATATCTGGCATTGGACAACTTTCCACCACATTACTTGGAACAGGGTTATTTATGATCCCAGCAATATCTGCGGGTATCGCTGGGCATTTCTCACTTTGGGCTTGGATTATCTTACTCATCGCAATTTGCCCTATCGCGCTTACCTTTGCTCAATTAGGTAAACGCTATCCTAGTGCTGGAGGCACAGCATTTTTTGTTCGTAAAGCGTTTAACAGTAATCTGGAAAGTAGCGTTGCGTGGCTTTTTGTAAGCGTGATTCCTGTAGCCCTGCCAGCTGGGGTAACATTAGCCTCAGGCTTCTTAAATGAACTGTTACCAGAATCAATGAATATCCCATTGTTCACACAGGCCTTTGTTGTCTTTTTATTAATGCTAGTTAACCTTCTCGGCACAAAGTCATCTGGAAGGCTACAAACCGTCATTGCTCTTAGCATTTTTGCTTTGGTTGGTGCATTTTTATGGAAAGGTGATGTTGGCCCAGCCGATCTCACCATGCCTGCCATCACAATCGATTCAACTTGGTCAATTGCGACAGCATTAGGCGTCATGTTTTGGTGCTTTGTTGGGATAGAAGCCTTTGCGCATATGGGGGAGGAATTTAAGAACCCACAACGTGATTTCCCAATTGCTATTATTGTTGGCTGCTTTGTCGCAGGACTCACCTATTGGGCCTGCTCTGTCGTGATACTCAAATTTGGCGCTTACGGCAGTGCTGAGTTCGACAATGCCTCAATCCCGTGGTTGAGTGCGTATCTATTTGGTGATCACGCCAAATGGCTTATTAGTGTTATCGGTTTCTCAGCGTGTTTTGCGAGTGTGAACCTCTACACTCAAAGTTTGGCGCGAATGGTGTGGGCCCAAGCAAGGGAGCACAAACCAACTAGCGCTATCGCGAGAGTTTCAGTGCGAGGCGTACCAGCGAATGCCACGTTAATCGTCGGCGCTATATTGATTGCTTCTTGTGTTACTGGGTCGCTATCAGGGCTAGATTTGGAGTTCTTCCTAAAGCTCGCAAACGGCATCTTTGTTCTGGTCTATCTATTGGCAATGCTAGCAGCCTACAAACTGCTCAAAGGTTGGGGAAAGGTCCTCGCAGGATTTTCTCTCGTGTTGTGCACCGCAGTATTCATTTGTTTGGGTTGGTCTATGCTGTACGCCGTTACTATTTTTGCAGTGCTCTCCCTACCATGGAAACAGTGGCGAAAAAAGAACACTCGCCGAGTGACTGATTAAGGCTTAGCGTAGTTATTTAAACAACTCAGAAAGCTGTTCAACCAGAGCATCAATCTCACTTAATGCGACATTGCCATAACCCAATACCGCTCCTTGCCAATTTCGCGCTTTAAAATCTGAATGTTCATAAAAACTCAATGGACGCAGCACTATCCCTTTGGATTTAGCTCGTTGCGTCCATTCATGCTCATCAACCCCTTGCAACCACTTTAAAGTGATATGGAGACCAGCAGCCTGACTGATCACCTTAACTCTATCGCCAAAGTGCTTTTCAACAGCCAAACACATCTGCTCATGCTTATTTTTGTACAGTCGGCGCATTTTGCGGATATGACGAATTAACCCACCTTCAGTAATAAAATCAGCCAACGCCTCTTGGGTGTGCGTTGGCGAATCACCGGTTAACGCATCCTTAACCACCAAGCATTGCTCAACTATACGTTCAGGTACCACAAGATAGCCAAGGCGTATTCCATTAAACATCACTTTACTGAACGAGCCCACATACAGTACGCGATCATCTCGCCCCATTTGAGCCGCTAGCCCTTGTAAGCTGGTATATGGACGATGGGCAAACTGAAATTCACTGTCGTAATCGTCTTCGATAACCCAACGTGATTGCTCGACCGCCCAGTTGATAATCTTCCCTCGCTGCTCGGTATTAAGCGTAGTTCCCATCGGATACTGATTGCTTGGTGTGATATATAGAGCATCGGCATCGCTGCTGGTTACCGCTTCCACATCAAAGCCGAGTTTTTCTCGTACCAATAGAGGCTCAAATTGATATTGCTGGAACTGAATTAGCTTCCGCATTTGCGCGTAACCCGGTTGCTCCATCAAAACCTTATCACCTTGTTTTAGAGCTACCATCGTCGCAATTGACAACGCTTGCTGTGCCCCAGAAGTAATAATGATGCGCTCTGGGGAGCAATTTACTGAACGGCTTGATGCAAGGTAGTCAGCTAAAGCACAACGCAATGCCCAACTGCCCTGAATATCTTGGTTCCCTAGCAAACAGGTACGGGAAAGATGACGAGCAAGTAACTTTTGCCACTGCGCCATAGGAAAAGCTTCTAAATCAGGCACACCCGGAGCAAATGCGCGGTTGATGTCAAAGTTGGTTTTCGGTGATGAGTCCGTTTTGATTGAACTGGGTTCAGGCAGATACTGCTCCGGCAGTTCTACAGCAACATAAAAGCCAGAGCCTTTTTGACTGTTCAAGTACCCTTCCGCCACTAACTGCTCGTAGGCTGCAATCACGGTATTCCTACTGAGTTCAAGGCCTTGTGATAGCTTTCGTGTAGACGGCAATTTCCCATTCTTCGCCCACAGCCCTTGAACAATCTTCTCGCGGATAGCAAAAAACAACGCTTGCTGACGCGTTCCATCACTTTCTTTTAAATGCAGGTCACCGATATCAATCAAAGACAAACTGGATCCATCCGTTAGTTAAAACTGGCTCTCTTTAAGCTACCAGTTAAACGCTAAATTGCAATCGAAGATTGAGAAGCAAGTGCTCGTCCCTGTGAGCAAAAAGGAGAGAAAATGTTATCCAATACCAACAGAACGGAAATTAAGAAAGGCGCGCATAAAGCCATCTCTGATGTCGACAAACTGCACGCCATCATAGATGAAAGCCTTATCGCTCATATTGCAATAACCAACGAGTCTGGCCCTGTAGTCATCCCCATGCTGGCTTGGCGTGTAGATGATTACGTGTATATTCATGGTGCCAACAACAGTCGATTACTGCGCTCACTCAAACAAGGAGTGCAAACATGCCTAACCTTTACCTTGTTTGATGGCTGGGTACTGGCTCGAAGCGCGTTTCATCATAGCGCACATTATCGTAGCGCTGTTGTCTTTGGCCAGTTTGAGATGGTGGCGGATAACCAAGAGAAAGACAGATTGCTGAATCACTTTATTGAACAAATCGCTCCGGGAAGAACAAAAGACATCCGCTTGAGCAATGAGAAAGAACTCAAAGCAACCATGCTACTGCGTATACCACTAACGGAAGCCTCAGTGAAAATCAGCAATTTTGGTGTTAACGACGATGCACAAGACATGGACATTCCAGTTTGGGCTGGAGTCTTGCCGTACCGAACTGTTGCAGGCCCGCTGCAAGCTTGTGAAGATTTGTATGAAGGCATTAAAGAGCCAGACTACCATCGTGCCTACCCTAATCGCTGGTAGGAATAAGCACGGTAAACAACGCGCCCCCTAAGTGGCTCTCGCCGACCGACAGCTCCCAGCCTAGTTGCCTCGCAGCACTAGACGCAATGGCGAGTCCCAAGCCAAAACCTTTGACATCGGCGTTACGGCTTTTATCTATACGAGAAAACGGAATGAATACCTCTTCACGCATCTCTTTAGGAACCCCTGGGCCATCATCTTCAATATCGACGATCCAGAAGTGCTCTACCGACCGGATCGTCACTTCCACACAAGACTCGCCATAACGTTTTGCATTCTGCAGTAGGTTATCAAGAACCAAATTACCCAACGTTGGTTGCAGGTGGATGGACTGGTAAGCCAAAGCATTCTCAACAGTAAGCTTCGCTGACTCTAACCCACGATAATTCATGCGGCTTTTACACCAAAGCGGCAGTTCAATGGTTTCAACAGAATCGGCTAACGAATGGTTATTCACGCTCAAGCGGGAAAGCATTACGATGTCAGACGTTAAATCCGTCACCACATCCACATATCTTTCAATGTCATCGTGCAGTTCCGCTTGCATTTCACCTTTAGTACGCCTTGCCAAGTCGGTAGCTAGCTGAATTCGACTCAGTGGCGTTCGAACTTCATGAGGGATAGCCTGAGTGAAAATGTGTGTTTGGCGCACTTGCCTTTCAATGTCTTCCGACATGTTGTTGAAGCCAGTAGCAAGCTCTCGGACCGGAGAAGAGAAGTGCTTTAAATCCACACGAGTGCTGAGCTCACCGGAGCCAAATTGCTGCTGTGCTGACGTCAATTGTTGAATCTGGCGATCAAGTCTACGCACCGGAACATAAACCATGACACCCAAGCTGCATATTATGGTGAGTAACAAGCTGAACACAAAGATGCTTTCTGAGTCTTCATCCCAATCAATATCTGGACTAAAAAAATCTCGCTTTTCTCTAAATACCAGACTTTCGGATGAGTTTGGGAGTGGAAAAACCGCAGCGTAGATATTGCCATCGATCAAGTACACGGGCACACCTTGCATACGATAAAGCAATTCGCAGTCCAAACAAGGAGGCGAACCGTCCCAGTTATTAAGAAGAGTCAGGTCGAAGATGAAAAAATCCTGTTTGCCTGTTCTCGTTAACTGCTTGTAGAGTGAGTTAGGCGTCCCACGTTGCTCAGTATACTGATCGACAAAATACGTACCATCACTCAAGAAGATGCCAACTTCAGTTTTGCGCATAAACTCGTCACCCATAGTAAAAAACAAGGCGACGGTCACGGCAAGGCCCGTTACCAATCCAACATAGAGCCGAGTAAACAGAGAGAACATCCGCTATTTCCCCGTTAACATGTATCCACGATTACGCACAGTCTTAATGGTAGCGGTGTGAATAAGGGCTTTTGAGAATTTTTTCCTCAAAGAAGAGATTCGCATATCAATTGAACGGTCAGTAATGCAGTATTCAATGCCACGCGCAAGGCGGCAACAGGACTCTCGAGAAACGGGTTTATCGACATTGAGCATTAATAGCTCCAATATTTCGAACTCAGAATCAGTGAGATCGATATCTTGCTCTAAGTAATAAGCTTTAGAGCGACGGGTGCATAAGTCGATGCCATAACGGCTCAGCTCTGTCTTTTCATCCGAATCTATTTGGCGACGGTAACGGCGTAAAGAGGCCTCAATACGAGCGAGGAGGATATTGCCCTTAATTGGTTTCGTTAGGTAATCATCAGCACCAAATTTAAATAGGCTAACTTCACTCATCTCATCATCAGTGGCCGTCAACACAATGATGATCCCATGATAAGATGCCCTAGCCTCTTGGCATATCTCTGCACCATTTTTGCCTGGGAGCATCAAATCCAATAACACCAGATCAGGCTTCAATTCTTTGATAGCGTCGAGTGCATTAAGACCATTGTCGAGAACAGTAACTAGGTAACCTTCAGCCTCTAGGTACATTTTGGTTAATCGAGCAATCTCTGAATCGTCCTCTACGAGCAAAATTTTATTACCGACCATAATCCATTCACCCCACCTATAAAACAGAGGCAGTATATCGCTCGTTTTGTTCCATGCAACCCATATAAACCGAACCTCTAGCGACAGAAAGTGCTTACAAACACTTACAAACCATACATTTATAAAAAAGCGCTCTCTACAAAAAAACACAAAAGAACAAAAAACCAATTTATAAACACAAGTTAAGATTTAATATCATCAATTAAACCCAATACAAAATATAAAGCTAATATTATTTTAGCTTTGTCGAATTAAAAACCTTACAACAAATCATCAGCAGTAATTATGACTACAATTGCTCATGTAGACAGAAAATACTCTTGCAAATAAATTTCTCAGCAAACCTTCCGCCTGTGAGTATTGCAAAGATGAAATTCGCTCAATTAACGCCTCTGGCTCTACTTTGTACAGTAAGCCTAACTGCCTGCGGTGGTAGTGATTCAAAGTCACCAACAACCACACTGCCACCCCAACCAGCTCCAACATTGAAAACCGTGACGATCCCTAGCGTCGTTTCCAAAAAGTTTCCAGCCAAACTGCAAGTGGCTGCTGATGCTGGTTTTACCCACTACCTTGAAGTCTCCCTTTCGCAAGACGGGAACAATGCGTCGTTCCATATTATCGCGATGGATGACGGGGCGAATGATGAAAAAATAATTCGTGCCGCCAAAATCGTTCAGCACCTACTCACAAACCAGCCAAATTCGAAGTATGGTGCCGACAAATCTAGTATCGCAAAGACACTAGCCGAGCGTGATGCAACATTAATGCTGACAGAAAACGACGACCAGAATGACGAAATGCTCACCAAAATTTTCGTCAGTGAGTTGCTTCGTCAAGATAAATTGGACGACGCGATTGCAGATTCTGGCTTACCACAATCCTTTGATACCAGCTCATTAGAAAACTTTATTGCAACCATGATGGTGCTTAATGAAGACGACATGGACACGCTTATCGAGTCCATTGCATTAACGTTGATGAGCAGCGGGGATACACCAAACTGGTTGATGAACAGCCAATCCTTGATGTACCGCGAACTGACGGTTGAAGGCGATTGTCACTACATGAGTAACTTTGCCGATTACTGTGCCAATCTGGGTGAACATACCGACCGAGATGCCGCTTTTGAAGAGATTCTACATTTGGTCCAAGCACAAGGCATTGCTCCTAACGCATCGACTTCCTCATTACAAAAAGCCATTCAAGCGCATGCTCTAAGCATTTATAACGACATCCAATCAGGTAAGCCTACGGTGTGGCGCCCAACCCAGAGTGACTGGGAAGATTGGGAGTCTGACGACTTCGATCCAGAACGCGTTAAGCTAACAGGCCCTTCTTACTCTCACGAATATTTTGCTGCTGCTTTTGAAGCTTACATGGGCGTTGCAAAAGCAAACGGGCATGGTTTAGATGGCTACCAAGCGTTAACACGTGAAGAAATGCAAACCCAAGATCCACAAGCGATTGATTGGATTGGCGGTTTGTTCCACGACTACCTGCAATACACCGCAAGCATCGACTCTGCAGGCGTCAAACTCTACACAGAAAAAACGAATCCAGGCTCGGTTCCTACCTTCCGCATGGCACCAAACAAACATGGTTTAGTAGAAGCCTATACCTACAAGTCTCAATGGCTGACAAAAGTGAAGATCGTTGGCGACGACGAGATGAATGTCATCGGTAATGACCAAGACAACACATTTGAAGGCAACCATAAAAACAACAGTATTTATGGTGAGGGAGGCGTCAACACTTACGTCGTGCGACACAAACTGGCGGAATGTATCGTTATCAAAGCGAAGAACGTCTCTGTTGAGTGCCCCAATACAGGCATTGACGAGTTGTACGACATTCAGAACATCCAGTTCACCGATCAAACTCTAGATGTAACCAAGCTATAAACAATGAAAAACATGAAGAAACTTACTCTACTCGCTCCCCTATTCCTTGTTGGTTGTGGTGGCCTTGCTGTCATGGATCGTACTGATGCAGTAAAAGCGCAACCAGAAATGTTGGTGAAAACCGACGGCGACTTTTGGGGATTCGGTGCGGATGGCCATTTTGATTTTGCTGGCAAGTACAAAGGCAAATATTCGCGCAGTGCTTCAAACTCAAGCTGGTTCAATCGTATCTCATTCAAAGAAGGGGCAATGGGCGCAGAAGTGACTCGTATAGACAGCGGTGAAACTTGGCTCCTAAACTGCACCGGCGGCGGCATGTCGGTAAACTACATGGGCGTTGATTTTGGTGGCAACGATCCATACACCTGCGACATCACTCAACATGGTAAGAAAGTCGGTGAATTTGCCATGGAACCGAAATCTGCGCTGATCAACATCAGCCTTGAGAAAAAAGAAACGGGCGTAGTTCGCATTGGCAATACCCATTTCAATGTAGAAACCGTTCACACGAGCTCTGATTCGTTGATGGCGGTAGACATTCCATTGGGTTACAGCTTTAAGCAAGGTACGCAAGAGGTTGCGGCAGTGCAGACGAATGGCACAATCGCAGTGCAAATGTTGCCCGAGCTTAACGATAAGCAAAAAGACGTGGTTGCCATTGGCGCTGTAGCAAGTGCACTGAGCTGGCGTCCTGAGGAGTAAGCGTTAACACTCCCAAAAATTTCAAAGCCCTCATTTGAGGGCTTTTATTTGCTGGCAGCACTGGTCATCACAAAGACTATTTTTCCAATCGAGCCGCGTATTGTTTGGGAGTTAAGCCGCGATGTTTTTTGAACATACGATTAAAACTCGCGACATTGGTATATCCGAGGCGATCAGCAATCCCCTCTATACTGACATGTTTGATCAATAAACCGGCTGCAACGTTACTTAATACATAGCCAGATACCGTAGAGAAATTAAGTCCTATCTTGTGCAAGCGTCGCTGGAACTGTTGCTCTGAAAGCCCAAGTAAAGATGAAACACGCTCCAATGTCGGCAATCCATAATGGCTACTGTAACTCACTACTTCATAAATCACTTTAAGCTCATCTTCCGGATCGGGCATGTTGAGCAAATCATCCAAATCTGAAAAGCTCATCGCTAGACGGCTGTCTTCACGATGGCTTACTTGACGCGAGGCGAGGCTGTCATCTCCTGGGATCCAGATTTCTGTTTTTGGCTGACTCCACTCAACCTCACAGCCAAAGTACTCTTCGTATGGTTTGCCATTTTTCCTAGAACCAGAAATCATCACACGTAATGGCTTGTAATCTTGCCCCAAAAATTCACGCAAAATCTTGGTCATGAATATCGCGCAACGAATACTGTCATGTACTTTGACCGAAGTTTCCACAAATGGGTTGTGGTAAGTCCATTTGATGATCTTGCCTGATTGCTCACCCGCTAAAAAAGCGCCTGACTGAAGGTTACTTACGCCATAATTCACGCGTCGAATGGTGCTAGCGAGATCATTACCTGAGTATAACCAACGTCCGACCGGACCAAGCTTTTGCAGCTCAATGCCACGGCTTAAACTTAACACCACATCTGGGTCATCAGTCAGTTGTTCAATACGTCGATACCACTCCGAAACGGCCTTCAAAGGTATCAATGTCATCGGGTTGTGAAACACTGATGCAGGGATGCCAAGCTCTTCGGAGCTCAAATTATACTTAGATAATGCGAGGTTATGCATATTTAAAATACCCATCGCGCGAATAAATCGAACCGTTTTCATAACCAATCACATCAAATTTAATCTTCTAGTGATTGAATTTGTCACAAACCCTCACCTATTTCAATTCCAGACCACAATACGCCAACAGTTTGATAGAGGAGTGTTTAATGAGTTTACTGAGTGTCCCATTTGTCGGAACAGGCGCAGATACAGCGTTACATGTTGTCGCTGCCGTCGTTTTAATCGCGAGTGTCGCAGGCGCGTGTTACGGCTTTTGGAAAATCCATGAGTTGCCAATTAATAAGGCGCACAGCAAAGACCATCATCAGATAGGGCTCATTACCGCCCTCACCTGGATAGGATTTGTCTGGCACTGGGTATGGGTGCTAGCCGTGATCTTTGCATTCGTTGATATGGAAAAAGCCATCATCAATCTGCGTGATACATGGAAAAGTAAACCGCAAACAGAAACACAGCCACAAGAGGAGGCATAATGTTAGAAGGTTTAGCGGTATGGGCACTCTTCATCTATCTGCTCCGTTTAGTCGGCATGCCTTGGAACAAAGCAACCAAATCGTTCGCTTACCTAGGCGGCTTGGGTTGGTTAATGTTCGTCTGGGTAGGTCTCATCAACTTCACCCCGATGGATCTATCCGGCGGCTCAGTGGTGCAATCACCACACATCCAGTTGCGTCCGGATTCAGCCAATGTGAAAGGCAAGGTTGACCATATTTATATCAAGCCGAATCAACAAATTGAAAAAGGTCAGCTCATTTACGAACTCGACCCAACGCAATATGAGATCGAATTGAACCAAGCAAATGTGTCGGCAGATTCTGCTCGAGTCGCACTGGCAACAGCACAAGGTGATATCGAGATTGAAGAAGCCAACCATCAAGCACTGGTGCAAGATCTAGAAACGTCAAAAAGCCAATTGGAAGCGGCGAAAGTTGACTATAAATTGCAGAAAAAGATGCTGGATCGTTACGTTGAACAAAACCGCGTTGTCCAAAACACCATTACGGCAAGCGACATCGACAAACAATCGAGTGCCGTTGATATGGCACGCCACAACGTGTTAACTCTTGAATCTCAAATCAAGAAGAAACAAGTCGATATCTCACGTGCAAAACTGGCGATTCATAAAGCTGAGCTCGCGGTTGAAACGAAACAGGCTGAACTGCGCCAAGCAGAAGAGCAAATTGCAAAAGCACAATGGGAATTGAACAGCACCAAAGTGCACGCACCAGCAGATGGCTTTGTAACCAACTTTATCCTGCGTGAAGGTCAGCGTGTATCGATGATGCCGCGTATCAACATGTACACTAACGAGAAGTACGTTCTGATGCGAGTGAACCACCAAGCGATTCGTAACATCAAACCAGGTCAACCTGCAGAATTCTCTTCTTCGGTTTACCCTGGCAAGATCTTCTCTGCAACAGTAGAGGGCATTGTTGAAGCGACCGGCGAATCACAAGGCAACCTACTTGGTCTGGATGATTCCGTTCGCGCTACAACCGGTAAGAACTTGCAGAACAAACACCACTTTGTTCGCCTCAAGATTGATGAGCCAGAAGGCTACGATATCCCTGTCGGCTCAGTTGGTCTAGCATGGGTCAGCGGCGAGAAACCAATTGGTTTCCTAGCGTTCTTGGATGTGATTCGTGGCATCATCATCCGAATGAAGTCGCAACTGTACTTCTTCTACTCTATCTAAACTCCCAAACCGCCAGTTCCGCTGGCGGTTTTCTTTTCATTTGTATCCAAGCACGTAGTTTTCCCGTATAACAAGTAGTTAGTAAATAACGGAGAAAATTCATGTCGGCAAAGGAAAGAAGCCTACCCACCCATCGCATCTCAAGATTCAGCAAGTTCGCTTCCCTTGCAACCCGAGTCGCAGGCAACGTGATTGCTGAAGGCACCAAACAAATCGCTAAAGGCAATAAACCCAAAGCGAAAGACCTGTTACTAACGCCGCAAAACATTGCGCGTCTAACAGACCAACTGGCCCACTTGCGGGGTGCAGCGATGAAGCTTGGTCAAATGCTCTCTATGGATGCTGGCGATGTTTTGGAACCAGACCTCGCTGATATTCTCGCGCGACTTCGCTCAAACGCAGATCCTATGCCAGCAAAACAACTCAACGCAGTAATGGAAAACGCGCTAGGAACGAATTGGAAAACTGAGTTCCTCTCCTTTAACTTCAAGCCAATAGCCAGCGCTTCCATTGGTCAAGTTCACCAGGCCTACAGTGATGCAGGTGATAACCTTGCGGTGAAAGTCCAGTATCCGGGAGTAAGGAAAAGTATCGACAGTGACGTCGATAACGTGGGGACTCTGCTCAAAGTCGTTGGCTTGATTCCCGAATCGGTTGATTACAAAGGACTATTGGAAGAAGCTAAAAAGCAACTGCATGATGAAGCTGATTACGCACGAGAAGCGCACTTTGCCATTCGTTATCATGACGCTTTGAAGGAGCACCCTCATTTTGTCGTGCCGAAAATCCACACCGAGAGCTCTTCCGACGCCGTGCTCGCAATGGAATTCATTGACGGTAGTCCGATTGAGCAAATCGAACATTATGACCAAAGCACACGCGACTTTGTAATGCACAGTCTACTCGAATTGCTGTTCCGAGAGCTGTTCGAATTTAAAATGGTCCAAACCGACCCCAACTTTGCCAACTACTTGTATATCGAGAACACCCGTCAAATCGGCTTGTTAGATTTCGGCGCGACTCGCGAATACAGCGAGCAATTTAGCACTGGTTATCGCCAAGCTTTTGCATCGGTTGTCCACGACGACGAGCAAGGCTTGAACAATGCGCTTGAGCAGATTGGATTTTTCAGCAAGACCATTATGCCTGCACAGCGCCAAGCGATTCTTGATCTCGTCAAAATGGCGTGTGAACCTATGCTGGTTGATGAGCCTTATGACTTCAAAGCCAGTGGCTTAGCTCAGAAACTCCGCGAGGCCGGTACTATTTTAAGCATGGAACAAGACTACTGGCACACGCCACCAGCAGATGCCCTATTCCTGCACAGAAAAATAGGCGGAATGTACTTGCTGGCAGCTCGCATTGGTGCAAAAGTGAACATTCGCCAATTGGTCTCACCGTACCTACAGATTATTGACGAATAGACTATTGTTTTTCTGCCACTTTCGAGTACCTTGAGCAGCTGCCTATAAGAATAATCTGACTGTCGGGGTGCTCGGTGAGTAAGTTTCAAGACCTCTCTACTCTAATCGAACAAATTGTCCAAGCAGACGAAGCGGATCAACTTACCGCTTTGAATGATTCTATCGAATGTGGTCTCGAACCCGGTGCCGTGGCACTGATACTCGAGGCTTTCCCGATCGATGAACGTGTACGCTTGTGGCGCGCATTACCTATGGAATTGCACATCGATGTGCTGACTGAAATGCGTGCTGAAGTACGTCTTTCCATCATCGAAGCACTTTCTGAAGTTGAGCTGAAGCTGACCTTAGCCAAGCTGGATAACTTATCGCTGATTGAATGGGCTGACTCGCTGCCTGAAGAGTTCATTAATGAAGCGTTAGAGCTGATTGAGAAAGATGAACTCGATCTCTACGACCAAGCAAACGAATATGAAGACGAAGAACTCGGTCGATGGGCTGAACGAAAGATCATCACTCTCCCTTTTAATATTACCGTTGGTAAAGCTCGACGCTTGATGGAGCGTTACAGTTACGATACACCGCAGCAAGTGTATCTGATCAATCGTAAAAAGCAGTTTCGTGGCGCAGTGAACTATTATGAAATCTTACGTAGTGAAGCGGACGTTCGTCTCAAAACCCTAGCGATTGATACCGTCACCGTACTCGACAGTAAAATGGAACTGTCTGAAGCCGTAGAGGCACTTGAGCACAGCCCTCTCCCTGCTTTGCCAGTTACCGATGCAGATCAAACCTTGATCGGTGAAGTGGATTGGCAATTCGCACTCAGCACTCAACGTGAAATCTACGAAGCACGTTTGATGGCTGGTACGGGTATGGATGAAGGTGATGACTTGTTCGCGCCAATTCTAAAGAGCTCACAAAAGCGTGGCGTTTGGCTGGGCATTAACTTGCTGACTGCAATTCTAGCATCGGTGACGATTGGCTTGTTTGAAGATGTGATTTCACAAGTGGTCGCTCTTGCTGTTCTGATGCCGATTGTGGCTTCTATGGGGGGTATTGCAGGTAGCCAAACACTGACGCTGATGGTTCGTGCCATGGCATTAAACCAAATTACCCCTGGTAACCGTTTTGCCCTACTCAAAAATGAATTGGGTATCGGCTCTCTTAACGCTTTGCTTTGGGCGTTGATCATCGGTGGTTTAGCAGGGCTTTGGTTCCAATCTCCTGTATTGGGCGGCACCATCGCTCTCGCGATCATCGTCAATATTGTTACCGCGGCCTTATTTGGTGTGCTGATCCCAATTGTTCTTGATAAGCTCAAACTCGATCCAGCACTTGCGGGCTCGGTGATTCTGACTACGGTAACTGATGTCGTTGGCTTCTTTGCTTTCTTGGGCACGGCGAGCTTAGTAATGTTGTAAAAAGAATCGCTCTAGTTAATTAATTCATCATTAGCATTATAATTACAAATTGCAAACCGCATTTGCAATTTGCAACTCCCAGCAAATTTTAGGCAACCTTTATCACATAAACCGTGTTTTTTCGGTGGTTTTAAAGTTGGCACACTAACTGCATTATTTAGTGTGACCCTTCTTAAGCCGAGGGTCACCTAGCCAACTGACGTTGTTAGTGAACTCGAATTTGTTCACAAATATATAAGCCAATCGCACAAATTGCGGTTGGCTATTTTTTTATCTGGCCCCTTCAAATTCCTTCTCCACATCCTTACTCCCTGTTGAACCAATTTTATTCACTCAATTTACAATCGATTACATGCGATATTTTCTTAAGTTAACTACAACAAACAGCCACCTAAGAAAAATTGAACAGCATACACACCAAAATAACCATTAAATTAATGACTTTGCGTTCAAATTATGAACAATCGTTACTATCAAGCTCAAAAAAACGTTTGCTAAGCATTATGAAAATCCATTGAATCGCTATTTTATAAACAAACCACAAAAATATGACGAGATAAAAGAAAGCCACCAATGACACCGATTTCATTACACATTACTGGTCAGATTAGCCGTCAAGTTCCAAACTTTTTTATTTTTCTGAAAAACCATAACCACATGTTTTCAAAGGACTATAAAAAGGCAAAGCTAGAGTTAAACGTTTAAGTGACAAAAAACCCATTGACTATGAGATATACATCACCATAATACGCGCCGTTTGCCCAGAAATTGGGATCTACAATTTGTTTTAATTTTTCTTTGCGGAGGTAAAAATGGCTGCGGACAATAACTACAGTCTTGGACCGGTTCCTAACACTGCCAGAAAAGGCGTGGCATCATTAACCATGGTTATGTTGGGGCTCACTTTCTTCTCCGCAAGCATGTGGACGGGCGGCTCGCTCGGTACCGGACTTTCTTTTGATGATTTCTTCCTCGCTGTTCTCATTGGTAACCTAATCCTCGGCATCTACACTTCTTTTCTTGGTTACATCGGCGCTTCTACTGGTCTCTCTACTCACCTCCTTGCTCGTTTCTCTTTTGGCTCTAAAGGCTCTTGGCTTCCTTCCGCTCTTCTTGGCGGCACACAAGTTGGTTGGTTTGGTGTTGGCGTGGCGATGTTTGCTATTCCAGTAAACAAAGCAACAGGCATCGATACAAACACGCTTATCATCATTTCTGGTCTATTAATGACTGCGACGGTTTACTTCGGTATCTCTGCGCTTATGGTGCTATCTGCGATTGCAGTACCAGCAATTGCGTTACTCGGCGGATACTCGGTAGTAGAAGCGGTAAACAGCGTGGGTGGTGTGGCTGAACTACAAAAAGTACAACCAGCACAACCTATCGACTTTTCAGTGGCACTAGCAATGGTCGTTGGCTCATTCGTCAGCGCGGGTACCCTGACTGCGGACTTCGTACGATTCGGCAAAAAGCCAAAAGGTGCAGTGATGGTCACTATGGTGGCGTTCTTTATCGGCAACTCACTGATGTTCATCTTCGGCGCAGCAGGCGCTGCGGTAACTGGCCAATCAGACATTTCCGAAGTGATGATCGCTCAAGGTCTTCTAATCCCAGCTATCATCGTGCTTGGTTTGAACATTTGGACAACCAACGACAATGCGCTTTACGCATCGGGCCTAGGTTTCTCAAACATCACTGGTTTGCCAAGCAAATACATCTCTATGGCGAACGGTTTAGTAGGTACATTGTGTGCACTATGGTTGTACAATAACTTTGTAGGCTGGTTAACCTTCCTATCGCTTGCAATTCCACCAATTGGCGGCGTAATCATTGCGGACTTCTTCATGAACCGTAAACGTTACACAAATTTCGCAGCAGCAGAGTTCCAAACGGTTAACTGGGCTGGCATTATCGCAGTGGCGATTGGTGTTGCAGCTGGTCACTTCCTTCCGGGAGTAGTACCTGTAAACGCAGTGCTGGGCGGCACAATCAGCTACCTAATTCTAAATCCTATTCTTAATAAAAAGATACTGGCACAGCAGCCAGCGTAAGGAACCATCATGACAACACTATTGATCAAGAACGCAACGCTTAAGGGACGGGAAGGTCTCCAGCAAATTTTGATTGAGGATGGTCAATTCAAGCGTATTGAAGACAATAATGTAGAACTAAATTACACAGGTGATGTTCTTGATGCGGAGGGCGGCATGGCTGTCGCACCTTTCTGTGAGCCACATATTCACCTAGACACTACCCAAACCGCCGGTGAGCCGAACTGGAACATCTCCGGTACACTTTTCGAAGGCATCGAGCGTTGGGCTGAGCGCAAAGAGACGCTGTCGATTGAAGACGTGAAATCACGCGCTAAGCAAACTCTGAAATGGCAAATTGCAAACGGCGTACAACACGTTCGTACCCACGTTGACGTTTCTGACCCTACCCTTATTGCTCTAAAAGCAATGGTAGAAGTTCGTGAAGAAATGAGAGAGTGGGTAGACATTCAAATCGTTGCGTTTCCGCAAGAAGGCATTCTGTCTTACCCGAATGGTAAAGAGCTTCTAGAAGAGGCGGTTCAGCTGGGTGCTGACGTTATTGGTGCAATCCCTCACTTTGAATTCACTCGTGAGTACGGCATCGAGTCTCTGCACTACGTTTTCGAGCTGGCGCAAAAATACGACCGTTTGATCGACGTGCACTGTGATGAGATCGATGACGAGCAATCACGCTTTGTTGAAACGCTTGCAGCACTAGCGCATAAGTTCAAAATGGGCCACAAGGTAACCGCAAGCCATACAACAGCGATGGGCTCTTACAACGGTGCGTACGCATCTCGCCTATTCCGTTTGCTGCGCATGTCTGGTATCAACTTCGTTGCAAACCCATTGGTCAACATCCACCTTCAAGGCCGTTTTGATGATTATCCTAAACGCCGTGGTGTGACTCGCGTAAAAGAAATGCTGAATGCAAACATCAACGTATGTTTTGGTCACGATGATGTATTTGACCCTTGGTATCCACTAGGTACTGCAAACATGCTACAAGTACTGCATATGGGTCTGCATGTGTGTCAGGTGATGGGTTACGATCAAATCAACAACTCGCTTGATCTGATCAGCACGAATTCAGCACGCACACTGAACATTCAAGACAAGCACGGCATTGAAGCAGGTAAGCCAGGTAGCTTATTGATTCTTCCTGCGGAAAATGGTTTTGATGCAGTTCGTCGTCAGGTGCCAGTTCGTTACTCTGTTCGTCACGGTAAAGTGATTGCAGAAACACAACCAGCGACAACACACATTCACCTTGGTGAACAAGAGCAAGTGACCTACAAACGCTAATCACTGAGCTTCAAACACAAAAAAGGGTCTGACTACATCAGACCCTTTTTTATTTTTTCAAGCGCTGCGTTAGCTGTCTACGGCAACTAATGACATTCCTAAGCAACGAGGGAGTATTGCCTAAGTAAACAACCTTGCCATCTTCATCGATGATCGCAGGCACAACCTTTAAGCCTTCCATGTCTGCGCCGTATTCAACCAAGTTATGCTTACTCAAAGTTGAGACACAGACATGGGCCGTTTGCGATACGTAAGGCGAGGAATAACCCCCATTTGTGAAACGCCTTCAAAGAAAGCTTCACAATACAGACAATTTTCGTAATAAATATTTGCACTGACTCTCAACAAATACTAAAGTTAGGAGGTTAGTTGAGCTTTTAAATAAAAAAACCTCAAATCGCCCAAACTCAGATTTACCACTAACAACGTCAAAATTAGTGCTTATAAGATAAAGAATAAAACAAAAATCAGGGTCAACAGCAATGTTGACCCTTTTCTTCACCTATCCACAACCGAGCTCCACACAGAAAACCTGAGCCTTTCACTAAAAAATGAACCTACTGATAACTGCTAGTTATCAGCGAGATAAGTGGATTCCTAATCAAACAGCGTTCAATAATGGCTCCGAACCAAACATCTCGGAGTAAACACATGAACCCTTTCAACAAAACAACATTGGTCGCAGCGCTACCTCTTCCCCTACTTGCAGGATGCGTGACTCCGGGAGAAGACGACCCAAATAGGCGCCGCTGGTGGCGCGCTACTGGGCCTCACTATGGGGGCTCTAACGGGTGATGCTGACTTAGCTCTAAAGGGAGCGATTGCCGGTGGTGTCACTGGTGGTGTAGCAGGTGCGAGTGCTGGTGAGCAACAATCACAAAACCATCGCTACAACTTCTACCCGATGAACATTAACGATGTCATTTACCAAGGTATTCATACCGGGGATGTTCGTGTATAGCTTGGGTTCGCAGGGCCAAACGTTTGGACAATCAATAGCTACGCATACATCGATGGAGCAGAACAAAAAGTACAAACATTCCGCTTCACTCGAACTCAATAAAACGACGAGAATTCTCGTAACGTCTCAATAACAACGTCTCATTTGGCAATTTAATAAAGGCTTAGGCATACTCTATCTAAGTCTATATTTTTCAATATTATTATGCCTCAACTCAATAAATCAGACCTCAGCAAGTTTGAACCTCAGTTCCTTGAATTTATGCAGCAAGAAATGCAAACCGACGCGGCCCACGACCTCAGCCACGTCCGCCGCGTAGTGAAAACGGCTCGCCAGCTAGCAAAACAAGAAGGTGCAGATTTAGCCGTTGTCCTGCCCGCAGCATATCTGCACGATTGCTTCACTTATCCGAAAGACCACCCAAATCACAAACAAAGCTCCACGATTGCAGCTACCAAAGCGATTTCGTTTCTAGAAAGCATCGACTACCCTGCTCAATACCATGACGCTATCGCCCACGCGATAGAATCTCACAGCTTTAGCGCCAACATTACACCTAATACTTTGGAAGCTCAGGTCGTCCAAGACGCAGACCGTCTAGACGCGCTTGGCGCAATTGGTGTGACACGCTGTATTCAAGTGAGCACGTTATTTGATGCCGCCTTATATAACGAACAGGACATGTTTGCAGAGTATCGAGAATTGGAAGATAAACGATTCACCATCGATCATTTCCAAACCAAATTGTTTAAAATTGTCGAGACGATGAACACTAAAGCAGCATATAAAGAAGGTTTGAAGCGTAAAGCGTTTATGCAGTCTTACCTAGAGCAGTTGCGCCAAGAAGTAGAAGGTTAATATGTCAGAAAGTCACGACCTAATTAAAGAGCTCAAACGCCAACTCAAGCAATCTGGCTTGCACTATGTCGACATCGCGCAGCACTTGGAACTGAGCGAGGGCTCTGTAAAACGCTTATTGGCCGAAGGCAGTCAAATCAGCCTCGATCGCTTGGAGCGTATCTGTCAGCTGATCGGGTTAGAAATGGCAGAGCTATTTAAACTGGCAGCAGCACACAACAAAGGGCTGGAGTCGCTCACGCTAGAACAAGAAAAACAGCTGGTTGATGATAAAGGCTTATTGTTGGTTGCGGTTTGTGTGGTCAATGGTTATCGCTTCGAACAAATCATCGAGCAATACATTTTTGATGAGTTGGAGCTGATACAAAAGCTCGCCCAACTCGATCGTCTCAATATCATCGACTTGCTGCCAGGTAACAAGATTCGTCTGCGGATATCCCCGACTTTCCGTTGGCACACAGGTGGCCCTATTCAGCGTTTCTTCCAGCAACAAGTTCAAGACGCCTTTTTCCAAAGCCATTTCTCTGCCGAAGGTGAAAAGCTAGTGATGGCAACGGGCTTAATGAGCTTGCCAACTAACAAGAAGATGCAGCAGAAGCTACAAAAGGTCATTGATGAATTTTATCAGGTCTGCCAAAGCGACGATTCACTGGATATGAACGAGAAGCACGGTACCTCTCTGGTGATAGCGATGCGTCGTTGGACATTCCCGCTGTTTAACCCTTGGGAACGTAAATAGGAAAAATTGATGCTCGATAAACTCAAAAGCATATCTATCAAGACAAGACCTATTCTTCCTTTATTTGTGTTGGTTGCATTTACTGGTTTTGCTGTGTTCATTACCACGCTCCTACAACTTTCCAATATGGTTAATGAGTCTTATCTGATTCCGAGTGGCGTGACGGCTTTATGGGCTCTGTCCGCTTGGGTAATGATCTCAAGCTTTCAGCATGTTCCTGATCTCACGCCAAGCCTTGGCTTTTTCAAAAGAATGAAAGCTCGCTTGGTGCGTCTGTTCTTTTATTTGGTGACATTAGGCTTTATTGGACTCTCTGGTTTTATTCTATTTGTCACATTGCGAATGCTAAGCGTCTGGTTCCGACACTAAGCTCATCTCGTAACGTATAAAAGCACCAATCCGTTCAATATCACAAGTTAATGAAACTAAAAGTATCGTAAAGTGTTACTTTTGGTTTCTCATAACGTAACTCTTTTCTTTACGCTGGTTTCCTAAAGCTCAGCCATTAAAGTGCTCCCATCTCAACGCGATTTTGCCCCTACGGAGCCAGCATGTTTCTTACTAAACGATTCTTCCCCTATTTCGTTACTCAGTGCCTTGGTGCACTGAACGACAATATCTACAAAAATATTCTCTTGCTAATGGTGACCTATAGCCAAATTAATTCACTACCGATGCCGGTCGATCTTTTTGTTAACCTTGCGGCTGGCTTATTTATTCTTCCCTTCTTTCTGTTTTCAGGTCACGCTGGTGCTATTGCCGACAACATGGACAAAGCTAAGCTAATCCGCCGCTTAAAACTTATTGAATTGGTGATCATGAGTTGTGCTGCGACGGCTATCATGACGCAGAGTGCTATCCTAATGCTGGTGCTACTCTTCATGACTGGCACTCAATCGGCTTACTTCGGCCCTGTGAAATACGCTCTACTTCCTCAAGCGCTAAAATCGGATGAGCTAGTGAAAGGTAATGCTTGGGTTGAGATTGGGACTTTCCTTTCTATCCTGATTGGTACATTAAGCGCAGGTCTTCTGCTTGCAGTTCCAAACGGCATGATTATCGCCTCTTGCATTGTAATTACGCTTTCACTTCTGGGCTTTTTAAGCAGCGCTAACATCCCTGCTCTGCCAAGTAAGAAAAGTGACAAAGTAAAATTCGAACCTATTACTGGTTTGAAGAAAACACTCAAACTGGCACAAAAACAACCCGGTATTTGGATGTCTATTCTCGCGATCAGTTGGTTCTGGTTTATGGGTGCGACTTACCTAACTCAATTCCCGAACTTCGCTCGCGAACACCTATTTGCAGATAGCACTGTGGTTTCTCTGCTGTTAGCTCTATTCTCAGTTGGAATCGCGACAGGTTCATGGTTGTGTGAAAAGCTGTCTTTCAATCAAGTTGAACTGGGTATTCTACCATTTGGTATTTTGGGCTTAACGATTTTCAGTGCTGACCTTTTATGGGCAGTACCTGCAATCGAATCTTTCCCAAGTCAGTATTACGATGTACAAAGCTTTGTTGCTCAGTCTTCGCATATTAGAGTGATGATCGACTTGTTCTTGGTAGGTGTAAGCGGAGGTGTATTTATTGTTCCCCTTTATGCGTTTATCCAATCGCGTTCAGAAGAAGGCGAATGTGCTCAATCTATTGCGGCAAACAACATCATGAACGCACTGTTTATGGTCGCTTCCGCTGCTGTTTCTATCTTAGTGTTAAGTGTTTTAGAGTTCTCTATTGTTGAGCTATTTGCGATTTTGGCCGTCGGTAACTTCATCGTGGCCATCTACGTTTACCGTCAAGTACCTGAGTTTACTCAGCGCTTTATTAGCTACTTGCTAAGCCACTGCCTGTACCGAGTTTCGGTAACCGGTCGTCAGCATATCCCGGAGCAATGCGCTGCCCTGATTGTGGCAAACCATGTAAGCTATGTGGACGCTTTGATTCTAATGGGGACATCAACCCGCCCTGTTCGATTCGTGATGGACAAGTCAATCAGTGAGCTGCCGGTTCTTAAATACGTTTTTCGTCATGCTGGCGTTATCCCAATCTGCTCTCCACGCAAATGTGCAGAGACTTACAAAAGAGCTTTCGAACAGATTGAGCAAGCTCTTGATAACGACGAGGTAGTTTGTATCTTCCCTGAAGGTCGTTTGACCTCAAATGGTGAACTAGGCGAGTTCAGACCCGGTGTTGAGAAGATTTTAAAGCGAACACCTGTACCCGTGATTCCAATGGCGTTGAAGGGCTTATGGGGCTCTTTCTTCAGCCACAAAAATGGACACGCGTTAACTAAGCGCCCGACTCGCTTTTGGTCTCGTATCGAAGTCAATATTGGTGAGCTATTACAACCAACCATGTTAGATCGCCATTTGTTACAAAAAGAAGTGCAAGATTTGCTAATTCGCTGACAGTAGTGTGGCGGAGAATTTAGTAGGATAAAATCAACGTCATAAATCTAGGAGGTATTATGAAAATCATCATCTTACATGGTCTTTATATGCATGGACTGGTCATGCAGCCTCTTAGCCAAAAGCTGAGAAAGCTGGGCTACGAGACCCAAGTATTGAGTTACAACACGGTTTCAATTAACGAAGAATCACTATTCGGCTCGATCGACAAAGCGCTTAACCCACGGATTGCCAACGTGTTGGTGGGTCATAGCCTAGGTGGTTTGATGATTAAACGATACCTCGCGAGCAGAAAACCATCGACAACTCTGGTGTCCCACGTTGTGGCAATTGGCTCGCCACTGAAAGGCGCATCTATCGTCACTCGCATTCAAGATTTAGGTTTCGGTGCGATGCTTGGTAATTCTCCCTATCATGGTCTTAATAAGCACGAGGATGTTTGGACTTTCCCACAAAAGCTCGGCAGCATCGCGGGAACGATGGCGATTGGTGCAAGGCCAATTCTAATGCGTAGAGACAACACCATGTCTGACGGAACGGTGACTGTAGACGAAACACGCTTAGAAGGCATGCAAGATCATATAGAGACGAAACAAACTCACACTAGCCTTATCTACAACACCTATGTACCAACGCAGATCGATCACTTTATCAAAACTGATCACTTCAGCCGATAGCGCACTTTTCCATCAAGTAGTTGCAATCTACTTTTCAAGCCAAGGCGTTCGCAGTACTATCTCTACTCCGACCACTCATTGAGTATCGGTGTTTTTTACTTCTAACCATATTGGTTGGATTCAATGTTCTCAGGGCGGGGCGAAATTCCCCACCGGCGGTATACTCTTTTGAGTGAGCCCGCGAGCGCTCGATTCGTCGAGGTCAGCAGATCTGGTGAGATGCCAGAGCCGACGGTTATAGTCCGGATGAAAGAGAATAAGAAAACATCAGCGGTTTCCTCAACGTTCTGTGTTGGTGAGCACTGGTGCACTTCTTTTTGGATCGCATTTTTTTTGCGTGGGTTTATGCCACCTTACCGTTGGTGGTTCATTGCCTGCATAGAATGTGACGATCCCTCATACCGCCCTGATTCTGGTGATATTTAGGAGTTAACCATGAATCAGTCATCACTACTTGCCGAATTTGGCGACCCAATTACTCGCGTTGAAAACGCACTTATCGCATTACAAGAAGGCCGTGGCGTGCTTCTTCTTGACGATGAAGATCGTGAAAACGAAGGCGACATCATTTATTCCGTAGAGCACCTGACTAATGAGCAAATGGCTCTTATGATCCGCGAATGCAGCGGCATTGTGTGCCTATGCCTGACAGACGCTCAAGCAGACAAATTGGAACTGCCACCAATGGTTGTGAACAACAACAGCGCAAACCAAACGGCTTTCACGGTTTCTATTGAAGCGAAGCAAGGCGTCACAACTGGCGTTTCTGCCGCTGACCGTGTAACAACCATCAAAACAGCAGCAAACCCAAATGCAAAACCAGACGACTTGGCTCGTCCTGGTCACGTGTTCCCGCTGCGCGCTCGTCCTGGTGGCGTAATGACTCGCCGTGGTCACACAGAAGGCACTATCGATCTGATGCAAATGGCCGGTTTACAACCTGCTGGCGTGCTGTGTGAGGTGACAAACCCAGATGGCACCATGGCAAAAGCACCAGAAATCGTTGCGTTTGGTCATTTACACAACATGCCAGTACTGACCATCGAAGATATGGTGGCTTACCGTAATCAATTTGATTTAAAGCTTGCATAATCGACACGTCGTCAATCGCGATAAAAGCCGCTGAATTCAGCGGCTTTTTTTGATCGATTTGATTCCTTTTCTAGTAGTTATACTTAGTAAAAACAAAAGGAATCAACATCATGAAGGGAATCACTCTCAACGCACTTATCGCAACACTACTCTTCACCAGCCCTATGGCTTTTGCATCGAGCTGTCCAGATATCTTGCAAGGAAAGCAAAGACTTCTCAATTCAACGGAAGAAATAGCGCTGTGTGAAGCCTTCAGAGGCAAGACACTGCTGGTTGTGAACACGGCGAGCCAGTGTGGCTTCACTCCCCAATTCGAGCAGTTGGAACAACTACACCAAACTTATAAAGATCAAAACTTTGCCGTTGTGGGATTTCCTAGTAACGACTTTCGCCAAGACCGCGGCAGCGAAGAGAAGACTGCGAAAATCTGTTACCTCGACTATGGTGTCACCTTCCCTATGATGGCGCGAACCTCTGTTCTTGGTGAGAACGCAAACCCAGTATTTGCCGAGATAACCAACCAGGCGGGCGTTACACCAAAATGGAATTTCTACAAGTTCCTCATCAACAAAGACGGCAAAGTTGTTGCGACCTTTCCAAGTTCAACTTCCCCGACAAGTACTACGCTTACTAACATGATTGAACAGCAACTATAAGGAAAGCGGCCATGGCGACTACACGTACGACAATGCTGCAATTGGGCTATTTAGGACTGTTGCCATTTATGTTCAGCTTGGTTCTCATCGGCACGGAAAGGACTCTATTCAACTTATCTGGGGAGCAGTTTTTTATCGCTTACAGTGCAGTGATTTTGAGCTTTCTCTCCGGTGTACTTTGGGGCAATGCGATTGATCATTTCTATCATCGACTAAGCCGTAATGCCTTGGTGCTCAGTAACTTATTTGTACTACTCGCATGGGGAGCGCTACTACAAGGTAACAAACACTATGTGATTGCGACGCTGTTACTCGCTGCTGGCTACATTGCAGTGTGGTATGCAGAAAAGCTGATCCGAAAAGTGGAAAACGAGGCAGAACCAAAAGGTTACCAGATGATGAGAGGAAAACTCACTACAGGTGTAGTACTTATGCATGGGTTGGTTTTAATTGCTTGAACTGGTCTGTCCACCTACCAGATCACAAAATTAACCACGTTATATAAAACAATGTTCATTTCGTGAAGCGCGTGTAATTTTGAACACCGTTTTGTTTTAATTATTAATGGATGGTCGTATAAGTACCCCAAAAGCATTCACAAAGGATATGAATATGTTTTTTCGTAAGCTTCTTTTCAGTACCGCGGTCATCAACGCAACAGCAGGTTGTGTGTCCTACCAAGCTCAACAAGCCGCGGTCAATACAGTGAACACCACTGGCGTGGTTTTAAACAACGTCGTGAAAACCACGATCGCTCAACCATGTAACGTAGCGGTTACCGTCGCGAGTTTGTTCTACCCAAATGCGATTTTTATGACCGATATGCCAACTGCCGCTTGTACAGCAGTCCTTCGCTAAAGAGCAACAGAACATAAAAAATGGCGACCTGATTGGTCGCCATTTTTTCTTCTCGCCGTTAAAGCGTAAGTAGGTAGTTCACCAAATCATTGTACTCATCGTAGCTACGAATCTCATTTGGCAACACAATATACTTGTTGTTCACTACCACTCCAGGAACGCCGGTCAGTGTGCTTTGTTTAAACTGCTTATCAAAGCCTTTCTGCATCGAGTTAACAGCGAAGCTGTTGTATGCAGCATCAAACTTCTTACCGTCGACTCCATTATCAACGAAGATTTGCTTCAACTCAGCTTCATTTTGAGGTGCTTGACGCTTCTGGTGAATTTGCGCAAACATCGCTGGCACCATTGTTTTCTCAACGCCTAGTGAAACCATTGTCGCGTATGACTTAGCCATTGGTACTGCCATGTCACTCCCCATGAAAGCAACATGAACTTTCTCAAAACTTGCCTCTTTTGGCAGAGCAGGCTTTAGGTTATCGATGACAGATTCAAATTTGTAACAGTGTGGGCAGTAGAAAGAGAAGAACTCGGTTACCGTCGGTTTCTTCGCCTTCTCCACATCCAATACTTTGTAATGTTTGCCTGCTTCAAATTGCGCAGCGTGAGCAGTGAATGCCAATAATAGAGTGCTGCAAAGTGCAAAAATCTTTTTCATGTTTGATTCCTTCAGACACATGTGTGCCGTATTCATTAGTTAATAATTTAAGCATCCAGCAAAGCTGGTCAGGGATGAATAAGAAGGTCAAACAATAGGGGGACGGTAAGGCTTAAAAGCCACAACCACTGTTTTAGGTGTCGGTGATTTATCGATCAGTGCAAGACTGTACGGTAATAAGACGACATCATCTTGCAAGAGATTGGTGGGTATTTTAACGATACAAGAAGAACTGCAACTGGTATGAGCTTGCTTCCCTTTCTCCATCAAGTGATCACCATGGTGTGATTCAATACAGTCCGTATTGTTCACTCCCATTTTTTGATGAAGCTCAGATGCTCGATCTTTGCTTGTACTCACTTCGATTGGTGCCGTTGCTGCACGCACGCTCGACGCAACACCCGTTAGCAACATGGCTAATAGACAGAGCATTGTCATCATGAATGTACGGTTAAAACTCAGCATACAACTTCTTCAAAATACGGTGGATCTTCATCATACAGAATCCTTCTTTTCATACAAGCCAATCACTTAGTGCCACCTTCACAAACCAGAGGATTCTTACGCTCTATACCGACCGCAATGCCAATAAAGCTTGAAATCACTATAAAACCTGAGTAATAGTTAGATCAGTTTTTGTACAAACAAGGAAAGATTAATGCTTAAAAAGAGATTTTTTAAAACAAAAGATGAAGTCGAAGTCACGTTCGAGCTAGACAAAAACCAGTGGGAGTCGATTCAAATTGCGGGTGATTTTAATAACTGGCAACCAGAACCAATGAAGCTCGTTAAGAAAAGTGGCCAATTTAAATTTAAAACGCGCTTGCCGAAAGAACAAAATATCCAGTTCCGTTACCTATTTAACGAAGCCGAGTGGGAAAACGATCCACAAGCGGACGCATACGTACCAAATGGCTTTGGAAGCGATAACAGCGTTGTATGCACACAAGAGCGAATAGCTTAAGCACGCAATTCAGAAACAAAGGCGCACCGAGTGCGCCTTTGTTATTGTCTAATTTTCATTGAGTTATTGCTCATTGTTGTTATATAACAACAGTGTTTTAACTGAGGTGATATATATCAACAAAACCCATTTCCTTAATATACCTCCATCGCAGCGAGACAGGTGTTATCAACTGAAAGTCGCTCTCAAATAAAAGCTATTCCTAGCGATGGCTACTCTTAAAACAATTAAGGAAACAAAAGATGAAAAAACTGATTGTAATCACAGGTGGAAGTTCTGGTATTGGTGAAGCTATCGCACGCCGTCTAAGCGATGAAGGTCACCCACTTCTTCTTCTTGCTCGCCGTGTAGAGCGCTTAGAAGCACTAAACCTGCCAAACACGCTATGTGAGAAAGTAGACGTAACGGATAAAGCTTCATTTGAAGCAGCAATTGCGAAAGCAGAAGAGAAGTTTGGTCCAGCTGACGCACTAGTAAACAACGCAGGCATGATGCTACTTGGTCAAATCGACACACAAGATGCGTCAGAGTGGAAACGTATGTTCGACGTGAACGTACTTGGTTTGTTAAACGGCATGCAGTCAGTTCTAGCACCAATGAAAGCACGCAATAGCGGTACCATCATCAACATCAGCTCGATCGCCGGTAAAAAGACGTTCCCAGATCATGCTGCTTACTGTGGTACCAAATTTGCCGTTCACGCTATTTCTGAAAACGTCCGTGAAGAAGTCGCTGCTTCAAACGTTCGTGTAACAACAATCGCTCCGGGTGCAGTAGAAACTGAACTGCTTTCTCACACTACATCACAAGAAATCAAAGATGGTTACGGTGCGTGGAAAGAAGATATGGGCGGCGTTCTAGCTGCTGATGACATCGCACGTGCAGTTCTGTTTGCTTACCAACAACCACAAAACGTTTGCATCCGTGAAATTGCTCTAGCACCAACTAAGCAACAACCTTAATTTCTAAGGTTTAATGCAATATAATGAAAAGCGGCTCCAAGCCGCTTTTATTGATCTTTGCTTAGTCTTAAGCCTTCTAGAATATGAGAGGGTCATAACTGTCACATCCAAGACTTTCCTTCCACTTATCTCCCTTCCCCTCTACAAATTCATCATTGATATCTATAAATCTCCTCTGACTCTTTGTCTCTATTGAAATCACTGACAAATTTGTTTAAGTTTCAGGGCTAATTCCTAAAAGCGCATCACGGCTATGAACGTACAAGACACCAAGCAATCACTTATCATCGTGGAAGATGACCCGAAACTGCAGGCTATGCTATGCGAATACTTTGAAGGACAAGGCTTTGAAGTTCTCAGCATAGACAACGGAACAGATGCGCCAGATGCGATCCTGGAAAGTCAACCTGATCTGGTGCTTCTCGACTTAATGCTACCTGGGCAAGATGGATTGAGCGTTTGTCGTCTGATTCGCGAATGCTACAAAGGTAAAGTATTAATGCTCACCGCCAGTGACGATGATTTTGACCACGTCGCTGCACTTGAAATTGGTGCCGACGACTTTGTTACCAAGCCAATCAAACCACGTGTCTTGCTAGCCCGCATTCGAATGCTTTTACGTCGCAAAGAAGCGTCAAATGCAGATTCTGATACCTGTTTAGAAGTTGGGGTTCTATCGCTCAACCGCTTGCGTAAGACTTGTACGTTCAACCACGAACCGATCGCACTTACCGACGGTGAATTTGACTTACTCTGGGTACTCGCAAGCCATCCGGAACAAACCCTTTCTCGCGAGTGGCTTACTAAAACATTACGTGGTATCGAGTACGACGGCACAGACCGTACCATTGATAACCGTGTAGTAACGTTGCGTAAAAAGCTGGGAGACACGACAACACCACCTCAGAAGATCATTACAGTGCGTGGTAAAGGTTACTTGTTTATGCCCGACGCTTGGAACGCATAATGAAGCGAATTTATTTAGAAAGCTTCCTTGGTTTGATCATTCTTTTTATCGCCAGCTTATTTGGTTATGAGGTAATTGTTTATCAACTCAATACCGACTACGACTACTTACTAGAAGAGCACGAAGCACAAGCTTTCCATGAGCTGATTTACCCGATTTATCAGGAAAAAGGCGAAGAGTACACAATTCAACAACTCGAGAAGTTCGCTACCTCTAGCCATATGTTATTGATTGCCGAGGAAATGAAAAGCGTTCCTTCGCAGATACAACAAGTGTTCGATGAAGATCCCTCCATCAATACTGCCTTTGATGAGGAGCGGGACTTATGGTTCCGCTTCGAACCCGGTTCACCCACGTTTAAATTAAGTCAAAATCCCAACAGCCCCATTATTCAAGCCATCAACTTTGATGACAACATTGTGTGGCTTTTCTTTCTCGCGGGCTTCGCGCTTTACTGTGTCCTATTAATTTGGTTCTTGAGCCGTCGCGTTCGTGAGCTAGAAAAGGTTACCATAGCCTTTGCCTCTGGTGATTTTAATGCAAGAGCAGATACGTCTAGCAGCAAATCCGTTGGTACGCTGAATAAAAGCTTCAACCATATGGCCGATAAAGTATCACGACTGATCACCACCAACAGAATGCTTACCAATGCGGTAGCGCATGAGCTACGCACGCCTATTTTCCGTCTCCAATGGCAAGCGGATCTGCTTGCTGACGCTTCATTGAATCAACAGCAGCAAAAGTATGTCGACAGTATTGTGGAGGACATCGATGAGATGGAAAGCATGGTTGAAGAGCTACTGTATTACGCGAAGATGGAGCGACCAAATGCCGAAATTCAGACATCATCCGTCGCTCTATCAAGCTTTACCCAATCGCTTTTACCCAAGTGGCAACGCGACACACAACTGTCTGTCTTGATTGATGACTCGAGTTCACCAATGACAACCATTGAAGCGGACCCGCAATTGCTCAAACGCGCTTTAGATAATCTACTGCGAAATGCAATGCGCTATGCTCAGAACCAAATCGTACTAGAGATCGTCGAGTCACCTGATAAATCATGCATTCGCATTCATGATGACGGTTGTGGTGTCGAAGAAAAAGATTGGCCCCATTTATTTGATGCGTTTTATAGTGCCGACAAATCACGTAACAAGAGCACCAGTGGTTTTGGCTTAGGGCTTGCCATCGTCAAACAGATTGTCGAATTACAAAAAGGAGAAGTCTCCATTTCGCATAGCCCGTACGGCGGCGCATGCTTTACGATCTACTTTCCTAATTAAATTCATAAACTTATCAACAATCGCATTATCGAGATTACAAAAGACGACACTTCTATACAATCCGCTTACAGTTTCCCTCAATAAAACAGTGTACAATTTTCCTATTGATTCACACCAGTAATTGATTAGTACAATGTGTAAACCAATTCTTCTCGGTACTCTTTCATCCGCACTGACGGCGTGTGCGTACAATCAAGCACCCGTTGTTGATATGACCAATGTCGACCAAGCGCAATACGAACAAGATTTTGCCTATTGCCAAGGCTACTCAGAAAAGGTGGATAAAGGCGAAGCAGCAAAAACAGAAGCACAAAATGGTGCAACCACTGGCGCATTAGTAGGCGCAGTTGCCGGCGCACTGGAGAATGGCATCGGTGGTGCTGCTGTAGGCGCGGTGGCGGGTACGGCTGTTGGCGCAGGCGCAGGTGCCGTTGGTGGTGCAAATGACTCGACAAAAACTCAAGCACTTGTTCTACGCAAGTGTCTAGCGAATAAGGGCTACACAGTCTACGACCTAGAGTCATAGGGTACAAACCCGCATCAATTAGACAAAATTTGGTGTCGGCGTATATCTTTTTCACAAATGTTACACGCCCGCTCCATTAGTTTCATTTTTTCCCAATTCGATGCACTTCTGTCATCAGGGGAGGCTTATCCCTCGAAGCCTCCCTCTTTTTGGGCTTAGCAGTCAAAAGGCCATATTTTGAAACCAGGTAAAACAGGCATTCGCCGGATATTGGACGCAACCGGCTACTCACTTCAAGGATTGAAAGCTGCGTGGATTCACGAAGCCGCTTTCAGACAAGAGCTGGTACTCACACTCGTACTATCTATCTGTGCATTTTTGCTTCCTGTCACCACCTTAGAACGCATCATGATGATTAGCAGCCTTCTGTTGGTCGTGATTGTTGAATTGATTAATTCCGCCATCGAAGCGGTTGTAGATCGTGTCAGCGATGACTGGCATGAACTCAGTGGAAGAGCCAAAGACATTGGCTCAGCAGCTGTATTTGTTGCACTTTTTCTTGCCCTATTTGTTTGGGCGTCGATTTTACTTTAGTCACACCGAAGCGGATCAATTATGAAGACAATTGAACTCCCAACTAAAGGTATCTCATATGTTACCTTTACATTCTTACTCGCTTTGTACTTCGCTCTTGTAGTAAACATTCCAATTTACAAAGAGTTAGTACACATCTTCTCAAGCCTTGATCAAGTCAAGATCGGTTTTATTATTACAATTCCTATCTTCTTTTTTGCCGCGTTGAATTTCCTGTTTAACCTATTCAGCTGGCCTTGGATCAGCAAACCTTTCTTTATCCTATTATTGATAACATCGGGCATGGTGAGTTACGCAAGCTACAACTATGGCACCCTGTTCGATACGGATATGATCACCAACATCGTAGAGACGGACAGCAGTGAAGCCAGTTCATACTTAAGTGCCTACTCAGTTATCTGGACACTGATTATGGGAGTTGTTCCCGCTATCTTGGTCCTCAAGGTGAAACTCAAGCCCATAGAAGGTAAATGGCTTCGATTTACATTAACTAAAGCCGTATCTATGCTGGCTTCATTGGCGATAATCGCCGTGATTGCAGGTTTGTACTACCAAGACTATGCGTCTGTCGGCCGAAACAATAGTTACCTAAAGAAAGTCATCATCCCTACTCAGTATGTGTATGCCATTTCTAGCTACGTAAAAGAAAATTACTTAACGACGCCAGAGCCTTACCGCGAAATTGGTACGGATGCAAAACAGTCCCAACTAACACTGGAACAAGCAAAAGAAAAACCGACGCTGCTTGTCTTTGTGCTAGGTGAAACGGCACGTACTCAAAACTACCAAATCAACGGTTATGATCGTGAAACCAACCCGTACACCAGCAAGTTAGACGTGATTTCATTCCAAGACGTCTCTTCTTGCGGGACGGCGACCGCGGTTTCTGTGCCTTGTATGTTCTCTCAATTACCTCGCAGTGATTTCGACCGTAGCAAAGCAGATAACCAAGACAATGCCTTAGATATCATGCAACGTGCTGGCATCGATCTCATGTGGAAAGAAAATGACGGTGGTGACAAAGGCGTAGCCCATAAGATCAACAAAATTGAAGTCGATCGCAGACAAAAAAATGAATTTTGCAACGGCAGCACCTGCTATGACATTGCATTGCTTGAAAACATCGAAGAACAAATTGGTGGCATGAAAGGTAACCGCCTTGTTGCATTACACCTCATTGGCAGTCATGGGCCGACGTATTTCCAACGTTACCCGAAAGACAAAGCTTTCTTTCAACCAGACTGTCCTCGTGCAGACATTGAAAACTGTAGCGTTGAGCAAATCGTTAACTCCTACGACAACACGATTAGCTACACAGACTTCGTCTTGGATCAAACCATTGCGAAATTGAAAACGTTAGAAGACAAATACAATACCGCGATGATCTACGTCTCTGACCACGGCGAGTCTTTGGGCGAAAATGGCTTGTTCTTACATGGCATGCCATACGGGTTGGCACCAGATTTTCAAAAACGCGTACCCATGATGGTTTGGATGTCTCCTAGCTTTAAACAAGCCAAGCACATCGATGCCAATTGCTTGGCACAAGAAGCCCAGCAAACAGCAACGCATTCACACGATAATGTATTCCACTCGTTGTTGGGAATCATGGATGTTGAAACTAATGCCTATGACGGTAAGTTGGATATCTTTAAAACGTGCAGAACCTCTTAACGAGCTCTTGTAGGAGTTCGTAACAAGACAATATGAAAGTAAAGCCTGACCACGACGTGAGTCAGGCTTTTTATGACACCTCGCTCCCAGAAATGCCAGCAGTTAAGGCTATAATATTGGCCTCATTAACAAACAAAGCAGAACCAAATGAAAATTGGCATCATTGGCTTGGGTGATATAGCTCAGAAAGCCTACCTACCTGTTATCACTCAACTTCCAAACGTTGAACTCGTATTTTGTACCCGCAACGCGAACACACTTAATACCCTCTCACAACAATATCGAATAGCAGAAACCTGCCTAGACTATCGACAACTGGTTGGTATGGGTGTCGATGCGGTCATGATTCACGCTGCTACCCACGTTCACCCTCAAATTGCCGCTTTCTTTTTAGAACAAGGCATCCCGACCTTCGTCGATAAACCTTTAGCTGATAGCGCCGCAGAGGTAGAAAAGCTTTACGATCTTGCAGAGCGCGTGAAACAGCCTTTATATATTGGTTTTAATCGCCGTTATATTCCGCTCTACAACCAACATATGTTTGGAGTACAGCGAGGCGAACTTTCAGGCATGAAATCACTGCGCTGGGAGAAGAACCGTCATCAATTACCCGGTGATATTCGCACGTTCATTTTCGATGACTTTATCCACCCTCTCGATAGTATAAACATCACGGCCAAAGCCGATCTGCAAAACGCCTACATCACACATCAAATGGATGGTGACCAGCTGGCGCGCCTTGATATCCAATGGCAGCATGGTGACACACTGCTTCATGCTTCAATGAACCGCCACTTTGGTATCACGACGGAGCGTGTTCAAGCTTGCTACGCAAACAAAGCGATGGAGTTTGATTCGTTTGTTGAAGGGAAACTGTGGCAAGATAATCAGGAGCAGAAATTGAGCTTAAAAGATTGGACACCAATGCTAACAAGTAAAGGTTTCTACTCTATGTTGCTAGACTGGTTTGAAGTGATTCAATCAGGCAACATCGCACCTGAAATCGTCGCACGCAATATTGCTAGCCACCAACTTGCAGAAGCGATTTGTCAGCATATTGAACAAGCCGTGCATCGATAACTAAGCACTAAAACGAGCGCGGAACGCTTTGGGTGCCAATCCCATGGTTTTAATGAACACTTTGCGAAACGCGCTCGCATCTTGATACCCAACTTGGTAAGCAATCACCTCAAACGCTAAGTTGCTCGATTCGAGTAAATCACACGCTTTTTGCACACGAAGATGTTGTAAGTATTGATTCAAGTTCAAACCTGTGGCTTTTTGAAAACGTCTTTGTAGCGTTCGTTCAGTCAAACAACTGATTTCTGATAAAGATTGATTTGAAATCACTTGTGAGAAGTGGTCCGCCATGTAATGTTGAACATTCAGTACCGCACTATCTCCATGTTGCAAATTAGGCATGAACTGCTGATAGAAGCGTTGCTCTCTCGCACCAGTATCTACTACCAGCATCTTTCCCAGTAAACGCATCACCGTCGGCGTACTTAACTGAGAAACAAGCTCTAGGCCCAAATCAAGCCAAGACATCATGCCACCAGCAGTAATAACACTGCCTTCGTTGATTAAAATTGACTCCTGCTTCATTGCTACATGAGGGAATTGCTCTCTAAACAATCCCGCTAATGCCCAGTGCGTTGTGCACGTTTTGTTGTTCAGCAAACCAGCATGAGCAAGAATAAAGGCACCAGCGCAAGCTGAAGCGACAATTGCCCCTGCGCTATGTTGTCCCGATAGCCAAGCCATTAGTTGTTGATTGGGCGCTAAATAATATTGCTCTTCACCACTAGGTGGTAATAAAACTACCGAGTAATCCTTATGAGTATACGTGCTTTCTCCATTGATCATTTCCGTACAAAAGCGCTTCCCTACCCCCACTTCAATAGCGGCACTATTTGCTGTTTCAAACAGCTCCAGCAAGCCATAAATCGACGCTTTTGAACTGCCCGGGTAATCCACAATTGCGATATTAAACTCTTGCATACTACCTGTCATTTTTAACCTAATTATTGCCATTTTAGACATAGCGCAACACTAAGGAAAGCTCAATTTTTAATTTAGAATCTTTTCAAAACAGTTAGAGCCCACTTCAAACTGAGTCAAATCAAAAAAGCTAATGCCTCCTATAAAGCATGAGCTTTTATCGTTTTTAGAACCAAGTTCAGAACAAAATATCACCGCTCGAACGCACACCTGCCCAATAGTTAACCACATGCATAAAACGCATAAATTACTTCACTTTTTGTCATTTGTTTCATCCTTTAATAGTCACTAAACTTCGCGCTCTTTTTTCTACTTGGGCGCACAATGCATGCTTTTTTCTCAAACCATTTTCGCTCAGGTGCTGAGAATGTCAGTCATGTTGGGTCTGTCGTTAATCATCGTCCATAACTCACCTAAGTTATTGGAAATATTGGCAGAGCAAGCCATCAACAGCGGTTGCCATCAAACCACTGGCGACGGTGAACACCAGGATCACTCTCATCACCACCATCACCATTAATAAGAGCAAATTATGAGTATTTTCCGATTTCCAATTCTTGTCTGGCTTGGAATAGGGATTTTGATTATCTGTCTAGGGATTAGACAATCGTTCGGCATTTTCATGATGCCAATTTCAGATCACTTCCAAACGGGCCGCGAGTTCTTTAGCTTTGCTATTGCCTTGCAAAACCTGTTGTTTGGTGTGTTCCAGCCATTCGTTGGTATGGCGTCAGACCGTTGGGGCGCAAAGCGTATAATCATTTTAGGTGCCATTTCTTACGCCTTGGGTCTTTACCTGACTTCTAACGCGGTTGAGCCAACCATGATGTATTTGTCGCTGGGTGTGCTGGTTGGTTTCGGCTTAAGCGCGACCAGTTATGTGATCGTGCTAGGCGCAGTGGCGAAAGTTGTCCCTGCCCAACACGCAGCAAAAGCATTCGGTTTAACAACAGCTGCGGGCTCATTCGGCATGTTTGCGATGATCCCCGGTGCACAAGCGCTATTAAGTGACTTTGGTTGGCAAGGCGCACTTCAGGTTTTTGCCGTATTGTGTAGCTTTATGGTGATGTTTGCGTTGTTCATGAGATCGGCAAAACCACAAACCAACAACGCCGCAAGTGCTCAAGAAGATAAACAAACTTTGAAAGAAGCGTTAAAAGAAGCTTTCGCACATAAAGGTTACTGGTTGATCCACGCTGGCTTCTTCGTGTGTGGCTTCCATGTCATGTTTATCGCCACTCATTTACCAAGTTATTTAGCAGATAAAGATTTACCGGCTTCAACAGCGGCGATGGCACTTGCGTATGTTGGCATCTTCAACATCTTTGGCTCTTACTTCTGGGGTGTGATGGCCGATCGCTTTAACAAGCGTCACGTTATGTCTGCACTGTACTTAATGCGCACGGTGGTGATCGGTGCTTTTGTGACTCTACCTGTCACCGAACACACTGCTGCTATCTTTGGTGGGGCGATTGGCTTCTGTTGGCTAGGCACCGTTCCGCTAACTTCTGGCTTAGTTCGTCAGATATTTGGTGCTCGTTACCTTTCAACCTTGTACGGACTGGTGTTCTTTACTCACCAAGTAGGCAGCTTCTTGGGCGCTTGGGTTGGTGGTCGTATCTATGATTACTATGGTTCATACGATCCAATCTGGTGGTCAACAGTCGTGTTGGCATTTATCGCGGCACTGATTCACCTGCCTATCAACGACAAGCCCGTACCACGCTTAACTATGGCAACAGCATGATTCTAAAGGCTCTTAATATGATACGTTAAGGGCCTTTTCTTTATGAAGCCACCAATGCTCCCCCTGTCTCTTCGATCAATTTCGTTTTTTCATCAACGCATTCTCATCAATGATGGCTTATTTAAGATAAAGTGCACCCATTCATCCTCCGTTAAGATTCGTGTGACATACTTAACACAATGCTATAAATCAAAAAGGGGTTTAAATGAGAACACTCGGCAACATCATCTGGTTTGTATTCGGTGGCGTGTTTATGGGTTTGCTATGGTGGTTCTTTGGACTACTGGCATTCATCAGTATCATTGGTATTCCATGGGGACGTGCTTGTTTTGTAATGGGTAATTTCTCGTTCTTCCCATTCGGCAAAGAAGCCGTTTCAAGAGATGAATTGACCAATGAAATGGACATCGGCACGAGCCCACTTGGCGTCATTGGTAATGTGATTTGGTTTGTGTTTGCGGGTATCTGGCTGGCAATCGGTCATGTGCTTTCGGCGGTGGCATGCTTTGTTACCATTATTGGCATTCCATTTGCGCTTCAACACCTAAAGCTTGCCGTTATCTCTCTTGCTCCGATTGGGAAAACAGTGGTAACGACTGAAGAAGCCGCTATGGCTCGCTACAACATCAACCGCTAATACTTTAGCCCTCTGAGCAACCCGCTTGGAGGGTTATTCCTGTCAATAGTAAGCCCATGATCGCCACTGCGTATTCAATAATCATTGATTGTATATTCATATCTACACCCTAAAAATTAAAATTAACACCTAGCTCAACATTGGGTTTTCTGGTACTGATTCCATCGGATTTACAGGGTTTAACCTCATTACTTCAACAACTAATCGACCACCTTCTACACTGAATTTCCCAAAATATTGTCATCCACAAACACCACTTCGTTATTGCAAACTCCAATATTACCAACTGCATTACCTGATGCGTCTTTCACGACATCAACATCAGTGAAGTACAACTCACCAACCACAATGAATACCCCGTTACTTTCTGCACCGCAGATTGCTACTGTATTGTATTCATCGTCATTGCCTTGAATGGCAATCCCACCTAAATATTCGCCTTCATAATCCGGCGGTATTCTCTATCTCTCCGCCATATCCATCGAGCTCACTCAATAAAACTAATGACCTGAAAAGTTGATGATGGGAGCTAACAAAAGGCCGCTTTCTGGTTTTCTAAACATCCCGATGGCATCACGCGATCACCCTCTTATTTGTATCGAAAGTGATTTTCACTCTTCTATGTTCATTCACCAAAGTAGATAGGATAAAATTTATGAGTTACTGTTTGTTACAACAAACAAAAGGTCTTTCATTCTTATACCAAAAGTGGTTTCGACGCGTAACATGGACTCCTATGACTAATAAAAAAGTGCTTATTCTCTATGCACATCCTTCACAGCATCGCTCCGAAGTGAATGCCCCCCTTTTTGATGCCGCTCAACAGATAGACGGCGTGACTTGTGTCGACCTATACGCCGAATACCCTCACTTCAATATCAATATTGACAGTGAACAGCAGCGTTTAAGGGAGCATGACGTCGTCATTTTTCAGTTTCCACTGTACTGGTATTCAACCCCAGCAATCTTAAAAGAGTGGCAAGATCTAGTCTTAGAGTACGGGTTTGCTTACGGCTCTGAAGGTACAGAACTACAAGGTAAAACACTGCTCTGCGTGCTCTCTGCTGGCGGGAAAGAAGAAGCTTATAAAGCTCAAGGGTATAACCATTTCACTATTCGCGAACTGCTCGCTCCAATCGAGCAAATGTCGGCGCTCACTGGAATGCATTACATTGCGCCACTGGCACTGTTCGGCTCCCGCACTGCGATTGAAGAAAATCGTATCGCTCAACATATTGAACGTTACAAAACGCTGCTCAATGCATTGGTAAAAGACACATTGGATCTTAAAGCAGCAGCTTCACTCATCAAACTCAATAGCGCACTCCCACAACTGATTAAGGAAGCGTCATGACAGGGATATTCTTACAAGCCTTTGTTTACCTAGTTGCCGCCGTAATTGCTGTTCCTCTAGCCAAACGCTTGGGCTTAGGTTCAGTGCTGGGCTATTTGATTGCTGGCGTGGTTATTGGCCCAATCATTGGTCTGGTTGGTGAAGAAACGACGACAATCCAACACTTTGCCGAATTCGGTGTTGTGATGATGCTGTTCCTCGTAGGCTTGGAGCTTGAACCCAAAATGCTCTGGGCGATGCGAAACCGCTTGATGGGGCTCGGCGGCCTACAAGTTGGCGGTACAGCAGCACTGATCATGGCAATTGCACTGTACTTTGAACAACCATGGACCATCGCACTCGCGATCGGCTTAATTTTTGCGTTGTCATCCACTGCGATTGTTCTGCAAACCTTTAACGAGAAAGGGCTAACCAAGACCGAAGGCGGTCAAAATGCGTTCTCGGTACTGCTTTTTCAAGATATCGCGGTTATTCCAATGCTGGCATTTATTCCGCTATTAGCACTGCCGGAACTCGTAGAGCAGGCGCAATCTGCAGCTCAATCGGCGGCTGAACATCATGAAGAGCTCAGCCTAGTCGCAGGTCTTCCTGGTTGGGCGTACGGTCTTGTGATCACCGCTTCTATTGCCATAGTGGTGGTTGGTGGACACTTCCTAAGTCGTCCGCTGTTCCGCTACGTTGCGAGCTCTGGATTGCGAGAAATCTTTACCGCCACCGCATTAATGCTGGTGATCGGCATTGCGGCCTTAATGAGCTTAGTTGGTCTATCCCCTGCTTTAGGCACTTTCTTGGCAGGTGTTATGCTGGCGAACAGTGAATTCCGCCACGAATTGGAATCCAACATTGAGCCATTTAAAGGCCTATTGCTTGGTCTGTTCTTTATCACCGTAGGTGCAGGCATCGACTTCTCAGTACTGTTCAGCGACTTTGGTTTGATCATCGGCCTGACACTCGGGGTAATGGCTCTGAAAGCGGTAATTCTGTTTGTCATCGCCCTAATCTTTCGTATTAAAGGCAGCAACCGTTGGTTATTTACACTGAGCTTGGCACAAGCGGGTGAATTTGGCTTTGTATTACTGAGCTTCTCAGTGCAAAACCATGTAATACCATTTGAGCTTTCACAGACTCTGGCGCTGGTTGTTGCGATTTCAATGTTCCTAACACCGGGATTATTCATCCTGTTCGATAAAGTCATACTTCCTCGCTTTGAGAGTGAATCGAACGATCGCGAAAGTGATAAGATTGAAGAACAAGGCACCGTGATCATTGCTGGTATAGGCCGCTTTGGTCAGATCGTAAACCGCTTATTAGTATCCAATGGCGTGGAAACGGTTGTTCTTGACCACCAAGCAAGCCAAATCGATAACATGCGTCAAATCGGCACACGAGCTTACTTTGGCGACGCGACTCGTCCCGATATGCTGCACACGGCGGGTATTGAACACGCTTCAGCACTTGTGGTGGCGATTGATAACCAAGAGGCCAGCGTTGGATTGGTAAAACACGTGAAGCATAGCTACCCGAATGTGACCATCATTGCACGTGCATTCGATCGTGGTCATGGTTATCTGCTGCGCCAAGCTGGAGCCGACATCATTGAGTCGGAGACTTACCATTCTGCATTAGAAATTGGTGGACATGCAATGAAAGCCATCGGCATACACCCGTTCTACACTGAGCAACAGAAATCAACGTATCGACGCGTCGAATGCCGTAAGTCTGACATGCTGTATGAAGCATGGGCCGATGACTCTGAGGGAGAACGTTATGATAACAACTTCCGTCAGCTGTTTATTCACCTTGAAGAGAGAATGGCTGAAGAGATGCAGAAAGATCGTCATGACAAACTTTCTCGCTCAGAACGTGGTTGGACACCGCCACCAAAAGGGTATGCGGATGACTTCAACGAAGAAAACGTTCAAGAGCTGAACCCTTGCAAAGAACAGCCTCAATAAAAGCAAAAACCTCCCACGCTGGGAGGTTTTTTTAATGCGAGAAAGGGAAAATAAACACCTACATCAGATCACTCATCAAAGTCTCGTATTCCTCGTTCGCTTCATCAACAAGGTGAGATAGCTCTAACGCATCTGTCTTGGCAAAGTTAAATTGCCATGGAACCGTGTCTTCTTTACCGCAAATTCGAGTTTGAACACCACGACTTTCAAAAGAAAGGTCTTCAAACTCGGTGATATGTCGCTCTTTTAGTTCGACGATTTCGACTTCCAATTTCCCTACTGGATTGACTTCAACGTGCGCGTGTAAATCTGGACTATTCGATAAACAATACTCTCTATGGACTGCAATCATGACTGCCTCCTTGGTCTGCCAACTGACAACTCATCAAATAGTGTAGACGAGAGAGTTAGAACGTGGAGTGAAATAATGATGAAGATTGATCCTGAATAAAAATGCAGCAGGTTTAATTTCTATCACCTCTGTTTTTCATTCAGCTCTAACCCTCAGTTTTCACATGAAATCACTTCTTCGATACGATCTTCAATTGCCTTTATCGCTAATGTCACCGACATCGGCACATGTGCATGGTAAGGATGCAACACGTAAATCGGGTTCGCTTTCGATGCTTTCGCATCAGGCACAGGTTCAAGAAGTGGATTCGAGTCCAGCATAAAATCTGGCAGGATCCCAAAGCCTAGTCCCATTTCTAGAAGACTCGCCACATCGAACACGGTGTTTGCACGATGCTTTACTGAGTATTGCACTAGGTGATCTTGCCCATTCAGAGCGAAGTTATGAGCAATCGGTTCTATCTGCCAGTGTTGAGCGATATAAGAAGCACTCTCAATATCCATATGCGTCCCTTTAGCTCGGCATAACACATCGCAAAACTGCCCTACTTTACGTTGTTTAATATTCGAGTCTCCAGATGCTCCAACTCTCACTGCAAGATCAATATCCTGCTGAACAATATCAACATGCTTATCGTCGCTGACTAAATTTAAATGCACATCAGGGTACTGTGCAAAAGCCTCCGTTAAAGCAGGCAATACTATAGAACGCATCAACGCATTTGGCGCGGTAACGGTAAGAGTGCCCATTGGGACTTGCTTTAACTCTGCCGCTTCTAACCACGCCTCTTCTGCCTGTTTTGTCATCTGCGCACATTGTTTATAAAAACGTTCGCCCGCAGAGGTCAATGTTTGTCTCCTCGTCGTACGCTTGAGTAAACACGTATCTAGCTCTTGCTCGAGCTGCTTAAGGGCAGAGCTGAGCACCGACTTGGAAAGTTCCAACTTCTCTGCTGCTTTCGAGATTGAGCCACACTCCACAATATGAACGAACAGAGACATTAACCGCAGCTTATTCATCGCCTTCCTTATTGTTCTATTTAACAGAACACTTATTTCTTATTTATTTGTTTTTCAGTTTCAATTCTAACCCTATGATTGCCACATAAACAAACACCAATCACAGGAAATTCAGAATGACTCAATCAGCTTTAGAACGTGCACAAGCAGGTATCTCAGAATGGCAAATCGCTTTTAACAATCAAGATGCTGCAGGTTGTGCGGCGCAGTACACTGAAGACTGCATTATGGTAGCAAAACCATTTGGCACATTTGAAGGACGCGAAGCGATCCAAGGTTTTTGGCAAAACATCATGGACCAAGGCTTCAATAGCGTCGATTACACCAACACTAAGTGGGAAAAAGACAGCGAAAATGGCTACATTCTTACGTCAGATTGGACGATGAACAAAGCGTTCGGCGTGGTACACAAAGAATTGTGGGAAGTTCAAGAAGATGGCAAGTCTCGTCTTACTTACGATGAGTTCGAAGTGCTTGGCGAGCGATAAGCATTAAGCGATAACAATAAAGAAATCCCCAAGTCTGACTTGGGGATTTTTTTAAGCGAGCTTACTTATTCAGTTTTACTTCGATTAAGCGAAGATAAAGGTATACAAGTAACCGGCCCCCATTGCCATGCTTAGGATGACAAATAGGAAGGATGCAATCATTTGGTTCTTAAAGATTGATTTCAATAAAATCACTTCTGTAAGACTTGCGCCTGCGCTACCAATGATAAGTGCCATGACTGAACCTAATGCCATGCCTTTTTGTACTAAAGCAGCGCTTAGTGGAATCACAGCCTCAGCACGAATGTACAACGGAATACCAATAATTGCAGCGACTGGAATCGCATACCACTTGCCTTCACCCGCGTATTCCGCAATAAGATCCGTTGGGATGAAGCCATAAATGAATGAACCAATCGCAATACCCATCATTAGGTAAGGGAACACTTGTTTAAAGTCTTTCCAAGTAGAGTGCCAAATACGAACCCAACGGTTTGGTTTCTTCTCTTCGACCATCGTTGCTGTCGCAGTACCATCTGATGAACAGCAAGACACTTCCACTTTTGGCTCTGCTTTTGGTGCGCTATCACCACAACAAGATGTTTTTGCTGCAACTGGTGCAGACTCGCCACAAGTGCTGGTACTGCAGTTTGATACTGGTTTCGCTTGTTCTTTTTTCTTGCTTGAATCACCGCAAGATGTACCACATGAAGAGGTGCCTGATGCTTCGTACGCTTCTGGCTTTACGTAGCGCTCAAACCCCAGCTTTTCAAGTACATAACCTGCAACTACAGACACTGCCATCGCTACAGCAAAATAGAATACTGCAAGTTGCCAGCCAAAAGTCACCACAAACAAACCAATAATCACAGGGTTAAGCAGTGGGCTAGCAAATAGGAACACCATCATAGGTCCAAAACCTGCTCTTGCACGCAACAAGCCTTTTAAGAAAGGAATGGTTGAACACGAGCAGAAAGGCGTAATCGAACCTAGCAAAGCTGCAATGAAGTAGCCCTTACCCTTTTTAGAACTCAAGATAGATTGAATTTTTTCTGGCGTTAGAAAATCTTGTAACACACCCACAATGTAACTAATCGCTAGGAATAGGATGATGAGTTCGGTTGCAAGAAACGCAAACATATCAAGCGCTTCTTTAGCCATGGTCATGATTTCTGGATTCATATTTTATCTCCTACTGATGTCGCATCAGTAACCGTAAATGTCCTAATGAAGCTGAACTCTTAATTTCTATTTTTCTCGAATTATAGAATTAAAAACCGATGCGTCAACCATCATATTTCGATAAATGACGAAATATAATTTTAAACCTTACTAATCAATTAATTAGGTATTGAAATTTTCTTGTTTGCTATTCATCTACACTTTCACTATCATCGAAATGTATTTATCGTCAGTCATTCCAAGAGGTCAGCATGGAACTCGAAGCTGTAGCAAAAGCGCTCAAAGAGCTAGGACACCCTACCCGTTTATGTATCTATAAAGAGGTGGTTAAAGCCGGCTATGAAGGTATCGCTGTTGGTGGTGTGCAAGACAAACTCGGCATTCCTGCCTCTACTCTTTCTCATCACATCTCGAGCCTTGCCTCAGCGGGCTTGATCAGTCAGCGCCGTGAAGGTCGTACTTTGTACTGTGTTGCTGAGTATGAGTGCTTAGATACGGTGATTGGCTTCCTACGCGACGAGTGTTGCATCAATGAAAACTGCTAACCTTGGAGCGAATACGAACACGCTATTCATGCTTTCTTACGCTCTAAAGTCAGTAATGAAGATGACGTAGACGACTTAAAACAAGAGATCTAACTCAAGACGTATCAGAATCTTGGGGACATTCGCGACGTATCAAGCGTGAAATCATGGCTATTCCAAATCGCCAATAACGCCATCATCGATTTCTACCGTAAACGTAAGCGAAATCAGCGTGATAATAACCTCGTCGCTGTCGATCTTTGGTTTGAAGAACAAGAAGCGAGCCTTAAACAAGAACTGTCAAAGTGCATTGCGCCGTTTGTGCAGGCGCTACCAGAAGAGCAATCGCAACTCCTGTCTTATATTGAACTTGAAGGTATGAGCCAGAAGAAGCTAGCGGAACAGCAAGGTATCAGTTATTCGACTCTCAAATCACGTGTTCAAAAAGGACGTGTAGAATTGAAAAAGCGGTTTGAAGAATGTTGTAGCTTCTCATTCGATAGGCAAGGTCGAATGACAGATTGTAATCAAAACAGTTCTTCATGCGATAAGTGCTAGCCTCATGGTAAACACCCATCTCGTAATAAATACCAATAGCCTGGCGGCTTTCCTTGGCGCCGCCCATCTGTGAACTCTCTCACAGCTTTACGCCGCCGTTAGTTATCTCATTTGCTACCTTACTGAATAGTAAGATTTACTTCTTTTTCTTTAAGGAAGAAGGAATCTCGTATTCATGATCTCACTAAGAGAGCTCACCAAAGAAAACTACCTAGACTGTATTCGTCTCAACCTGCATCCTGACCAAGAAGAAAATCTTGCCTCCAACGCGATTACGATTGCTCAATCACGCTTTGAAACCGACTACCGGTTGAAAGTGATTTATGAGCAAGAGACGGTGATCGGTTTACTTGCGTTTTGCCATGAAGACGAACCACTCGATTACTCCATTTACTGGCTATTTCGTTTTATGATCGATAAAGATCATCAAAACAAAGGCTATGGAAAGCAGGTACTAAGTATACTTGTAGAAGAGGTGAAGCAACTTGGCGGTAAAACCCTACTCACAATGCATAAACCAACCAATCAGCAAGCCAGCAAGCTATATCATGCGTTCGGGTTTCATGAAGATGGCGTGCTTGATGATGGCGATATTTCATTAAGATTGGGGCTTATATAATCGGGTACTGCCTCACTAGTTCACCATAAAGAGCCTAGCAGCTACACCAATGGCATTGCAAAACTGGATAGCGTGACCTACAAAATCCCATTGGGTGCAGCAAACCGTACTGATAATGGCGAAATGCGTGGCTACGCAACCATCTATGGTTTGGTGTACAACCTTGACCAAAAAGTAATGAACGTACGTTACCAGTATGACGACAGTTACACCCAATACTCCGTCGACTTTAACAAGTTAAATGACGGTCATAACTACACTATCAAAGCCGACTTACCGAATCTGTTTGGCCACATTTCATCTCGCTCAGAAAAAGGCAATGGTGTGATGGGCCAGCACTTAGCGAAATAGCCTAAGCGGCAGAAATTGAGGGTATTTGGGCAATAACACCTATCAAAATAGCGCCGATGTACTCGGCGCATTTCAACACTTGTACTTTATCACCCAGAGCAACGTTATCTCTCTACAAGCAACATTGCTGATTTGGCGGCGACTTTGATTTCCTCACCACACGGCACATCTTCGCCAGTCATCATATCTACCAGCGTATTAGTGACACTAAGCTTGAGTGACTGCGGTCGTGATGACTTGTTCATCACTAAAATGCCCTTCTCACCTCGCTGAAGCACTAACATATCGTCGTTACCTTCCAGTACCGTCATTGGCTCGCCATGAACAAGATTATGGAATGCCAACATCTTTGCCATACGTGCGTCCTTCCACGCATTCTGCCATCTTGGTTTACCATCCACGCCCCTGATACCACTGGTATCCAAATCCGTGTAGATAAGCGGAACACCACCGTCACGCCCTAAGATATAAGCATACGCTAGCCATTCGTTCTCTTCATCCATGACCAAATCCAGGAATACATCATTGTTTGGAATATCATGAGTGATTGCGAAAGTAATAGCTCGACGGTTAGATAAAGCCTGACCAAAACAGTACGGGTCGATCAAAGACTTAAAACTGCCCTTCTTAGAGAACGCCTTAAAGATGGTAGAGAACAGCGGAAAATCGTAGGCTCCTAGGCGTGTCTCTTTCAAATACGGCTCTAAAAAGATTTCATACTCTTCTTCCGTCGCACCGCCATCGGTAATGATCTCACCAAAGATATGCACGTCTCGTGTTATCTCTTCTGTCCACACTTGTTTTAGGTGCTCTAGCGCCATGTGCTTTGCGGCATCAATACGGAAACCCTTCACACCCATTGACTTGAGCGCCTTCAAGTAAGCTTTTTGTTGCTCAACAACATGATGACAAACACGCAAGGTCGGTAAGCCTGGATCTGTCGAACCTCCGGTGATTCGTCCGTTCTGGACTTCCCATTTGTCTTTCCAATCTGTGATTCCAAAGGCCTCAACAAAGTCATTCTCATCAAACAGCGGTTCTGACAAGTCACCGAATAGAATCAAATCTTGATACTTGCTTGCATTTTGCTGGTAATCGTCCATCACGGCTTGGCGTGGATATTGTAAATCCGAGCGTAAATGGGCTTCGTTCGCCATGTGATTAAAGACGACATCGGCGTAAACCAATACACCTACACGGTTGAGTGCTTCAACCATGTTTTTAAAATCTGTAGTATTACCGAGTGCATTGTCGATAACACGATAATCTTGAGGTTGGTAACGCTGCCACCAGCGTTCATCTTGTGCGCTTTTCATGGGCGGAGAAACCAATACCGAGCCATAACCTAGCTCGCTGATCTCCGCTGCGCGTTGGGCAATGTCAGCATACTTCCAATCAAAAGCGTGCAAGATAACATTTGCACCTGTTGATTGCGTTTCCTGTAAGCCACTCATGTTTCTCTCCTCGTCGCGTCCGCTCACCCATTGTTACTCGAATTCATCGTGAGCGAATCCAATAGCCAAAATTATAAGAACTATTAGCGAACCGCCCTCACCCCTTTTGTATTTCTACTAGGGGGAAAAACAAGGCGTAGCTCATCCCCCGTAAAGGGTTAACAAGCCTTATTTGCGCCTAAGCTATCATCAACCCCATGAGAAACCAAAGGTAAGCTGTTGTTTTATAAAAGACTTAGCAAAAGCCTCACCTTTTAACTTCTCACCTCACTCATACTCCTTAGCGCAAGAACAACATGAAAATAGAGAATCCACTCGATATGTAACAAATATTTAAGTGAGATAAAGTGCTGATTACGTCACAGTTGGTGCCGTTAAAGATGACTAGGAAAGTCGACAAAAGCGCTTATAAAAGACAAGTTCTGAGTACGAATGAAGAGCTGTAGATACAAAGATAGCGCGATAAACGCGCTATATTTTAAGTGCGGTATAGCACCTTCACAACGTGCCAACCGAATTTGGTTTTGACTAGGTGTGGCGTTAGAACCTCGCCTGAAAAACAAACTTTATCGAACTGTGGCACCATCTGACCGCGGCGAAACTCACCTAGGTCGCCACCACGTTTACCAGATGGGCAAGTCGAGCATTTCTTAGCCAATGTCTGGAATTTAGCACCTTTTTTAAGCTGCTGGATGATGTCTTCAGCTTGTTCTTTATGCTTTACAAGAATGTGTAAAGCGGCTGCTGTATTTGCCATATGTCTGTCTCTCACTGTTCGGGTGGCGCAAGTTTACCGAATCGCTTCAATATCGCAATAATTTCTCTAATGCCGTCCTTATCTTATTCTTTTATGGTCAACGCCATCTGGTAATTTGATGAAAACTTGGCCGTTACCCAATTCAATTTCACTTGTAATTTGCGCTATTTCCTAAAAAGCTCACTTTTCCATGCTCTACGGTTGAAGCTGCCGCCTTATAAGATTAGATTAAATGCATAAATCAGTGATATTGATAAGGTTATCTTCATGGCAAAAGTCGCAAGTAAAGCGAACCAATCTCAAGGCATGTTGGTGTTTAAACTCACCCTGCAACAGAACTTCGCAATTGGCACACTTAAAGTCCGTGAGATTGTTCCTTACATGCCAACAACCAAGATTCCATATTCTCATCACCATGTGATTGGAACGGTCACGATTCGTGATTTGACAGTGCCAGTGATTGATATGTCTGCCGCCATTGGATTTCGCCCAATTCAGCAAGAGGAATACCAAAACTGCTACTTGATTGTGACGGATTGCTTGCGCACTGTTGTGGCTTTCATGGTTCGGAGTATTGAGAAAATCATTGAATGTGATTGGAAAACCATTGAAACACCACCATCAAGCGCCGGTCACAATATCTTTGTCACGGGCATTACTCGCTATGAAGAAAAAATCGTCCAAATGTTGGACGTGGAGCTTCTTCTCTCGAAGATCTACCCTCAATATGAAAACACCAAGATTCCGATGCTGACGGACATCGAACGTGAACGTCTGAAAGCCCTTAACATCCTTTTGGTGGACGATTCCTCGATTGCGCGTAAACAATTAAGCGATGCATTAGACCGCATCAACATCCCTTACCAGATTTGTAAGAACGGTACCGATGCGCTCGACTTAATGAAACGAGATGCTGAAGCCAACCGCCCTATTGATCTTCTAGTGAGCGATATTGAAATGCCAGGATTGGACGGTTACGAACTTGCGTTTGAAGTTCAAAATGATTCCGCGTTGAACAACTCTTACCGTATTCTTCACACCTCACTCTCCAGCGAGATTTGTGTCGACCGAGCACACCAAGTAGGCGCCCATGAAGCATTGGAAAAATTCAATGCAGGCGAATTGATTGAGGCGATGCTGCGCGGTGCAAAAGAGCTCGAAGCAAAAGCTATGGCTTCTTAGTTCTTTCAACGTGTCTCGTTATTTACTTGGCATTGTGTAGCTGCGAGACACAAACTCGGTTTCTTCAACTTGATAAATATGGTTGATGTAAGACGCAAGACTATAGAGCACATTCGCAAGCAGGTTTGAATAACGGAACAAAATCGAGTCGGGTTGCTTCTTGCCTGAATGCTCAACCGCAACCAATGCACGAACCACCTTCTTCGCTTGGCAGCGGCATAGATGCAGTTGACTGGAAGTTGGGTGACCACCAGGAAGCACAAACCCTTTAAAACCGCCGTCGATACGAGCCTTGATAGTATCGTAATCGGCCTTTAGCTCATCGACTTCCGCTTCTGTAATCGCGAGCTTTCCGCGAATAGAGCCATTCACATGGTATACGTTTGGCTGCATTCGAGTCAGTATGTCGCGGCTAAAGTCATCCAACTCCATCGACAGGATAAGTCCAATACGGCTGCACAGTTCATCTGCAGTAATCTCAAAATCACAGACCGGACTGTCTTCATAGATGAATGGGTAACAAATCTCGCCAAGTTCCTTGCTTACTGGTCTCATGCTCTTTCTCTGTGCTTTGGTTCAAATAAAAAAGGGAGTCAGTATAACCTAACTCCCTTTGGGCAATCACATCCCTTTGGACAAACATAAATTAGAAAGCCCGCTATGCGCTTTCGATTTTCTTGTGACCTTCTTGAAGGTGAACGAAATCAACCAGATCATCACCCGAAACTTGGTAAGCTTGACCAAAGCCTTTCACGAATAAACCTTGTTCTGCCTTCAAGTTGAACAGTACAAAGTCTTCCAGTTGGCTCAGGCCATCGATGATTTCGCCAAAACGATCTTTCATTTGACCAACCACTTGTTGCCACATCTCTGTATCACGCTCAACAACCGTTGCAACAGCATCAAACGTTAGACGCTTACGGGCGAACAACTGCTTCGACGAATCTTCGTCTTCAATCATCATCAAAGATACGTTCGGATTCTCTAGTAGGTTACGTGCGTGACGAGCGATCTGAGAAATAAGAACGAAGTAACCTTCCTGGTTTTGAACGTACGGCGCGTAGCTGACATTTGGACGGCCTTCCGCATCAACGGTTGCCAATTGAATGGTACGACGCTCCTGACGAAACTCTTTAATTTCTGGTCCTAGACGACCTTGTAAACGCTCTTGTTTAACTTGCTGATCCATTTTGATACCTAACTTTACTTGTATGTTATTCCGAGTTATAACCCAGTTATTCTTTAACAAAACGACACTGCTCTAACGGATTCGCGTTAAATGCAGCGTCATGTTGATGCGAGACTACTTTTTCAGCTCTACTTGCATTGCACGGAAGGCCGTTACTTGATCTTCAATCAGTTCACGTTTTTCGTTACGGCCTAGATAAATCTTGAAGATATTGCTGCCGCATTCAGAGAAGAAGCCAAAGTAGTGGCTCTCACGCCCTCTAAATGGCTTACTCACTAGCGCTACGTTTCTCACGTTATCAAGTTTCAAGTGACCGTGAAGCTCACCTTCTCTGCCCATCAGGTTGTAGTAACCATGCGCAATTTTACCTTTCGGGAACGGTGCTTTTACTTCAAAGATAGAACCAAAAGAGTGAACAATAGTCGTTACAGGGCCAAAGCCAACAAGACCTTCTAAAATGCTCTGAGCTTGCTCACCCGGAGCAACTGCAACCATCTCTTGAGGGAGTGCAGCTACCACTTCAAACTCTGATACACCAAGACGTTCTGCCATGCCAGCAGGTAATAGTTGTGGCTCTTGCTCTAGTAGAGTTTCGACCTGTTGCTTGATTGATTCCATTGTTTTTTCCATTTCTTTCAGATTAATTATTAGATACTTTTGGTACGTTTTCGTTCATTTCAGAAGTCAGTACCTGAATACATGCCTGAGCCAGAGACACCGCCCAGAAGCTACCTGCTAACGTCAGTACTAAACTGCGCTCTTGTAGCTCAACTAAGCCCTTGTCATGCCAAACTTTGAATAGTGACATCAGGAAACTGAAGGTGTCTTCGCCCATAAATGCTGGGAGTTTGCTTGCTTGAACAATGCCTCGATCAAAACCCGACTTCAGCGCTGAGAATAGCGGCTCAAGTGGGCTTTGCTTCATCATCATTGCGATGGTGCTCTGCCCTTCATTTACAGCTTTAACGTAAGTGTCTAGCGTGCGGTGCAGCATCATGCCGTAACCACCTATGTTACCGCCCGCACCACAACCGACAGGCAATACTTCTGCATAGGTCTTCGCTAGGCTGTTGTATAAGCTGCGTTCACGGTTATCGATCGCCCAGTGGTTCACGCTAAGCTGCTTCATGTGGTGCTTAGCCATGAATTTCACGCCCAGTTCGTACATGCCCGCTTTTTCTGGCGTAGTGGCAGGTGGTGGAATCTTGCCCTTCTCTACTAGGTTCAGCATTGGGGCTGTTCCGCCAACAACCAGTTGGTATAGATCCAAACCGTGCGCGCCAGTGGACATAAAGTCGTTTAAGTCTTGTTCGAGCACTTCTTTGGTTTGGTAAGGCAAGCCGTAAAGCAGGTCGATAATGACGGGAATTTTGTCCTCTTTGGCAAGTTCACTGACACGGTTCAATACATCTTCACGTTCGTCCAGACGCTTAGCACTGCGACGGACTTGGGTATTGAAACTTTGCACACCAAAGGAGAAGCGGTTAAAGCCACCGTCTAGCGCTCCCTGATACAACTCGTCAGTAAAGCGATTAATGCGTCCTTCAAGGGTAATTTCGCAGTCCGCAGCCAAAGGGAAATAGTCGTGAATAGTCTGGCCAAGAATACGAATCTGCTCAGGAGATAAATCGGTTGGCGTGCCACCACCAATATAAACCGCATGGAAGATGCCACTTTGTGTCCAAGGCATTGCCGCCTTCTCTCTCAACTCTTTCATCAGAGCATCAAAGTACTCATCGACTAACTTACGGCTGGCAGCGTTTTGGAAGAAGTTACAGAAAGTACAACGTACACGGCAGAACGGCACATGAATATACAGACAGCGTTTGTTGTTCTTTGCTGCTTCTGAAGTGATCCGCGACAGAATGTCATCTTGTTGCGGCGGTGGTACAGGTATGCTGCTACCACCCGCGTGCGCAGAGTGTTTTTTCACAAACGCAAAACGCAGCGGATCGGGGCTATCACTTCCAAGAATTGATTCGTCAAATTTATAAATCTCGACGCTCATATTTACTCACTTAAAGCCCACCACATAAAGGTTTGAGGCTCATTTCAAAAAAACTGCAAAGATCATAATTTGCACGTAATGATAATGCAATTGATAATTGATCTTATTTCCTTTTCGAGTAATAATCTTCCCAGTTGATAATGATTCCTACTACCGAGATTTACCCGTGAACGTAAAAAGATATGCCATTGCCGGAGGCGCCTCTCTCGTGGTGCACGCTGCGCTTCTTTTTGTCTCCCAAGAGACAAAGGTGTTTGCAATGCCTGCAGGTAATCCTACTAGCTCGGTAAGCCTTAATTTAGTCTCGGCTCCCAAATCAGTCCAAGCTGAACCGACGCCACAAGAAGTAGTAGAAGAAAAACAACCAGAGCTACAAAAAAAACCTCAACCAAAGCCAGAGCCTAAGCCGGTTAAAAAGGTCGTAGAAAAGCCGGTCGTAAAGAAAGAAGCAGTTAAAAAGAAGCCGGTTGAAACGAAACCCAAGCCAGTTAAAAAAGCTCAACCACCAAAGCCAGTTGCGAAAAAAGATCCGCAACCCAAAGAAAAAGTGACCGAAAAAGTCGTGCAGGAACCAGTTCAACAGCAACAAGCGGCACCTGCGAATCAATCAAAAGGGGCCAGCGCACAGCCCGTCATGATTGATAAACCGGCTTTTGTCTCCCAGCCAGTTCAGCCACGTTACCCACGTTCAGCTCGCAAACGCGGTATTGAGGGGGTCGCTCTCTATGAAGTGTGGCTAGATGCAAACGGCAACCAGATTAAACAAGTGCTAATTGAATCTTCAGGCGCACAGATGCTTGATGTTTCTGCACTACGAGCCATCAAACAATGGCAATTCTCTCCTCATATTTCTGGTGGGCAAAAAGTTGCTCACCGAGTTCAAATCCCAGTTCGTTTTAAGTTGGATGGATAATGGAACAGCTACAACATTTACAAACCCAATTTGGTCTTATGACTTGGCCTTTAATTATTTGCTCTGCACTTACAGTCATGATCATTGCGGAAAGACTCTTTCAAGTATTCATTAGCTTAGGCGTGGGGAAGCGTGCCATTCGTCAGAAGCTGACCAATCTTGATCCAACCAAAAATAAAGATATTGAAGCGCTAGCGGACGAGCTTTCAGGCAAACGCCCTTTACTCTATCGCGGTGTCGCTATGTTGCTCGCTCACCACTCTTTTTCTAAGTCATTACGTGAGGATGCCGCTGGCATTTGGCTTCAAGAAAAGCGTCATCAGTTGCACTCAGGCCTTCGCCTACTAACGTTGATTGGCGTGATCAGCCCTCTGATTGGTCTGTTAGGAACAGTACTTGGCCTAATTGACATGTTTAAAGGCATTGCCTCTTCCACAGGCAACATCACACCAAACGATTTGGCTGATGGTCTGGGCCTTGCGATGCGTACAACGGCAGCAGGTTTGATCATTGCATTACCTGCCATTTCTGGCGCGCAACTTCTTGGCCTTTGGGCTGATCGTGTGATCGCTAAGCTTGAGCACACGCTCAACTATGTGAACCTTTGGCTTGAAGGCATTTCTCTGCAACACGTTTCTCCAGAAAGCCACAAAGAAATCGCGACTGTGGCAAATCATGTTGAAGCGAGAAACTCATGATTAAGGGTCCGCAAGATAATCACAGTCACGGTTTAACGCCAGACTTAACCCCGCTGCTCGATATCATTTTCATCGTGATGGTGTTTTTGATGCTCACTGCGGCGGTGAAGTTAGATTCCCTCGACGTGAACCTACCCAGTACCGATTCACAAGCGGTAGCTGAGGTGGACAAAGAGTCGATTACAGTAAACATCCTCAAAGAAGAACCGCACTGGGCAATCAACGGTAAGGCGTACATCAATTGGGAAAACTTTACGCTGGCTCTATTAGAAGAGAGCAAATCAACTGACAAGCCTATCGTGATTGGCGCGGAAAAAACCGCCGATATTCAATCGCTGGTTAAGCTTCTTGGCTTTTTACAAGAAAACGGAATTCAAGCGACTCAACTACTCACTGAAGAGTCGCAATAGAAGAACACAAGATTGAGAATACACAAATGAAAAACACTATTTCGCCCATTCGTGCCGCATTGGCTACAGCTATAACTATGCTTGCCAGTGCGAGTCTGTTTGCCAACGAAGCCCCATTACCTGAGCGTGTTGTCAGTGCGGGCAGTGCTGTGACTGAACTGCTGATTGCTCTTGATGCACAAGACAGCCTTGTCGCCGTAGACGTAACAAGCCAACTACCAGATGGAATGGAGCTGCCAAAAGTTGGTTACCACCGCAGTCTGTCTGCTGAAGGTCTACTAGGATTAAGCCCAACTAAATTGATTGGTTCGGATGAGATGGGACCAAACACCACGCTAGAGCAATTGAAATCTGCGGGCATTGATGTCGAGGTCGTCAACACACAAGCAAACGTGGAAGGTTTGGTTGACCGTATCGACCAAATTGGGGCCATAATGCATCGTGAAACTCAAGCTACAACACTAAAAACAGAAGTTAGAGCGCAAGTGGAAGCACTTGAAAGCAACCAACCTACGAAAGCTAACAAGAAAAAGGTACTTTTCCTACTGATTCACGAAGGTCGCCCAGCAAACGTCGCGGGATCTGAAACTACGCCCAATGCAATCATTCAGTTAGCGGGTGGTGAAAACCCAGCAGCGAGTAAACTCTCTTCATACAAACCGCTATCTACAGAAGCAATGGTTGAGATGCAGCCAGATGTGATTCTTGTGAGTGGCCGTAGCTACCAAACCATGGGTGGGGCGGACGCTATTTTGAAAGCGATGCCTCTGCTTGCCGCAACACCTGCTGGCATAAACAAAAGGTTCGTAACAATCGATGGTCATGCGCTGGTTGGCGGCTTAGGGCTTAAAAGCCTGTCTGAAGCGAAGCGTTTGAATGAGCTGCTTTACCCATAGAGAGATTCAATGCTGTTAAGACGAGTTCCTTTATCTACCATCCTACTGGCATTATCTGGCGTTCTAGCCTTTGTAGCAGTAGCATCTATTACGGTAGGTCCGATGAATATTAGCTTCGCAGACAGCCTTCGAAGCTTGACGGGGTCTGGTTCAGACCTTGCTCCTAATATTCTGTTAGTCATCAATGAAATCCGCCTTCCACGCACCATTCTTTGTATGTTTATCGGTGCGATCCTCGCTATCTGTGGTGTCGTGATGCAGGGGTTGTTCCGAAACCCTCTTGCCGAACCAGGCATCATCGGCGTTTCCGCTGGTGCAGCCCTTGGTGGCGCTTTTGCCATTGTTGTATTTGCCGACTTTAGCCAAAACTATCCGACACTCATGAACTTGGCGGCGCTACCATTCTTCGCTTTCTTGGGTGGTGCTTTTACAACCGTATTGGTTTACTGGCTAGGAACAAACAAGTTTGGTACTTCAGTAACCATCATGCTACTGGCTGGTGTCGCTATCAGTGCACTATCTGGCGCTGCTATTGGTTTTATGAATTTTATTGCTGACGACCAAATGCTGCGTGACTTAACGCTTTGGTCGATGGGCTCGTTAGCAGGCGCGAACTGGTCAGGGATTGCTTTAGCAGCCGTGATACTGGTACTACTGATGTTCTGGTTCCAGAGAAAAGCCATGTCACTAAACGCATTGCTCTTAGGTGAGTCAGAAGCTAAGCATCTTGGCGTTCCCGTTCAAAAGCTTAAACGACAACTTATCCTTTTATCGGCAGTGGGTGTCGGTATAACGGTAAGTATTAGCGGTGCGATTGGCTTTATCGGCCTAGTGATACCTCACTTAGGTCGCATGCTTGCTGGTCCTGACCATCGTTCACTGCTTCCTATCTCAGCACTGATGGGCGCATTGCTTCTTACTGCGGCAGATATGTTTGCTCGCAAAGTGGTGGCTCCTGCAGAACTTCCTGTCGGTATTGTCACCGCTCTGATAGGCGCACCGTTCTTTATCTACTTACTGTTCCAACAAAAAGGGAAGATTCTGTAATGAACGACATCGTTTTGTCTGGCAGAAATATCTCAATGAGGTACGGAAGCCGAGTGGTACTAGACAACGTCAGTATTGATATTCGTGCAGGAGAAGTGACTGCGTTATTGGGTCCAAATGGCGCAGGTAAAAGTACGCTTCTCAAGATACTGTGTGGCGAAATTCCTTCTCGTAATGACATCCAGTTCTTTGGTAAGCAGAAAAACGATTGGGAGCCAGCTGAGAGTGCCAAACACGTTGCGATGTTGCCTCAGCACAGCACTCTGACTTTCCCATTCTTAGCGAAAGAGGTGGTCGAGTTGGGCGCTATTCCTCTCTCTATCAGTCACAAAGAAACGTCTGAGTTAGCGCTCCACTATATGGCACAAACTGATGTACTGCATTTGGCCGATAATCTCTATCCTGCCCTCTCTGGTGGTGAGAAACAGCGTTTACACTTAGCTCGTGTACTAACACAGTTACATCAATCAGGTGATAGAAAGATTCTAATGTTGGATGAGCCAACGTCTGCACTGGATTTAGCCCACCAGCACAATACACTAAAAATCGCTCGTGAGGCCGCAAAAGAGAATAATGCAGCGGTGGTCATTGTACTGCACGATCTAAACTTAGCCTCGCAATATGCAGACCGTTTAGTGTTGCTGCATGATGGTAAGCTCGTTTGTGATGACACGCCATGGAATGCGCTAACCCCAGAACGCATTGAGCAGGTTTATGGCTATAACTCTATCGTAACCAAACATCCTACTCTGGACTTCCCACAAGTCCACGCGGCGGCATAGAAAGAGCACTCACTTTCTGACTCGCGTAGCTAAGTTTAACCCAAAGTTAGACACAAACAAAAAGCCCCGCATTGATTGCGGGGCTTTCTTGTTCTAGTGTTATTTGCTCATTTGGATTAACGAACGACCAATCAACCACTCTAACTCTTTGTCGCTACCAGCACCAAATTGACTCTCAGCCATTTTGTACAAACGGTCAATACCATTTGCAGCAAACTCATGTGCACTTTCTGAAGTGACAATATGGTGGAACAACAAACGCAAAATCGCTAGGAACTCAGTATCTTCTAAGGCTTTGACCCAGCTCTTCGAAAACGCGTCCAAACCTTTGTCAAATTCTAGGTGTTCAACGAACATTTTGAAGATACGACCGTCTAGCGCGGCGGTAAAATCCGTTTTCTTAGGAAAATGGTGGCTAATACCTGTACGCGATACACCAGTCTGTTGACTTAACGTGGTGTAAGACATTTTGTCATAACCAAGTCTTAGAAGCTGATCAACAACGGCATCCATGATCTTCTGGATAGTGATTTCGGTATCTTCTTTACTACGCTTTGGCATATTTTAAGCTCTTCTCTTTGTAAATCCATCTAACTCACATTTAATGAGGCCAGAATGAAATCATCCTCAGAATTATGTACTGTATGTCCTTGACATGAAAATTAAGGCAGCAATCATAACTAAACCGCACTGCGTAACGTGCAATTTACAGTGGTATTTATGTCAATACTGATGAACCAAAATATGGCGAAAAGTCCACTCCATCAAAACCTTACGCCATTTTATCCATCCAAACTATTTACAGACTAAGAATGATAATTATGTAAAAATAATTAATCCGGAAATAGTCTTATAAATTAACCACTAGTTCAACTAACCTGACAAAAATCTCACGAATATCTAGGTTAATTGATTTTAAATATTGATACATATCACACTAATTTTATTAAGGAAGTTCTAATAAATTTAATTAACCCCTCATTAACAACATAACATACCGTGCCTTTTTTATCCAAAATCATTCATTTTTGTAGATAGAGATCAAATACCTGATAGAATACCCACAGTATTTACAAGAGGATTCGTTATGAGTGTCGAATTAGAACAAAACCAAGTATGTGAAGCTTGCGGATGCGCTGGTGAAATGGGTTTTATCATCAAAGAAGGTGACGATGTTGCCGACGTAACGATTTTCGCAGAGACTAAAGCAGCACTAGAAGCTGAGTTGGCGAAATACATCGAAATGGCAACAGCAGTAAGTGCCAGCGTTGAATACAACGTTTCTGAACTAACAGAAGAATCGAAAGAGCTAACAGCTCGATTCAAGTTTGAAGTAAGTGCTGAAAAGCTAATCTTTGAACTTAAGACTCGCTCTCTAGCGCGTTAATCACAACATTTCATCGGTAGGTCTATATTTTACCGTTAGATAGGTAAAGCGAGCACACGGCTCGCTTTTTTGATCTCTGATGAACCGGTCTATTTCTGGTCCTGTTGAAACACAACCCACTTCAGTGAACCGTTGGTTTCAAAATCATTCTCATCAGTACACATCAGTAGTACACCCTCAACATTCAGCACAGAGCCTGTTGTGTATGCTTTGTCATCGTAGTAACAAACACGCTGCCCTAGTTTACCATCTGCAACGACTAACGCTTTGGTATCTGGCGTGCTGTAAGATTTCGCCATTACTACGCTTGAAAACACCAACGCTGCACTTGCTGCCAAAAATGATATCGATTTTAAGTTCATGAATATTTCCCTCAATCAAGACCTCATAACTTAACAAAGAAGCATCGCAAGTTCTTGGCAGCATCTCATATTCTTGTTAAGTGACGATGTAGCGGCTAACGGCGCTTTACGTTATCCTTTTCCAGACTTTATCAACGGTTGTAATGGTTATGCGCATTCTCCCCTTCTTACTCGCTCTGACAACGTTTTCTAGTACCACTACTGCCTATGAGCTTGATTACTACGCCAAGTTTGGTCATACCGACAACTACGGCAATATCGACCTACGGAATAAACCCTATACGACCATCCCTGATGGCTTAGTCGTTAAAGGCAACCTCAATATTTCCCAGACGCCGATAACCAAACTTCCAAAAGGGCTTGACGTACAAGGCAGCCTTGAGGCCACCAACAGCGCGCTTAAAACGGTAAGACCTGGCATTAAAATTAAAGGCTATGCGAACTTACTCGGCAGTAAAATTGAGCGCTGGCCACGCGGTGTCAAGCTGGGTGGCTACTTGAACCTCACGGATACGCCGTTAACGAGCTTGCCAGCGAAACTGAGAGTAAAAGGCGACTTGAGCGTTATCCGTACGCCGCTAACGGAGCTACCTGAAGGTTTAGTGGTGGATGGTAACCTCTATATCGGAGGTTCAAAGCTAACGACATTTCCCGATACCATGACAGTGAGAGGCAATATTTTCTTAGGGGGAAATAAAGTGACAAAGTGGCCAACAAACTTGACCTTAGGTGGTGCTGTTGCACCGTAGAGAGGGATGTTTCCAAAAACGCTTAAGTCAATGAAAGGAAGAAGGTCTAATGAGAGGAACGAGTTCAGAATCTAACAATAACACGCCTGAGATAGATTCCGTTTGAGCCTCGTTCCTCGCAATTTAATGTCCATTACCTTTCAAGCAATGGACATGACAAGATTACTCTTGATTGTTTACTGGATTAGCATAGCTAGCTACTAAGTAGCTGTGCGCGCCAGTCGGCAGTTTTTCAAGCTTCTCTTGTAACTGAGATTTTACTGATTCAGTGATCGACTCATCTTCACGACCTGCGGCAAGCAAGTTGATTGGGAATACTCGGTAGTTATTGTGAATTTGACGGTCGATTTCGTTCGCGAGTTCATCCGGCGTCTCGAACTCTTGGTCGATCACATCACCAAAGGCAACATGCACTTTGCCTTTGTAACCCACGATGCCTTGAATGATGCTTTCAATGTCTTCAAACTCGCCTTTCTCATAGCGGCCATTCTCTGCCTTTTCATACAGTTCTTTGGCTTTTGCTATGTCACAAGGGTCATTTTGGTAAGAGATAGACACTGGCACAATCTTCAATGAGCGAGTGTATTCGCCAAAGCTGACTTTTTGCTTACGGCCTTCCACATGGAACATCTTCAAGATGGCTGGATCAGTAAAATCATTACCGTCTTTCGCACGGCCTTCTTTTTGCGCAATCCAGATTGAGTTGCCTGTGTCTAGAGAGTGCTTGATGTAGCCAGACAATAAACCCAACGCTTTCATCATTTCACGCGGTGCTTTAGCAGAACGTTTTACAATGAAGCTCTTGTTGAGTCGCATTAGCTCAGTCGCACAAGGTTTCTTCAGCAGGTTATCACCAATTGCAATACGCACAGTACGATGATCTGTTTGGTGTAAACCGTAGTTCACAAGCGCTGGATCCATCGCGATATCACGGTGGTTAGAAACAAATAAGTAAGATGTGTTCTTATCCAATTTATCTAGGCCAGAAAATGTCACGCCGTCGGTGGTTCGATTTAGCGTATCTTGCAGGTACTTCTTAACCTCTAGCTGAATCGCTTCCACAGAATCCAGTTTACTCCACTTCGCTTTCAAGTAGACACGGATAATCGGACTCATGAGTGTTTTGAACCACGCCGCTTTGTCTGCAAAACGGTGGTTTAAAATCGCACTGATAAACTCATCGTCTTTGATCAGGCGGTCCAGCGCAGCTGGGATTTCTTCGTCATTGTATGGACGAATTTCAATATAAGGATCGTTATTGGCTGTCATTATTCAATTCATTTCAAAAAAAGCTGGCACATTTTACGCATTGTTTTGCCAACCCGCAGCATTTTAGACCATACTTTTAACATGGTCATACCAGTAGCATTACAATTTCTATTCACAAAAAAATCTGTTATCCGGTTGGCAATTTAGGGGTTTAGCGTTACCCTTAGCGCCCCAAAAACTCTGGTATTCACAATGAACTACGCAACTGAATTTCACGACGCTAATTACCCTTTTCTTAATGTTGCTGCGCGTAAAAAGGCGCTAAAACACAGCTTACTATCAGTAGTGGAAGGTTTGGCGATCATTAAATTGGGTAAACATGAGTATGCCATTGAACCGGGTCAACACTTCTGGATTCCTCAGGGATGTTTGAGCTCCCTCACCTTTTTACCTAACACACGAGTGACTCGCTGTGACTTTTCTGTGCGCTTAGCTGACGCATTCGCTCAACAAGCAGGCTATGTGAAACCATCAGCGTTATTGTCAGCGCTTATTGAGAAATTGGTAATGACAAAAGCACGAAGCGAACATCAATTGGACTTGCTGGCAGTGGTTAAGCATGAAGTGCTGACTCTAAAGCCAATGCTGACTGGTTCAGCGCTAACCGACTCAATCAACAAATGGAAACCAGGTTGTGATTCGCAAGTTTCTATCGAGCTTTGCTTGGTTCTGACGCTAAGAGAAGCGCGTAAAATGAAGTTATCTGGTAAGAAGCAATCCGATATCGTGGCTAAGTTGTTCAACAACAATGAAGAAGAATACGAGCAACTGTGTTTCTTAGTGTTTGGGGAAGCACTGTAAATACAGCATACATAGAACGAAAAAAGGACGCACTCATGTGCGTCCTTTTTGTTTTGATTCGGCTTAAAACGGAACTTCGATTTGCATCATCCAGTCAGCGTCGTAGTATTCATGCCAACGGTAATCAAAGCGCATTCTAGGTTCACCATCGTGCTTATCGCCAAAGCCCACACTGAACATCAAACCATGACTTTTTAACCACTCTTCGGTGCTCATATTAGTTTCTTCATCACGTAGCTCTTCTGGCATCCAAAGCCCAAGACCAAAGTAGTTTTTTTCTAGGTTTTGAGTGAGTATCGGCGTGTCTTCCGAGCGAATAGCCCATTGATCCCAGTAACTTTCTTTAGGGCCTTCAATCGACTTTTCAGCAATATACCAGTTAAGTGTGTCCATGCTAAGAACACCTAAGCTATCAAAAACATCTTCACAAACTGTCATGGTATTATCGGCAAATACGACGGAACGATCAGACAAATAGCTACAAGCGGAACTAGCCTGTGTAGTCACAAGCAGCGCACACGCACTAAATACCACAATTCTGACCATGAAAACCTGACCTCTTCGTTTTCAGATTACGATTTTTTATATAAGCCTTCGCTTATCAACATTTTATTAACCGTTGGGGTCGTGAATGCGCTGATGTCTTTGCCCTCTACCAACGCAATGCGAATGTCCGTGCTTCTGATGTTGACTTTTTCTGGACAAGCCATCACAGCCCAACGCTCCATAATTTCTTCCGCTCTATAAAATTTAGCAAATTTGAAAAAATTATCAGGACCTATGACAAAAGTTATATCGGCTTGGGTGTGGATTTCTTGAATTTTTTCTAATAACGCAAAAGTCGTTACACTTTGTCCGGGTTGGTACAAAGCTTGCTCAAGGTCTGAACGTTGAACATTAGAAAGCCCCATGTCTTTAATAAAGGCATCAACCAGTTTGCACCGAATTGGGTAATCCAACATATTTTTGCCCCAAGCGTGTGCAATGCTTGGCTCTAGAAGCACGAGATCAAAGTGGCTCAGTGACTCGATCACGCTTTTGTGACCTAAGCTCGGCGGGTTAAATGCGCTACCAAAAACGGCGATTTTTTTCATATCCGGTGATTACCTGGTTGAAGAGAGTTTTCTAATCCGATGAATTCGGTATGATACTACTAATCTTTAGATCTTTTTGACACCAATGCGACGTTTATGGACTCCAATTGGGCGGTTTCTCACCACTTGGTGAACGATAAACGTCGTAAGCAGTATGAATCTAGTAATACTGATTAGTGTCGAACCTATTTGCAGGCAAAGGAACCCTAAATGGAACAATCAATCCGCGATGAAATGCGAGTACGCCCTTCTATCGACCCGCATTTCGAAATTGAACGCCGCGTCGCTTTTATCAAGCGTAAATTACAAGATTCTGGCTGTAGGTCTCTTGTCCTTGGTATCAGTGGAGGCGTTGACTCAACAACGTGTGGTCGCTTAGCTCAATTGGCTGTAGACCAACTAAATGAAGAATCTGACGACAATGGCTATCAGTTTATCGCCGTTCGCTTGCCTTACGGTGAGCAAAAGGATGAAGACGAAGCCCAACTTGCTCTTGATTTTATCCAACCAACGCATTCCGTATCGGTAAACATCAAAGCAGGTGTGGATGGTCTTCATGCTGCTTCTCACGTTGCATTGGAAGATAAGGATCTTCTGCCAACTGACGCAGCAAAAGTTGACTTCGTGAAAGGCAATGTAAAAGCACGTGCTCGCATGGTAGCGCAATACGAAATCGCTGGTTATGTTGGTGGGCTCGTTCTTGGTACTGACCACTCAGCAGAGAACATCACAGGTTTCTACACCAAATTTGGTGATGGCGCGTGCGATATGGCACCACTGTTTGGCTTGAGCAAACGTCAAGTCCGCGAAGTTGCGGCAACGCTAGGTGCGCCTGAATTGCTTGTGAAAAAAGTGCCAACGGCAGACTTAGAAGAGCTTGCTCCACAAAAAGCAGACGAAGATGCGCTAAGCCTGACTTACGAGCAAATCGATGACTTCCTAGAAGGTAAGCCTGTATCGCAAGAAGTGAGCGATCGTTTAGTAGCTATCTACAAAATGACTCAGCACAAGCGTCAGCCGATCCCAACGATCTACGACTAAAACGCGATTGTGCGCATGAGTGTTCCCTCTCTGAGCCCGCTCTAAGATAGAAAAAACGCCGCTAAGTTAGCGGCGTTTTTGTTTGCTGGTCATGAGCAGCGATTACTATTTATGGTAGTTAATCTGTTAGCATCACGTCCGTTTGTGGAATAGCACAACACGCGAGCACTGTACCCATTGCACGTTCTTCTGCGCTTAATGCAGGTACATCCGGATGATCAACCTGCCCAGACTCTAATTGAACCTTACAAGCACCACATAAGCCCGCACGACAACTGTTCGTGATGCTCTTGCCAGCATTCTCGACTTGCTCCAGCAATGTTTGTTGGTTGTTACCCGCCAACTTCAAGCCGTTGAATTCAATCTCAACACTTTTCTCAGGCTTGGTCGTCGCAACCGCAACGCCAAAAGCTTCTTGGTGGTAGTTATCTTCAGGTAACCCTTTCTTCAGCAGAAGGTTTTTCGCTTTCTGCATAAAACCATCAGGGCCACAAACGAACACTTGGCGTTGTTCAACATCTTTGATCTGTTTGATATGGGATAAGCTAATACGCCCTTTCAGGCCAAACCAGTCCACCGCAGGCTGAGTTAAGCAAATCTTCACATCTAAGCCCGGATGTTGGCGTTTTAGTTCGTTTAACTCATCTTTACACGGGATATCAATCTCGCTACTGCACTGATGGTAGAACACCACGTCATCGAGTTGGTTGTGATCCGCCAAGTAGCGAACCATCGATAGCATTGGCGTTACACCGCTACCAGCAGACAGCAAGAGTAGAGGCTGAACAGAGTGCTCTTTTAGATGAAATTGTCCATCTGGCGTTTCCGCTTCCAATACATCCCCTACTTGCAGGTTATCCAGTAACGCGTTAGATACACGACCACCAGAAACACGCTTAACGGAAATCGCGTAACGACCTGGACGAGATGGACTAGAAGAAAGCGTATAACGACGCCCAACTTTCTTACCGTCGAAATTCACTTCAATAGGCAAATGCTGCCCCGGCAAGTATGTTGGTAACTGACCTTTATTCGGCTCAAGCCATAAGGTGACGAAGTCGCGCGCAATCTCTTCTCGCTCGACACAGGTGAGCGACATGCGATTAGGAGAGTTATCTGGATAGAATTCAGCTTCTTTGTATTCCAGCACTTCTACCTTGTCTCCCTGACGAATAATGCCTTCATTAAGGGCAACAAGGTTTTGGCCGAAGAACACACCACCACGTTCATTAGCACGGAACTCTTGCAGTGTTTTCAACGGTTCTTTGCTTTCGCGGAAAGTGCCACGTTGAGTATTAACGGTGGTTAGAATGCAACGCTCACAAGGTTTCACTGATTCAAATTCGACTTCACCAATGCGAATGCGCTTCCATGAATCTTCTTCAAATGGCTTGGTATCGGACACCACAAGGTTGGTTCTAAACTGGTCCATCGAGTGCTGTTCAGGGCTTCTGCGATTTAGCTCTTCCAGTGACGCCTCACTGATCACAAGCATCGGATAGCCATCAGCAAAGCTAACGTTGTGGCCCAACTTCTCTCTTACACGATTTGATTGTTCACCAGTAAAAAGCAACTCAACGCGAAGGCCTAATACTTTGCTAAACCAATCATCTGCTTCGTCAGTTGTGGTGTATGCAGTAAAACTGTCTTTCCAAACCGTCGCGGGTGCTTCCTGCATTTTGAAATCTTGATAACGGATCTTTAATGGCTCTTCCCCAAGGCTGGTAAACACCACACCATCTGGCAATAACGCTGATTTGATGGTCACCATTTGGGGGAATTTACGTGCCGTCACCATTGAGCCGTCTGACGTCGCAATCATAAATCGACGATCAAAACTTAATCCTTGTTTTTCAACCCAAGCGGAAGACAGCTCGACGCCTCCTACGGATTTGACTGGAAAAACATTAATTTGGGATAAAACTGATTGCGACATAACGGACTTCCTACAGGTTCTTTTTAATTGTTCTACTATCATATCTCCATAAGCTTGGTGACCCAAGTATCTCGAGGTTACTCGGGGGTAAAACTCCGATTTACACGCGATATATTCATAAGGGATTCATTATTGAGCTCTAAGATATGTGTCAGTACGTCGCATTTTATGAATAACGTCCCATAAATTTGCACATTGTTGACGAAATTAGAATTGCCAATAGGTGACATTAAGCACATAAGACGCCAACCTTTTGACACTAAAATAATCTATCAGGAGCATAGACCATAGATACTTACAAACTGATTTAATTCTACTTTGTATCTTTCTTCCACCAGTGTCGGTTTACATGGAAAAAGGTCTAGAGAAAGACTTCTTTATCAACCTAATCCTGACGTTTTTCTTCTTCCTACCAGGCACAATTCACGCGCTTTGGTTAACGATGAAGTAACCAGCCAAACTCCTATCGTAAAGAAATGTGAAAAATGGGATGAAATGGAAGAGCAATTCCACTATCATCCTGTCGCCTAAGCGCAAGCGTTTGCTCTTGAGGTAAATGCAGCAGCGTTTAGGCTCCAAACATAACTTTTAAATGGTGGGAGCAATTAATGACAACACTGACTATTACTCGTCCTGACGATTGGCACGTTCACTTACGCGATGGTGAAGTTCTAAAAGATACCGTTCGCGATATTAGCCGTTACAACGGTCGTGCACTGATCATGCCGAACACCGTCCCACCAGTGACCAATACCGAAATGGCGCTAGCCTACCGTGATCGAATCCTTGCTGAGCAACACGGCGAGCAATTCGAGCCTCTTATGGCGCTGTACCTAACAGACAACACTACACCAGACGAAATCCGCAAAGCGAAAGCAACAGGAAAAATTGTTGCAGCAAAGCTTTATCCTGCGGGCGCAACCACCAACTCTGATTCTGGCGTAACCGACGCAAAGAACATCTACCACGTTTTTGAAGCGATGGAAGAAGTTGGCATGCTGCTTTTGGTTCATGGCGAAGTGACCCACAACCACGTTGATATTTTTGATCGTGAGAAGGAATTCCTAGACACTGTTCTGGCTCCTATCGTTAACGACTTCCCCAACCTAAAAATCGTTCTTGAGCACATCACGACTTCGGATGCGGCTAATTTCGTAAATAACGCTTCTGACAATGTTGCAGCAACGATTACCGCTCACCACCTGCTGTTCAACCGTAATCACATGCTAGTCGGTGGTATTAAGCCACACTTCTACTGCCTACCAATCCTTAAGCGCAATACCCACCAACAAGCGCTTATCGAAGCAGCAACAAGCGGTAGCAAGAAGTTTTTCCTAGGCACGGATTCAGCGCCACACGCAAAAGGCGCAAAAGAGTCGGCTTGTGGTTGTGCAGGCTCTTACACAGCACACGCAGCGCTAGAACTTTATGCAGAAGTTTTTGAGAATGAAGGCAAGCTAGAAAATCTAGAAGCATTCGCCAGTTTGAATGGCCCTGATTTTTACGGTATCGCTCGTAACACGGATACTGTGACGCTAGAAAAAGCATCTTGGGATGTACCAGAAACAATGCCGTTTGGTAGCGACATCGTTGTGCCAATCCGTGCAAATGAAAAGATTGAGTGGGAAGTGAAGTAAACACACTCACAAAATGAAAAAGGGTCATGCCACCATATTCGATATGGAAAGGCATGACCCTTTTCTTTTGGCTCCTATAAAGCCTTATGTCTGCTGTCTTACGTAGGAAGAGTAGCTATTTACCACGTACCTTCTCTACCGCAGTCCAAGCTGCAACCACAACTAGACCCGCGATAACACCAATCACGCCGTTAAGCAGTGTTGGCACGATCGCTGTCGCAATCGTATGTCCACGGAAGTCCATAATGATTGGTTCAATCAGGTGATGAATCGCAGGTACGCTATGCACGACAATACCGCCACCAACCAAGAACATGGCCGCAGTACCGACAATCGCAAGCATCTTCATCAGCTTCGGAGCAAATGCCACTAGCGCACCACCCAACTTCGCTTTCAGACCTTCACCATTTGATGTGCGCTCAAGATAAAAACCCAAGTCATCAAGCTTAACGATACCTGCAACCAAGCCGTAAACACCGATAGTCATCAGTACTGCGATTAAACTCACCACGAGAATTTGCGTTACGATGCTTGAGCCTGTCACCGTACCCAAAGCAATCACGATGATTTCTGCAGAGAGGATAAAGTCAGTACGAATCGCACCAGCCACTTTTCTCTTCTCGTACTCTTCGGCCGATTCACCAGTATTAACTTGCTCTTCTTTTTCTTCATGTTGGTGTGAATGAGGGAAGAGTTTTTCCAAGATCTTTTCTGCACCTTCAAAGCAGAGGAACAGACCACCAATTAAGAGTAACGGCATGATCAGCCAAGGAATAAAAGCACTGATCAACAACGCCGACGGCACCAGAATCAGCTTATTCTTAAATGATCCTTTTGCTACCGCCCAAACCACAGGAATTTCACGCTCTGACGCTACACCAGAGACCTGTTGCGCGTTTAGTGCTAAGTCATCACCTAGTACACCAGCGGTTTTTTTCGCTGCCATCTTAGACATCAATGCAACATCATCCAATACCGCTGCAATGTCATCCAACAGTGTTAGTAAACTTGCTCCAGCCATTTATCTGTCTCTTTTATGGAATTGAATAAGTAACAGAATGTAACACCATTAAATCACTCAGCAAAGTTATGATTTTGCAAAGAATAAAGTCACAAATTGTGTTTTCTGTTGCCGTGGCTTTGAGAGGGGACTAGTCTTGTCTTATCTTTCAAGCACTCAAAAGAAAAAGTATAGATGAAAAGCGGATACACTTACCCAATCGGTACCCCAGGTCAGCCTTGGGGCGAAGCAGAACGTAAAGCTTGGTGCGAACAACGTGACGTAAAACGTAGCTACCAAGATGAAGTTGTAACGAAAATTGATGCTCTTCGCGAACGTTTCGATGTTGAGCAATACGGCGCGCTTTCATACGACGAAGCACGCTTCCCTCTATTTTGCATCAAAACGCGTAACTGGGATGCAACAAAGCCTGTTGTTTTGGTAACTGGCGGCGTACACGGCTACGAGACAAGTGGCGTACACGGCGCGTTGAAGTTTGTTGATACGCAGGCAGAGTGTTATGCAGAACACTTCAATATTGTGGTTGCGCCATGTGTGAGCCCTTGGGGCTATGAAGTGATTAACCGCTGGAACCCAAATGCGATTGATCCAAACCGCTCTTTCTATGCAGACAGCCCAGCAGAAGAGTCAGCAAACTTGATCAAGCTAGTTGCAACGCTAGGTGATGTTCTAATGCACATCGACCTTCACGAAACCACCGATTCTGACGAGACGGAATTCCGTCCTGCACTTGCAGCGCGTGATGGTCTTGAATACATCGAAGGCATGATCCCAGATGGTTTCTACACGGTGGGCGATACAGAAAACCCGCAACCTGAGTTCCAAAAAGCAGTCATCGAGTCAGTAGCGAAAGTAACGCACATTGCACCTGCTGACGATAAAGGCGAAATCATTGGCTCGCCAGTGGTGCAATTTGGCGTAATTAACTACCCAATGGTGAAACTGGGTCTGTGTGGCGGCGTAACCAACTGCACTTACGGCACCACTACGGAAGTTTACCCAGACAGCCCGAAAGTGACTGATGAAGAGTGTAACGACGCTCAAGTTGCCGCAGTTGTAGGTGGTTTAGACTACGTGCTCGCTCAGCTATAACAAGCGATTCTTATATTGCTCCGGTGTAATACCGGAGTATTTCTTAAACATGGCAATAAACGGACTGGCTTGGTTGTAACCCAACGTTAACGCTACCTCTTTTACTGTTTGCCCCTTCCTTAACAACTCCATCGAATGCAGGTAACGCACCCGTAATCGCCACTCGGTAAAACTCATTCCCAATTCACTTTGACAATGGCGAGCTAAAGTACGCTCGGTGGTATGAACCTTCTCCGCCCATTCTCCTAAGCTGATTTCGTCAGTTGGGGCTTCTTCAACAGCTTTTAAGATTGGCTCTAAGTACTTATTGTCTGTAGTTGGCAAAAAGTGATGCTCGACTTCCTGTTTGGCTAACTGATCCAGCAAGACTTGAACGAGGCGCTTGTCCTCTTCGCTCTTAGCAACATTAATATCGCGCTGGCGAAAATCTTCCACAATCGCAGAAACAATGGGCGTCACTTTGATCAAGCTCGTTTTGGATGGAAAGTGTTGAGTCAACTCTGGGTCGATGTTTAAAGAGCAGTACTCCAGAGGTTTACGGTTGTAACTGGTGTGTCGTATGCCAGCAGGCACCCAGATCGCAAGATGCGGAGGCGCTAAGAAACGCGTGTCTTCCGCATCCATCTCTAGTATGCCGCCACTGATCAGTTGAACCTGCCCCCATGCATGGCTATGTATACGAGTTTCCGTGTTCGACAGAAAGGCTTCGAAATTCATAAATACATCTGATGGTGCTCTATCGATTGATAATGATGGATGAAGATTCCTTGTGCTCTTTTTCAAATTTGTCTTCCTATCGCTTACGATGTCTTTCCAGAGATACATTTCATTATAAAGACCTGTCAGACTAGCGCCATTAATTATTCTGCGATGAGGTTCTCATGGTTTATTTGCTTCCGTTTTTTACTGTCATGATTTGGGGTGGAAATTCCATCGTAAATAAAATGGCAGCAAGTGCCATCGAACCAAGTGCCATGAGCTTCTATCGTTGGTTTGTCGCTATGGTGCTTCTGACGCCATTTTGCTTACCAGCGGTTATCAAACAGCGCCATGTGATTCGCCCATACTTGGCTAAGTTAGCGTTCCTTGCGCTACTGGGCATGGTACTAAACCAATCACTCGGCTATTACGCGGGTCTTACGACGACCGCTTCTAACATGGCACTGATTACCTCTCTCGTCCCATTGATCAGTGTTTTCTTGAGTGTGCCTTTATTGGGTAAGTCGATTTCCATGCTGAGCGTGGCAGGTGGCGTGATTTCATTAGGCGGTTTGGCGTTTATGCTGGGTCACGGTGACATCACCTACTTCCTACATCAAGACATGACGCAAGGCGACAGTCTGATGCTGTTAGCTGCCCTTTGTTACGCGATTTACTGTGTGCTACTAAAACGCTGGAAAATGCCTTTCAGCAGCATGACCTTGGTCTATATGCAGGGCTTTTTCTCGCTGGTTATGCTAACTCCCTTGTGGTTGAGCAGCGATCAACTTCTACCAAGCCAAAGTGCGCTGCCATTGATTGCTTATGCGGGCATTGCTGCCTCTATCTTCGCGCCTTTAATGTGGGTGAAAGCGATTGATTTGATTGGTGCAGATTCAAGTGCCATGTTCATGAACCTGATGCCGGTGGTTTCTGTAGCGTTAGCCTCAAGCATGCTGGGGGAAGAGGTACATGTTTACCACATCATTGGCGGCATGCTGGTTATCTCTGGCGTTATCTTGTCGCAAATTAAGATCCGCAAGAAGGTTCAATCACCAAGCCCGGAACTGCCACCAGCGACATCTTAATTCAATCTCATAAGCCACGGCACCCACCGTGGCTTTTTTGTGCCCCATATCTTTTGCTGCTAGCACTGACAAAAAAGTTAATATTTTGTTGCACTCCCTATTCCAGTATCGATTTCTTGCTGATACATTGGATCTAATAGCAACGACAATAACAAAGGAATGACAGATGAGCAGTGGTCAAAGAGACATAACCCTTCGTTTTCTTGCTGAACCAGGAGACGTTAACTTCGGCGGTAAAGTACACGGTGGTGCCGTGATGAAATGGATCGACTTAGCCGCCTACGCGTGCAGCGCAGCTTGGAGTGGTAAGTATTGTATTACCGCATATGCAGGAGGTATTCGCTTTGTTGCGCCAATTCATGTCGGAAATCTAGTCGAAGTCAGTGCTAAGGTCATCTACACCGGACGCAGCTCAATGCACATCGCCATTGATGTACAAGCAAGCGATCCTAAAGAGCTAAAGAACCGTCTAACAACGCATTGCATCGTAATTATGGTTGCGGTCGATGAAGATGGAAAACCGACCGACGTTCCAAAATGGATCCCAGAATCAGATGAAGACAAAGCACTGGAACAGTCGGCTATTCGCTTGATGAACATGCGTAAACAAATTGGCGAAGAGATGGAAGCACACGTCAAATATCTCAAATAGCTCAAACAATTCAAATAACCTGCCCCTCCCCAAGGCCCCAAACTGATCATCAAGTAATCGTTTGCTCTATATGTGTGAAGTAATGTCATGGTTCTGTCATTCAATTCACACTAGGTTCAAATTGTCATAAATCTTTCACTTTGATTTGATTAAATCCACGCACAATTTTCGTGTTGGATAGAGTTTGGATCTTGAGATTAAAAGAGACCACGTTAAGTGAAAATACATTGACCAATTTGAAAGCGGTCGAATATCAATGGGTACGCACTATGTATGTGGAAGGTTATAACGAAGAGGAAATTAACCACTACATTCAAACCTGTTTTGGTGGTGATACCACATTTGCCGATCTTTTCCGACGCGTCGCATTACAACAAGAGAGTTTATACACACTGCTTCAATATGTAGGCTGTGCACCTTCAAGCCGAGAGTTTTAGCCTCCCCCTTTAGTTACGCCATTTATTCTTTCAAATAACCCTACACTAATTATGTGAAGTGATACGCACGGCATTCTGCCGATGCTGTGTAATCCATTGCAAACTGGTTAGTCTGTATACGCAATAAGAAAACGCAGTGAATCTGTAGGTATAAAAAAACCTGAGTCTAGACTCAGGTTATGGTTACAAGAAACTGTTAGTGATTAAAGCGTAAGGAACTAAGCTAACAGCCAGCTATGCGTAACGCCAAAATAGCCTGATATTACTGATCGGCGGCCAAACCAAAATTGTAATATCGATGCTAAATATAAGGGCGACCATATGGTCGCCCTTTTCTAGTTATTCTTTTCTCTCAGAGACCAACTGAGATTATCCTTTCACACCACCAGCCGTCAGACCACCGACTAACCAACGCTGTGCAAGTAAGAATACAATCGTAATTGGTAGTGCAGACAATACTGCTGCAGCTGCGAAGTCACCCCACAGATAGTTCTGAGGATATAGGTACTGCTGCATACCAACTGCTAATGTGTAGGAGTTTACATCAGAAAGCAGTAGAGATGCTACCGGTACCTCACCAACAACGCCGATAAATGACAAGATGAACACTACAGCTAGGATTGGCACTGATAGTGGAAGCAGTACTAAACGGAACGCTTGCCACGGTGTTGCACCGTCCAGTGCTGCCGCTTCTTCTAGCGAGTTGTCAATCGTCTCGAAGTAACCTTTAATCGTCCATACGTGTAGTGCGATACCACCTAAGTAGGAGAAAATCAGACCGCCGTGGGTGTTCAAACCTAGGAAAGGAATGTACTGGCCTAGTTTGTCAAACAATGCGTAAAGCGCCACAAGAGCAAGTACTGCTGGGAACATCTGGAAGATCATCATCGCTTTAAGGATAGTGTTCTTACCCTTGAAGCGTAGGCGAGCAAATGCGTAAGCCGATGTTGTAGACAATGCCACGATAAGAATGGAAGTGATACCTGCTACCTTTACCGAGTTCCATAGCCAAGTAAGAACTGGGAATGGAGGCGGTGTTACAGAACCGTCTGCGTTTGTTACCGAGAAGCCCAGTGCAAGCTTCCAGTGTTCTAGCGATGGGTTGTCTGGGATCAGACTACCTGTTGCAAAGTTACCCTCACGGAATGAGATCGCAATGATCATCAACAGTGGGAAAATAATCAGTGACAGGAAAGCCCAAAGAGAAATATGGGTCGCCCATACACGGTACTTTAAAGATTTACCTTGTACTATAGCCATGGTCGTTACTCCTTAGTCCTGAGATAGCTTAGTGAAACGTAGGTTCAATAGTGCTAGCGCGCCAACCAATAAGAAGATAAGCGTTGCGATTGCACTTGCTAGACCGAAGTCCTGACCACCTGCACCTTCAAACGCGATACGGTACGTGTAGCTTACTAGTAGGTCGGTGTAACCCGCTGGCTCAGAAGTACCAATCATATTTGGACCACCACCAGTCAATAGCTGAATCATTACGAAGTTGTTGAAGTTAAAAGCAAAGCTCGCAATCAATAGAGGAGTCAGAGGTTTAATCATCATTGGTAACGTTACTTTCATGAAGTTCTGGACGAAGTTCGCACCATCGATTGCAGACGCTTCATAAAGGTCATCAGGAATCGCTTTTAGTAGACCCATACACAGAATCATCATGTAAGGGAAACCAAGCCAAGTGTTCACGATCATCACCATGGTTTTCGCTAGGAATGGGTCAGAGAACCAAGAAGGACTGATACCAAAGATAGCGTTCAATACCATGTTGATCTCACCAAAGCTTTGGTTGAAGAGACCTTTAAAGATTAGGATTGAGATAAATGCTGGAACCGCGTAAGGCAGAATCAGCAGTACTCGGTACACTGCACGACCTTTAAGCTCTTCCCACTGAACAACACTCGCTAGCACTAAGCCAATAACTAGCGTGAATACTACCGTCAGGATTGAGAATACAACCGTCCAGATGAAGATACTGATGAAAGGCTCTTTGATGCCGTCGTCTTTCCAAACTCGCTCAAAGTTGTCAGTACCGATGTTTACCACGAAGCCTGGAGAAACCGTGTTACCAACAAACTGGCCATTTTCATCGACAGGTTGGTAGTAGCCCACATCCATATTTGGACGCAGCATCTCTTGTGTACGGTTATTGAAGATCGACTCACCATCATCTTGAAGCGTGTACAGTGGTACCACTGCTGCGAACTTACGCAGACCGCTCATTCGGATGTCATCACCGCTTGGAAGATGAAGGTCAACACTACCCAGTGCACTACGATTTTTAACAATAGTTTTGATAGGCTCTTTGTCACCCGTCGTTTCAGTGATAGGCGCTAGATCAAGATCCGTTGCAGAGAAGCCATCAAGTTGGAAAATTGGCGTCGCTAGTAGCTCATCGCCTTTCTTCACTACAATTTGGTGACCCTGCTCAGTCTTGTATAGAGTGAATGGGAAACTTTCACCACTCTGATACGTTCTATCTAACAGGACAGACTGTGCACGATCGAAAGAAAGCTGATTTTTCGCGCTGTAGTTAGTGAACGCCAGACCGACGGTATACGCCAACGGGAAAAGGATGAATAGAATCATCCCGGCAATACCAGGGTAGATGTATCGGTGAGCGTATGTTTTCTTACTACCAAAAATGAATAGCGCTAAAGCGGTTAGAATGATCGTAAGTAGTGCAAACGCAATCTCACCGCGAGAATACATTAGGATAGTTGCGTAGCCATTGATAATGCCGACTGTGCCCAATAGTGCCCATTTGGTGAACACTTTTTTGCTGCTTGGTAGGCTGGCTTCTGGTGCTGTCATAGCATCTGTACCTTGAACTGACTGCATAGGGAACCTGCTAGCGAATATAGGATAAATATAGAAAAGTAAGGAGGAGTTGCCCCCTCCTTAAAAAGGGTATTACTGAATTATTTAGTCATTTGTTTTTCTGCATCTGCTAGAGCAGCATCTACAGTTTGACGACCGTCAACCACGTTGATGATAGCGTTCTTAGCTGCACCCCAGAATGCGTTCATTTGTGGGATGTTTGGCATGATTTCGCCGTTCATCGCGTTGTCCATTGTCGCCGCGATACGCGTGTCTGAATCTAGCTCTTTTTGGAACGAGTTAAGCGCTACTGCACCTAGTGGCTTGTCGTTGTTAACCATACGTAGACCATCGTTCGTTAGTAGGTAGTTCTCGATGAACTCTACCGCGAGATCTTTGTTTGGTGACGCAGTGCTGATACCAGCAGTTAGTACACCAACGAATGGCTTAGAAGACTGACCTTGGAACTTAGGTAGCGTTGTTACGCCATAGTTGATGCCGGATTTCTCAATGTTGCCCCAAGACCATGGACCGTTAATAGTCATTGCTGCAGTGCCTTGGTTGAACGCAGACTCAGATACTGAGTAATCCATATCCGCAGAGATGACACCCTTGTCTACTAGGCCTTTCACGAAGCTCATTGCGTCTTTCACGCCTTCTTTCGCAATACCTGCATCTTTGATGTCGTAGCCTTCAGATGTGTATTTGAATGCGTAGCCGCCGTCAGCTGCCATTAGCGGCCATGTGAAGTACGGTTCTTTTAGGTTCCACATGATTGCAGACTTGCCGTCTTTCTTAAGTTTCGCGTCTATCGCTGCTACTTCTTCCCATGTCTTAGGTGGGTTTGGAACAAGATCTTTGTTGTAGATTAGAGATAGAGACTCAACCGCTACTGGGTAACCGATCAGTTTGCCATCGTAACGTACTGCATCCCATGCGAAGTCGACGATGCCGTCTTGGATTTCTTTAGATGGTTTAATTTCAGCTAGTAGACCAGATTCTGCGTAGCCACCGAAACGGTCGTGAGCCCAGAATACGATATCAGGACCATCGCCTGTCGCTGCAGTTTGAGGGAACTTGTCTTGCAGGCCGTCTGGGTGAGCCACTGTTACTTTAATGCCAGTGTCTTCTTCAAACTTCTTACCAACCTCTGCAAGACCGTTGTAGCCTTTGTCACCGTTGATCCAGATGGTCAATTGTCCTTCTTCGATGGCAGCATTAGCACCAAAAGAACCTAAAGCAACAAGGGTACCCAGTGCTACAGCGCTTAATCTTTTCATGTTCGTATCCTTTTTATATTTTTGATGTAGGGCTAGTCCATTGAGGTTCAGCCGTATTTCGACACATATCATCTGAAATTATCGATTGTGTCTCATCCTCCTACTCCCTACGCCCTTGCAATTATGACGTATTTTCGTGATCTGAATCGCCAAGGGTTAGAGACTCAAATCACAAAATGACTACTTCCTGTGATCGGTTTCAACTTTAGGTTACGCAATAATGTGATTTCCGCCCAACTCCCCCTCTACTCCTCCTTTTTGACTCCTCCCCGCCTACTCCCCCTAGAATTATTTCGATTAGGAGGATGTAGCAGTGAACACAATCTTAGAAACTGCAGTCATCCAAGAGTGGATGGTAAGAACCCTTTCCCAGCAGTACTTCCTACAGGCGAAAAGATTTGCTGGTTTTTCATTGCCATACGAGTGGAATGTCATTATTGGTGTTGTTTGTGGTAATTATTTCACGGGGGAGACAACACGAATAATGTGGGGGAGAGAAACTCGTATTTGGCTATGGTGGGTAGTGCTCCAGTTCAGGACATTTGGAGCGCTACCCTGTTTTTCTTGCCAATCCCAATAACTTACCGATTCCTACTGTTACTGCTCGCTAGATAATTCATATAATGATGAGCGGTGAATAATAAAAATTGATCGAGGACGAGCTACATGGCGAGTGTCACGTTAAAAAATGTTTGTAAAGCGTATGGCGACGTACTGATTTCTAAGAACGTAGATCTGGAGATCAACGAAGGTGAGTTCGTTGTTTTCGTAGGTCCATCAGGTTGTGGTAAATCTACCCTGCTACGTTGTATTGCCGGTCTTGAAGATATTACTTCAGGTGATTTGTATATTGGTGACCAGCGCATGAATGACGTAGAACCATCCAAACGTGGTGTTGGTATGGTGTTCCAGTCTTACGCTCTTTACCCACACCTAAACCTATATGACAACATGTCATTTGGTCTGAAACTAGCAAAAGCTGATAAAGCGGAAATCGATAAGCGTGTTGAACACGCAGCAGAAATTCTCCAGTTGGGCCACCTACTAGAGCGTCAACCAAAAGCCCTTTCTGGTGGTCAACGCCAACGTGTTGCTATCGGTCGTACGCTAGTATCACAACCAGATGTATTCCTTCTTGATGAACCACTATCAAACTTGGATGCAGCACTGCGTGTAAACATGCGTGCTCAAATCACGAAACTACAACGCCAACTTGGCTGTACCATGATCTATGTAACGCACGATCAGGTAGAAGCAATGACAATGGCAGACAAGATTGTGGTTCTAGATGGCGGTTACGTATCACAAGTTGGTAAACCACTTGAGCTTTACCACTACCCACAAAACCGCTTTGTTGCTGGCTTTATTGGCTCACCAAAAATGAACTTCATGAGTGTTTTCATTGATGAAGTGGAAGCAGAACGCGTAAAAGTACAGCTTTCTAACGGCGTATCTTTCTGGATCCCAGTTGACGGTACAACAGTGAATCGCGGAGACCGTATGTCTCTGGGTATTCGCCCTGAGCACTTAGTTCAAGCCGTTGACGCCGATGCGACAATTTACGGTGAAGTGATGATCGTAGAGAAACTAGGTAACGAAACTCAGGTTTACCTAAACCTTGAGGGTGCAGACGCAGACGTTATCTACCGTCAACCAGATACACTACCAGTAGTGTCTGGTGACAAACTGGAAATCGGTATCCCTGCATATCGTTGTCATCTATTCCATAGCGATGGCCGTGCATGCCGCCGACTACACAAAGAAAACGGCGTAGATTTCGAGTAAAACGTCTTTCACCTTTGCTTGCTACCAATCCCTCTCATTCGAGAGGGATTTTTTATTTCCATTTAATATATGGCTTAGAAGAAGTAATATCCTTTCAATTTCGAATAAGTAATCTAAAATAAAAAATTAACGCCAATATCAAAATAGCAACCATAAAAAATGGCAGTAATCGATTAATTAAATTTCAATTAAAAATCGAGCTTAACATAATCAATTATTAGGAAATACCTACCGTTTCAGATATAACTAATCTGTTTTTTATCAAAGCCTAAATTTCGCCAATCTAGTATTGTGACTTACAAAGCTTACTATTCTGTAGGGTCGCGCCTTCACACGGAATATCGCCAGGTTCTTCAGCCCCACAAACTATCAAAACCATAATAAACAAGACGTTAAAAACCCACCTTTTGATTTGCCTTCATAATTTAATCGTTTGTAAATAATTCAGAATAATCTAAAAACAACAAATAAATCAGTTAATACTTATTTACCTAAACACAACTGCGCCTTGGCGCAGTTGTTGCTTTTGACCCTAGGACGCTTTCCACTTTAACGCATCGTTTCACATAAAAAAGCAAAATGAGCAAACGCCAAAGACTCAACGCGAAACACCAAGTATTATTCTGAGATGCAAGAAACGTAATTGCCGTAACTCGGGTCGGCAAAGTAGCTGCCGCCCCAGGAGAGGTACACCCACTTGAAACCTGAATATTGGGGCGAGGCCGACCAGTAGTATTTGCTAGTCGGCCAAGATTTCGCTTTAAACAAAGCGTGTTGATCATCAACATCTTTGTATTCTTCATATAACGAATCTAACGCCTCTTTCGTTGGCAGTGTCCAGTTGCTACGACCATGGTAATTATTGTTCGCTAAATATTGGCACCATTTCTCCGCTTGACCAGTGTTATTAAATAACGCCGCCTTAAACCCATATAAACCATCTCCCTCAGTTTCTGTGTATGTGTCAGAATAATCTGAATAGTGAATGTTCTTAAGGTAACTCAGTTCAGGGTCTGGCGTGTACCACACATTAGGGTTATTGGCTGATGGCAACACCGGTAAACATGCAAACCCACCGCCAGGACACGGATAATTGCCCGCCTCAAACGTAACACTGGCTGTGGTTGAGTCCACCACCTCGCCATTAGGGCGCTTTAAATGGGCAATAATATCGACCGAGCCTGCGTCTGTATCACTAACCTTCACTACCGTATGGCCCTCAACGTCTGTCGTTGCGGGGCTCACACTTACACTCGCGCTGTCACTAGACAGACTATCAGCACTTATCGGTAATCCAGCCACTGGGTTACCGTTAGCATCTTCCACGGTCACTTGTAACGTATCTTGCGCTTGACCGTCTGCTTCGGCCTTATCTTGGGTCACCACTAACCCCGTCTCGTCGGGGAACCTCGCCGTGTCTGCATCAGCAAGGTATGTCAACTCTGGGCTGGTTAACACATTTTCAGCATCCCCGTTGTCTGTCACCTTAAAACGGTAGCTCCCCGCTTTGGTGCTGGTCGTGGTTAGCGTTGTGACCTTGCCTTGGCTATCGGTCTTAGGAGTGATATTTACATCCTCTTCCGACAGGCTGCCACTTAACCTCGTGATATTGATGCCATGTGAGCCTGCCGGCTGGGTCACCGTCGCCAATGTCACACTCTTGCCGTTTGCCACTACGCTGTAACGCTTCATGTTTAACGTCATTTCGGGACTCGCTAAACACGTGACGTAATACGGGGTGCTTTGGTCATAGTCTTTAGTTTGACCATCTTCTATCCAAAACCCTTTCATACTGTCCCCGTCTGAGGCCAAATACGGTTTCTTTGATGGCCAAGCCTTTAAACCCTCCTTGTCATTGTCGTTTAAGTGCGCTTGACGCAACGCTGTTAGGTCCTGTATGGTCGGTAACAGCCCCAAGCTTTTACAATACGAGTCACCTGATACTGCATTGAACCCTGCTATTGTATTAGTCGCGTGGCTGTCCCACACCGCGCTCACGTTGTACCCTTTTTTATACACGTCTGAATATCTCTCCGGCGCTGTGAACGTGTGCTTGTTATTATCATCCAGTGAGTACCATTTTACGTCGGACTCGTTCGGTTCAACGCGAAGTTTTAATAATCCAGAGGCAAATCCATTATATTCATCGGCCACGATGTAACTGATGTAGTTAATCCCTACCGTCCCTGATGTAAACTTGAACGCTTTGTTGGTGATTGAATCTTTATCTGCCGGTGACACATCTGCGGTCCAACTTGTCACTTCCAACAGTTGCCAATCACCGCCATCCGGATCGATGATATTTAAACCCTCAAGCTTAGATAAATCCAACGTCACTGCTTCACTCGAGTGCACAACTAAAGAGTTGTATTCATTAATGTCGTATTTAGGTATCGCAATATTCGGTGCTTGGTTAGCCTCTTCAGAAAATGTGATGTAAATCACCCCAAGCTTATCATCACCGCTTTTACTGTTTTTAACCGTGAACACTACTCGGTTCCAGCCCGCTAACTCTGGCGGCGTGAAAGTAATCTTGCTACCATCAATCGTAGTGGTGCCCAGGTTATCTTCCATGCCTTGTACGGACAAAGAATCTGCTTCTATCGCATCGCCCTCTTGCCAGTCACTGCCCAATAAGGTTTTCACATCAAAGTCTTTCGAACCGTCATTTAATGTCATCACACCGGATATCGGTGGCAATAGCGGTTGGTGGGCTGTGGTCGCCAACACTTCTAAATGCACGCGCGTGCTTAGGCTCCCGGCTTGATTGGCCGTGTACTGGTAATCACAATGGGCACCCTGCTGTGCTTTTATCATCAACCCAAGACCACTAATATCCGGTTGACCGCACCCTTCCCCCGTTACCGTGGCATCCGTCAGTTGGATTTGATCGCCGCGCACAAAGTTTGAGACGTCAACCAGCGAACGCACACCCGGCTTTACGACACTGAAACCGTCCATAGCCAACATTTTTACCGTTGGTGTAGGTGGACTTGGTGGCACAGGAGATGGCGAACTGCCGTCATTGCCCCCGTCACAGCCTGTGAGTAGCACCGCAATGCACACTCCAAGGGTTTGTAAACGAAACGCTTGTTTTTTCATGTTCTTTTCACTCATTGAAGTCACGAGCAGTCATCCTACTCGCCTGTATTATCTGCTGCTCAATCAAAGGAGGGGGCGGTTATAAGCCAGCTTCAAACATTAGGACAAAGGTATCTCGATACGTCCCGCTTTTTAGCGTATCCATCGGCTGATCGGTAAAATCAACCTTTAATTGAGCTTTAGCTTGAGACCGACTCAACGGCAATATTTTTGCTTTATTATCACGGTTATCTATCTTTGGAACACCATTGACAATTAACGATTGGACATCACAGCCAGACACACAGGTCAGGTTGTATTTAATGTCGCCGCTGTCACTCACATCAGACTGCAAATGGAATAGGCCGTCGGGGTTGGTCGACGGTTGTAGTCCCATGAGTACTCCATTCGGAAAATCCCCTGTGGCTGTCAATGTATACTTGGTTTCTCCACTAACCCTCTGATAGCCATGGTACTGCGCTGCTATAATGCCATCCCCTGTCACTGTGATGTCATCTAGTCTAGCCGGCTGATAATTAAGCGACATATATAAGGGCACCACCAGCGTGTTTCGCACCCTAACTCCTTGGCGGTAGTAGTCATAAGGAACGGTTAGGGTAACATGCCCCGTATAAAGGCCCTGCTTAGCATTATTTTGCTCAAAGGCTTTAGCTAAGGTGGCACCATCAATTGCTTCCAATAACGGGCGATAGTGCGTAAAAGGCACTTCGTTACTAGTAAGATCAATTTTGACATCACCGGTACCTGTTCCAGTGGTTTGCGCAATGTCACCGTTGATGTTGGTTTGGGCATTGCCCCCCTCAACCTTCTCGTGAGAACTAAAACTGGCTAAGCGATATTGCACCCCGCTTACAGTAAGCGGCATGGACACAGATCTCCCATCAGGTCCCTTTAAGTCCAAGCTATATCTGTTTTGACTAACGCTACCGGGAATCACACTGTTGCCAGTGGGCAGATTAATAGGCAAATCCCACAATGCCGGGGTGATGCGTCCACCCACCGTAACGGCTGAGTACCATTGCAGCTTCTTGCCAACTAAGCGCCCTTCCATATCAGCGGCATGACATTCCATAGACAACAAAGCCAACAAAACACTGACTAAGAGTGCCAATTTCATTTTGTCCCCTTGTGTGTACTGAGCAACTGACCTGATTTTAGAGTAATGTCGTCTTTGTAGGTCATATGGTGAGTTGATAAGCTGACCTTAATGCTATCAACGTCTTGCATATTCTTGGGTAATGAGACGTTAAGATCTCTGCCTGCAAGGGTATATATGACCTTATTGCAATCTTCACGAGTTTTCCCAACAGTGCCCGTTGAGCAAGTATCTAATACAGCATGAAGATAAGTATCTGCATAGTTGTGTAGGTGGAACGTTTTCCCTTTAAAGGACATCTCGTAATTGAACGGCGCGTCTTTTTCTGCAGGCACAATAAAATACGGTGCAAACCCCACTGCTACTTGAAGCGCTTGTTTGTTCGCCTCACCTTTGGCGAAATACGGGGTTGGCACAAAAGTGACTTGGTACATATGATCTTTGGTTTTGTCTGCACCGACTTTCGGTTGGTAGCTAACCTCAAAGTTCTTTTGCAACCTAGGGTCAATGACAGTGCGGGCAGGACGTACGGCAATATCCCAATCCGGCAAGTTGTTTCGGGTCAAAGGGGTTTTCACAAGCTGGCCGTCTTGCGTTGTAACTTTACTCATAGCAACTTGAATAAACTGGCGGTAGTCCTCAGAGTTCGTAATAGTGAAGTGCCCTTTATCGTTGTCCGCAAAGGTCATCATGTTATCAATGCCAATTGCATGGCTTGATAGCGGTGCCACCGCGATAATTAAGGCTGTAAGGATCTTTTTGTTCATCTTCATTTCGTGATCTTATGCGGTTGTAGAAGCGCTTTGCGCACTGTCAACAACGATTAATGAATGCAAATTATCAAGCACAGTTTGTTGTGCGATCGTATAATCCGCTTGTAGGCGAACGTAAATATATTCACTGTCACCAATGTATAAGCTTGTAGCACTTAGACCTACCTCTTTTAAACGTATTGCAATTTCTTGGCCCTCTTCGAGGTTAGTAAATTTACCAACGTAAAGCAGCGCGTTATTTTTTTGTAAATACTTTTGCTGATTCCAAGGTATTTTCTCTTCTTCATCGTTAAGCCCCGGTAAACAATACGCTTGGGTATAAGCATCCGTTGCCGCATAGGGCGAGTACAAGCACACGTTTTTCTTCGTGATCAATGTAAAATTTGCATCTTTTACATAATTCACTCGGTAAACGCCATCATCAGAAAGTTGCTCAACCGACTGACACCCATCACCTAGGCAGTTCACGCTGCTAGTGATTGGCTGTCCGTACAAATTACTTAAAACAAATACGTGACTTTGCAACGGTGTGACCCTACTGGTTACACTGTGGTACATACCCGGCATCATAAATTGTTGATACGCAGTGTTATCTACTAACACGTTTTCTGATTCAGCATCCAGATTAATATTGATATCTGTATACGGGTCAACGCCTAGCACTTTTTTTCTGTTGGTATCAACGCTGTCTTCATATTGACGATTACCACCTTTACTAAGCCCGTAATGCACCGATACGATACGCGATGAACTATCTTTTAATGTCGGCGCAATTTCGACAAATGATTGCCCTTGTTTCGACGTTAGCACACCGCCTTCGCTTGAAAGCACTTGGGTATTACTAATATTCCCCGACAATGAACGCTCACCACGAGAGTCGATATAACCGTAACCACTGTAGTTAAACACGTCATTATGACCACTCGCCACCACAGATAAATCACTTTCATTGTCTACTCTCTCACCGAACTTAATACCCGCTGTGGCGGAGAATGTCGCGTTATCGTCGCTTTTAGTATAAGTCGCACTGTGTTCACTGTATGACATATCGGTGTCGTTAAACGCCATTGCCGACCGCGAACTCAAACTGTCATTAAAGCTATATCGCCAAGATACCATGGTATTGACAGCTTCATGCCTGTCGTTGTTCTCGCTATATGTGCTATTGATATTCAAGGCACCAAGCGGCAACGCGCGAGTCCAACTTAGTGACAAGTTGTGAGTACTTAATTCGTTACTGTTTTCTTTATCATCTGCTAGATAATTAAAATAACTCATAAAAGCATCTCCCCCGAATAAGGGTGTTGTGTAGTTCACACTCCATTCGGTGTAACTTTGGTCGCCAAACAACAAGCGTGGAAGCGGATGAGGTGTATTTTCCAAGCTCACCTCTCGGTAAGAGGTTGAAATAGGACCTAGCCCAATCACACCGTACCGATAGCTTTCGCCAGTATTAAACAACGCACCTGTGTAACTGACGTTCAACTTGTCACCTAGGGCCCAAGCACTACCGAATTGAATCTCGCTGTCCGATAAATTGGACGTCGCACCAACGCCTAACAAAGTATTTTCAGAATAACGGTATGATGCCGCACCACGGGCATACGTTCTGTCGCTATCTGAAATAGTCAGGTGATGAAACTCGTTAATATCAGTTTGAGCACCCTCATCTAAAACACCCGATTCAATTCTGTAGTCCCAGTCGTTTACGTTCAGTGAAAACTGTTCTGTGTTCACTACCTGACGCTGCTCTCTCAGGATTTCGTTATTGCCCTGCTTTAACACCAAAGTAACAGTGTAAATACCCGTAGGAAGCCTGTCATAACCGATGGATTGCTCCCCTTGAGCAACAACTTTCTCGAACAGCAAACGGTTACTTTGATAAACCTCCAGTTGCGCGTCTTGTGGCGCGAAGAAGTGAATCCGCTGGAGCGCTTTATGCTCACCTTTGACCAAATTTTGGCTCGAACCAAGAGTGGCCCTAACACCAGCATAATTTGCCCCGTAGCCTAAAAAATCAGTGCTATTTAACGATCGAGTATTACGATCCTGATAACCAAATACTATGTGTTTGTCTTTTACATCTAAGTCATAAGCTGCACGGTAAATATTTAAATCACTGGACTCTGATACATATTGCGAATCAACCGAGAAGTAACCATAGGGTAAACCGAGTATCGCGTTATTGGTCCAGCTAACGTTACCGTTATTGTTACTGTCTGTATAAAAATACGCATCGGAATAGTTGATGAAAGCGTTGTTTTCTCGTTTCTCAGGGTAATAGTCGACCTCGCCCGCTGTGTTTGTCAGCATTTCTGGGGAGACGAATATACGTAGTTTGCTATTGTCAAAATCAAACACATACTCAGCATGGCCGCTTTTGACCAGAGGCACGCACAAAGCTAGCTCACCTTGACAGTGCGGGTTAGCTTCTATGCCTTTTTTCAATGTTTCAACAATCGCATTTATCGCTATTGGAGACAGTTTATGTTGGTCTAAATATTGGCTTAATGCTTTTACAGAGTCCGACTCTGTGTCAACGCGATATGTTTCATAAGTCACTAAGGAACCCACACTCACCGATGACCCAGCACCCGCTACTTCCACCTCAATTTTTTGGGACTGCTCTTCAAAAAAATCAGAAAACGCTGGTGGGTATACTTCGTCGGTTAACGGTGAGGCCAAGACAGAAAGACTGTGCAACAAGCAGGTGGCCACCAGTACTAATAAGTACGCACTCTTCACAACTTAACCTCTGCTGATAGCCCCAGCACACCGTAACACTGCTGATTGTCACCACTTTGCGGTAAATTGGGATATTGAACTTCAAGTCGGTGTTGATGAACGCTACCGTTGAACGTTTGGCCCCCATGACCACCTTCGTCACTATTAGTTGGAGCAAACGGTTTTCCATCTAAAGTGAAGGATAAACCGTTCAACGGTACCAGCCCGGAGTTACCTTCGCAGTAATGCTGAGAAACCGGCAAAGTCAATGAATATTCTAATATTTCACCAGATCGATTTTTTACTCCAAAATCAATATTTAATGGTTTGAATGCCTGTAACTTAGTATCGTAAAGGGCTTGATAGTCTCTCTTGCCTGTTATCTCAATATCACCAAAATTATTATCCTTAAATATGGTCACTTCTGGTGTAAATGTGTGAACTATAGTTGCATTTGCGCTATTTGAGATTAAACAAACACACAAAACGGATAATTTAATTAATTTATAAGGGCTCATATATTTTGACTACTTAATTTGTCAAAAATGAAAAATCACCACTGCAATAAAGCAGTGGTGTTTTTTAGGACACCGTGTAAAGGTTCACGCCTCTGTTGGAGCGATCGCGACTACAGCTTGGACGACAACATGCTCCCCCTGTTCTGCTTCAAATATAACATCGTCGGATTGCTTAACTCTCAAGTTCGTTGTGTTGTGATCCTTATCTTTTGAAAGCGGAACACCCTTTTTCAGCTCCTGGCCATCAGCCATTATTTGAAAGGCACCTGCATCATCTTCAACTAGGAAGTTACCGTCAGAAAACTGTCGGCTTACCAATGTCGCATTGTAGCTAAGTGGATCTATGTCCTTCGAAGGGTCGTAAGGTTTTAATTTATCACCGCTGTTTTTCACCACTTTGAAACCTATTGTGGATGAATTAGTCAGTTTTACACCACCTGCAGCGGTATTACTAAACACTAACTGGCCGTTATTGAAGTCTTGCCCCGGGTCAACTGGTACGATGAAGTAGGTTCCATCGGTATCAGTTTGCGCAGGCACAGTACCTGCCCACTGAAAAGCTGCCTGACCAGGTGTATAGCCATCGGCCATAGCTTGGGTTGCCGTCACACATAATGTCGATAGTAGAGCAGCTGTAACTACTGTGTTTTTCATTTTTAATTTCTCTGTTAGAAAATGGTCAATTACCGAAAACGCCAATGAAAAACATCCTTCACAAAAGCGGATGAATTAGTAAGACAATATTCATTAGCGATTCCAGAGCGTTTTTATGCCTTTTCTAACCCAAAATAAAATAAAAAATTTTTTTCATGTCGAAAAAATATTTTATATAATTATCAGTAAACTTCTAAATTATATAAGTTATTATTTAAAACAATGCGTTGAGTAGACTTGCTCTGTAATTCACTTTGTAAGCCCAGCCCTCCTAATCTAGCCGGTAATCGCCCCACACGACAATTTTTTGTATTTGCTCAGACTCACTATTTTGTCAACGCTTTGACCTTTGTTGAAGTTTCACCAACTAGTATGTCTTGGTTTCTTAGGCTCAAGTCCAACAAATAGTTATATAGCCGATGCATGACCGTTTCAGATAGCAACCGTCCATGGTAACCCTATCGCTTTTTCCAAGACTTGTTCGAAGCACATGGCTTTGGCAATAAGTCGTTGTATTGCGAGGATTCCCTCAGTTGCACATGGTGAAACCCTCTTTCTGCGTGACGAGCGCTATAACGTATATGATTTACTCTTATCGCTGATTGAACTCACCTGAGCAGCTAGTTATTGAATGGGTTAACACACCAAGCCCATAAAAAATGCACAGATTTATAGTTAGCAATACTCTGTATGCTACAAGACAACTCACATGCCTAAAAAGCAAACACTATTGAGAGAACTTTTCTACAACCACTCTGTAACCTATACTTGCGGCAACAATTAAGACGACAAACTTGACCATGTTGATAGCATCCAGAACAAAGAGAATACTCCTTGCGTTTATTGTCCTCATTCTATTGATTAGTATAGGATCCGTTGGTGTTTACCAATTATCCAAATCCAATCTTCATCGAGAGGTAAGAAACTCTCTTGAAGTAGGCAAATCACTCATGGACAAACTGGTTAAAAATGCAGATGTCGCGAGTCAGAGAGCTCTGCCTTATGCCAAAATTGAGTGCGAACAAGCATTGCCCTACATTAGGGATTTAGTTGTCACGATCCCTGATGTACAAATGATTGCCTTAGCGAAAGGGAACCACGTATTTTGTGGTTCTTTGGTCGGAAAACGTGACTATATCGTCCCGAGTTATCACTTCTCTGGTGATGAGTTGGTCTTAGTATCGAGCCTACCTGATAAGCCAAATACTCCTGCCCTTATATTTAAGAATGAAGCAGGCGATACTGGCGTCGGAGTATCCGTCAATAGTTACTACCTCACAAATATCCTGTCTCTCACCTTAAAGGACCTAGATACCTACCTTAACGTGGGCGAAAAATGGATCAACAAGGCTGGACAAATTTCTGACCAACCTCTTCCTGTCACAATTCAGGTAGAGTCAAAGGATTATCCGTATCGATTGCAAGTCTCACTGTTTCATGACGACTATATGAACTACCTTCTGTCTCATAAGCGTTCAACAATTTTTATCATTATTTTGTTTGCTCTCTCGATGAGCTGGCTCATATTCGTCGCAACAGGCCAAACGCCATCAATGGAAGACAAATTGCGCCAGGCTCTCGCAAATAATGAGTTCGTTCCCTACGTTCAACCTTACGTTGATAAAACTAACAAATTTGTAGGCTTTGAAGTGTTGGTTCGTTGGCTAAGCCCTAAAGAAGGGTTGATAAGACCAGACCTCTTTATACCACTAGCAGAAGACTCAGGGCTCATTATCCCAATGACGAAGTCGCTTATGCATCAAGTCTCTAATGAGCTTGCAGCATGCTCACGGTCTTTACCGCCAGACTTTTCCGTCGCTTTTAATATCTCAGCGAAACATTGCGTAAACAGTGAGCTTTTAGAAGATAGTTTAGAGTTTTTATCATCTTTCCCAGAGAAAAAGGTACAGCTGTGCTTGGAGCTTACTGAGCGAGAACTTGTCAGAGACACAGACGAAGCACGGGCTCTGTTTCACTCATTAAGTGAACATGACGTTAGCCTAGCTATAGATGACTTTGGCACCGGCCATTCGAGTTTGAGCTACTTACGCCAGTTCCGCTTCGACATACTCAAGATAGACCAGAGCTTCGTTCAAATGATCGGTAATGATTCAGTCTCAGCACATATCGTCGAAAACCTCCTCGACCTAGCCTCTCGTTTAGGTATGAAGACAATCGCAGAAGGCGTAGAAACCGCTGAACAAGCTGAGTATTTACGGAGTCATAATATCGATTGCCTTCAAGGGTACTACTTCGCGAAACCAATGCCCTTGAAAGATCTGATACAACAGCTTGAGCAAAACTAATCCATTCTCTAATGCGAGTGAATCTTTACAGGAGCGCCCCCTATCCGGGGAAACTCCTGTAAAGGGTGACACATTTGCATGAATTCTGACTTCGATCTACGTCAATCATAATATTTACTCCCCTCCAGCCTCTTAGCACTTTCCTTAGCAACTTATGAGCAGAGTATTAGTTTCTTACTAAACAGCGAATATTAGCCAAAGGTCTAAATTTCATTCTTATTTCCACTTACCCAAACAGAGCAACTTTTTAAACTTGTTTCGGAAATATAAGGGCTCACGCCCCATCCATTTCACACATATGCCTTAACAATACAAAGCGTTAATGACACGGATATTGAGATATGACACTCAATGGCGGTAGCGTGTCCAAAGGGAAATTTCAGTTATGAAACACAAAGGACTTATTCGTTCGCATGAGGTGGAGTTTGCTTTTCTATACCGCCTAATTGATCTTGTTGTCATTGTGTCATTGATGTTGCTACTCGTAATGAATGACGTAAACACTTCTATTGAGAAAGACTATGCGATTTTATCATTCGTCGGTAGCATCTCATTCCTAATCATGGCTGAAAGTGGCAAGTTGTATCGCTCTTGGCGTACCAGCTCTTTTAAAGAACAGATCTCTATCACATGTATATCTTGGTTAGTTACCTGCACATTCCTTTTCATGGTTTTGTATTTCTCTCAAGTCCATCAGATATTTGACAAAAACATTTTAGCAATGTGGTTGTTATTAACTCCCGGCTTACTGCTTTCTTGGCGAAGCATTTTCAGAGTCGGTCTGGCCTACATGCGAAAGCTAGGCTACAACACACGAACTGCAATTATTATTGGCCAGACACCACATGGGCTGACTTTAGCAAACGAGCTAGAAAGCCACACTGAACATGGTGTGTTATTTGACGGCTTTTACGACGAACGTTCTCAAGACCGTTTGCCCGAGTCTGACTATCCAATTAAAGGCAATGTAAGACTCGCATTAGAAAGAGCGAAGCGTGGCGAAGTCGATTACGTGTACATCGCTATGCCGATGCATGCTAACGAAAGAATCGCTTTGTTTCTTAATCAATTCTCAGACACGACAGCGAACACTTATCTGATACCGGATTTCTTTACTTATAACCTGCTGCATTCACGTTGGGATCAAATAGGTCAGGTTCAAACATTGAGTGTATTTGACACACCCTTTGCTGGTATTTCCTCTTGGATAAAACGCTTAGAAGACATCGTATTATCGAGCATTATTTTACTTCTGATTTCACCTGTACTTCTAGCTATTTCCCTCGGAATCAAACTGACCACCAAAGGTCCAGTGATTTTTAAGCAGTATCGTTACGGCTTAGATGGCAGAAAAATCGAAGTGTGGAAATTCCGTTCAATGACGACCATGGAACAAGGTAATGACGTAAAACAAGCCACAAAGAATGACCCTCGCATTACACCATTTGGTGGGTTTCTGCGTCGCACTTCCCTTGATGAACTGCCTCAATTTATCAATGTACTTCAAGGCACCATGTCTATCGTTGGCCCTCGCCCTCACGCCGTGTCACATAACGAAGAATATCGCCATATCGTCGACCGCTACATGCTTCGTCACAAAGTAAAACCAGGCATCACGGGGTGGGCACAAATCAATGGTTATCGAGGTGAAACTGACACGCTCGACAAGATGGAAAAACGCGTTGAGTTCGACTTGGATTACATCCACCACTGGTCAGTTTGGATGGACATCAAGATTATCTTGTTAACCATTTTTAAGGGATTTACAGGTTCAAATGCGTACTGAGTCCATCACAATGAAAGTTATCCCAATAACCGTCGCAATTGCTATGAGCTCAGCGAGTGTTCTGGCTGAGCCTATGGCGTATAAAACCGATTCTGGGATTGAATTCATCCCCACCTTAGGCGTGTTCTACGAAGGAAATGACAACATCAACAAAGCCGATCGAGGAGAGAACATTGAATCGGTCAACATTTGGGGGATAGAGCCTGCCCTGTTGGCTAAAATTGAACGTAATCAATACCGAGCAAATGTGCTTTATAAATTAAGTGCTGGATTCTCTTCGGATGACCAAAATGATTACGACGACCATGCTTTTCAATTTACCAACTTTTTCGAATTCAATCACCGTAATCGACTGGTTATCGACTATCAGTTCCGAGCTCAACATGAAGAGAAAGGTGAAGACTTCACCGAAGGCCAAGGTAGCTTGCTCAACAGCCCTGTTGAGTTTCATCGCAATGACTTGAGAACAAACTATGTGTTCGGTTCTGAAGGCTCAAAAGGTAGGTTGGAGTTTGGTATTGGATACATTGACAAGACATACCAAAACTATCGTGATGGAATGCCAGACAAGCCTGATGCAAAAACCAAATACAACGACTTTCGTGCACCAAACGCCCACATAGAGTTTTATCTTCGAGCGACGCCTAGAACATACTGGTTAGTTGGTACTCAACAAATGAGCACGAATTACCTTTCAGACAACCCTTCAGTGCCATCAAAAGACAGTTACTCCGGCTTCTATTACACCGGCGCACAGTGGGAAGTCACAGGGAAAACCAAAGGTATCGCCCGCTTGGGTTATCAAGTCAAAGACTTCGATAGCCATCAACGTGAAACCTTCAATGGACTCAGTTGGGACATAGGCTTGGAGTGGCAACCTCAAGAGCAATCGCTCATCACACTCAAGACCACCCAAGCAGCCGTCAGTCCCGATCAAGATGGTGATTACGATTTACAAACTCGCTACCTCATCGATCTTAAACACGACTGGAATAGCTACTTAGCAACCCGCTTAGGGGCCCTATATCAACAAGATGACTACACGGGTATTACACGTAATGAAGACCGATACGCGCTATCTGCAGGTATTGATTACCAAATAAGGCGTTGGGTCTTATTGCAAGCGGATTGGCGCTATCAGGATAAAGATTCTAATTGGCAAGGCTACAGCTTCGAGCAAAACATCTGGTCTCTTAGTGCTCGATTCTCTTTGTAATAAGGAATGTGAATGAACTTACTAGCAACGTTATTTAGCTTAGTACTTGTGCTTCTTAGCACACCTTCTTTTGCCAGTGCCAATGAGCAAGATTACTTACTCGATACTGGTGATACCATCTCGGTTCAAGTCTACGGTGAGGAAGATCTTTCCATAAAGAACATCCTGATCACTTCAGACGGCTATTTTGATTACCCTTACTTAGGGCGAATTAAAGCCATCAATAAGACCCCAAAACAGCTCAAGTATGAGATTGAAACAGGACTGAAAGGTGACTACCTAATCAATCCTAAAGTAATGGTGGCAATCAATAGCTTCCGCCTTTTCTACGTAAATGGTGAAGTCCGAAAGCCTGGTGGATTCGAATACCAGCCGGGATTGACGATTGAAAAAGCCATCGCGCTAGCAGGAGGCTTAACGGATCGAGCGTCCCGCAAGAGCATTAATCTTACTCAACACGCAACAGGTAATACGGTTGAAAGCGTCAGTATGCAACGCTCTGTAGAACCTGGCGACATTGTATTTATCGATCAGAGCTTCTTCTAATGACAGGCAATTCAATGAACGGAACTCATTCTACTCAAGCCCCTACGAATCAAGTCCCACTGATTCGTTTTGGGCATCATTTTAGAACCCTTAAGAAGAACTGGCTGAGTATCTTAGCATTCACCATCACCTTCTCACTTACGTGTACTTGGTATATCTACTCGAAAAAATCAGTCTACCAAGCCACTGCCACCCTTCTCATCCAAGAAGAGCAAAAAAGTGCACTTTCGATTGAGGAAGTTTACGGTGTCGACACTACGAAAAAAGAGTACTTTCAAACTCAAATCGCGATTCTTAAGTCAAACCATATCGCAGATAAAGTGATCACCAAATTGAATCTGGTTAACCATCCAGAGTTCACTAGCTCAAGCGGTATTAAGCAAAAAATCGATGAAATTAAAGCGATTCCTTTCGTTCAAGATTTATTGCATGTCGCACCGAATCCAAAAGAAACCTCACAACATCCCAAGCCGTATTATCAAGCACTTCAAACATTCAAGAGAAATCTGGATATTGAACCGGTCCGTAATACACAGTTGGTAAAAATTCGTTTTCGCTCTACCGATCCACAACTGGCAACCACCATAGCGAACGCAGTAGGCCAAGCGTATATCGATGCTAACTTTGAAGCGAAATTGGTTGTGACACAAAATGCAGCAACATGGCTCACCAATAACTCGCAAAAACTAGAAGATCGCTTAAGAACATCAGAACAAGCACTACAAGATTTCTTAATGCAAGAAGGTTTAATCGATATCAATGGTATCGATGACATCTATGCCAATGAGCTTGAAGAACTAAACCGTAAACTCAACGCCGCTGTAAACAACCGCATTGAAGCACAAACATTAATTCAACTGCTCAAGCGTAAATCGACACAAAATATCGACAGCTTGCTATCGATTGATGAGTTTGCAAACCAAGCTCAAATTCGTGATTTAAAGATGTCGGAAGCCCAAGCCGCTAAAAATGTCTCTGAGCTGTCTCAACGCTACGGCCCTAAACATGATCGTATGATTCAAGCCAAAGCGCAGTTGGCTTCCATACAAGAACGAACTGAACAATTGATTCGAGAAATTTCGTTAAGTAAACAGCAGGACTTACTCGCAGCAAAAGCGCAAGAAGACATGCTTCGTGCTGAACTGAATAACAAAAAATCTGATTTCCAAATGCTAGGATCGCAAAAGGCGCGATACGAACAACTTAAGCGTGAAGTTGAATCGAACAAGGATCTCTACGAAGCGTTCTTGAATCGCGAAAAAGAAACCAATGCCACCAGCGATTATAAGAATGTCACCGCTCGATTTACTGACCCTGCGATCGTGCCGCTGTTCCCAATCGCACCTCAGCGAATGAAACTCGTGCTGATAGCTACTTTCTTTGGCTTTGCTATCGCTTGTGCCCTTGTGATCATCCTTGAGACACTGCGCGAGGTCATTCGTACCTCTTCTGATGTTCAAGACAAGCTCGGAGTCACCTGCTTAGGTACGATTCCGAAGGTGAAAAAACGTGCTCTTCGCCAAAAAGGCGTTACCTACTCAGCTTATTTGGATCAAGACGAAAAGCTGTTCAGCGAAGCGTGCCGCTCCGTCCGAACCTCGTTATTGCTGAGACTAACGAACTCTAAGCAGAAAATCTTGCCATTTACTTCTGCCATTCCTGAGGAAGGAAAGACATCAACCAGTATTAATATGGCTGTCTCGTTCTCAACCATGGAAAAGGTACTGCTGATTGACTGCGACCTGCGAAGACCCTCATTAGCAAAACGCTTCAACCTTCCAGAATTAAGCCCAGGTTTAACCAACATACTAACGATGGATACGCCTTTGAGTGAATGCATCATCAAAAATGAAGAGGCGAACTTAGATGTGTTGCCTGCCGGTATTATTCCACCAAATCCACAGGAGCTATTGGCATCTGAACGTTTTGAAAAACTCCTTGAGTACCTAAAGAGTAAGTATGACCGAATCATCATTGACACCCCACCTCTGCTTTCGGTAAGTGATGCTCTTATTCTTGGTCAAAAAGCCAATGGGTTGATTACTGTTATTCGCTCCGAGTCAACTAAAGCTTCACTGGTTAACGTAGCGTTATCCAAACAAATTCAACATTCAATACCATCTCTTGGTGCGCTTATCACTCAGGCAAAATCTAATAAGGAAGGAGAAACACTTTATGTCCAAAAGTACGCCTACTAATCAAAGCATGCAATGGTATCAGTTGCTAAAGAGCCAAGAGCGCCCCGTCCTCATCTACCAAATGGGGAAAGTAGGATCGAGTGCATTGGAAAAATCCATTCCAAATTCGATTCACTTACATGACCTGATGTCGATACAAGCGAGTAAACAGATTTCACCCGTTCGTGCTCAACTGCACAAACCCGTTACGAATCAGATAAAACGTTTACTCAAACGAACCATCATGTACCATATGCTTAAACGTAAGCAACAGGTTCGTATTATCTCTTTGGTGCGCGAGCCCGTTGGTAGAAACATCTCTATGTTCTTTCAATCACTGCCATTTTGGATGGCGGATAAGTATCTAAAAGACGACAGCGCGGTACGTTCAGAGCGCCCTCAATTGCTCCATGAAGCATTTGAAGAACATGTGAACCATCAATACCCATTAGAGTGGTTTGATAATGAAATCAAAGCACTGACAGGCATTGATGTTTTTGCTCAGCCCTTTGATCAAGCAGTGGGTCACCAAACATACCAAAACCACAACTTTTCACTCATGGTTATTCGTATCGACAAACTCGACCAATCACAACAAGCCATTAGTGAATTTCTACAACAAGAGGTGGCTGTTGTTCACGACAACCAAGCCGACAATAAGTGGTATTCCCCTCTGATCAAAGAGTTTAAACATTCATACCAGCCAAAGCCTGAGTTTGTCGAGGAGATGCTGTCATCAAAACTGACCAAGCATTTCTTTGCTGAGCCTGAAATCGAACAGTTCAAACAAAAGTATCTATCGACTGAGTCATGAAGAAGAAAATACTGCATATTATCAATGACCTATCAAAGAACGGTGGCGCACAGAAGTTTCTCGTCGACTTGGTGATGGAACACTCACCGGAGTATGAAATCAAAGTCCTCGTACTTTGCGATGACAACGATTATTTGGCACAGCTCACCTCTCATGGCATCGAGTGCTTTAATTGGCAGGCCCTGACGATTAAAGAGAAATGGTCTTTACTACGCTGGCCAGATCTCGTGCATGGGCACTTGTACCCATCTATCTATCTGGCATTGCTTGCCATTGGTAAAAAGCGCATTCAAACCGAGCACTGTTCATACAACCGCCGTCGTGACTACCCGTTATTTAAATTTATGGAATACCTACTTTATCGTGGGCACGATCTGACGGTTAGCATCAGTGAAAAAGTCCAAGAAGAACTGGTAAAATTCATGCCTCGTTTTGAGCATAAATATCGTGTTGTCCATAATGGCGTCGACCTCGCTCGCTTCCCTCTTGTGGCTAAGTCTGGAAGCCTCTTAAGGGGGAAATCAGCCATCAATATCGGAATGGTCGGGCGACTTCATGAACATAAAGATCATGAGACGCTAATCCACTCGATTGCCCTTCTTCCTACCAATTATCATCTCCACTTAGCTGGAGACGGAGCGAAACGCGGTGAACTCGAATCTCTCACTCAGAGCCTCAATATTGCCGATCGTGTTCATTTCCACGGTGTGGTATCCGATATCCCCGCTTTTTTGTCTGGCATGGACGTGTATGTTCAATCATCCCATGTTGAAGGTTTTGGCCTTGCGGCTGTAGAAGCGATGGCGGCAGGCTTACCTGTGCTGTCCTCAGATGTGCCGGGGTTAGATGAAGTGATGGGCAGCCATGAATATTTGTTCACGGTCGGTGAATCAGAGCAACTAGCAGACAAAATATCTCGACTATGCAATGCCGTTGACCTCTACGATAGCGCCAGTGAATACGCAGTGAATCGTGCCAAGTTATACACCATCGATAAATTCCGAGACGGGTACTATGGACTCTACCAACAGCTCTGCACCAGCAAGTAACCTTGTACCGCTGTTTGCAGCGATTACTCTCGCGCTATTTTTTGTTCCAATAAAGATAGGACTTGGTGGTATTGCTCTCGCACCGTCAGATATCGCAAGCTTACTGTCACTAGGATTTGTCGCCTTGATTATTCTTGAAGGAAAAACCCACAAGCTGTTCCACCCTTGTATTGGTTTCTTGCTGCTGTTTACTAGCTATGTGTTCATCAATGGCATGCTGAATCGTGTTCAGCTCGTACCGTTAGTGACTGAAACCGTCCAGTGGGTAGCAATACTCGGTTTACTCGGCCTGCTGTATGCCTATGGAGCCTTCGACGATGAACGCGTGATGGTTTATCTTACTTATTGTTTGCTGGTGATATGTAGTCTTGTCGCCGCCTGGCACTTTGCGCAAGGGTATCAAAGTGGATTCAAGCTACTCGGCGTGAGCAAATACGCGTTTGGTGTGCTCTGTTCCCTACTCTACCTCTACCGTGATCGCATTCGTGCATTTCCTGTCTTGATGCTATTTGCGTTCGTACTTCTTCTTTTATCCCAAGAAAGAAAGGCATTGCTTGGCTTTTGTTTGTTGGTCTTTATCGATACTTTGTTTCTCAGGCGCCTTATACAACAAACACTCAGCGAAACTTACACATGGACAGTGCTGCTTGTTGGTGGGTTGATCGTATTAGCAACCATCTCTGCGACTCTTTATTTTGGATTTGATCAGTTCGCAGACAAGCTTGAAATCACCCAAGAAGACATCCTGTTTGCTAATCAAAGTGAAGCGCGTTGGGTCTCCAATTTACACCGTAAATTGCTGTTAGCAAATGGTCTCGATATCTTGCTTGAGCATCCAGTTTTGGGTGTTGGCGCTAAGATGTTACCCAACTATATGATCAACTATTTCAATTATGATGAGTTAGCCATCTATACCCATAACTTCATACTCGATACCTCGATCGAATATGGATTACTTGGTATTGCTTTGTTGTTTGGCGGCTACTTTCTATTTATAAAATTTTGCTTCAATACATTGATAGACAATAAAAAAAGCCTCTTACTCTCCATTTATGCACTAATCATGGTGTTTTTCGTCGCGGTGAATACCACCATCATTTTAATACTTTTACTACCCGTCATGATCAGTAAAAAACGGCATCATAGTCGTCAGACAGAACATCAAAAACAAGCTGATCATAACCATCAATCTGAGTTACCGATTCCGCCAATAACTGACAATTAATAACGCTGCGGAATAACGACATTAAAGTTATCAAGGATAGGATAAATGAAATATTCAATCTCTCGACAATTTGAAAAAAACCGAGAACTTCAAGCAGACAATTTTGTTTTGGTGTATCAAATGGGCAAAGTGGGCTCGTCATCTATTGAGCACACTCTTGGCGAAAGAAAGATCCCGAGCTACCACATCCATACCTTTGATGATCATGAAGAGTTCCACATGTATCACAACAAAAAGGACGTGAGCAAATTTTTTGATTTTAAGAGCCGCAACATGTATCGCCTAGTGCTCAATAAGCGTAAGCGCATTCTTCAAAAGCGTGAACATATTAAGATCGTCACACTAGTCCGAGACCCTATCGCGACCGTGTTTTCTCGTTTCTTCCAAGACTTACACCTTCAATTTATTGAAGGGAAGAAAAATGATGCTATTCATCGTGATATGGATGTGACCTACAAACATCTAGAGCACTGCTTCGATAACTATATAAACCTGAATTACTTCGCTAACTGGTTCGATAATGAACTTAAGCGTAACTTTGGCATCGATGTTCTTAGGCAAGAAGTTGATAATACTCAGCCTTTCTATACGTTCAATAACGAACGAGCCAGCGTTATCCTAATTAAATGCGAACAACTTAGTTCACTCGATCAAGAGATTGGTGAGTTTCTTCAGCTTGATGACTTCGTTCTTAAAAACAGTAATGAAGCAAAGAACAAGTGGTATTCCAACATCCATCAGTACTTTAAAGAACACTACGACTTCTCGAAGCTTTTCTACATGTACGACCTGCCCCTCTATCGCCATGTTTACTCAGAACAGGAACGCGAGGCATTTAAAGACAAGTGGAAACAAACAGCAGGGACGAACTCGTGATGAAAAAAGTACTACATATTACTGAAGCCTTCGGTGGAGGCGTTCAAACAGCACTTTACAGCTATGTCCATTCATCACGTTCAGAGCCTTATGAACATTCACTGCTCGCACGCGCGCGACCGAACGACATGACCAATGAATCGAGCAACCATGTTTTTAGCCATGCAAAATGGGCTGAGGGCAATCTGCTGCAATTTATGAAAGACGCCAACGCATTTATCGCTGAGCTCAAACCAGATATTGTTCATTTACACTCAAGTAAAGCGGGCTTTTTAGGTCGCTTTTTAAAGCTCGGTGGAGCACGTTTAGTTTATACGCCTCATTGTTACGCTTTTGAGCGGGAAGACATTTCCGGTTTTGCTAAACAGGTTTACAAAACATTAGAAAAAGTGGCAATCAGCAGGATTGATGTGGTGGCAGGTTGCAGCCAACGCGAGTGTGATTTAGCCATCAGCATCGGCGCTAAACGTGCTGATTTACTAAACAATTACGTGACATATGACAGTGAAGAGCGTCCACAAAGCTCACAACAAACCACGCTAAAACTTGTGGTACTTGGCCGCGTGACGCCACAAAAGGATCCTCAGTTTTTACTGGATACATTGAATCATATTGACCCTTCACAGCTGGCGCGGAAATTTAACATTACTTGGATTGGCGGTGGTGAGGCAGAGCTTGAAAATAAGCTTCGCACACAGGGGATTACGGTAACCGGAATGATTCCTCGCGATGACGTCGTGAATCTACTCAAAGACGCGGATTTGTATCTTCACACAGCCGCCTGGGAAGGCATGCCTCTCACTATTTTGGAAGCCGCAAAGTTACACTTACCTATGGTTATTCGCTCTATCGGTGCCACGAAGGATCTTAACTATCCTTTCTTAGCGGCAACTCCAGAAGAAATGGCCAAACAGATAAGCCATTGTATCAATCACTACCACGACATCGACTTCCATCGATACACAATTGGGCTCAATGATGCATTTAGTGAAGAAAAACAACGTCTAGCACTCAACAGCATTTATAGCTAGAGGGTTCCATGCTTCAATCCATCAACCAAAAAATCCAAAACCTACCAAGTGAAAAGAAGCAATTCTTCTCACTTGGCGCTGCTACAGGGATCGTTAAAGCACTTGCTGCATTCTTCGCTTTTTTGTTGACGCTTGTGGTCTCAAGGTATTCTGATGCAGCGACAGCTGGACAATTCTTTTATCTGTTCAACCTTGCCTCCCTTATCGCGGTTATTGCACAGCTTGGTTTCAATATCTCACTGGTGAAGTTCAATGCCATTGCATTTAAAAACCAAGACAGAACGGAGCAAAGTAACAACTATCGCATCGCCTTAGTTCGTAGCCTCTTGTTTAGCATTGCAGCCTGTGCTCTAATTTATCTCGCATTTATCTCTTTTCCACAACAACTCAATACCACTCAAGTGACCACCTTCTCGCTTGCCGTTTCTCTTGCGGCTATTCCTCTCCTTGTTATCGGTCAAACCAACAGTCGAGTACTACAAGCCAGCAGGAAAGTCATTGCTTCTCTTGTCGCTCTGCAACTCGGTGTTAGCTTTCTGATGGTGGTCTTGATTGTTGCAGCCAAGCAAACATTGCCGATAACGACCGATACTTTGATGGCACTTCTATTAATAGCAGCAGCGCTTATTGCGTTATTGTCGACGCATCAGTGGGTTCGTTCAGGTCAATACCAGCATGGGAAAACTGCGGTAAACCGTGAACTTAGCTATTCAGCGAAACAAGTCTGGATTGGAAGTATCTTCACCAATTTAGTCCAATGGGGAAGCTTAGTGATCGCAGGCTTTTTTATTTCTACCTCTGAGCTTGGGCTTCTTGCTGCTGCACAGCGTACCTCTTTGCTGATCGGTTTTGTCCTCATCACAATTAACTTTGTCGTTGCCCCAATGTTTGCCTCTCTCTATAAAGAAGGAAAAATGGATCGCCTGCGAAACCTCAGCCGCCTTGCCTGCAGAGCCAACATCGCTGCTGCGATTATCCCCGTGATTATTTGCGTACTGTTCCCAGAATTTGTTATGCAGTTATTTGGCAAAGAGTTTATTGCTGCCGCACCACTGCTTATTACTTTGTCATTAGGGCAACTGATTAATGTTGCCACTGGTTCGGTTGGCTTTCTATTGCTGATGAGTGGTCATGAGAAAACAATGAAATACATCACTATTGTCTCCGGTGTCATTTCTATTGCGCTGCTGATAGTGCTCTCTCAGTCACACGGTGTGCTTGGTGCGGCTTGGGCGATCGCAGTTGGCCTAGCTATTCAAAACCTTGCAGCATTGTATTTTGTGAAACGTTACTTAGGCTTCTTTCCCGTGGGGTGAATATGACCAATACCATTGCTCGATACAGCTTTATCTTAGTACTTCTGCTTACTGTCTCTTTATCACTTTGGAAGAGTTCCGATATCGACCATAGTTTGTATCAAAGCATGGAGAACTATGTTGGCGGTTCGAGTACGTTACATTTCACCTTTAGTCTTTTAATCGGCTTTCTTGCTGTATTTAATTTTCCTAAATGGGTGAAAGCAACGAAAGCAGACATGTTTGGTATCCGCCTGTTGATTGTTTTGTTATGTATCGTTTCTCTTGAGGAGTTTAGCCAACTGTTTATCCCCTCTCGCTCTTTTAGCTTTGAAGATTTAAGTACAAATTGGATTGGTATTATCTCAGGCTATTTTTTTGCCAAGTTTATAAAAATCTTTTCTAATCAATAAGTTTATCGACAAACTCTGCACTCTAAATGACGTAAACGCGCCTGTTTCACACGGGCGTGATATACTCTTGCCCTATTCGATTAATATGAGCATCGGTTATGACTTCACATCCAACTAAAATCACCTTCTTTGAATTCCTAACACCACTTATCACCGCAGGTAAAAAGACGATCACGATTCGTGATGAATCAGAAAGCCACTACGTGCCAAACACCGAAGTGGAAGTGTTCACCCTAGAAACAGACCGCAAAGTATGTGACATCAAAATCCTATCAGTTGCACCACTGAAGTTTGATGACATCAACGAGTTCCACGCAGAACAAGAAGCGATTGAACTGCCAAAACTGAAAGAGCTTATCCGTGAGATCTACCCGAACATCGATGAGCTGTATGTCATTGAGTACGAGCTGATCAAGTAAGAACCATAATTTACTAGACGACTGGTCTAATCGCTTTTATAGTATTGCTCATGAACGCAAAAACGAACGATACACGCCAACACATTCTCGATGTCGGCTACCAATTGGTAGTGACCAAAGGTTTTACCAGTGTTGGGCTCTCAGAACTTTTAAAGGCTGCGGATGTGCCGAAAGGCTCTTTCTACCATTACTTTAAGTCGAAAGAGCAATTTGGTGAGGCATTGATTGAAGATTACTTCTCTCGCTACCTTAAGATGATCACAGCCCACTTTACTGAAAGTGAAGGCTCTGGTTGCGACCGCCTTTTGAACTATTTCGAACGCTGGATGGCGATTGAAAATGGCCAATGTAACGCCAACAAATGCTTGGTCGTGAAGTTGAGTGCTGAAGTCTCTGATCTTTCAGAAGCAATGCGCGAAAAATTGGCTTCGGGTGCCACTCAAGTGGTGAAAGCCATCGAAGATTGTGTCCAAGCGGGCATTGAAGACGGCTCAATCCAAGTTGAGTCAGCAGAACAAACCGCCCACTTGATTTACCATCAATGGATTGGCGCAAGCTTACTCAACAAACTGTATCAGGATCGTTCCGGTTTAATGCGTAGCTTTGAGAGCACTCAAAGTATGCTAAAAGGCAAATAACGAACCACACTTAATCCGCCTTATCTTTACCCAAAAAGTACGGCGGATTTTTTAGGAATCAAAACTAGACGACTGGTCTAATAATTAATATAGGAACTTACCATGACCCAAACGCTCAACCGTCAAATCGTATTGGCTAACCGTCCAAAAGGTTCGCCAGTCCCAGAGAACTTCCGTTTAGAACAAACTGCCATCCCTACTCCGAGTGAAGGTGAAGTGCTTTTGCGCAGCGTGTATCTGTCTCTTGACCCATATATGCGCGGCCGTATGAATGAAGGCAAATCCTACGCAGATCCTGTAGAGCTAAACGAGGTGATGGTTGGCGGGACCGTTTGTCAGGTGGTGGAATCGAAGAACTCTGATTTCCAAACTGGCGAATGGGTTGTGGCATACACAGGCTGGCAAGATTACTCGCTATCTGACGGCGAAGGTCTGTTTAAATTAGGCAGTGAGCCGACGCATCCTTCTTATGCCCTTGGTGTGCTTGGTATGCCCGGCTTTACCGCTTATGTGGGTTTATTGGAAATTGGTCAGCCTAAAGCTGGCGATACCTTGGTTGTCGCAGCTGCAACTGGTGCGGTGGGTTCTATGGTTGGTCAAATCGGTAAGCTAAAAGGTTGTCGTGTAATCGGTGTCGCAGGCGGCGCAGAGAAGTGTCAGTACGCAAAAGAGACCCTAGGCTTTGATGAATGTCTTGATCACACCGCAGGTGACTTTGCAGAGCAACTAGCAGCAACATGCGACAAAGGTATTGATGTCTACTTTGAAAACGTAGGCGGTAAAGTCTTTGACGCGGTATTACCTCTGCTAAATGTCGGCGCTCGCGTGCCACTTTGTGGTTTGATTTCTCAATACAACGCGACAGCGTTACCTGAAGGTCCAGATCGTATGTCGATGTTGATGGGCAACATTCTGGTTAAACGCATCAAGATGCAAGGCTTCATCATTTTTGACCACTACGAGCAAAGCTACACAAGCTTCGTCAAAGATGTAAGCCAATGGCTAGCAGAAGGCAAAATCCACTATCGCGAACATCTAGTAGAAGGTTTAGAAAACGCGCCAGTGGCATTCATCGGTCTACTGGAAGGCAAAAACTTCGGCAAGCTTGTTATTCAAACCAATCAACCTGTATAAGAAAGGATTCTTCTATGATTAAACTGCATCATTTAAATCAGTCTCGCTCAAAACGCATCATTTGGTTGTTAGAAGAATTGGAGGTGGATTACGAGATCGTGCCTTACCTTCATGACAGCGTCACTTTCCTTGCGCCACCTGAGCTCAAGAGCATTCACCCACTCGGCAAGTCACCTGTATTGGAAGATGGCGACGAGATCGTTACAGAGTCTGGTGCTATCACTGAATACTTAATTGAAAAGTATGCAGATGGACGTTTTGCACCAGTACGTGGCAGCAAAGCTTACACGCAGTACATTCAATGGCTGCATTTTGCAGAGAGCTTAGCAATGGTTCCCCTGCTGCTCAAGATGTTTGTTGCTAAAGATGGCGCACAGACCAATTTCCTTGCGGACTACGCCGATGCGGAAACCATGAAAGTCATGGGCTACGTTGATCAAAGCCTAGAAGGGAAAACCTACTTTGTGGAAGAGCGACTAACAGGCGCGGATTTCATGATGTCTTTTGTCGTCGATGTCCTAAACAAGTTTGGCGTCATTGAGCGCTTCCCAAACATCCAACGTTATGGTGCACAGCTCGCTACTCATCCTGCGTTTACCAAAGCAGAAGAACTTGAAGTGAAGTTCGGTTAATCGAGTTGAGACCTTCTCAAACCGTTGAGAATTTCTGTCTATTTCGGGAATCTTTGAAATAGGCAGAAACCATTCACACCAAACATGCCTGAATACCATTTATAATCCACACGACAAATAATGTTAATTGACACAAAGCCATTAATTAACAAACACTTAAAGCATAGGTGACACCTATCACACTGATTGCTAATAACAGTTTTTTTCTTCTCGATTGCAGCGTTATTCTCCTCGCATAACTTTCGGATTCACCCAAAAGACAAGATTTATTATCACTATTGCAAGGAAATTCAAATGAGCAAGAAATTGACTACAGCAGCAGGTTGCCCTGTCGCACATAACCAAAACGTTATGACTGCAGGTCCTCGTGGCCCTCAACTATTACAAGACGTTTGGTTCCTTGAAAAATTGGCACACTTTGACCGCGAAGTGATCCCTGAGCGTCGTATGCACGCAAAAGGTTCTGGTGCTTACGGTACGTTCACAGTAACGCACGACATCACAAAATACACTCGTGCTAAGATCTTCTCTGACATCGGCAAAAAAACAGAACTATTCGCTCGCTTCACTACTGTAGCTGGTGAGCGCGGTGCAGCAGACGCAGAACGCGACATCCGTGGTTTCGCACTAAAATTCTACACTGAAGAAGGGAACTGGGACTTGGTTGGTAACAACACACCAGTATTCTTCCTACGTGACCCACTAAAATTCCCAGACCTAAACCACGCAGTAAAACGCGACCCTCGCACTAACATGCGTAGTTCTACCAACAACTGGGATTTCTGGACATCACTACCAGAAGCATTCCACCAAGTGACTATCGTAATGAGTGACCGTGGTATCCCAGCTTCTTACCGTCATATGCATGGTTTTGGTAGCCACACATTCAGCTTCATCAACGCAGAAAACGAGCGTTACTGGGTGAAATTCCACTTCAAAACTCAGCAAGGCATCAAGAACCTGACTGACCAAGAAGCAGAAGCGATCGTAGGTAAAGACCGCGAAAGCCATCACCGTGACCTTTACGAAGCGATTGAGCGCCAAGACTTCCCTAAATGGAAGATGTACGTACAGATCATGCCTGAGCTAGAAGCGGATGAAGTCAACTTCAACCCATTCGACCTTACACGTGTATGGTCTCAAAAAGACTACCCACTGCTCCCAGTTGGTGAGTTTGAACTGAACCGTAACCCAGAAAACTTCTACGCAGAAGTTGAGCAATCAGCGTTCAACCCAGCAGCGGTCGTACCTGGTATCGGCTTCTCTCCAGATAAGATGCTACAAGGTCGTCTGTTCGCTTACGGCGATGCTCAGCGTTACCGTCTAGGTGTGAACCATCATCAAATCCCAGTGAACGCACCTCGTTGCCCTGTTCACAGCTACCACCGCGATGGCGCGATGCGCGTTGATGGCAACTTTGGTTCAACACTAGGTTACGAGCCAAACTACAAACAAGAATGGGCAGAGCAACCAGATTACTCTGAGCCACCTCTACGCATCAACGGCAACGCTGATCACTACGATCACCGTGTAGACGAAGACTACTTCAGCCAAGCGGGTGCCCTATTCCGTCTGATGAGTGAAGAGCAACGTCAAATTCTGTTCGACAACACAGCTCGCGCAATGGACGGTGTGCCAGAGTTCATCCAACAGCGCCACGTTCAACACGCATACCAAGCAGACGAAACGTACGGCAAAGGTCTTGAGATTGCGCTAGGCTTAAGCAATTAAGCGAACGCTGTAATCATCACACTGTGTGATTAAAAGACATAAAAAAGGAGGTGCCCAACAGCACCTCCTGATTTCAAATCATTAATCACTAGTCACAAACCATGCTCAAGGAGATTCATTATGATTAGCTTAGATTTCTTTAAGCTCTTTGATACCAAAGAACTGTTTATCTATTAATGGTTCATCAACTACTGATTTTTAGCGACCGCTTTGATCAGTACTGATGTATCCATGCGACCTAAACCATCTCGTTGAAGGTCTGCGTATTGCTCATCCACTTTCTTCGTCAATGGAAGCTCTAGACCCACTCGCTCTGCTTCTTGCAGACAGAAACCCAAATCTTTGCGCATCCAATCGATAGCGAAGCCAAAATCGAACTTATCTTCCGCCATCGTATTTGCGCGGTTTTCCATCTGCCATGAACCTGCAGCGCCATGCTTCAACGTTTCTACAACTTGAGCGATGTCCAAGCCTGATTTTTGAGCCAGTAGCAAAGCTTCACTCAGACCTTGTAAAACACCACCAATACAGATTTGGTTTACCATCTTACAACGTTGGCCCTGACCGTTTTCACCCAGTAGCGTCATCTGCTTCGCGTACACATCCATCGCTGGAGACACACGGTCCAAAATGCTTTGTTCACCACCACACATGATGGTTAGTACACCATTTTCTGCACCCGCTTGACCACCAGAAACTGGCGCATCAATGAAGTGATTGCCGTGCTTAACACACGCTTCAGCCAGCTCAACCGCTAGGTCTGAAGAAGTCGTTGTATGGTCCACTAACACTGCATCCGCTTTCAAGCCGACCAGAATGCCTTCTTCACCGTAAACAACGCTACGAACGTCATCATCATTACCCACACAGGTAAAAACGATATCACAGCCTTCTGCTGCTTCACGTGGTGTTTCACAAGCCACGCCTTGGTATTCTTCAGCCCATTTGTCGGCTTTCGCTTTTGTGCGGTTGTATACTTTGGTTTCAAAGCCCGCTTTACTGAGGTAACCAGCCATTGGGTATCCCATCACACCCAGACCAATAAATGCTACTCTTAGTTTTTCCATTGCAAGCCTCCTTGAATTCGAAATAAGTGACGTTTTGAAACTATTACTATTTGAAACAGCTAATATTTGAAACATGTTACTAAAGATTTCAGAACATTACTTGCAATAATTTCGTCTTAAATAAGTGCAACAAACTCAATTAAAGGCGAAGCCACCAAAAGTGATAATAAAAGCGTCACCATTGACGGAGTCGCATCTTTCCAAGTATCAAAACGAAAATGGAAAAGCATCGCACCAACGGAGGTGAAAACAATAAAACTTGCACCTATCGCACTTAACAAATTGTTCGCCGATAACAAGCCAATTAACATCAAAATTGCACCCGTTACCTCAACCAGTCCAACCAAAAACATAGCGGAACTTTTCGCAGGGATAAAAAACGCTCCATCAAAAATGATGGCGCTAACTAGCAGATAGCCTTAATTGGGGGCTATGTACTTAAGGGATTCTTTTCGCTTGCAACAGTGCTGCGGCATTGAGCATCGCGTCTTTAGTGCTGACATCCAGCACCTTCATTTTTCTAAATCGCTCCGGCTCTTTAATGGCGACATCGTGAGCGAAGATAACAGACCTCGCCTTGGCGATATCTTTGTCAGTGATTCGGTTAATGATGCCGTTCGCCCCTTGTGTTTCGACCTTGATCTTAATGCCTAACGCACAGGCTGCTTTTTCTAATGACTTCGCCGCTAAGAAGGTGTGCGCCACACCTGATGGACAAGACGTCACGGCAAGAATGTCTGCCTCACCCTCGCCTTGCACAGAGGTGTAAGCTTGAGATTGACCAACCGGACTGTCGTCTTCTGTGACCGTCTTCTTAAGCGCAATAACAATCAATGCTGTGGTAAACGAGCCTGCGATTGTGCCGACAATGTAGCCGACCTTGCCGTCAACGACTGGCAGTACAATCCAGCCGCCCCACGGAGCATGGTTAATGACATGGAACGTAAAACCAATCACGTTACCGACAATGCCCCCAGCAACTATCGCAGGTAGGACGCGAGCTGGGTCACCGGCAGCAAACGGAATCGCCCCTTCGCTGATGCCAATCATACCCATGATGCCCGCCGCTTTACCCGCCTCACGCTCATCACGTTTAAACTTACTTGGCGATAGGAAAGTCGCTAACGCCATACCCAGTGGCGGAGTACAGATCGCAATACCGACACCACCCATCAACCACGGCTGAGTATTCACCTGTGTCTGAGCAAACAAGGTCGCCACTTTGTTGATAGGACCGCCCATATCAAACGCGGTCATTGCGCCCAGTACAGTGCCCAACATCACTTTACCTGAGCCCGCCATACCTGTAAGTACATCGTTCATTGTCGTCATTGCGCTGGCGATCGGTGAGCCAATCACCCACATCACTGCACTACAGGTGACAAACGTACCAACCAGTGGGTAGATAAAGATAGATCCGAGCGAACTCATGCTGTCCGGCAATTGAATCTTCTTCAGTAACCAAACCACAAAGCCGGCGAAAAATCCGACCACAATCGCGCCCAAGAAACCAGTGTTGTAGTGACTGACCGCAATCCACGAACCAATCATGCCCGGAGCCAAACCCGGCTTATCCGCAATCGAATAGGCAATGTAACCACCCAATACCGCGGTAAACAGCGTCAAGCCAGCGATACCCATCTCAGCGATATCTGCCAGAATACCTTCTTCCGGAACGCCGCCATGGCCTGAAATCATCACAGACAGAGACAATAATACTCCGCCCGCGACAATAAACGGAATCATATGAGAGGTGCCAAACAGCAAGTGTTCTTTCATTCTGCCGAGCTTTTGCGCCCAAAGGCTGAGTGGCTCAGACACAAACTCTAAAGGGTCGATACCAGAGTCATTCGCGTTTGATTGAATATCAGTAAGTAGCTCGCGAGCTTCCTCCACCGACTCCGCCGCTTTTAACTTATTGACGAAACCATCTTCAATGATTTTGGTGGAAATTTGTGCCAAGACTTCGATGTGGTGATGGTCATCCCCATCCGGAGAAGCCAGCATGAAAAATACGTCAGACAGTTCGCCATCATCAGCGCCGTAATCAATCCCTTTTCGACTGATGCCCACTGCGACCGCGGGTTTAGCGACTGCATTACTTTTGGCGTGAGGAATGGCAATACCCTCGTCAAAGCCGGTATTGCCAATCTCTTCTCGTTTCCAAATGTCCGCCAAGAACTGACTTTTGCTAGTGAGCTTGCCCGCCGCGTCCAACAATCCGACGAGCTCTTTGAGCGCTTCATCTTTGGTTTGAGCCTGCAAATCCAAGCAAATGGTTTCCGGCTCAATAAGGTTTAATATGTCCATTGTTTGTACCTTGCAATGTTCACGCTCGTGAGTCATGAGTTATTTGTTCCATCTATGACTGTGTACAGAGTAACCAACACTCGTCCTTTCCAATACAGGACAAAAAGTGCATTAACTGGATTAATGTAACATGAGATTTAAACTGTGATAGAGCTCTTGCGATTATCTGCTTTAAATCCATCCTTCCGACGACCACTATGCTAAAGTCCACAAAAAAACAAAGTGGATAGAACATGAAAATCGTAGCGGTGACAGCGTGCCCTACAGGCATTGCTCATACTTATATGGCGGCAGATGCGCTAATGAAAGTTGCGCCTAAGCATAACGTACAAATTAAGGTAGAGACGCAAGGTGCGATGGGTATTGAAAATCAGCTCACTCCCCACGACATTGCACAGGCGGATCGTATCTTAATTGTGTCCGATATTGAGATTGAGCAGCCAGCCCGCTTTGAAGGCACCAACAAAGTCCAAATCCCAATTGAAGATGTGTTACTCAATGTCGATAAAGTGTTCCTCGTGCACTGTCGATGATACGCTGTGCTGATGAACGAATACCAAATCACCTTTTTTGTCGAAGATATTAATGCCAGTGCTCACGTAGCGCAGCCCCTCAATCGCGTCGCCAAAAAGTTCAAAAGCACCATACACATCATTAACATAACCCAAAACCGCATAGCTGAACTCACCAAGTCAGTCGCGGTTTTACAGGTCGGCTTGCAGCAAGGCGACCTGTGTCAAATCACTGCCATCGGTATTGATGCCGAGCTTGCCTGTTTCGTTATCAAAGACATCATTGCTGAGAACTTTACAGTTGTCGGCTCCCACATTAATTACGAGTTCTCAAGCCAACTTGCGGAGCGACTTCCCCAGATTTGCCCACCGTGTGAAATACAATGGCATTACGCCAAAGCGCACACTGAGCTCACCAAGTTTGAGTGCTTGAAAGGGCTAGCACAGCTTATTCATCCGATTCACCCAGACGAACTCATTCTCGCCTTTATCAAACGTGAAGAGCGGTCCTCAACCGCAGTAACTCCGGGTATTGCCCTGCCCCATGTGATGTTCGAAGGTGTAGACCACATTTCTATCGCAGTGATCGCTAACGAGATCCCGATGGATTGGGCATCCAAAATGGGTGAAGTGCATCTTGCTATAGCATTAGTAATGCCATCGAAACCCACACGCGAACACATCATTGCAGCAACCAACCTAACTCGTAACCTGCTGACGGACCAAATGGCTGAACGTTTACTGCTAACAAAAAGCAGCGTCGACTTGCAGGCGCTTCTGATGTACGCCATGTCGAGGCTGCTTGCTTAGTCTTTACTGTTCTAGATTGAACCGCGATATTCCGTCGGCGTTCTGCCCGTTCGGTTCTTAAATACTCGGCAGAAGTAGTTCACATCTTTGAATCCACAACGCACCGATACCTCATTCAACTTAAAGTTATATTTCTTGAGCATAAACTTCGCACGGTCTACCCGTACCCACGTAATGTAATCGGCTAACGTCATGTGACCTTGCTGACGGAACAAACGCGACAAATGGTTAGAAGAAATGCTGAATCTCGACGCAATACTGTTACGCGTGATTGGGCGGTGGAAATTCTCTTGGATGTAGATACAAATGCCCTGATACAGATCTTGCACTCGGCTGTGTGCCTGCGTCTCAATAGGCGCATCTAACATCGACTTAGCGTATTGCAACAAGGCTTGCAGCAGCAACTCATCCATTGGCTTCTTATTGCACTCACGAGCCAATGAACTCAGCGCTTCCAAGATATTATCAATGGCAAATCCAGAACGAGTTTGAATACTGTGCTTTTGGATATCGTAAAAGCTCGCTTCCCCTTTACGTTTGGACACGAGACTCAAACCCAATTGACGGCGACCAAAGAGAATACTTAATACCGAGCAATCTGTATCCCAGTCAGGTTTATTCCAACAGTTAGGCGGAATAAATATCGCATCACTGGTTTTCGCCACGTTATGCGTCACTTTGCGATCATGACTTTCCATTTCATTAATATATTCACCAGACAAGACTAATTCTAATCGAGGGAAGTTAACCTGATAGCTAAATTCAGGTGGTGTATGAAAATCACCAGCAAACCATATATTGTGAAATGGTTCTCGCTCGTTTAATACTGATGAAATCAAATCATGAAAAATCATTTTACGTACTCTTAAACACGCATCCATGATGCTATACCCATAGATATACACCCTACTGGATTTTTGTGCTATTGAGCAAAATCACACTTCCATTTTAAGGTTACAAAAATCCAGTTAACGCATCAATTATCCAGTCTAGTAAATCATCAATAAAGCTCTTAAAGCCTTATATACGGGAGCAATAACACATTTCACTTATGGTTCATCGACTTCCACACAATGTCACAGATATGCAGTAAGTTTATCCAGCAGACGATCTACATCACACTCTAGTCGGGCGGTTACAATCGTCCAGTAAATGCATTTTTTCTTCACTACTGTCTCCGCTTGGTTAATTTCAAAATACCCCTGAAATAAAAATTATATTTATAGGGGTTCGACAATGATCACCAAACTAATAAATGAAGACTTGATTAAGCTTGATCTTCAAGCGACTTCGAAAGAAGACGTATTTAAAGAACTGGTTGCAGTTCTACACGCCCAAGGTCGTATTTCAGACCAAGAGCAATTTCTTGCAGATATAAAAGCACGTGAAGAATTAGGTAATACCGGATTTGAAGATGGCGTAGCTATCCCACACGCAAAAAGTGCAGCAGTCATCGAACCAGCGGTTGTGATCGGCGTAAGCAAATCAGGTATCGAATACGGCGCGGAAGACGGTTTGCCTTCAAAACTGTTCTTCATGATCGCTTCTCCAGACGGTGGCGATAACCACCACATCGAAGTACTTGCAGAGCTGTCTTCAAAATTAATTGAAGTTGGTTTCATTGATGCGTTTTTAGGTGCAACAAACAGCCAAGACGCACTGGCACTCCTGCTTGCTAAAGAAGAGCCGCAACCAGTGGCAGACGCACCAGCAAACCAAGGCTTCATCATTGGTGTTACTGGTTGTCCCGCGGGCGTTGCGCACACTTACCTAGCAGCAGAAGCGCTAGAGAAAGGTGCAGCGGCGATGGGTTACGAAATCAAGGTTGAAACGAACGGTTCAATCGGTGTGAAAAACAGCCCAACCGCAGAAGAAATCGAGCGTGCAGACGCAATCATCGTGGCATGTGACAAGCAAGTCGACATGAAGCGCTTTGCGGGCAAACGCGTGGTAAAAACCAACGTAAAAGCCCCTATTCGCGATACTCAAGGTCTGATTAACGAAGCGTTAAGCGCTCCAGAATACCAAGCAGAAGCAAGCAGCAATGCACAAGCGTCTGTTGCAAACAAAGCCTCTCTGGCTCGCTCTGACCTGTACCGCTACTTGATGAACGGCGTGTCACACATGATCCCATTCGTTGTAACGGGTGGTCTGTTGATTGCACTTGCTCTTGCCGTCGGTGGTCAGCCAAGTGAAGCGGGTATGGCTATTCCTGAAGGCAGCATGTGGAACCAAATCCTCAACGTTGGTGTAGTTGCCTTTACGCTGATGATCCCAATCCTAGCGGGTTACATTGCTTACGCGATTACTGACCGCCCTGCTCTAGCTCCTGGTTTGATCGGTGGTTGGATTGCAAACAACGGTTCTTTCTATGGCGCAGAAGCTGGTACAGGCTTTATCGGTGCCATCATCGCTGGTCTGCTTGTGGGTTACTTCGTGAAGTGGATTACGTCGATTAACTACCACAAATTCATTCAACCTTTAGTGCCAATCATGATCGCGCCAATCACAGGTTCGCTATTCATCGCTGGTCTATTCATCTTCGTTATCGGTGCGCCAATCGCAAGCCTAATGGACGGTTTGACTGCGCTGCTAACGAGCATGAGCACAGGTAACGTCGTTCTACTGGGTATCGTACTTGGTGGTATGGCTGGCTTCGATATGGGTGGTCCATTCAACAAGGTCGCATTCCTATTCTCTGTGGGCATGATTGCGAGCGGTCAAACTAAGTTCATGGGTGCGATGGCGTGTGCAATCCCAGTTGCACCTCTAGGTATGGCACTGGCAACGGCACTGGGTCGTAAGTTCGACCTGTTCGAAGAATCAGAAACCGAAGCGGGTAAAGCAGCAGGCGCAATGGGGCTAGTTGGTATCTCTGAAGGTGCGATTCCGTTCGCAGCGCAAGATCCAATGTCAGTGATTCCAGCAAACGTACTTGGCTCAATGGTGGCGGCAGTAATGGCGTTCTCATTCGGCATTACCAACAGTGTTGCTCACGGCGGTCCAGTTGTCGCTCTACTTGGCGCAATGAACCACCCAGTACTTGCTCTGATTTGTATGGCAGCTGGCGCAGTAGTTACTGCAGTAACGTGTGTAACTCTGAAGAAAGTTCGCAAAGCAAAAATAATGCAAGCAGCCGCTTAATTTCCCCTCCCCCCGAATGGCTCCTATGGCTTGGGCAATGTCGCCCAAGCCATGATTTTCTCTCATGGTGACACTCTATGTCTGATTTAACGATGTCCGATACACAAACGATTCAAACTCAAGCAGCGCATCCGATGTTTTTCCTGATGAACAACGTAATTCAAAACTACGCTTGGGGCAGTACTACTTCTGTTAACCAACTGTTTGGCATTGAAAACCCAACGGGCGAACCACAAGCAGAAGTATGGATGGGCGCGCATCCAAACGGTTGCTCATTGGTGATGGTAAACGGTGAGGAGACCAAACTGTCTTCACTGATTGCTCAAGACATGAATGCCTTTCTGAGTGAACAAGTCGCAAACCGTTTTGGTGAACTTCCATACCTGTTTAAAGTGCTTGCCGCTGAGAAAGCACTGTCGATTCAGGTTCACCCAAACAAACAGCAAGCAGAATTAGGCTTTGCTCTGGAAGAAAAACAAGGCATTCCCCTAACCGCTGCAAACCGTAACTACAAAGATCCAAACCACAAACCTGAGTTGGTTTACGCGCTAACCGAATACCAAGCGATGAATGGCTTCCGTCCAACAAGTGAAATCATCAGCTTCTTCTCTGAACTGGCGATTCCTGAGCTACAAGGCTTAGTGGATGATCTAATCACAAACCAAACGCCAACGGGCTTAGCAACCTTCTTCTCGGGTCTACTGTCACTAGAGGGCGAACAGAAAGAGATGGCGTTGACGGTGCTATTGGCTCAAGTTCGCATCACCGACTTACCTCTGTTCAACCTGATTCTTGAACTAGAGAAGCAATACCCTGGCGATATTGGTTTGTTTGCACCACTGATGCTTAATGTGATTACCCTACAACCGGGCGATGCCATGTTCTTGGATGCAGAAACGCCACACGCTTACTTGAAAGGCACGGGTCTTGAGATCATGGCGAACTCAGACAACGTACTACGCGCTGGTCTGACACCAAAATACATGGACGTGAAAGAGCTTGTTGCATGCACACGCTTCAATGAGAAGCCGTTCGACAGCCTATTGCTCGCACCGAATGAAATCGACGATATGTTGGAATACCCAATTCCTGTCGACGATTTCAAATTCGCCATCGTTAAGCAAGTTCACCAGCGCACTCTAGAAGTTCAAACCGCTGAGATCCTTATGCCTCTGGATACCAAACTTGTGATAACTCACGCTAACGGCGAAACATGCGTAGTTGAAAAAGGACAATCAGTTTTCATTCCGGCTTACGCAAAACAGGTCACTTTGGATTGTGAAGGTCTTGTCGCACGCGCTTACAGCTAATCGTTATTATTGATAGTACGCCACTAAAACCAACGCCTCGCCACTCGCGGGGCGTTTTGCTTTTAACCCTAGTCTTTTTAACCCTAGTAAAAAATGGTTAATTAAGCGCTATAGTCTTGCTCCAAAAAAGAAACATTTCCCTACAAAACCAAGAAACTGTGTAAGACTTATTGAGTAGCCCTGTTGTTAAAGGTGGCAAGATGACTCATAGAAACGCTCGCTCTCTTCATGCCATTATCGGCGCACTCGTCGGTGATGCAGCATCTCTCGGATTTCATTGGCTTTACGATCAATAGCTCATCAGGCAGTTTGGTTCTCCGCATCCGGAATTTCATCAACCTAACCGAACTGAATACCATGACAAAGGTTATTTTGCCCACGGTAGCAAGCAAGTCGGTGACCTCACCCACTATGGTGCACAGCTTGTTGCCATGTTAGACGCTCTAGTTCAAACCGGACACTACGACGAGGCGCGTTACATTCGCTCCTTTCGAGAATGGTTTGATTTTGGTGGTAAATGGCAGGGTTATACAGACAAACCGACTAAGCAAACAATGCTCAACATTTATGAGTTGGAAGCCAAAGAGCTGCGTGTGACCCTATGTGGGGCTGACGACACACAAAACCCTACATTATCTAAGATTCCGTCGTTGGTGGCTTTTCATTCCGATGATGACAAACTCGCTAAACTGGTCGATTCTGCAGTGCGGGTTACCAACAACAACGACACCGCGGTGATGTATGCACAAGCTATCGCAGTGATGATTCAACTCGCTCTACAAGGCGTAGCCCCAAAAGCATGTGTAATAGCGGCTCAGACGATATCTTCGACTATCGCGAACGACATCAAAAGAGCAGAAGCCATGAGCGGAAGAAGTGCCACCAGCGTTGCGGAGTCCGTTGGGATGCATTGCGGTTTAGGCGCTTCATTTGTGGTGATTTGTCATTTGCTGATGAACTCAGAAAGTTACGAAACCACCATGCGTGAGAACATATACTGTGGCGGCGATTCAAGTGGTCGAGCCATTCCACTCGGTGCCATTCTTGGGGCAAGTTATTACGACACGCCAATGTCGATTCCAAATCACTGGATGGATAAAACCGCGCTACCTCGCCGTTTACTGCAGTGTTTATAAAAGAAGGGGGTGTTGCGAGTTCAGGGCAAAAAAAAAGAGGCCCATGAGAGCCTCTTGCTATGTGTTACTCGGCGGGTACTGCCACTGAGCGTAACTTGAAAAGCTTCTTAGGTGCTTTGGTTAACAAAATGCCAAACATAAGAGGTAGCATTAAGATAATCGACTGCTCTGAAAGCATTTCTCCATTAATAAACGCGGATAGGAATAACGCGACCAAAGGGAAAATCAGAAAACAAATCGAAGCTTGAAACGGTGTCGAAACCTGACCAAGTTTAAAGTAAGCCACAATACCGCCAACACTTGCCACAAAGCCAAGATAAACCACCGCTAGGACTGAGTCGTAAGTAAATGCCGCTACATCAACTTGCTCACATACTGCCGATAAAGCGAACAGTAGCAGAGACGCAATAAAGCAAGGCACCGCGTTATAGGTCAACACCTGAATGTCCTTGCAGTACTTTTGAACTAACACATACATTACCGCATGCATCGCCACCGCAAGCGCTAAAGACAGCGTACCTAGTAAGTAATCTTCCCCACCCAGTTGCATCTCGTTGCCCAAAATTAGACAAAGACTTACCACTGCCGTCAACAAGCCAAACACTTGGTGACGCGCCAAACGCAGCCCCAAAAACAGGCCAGACATTAGCATCACCGCAACCGGCATGTTGGCAAAAATAATCGATGCAAGACCCGACGAGATGTATTGCTCTCCGTAAATCATCAGCGTAAACGGCATCGCAAAGTACAAAACAGCCACGATAAAAATCCAATGACGTTTACCTTTTGGGAACATCAAAGGTTGTTTGAATGCTTTTGCCATCACAAACAGCAAAGGTGCAGCAAGGAAAAAACGCATACCTGTGGCAAGAACAGGGGGAATAGAGTGCAATGCGACTTCCATTGCGAACCAAGTGGTTCCCCAGATCAAACACACAGACAAAAAGAGCAAAAATATAAAAGACTTTGAATTCATGACGACGACTTACTTAAATTATTTAATATTTACTGGCTTGTATCACCAGATTTACGTGTCACATTCTAAAGTCTTCCCTCGAGAAACATTTTGCTATTTGTAGGGTTCTTTACCTGCTGGATAAAATTATTTTCCACAAATAAAATAATATGAAGAAATTTTTTCTACAATATAAATAAATAGCAATATCATTATTTTACTTGTGGTTTTTTATCTCGTTTAAAATATTGGGTGGTAGCACGGTACGAAAGAGCACTTGAGCCAAAAACATACACTTTTTGGCGACCGTACTAACCATTCCATCACCCTAAAGGTTTAGTTGTGTGATGACAGATAGTGAATATTAAACCAATTGCATATATAGTAGCTCTTGCAATCCTTAACGCTCTGACTGAGCTTCGCCCTAGCCTGAGCCAATGCAGGCTAGGGTATTTTTTTAAGTTTCGCACAGACAAACAAAGCAGCCAGAGAGTCTCAGCAGAGTTAAAAATGCACCAGTCATCAACTGGTGCATAAAGCGAAAGGTTGAATACTGACTAATCTAAAAGACTAAAGAGATTCAAAGCCAACACTAGCTTCCGTGTAGCCTTTTCTTTCAGAGTTATAATCGATAGCAACATTCAGGTGGCCTGATAGTTCACCTTCTGAGGCATAAACTGGGCAAGTCGCAACATGCGAAAGATACGTTGCCTCTGTCGGCTTCATAAAGTAGTAAATCTGCTGTAAGTCACACTCACCAACGCTCTTACCAGATGACTGAAGGCTTGCTCTTTGCTGATGAAAGTTAGGAGCAGCATCTAGAAGGTAGCTCGGTGTTAGCGTGTAGATATGAGTCTGATAGATATCGGTAAACTCGATGCCTGCTTTGTACATCTGGCTGCTCATATCGTAAACGACGTTTAAGTGCCAATAAGCAATTTCAGATTCATCCGTAACTTGCGCACCAGGTTTTGAGTACATACAAGTAATCTGGCTGTGTGGGGTTTCCATATCTTGATCAGCCATGTGGCCTTTCTTGATAGACTGGATACCACAACGATGCAGCGTAAAACCAGACGACGCCATGCGATCACGGACTTGATGAGCAGATTCATACTTTGTATGCACTCCCTCAGGGGTGCTACTGGTGATGTCAACTGAGTTGTTGGCATGAGCTTGTAGGCTAATACCAGCGATGAAGACGACTGCAACTTTTATATTTTTCATAGTAATGTTCTATTCTCCTCGTTAGATTCGAGAGGGAAACTAACCCACCCAACAAATATGAAACAACTTAAATATAAAAATTTGTGATATTAGATCCATATATCAGGATTAAACTCACTCTAGAAGCGGATAAAATCCTTTTTATTCATATAATTAACAGCAAATCAACTCAGTAAAAATCGGTTTTATTTCCCCTTCTAGAACGAACGCTTGCCAAATGCGCTTAAACTTTATTTTGTTTTCTACAGACAGAAAAAAAGCGATACCAAGATTGATATCGCTTTGGAAAAGGTTGCAAGACCAGTAAATATTCCGAAAAAATCGATTGGACCCCTCCATCTTTCTAAACGGGTATTAATCGCCCGGCACGAGCAACAAACCTAAAATCACTTTTATTCTTTCGCCGGTACCAGCAGTCCGCGTACAAAGATATAAGCGGTATTAACTAGCTTAGCAGGCATAACGTTATAACATAACAATTATTGAATTAACAGGTAGGAATTGCTTTGTGACTAGAATCACAGAATAAACCCATGAAGGACTTAAACCCCCTCTCTCGAAATCAAAAAAGAGCAGAGGCGGATCTCTGCTCTTCTGGCTATTTTAATAGATTGTCGTAAACGCTTCTTCCCGACAAATTAGCGCAATATCGATTTCAGTCTTAAATTATTTCTTAGTATGGAACAGCGCTTGCCCACTTTTGTCTTTATTCAACCAAAAGTTGATGATGATCGAATTGCACAAGAAAATCGATTCCGCTTATGTCAAAATGCGCCATCTCAATCGACAAGTCATAACGTAATGAATTATCAAGCTGCTATTTTCGATATGGATGGACTGCTCCTCGATACAGAGCGAGTGTGCATGCGCATTTTCCAAGAAGCGTGTGGGGCACAAAGCCTCCCATTCTACAAAGACGTTTACCTTTCAATCATTGGTCGCAACGCGGCGGGCATTGAGGTCATTTTCCGCAAAGCTTACGGTGATGATTTAGATCGCCTTCATCACGAATGGCGCACTCGCTACGATGCGGTTGTAAAACATCAAGCCATTCCAGTAAAAGAAGGCGTGGTAGAACTGCTTGAGTGGCTAAAACAGCAAGGTTTACCCATTGCCGTTGCGACTTCTACTGCAAAAGAAGTAGCGAGAAAAAAGTTGGATCTGGCGGGTTTGAGCAAGTATTTCGACAACTTAACCACGGGCTGTGAGGTCTCACATGGAAAGCCAGATCCAGAGATCTATCTGCTTGCAGCAAGTCGACTAAACGTTGACCCAACCAAATGTCTTGCCTTTGAAGATTCCAATAATGGCGTACGCTCTGCGGTAGCAGCTAACATGGTCACTTTCCAAATCCCAGACCTTGTTGAGCCTTGCGCAGAAGTGCGTGATTTTGGCCATGCGATCGTTCCTTCACTGCATGACGCATTATTCGAGCTTAAAAAAGCGTAGCCCGTTTTCGCTCATCTAAGTTCAGAACAACGAAAAACGCACTCTCCATTGAGAGTGCGTTTTGCTTTTAGCCCACTAGCATCTCTGACGAGTCAAGAGATTGTGAATCCACCGTCGTCTTCTTTTGCCAACGGTCGATCACAAGCGTCGCGACTAAATCCCCCTCCACATTAACGGCAGTGCGGAAGGTATCCAGCGGTCTTTCGATCACCAATAAAATCGCAATCGCTTCCAGTGGAATACCTGCTGCTAACAGCACTAACTGCATACCTGACATAGAGCCAGAAGGCATGCCCGGAGCACCGACAGAAGAGACCATAGCCATGATAAAAATCATCACCAATCCAGTCGTGCTCAAATCCACACCGAACAGTTGCGCCAAGAAAATCGCGGCAACACCTTCAAATAGCGCCGTCCCGTCCATGTTCATCACAGAACCGAGTGGCAGCACCATACTGCTGACTTCTGGTGAGACATCTAAATTGTCTTCCGCACTTTGCTTTGCAAGAGGCAGAGCAGCTGCACTTGAGGAAGTCGCAAACGCCATGGCTAACGGTGCTGAAATCGCTTTAAACAGCGTAACCGGCGAAATCCCCGTCATAACCTTAGCAATCGTCGGTAACACGACTAGCCCGTGCACCATAGTAAGCACAAACACCAGCAAAGCAAACAGCGCAAGTTGCTGAATCAGATTGCCACTCGAGGTCAACGTGATATCAAGCACGATCGCGAAAATAGCAATCGGAGATAGTTTAACGATACCACGAATCATGGTGTTGATGCTTTTGTTTAACCCCGAAATCACCGCCAGTAAAGGATGACCTGATGGTACAGAAAGCAAAATCGCAACGCCTGCCATAAAGGAGAAAACTACGATCGCCAGTAAGTTACCGTTCGCCAATGCAGCAAAAGGATTGACCATGGCCATCTTGACGAGATTGGTCAATATCGCTGCCCCACCAGCTCCTTGCTCATCAATCAAACGAACATCACTGCCAACAGGAATAGTCTGACTGAGCGGCTCCCATGCTGGCAATGCCAAAGAGGCACCAAGCCCCAAGCTGATGGCGATTAGAGTCGTGAAACTGTAGAAAAGCAGCGTTCGTCCACCCAATGCTTTAAGGCGTAAGGTTGAGCCGATATTGGTAATACCCTCGACAAGGGAGAACAGTACCATCAAGCCCACTACCATCTTAAGCAAACCTAGGTAGACCGTTTTGCTCAACATCAAAATTTGATAGTAATCACTCGACAGCAATAGCGATTTATCTGCAATACCATTCTCGACGAGTAGAAGGATGGCTTGAGCCCCACTCCAAGCAAGCAAAGCAGAAATAAGAAGTTGAACAGGTAAAGAAAGTTGCAAATGACGCATAAAAAAACACCTAGCGCCACAAATCGTTATGATTTGGGCGCTCGATAATAGTGAAAAGACAGAAACGAATAATACTGACTGGGATTAAGACCAAGAGCCTTTGTAATAAGGGTTCAATAAACCTTTTACGCGTTTAAGCACAACCAACGCTGATACTCGGAACCAGCCAAAAATGACACGTTGATGTAGTCTAAAAATGGTGTCGTATAAACGACGAACATAGCGTCCACGTAACACGACTTTGTCATTCATCAACGCGCCAACCGCGTAGTCATGCCCAAGTGCTACTACCATGCCACCATCTTTGAATACAAACGGCTTAAGCTCTTTGCCTTTCACCAAGCGCTTAAACTGCTTCGCCAAATGCGCCGCTGCTTGGTTGGCTGCTTGTGCTCGTGGTGGTACGACACGTCCATCCTCTTGTGGACATTCAGCACTGTCACCGATGACAAAAACGCTCTCATCAAGAGTGGTTTGCAACGTTGGTAACACTTTAAGTTGGTTAATACGGTTGCTTTCCAGACCATCGAGATTCGCTAACCAGTCTGGGCATCGAATACCTGCCGCCCAAATTTGTAGATCAGCAGGAATAACCTCATTTTCTGTTACAATGCGATCCGCTTCTGCACGCTTAACCCTTGCGTTTAAGCGGACGTTAACGCCCTGCTTTTGAAGTTTCTTGAGTACTTTTTCAGACATGCAATCAGCGCTTGTGGGCAATACGCGGTCTGCGGCTTCAATAAGCGTAATAGAAAGCTGAGTATCATTTTGATAGCGGTTTAATTGCTTGCTCACTTTAGCCCACTCGGCCGCCAACTCGACACCAGTCGCACCGCCCCCCACAATAGACACACGGTGAGCACCACCATTCGCCATCATTTGTTTCATCTGCTCCCATGCTTTTTCTGCTTGAGAGGCAGAATCCAAGAACAAACAATGTTCGCTCACACCCGGAATTTTGAAATCATTACTGATCGCGCCAACCGCAATCACAAGATAATCGAATTTCAATGTTTGCTCTGGTGAGAACTCAGCGCTCACGGTAATCGTTTTGTTTGCTCGGTCTAATCCTGACATGCGCGCTTGAACATACTGGTAGCCGTGGCAAGCAGCATGAAGGCGAAACGCCACCGAATCAAGCTCATTGTCAAACGTGCCCGCCGCAATTTCATGCAGTCTTGGTTTCCATAAGTGATGAGAAGATGGCTCAACCAAAGTGACGGTGTGGCCAGATTTACTTGAAAAACTGCTCGCTAAACGCGTGACCATTTCTAGGCCTGCAGCACCACCACCGACAACAACAAAATTCGACATACTCCCCCTCCTGGAAACCATTCATCGAAAGATAAAAATCATAAACGCAGTAAATACGTTCGGAATGACGAGCATTATATTGAGTTGAAAATAAATGATAATAAGCAGAAAAAGAAAATAACTATTACAGAAACGTAAAAATAAAAACTAAGCGTCTGAGCCGAATGCAAAAAAAACCACCACTTTTCAGCGGTGGCTTTGACTCATCGATGTTGTTCTATCTGAATTAGCGAGGACCAAGTCCTAGCTTTTGTAGCACCAGTTTGAAGTTATCACGGCGCTCTTACACGTTATGAACGTCACCAGTCGAACACATCAAATCATGACAACTACGGTTAACGATACCTAAAACGTCACCAATAAATTGAGAGCCTTGTAGACCGCTATTAAAGTACTTCTTCTACTCATTGTAGTAGTTCCAGTTTGAGCACTGCCCATGAAGTAGTTCGCCGCTTGCGCAGCCGTCGGTGTTTCTACTTTTTCAACTGTGATGTTTACACCAGCTTTCGCCCTCAGATTCTGAGTATCTGTTGCGATCGCTTCTAGCTTAACTGCACCAGCTTCTGACGCCATCCAGTTACAAGAGAACTGGTTTGTTGCTGATGCCAGTCGCAGACCAAGAGGGTGTAGACATTGACAGGTTTGAATCAAACGTCACTTTCGCATCACGAAGTTCAACCGGCTTTAAACCGTCGTTCGGGATCACTTTGTAAGTGTTCCACCGCTGGCTTTCTTAGCCGACGATAGTTGCGTTTGTGATCACTCCTGCGTGTGCAGCAGGCCCCCCCACCGATCGCCCGAGCTAAAACACTTGGCATGATAGCTGGCTTATTCTTATTAATAATTAATAACTTATACAAAAAAAGTAAATTACCACCTTCTAAAGAAGGTGGCTTTGTGTGAGCCCCCTAAAAGGGGGCCTTTGTTTAATCCAACGCCAACTGGTGCTGCTTTACTCGCTCTTGCTTCTCTTGGTGTCTTACATATCGGCGTATGATTTCTTCATTGATTCCTACACTATCGACAAAATAGCCTCTTTGCCAAAAGTGATTACCCCAAAGCCTGTTCTTCCTGAGATGAGGAAACTTACTAAATAGCTTTAAGGCTATTTTGCCTTTCAATACCCCCATCAACTTGGATATCGATAGCTTTGGTGGAATCTTTACTACTAAATGCACGTGGTCAACTTGTATATTTAACTCTACTACTTCACATCCAAGTTGATTACAGTAAACATAAATACATCGATAAACTTCTTTACCTATATTGTTCTTCAAGATCCTAAATCGATACTTTGGAGTCCACACTATATGATATTGACATCGCCAAAATACGTGGGAAGCTTGATTGTATCTACTCATGTTATTTGTCCTCTTTGACTTCTGGAAAAATCAAAGACGCATTTAGCATGAGTAGTTTTACAGGCAAAGCCGAAACGGATGATAACCACCTACTGAAGTAGGTGGTTTAGGGCTGAAAATAAAAATGAAGGCATTATATAAGTGGATTTTTTTCGCGTCGAAGCGGACAGATATAACTAAATGCAACTCAACTTACAGGTGTAAAAGCGCCAAAAATAAAGCGTCTTTTCTCGTCAATTCGATGACATTTCGTACGCAATCGGTAAGCAAACAAAAAAACTGGGACTATAGCTCAAAATTCAGAAAGTGTGCGTTGGATAAGACAAATATATTTTCTGGTGACAATCGAGATAAGAACTTGTCTATACCTTACAATTATTTAGATTTAAATCAACAATTTAGACAACATAATACTCAGAATACTTTCTTACAAGAGTGCATCCTGGGTGAGCTATTTGAAATAAATCAGGCTCTCTTGTTCAAGAGTTTGGCTAAGCAAATGAGACTCTGTTGGGGTAAAAATTGAATCAAAGTTTTCACTACGAATAGCCAACTTGCTTACAAAATGTTGAGGAATATGTGTGTTACAAGCTTTCAAGAATCGGATGAAATCAGAGACAGAAATATTGGTCACGCGGCGAACAGCTCGATCGAACCCTGCCTGATTAGCAAGTGGGATAATGCCATCGTCAGATAACCGATAAGACGTTTGAAACTTCGCTTCTGAAGCAATGTTATCGATGCTCTCAAAGCGAATGCACGCAGCCTCAGGAATCGCTTTTATGCGAACTTGAGAGCCTAATTCTTCCCAACACACACCACAGACAGACAAACTGAAAAGCTCTGGTAGATATGCCGTTTTTTTTGGTGCGATGTGTTGGCCCCTCTGAAGCTCAGCACACAGTTCGTGGAGAGTGTCGAGATTCAACTTTTCATACGTAACGCGTCCGCAATGGCTTTCGTAAGTTAACTTCAGCGTATCAAGCAAATAATAAATATGACCACAGTGTTGCCAATTAGATTGTTGTGAAGACTTATCTGTTGCTTTTCCAACATTCATTTTTCTCTTTACTAACTGGTCTAATATCTTTTTCATTATCGCCTCTCACCAAGCACTGGTTAAAACATAGACTGAAATGATAATAATTACCATTAACACTTAATCACAACTTGAAAATATTGCCTCTCATTATTTACAGACGGAATAAAGGAGAAGGAGAAAATGGTCGTCCTTGGGGGATTACGTAACTTCTTGCTCAAAATAATTTACCATATCACCCAACCTACTCTTTTTCTGATGAGCCCGAAGATATACGCTACGTGTTTACACCTTTTGGCGCCTTCTTGGAAAGTTTTCCATTACCCACTCTTCAATCTTCATTTCCAACTATGACCATATAATTTTGCGCACTGTGATTGGTGGGATTGAACATCACAAATTTGTCAACGTATCTGCTCAGTTTGGCAAAGATGGAAATTCGAACTGAATCCACCCCTCTGTTGGCCCTGGCTTATATGAATTAGAATCTTCCTCCGGTGAAGCTGGTCCGAAGAACCCAGAAAAACACCTCCTCCGAGACTTAAGGAAGAGATCCGTAATCAATCAAAGATGTCCCATAATTTCAGCCCAGGGGCAAGCAAACTGAATTATCTCTTATCGTAGACACTCTCCATCTGTTATTTGTAACTCACATCACAATTCTTAATTTTGTAAAACCAAATCATGCTGATGAATGATCACGCAGTGGGACTGGCAAGTATAACAATCAAACAAAATCGCAATACTCGTATTGACGCACAGTTCTAAATTGGATATTCAATGATAATGAGATGCATTTGACTGATTTGAATCAATATAAATCTACAACAAAATATGGAGAGTACTATATGACTTTACGTCTACTAGCAGTGGCTTTCGCCATAACAGGTGCAAGTTTTGGTGTACAAGCTAGCACTGAGTGTGAAGTGTCCATTGATGCCAACGACATGATGAAGTTTTCTGCCGAGACACTCAGCGTTCCAGCGACTTGTAAAGAAGTGAAACTTACGCTTAACCACACTGGCAAGTTGGCCGCTGAGTCCATGGGGCATAACGTTGTGATAACAGATACAGTTAACTTACAAGCCGTAGGTACAGACGGTATGTCTGCGGGCCTTGAAAACAACTACATAAAACCAAACGATGAACGTGTTTATGCTTCAACTAAAGTCGTGGGCGGCGGTGAAAGTACTTCTATCACCTTCAGCACAGAGAAGATGACAAAAGAAGGTGATTACTCTTTCTTCTGCTCTTTCCCTGGCCACTGGGCAATCATGAAAGGTAAATTTCAGCTAATATAAATAGCTCTCCACTCGGGATGTTCTAACTATAAATTTGAACACGTGGACACTTCATGTAAGGTCAATAAAAGGGAGGCAATTTGTCTCCCTTTTACAGCAGTTATGGCTCCGGTAATTTTTACCAGCTTCGTGATTAATCTAAAAAGTTAGCGAGCATTTTTTTGTTGAGATTAAGCACCAACGACCCGTCAACTTTCACTTCATCGAAATCTTATTTTGACATGTAGCCAATAGAAGAATGGCCAAAACCAAAGTCATCCATAGAAATACAAAAATCCTCCTAACTTTAATTGGAGAGGATTTAGATTGAGTTCGTGATTATTGAGCTGGGACTCTGCGCTCCAATAAAATTAAATCGCTGCTCATAAAGCTCCATAAAGTCTTTACGAATCAGATGCTCTAAATGGTTTGCCTTGTCAGTCGGGCAGAAAATCATGATATGCAGGATTTGCTCGCCGTTGATGTTACTTGAGATATGAATGTGCGGCTCAGCACCCGGTAGATCGACACCAGCGTGCTTCTCGATCATCGCATTGTAACGGTGTGCAACATCAGCAAAATAACTGCAATGATCGTCAATCTTATCGGTCAGTAACGGCAAAAGCGGGTATAGGTTGACGAAGTCTTTCACCACAACAGAAAAGTCATGGTAAACGTAACGCTTCATAAAGTTGAGGTTCTTCACTGGGTAGGTGAAAAACATACTGTTAGGCAACGTCGCGGTTTTCCCCGTGAAGTGGTATTGCCCATGATGTAGGTCGATTTCTTGAATCACTGTCGCCATCATGTTGTGCTCAATCACTTCGCCACACAGCTTGCCGACTTCAATCCAGTCACCGATGCGAAACGAACGCGAACTGGCTCGTTGAATCGAACCGGTAAAACAAAGAATAATCTCTTTAGATGCAACAACAATCGCCACTGCAATAGCGGTGACGCTTAGGGCGAACTCGCTGATTTCTGATTGCCATAAGATGAACAACAGGATCAGCGTAAGCGCGAACATGCCGTTTTTGGTTCTCGACATCCAGCTGCGTTGTTCTTCCGTAATGAAGGCATCGTCGCCACGAATTCGAGACAGAATCAAACGACGTAGAACAATGATAAACAGCAGGATTAATGCGGAAAATAAAATTTTGTGAGTGAGAAGAAAATCGACGACTAACTGCACTTTCTCCATTACCCGACTCCCTGTTTGGTTTAGATAGGTTGACCTTTCATGCTAACTATCGCTCAGAAAACAGATAGCTAGCTTGCGAGAGGACAACCTTACCAAATTACTCAGTCGGTTGCCCCAGTTCGCTTTCTTTAAATACGATAAACGCACGGCGGTTTAAAGCATTGGCTTCTGGAGATTCTTCGTTGATCACAGGTTGAAGTTCACCAAAGGCTTTTACTTCCCAAGCAAACTGCGATGGATCGAGTTTCGTCTTGAGATACGCCACCACGGTTTGCGCTCTTCGCTCCGCCAATTCTTCATTATAAGAGAGCGAGCCCACTTGGTCGGTATGACCAGCCACCATAATGCTACCTTCTAAACCTTGCAGTTTTGCGATGAAGACATCTAATTGTGAAAGATCTTCCGGTTTTAATTCCGACTTATCGAAATCAAAGTGCGGCGTCATCGCCATGTAGATCTTACGTTCTGGTTTTGGCGGCTCACAGAAAAGCATCTCTTCGTACTTCTTCGCCTCTTCAAACATCACGTAAGCACGACGGTTTTCGGCGCGAGCTTGATCCGATTTACCCAACGCTAGCGGCTGCGACTCACCAACGTGCTTCACTTCCCAATCGTATTTCTCTGGGTTGAGTTGTTGCTGAAGATACGCCTCTACCGATTCAGCACGGCGCATAGACAGCTTCTCGTTATATTCGTCAGAGCCTTTAAAATCGGTGTGACCAACAATCGTGATGCGTCCGCTCAAGCCTTGAATATCACGAATGAACGCATCTAGGCTTGCCGCATCGGCTTCGCGAATGATGGATTTATCGAAGTCGAAATGCCCGGAAATCACCATATGTAATTCACGTCGCGGTGGCCTTTGTGACTTAAATCAATTGGACTAAATCAACGAGGTGAAAATCCATATCTGGATTCTTATTGGGCGCAATGTCTAGCACGATAACTTTTGCTTGTTGCTCAAGGTAGGCAAGAGCAAGGTGTTGACCGATACCTTGGCTACCGCCAGTAATCACGACCACTTTATCTTTATACATACAGAGTTCTTAATTGTTTTTAATAACCACAATTTTAGAGTGCTACCACTCATAAAAATAGAAATAAAAGCAAAAACGACCAAAATACCTTCACCAGAAACGGAATAATATCAAATGAGCTGTATCCCTATTCTGTTGGGTAACTTTCCTATCAAATTAGCCATAACATTGATAAGTTAACTTCACTCAACCCTGAAAATCGCTTCGAATATACAAGTAACTTTCCACAATAAGATTGCAAATATCCCTTATTGCTACTGATAAAAACGCAATTTAGACTGAAACCATGGATATGTTACTCATCTTCAAAATCTACCTCTTCTATGGCTTAGCTCTCTTCGCCATCTTTTTTGCAATTTTGTTTCGGGATTTACGAAAAAGCCGGATCGCAATTGCGTCTGCTTTGCCCATCCTTGCGTTGTTCGGTTTCATACATGGTTTCCATGAGTGGTCAGAACTTTACTTGGTGATGTATGAACACGAATTTACCTTGACCAAAGGCGTAGAGACTTTCAAGGTATTCAAACTTTTGTTTTCGTTCATTGCTCTCGGCGCTTTTGCGTGGAAGATGCTTGGCCTCACTGATTGGAAAAACATCAAAGCCATTGAATACGGAGCCGTAGCAGTTATCGCTCTGTTTGCTGCTAGTTTGGTCATCCGCTTTGGTAACAAAGAGTACGCCATTTATATTCACGATACTGCGAATCAAGTCCGCTGGATCTTTGGTTTAGGTTCTGGGCTAATTTCAGGATTAGCCATGATGAGTTACGCCAATATTCTCGAACAAGAAGGTCATGGTGCTTCACTACCCTTTAAACTGACCGGCCTTTCTCTCATTGCATACGGCATTTCAGCAGGCTTACTTACGGTTGATTTAGGGCTCTGGGTGCTGATCGTGAGAATGGTTTGCGCGCTCTCTATTTTGTGCACCCTTTGGATTGCATTACGCGTATTTGATGATGAGAAAAGCAAGCAGCTCGAAAGCAACATCCAAATCTCTCAACAAGATGCCAAACTTAAAGAACTTGGTGAACTGACTTCCGCTGTCGCTCATGAAATCAAGACACCGCTTTCCAGCGCGACCATGAGTTGTGATTTGTTGGAAAAACAACTGCCCGACAACGAGGCTAGTCAACGTCATCTGGCTCGAATTCGGCAAGGATTAGAACGGGCTGCTGAAATCAGTCATGAGGTTCTGAACTATGCTCACCATAAACCGATTCAGCGAGAAATCGTTTCACTACAACAGGTCGTTGAACAGGCTCTCTCTCTGAACCAATACCGTTTAGAAGGCTTTGCTGTAAGCACATCCCTAGATAATACGCTTAGTGTCTTAGGTGATGCAGGTCAATTGGAAGAAGTAGTGACCAACATCATTGGCAATGCGATTGACGCTAGCCAAGAACACAAGCAACTCGATATAGAAACGTATCAAGACAAACTGATGGCGATCCTCTCTATTTCCGACTGGGGGACTGGGATGCCACTGGACAAAATTGCCAAAGCGAAAACACCGTTCTACACCACAAAGCCAAGGGGTGAAGGCACAGGAATGGGATTGGCAATCAGTAATCAAATTATTTTACAACACGGTGGCGAGCTAGACTTGAGGAACTCAGAGAAGAGTGGCCATATTTCCGGCTTGACAGTTGAAATCCGCTTACCAAGGAATATTGAATGACACTAAAACTCTTACTTGCAGAAGACGATGTTGAATTGCGAGAGGTTCTCATTGAGGCATTAACCTTGGAATCATTTGAAGTGGTCGCGTGTGATAATGCAGAAGATGCATTAGACATCGCCAGTGAACAACATTTCGACCTAGCGCTATTTGACGTCGTAATGACGGGGATGACCGGTATCGAGGCCCTTTCTACCTTAAGAAGGCAACATCCCAACATTGGCATTATCATCACCACTGCATTTGCTACAGTCGACGTAGCGGTAGACGCCATGAAAAAAGGAGCGGATGAGTTTCTCACTAAGCCATTCAATCTCTCAGCTCTATCTGTCACCTTAAGGCGAGTCCATGCTGAACGGTCACCAAAATCTCCTCTCGATGAGAGGAAGCATGACCAAATCTTTAGTGCTCTCTCCAACCCGATTCGCCGCTCGGTTATCAAGCAACTAAAAATCCATCGCAAAATGAAGTTCATGGATCTGTGTCGAGTCGTCGGTATCGAAGATCATACCAAATTCAACTTCCATCTAAAGCAACTGGTCAACAGTGGTCTAGTTATCAAAGAAGATGGGCGAATTTACTCACTGACAGAGCAAGGTCAACAAGTTCATTCCAGCATGCTTTGACGCCTTTAAATGCATAAAAAAGCCGACTGAGTGTCGGCTTCTTAATTTTAATTCGTTGTCCCGTCCTGAGATAAACTTTACATGGATTATCTGCAGCTACAAAATTTGGTGAGATTTCAAACAGAAGTTATCCATCAATCTTCTCTGAATGCCCGATTCATACTTTCCGTTAATGGTTTAACCAAATAACTCAGCGGTGTCCTTGGATCAGATAAAATCAGTACCTCTGCATTCATACCTGATGTCAACCTATGCTTTGCGACGTCCTCTTGAGACAAGGCGATGCGAGCAAGATAAAAGTCATCTTGGTTCTGTTCAGACAATTTATCTGCTGAAATCGTTAACACTGTACCATCCAAGGGCGCGAGTGTTCTCGCATTCAAAGCCGTCAAACGAACTTGAGCATGTTGCCCCGGTGTAATTAAATCGATGTCTTGGGGATTCACGCGAGCCTCCACCAGCAGCTTGTCATCTTGAGGAACCAGCTCAAGCAACGTCTCTCCCGAACCAATGACACCTTTTTCAGTAAAGACCTGCATATTGACGACTCTGCCAGAAATAGGAGCGACAATGTCGGTACGTGCCACTATGTCTTTTGCTGAACGGTATTCCTCCCGAATAGAGACGAGCTCTTTTTTGGTGTTGCGTAGCTCCTCGACAATTTCATTGAGTCGCTCTAGCTTTAGCTCTTCGATCTTTGCTTGGTTTTCATCTAGCCGCTTACTAACGGTGAGCGACTGGCGATCAAGTTGACTCAACGTGCTACGCACTTCTGCGGCAAGACGTTTGAGCTGAAGTAACGCCGACTTTCCAGAGAAACCTTTCTGTACCAACGCTTGATTACTGGCTATCTCTTCTTCAATAAACTTCAAGCGTTCACGTTCAATAACTTTCGTTTCACTGAGGTTATCCAGCTCTAAATTTGCGCCAGATATACTTTGCGCAATGATGTTTAAATTGCTGTCAAAAAAGCGTTTCCTAGCCTCGAAAATCTTGCTTTGGACCAACTTGGCCTCGGCGACAATTTCTCCATTTTGAATGGTCTCAAGGTCACGAGCCCAGTTGATGTCCGGTAGCTCATCTAACTCCGCATTCAAACGGTTTTCTTTAGCAATCGTATGAATATACTGACCGCCAAGAGAGTCAAGTTTCGCATTGGCTTGGCGCTTTGAAAGCCGAAGGAGCACTTGTCCTTTCTCTACTAAATCGCCCTCTTGAACATAGAGCTTTTCAATAATGCCACCTTCCAAGTGTTGGATTTCCTGACGCTTACTCAATACCGACAGATCACCGTAAGCAATAGAAGCACTCTCCAGTTTCGCCGTGGCAGACCAATAACCTAACCCTCCAAGAAACAGGCTTAACGTTAAGACACCTAATAAAATCGGGCCTTTAAAGTGAAGCTCCGAAGAGGGCAAAAAGCGGAATACTTTTTCTGCTGCAAGTTCATTAACGGTTGGCAGTTGATTGCTCATTTCGCACCCTCGGTATATCTGTTCTATCTTCCCCCATCAAACGCTTCAACACTTCGTCTCGCGCTCCGTATAACTTAGCTCGTCCGTCGGCTAAATACAGAAGTCGATCCATTTGCCTTAACGTACTTGGGTTATGAGCAATCACAACCACTGTTGAGCCTTGAGACTTGAGGTGTGCTATTAGACGTTGATATGACGCCTCACCTTCTCCATCTAGGTTCGCGTTTGCTTCATCAAACACGACAACAGAAGGGTCACCGTAAACGGCTCTTGCCAGAGCAATGCGTTGTCGCTCTCCACCGGATAAGCCGCGGCCATTTTCTCCGATGGTAAAGTCATAGCCTTTGTTTTTCTTAAGAATAAGTTCATGACACCCTGCAAGTTGAGCAGCTTGAATCACTTTTGCCGGGTCTTCATCTTTGAATCGAGCAATATTGTCTCGAATTGTTCCGGGGAATAACTCCACTTCCTGAGCTAAATAACCAAAGTGAGCACCTCTGTCTTCTGAAGCCCACGTTGATACTTCCATACCATCTAAGGTGACCTTGCCAGCCAAAGGTTTGATATTTCCGAGTAGTAGTCTTGCAAACGTTGACTTTCCCGTTCCGGAAGGGCCAATAACGCCCACAGAAACACCTGGCGGAATCGACAGTGATATCGCTGATAAAACAGGTTCCGATACTCCTGGGTGACGATAAGCTAACCCCGTTAGTTCAAAGTGACCTTTTGGACGAGGCAAAGGCATGTCAGATTCATCTTGTTTAACAATCCGATCAATCTCCCATAAACGCTTGTAAGCATTTCTGGCGGACATCGCGCTGCGCCATGTACCGATTGCTTGCTCCATCGGAGAGAGTGCGCGACTCATTAGAATAGAACTGGCGATCATCGCGCCTGCGGTAATCTCATGTTGGATGACCAACCAAGCACCACCTCCTAATAAGCATATCTGAAGGGAGCCGCGTACGAACTTCGAAAAGTTAGCGAGGTAAATCGACTTACCAGTAACACGTTGTTCCAGTTGATTAGACTCATTAACACGTGAGTACCAGTTTTCCAGAAAAGCATTCATCATGCCCATAGCCATAATTGAATTCGCGTTTTGAGTCGCTACTTCTGCTTGATTGATGTGAGATATCGATCGAACTTCACTTTCTTGCATGGTTTTTCGAGTCACGAGCTCATTGATCACGCCCAAACTAAACAAAACAATTGCCCCCCCTAACGCAATATGGCCCAAAACAGGGTGCAGCAAATAAACGAAAAGTATAAAAACCGGGGTCCAAGGTGCATCAAGCAAAGGATAAAGCGCTTGGCTACTGAGGAAGCTTTTAATGTTTTGGATATCTCTTAACACCTGAGATGTATAGCTTTTGCCCGTGTGTGTTTGGTACTGAATGCTTCGTTTGAGCATAAATACCGAAAGTTTTGAATCAATCCAATACCCAAACGACTTACTCATCTGAACTCGCGCGATATCAATCAGCGACATAGTTAAAAGCGCTGCCAAAACAATCACTGTCAATAAAAAGAGGGTATCAATCGAGTAGGAAGAGATAACGCGGTTGTACACTTGCAACATGTACAGAGGTATAGAGAGCACTAATAAATTTATAAATAAACTAAAACCAATCAGCAGGCCCGTCAGCGTGCATAGTTTTTGTTTAACTTCTTTGAAAACCGTATTTTGCACGATTACTTCCACATATTTTTATATTTAGGCGCTAAAACCGCTAGCGCCCAATAGGATGACTTAAATGATGAACAAGTCGCAGCCATAGGTATTGATGTCTTCTTGCGTAACACCAATCAATTTGACAGTCAGATCTGCGCCATCAGTAAAGACAGCATTACCTTTAGCGTCGTAGCTAATGGTTAAATCAGAGAATGATGTGACAGACTCACTGATGATGTGCAAAGAATCTTCGCCGATTGTGAAATCAACCACTTTAGCTTCACCATGACCTTCAAATTTATCCGTGAAAATAAACTTATCTGCGCCTGAACCACCGATTAAGATGTTGTCGCCTGAACCAGCAACAAGCAGATCCTCGCCAACACCACCGTTAAGTTTGTTGTCACCTAACAGACCGAGTAGCAAATCGCTTCCAGTGCCGCCGCCTAGGTAATCATTACCTGTGCCAGCCATCAAAATATCGTCTCCAGCACCGCCTGTTAGACGGTCATTGCCTGCCCCACCAACGACAAAGTCATCACCGCCGCCACCGACGAATGAATCATTACCACCGAAACCGATGAATACATCGTTACCACCATCGAAATCAGCGATTTCGTGATTTTCGCCCGCATCACCGAGATATGTGTCATTTGTGCTCATTGTATGTCCCTCTTGGCTTTATATTTGAATAGACCTTTTAATTCCAAATCTGGTAAAGACGGCTCCAGACGTGAAAAGTCTAATAAACAAAGCATTCAGAACAAGTTTGAATATGGGATGATATTTTAGTCGGGTTATGACACATAAACGTTCATATTTGGTACTTTAAAAGATAATAACCTTTAAATACATAAGGTTGACCCTAGTACTAAAAGTACTAAAAGTACTAAAAGTACTAAAGGTTTCTTTTTGCCCAACTGGTTGCTTGCGTTCTGTTTTTGACTTCAATCTTCCTGAAAATATTATATAGGTGTGATTTTATCGTGTGCTCACTGATAAATAGTGAATCCGCTATTTCCATATTAGAACCACCATCTTTAAGCATCTGAAGAACTTGAACCTCTCTACGTGTAAGCTCTACTTCTATTGCTGGCTCAATAATGTAGTTAGACTCTTTACCTTTATAGTAAGTAAGAAGCTGCTCCAATAAACGACGCGATAGCCAATTATCACCATTGACGATCGCACTTAAACCTTGGCATAACTTATCCATTGAATCACTGGGGCCAAATATACCTTTTAGCTGAGGCCAAGACACAAGTTCTTCAGTATCTAGCTCATGACTTAAATTCAACATAATGGTCCCAAGTACTTTCTCACTATCTTTCAGATAAACTAAAGTGTCAGAAGGGATATCTACTGAAAAATCGACTAGTAAGAAATACTGTTCAGGAATCAACTCGTGGTAACTTGGATTTTTACTATCGATGATGGTTATTTTTGTTTCTGTTCTCTTAGAAAGTATCTCCTTGAAGTTTTCACTCTGCAGACTTTGCTGAGTGATCATTAGGATTTCTGGCTGGTCCTTATATTGTTCCATAGTCTTTCTCATACTTTCACTGGCATCAATTTAATAATTATCATTAAGCATCTAATCTCATATTTAAGTGCTAGGTGATAGATTAGAGATATTTGCTACTTTTTTGAATTGTATTTTCACAAAAATCAGAAACAAAAAAAGTGTTTCTCATAAAAGAAACACTTTTTATCGAACGCTCTAAATTACTAGATATTCATCGCATTTTATCAAATATAACCGTATTATTTTTCTGGTTTATACTGCCAGCGGCATATCAAAAATATTCTCTTTTGCCCAGATTAATGCTTGCACTCTGTTTTTCACTTCAATCTTCTTAAAGATATTGTGGAGATGAGTTTTGACAGTATTTTCACTCACAAATAACTGCGCTGCGATTTGTTGGTTCGAAGCCCCCATAGATAAAAAGGTAATAATTTGCTGTTCTCTTTTGGTCAAAATTGTGGGAACGGTTTTATTAAGTGGTCTACTGTGTCGACGTAAATGGGTGATATATTGCTGAGAAAACTTCCGGCTAAACCACATATCACCCTGTAATACTTTTCCTATTCCAGCTTGTAATGTACTGATGCCGTCTGAAGTGTAAAAGATGCCAGCCAATGATTGCCAAACAAACAACTCTTCAGTTGTAATCGATTTATCGCAGTTAATAAGAACTTCTATCGTGTCTTTGAGATCCGTTTTTTTAAACTCCATGTAACGAGAGAAGACCTCTTCTGATATCACACTGTAATCTAACAATATCGCAGAGATTGAACTGACCGATTCAGGCTGAGTATCGAGCTTTTCAGGAGAGATCAACTGAACATTGATGTTGAGCTTAGTCTCTAGCACATCTTTTAACAGTGAAGACTGTAAGCTGTCCTCCGTTATTAAGATCACTTTCCTTGTATTTTGATTCTCCATCTTGATCGATGCCCTTAGTCATTTTGAGTGAAATAAGGCATAGATTTAGTTAGAGAGGCACTATTGTCAAGTATGAAAAAAAGTAGTAGCAAAGGCTAAATTATTGATTGGTATGTAGATAAAAGGTGTGAGGAAATTGATAGGTATGAAAAAGGGAGTATCAAACTCCCCCTTTATTAATGCACTGGTACTGAATTTTTCTGATTGAACTTACCAAAGTATTGCTCAAGGATTTCTGGAGTCAGTTTTCCTTCAGCTTCTAACTTCTTGAGCTCTGCCGCAATTTGCTTCTGCTCTTCAAGAGTTGGTAGCTTTACTTCCGGCTCTTGAGATGCTTCTTGCGAGATCTGTGCTAGTTCTTTTTCGAAATCATTCATAGTACTTACCTAAATATCGAGTCGTTAAACTTGTAAACTAGGTCTATTCTATCCAACTCTACAGCTTGAAGCTACCAACCATCTTATCTAGGCGAGATGATAATTCTTGCAGATCTCGACTTGCACCAGCAAGTTCTTCTGCTGTCGCTGTCGTCATCTCATTGATCGCATTAATCTCTTCGATGTTCTGGTTGATGGTATGAACCACTGTCGATTGTTCTTCTGTTGCCGTTGCAACCTGAGTATTACGATCCGAAATATCCGCAATGCGTTCAGAGATATTCATTAGAACAACAACAGCTTCATCAGTTGAAGCCACCCCCTCAAATGTCACCGCTTTACCTGCTTCCATTGCAGCTACTGCATCTTGTGCATCACTTTGAAGTTGGTTAATCATCTTCTGAATCTCTTCGGTCGAATCAGCCGTACGTGACGCTAAGTTACGTACTTCATCAGCCACCACCGCAAAGCCACGACCTTGCTCACCCGCGCGAGCCGCTTCGATCGCTGCGTTCAACGCAAGTAAGTTGGTTTGCTCAGAGATATCGCGAATCACATCCAGAATAGAGCCAATATCTTTGGTGGTTGTTGCAAGCTGGGTCACTACCATGCTTGTCGTTTCCACATCACCAGCAAGGCGGCTAATCACTTCTTTTGCTTGCGTCACCACTTGGCGGCCAGTCTGCGTATTATCAGACGCTTGGTTTGCCGTATCAGCTGCGGTTGCTGCGTTTGAAGCAATCTCGCTGATCGTTGCCCCCATCTGGTTAATGGCCGTTACTACCTGAATCGTCTGGTCACGTTGCTCTTGGCTATTATCATGCGTAGACGTTGCTTTATTTGAAACACTGTCTGCCGCTTGACTTAAAGCACCACTGGTTAGCGACACTTCCTTCATGGTTGCATGGATCTTCTCAATAAAGCCATTAAAGCCTTTAGAGAGTTGAGCGATCTCATCGTTGCCTTTGATTTCAATTCGTTGAGCTAGATCACCCTCACCTTCACCAAGATCAGTGAAGCGGTCAGCAATTTGGCGAATTGGGTTGGTAATGCTGTTTGCAAGAAGAACGCCCATCGCAATGAAGATCAGCGCGACGATCGCTGTTGTGAATAACATTTTCTCGGCGGTTGCATCTAGGTCAGCAAATACTTCGTTTACTGGTACAACACCAACGACAAACCAGTCCATTGAAGGCACGTACAAGCTCGAGACAAACATCTCCTGTCCTTCAAATTCTGTCGTTACTAAATTGAAGTGATTTTTGTTGAGCAACTGAGAAGCTTCACGACCAAACAATTGGTTGATAGAGCTTTGGTTCTTACCTTGCTGGCGATGAATCTGGATATCACCTTTGCTATTGGTCAGAAAAACGTAGCCTGTTTTCTCAATCTTAAAGCCATTTAGTAACGAAACCATATCGTCCATTGACTTGGACAGGCCAGACATTGAGATGCCATTGACGTTTTGGTAGTTCGCGAACATTTTTACGTCGCCATTTGCCTCTTGAAATACGCTTACAGACGTATCTTGGCCAGAAGAGGTGAATCCAAAGAACCAAGCATCTTGCGAGCGATTAAGCTGACGTAGAAAACCGTTTTGGTTCCAGTAATAAGCACTTTGTCTGTTCGCGACAGAAGCATCGTTCAACTGGTATTGGGACTTTACGTTATTTAGTTGGCGAACTAATTGCGCTTCGACTGTTGGGTTACGGTCTGTCGTCGATAGTGCTTCAACAACAAATTCATTGGTCGCCAACTGTTTCGCCGCTTGCTGCATCTGTACAACTTCACGGTCAATCTCCGTATTGATTTGCTGCAACATCGCAGGCAATTCAATATCAATAAGGCGATGGCTTAATACGTCTCGCGCATGACGCTGTGCCATCACCCCTACAATAATCGTTGATGCAAGCACTGCAAATGTAATACCGAGTACAACCTTTTGTTTGATACTCAAGGAGCTAAGTTTCAACATATCTGGACCTTTAAAAGAATCACTAGTTATCTGCATTCTGAATAAATGCAACCTTGCGCATACAAATTTACTATGCACAGCATGACACTTTTATCGGCCTTATCTGACAAAACTAGAGAAAATTCTCACAACTTTATGCAAAAACAATGTAATATATTGTTTTGTAATATAATTTCACTCATTAATGTGACTGTCATTATCAGATAGCTATGCTTAATCTGGCATCCCCTCAAGAATGAACGCACTGAGCTTTTCATCGTCGACTATCTCAATACGACGATAACCGATAGTAATGATGCCTTGCTTAGCAAGTTGTTGTAGCGAACGGCTCAATGTTTGCCGCGTACATCGTGAAAGGTGGGTCAGTTTATCTTGCGTGTACACAATTGGAGTGTGCTCACCATGTGGGGCATTTAAACGGCTAACAAGAGACAACAACTTCGCGACTCTGAATTCGTTTTTTAACAAAACAGACTCCGTCGTCCACTCCATTAAAAGCCTGAAGCGAAAGCTGATTTCATGAATAGCAATTTGATACAGCTGAGGGTTGAGTTAGTGACACAGGTTGGACACAACATCACAAAAGAGGCGACAGTTTCATTAAATGCTGACGAAGACGACAATTTTTGGCTGACATTGAAACACGCACTATGAGCACTTGTTAAGGTTAGGGCTTTCCGTAGCCCTAAGTCATTGTCATGACCTTGTAAAACATAGCAATAACCCAATATTGAAAAGATAAATTGCATGTGCGTACTGGAACTTTTCCCTTAGAAGAAGTGACCAATACTCAAAACAAGAATCATATGGATACCAGAGAGTCCAAAAAATGCACAAAACAAACTTCGAAACTCTTCAAAGCTACTTAGAGTCTCAGATCATTGGTCAGCATGATCTCGTTAAACAGCTACTTATTGCTCTACTTGCCGATGGGCATATCTTGGTTGAAGGCCCTCCAGGATTGGCTAAGACCCGTGCGGTGAAATCCCTATCGGATTGTGTAGAAGGTGATTTCCACCGTATTCAGTTCACACCAGACCTACTGCCAGCCGATTTGACGGGTACCGATATCTTCCGTCCAGAAACGGGCGAATTTACCTTCCAGTCCGGTCCTATTTTCAACTCACTGATCCTTGCTGATGAGATCAACCGTGCGCCAGCTAAAGTGCAAGCTGCAATGCTTGAAGCAATGGCTGAGAAGCAAGTGACAGCAGGACGAAACACATACGCACTCCCAGAGCTATTCTTGGTGATGGCGACGCAAAACCCAATCGAGCAAGAAGGTACTTACCCGCTGCCAGAAGCACAGCTCGACCGTTTCTTGTTGCACCTTGATGTGGACTACCCAGATGCGGAACACGAGTTGGCTATCTTGCGCATCAACCGTGGTGAGGCAAAAGGCGAAGCGGCGATTGAACGCCCAAGCTTGAGCCAAGAAGACATCTTCACCGCACGCAAAGAGGTGCTCAACATCCACATGGCAGACGCAATCGAGCAATACATCGTTCGTCTTGTGATGGCGACTCGACAGCCAAGCGATTACGACTCAGAGCTTGCGAAGTGGCTATCTATGGGTGTGAGTCCACGTGCGACGATTGCGCTTGACCGTTGTGCTCGCGCTCATGCGTGGCTGGCAGGTCGTGACTTTGTCTCACCAGAAGATGTTCAAGCCATGGCTTACCCTGTACTACGCCATCGTCTGCTGCTTAGCTACCACGCTCAAGCAGAAGGCATTACAGCAAATCAGGTTATCGACAAGCTTCTTAACCTTGTAGGTAGCGCATAACGTAGGTAGGTGACATGTCTGCATCATATGCATTGCCACCTCATGCGAATGGGGTGACATTAACCCTTGAAGAGCTGCTTCAATATCGCACTCAATCGGTTCGTTGGTTGCCACCAGCACAGAGTATTTGGTCGCAAATGAGTGGTAACCATACCAGCCGTCAAAAAGGTCGTGGTATGGACTTCATGGAAGTGCGCCAATACCAAGCGGGTGATGACATTCGCAGCATCGATTGGCGAGTCACGGCTCGAACGGGAAAAGCGCACACCAAGTTGTTTGCTGAAGACAAAGAGCAAGCGGTGATCTTGTACATCGACTTGAGCCCAAGCATGCGCTTTGGATCGCAATATGTATTGAAGTCAGTTCAAATGGCACACTTCGCTAGCGTCTTGATTTGGCTGACGTTAGCCAAGAAAGACCGCATCGGCGCGGTGATAGATGATGGTTCCCAGTGTATTGAGTTCCGCCCTTCTTCTTTACAAAAGCAAGGGCTGAGAATTCTTGACGCGATAGTGAATACTCACAATCAATTGCTTACGAATCAACAAGCTGACAGCACACGTACGCTGCCTTACATGAACGCAATTGAAACGCTACACAACCTAACGCCGAAAGGCAGTGAGCTTATTCTGCTGAGTGATTTTGCTCAAGTTGAGGAGAAAGAGCTGGTTCAATTGCGTCGATTAAAGCAACACAACAGCGTTCGTGCAGTGCAGTTTTATGATCCTCTTGAGCGAGGCGAAACCGACTTCCGAGGCCAGGCGAAAGCATCCGATGGTCATCGAAGTCAGTGGTTTAATTTCGGTTCGAAAGGACAGCGCCAAGCGTTGGAATCTCATTTCGTTAAGCATCAGCAAGCCATCAAACAGCAGTGTCATTCGATGGCGATTCCATTTAACAGCCTGTCGAGCGGGTTACCGTTGGTTCAGCAGTTAAGCTAATCAAAGCAACAACATACAAATCATTCAAGCAGTAGTAATAGTAATGACAACGAATAATCAAAGCCTAAACCTTGAACCTTTAATCCTGCCAAATGCACCAGATTGGTTCCCACTTGCTTGGGGATGGTGGGCTGTTCTGGGCGGTGTAATTCTCTCCATCTTAATCGTCGTACTGTACTTAAGATGGCGTACAAAGCGTCTTGTGGCCAAGAAGACCGCATTGAAACTGTTGACCAATCCGATCACACCACACACACCGTCTTCTGCATTAGAGGTTCTTCGTCAAGCGGCTTTGAGTTACTTCCCTCGTGAAGAAATCGCGCCATTAACAGGTTCTGCTTGGTACGAGTTTCTTGATAGTTACACCAAAGAAACTCGATTTGTCGATAAACAACAACAGTGGCAAGCGGCGCTGTATCAAAAATCAGGTCACGAACAGCATCAAGATCTGATTGATGATTGTGCATACTGGATTGCGACCGCATTGCCACCAAAGAAAAAGGCAAAAACTCGTGACTGAGGCAACTCTCGTTTCGAGCCTCTCTCAGTGGTTGAACATTGAGTTTGTCTGGTGGTGGGCATTATTGTTACTGCCCCTACCTTGGCTGATTTATAAGTTCTTCCCTGAAGAGACTCAGCAAGCTGAAATTAAGCTGGCGTACCTGCCAGACAACAAACACAGCAACAAACCAAAACAGGTCGTACAAAAATGCCTGTCTATTGGCTTATGGGCTCTGTTAGTTGTCGCTTGTGCTCGACCGGTTTGGTATGGCGATCCGGTTGAGTTCCAACCGAAATACCGCGACATGATGTTAGTGGTCGACTTATCTGGCTCTATGCAGAAAGAAGACATGAACGACAACGGTGAATACATAGACCGTCTAACCGCCGTCAAAAGAGTCTTATCTGATTTCGTAGAAAAACGCCAAGGTGACCGCTTAGGTGTGGTTCTATTTGGTGATCATGCATATCTACAAACGCCGCTGACCGCTGACCGTAAAACCGTGATGCAACAGATCAATCAAACCGTCATTGGCTTGGTTGGCCAGCGCACCGCGATTGGTGACGGTATCGGCTTAGGCACCAAAACCTTTGTAGACAGTGACGCACCACAACGTGTAATGATCTTGCTCAGTGATGGTAGCAATACAGCAGGTGTACTTGATCCGCTTGAAGCCGCTGAAATCGCTGAAAAATACAACGCAACCATCTACACCGTAGGTGTGGGCGCTGGTGAAATGATGGTGAAAGACTTCTTCATGACGCGCAAAGTCAATACCGCCTCAGATCTTGATGAGCAAACACTGACCAAGATTGCAGAGATGACTGGTGGTAAATACTTCCGAGCGCGTGATGCCAAAGAACTTGAAACTATCTACGACACCATTAATCAACTAGAGCCAGTTTCTAGCGATACGCAAACATGGCGTCCTCAGTCGGAATGGTTCCCTTACCCACTAGGCGCTGCACTTGTGCTTTCCGTGTTCCTGTTTGTTCTAAGGAGAAAACATGGCTGAGTTTACTTTCCTAAATCCGTATTGGTTGTTGGGTTTGCTCGTCATCCCTGTCGTCCTTGCCCTTAACAGCCAATATAGAACCAAAAAGTCATCGTTGATTGCACCTCATTTGGCAAAAATGCTTGGTCATTCAGTAAAAACCAAGCACTACTTCGCCATTTGGGGGTTAGCATGGGCAATCGCTTGTATCGCTTTAGCAAGCCCAAGTTGGCAATCCAACACACGCCCAAGCTTTGAACTAAGCCAAAACCGAGTGTTAGTTCTGGATATGTCGCGCTCTATGTACGCAACGGATGTGAAGCCAAATCGCCTGTCACAAACCCGCTATAAAGCGTCGGATTTACTGCCGAAATGGAAAGAAGGCTCAACAGGTTTGGTCGCGTACGCGGGCGATGCTTATACGTTGAGTCCACTGACGACTGACTCCAGCACACTCGCTGGCATCATCGAAAACTTGTCTCCTGAGTTAATGCCGTATCAAGGCTCCAACTTACCATCAGCGATTGAAACCGCGCTTGGTCAGTTTACTCAAGCGGGCGTCAATCAAGGTGACATCGTCGTACTAGCAGATGATTTGGATGACTCCGAACTATCTCGCTCATTAGCGTTATTAAACGGTAAAGACATTCGTGTGTCAGTACTCGCTATCGGCACATCAACTGGCGCACCAATTGCTCTTCCGGATGGTTCGTTAATGAAGAGCCGACAAGGCAACACAGTGGTAGCGAAGACTAACCTGAAAAACTTACAGAAGTTAGCCAAAGAGACCGGCGGATTATTTGTTCCAATTCAACACAATAACCGTGATGTCGAGAACATTGCCGCGTTTACTAATAACGCGAGTAACAACCTTGCCGCCAAGCAAAGTGAAGACGTGAAAACCGACTCTCGCTTGAACGGTGGTTTCTGGTTGCTACCTCTGCTGTTGATTCCTGCAGCACTACTCTTCCGTCGAGGCATGATTTGGTTACTGGTAGCGACCGTGTTACCGATGAGTTGGACACCGAAAGCAGAAGCCAATGCGTTTTTGAATCAAAACCAACAAGGCGAACAGCTTTATCAACAAGGTGAATACGAAAAAGCCCAAAGTACCTTCACTGATCCTAACTGGAAAGGTGCAGCAAGCTACCAAGCTGGGGATTACGAAAGCGCGATTGAAGCATTCTCCAATAATCCAAGCCTTGATGGCCGTTACAACTTGGCAAACGCACTTGCTAAGAACGGACAACTTGAGGATGCGGCAGAGCTCTATAAAAACGTAATTCAAGAAAAACCTGACTTTGAAGCTGCGAAAAAGAACCTGTCGGTTGTAGAGAAGAAACTGAAGCAACAGCAGCAACAGCAGCAACAGCAGCAACAGCAGCAACAGCAACAGCAACAGCAACAGCAACAGCAACAGCAACAGCAACAGCAACAGCAACAGCAACAGCAACAGCAACAGCAACAGCAACAGCAACAGCAACAGCAACAGCAACAGCAACAGCAACAGCAACAGCAACAGCAACAGCAACAGCAACAAAAGTCTCAGAGTGATGCTAAACAAGAGCAAGGGCAGCAGTCACAAAACCAGCAAGAACCTGAAAATAAACAAGAAAATCAGAAAGCTGAGCGACAAAAAGCCAAGCAAGAAGAAGAGAAACAGGGCGAGCAAAAAGGTGAACCTACACAGGCGCAAGCTCAACCAGAAAAAACGCCTCAGGATGATCCTGAATTCCGCCGCCTTGAGGCGGTAGAAAGCGCACGTGACCCTAGCTTCTTGATTCGAGCTCAAATGCAACTTCAAGCGCAACAAAAACAGCGTCCACAACAATCAAATAAGGAGTGGTAAGTCCATGATGAAAAAAGGCGCCAAACTGGTCTTTGTTCTAATGGCCAGCCTACTGACCAGCTTTTCGGTTTTCGCACAAAGCCTTCAAGCCAGTGTAAACAAAACTCAGGTGGCGAAGAACGAAGTGATCAACTTAAGGATCATGGCAGATACCGAGCTTGGCTCAGACGCGATTGATTTCGATGTATTGAAACAAGACTTTTTTTTAGGGCAGCCTCGTTACGGTCGTTCAAGCAATAACATTAATGGCCACAAAACCGTTCGAACGGAATGGAGCATCTCGATTGCACCGATGAAAGAAGGCGTCGTCACCATTCCGAGCTTTTCTGCAGACGGTATGAAGACCGAGCCAATTAAGTTACGAGTAACCAAAAACCAAGCAGAACCTAGCCTAGAAGATTTGTTCAGCTTCGATATGAGTGTCGATAGCCACACTTTGTATCCACAGCAGTCAGCGACACTTCGCATGCAACTGGCGATAAAAGTCGATCCTCGTCGCTTAGATAATCCGCAAATCGTGCCACCAAGCATTGAAGGAATGAAAATTGAGCCAGCCAGTGATATGAAGCAAGGCCAGCGCATCATTGATGGGCTTGAAGTCACGGTTGTGGAGCAAGCTTTCCGCATTACAGCCGAACAACCTGGCACCTACACGCTGAATGGCCCGAAATTAACGGGTTCTTACATCTACGGCGACAGCCTAACTGGTTCTACCAAGGTCATGCCAATCAATACCAAAGCAGAGCAAATGCCGATTACTGTGAAGCCTATTCCGAAGGATTTTAAAGGTAACTGGCTACCAGCTTCCGCACTGGAAATGACACAAAGCTGGCAAGATGAGCAAGGTAATCCACTATCAGCAACTACAGTTAACACTGTAAAACAGGGCACATCGATCACACGTACGATCCGCATCCGAGCTCGCGGAACTCAGGCAGAATATTTACCTCGCATTGGTATCGTCTACCCTAGTACTTTGCGTGTTTATCCAGAGCAACCGCAGTTTGAAAACTCCCGCGATGGAACGGTAACCATGACTGTCAAACAGGTGTTAATTCCGACTGAAGCTGGCGACCTTACCCTGCCGGGTTACAGCTTAAACTGGTGGGACAGTAACCGTGACCAAGCAAGACAAGCGGATATCACATCGCTGAAGCTTAATGTCGAGAAAAGCGATAGTGGCTTAATCACTCTGCCAGAAAGTGCGTTACCAGCACAACCAGCGACAACGTCTGCCCCTGTGGTTCAAGGTGGTGTGGATTCTATCTGGAAAACGCTGACATTCGTATTTGGTTTACTGTGGCTTGTCTCATCTGCGATTGCGTTTGGGCTTTGGAAAAAACGTGGGGCGCCAAAGGCTGAAAAAGTTGAGACATCGACTCACGGCTCATCATTACAAGATCTAGAAAACATCATCAAACAAGGTGACAGCGTCAAGATTGAAAGAGCAGTTAACGACTACTTAAACACTCACCACCTTAGCAATGAGTCTGAAGCAGTGAAAGCCGTGAAAGAAGAACTGAATTTGATGAACCACTCTCGCTTTAGTTCAACTCAGCAGGAATGGAAACCTAACTCTCTGATCGCCAAGGTCAAACAACTGGCTAAAGAGAAGAAAAGCAAACCTAGCCATCAACTAGAAAAGCTCTAGTGAGTTCTTTCAATACTAAGACGACAAATGGCAGCTCACATCGAGCTGCCATTTTATTTCAGTCTTATTCGTGCCTGCTTGCTTAGGCCACGATTTGGTCTGTTGCCTCAAACATGCGCACGCAGTTTCGACCGCTATTTTTGGCTTGGTAAAGGGCTTTATCCGAAAGCTGATAGAGGTGGTCAAAATTGAAGTCTTTTCCTTGCGCCTGATAGCAAGAATAGCCAACCGACACCGTCAGCAATTCGCCTTCTGGATTATGACGATGCTTGATCCCCTCTTCCTCAATACAACGACGAATGCACTCTGCACGTAATCGAACTTCTTCTTGGCTCGATCCAATCATCAACAAGACAAACTCTTCCCCGCCAATGCGACAAAAGACTTCGTCTTCATCTTTAGTATGGTGCTCGAGGATATTACCAATGCGCATCAACGCAATATCGCCCTCTAAATGCCCGTAATGATTGTTAAACAAGCCAAAGTGATCAATGTCGATAAGAATCAAGCCAAAAGACATGAGCTCATCATGCTCGAGGTAACAGTACTTCTGCATCACATGCTCCAGCATACGGCGGTTACCTAAGCGCGTTAATGGGTCGAGTTTGGATAAAATCTCCAGTTGTCGATTCGCTTCTTGCAGTTCCGTGGTTCGGTTCTTAACTTCGAGCTCTAAGTTTTCGTTCAACTCTCGGATGGCCTCTTGCGCTTGTGTGCGTTGAAGAACTTCAGCCAAGCTGGAGGCAAACATTCGAATCACTTCACGCAGTTGAGAAGTGAGAGGAGCACGAGTCAAAAGGTTATCAACAGCGATAAAGGCAATGGGGCCACTGCTGTTCGAGGTCAGCACCGTCATTGCCGCCCAGCCAAAGCCCGCAATTTTATAGTCATGATAGATAGGAACCGATTCCTCAAAAGCAACTTCGTTTGGCATCGATCGGGCTAAGTTAATCAAAGAGAAGTCTTGGGTTTCACCAAAAAAGTAAGATTCATCAACCACGTTACCTTGGATGTCGGTTCCCCAAGTGCCTTGCATATAAGAGCAATTTTCATCGGTTAAGAACACTGCCATTCGGTCGATGCCTAAATTCTTAATCGCAAATGTGACGGCGGATTTGCACACATCACTTACCGTGGTACAGCGTGATAACTCAACCATACTGGAATGAAGCATACGTACATTTTGTTCTTGGCGTTTGCGGATGAAGATCTGTGAAAATAAAGAGCCAAAGGATTCCAAAATCTGTTTTTGGTAAGCGGTAATCGGCTTACGGTGAATAAAGTTATCCAAGGCAAACCAGCCAAAAGGTTCATTACCGTCGCGCAAGATCAACATCGCATTCCACCCCTGCCCGACGACTTTGCCCGCGGTATAAATGGGTGCATCATCGACGATAACCAAGTTACGTTCCGGGCTCGAAAGGGCCGCAATGTACCCTTCACTTAATTGATGTAAATCGTACTGAGTGTGGAACTCGTCAATCGTGCTGCCCGACTCGTTAGTGCCATAAGTACCGCTGAAGCTACGTTTTTTCATATCGAGCAACATCAGGGTTGAACGATCAAAGCCCAATCGCTCGCGCAGTGCTTCCACCGCTTTTAAATAGAGATCTTTTAGGGAGTCAGGATTAGAGATATCCAGCGCGACTTGCTGCACCAGTTTCATGTTCTCGATAAAACGCTCACGTTGCCCTAGCTCATCCACGTACTGAGCTTCACGCACGTCACGGTGCTTCATTTCAAGGGAAGCGTTCTTTTCTGCACGAATACATTGCCAGCGAGCCGCTGACAGTTGCATTGCATCGTAACTTTCTTCATAGATGTTGTGGGCGGAGCGAGCTTGAACGTTTTGGATAAGTAGGTAGGTACGTTTAATTGGCGTGTTGTCGAGCATCATAATGTAGCTCTCGCCCCCCAAATCTTGGGCATGGTTCCAGTTACATGTATTGATAGCCAAGGGAATGATGCCCTCTGAGGTATCAAACTGGTTTGCCCATTCCCAAAAGGCTTGCGGATATTCTTGAATAGAGAACAGATCGCCTCGTGAGAACCTTACCGAGCCAGACGAGTTCGTTAACGGGTCATCAAAAATAGCGATAGCACCTGGAGAAAAGTGCTGCTCTAGATGTTTGAATATGGCCTCCGCCAATAATCTGTGGTCTCTCGTGGAAGAAACCGTCCTCGTAAAACTTTTTAAACTCACCTGGCCAACCTAATCTACTTTTTTATTTTCAATAAAAAACTACTTAGCTGGTGATATGCAATCAATGGAGTCCAAGTTGAGCTGTTAAGTCTTTCGCAAAAAATATGGACTTAATTTCACATTCGAGAACCTTTCAACATTTTTAGACAGATGTTTCATCAGAGTTACATACTGCAAAATATCGGCGCAAAAATGATCCATGATGAAGATTATTAATGTTGACAAAATAATCAGCCTAAAAACGAAAAAAAGCCCCTCATCAAGAGGGGCAAGAGTACCATCGCTTATAGTTATTTGTGTATATGCCAATAAATAGGTTGATTAACCGAAGTCACCGTTTACATAACCTTGAGTACGGTCGTCTTTTGGTTCGCTAAAGATCACCTGTGTATCATCGTGCTCAACCAATTCGCCCATTAGGAAAAACGCGGTGCGGTCTGAGATACGACGCGCTTGCTGCATTGAGTGCGTTACGATAACAATGGTGTAGTTCTTCTTCAGCTCTTCCATCAGTTCTTCGATTTTGTGCGTCGCAATTGGGTCAAGTGCCGATGTTGGTTCATCCATCAGAATCACATCTGGTTCCATCGCAATGGTACGTGCGATACAAAGGCGCTGCTGCTGACCACCAGAAAGACCAAATGCGTGTGACTTAAGACGGTCTTTTACTTCATCCCAAAGTGCTGCGCCGCGAAGTGAACTTTCAACCACTTCATCAATGTGTTTCTTATCTTTGATGCCTTGAGCGCGCAGACCGTAAGCCACGTTCTCGTAAATGCTCATTGGGAATGGGTTTGGCTTCTGGAATACCATGCCCACCTTGATGCGAAGGTCAGCAACGTCGATGTTACCGTAAATATCTTCGCCATCCATTGACAGTTTACCCGTGATCTTTACGCCTTCGATTAGATCATTCATGCGGTTCAAACAACGTAGTAGTGTTGATTTACCACAACCAGAAGGACCGATAAGCGCCGTCACTTGGCGAACAGGAATTGGCAGGTTGATCGATTTCAGTGCTTGGTTTTCACCGTAGAATAGGTCTAGGTTTTCAATATCAAACTTGTTCATTTTCTTAATCTCTTAAATCTTGAATTCGTGTCTTTTAACGTGCGTTCTTAATTCGTTTCGTTAGTAAGTTGCGGTGTTAAAACGTCGTGCAATCAGTTTTGTGAACATGTTGATCAATAGAACAACAACAATCAGAACTGTCGCGGTACCGTAAGCCTGATTCCATTCTTCAATGGTAAACAGTTCGGTAGTCAGTTTGTATAGGTGAACGGTTAATGTACGACCTGAATCCAATAGAGAATCCGGAATACGTGCAACCATACCTGCTGTCAGGAATACTGGAGCAGACTCACCAATGACACGACCAATACTTAGAATGACCGAGGTTAAGATACCTGGCATTGCGCTCGGAAGAATCAAACGCCAGATGGTGTAAATCTTAGATGCACCCAGGCCGTAAGAGCCCTCACGGTACGTTTGTGGTACTGCCATCAACGCTTCTTCCGTGGTGCGGATGATAACTGGCAGGATTAGGATACTTAGCGTCAATGCACCCGACAGAATCGAGAAGCCAAGGCCAAGAATCGCCACGAAGAAAGTCATGCCGAACAGGCCGAAGATGATCGACGGGATACCCGCCAATGACTCAGTACAGAATCGAATGATTTTCACCAAACGACTGCCCACTTTCGCGTATTCGGTCAAGTAGATTGCCGTCATGATACCGAGTGGTGCTGCCACTGCGATAGATGCGATAACCATGTAAATTGTCGCCACAATCATTGGGAAGATACCGTGCTCTTCACCTGTGCGCGTGTAGTTATCAGTAATGAAGTTCCAATCTACGTGTTGTAGACCATTTGATAGGATGTACCAGATAATCCAGAACAAGAAACCTACCGTCAGTGCTGCCGAGATCCAGACAAATGCGTTAAAGACATTATCTTTGAACTGGCGTGCTTTTTTCAGTTTTGCGCGATCCATAATAGTCACCTTTAACGAGCGATTACTTCGCTTTTTCTCGGTTTAGGTACAGTAGTACAGCGTTCAACGTCATGATGAAGACCAGAAGTACCACACCTGTAGCGTAAAGTGCGTTCGCGTGAACACCACTTGCGTAAGACATTTCAATAGCGATGTTTGCGGTTAGCGTACGTGCCGAATCAAGGATGCCTTCAGGCATTGCTGGCGCGTTACCCATTACCATGATGATCGCCATGGTCTCACCCAACGCACGACCGATACCCAGAATCACACCTGTCATGATGCCTGAGCGAGCCGCTGGAACGAGCAATTTAAAGATGGTGTAGATTTTTGATGCGCCCAGAGCCAAAGAGCCTTCTTTGTAAGTGCGAGGAACCGCGCGGATAGACGTTTCAGATACCGTAATTACCGTTGGTAGAATCATCACACCAAGAACAATGATACCGGCCAAGATAGTGTTACCGGCTGGTACATCAAATACGTTCTGAATCAATGGAACAATAATAACCAGACCAAAGAAACCGTAAACCACCGAAGGGATACCGGCTAGCAGCTCAACCGCTGGGCGGATGATGTCAGCCAAGCGCTTTGGTGCGATTTCAGCGATGAAGATAGCGGTCAAGACACCAACTGGAACACCGACTAAAACAGCGCCTGCCGTCGAAACGATGGAAGCAACAATCATGGTTGCAACACCGTAAAGTGCTGGTGGTAGCCAGTTTTGGCCTAGAACAATGCCCGAGACGCCCGCTTCTTGGAATGCTGGGATACTTTCTCGAACGATGAAGTATGCGATTACTGCTAATGATACGATGCCGATTACAGCACTCGTTAGGAACAAGCCGTGGAAGATGCGCTCTTTCCAATCAACGCGGCGTTTTTCGCGCAGGCCTGGCTTGCTGATCGCTTTAGCGTCAGTAGTCATAAGCTTTTCACTATTTGTTGCGATGGTCATAAAAATCTCACGGTTCTTGGCAATGGCGTCGAACACAATGGATAGAAAAGGCTCAGCCCGAAATGGTGGGCTGAGCAAACTTTAGAGTCCCGATGGGATTAGTGAACTGAGATGTAACCTTTTTGGTCAACAAGCGCTTGCGCTTCTTTAGTTAGCATCCAGTCTAGGAATTTTTGAGTTTCAGCTGATGGCTTGCCTTCCTTATAAAGAACAAGGAATGGACGAGCAACTTTGTAAGAGCCGTTTTTCACGTTGTCTACAGAAGCTTGGATACCATCAATTGGAAGTGCATTTACTGAGCCATCAACTGTACCTAGAGAGATGTAGCCGATTGCGTATGGGTTAGAAGCAACCATTGTCTTCAGTGCGCCGTTACCGTTAGCAACTTGAGCACGTTGAGAGATTGCCGATACTTTCTTACCAGAAATTTTCATTTTTAGCTTCATGATGTCTTCGAATGCACCACGAGTACCAGAAGCCGTATCACGAGTGATTGCAACGATTGGCTTGTCTGCACCGCCAACGTCTTTCCAGTTTGTTACTTCACCTTTGTAGATTGCAGTAACTTGCTCAGCTGTTAGGCCATTAAGCTTGTTTTGTGGGTTTACAACAACTGCGATACCGTCCAGAGCAACAGCTTCTTCTTTTAGCGTTGGCTCTTTTTCAGAATCTTTTAGGTTACGAGAAGACATACCTAGGTCAGCAGAGCCGTTCTTCGCTGCTTTAACACCTGCAGATGAACCAGGGCCTTGAACTTCGATAAATACGTTCGGGTTTGTCTTCATGTATGTTTCAGAGAAAACTTCCATCAGTGGAGTTACGCTGCTAGAACCCACTGCAGAGATAGTTTCTTTAGCAGAAACAGGAGTCACTGCCATTGCGCCTAGAAGTGCGATTGCACCGATTACTGTCTTTTTCATCACAATTTCCTTTAAGTGGCTTTATTGCCGTTGTGTTTCACTTGAACGGTGCTCACTTTAGAATCCAAATATGACAGTTGTGTTTCACTTAGTTGAAGCCTCTATGACATATTGTCATTTCCGCTTAATAAATCAGCAATCAAACTTTATTTACTTTTGAGCTCAAAACACTTTGCAATGTTTTGCTAATAACAAAATGCCAACCACATCACTTTTAATATATTTCATAACAAATAATCATCGTTAAATTATTGATATATCAAGCTTACTAATTAGAATCAACTGGCTTTATTTACAAAAATAATAGTTATAATCTTTAGAGGGTCAATCATGCGTCAATTACTTAGCACGCTGTCTATTAAGTCACAGGTTTTCGTGCCCGTGCTTTTCACTGTCATACTGCTCATCGTTGGTTTGAGCATAGGCATAGGAAAGTTAGAGAAAGCATTCGACAAAGTGACGGTTTCTACCAATAACCTTATCGTGCATAAAGAAGAGCTGGGCTCTATCGTAGACAACACCTACGCGATGCGCATTAAGGCGATTTACAGTCTTTTCAGGGCGGAAGATGTCAAAACACTGAACGATGAACTGCAACAACGCCAAACAACAAACCGAGAGTTTCTTAATTCTATCGATCAAATTGAAGGTATTCAGGCTGAAGTAAACGCCATGCGCGACGCCATGAATCACTACGTCGATTTTACTCGTGTCACCATGACGCCACTTCTTAATACCAAGCATTCTTCTGATTACACCACGTCCGATTTTGACCGTGAGTATGAGTCTGCGATGGGTCAATACCGCCTTGCCGGTGAAGCGATGATTAACGCTATCGACAACTTGTCTAAGAAGCTCAATCAAATCGTTACTGACGAAGTCGAAGAAAATGGTGTTCTTCACTCCACTACATTGACTTACAGTACGGTCTCTCTGGTTATTATTCTTTCTGTAGCTTCTTTGATCAGCTGGCTGCTAGCGAGCTACATTGTTGCTCCAATCCGCAACCTACAACAAACCATGCAAGAAGTAGCAAAAGGTAACTTGTTGGTCGAAGCAGACGAAGTGGGCAAAAACGAAGTCTCACAACTGGCGCATGACGTAAACCAAACCATCCACCAACTTCGCGGTACGGTCGATTCTCTGGTTCGAATCAGTGAAGATGTCGCTTCGGCATCGACAGAGCTGGCAACCGTGATGACGCAAAGCAGTGCGAACTCGGATCAAGAGAAGCAAGAAGTTGAACAAGTCGCGTCAGCAATTAACCAGCTTGAATCCACAGCGGCAGACGTTTCAAGTAATGCACAGCGAGCAGATAGTGCGTCGAATGAAGCAAGCAAACTGACGTCTCAAAGCTTGAGTATGTTTGAAGAAAGCACACGTGCGAGCGCAAAAATGGCTGACCAGCTGAATGAAGCAGCGCATGTAGTGACGTCGCTTAAAGATCAGTCCGAGCAGATTGGAAAAGTGATCGAAGTTATTGAGAGCATCTCTGAACAAACCAATCTACTTGCATTGAACGCGGCAATTGAAGCGGCACGAGCAGGTGAAAGTGGTCGAGGTTTTGCCGTGGTAGCTGACGAAGTGCGTATGCTGGCGGCGAGAACTCAAGAGTCGACCAAAGAGATCCAAACCATCATTGAAGAGCTACAACAGCAGTCTGGTCACGCAAACGAAAGCATGCATTCGAGCCTAGCCATGCTTGAAGATAACCAATCGCTTGCCGCAGAAGTGAGTCGTTCACTGAGTGACATCAACAGCGCAATTTCAGATCTGAATGCAATCAACACCCAAGTTGCTACCGCTTCTGAAGAACAAAAGCAAGTCACGTCTGACATCAACAACAACCTGAGCACCATCTATGAATTGGTGAGTCAGAACGTCACTGGTATCACTCAATCAGCCGCGGCAGCGCAAGAGTTGTCTGGCTTAGCAGAAAATCAAAAGCATCAGCTTAAGCAGTTCCAAGTTTAAACATTCTGCTCAACCCGATAAGTTCCAAAGGTTAGAAATGAAGAAAGCTCCGCACTGGCGGAGCTTTTTAATATTCGGATTAGAGAAAATTCAACGGTGTGGTTATTCTTCGTCAGTGACCAGTAGAACAGAGAAAGTGTTCGTTGGCTCTAGTGGGCTCCAGTTGTAAACCTCACCGTTAAATGAATCAAACACCATAACGTTTGAGCCGTCACCGTTTGGAGTGTTACTCCAGATGTAGCCTGCGTAGTCACCCACCTCTAACGTGTAACCACTTGCAAATGCAGTGCCGTTCATCGCTGGGCTATGGCAAGCACGTTCCGTCAACGCGACCAACTCTTTAACGTTTGGTAAGCGCCAATTCTTTTTGCCCGCGAAGTCATGCAAAGCATGGTTACCTGATTCATTGCGGATTTGCTCAGCGGTTGATAGCGCTAACTGCCATGACATCTTCTTCGCAGCGCCATCACAGGCTTCATTTGCCGCATTCCACGTTGAGCCAACAGGGCAACGCATCCATGTAAGACCTGTTTTTAAGTCAGTTACGGTACCGTTATCAGAATATGTATAACGCGTGTTAGGTGCCGTTTTAGCAAAGTCAGTAGAACACTCTTGTGCCGCCATGGCTGCCTGAGAAGACAAGACAAGAGATAGCGCGGTGATTAGTTTCTTCATCTTATTGGCCCTTAACTGCTACTAGACGGATTGGGAATTGATATGACGTGCCTGTGTCACGCTCCACTTTGTCAGAATAAATCTCAACAAAGCTAACGTATCCGCGGTCAGCACCTTTCGTTGCAACAACTACAAATTGAAGCGCACCTTCGTAGTTATAAGTAGAGTAATTGTTAAATGTGAAATCACTTAGCCAAATTGCACCTGATTCAACATCTGGGCTGCCTTTGCCCTGTTGAGGGAAGTAAGCCGTCGTCATACCATAGACATTGCCGTCGGCATCTTTCTCTGTTTCACCTAAGTCGAGAACATCGTAGAACTCTTGGTATGTTGGTAGGCGCCAATCAGCAATGCCACATAGTGATTGCTTGTTTATATGTTCAACATATTGGCTTGTTGAACAGATGCCATCAGCAGCATCCACACAACCAACGACTTCAAGATCTTCGTAATACGGTTTGAATCTTGCTGACTCATACACGAATGTACGATCTTTAAATTGGACCGAGCTCGCATCCGCACTCTTGTTTTCCCAGACAAGCCCAGTACGCTCATCCATAGTACATGCCCATTCTTTCGCATCTGCAGTTAAAGCAGCACCTTGTGAATCTAGCTTGACGAACTTAAAGCCAGCGCCTGTCGACGTTTGCTTGTCCTCTCTGTCGAAGCCGTATTCCGCATCTTGACCAGGGTAAGACGCTTGAACCTCTGCTACGTCTGCTGCGCCCTCAGCAAAATGAAGAACGGCGCCCGTATCGTTGCTACCAACCGTTTGTTCAGCAACCGCTGCAATTTCTTCAGCAAATGCAACCACTTCCGCTTCAGACAGAAGATCAGAGGCCAGCGATTTACCTTGGAAGCTAAGGCTTTGAGCAAGCAGCGCTACGCCTTTGGTCATTTGTTGTGGCTGCATCGTAGCTAATAGTGCAACCGTGTTTTGCTCTAGCTTATCTAGCTCGCTGGCTTGTGCGTTAGACATTACCGTACCAGACAGAGAAACGCCGGCATCGGTGAGTTGCGCTTTTACGATCTCTTCAGCTTGAGCAACGGTTTTACCGTCAATCACTAGACCTGCGAGCAACGTTGTTACACCATTGACCGTGTTGCCCGTTGCTAAATTTTGGCCCGGAGCCGCAAGATGCAACGTTTGGTTTGAACCTTGATCAACTTGAGCAAGAATGATGCTGGTCAGTACGTTTTTGTTGCTTGAAGTTAGGCTAAATTTACCGACATTATCCGTTTTAGCACTCGGTTCAGTGGTATCACAAACGTAGTTTTGGTTTAAATCGATGCACACTGGCGTATCAAGAAGTGTACCTGCAGAAACGATGGTGCCAGCTACATCATAGGTCGGTGCCGACGTATCACCACCAGAACCACCGCCACAGCCTGCTAGGGCTAGTGACATAGCAACGAAAGAATATTGAAACTTCATAGATTTTGTCTTCTTTTGATTTTAATTAACGAGAGCGAATCACTCTCACCATTGAAAGCAGGAAAAGTCCTAACAAGGTCCAAGGCGAACTACTGCCACCTGAACCACCACTGCTTTCTTTAGTGGTATCAGCACTACACTGATACTGAGCAAAGTGACTCACACCCCACTCTTTCAACACCCCAGAGTTCCCTGACACGCGGTCAGACACTTCGAGACGCCAAGTTCCCCAACTCGGTTGACCGACAAGTGCTTGTAACTCCTCGTCATACTGAGCTGTGAAGTAACCTTTAAATCCATTGGTATTGCTTGATTGATGGCCAAGTAGCACGACCGATTTGCCTTGTGGAGACACAAGCGTCACTTGCAGATCTTGCAGTGAGTCATGTTCGATGTTCAGGTAAACCGCAAACGAATCATCAATCGTGAGTAACTTATCCGATAGCGTCTGAGAGAACAGTCTGTCGCCCTGCTCTGGCAAAGCGGAATTCACTGATTGAGGTTGGATATCGAGCTCTGGCGTACCATTAACCAGCATCACATTTTCACTCCACTGGTGAGTCTTTAAGCCTTCTGCAAATTGGTAATCCAATGAAATAGAGGAATCGAATTGCGTGCCACATGTCAGACCGCTTGGTAACGCCACCTTCATTGAGGTCGAGTCAGAAAGCGTTTCATCAAAGTCGAAAACGGATGCATTGTTTAGCTGCCATTGCCCTTTGATGCTCGCTTCGCGGCCAGTTTGGCTCAGGCTCACACCCACGTCTTGACCTTGTGCGATGTATCGAGCGTCATAGCGAACGCTAAGAGGCGCTCTAAGCAAGTTGTGTTTGTTGAAGCTGTCTGTCAGGAATTGGGCGTAATCTTTATTTGGGAACAAAGTGTTTGCGGCAAACACGGTCGATTCTGCAAGATCATGCATTTTCACGCCACGACCAATGCCGTACATGCCTTCAAGTACTATGGCGTCAAACTCGCGGAACACGCTATCGGTATCATCACCGTATCGTTCAACCGATGCTTTAAGCGCTTGGAATAGTGGCGTTGACCATAGCTCGTCACCTAGTTCACCGCCCACACTAACATGCGCTGGATACTCTGAGCTCTCGAAGTAACGTGCTCTTTGGTTCCATAAGCTACGAGTTGTTTTGCGTGTTCCGAACACACCGTCCCAGTTGAACACCATATCTAACTCGAATTCTTGACCGCGACGCGAAGCATCCAAATATTGAGTGCGGTAGCTCGCGCTGCCCGCCCAGTAATCAGCAAAACCTTCTGCGATAGCACCAGTGTGACCGTACGCCCAATCCGGTACGATTTGGTAATGAATGCCATGCCCAAGCTCGTGTATCACTACATCAGCATCGACTGCATCCGGAGAAACACCACCGACACCCAGCATGAGTGCTTTCGGGCCGTAATAGTAAGTGGAGTTATCTTTTGATAAACCGCGAGCGTCAAAACGGAGCGGTTCGTCAAACAAGTCGTAAGTTAGGCTTGTCAGATATTGGATCGAACTATCAAGGTGATAAAAAGCCATCAACTGTGGGAACGCATTGTCACCAAACTCGGTGTTTTGCATCTCATCAACACTGTCAAATGCTTGAACCCCTTCTGCGCTGACAAAGTCAAACGTATCGAGTACAGGCGCTTCACCAGGTGCTGGGGCTGCAAATAAGCCCGTCGCATCCACTTGCTTCAATCTTGGGTTAGAGAGATAGAACTTGCCGCCCGACTTTAAAACCTCAATCGACTTGGTGACGTACTCGATCGGCTGAGGGTAATCGGCCAGTGCTGACCACGTCGATTCTGGTGCCGCTTGCTGTTGCATAGTGCGCAGATCTGGGTTGAATAAAGAAACCTCAACATCAACCAGATTTCCAGAGCTCAAAGCGGGCGGCTCTTGTGCTTGCAGTTGACGAGGCGATTCCAATTCCATTGCAACCGTTGGTTTACCGTTGCGAATTATCGTATCTTCAAGGCTCTTAAACACTCGCACAACGTGATGATTTTTATCGGTTGTTACTACGAGGGTGCGCTGTGCTTGATATTTACCGTTTCCCCAAACATCAAAATTGTAATGCTCACCAAGCCGAGACTGGGTTTTGTAACGGAACTTAAACTCGCCCGCTTCTGAGTAGTGGCTGTCTAGATAAGTTTTCGCTTGCGCTTCATTCGTTACCACAGAGTCCGTTGCGGGATAATCCCACTCTGCAGCCTGCGCCGCAGGGGTACAAGCAATAAGCAGCGAAAACGCCAATGGTTTTAGCTTCATGATTTCGTCCTAGAATTCGTATTTTGCATTTAGCGTGAAGTAGCGCCCAGGCTCCGTTGAGTAGTGTTTATTTTCCTCAGCGATACCCGCTACGTCTTGGTATCGGATGTACTCTTTGTCGAAGAGGTTGACGACCGTCGCACTTAGGCGAAGATTTTTTGTGACATGGTATGTCGCACCAAGATCAACGGTGCTCCAAGAGCTAGTCTGCGCACAATCAACAGCCAACCCAATGTCGCTTTGGCAAGTTGGAACTCGATCCATAGCGTTCGCCCAACTTAGCAATGCATAAGCGTTAAAATCTTGATTGGTATAACGAACCTCTGCACTACCTTCCCAAGGTGTAATAGTGCGAATGTACTCATCCTCTGAATCTTGGCCGTCTACGTAACCCACTTTTGTAGATACATCCCACTTTTCAGTAACTGCATAGCCAGCCGACAACTCAAATCCATAAGTCTCAACACCTTTGAGATTTTGGTATTGCTTGATATCAATATCCGTTGCTACGCCGTCTTCTGTCACATGTTTCCCAACATTTTTGACATCAATAAAGTTTTCAAACTTGTTGTAAAAAGCAGCAACAAATAGGTGAGCTCGACCGTTGTCAAATTTATTACCAATTTCAAACGAATCTGAAGTTTCAGCTTCCAGATCTAAATTAGGGGCAATATAAAATGGAGTAAGAGGGACGAAATCATGATTCACATAACCGTATGCCTTATCATATTCAGGAGCTCTGTAACCATGATCATATGAAATATAAATAATGTTGTTTGCGAACACTTCTCGAGAAATCGACAAGCTAGGTGAAATTTCAGAACTATCCATGTCTTTTACAGCAAAACCTTGGATCTCATTCTGGCTGTCAGGCGTTAGACTGTGAGCATCAAAGCGAATACCTCCAGTAATTGTCCACTTACCCAGTTCCACCATATCTCGAAAATACAAGCCTAAACGATATGCACGTGCCGGAGCGAAAGGTTCTTTATCTTCAGGTTTCACGCCATTCCAATCAACTATCATCTCATCAGATACTCGTTCATAGTAATCTGTCGAAAGATCGAGACCATAAGCCAGTTTATGCTCAGCATTACCAGTATACATCGTGTGTAGAAAATCAGCTCTGTAACCTAATGTTTGGTCGGTATAAGTTTTGTGGTCAATATCACGACGCCTAACGAGAACACCATTTTGGTCGGTTTGATACATTAATCGATTTGTATCTTCGACGACTTCGGTATAACGCCAATACACTTGTGTATCTAACTCTTCAAACCACGTAGGCTCGTTCGGCATAATTTCTGCACCAAAGTAAGCGCTATAGGTCTCGCTCGTTTCATCCTCATAAAAGTCTTCGATCTTCCAAAGACCATCCGGCTGTACCGAAGGAGCACCCTCAAGTCGTTCTTGGTTCTGGGCAAATAAATTAGCATTCGCTTTCAGCAGTAGTTCATTACTGTAGAAGTGGTTAATGGTATACGCCGCGCTATAACCATCAATTTCCCGATTATAAAGGTCTTCATTGAAGTTACGGGTTTCCTCGCCTTGCCAGTAGGATCCGGTCAGCAAGCTCTCAGTATCACCCGCACGAAATGCTAGGTTGCTCGTACCTTTATACTTGTTGCTAATGTTTGTGTGAGTACCCGATACATCAGTATAAAAGTTCTTGTCTTTTAGGTAGTAACCAGGCTTTTTCGATTTAAGAATTACCGCTCCACCAATTGCGCCCGAACCATGTACAGAAGAACTCGCACCTTTAATGATTTCTAAGGACTCAAGGTTGGATAAATCAAAAGTATCTCGCCCAACTGCTTCATTAATGTCATTCGCACCGAAGCCATCCGCAGAACGAATGCCGTCACGAACGATCACAATGCGGTTACCCGTCATACCACGGATGGTAATGTTTTGCGGACGTCCTGCACCGCCCGTCACGCTTACACCAGGTTCGTTGCGCAGCACATCATAGAGCTCAGTTTCGCCTCGCTCTTCGATTTGCTCGTTTGTGATAACCGCAACACTACCTGCCACTTTTGACAATGGCTGATCGATTTTATTGGCGGTTACGACCACCTCTTCCATTGAGAAAACCTTAGATTCGGCGTGCACTTGACTGGCAGCAAGTACCGAAAGTACTGCCGCTGACACTGGGGTAAGCTTCATTTACTGCTCCGCTTTAGATGTTTTAATGAGTGATAGTAGAAATGCGTATTCCTTTGCTTGTTGCTCTCTTGCCTGCCTTGGATCCATGCGGTGGCCAGAGTGAAAGTCCGTTTGCAACAAATAAGGGCCTGTCGATTCACTGGTCGACGAAATTTGAGCGAGATACTTCGCGCCTTCCCAATAAGGCACACGTTGGTCGTTTAATCCGACTTGAACCAACATGGGTGGGTAAGCGTCTTTATGAATATTGAGAATAGGATCATAAGCTTGCATCGCTTTGAGCTGCTCTGGGAGTGTCGGATTCCCCCATTCCCCATATTGTTGTGCAGTAAGTGGCAACGTCGTATCGGACATGCTAGCAACGACATCGACAAACGGAACCTTCATCACCGCGCCAGCAAACAAATCAGGAGCTTGGTTGATGGAGCCAGCAACCAAAGTACCACCAGCACTCGATCCAATCGCGTAGACATCACGTTCACCACCATCAAAGTGTTTAAGTGCTTGCGCAGCTGCCGTGAAATCATTGATAGAGTTGGCTTTAAGAACGCCTCGGCCTTGCTCGTGCCAGTCGGCACCAAAGTAACCGCCACCACGAACATGCGCTATCGCGTAGATAACGCCTTGATCTAGTAAGCTCACGGTTTGAGGCATGAAGTAAGGTTTCATGGTAAACCCGTAAGCGCCATAGCCGTACAGCACAACAGGAGCGTTGTCGCTGAGCTTATCTTTGCGGTAAGCAAGAGAAACCGGCACTTCCACACCTTGACTTTTGACCATAATGCGTTGAGAAACATAATCTTGGCTAGAGAAGCCGTGATAAACATCTTGCGAGAGATTTGTCTTTATCTGTGCTTTAACATCAAACTCTTCCCACAACGGCGGTGTCGTCATCGACATACTACGAATGCGGATTTTGTTAGAGCGGTAATCACCAAGAGTGCTCAACCAAGCAACGCGCCCATCCGACTCTAACGGAAGCATTTTTTTCGCAGTACCATCGTAAGAGTAAACCGAGATTGTCGTTTGATTGTCTTGCTTGGTTAATGCCACAAGTCCCGCTTCATACAAATAGAATTGCTCTACGCCGTTTTCTGAGCGTAAGAAAGACTTCCAATTCGACTCAACAGTGTCCGCATGTTTCTCGGGCATCGCTGTTTCAAACAAACCAAACTGACCATTAAGGTTGCTGTTGATAAAGACTCTATCTTGAGCAACATCCGCATAATATTCCACACCAGATTCTGGTTTACGTAGCGAAGCCGTCAGATCGCCGGAATCAAGGTTTAGGATCTTTTGTTCGGTGGTCGACTCATTGTTACTTTGTACCAGTGCGAAACGCGCGTCGGCTGCGGGATAGAAGGACATGATCCAATCAGTCTTGCCCTCTTGCCAAAGTACTTTCTGCTCATCGGTTTGAGTGTTAATTCGCACGATTTGGTAAGGACGTTGAGTTTTCGCTTCCTTTGATACAACGAAAGCAAACTTGCCATTTGGTGAGAGGAGAACACCATTGTCCACATTGCTAATCAGTTCGTGCACTCTGCCATTATTGAGCTCCACCAGCAAAGCACGGTATTGCTCACTGCCATCAATATCTTCAGTAAACAGCAATGAATTGCCTTGAATACGCCATTGACCGATTTGGAAATATTGACGTTCTTCTTGGCGAGAAGAAAAATCGTAAACCACGTCCTCTTGCGCATTTTTATCTGCTCGTGACAGCAAAACGAAGTTGCCTTGTCGGCGAGTTAGATTCCATTCTTGGCCGTTTTTAATCACCCAAGGCTTGTCACCTTTTTCTGCACCCATGGCTTCCCATTGGCTCAACAGGTGTTGAGTGATCTCGTTATAGCTTTTCTGAAATTGTTCTGTTTTCTGGTTTTGCTTCTTGAGATAAGAAAGGACTCGCTCATCTTGTCTTGAATCGTCTCTCAACCAATCAAAATTATCCGCGGCGACACTGGGTAAAGAGAGCGCTAAAAGCCCCAAAAAAACATGACTAAATTTCATACAAACGGCACAACTATTTATAGGATTAATATTATTTCGCGTATTCTGCCCCTAAATAGAAATGAGATCAATTATCATTTACATGTTTTCGTGATGTTTTCATCGGTTTTTATGATGCCAAACGTTTAAATCATGGAAGGATGCACTGAGATGCAAAGTCATTGATAGATAAGCAATATATTGCTGTGCAATTTAGAAGCTAGATATAAAAACGACAACTTTTAGGTGATAGCGTTCGCTTCTCTCTTCGTGGGGGTTTAACAAAGAAAGGTAACCTAGAAAACGTGGCTAGTTACAACCCATAGTAAAGCGAGAAATCCTACGAAGTAGAGTGAAGGAACGACAACCGATTTAATCAACGCCCCCATTTGTGACTTCTCAGTAATCATGATGATCGCCTCTGATAAACACCAATGTAAAACTCACCAATGCGATACATAGGAATGAAAACATTTCGACCAAGACGCTACGCTGATCCCACCCCAATGCTCTAGATTGCTTGTCCGTCAAACTCATATCGACTTGTTCTAACCATTGCTCTTCTTGATACATATTCTTGTCTCCTATTTCTGGATACTTATGCTAAGCAAAGATGGCGTTTAGAAAAATCAAAGACTATTGAACCTATGTTTAGGATTGATAAACATAAGAGGTTTTGAAGGCAAAATTCAGGCATAAAAAATCCGAGCTATTGAGCTCGGATTTGAAATCGTTTTGCGTCAGGTGCCAAGTGAAGGCTTAATCTTCAGAGCTTGGTGCCGCAGGCTTTTTCTTAGGGATAAACACGTTGTCACCCACTGCCACGTTTTGGTAGAAACCTTTATCGCGCTTAGCTGGCTTCTTCGATGTTTTCTTCGCTTGAGGGCGCGGTTTCTTAGTTTCTGTCTTCTTGTTACGGAAGTCAGGTTTACGCGGTTTCAAACCTTTGAATTTACCTTTCAAGTCTTCAAATACAGAGAAGTTCAAATCTTGTTGTAGGTAAGTTTCAACACGCTTAAAGCTGTCCCAGTCTTTAGGACCAACAAGCGACACTGCGTCACCTTTGTTACCCGCACGACCAGTTCGACCAACACGGTGAACGTACTCTTCTGTGTGCTTCGGCATATCGAAGTTAATAACGTGCGTTACTGTTGCGATATCAAGACCACGAGATGCAACGTCTGTTGTTACTAGGATCTTAAATACAGCACGCTCAAACTGACTCATGATGGTGTTACGTTGAGTCTGATTCAAGTTACCGCTTAGCGCGACCGCTTTAAGCTTATTCTCATTCAGCTTGTTCGTTAGACGCTCAGTGTCATCACGTGTCGCTGTAAAGATGATCACCTGACGGTATTCTGCTTCTTCAAGCACACGCTCCAGAATCGCTTCTTTGTGATCTAGGTGATCACACAAGTAGAATTTCTGAGTGATGTCTTTGTGTTCTTCGTTAGATACACCGATAGCGATACGCTTTGGCGCATTCAGCATCTCTGATGCAATGTCGTTCACTTCTGCGTGATCAAGTGTTGCTGAGAACATCAGAGTTTGACGACGACGGTGTTTCGCTGCTTTGTGAATACGACGAAGTTCTGGCGCAAAGCCCAGATCCAGCATACGGTCCGCTTCATCCAGAACTAATGTTTCCAAACCATCAAGGAATAGAGAACGATGTTCTAGGTGGTCGGCCAGACGTCCTGGCGTCGCAACGATGAATTTAGGGTAGCGACGTAGCGCTTTTACCTGATCGTTGAAGTTCTCACCACCCAGAATCAACGCTGCGTCGTAAGTCAGACCACCAAGCATTGAGCGAAGCTCGCCATATACCTGCTTTGCTAACTCACGCGTAGGCGCAAGAATAACCGCACGTGGGTCTTTTGCAGAAAACGACTTAGTCTTTAACGACTTGTGCAGCATTGGCAATACAAACGCCAAAGTCTTACCCGAACCCGTTTTCGAAGATGCCAATAGATCCTTGCCTGCAATCGCAACAGGAATCGCCTGCTGCTGAATGTCAGTCGCTTTTTTGAAATCGTAGTGTTTTAGGTTCTTCAACAATCGGTTGTCTAGGCCTAGATCTTTAAATTGCAAAGTATTCTCCAATAAATAATCAGCGTCTGAGCGCTTTTTCAGTGTCGTTTCCGCTCTAACGCAGCAAAAAATAAAAGCTCGGTATAATACCGCAAATCATAGGAGTATAGATAGAGATCACACAAACTAATTCCATTAGAAAAAATAAAGATTCATCTAAGAAACTTTCATTTGTGTAAATTTCGTCTAAATTATTGATATCAGGGAGTGGCAAAAGAGCTGCTGTACTACCTGATACTGGCGTTATCAGGTGAGTAATCGCTCACTTATGTAAGCTAAATGTTAGCGTCCGTATCAGGTACTCTATGAAATCCTTGGATTTCTTTGACTTTTGCTACATCATGTACTGATAGAATGTATTCACATTTAACACTATGACTATATGACACAAAACGTATAGCGTAGTACTTTCACTATAGGCAAGGAGTTCTAAAATGAACAAAACGTTGATCGCAGCTGCAGCAACTTCAGTACTTCTACTAGCAGGTTGTGCTTCTTCTGACGAAGCAGCAACAGCTACTAAACTAGACGAACTAAGCAACCAAGTTAGCCAACTAAGCCAAGACGTTCAGTCTCTACAATCTGACGTTCAAAAGTCTAACGACTCGGCTATGGCAGCTCAAGAAGAAGCTGCACGTGCTAACGAGCGTATCGACAACATCGCTCAGTCTTACACTAAGTAAGATGTGATTCCGCGCTTTAACGCTTGTTAAGGCGCGGTTATTTCTACTGGAACACCATTCTGCGCAGCAATCGCTGCTTTTGCTTTCGCATTCGTCATCCCATATTCATCAAGCCACCAATCCAACTCTTTCGGGATCTGTAGATGATCTTTCTCGCCATTACTGCGAGTCAATGGTTCATGCGCTTCAACAAACACACTGCGATCCGGTTCTAGCGTCACTTTTACAGGTTGATTGATGATTTTCACTTTTTCACCACGACGAACTTTGTCGAACAACCATTCGATATCGTTAGGATCCATACGAATACAGCCCGAACTAACGCGCATACCGATGCCAAAATCTTTGTTGGTACCGTGGATCAAGTACTCACCATGGCCATAGGCCAAGCGAAGTGCAAACATACCTAACGGGTTATCTGGACCTGCTGGTACTACTGCAGGCAAATCAATGCCCTTCGCTTTGTACTCTGCTCGAATCGAAGAAGGTGGTGTCCAAGTTGGGTTTGGGCGCTTTTGACTGATGCTCGTGGTCATTTCTGGCGTGTCGCGGCCAATACGACCAATCCCTACTGGAAAGATGTGTACTACGTTTTCTTTTGCTGGGAAGTAGTACAGACGCAATTCAGCCAAGTTGATGACAATGCCTTTGTGAGGGACATCAGGAAGGATAAGCTGAGTAGGAATCGTTAGTACGTGCCCTTCTTTTGGTAGAAAAGGGTCTACGCCTTTGTTGGCCGCCATTAACGCCAGCATGCCAACATCGTACTGCTTAGCAATGTTTGCCATGGTTTCGCCCTGTTCAACCACATGATTTTCCATGCGGCCTATGACACGAGCCCCATCCTCCGGTAATTCATACATCTTTGCGAATGACAAACCACTCACTAAAGACAACGATACAGACAACAGGGTTCGTTTAGCGATACTCATTGGACGCTTCTTGCTAGGCATCTCTCTCTATTCCTTGGCGTTTTTGAAGAGCCGTAAGGTTATCTCTCTTTCTACCTTGTGATCAACCATCGGCTTGTGATAATCCAGTAAATTAAAGCCGCTCCATAGCCATGGGTTGTGAATAAATTTGTTTGGTACCTGTTTGATTTCCGGCACCCAATAGCGAACAAATGCGCCATCAGAGTCAAATTTCTCACCCTGACTGATTGGATTAAAAATGCGGAAGTAAGGCTGCCCATCACATCCAGTAGACGCCGACCATTGCCAACCACCGTTGTTCGCAGCGAAGTCTCCATCCACCAACTTGCTCATAAAGTACGCCTCACCCCAACGCCAGTCGATGTGTAGGTCTTTGGTTAAGAAGCTTGCCACTATCATGCGTAGGCGGTTGTGCATCCAACCCGTCGTGTTTAGTTGGCGCATCGCAGCATCAACAATTGGGTACCCTGTTGTTCCAGTTTTCCAACGCTCGAACGCCGCCTCATCATAAGACCATTCAATCTTATCTTCCCAAGGAATGAAGCCTTTACCTTTCACCAGTTTTGGTTCAAACACTAATAAGTGTTGGTAAAATTCGCGCCAGATGATTTCACTTAGCCACGTCGCTTTCCCGTCCGTAAGGTCAGTATGTGGGTTCTCTGCATAAAGACGAGCAATACACTGTCTTGGCGACAGGGCACCAATGGCGAGATATGGAGACAATTGACTCGTACCATCAACAGAAGGAAGATCTCTTTTCTCTTGATAAGCATCGCTGCGCTCTCGCGCGAATTCTCGCAAGTGATGCACAATATCAATAGTTGAGTCGTACCATTGGTCACTGGATTCACGCGGGTAAGTGAAAGGTACGTCTGCATGGTAGCGATCGGCTTCAAGCGGCTGGATCACTTCTTGAGGAATCTCAGCTTGTGGTTGTGGTTTCGACACCATTGGCATTTGGAATTTCAACAACCAAGCGCGTTTGAATGGAGTGAATACCTTGAAATATTCACCTTGCTTGTTTAACACCGTGGTAGGCGCATGAACACATTTATCGTGGAAAGCTTCAAACGTGACTTGGCTTTTAGCTAAAACATCCGCTACTTCCCTGTCTAACGCTTGTTCGTTGACCTCATAATGGATGTTTGCCATCACGCTTTTCGCGTTTAACGATAATGCCCAATCTTTGATGACCCCTGTCACGTCAGAAAATTTGGGCACTTCTTTATATAGAAGCGGTATGTTGAGGTCTGCGAGTTCTTTATCGAGATGCACCAAGCGTCGCGCGATCAGGTCTGCCTGCATTGGCGCCATATTATGCTCTTGCCATTGTTCCGGTGTCGAAACAAAAGCAGCCACAACAGGTTGCCCCGTATCCAAGGCAGCCTTTAACGCTGTGTGGTCTAACGTTCTCAGATCACGTCGAAACCAAACCAGAATCATGTCCTCTCCTTATCTATTATTGGGCTAGTTAGCGAAATGAAGTTTCTCGATGACTTCAGAAAATTGAACTTGCTCAGGTGCTCGAGTTTGCAATGCGGTCAAAGCTTCCACCTGTTTGATCGGCAGAGCTTTGTTCGAGAAGAAATGCACTTGCTGATAACGAGCAAGTACATCATGCCCAATCAAACCAGACACATCTTCGACCTTGTCGATTAAGGTGATGTGGTAGCCTTGTTCACACAGTTTTGCAGCTTGAATCCAGCTCTCTGAGTCACGGGCTTGCTCGAAGCTCACCAGCAGACATTTCCCTTTAGACGCGGCTTTATTCTCTGAGTCCACCACTAGGGCGAGGCGAGTGATTAGACACGTTTGGAACAAACCAAGTTGCAATGAACGCAGCGAGACTTTCACTAGATCTAATGCTTCGAACACCGGATTGATCAGCTGTTCAATCACAATATTAAGTGGGTATTCTTTTAATACGTTAGACAGGAGCGTTTCCGTTTTGCCACGATTAAGCTCCGACAACGCTTTCAACATCACTTCAACTTCTTCCAAACGCTGGTTGTCTGTTGACACATCAACGTCTGAGTCTTGTCCTAGCAGTCCCTTCACTTTGCCGATAGCAACGCCCTTAGCCAACCAACCTTGAATCTCTCGTATTGTGTCCAAATCTTGCTGACGATATAGGCGATGCCCTTTTTCTGTTCTTTGGGGTTGAATCAAGTTATAGCGTCTTTGCCAAGCCCTCAGGGTGACGGGTTTTACGCCCGTCAACTCTGATATATCTCTAATTGCGTATAGTTTTTCTTCTTGGCTACAATCCATAACGAAGTCTCATCTCCTGTGGGTATGGTTCTAGATATTTCTGTTTTTGTAAGTACGCATCTGGGTACGCGTTGAGATAGTGCTTAATTAACGTTAGCGGCGCAAGCAGTGGTAATAACCCTGTGCGGTAGTCACTGATCACGGTTGCAAGTTCTGCTTTCTCGTCAGAAGTTAATGAGCGTTTGAAGTAGCCTTGTAAGTGCATCAACACATTGGTGTTATTTTTACGGCTAGCACGGTTTTGTAGTGCTTGCATCAAACCCAAGCGGTATTGGCTGTAAAACTCATCGATTTCATAGTTCGCTACATCAGCCACCAATCGACCAAGAGAACGGTACGACTCTGGGTGGTGCGCCATCAGCGTCAGCTTGTAGCGCGAGTGAAACTCGACAATCTTACCGCGGGTTGGCTCTCCACCCATTGACTCATAAAAGTCATTCAAACAATAAATACGCGTAATGAAGTTCTCTTTTAATACCGGATCGTTCAGGCGACCGTCTTCTTCTACTGGTAACCACGGCATTTTTTCCATTAACGTTTTGGTGTACAAACCAACACCTTCTTTTGCCGCATTGTTTTTGCTGTACACCTTTACACGTTCCATACCGCAAGTCGGCGACTTAGCGCAAACGATGTAACCGCACAGTTGCTCACCTTGTAGTTCGTTCACTTTATTTTCGGAATAAGCGAGCATGTTGTCTGTGTGGTCGTTGTCAGGATTTTTTGTCTCGACCAATGCAATACGTTCTTCATTGCTGACTAGGCGGATAGTCGGACGCGGCACAGACATGCCTACACCAACTTCAGGGCAAACTGGCACAAAGCTGAAGTAGCCGTCTAATTCCTTCGTTACGAAGTTGCTGATTTTATGTCCCGAATCGAAACGTACTCGTTCTCCAAGTACACAAGAGCTGATACCGACTTTGATTGAAGATTCCATAACGAAGCATCCTATACAAAATTTTTTGCTGTATAACTTATAGCAAGTCAATTAACATTGTACAAGAAAATAAACTGTACAATTTAATCGTTTTACTCATTCATATAGGATTTAGATCAGACGATTTGAAGAAAAAAATTTGAGGGCGATATAGGGGTTTTGTGCACGCAATAGACAAACTGCTCAAAAGCAAATCGATTGCCTTTTTGCTTTCAACAGATTTGGTTATCAACAGATTATTTAAACACTAGAACCGACCGTTTTGTGACTTAACTCTCAAGTCCCCTTGCCCTGTCCCGATATTATGGCCTCAACGAAAACGAACAAGTTCAACAGAATTGGTAATAGCATCTATAATTGACGCGTTTTACCTGAACAAAACTTTGGAGAGCACTTATGGCAACCCCACACATTAACGCACAACCAGGTGATTTCGCTGAAACAGTTCTAATGCCAGGCGACCCGTTGCGCGCTAAATACATCGCAGAAACGTTCCTAGAAGATGTGAAACAAGTTTGTGACGTTCGCAACATGTTCGGCTTTACTGGCACTTACAAAGGCAAAAAAGTTTCTGTAATGGGCCACGGTATGGGTATCCCATCAGCCTGTATCTACACACACGAGCTAATCGCTGAGTACGGCGTGAAAAACGTTATCCGTGTAGGTAGCTGTGGTGCAGTACGTGACGACGTGAAACTAATGGACGTTGTTATTGGCATGGGTGCATCTACAGACTCAAAAGTTAACCGTATCCGTTTCAACAACCACGACTTCGCAGCAATCGCTGACTACGGTCTTCTAGAAGAAGCGGTAAACCAAGCGCGTGCTCAAGAAGTTCCAGTAAAAGTTGGTAACGTATTCTCTGCAGACCTGTTCTACACACCAGAAGCAGACATCTTCGAGAAGATGGAAAAACTAGGCATCCTAGGTGTAGACATGGAAGCGGCTGGTATCTACGGCGTAGCTGCAGACCTAGGCGCGAAAGCACTAACTATCCTAACGGTTTCTGACCACATCATCCGTGGTGAAAAACTAAGCTCAGAAGAGCGTCAAAAGTCGTTCAACGACATGATGAAAGTTGCACTAGAAACAGCAATCAACATCTAAGAAACACCTAAGTATTAAATTGCAGCCGGAGCCTGACCGGCTGCACGAATTATCCCGAGGGGGCGATTGTGTCTAACGGCGAACTGCCAAGGGACGCAGATGGGTTACAACTCAACTTTTGTAAAACATTGGCGTGTGACAACTTTGGATTGAGTGATGCGAAGCGGTACGTTTTGCAGCATGCTAACCCTAAACGTCCGGCGATGGTATGCCGTGAATGTGGAGCTTTCCCCCCCTTACTTAATAACCGCGATGTAGTGAACGAACTTCATCGTCTGCGTCACGTTCATAGTGACGGGTTACCTGCTTGTCGTAATGATGATTGCGACAACTTCGGACTTTCTGTCCACACGCACAAACACCTCTATCACGCTTTCGGTTACAGTGGCGATCGCCAACGTTACCGCTGTAAAGTGTGTCAAAGTACCTTTGTCGATAAATGGTCTGGTGCCAACAAAAAGCTTCAATTCCAAGAGAATTTGATGGGCTTATTGTTTACTGGTTATTCCGTTCGAGAAATCTGCCGTAAACTCAGCATCAACCCAAAAACCTTTTACGACCATGTTGACCATATTGCTAGCCGTTGCCGCCGTAAATTGGCGACGATAGATGCTCGTTGGGTTAACCATGCAAAGCATTATGAACTGGCATCAAACTACGTCGCCCTGCAACCAAAAAGCAACAATGGCGTGTATTGGATTGCTTCGGGTGAAGCGCATTCAGGCTACATTCTGTGTCAGCATGTGAACTACTCTTCTGGTGATGAGCCAATCGCTGCTATGGATCACAACCCATACGATGAGGTGTCTCGTTTCGTTTCGCAAGAATACACTGCAGAAGCAAGCGAACCGCCACCAACGCCATCTAAGAAGCTACGTGAACGCATCGATCAGAAGTACCAAACTATCTTGGCCCGTTGCAACGTAGAAGACCCATTGGGGAACCTTTCTGTCTTCCACTACCCATCAAAAGGCGCATTGATTCGTCCGCCTTACACCTCTTATGCACACTACCTCCATGTGTTGGATATGTGTTGCCCTGAAAAGCGTGTTTCTATCTACATGCCTCAAGATCCCCTGCTCCGCTCTGCTGCGTTGAGCGTTTGTTTATCTCGCATTAAAGAGAAAAGCGTCGATCTGATGTATGTCGAAGAAGATGCGATTTGGGACATGAACGCGCCATTTGGCAAAGTGGATATTGCCTACATGAGTTGGTGGCGTGACCGCTGGGCGATCTCCAGCCAATACGAGTGCAACAAGGGTATCTGTTATTTAGCTGGCGACAGAAATGAGCCGGAATCGTGGTTCAATGTGGCCACAACTCGCCATATCCAATTCTATCAAAATCGTTTTCAACTGCTGTTTGAAAGCTTTATCAACGAGCCACGTCGCAAATTGCGTCCTGCAGGCATATTGCCTCTTTTAGATATATTCAGAGCTTGGCATAATTTGTGCTATCAGGATAAGCAAGGACTTACTGCTGCTCAAAGGCTCAAAGTCACCGACGCACCACTCACGATCAAACAATTGTTATCATGATTATTTAACAGTTTACTCATTTAGAAGTGGTAAATAAGCGCGGAGCGCGGTATACATTACGGAATCCGATACCTTATTGGTGTAACTGTTTTCTACACCGCAATGATATACGCATCTAACCACTTGTTTTTAGGTGTAAATTCCAGTTCGATAGTCATGGATGTGAACGTTGGATAAAAGCCAAATTCAGCTCGAAGCCGAGCTCAACGCCCTTGAAGGCCAGATAAAATCTGATCCTGAGCGAGCATTTCGAATCGCGGAGCAATGCCGTATTCGTTCAGAGCAAATTCTATTTGTAGATGGTGAGATTCGAGCGCTTATCGCGATGTCTAATGCTTGCTGGTGTAGCATGGATTATCGACATGGCTTAAAGCTGATCAAAGATGCTTACAACCTCCAAATTCAACTTGATACTGACGATCACCTTCCAAAGATCCTTCATTTATTTGCCCTGCAGTATTGGGGACAAGCCAAATATTACTCTGCACAACAATACTGGATTAATGCCCTAGAGCAATCGGCTTTGGTCGACGATATCGAGATCCAAATCGAAGCATTAATTGGCTTAGGCAATGTTTGGCGAATCACCAACGAACACAAGCTTGCCGCCTCTACGCATGAACTCGCAGTGAAAGTGGCAAACAATGTCCGTATTGCTTGGCTAGAAGGCAAAGCCCGAATCCTGCTCGCATGGAATTACTACTTGCTGAACAATTTCGTTGAGATGTTGAGTGTGCTTGATGGTGCAACAGAAGTACTCAGAGATCACGACGACAGCACTTGGCAAGCAGAGATCTGGGATTTCAAAGGCCTTGCTTTGCTAGGATTAGAGCGACTTGATGCGGCAGAAGAAGCCACACAAAAAGCTCACCAGCTTGCGATAGAGCAAGACCTGACGTGGATGAAAGCGCATTCCTTTATCAGCCGTGCAAGACTGGAATTGCTGCGTAAAAACACAGAGAGTGCAGCAAGGTTGCTGCAATTAGCCGAGCAATCAGCACTCGCGTTCGATAACGGCGAACTGCTCAGCCAAATTTGTTTCCAACAATCACGTGTAGCCGAAGAGCAAGGCGATTACGAGCTTGCTTTCCAAGCGTTCCAAAAATACCGTCGACACGCACTTAAGATGCTCAAAGAGCAAACTCATCGTGTCAGTATGGACAAAGCGCGAGGCTCTAAACGCCAACTCGAACAACGCGCGCGAAAACTCATTAACCGTATTCGTGCCCAACATGAATACGATCCAGAGAAACAATTCTCAAACGTGGTGTCAGAGACTTACTGGTGGGAGCAACTGGTTCTATTCAAGACCGAGCTAAAACACTCCAACCATGCTGTGATCATGATCCGTCACTCAGATCCGGCCTTCCTAGACATCTGTACTGAGTTGGTCCATTCGCTCACTACATCTAGCGATCTTATCTCTCGCTTAAGCAGTGACCGCTTAGCGATGTTGATTGCAGAAAAGGACCAAGCAGCCGAAGAACTCTACCGCACCGTTTGCGCTATGTTAGACATCTATCCATGGAAACGTCGTGGTTTAACGGGCCCTAAGCCAACACTTTATCTACAGGACATCCTAACCTTCCCGTTCACCTTAGAGCAATTGGAAGAGAGCCACATTGAGGTAATGAAGAATGGAACAACTGCTTAGTAAGGTGACTGATGCTGGCATGGATCCCTCTTCCGTTGCCGGTGAAGAAGCGCTAATCCTATGGGAACACATCCGTCTGCATATCGCCTCGACCAATCAAGAGGAGGCGCACTGCTACATCATCAGCGCGGAATATCGAAGTAAGATTAAACAGCTACAAGAGAGCATTGAAGAACTGCGTCATGCACTCGATTTACTTAAACTGCCAGAAGACGTTGAGGATATCCTCTCTGTCAAATCCAGCTTGAGTGACCGATTGGTAGAAAAAGGCGATTATAACTCTGCACTCACCGAGTACATTGCTTCCACCAACATTGCCGTCGAATACGGTTATATCGATGAGTATGTTCTGGCAATCATCGGCATCGGCAACCTTTGTGACGCGTATGGCGACCACAACCGCGCTCTTCGTTACTACCAAAAAATCGATGCGATTGACCATGCCATCGGCAGCCGTTCATTGAGATTACGCTATAAGCTGTACATGCTAGCTTGTTATATCAGTTTGCAACGTATAGGCGCGGCGACGGACCTCTTAAGCGAGTGCGAAGAGCTCAGTATCCTCGTCAGCGATAAAAATCTGACAGGACAAATTCACTTATACCGAGCTAAGTTGCTTCGACTGCAAAAAGAGTACAACAAAGCACTACTTGCTATCTCTCAGATTCAATACGCAACAGGCAAGCAACATACTGTTTGGCTCTCGACCATGGTAAAGATCGAGACGGCTTACTGTTTGAATGAAGTTGGTCATCAATCATTATCAAATCTATTGTTAGCTTCTACGGGGAAGCGTATCAATGAGCAAGCATCGCCTTTGATCGCGAATCGTTTTTATAACGCGATGAGCCAAGTGTGTGCTTCTCAAGGCTTGTTCAAAGAAGCGCTCAACTACGAGAGAAAAGCCTTCCGAGTCGAATCTGATTTAGTGAAACATATTCCGATCAGTGAACTTGGCCCAGCTCAGCTGCGTCGCCTGAGTCGATTTGAATTACAGCTCAAGTTGATCCTTTCAGAGATTGAGAACAAAGAGCTCAAAGAAACCACTAAACAACACAAAAACACCGTTGCTCAGCTTCAACAAGATGTCTTTACCGACCCGTTAACGTCACTCCACAACCGTCGTTGGCTAGAAGTGAAGCTGAAAGACTTGTTGCTGCACGATACGCCATTTGCCCTAATGGTGATCGACATTGACCACTTTAAATCCATCAATGATGAACTTAGCCACTTAGTGGGCGACAAAGCCATTGTGAACGTCTCCAAGGAGCTTTCTGGGTACTTCAAGTTCCGTGGTTCATCGTGTGTACGTTTCGGTGGCGAAGAGTTCTTGGTGATTCTAGAAAACACCGAGGTTGCCAAGGCAGAAATGCACGCCGAAAACTACCGCGAGCGCATTTACCAGTTTGGTTGGCATGAAATCTTAGGCGAGCGTGGCTTGACCGTCTCCATCGGCATTACCTTACATCGGGAGGGTGAGAATACTCAGCGCACCTTCTACCGTGCCGACAAAGCTCTATACCGCGCGAAAGCCAATGGTCGAAACCAAGTGTGTACTGAGCAATAAGCCAGATTTTCACTCTATAAAAAACGCCCCAGCTCAAACTGGGGCGTTTTTGTATATTGCTTCAACTAACTAAGAGAATGCTTTAAAGAAAGAACAGCGAAATGCCACCGAGCGCGACCAATGTTCCAATCACGCTCTTCGCTCCTACCTTTTCACCTTTCATAGCGTAAATCACCAAGATAAACAGCGGGCTAGTGGCGATTAAGGTTTGTGCTATCGCTGGATTGGCGTATTTCAAAGCGATTTGTTGTAGCCAAAGCGCGAGGAAAGTACCGACGAAAATCGCCAATAACAGCCATCCCATCGCCTTATTACCCATCTCTTGAATGTGCTGCTTGATGCCTTTAAAAGGTGCTGGCTCAACGACTTTAATCACCAAACAAACCGCAACCACACCAATGCTGAGTCTGATTAATGCCCCCAACAAAGGTGGAAGATCCCCTGCCACCAATGCATAGTGAGAAATCACCACACCCGTTGCTTGGCATACACTCGCCAACAGACCAAATCCGATACCACTCCAATTGGTTTCTTCACCAGTTGAAGAGGGCTGAAAGACAACAAAAGTGACTGCAACGGTCGTCACTACCACACCAAGCCAACTCTGTAGCGTCATCTCCGAGCCAAGAAACACCAACGCAAGCACGCCTGATAACGGTGGAGCAAGGGACTCCAACAATAACGTTTTATTTGGCCCGATACGTTTTAGCGCGGAAAAGTAAGCGCTATCACCAATGGCAATACCAATGACACCGGACACTGCTAATACAGCAAGGTGAATAGGTTCGATTTGGCTTGGCAGACCTTGGGGGAGAAAAGGAATCACGACCAACATCATCATCGAGGCGATCACCCCTTTAACAATGTTAAGTTGCATGGCAGAAAAACGATGGCTGAATTGACTGTATATCCAAGTCGCACATGCCCAAACAATTGCGGCGCTGATCGCGGCAATCTCACCAGAATATAGCACTGTTTACTCCTTCGTATTCCATGCCGTATCTCTCAATAACTGTGAATTGAGCTATAAATAACTTGATACACTTATTGTTTCATCAAATGCTTAAACAACTAATTTACGAATTATTTTCTATTTAGCAACAAGAACAGGGAAGTAAGATGTTTTTAGACTATTTTGCACTTGGGTTACTCATTTTCGTTGCTTTAGTTATCTTCTACGGAATCATCGTGATTCACGATATTCCTTATGAAATAGCAAAACAGCGTGAGCACCCTCACCAAGACGCAATACACTACGCAGGCTGGGTGAGCCTTTTCACACTTCATGCACTTTGGCCATTCCTATGGATCTGGGCAACGTTGTGGCGCAAAGAGCGAGGCTGGGGCTTCAAGCAACTCGAACAAGAAACACATGATATCCATCATCGCCTTGAAGAGCTAATTGATGAAGTCAATGAATTGAAAAAAGAAGTCTCTACGCTGAAAGGCGAAAAGGCAGCATCGAGCACTCCAGCACAAAAAGAACAAGGTAAGGAGGAACAATAATGGATTTACTACTGGTTCTGACTTACGCCGCGCTATGTATCGCGATTTTCAAAATCTTTAATATCCCACTGAACAAGTGGACAGTGCCAACAGCCTTACTCGGTGGTGTAGTGTTGGTCGGTACACTTATCTTATTAATGAACTACAACCACCCGTTTACTCAAATTGGTAACCAAGTGTTCTCAACCACCCCTGTTGTTTCAGGCGTTCGCGGTCGAGTCATTGAAGTTCCGGTTCAACCAAACCAACCGCTACAAAAAGGTGATGTACTTTTCCGTATCGATCCGATTCCATACCAAGCGGAAGTAGACAAGCTAAGAGCGAGAGTAAAAGAAGCAAGCCAGGGCGCACTTGGTCTTGAGTCTAGCGTTCAAGAAGCAGAAGCAGCGGTCATCAAAGCGCTTGCAGAACGTGATAAAGCGCAGCGCGAATTTGATCGGTACCAACGTGGCTTCGATCGTGGCGCTTTCACCGAGCAACAATTAGATACTCGTCGCCAAGCGTTCAAGGCCGCACAAGCAGCACTAGAAGTGGCGCAATCAAAGCAGAAACAAGCGCAAATCGCACTCGATTCTGAAGTCGGCGGAGAAAACACGCAAGTCGCCTCACTACTGGCCGAGTTAAGAAAAGCTGAGTTCAACTTAGAGCAAACCGTCGTAACCGCACCAACGGATGGCTATGTCACGCAATTGGCATTGCGTCCAGGTGTGATGGCTGTACCTTTGCCGCTCGCACCAGTAATGACCTTTGTCCATACCGAAGACAAGCTTTATACGGCAGCGTTTCGCCAGAACTCATTGCAACGGCTAGAGGCTGGGTTTGAAGCGGAGTTTATGTTCCGTGCATTACCAGGCAAGGTGTTTAAAGGTCAAGTGGTCGATGTGTTGCCAGCCATTGGTGAGAGCCAATTCCAAGCTCGAGGCTCACTGCTTGGAACAGAAGCTCTGCGCACCAGCGGTCGCGTTTTAGTGACATTAAAAATCACGGATGACTTAGAAGAGTATCATCTGCCGATGGGTACAGCGGTTGAAGTTGCCGTTTACTCCGATAGCTTTACCCACGTATCTATCATGCGCAAAGTCCTTATTCGTATGAAGAGCTGGCAAAACTACCTATACCTAGACCATTAATTCATAGGTGAAAAAACCATCACAAGGTGTAATCAGGGGCTGACAGTCAGCCCCTGTTTTCATTCTAGCCATCCAGACAGATAGCATTCCCACTTTTATCAATATTCTGTATAATGCGTGCCTTATTTTTGATGTTTGCTGAAAAACTAAGCCAGTCAATGAGGTGCGTGAATTCAGTCACACATTTCTTGAAGAAAAATAGAGCAAACAACAAGCAGCTTGGTTGTTTCCAAACTTTGTTACACAATCAGCGCTGCAAAACAAAGCAAGTGAACGTTCTTTAAAATCGACAATTGAACTGAGGTTATCTATGAATCTTTCTGCTAAAACCGTGGTGGTTATTGCAATCGGTGCTGCACTATACGGCATCGGCGGTTTGCCTATGTTTGGCATCCCTGTGTTTGCAAACACGACGCTGAAACCAGCAATGGCGGTATTGGCATTGTTCTCAGTATTATTCGGCCCTCTGGTAGGCTTCTTGGTTGGCTTTATCGGCCACTGGGTTACCGACCTATTTGCAGGCTGGGGCGTATGGCTCACTTGGGTACTTGGTTCAGGTATTGTTGGTTTAATTATCGGTCTTTTCCCTTCTCTGACTCGCAACCGTTTAGAGAAAGGTGACTTCAATATGAAAGACTTCGCGTTGTTCGTGGTGCTTGCGCTGTTGGGCAACGTATTCGGTTATGGCTGTTCAGCCTTCCTAGACACCATTTTGTACGCAGAACCGTTCACTAAGGTATTCACACAGTTGTCGATCATCGCGCTGGGTAACACTATTCTTATTGCTATTGTGGGCTTCTTCATTCTTAAGTCTGTCGCAAAACGTAACAAGCAAAGCCGCAACTTAACAGAGGCTTAATGTCGAATGACAATCGAATTTTCTAACTTCTCTTTTAGATATGAGTCGCTGGACAAACCGACGCTAAAAAATATCAATCTAAGGATAGAGAAAGGAGAGAAAATCGTCATTATCGGTCCAAGTGGTAGTGGTAAATCTACCCTTGGCCAATGTCTTAACGGACTGATCCCACACGCTATCAAAGGGGAAACTAGTGGCAAACTGACCATCAATGGTCAAGACACAGCCCCTTTTGACATGCACCAATTCACCGAACAAGTTGGTACCGTACTGCAAGATACGGACAGCCAATTTGTTGGGTTGAGCATTGGTGAAGACATCGCATTCGCGTTGGAAAACCAATTGATGTCTAACATCGACATGTACCCTTTGGTCAAAGCTACAGCCAAAATGGTCGACTTGGAACAGATGTTAGAGCGCTCCCCACATGATTTATCCGGTGGTCAAAAACAGCGCGTTTCTTTGGCAGGTATCTTAGTCGATGACGTTGACATCTTATTGTTCGACGAACCACTCGCTGCCCTTGATCCGAAGACGGGTAAGAAGACCATCGAGATTATCGATGAGCTGCACCGTGAAACGGGTAAAACCATCATTATTATCGAGCACCGTCTTGAGGATGTTCTGCACCGCTCTGTTGACCGCATCATTCTAATGGAAAGCGGTGAAATCATCGCAGATACCACACCGGATGAGATATTGGCATCCCCTCTTCTCGAGGAATACGGTATTCGTGAGCCACTTTACCTTTCCGCGTTGAAAGAAGCAGGCTGCGCGATTGAAGGCGATGCAAAACCATCAAGCTTAAACACATTGCCATTGGCGCAATACCAAACCGCCGTCAGCACATGGTTTGAAGCCTCAAAAGCGACCAACGTTGAAAAGCAAGCCGAGACTCTTTTGGCTGTTCGTAACCTTACCTATTCCTACGATGGTGAGAAAAACGCGCTTGAAGACGTTAACTTCGATGTAAAACGCGGCGAGTTCGTTTCGGTTTTGGGTAAAAACGGTTCCGGCAAATCCACCATCACTAAGCTTGTGATGGGCGTGATTGAACCAGACCAAGGTTCGATGATCTTGAACGGCCAAGACTTAAACGAGCTAACCATTTTCGAGCGCAGCCAAAAGGTTGGCGTGGTAATGCAAAACCCAAATCATATGATTTCGCATCACATGATTTTCGACGAAGTGGCTTTCGGCCTGCGTAACCGTGGTGTTGAAGAGAAACAAGTCGAAGCGAAGGTATTGGAAGTCCTCGAGCTCTGTGGTTTGAGCAAGTACCGCCATTGGCCAATTGAGGCCTTAAGCTACGGTCAGAAGAAGCGTGTGACGATTGCATCGATTCTTGCCCTAGAGCCTGAGCTTTTGATTCTGGACGAGCCTACTGCCGGTCAAGATTACCGTAACTACACATCGATGCTGAGCTTTATTGAGAAGCTTAATCGTGAACTTGGCATCACGGTGATGATCATCTCTCATGACATGCACTTGGTTTTGGAATACACCACTCGTTCCATCGTGATTGCCGACAGTAAGTTGATTGCCGACGCACCAATGACCGAAGTGTTTAGTTCCCCAGCACTGTTAGACCAAGCGAACTTGGCGACAACTAGCTTGTATGAACTGGCGACTGAGTTAGGCATTGAGAACACGAACGACTTTATGCAGCACTTTATTGACGTTGAAAAAGCACGTCGAGAGCGTGAAAACAAAGCCGATTTACAAACTTCAGAAGCTCAAGATTAACAAAATAATGATGCTAAAAACATTAAGAAAGTAGTGGCATGAAAGACAACAAGATGAAGTTTGGTATCAACTACATCGATACCCAATCGCCACTGCACAAACTCAATGGCATCACCAAGTTTTTGATGTTCATTGCATGGGTAACGGTGGTACTTACGACCTTTGATTTGCGCATCATTGCTCTACTGATCGTTGTAGGTCTTGGTTTGTTAAAAATGACCAAGGTACCTTTCCATGTGTACAAGCCTTTACTGATCGGTACAGGCAGCGTTTTGTTGATTAATGCTCTGTTTATGTTCGCATTAGCACCGCAACAAGGCGGTGAATACATGGGTTCAACAACAGTATTGTTGTCGTTACCGGGTAATTACTCACTCACCCAAGAGACCTTGTTCTATCTGGTCACCGTGACATTGAAATACTTCAGTATGTTCCCAATTGCCTTGGTTTTTGTGTTTACTACGCACCCTACTGAGTTTGCAGCAAGTTTGAACCGCATGGGTGTTCCTTACAAAATCGCCTATGCAGTAAGTTTGACCTTGCGTTACTTGCCAGAAGTGAAGAAAGACTTCGTCAACATCATGCATGCTCAACAAGCTCGCGGTGTTGAACTGAGTAAGAAAGCGCCGTTGTTTACCCGTATGAAGAACGTTTCTAAGATCTTAGGCCCTTTGATTTTCTCTAGCCTAGATCGCGCTGACCAAATCTCTAACGCGATGACATTGCGTGGTTTTGGCCGTCATTCTTCTCGTACTTGGTACAGCCTAAAGCCGCTGACCAAAGCCGATATGGTGTGTATGGCAGGCATCGTCGTGATTGTTGCCGCAGCGATTAGCAAACGCGTTATAGACACTCAGCTGTTTTGGTATCCGTTCTAAGCGAACCAGTCTTACAACAAACCAGTCTCACGTTGAAAACCGAATATAAAAATGGGATGCCTCTGCATCCCATTTTTATAGCCAACTTTCGCGCTAAGCTATTGATTAGTAAGTACTAACTTAGTTCCATCTCAACACACGAGTCTCATTTCCCTCTTCCGGCTTGGCAGGAATGTTCAAAGAAAGCAGCAAGCTCACTGCGGCCATAGCGGCACCAATGTAAAACACGCTTGAAGGCGAAACCAGCCAAATCACACCAAAGGTTACTGGAATCACGACAGCCGCAATGTGGTTGATGGTAAACGCCACACCCGCCGTTGATGCCATGTCTGCCGGATCGGCTATCTTCTGGAAGTAGGTTTTGATTGCAAGTGCCAAAGCGAAGAACAGATGATCGACCACGTACAGTGCTGCCGCCCACTCCGCGGTTTGTACTAAACCGTAACCGACGAAGACAAAAATCAGTCCCACATATTCAAACATCAAGGCTTTGCGCTCACCTACGACACCGATGAAACGTCCAATACGCTTAGCGAAAATAAAGTTAAACAAGTAGTTGATTAAGAAGAGAAGCGTAATGTCTGCAGCCGAATAGCCAAACTTCTCAACCATCAAGAACCCAGCAAAAACCGTAAAGATTTGACGTCGTGCACCGCTCATAAAGGTCAACGCGTAGTAAAGCCAGTAACGCTTACGCAGAACAAGCTTCTTATTTTGTGGTACTTCCGTTTTGAATTCTGGGAAGGCAAACGCCATGATCATAATCAACACAAAACCAATACCACCAGCCAATAAGTAGACGGTTTTGAATTCCAGTTTCAACTCCTCCAACAGCACCCAAATTGCACCGTATGTGAACAGTGAGGCTAAGGCTCCAACCGAAATGAACTTACCCAGCATTTCCGGCGCTTCTTCCTTAGAAAGCCATTGCAAGGACAAAGATTGCTTCAGTGTTTCGAAATAATGGAAGCCAGTCGACATCAACAAGGTGGTAAAAAGAAGTCCAAACAAAGATGGGAAGTAACCTGTGATTGCCGTGCCGAGTGTCAGCATAGCGAGCGAGACCAACATAAAACGTTGCTCACGGATAAACAGCAAAACAAACACAACAGTGAAAGCAAGAAAACCGGGAATCTCACGCACACTTTGCAGTAAACCGATATCGGCTCCATCAAAGTTGGCTTTTTCGATAACGAAGTTGTTCAGTAGCGCCATCCAAGTGGAGAAGGCAATAGGAACAATAATGGAAATCAGCAGAAGAAAGTTTTGTGGCGTTCTCCAGCTTTTCTGTGGCGTATTCATGATGAGTCCTTAGGATATGAAGCCGCCATCATACCGCCAAATGTAACAAATTCGCAATATCATTATAATTTAACCCTTTTTAGTACTTTCTTTTAATTTCATCAGGTTAGGTGAAAAAATGGCACAGAAAAAATTCGCTACCGTCCATTTTATTTGATGATAATTAAAACAATTTTTACAAGTTGAAAATTATGACCGCATTCCTTCGTATGAATAGTAGCCTGACCGCTCATAGACCAAGGAAAGATACGTGCTTCTTGTTCAACTCTCAGAAGGTTATACTGTTGCGTATCAATGGTCATTTTGACGCAAGCCTCTGAAATCCATAGTTTGATATGATGAAAAAACAAGTCCTGTTTCTTTGCACCGGTAACTCCGCTCGCTCACAACTTGCCGAAGCGATCTTCAACCATATGGCAGGTGAAATTTTCCATGCCGAAAGCGCAGGAGTCCACCCAAGTGACGTCGACACAAGAGTGTTTGATGTATTGAAAGCGCATCAAATAAGTCATGAAGGACTTCGTTCGAAAGACTACGCAGAAGTGGGAAAGAATCACTATGACTTCGTCATTACATTGTGTGATAACGCCAAAGATGAATGCGTGATCTTCGACCAAGACATCGACCAATTACATTGGAACCTCGTCGACCCAAAACCGCTTGAAGGTGTCGAACCTTTCCACAATACGGCAAAAGAATTGATTGAGAGAATCAGTCTATTTCTACTCCTCAACAGTGAAGAAAACCGCACACAAGTGGATCCGAGCAATTTCTTTAAGCTGATGAGCGATCCGCTGCGACTCAAGATATTGATGCTGTTAGAAGATGAACAAGATCTAACCGTAACCGATTTGAAAAACGCTTTGAATGAAAGCCAGCCAAAAGTCTCTCGCCACCTAGCTTTACTAAGAGACACGACATTCTTGAAAGATACCCGACATGGTCTTTGGATTCATTATCGCTTATCCCCATCTTTGCCTATGTGGATTAAACATTTACTCCAAACCGTTCGCATTGGGAATCCAGGCATAATCAACGCAGAGAAGTCACGTTTAAAAGCCACGCAAAACAACGAGCAATAGTCGCTTAGCTCTCTTTTATTTACCTCTCACCCCCTCGAGGCACTGCATAAAATTTTTATTGGAAGCAGTGTCTCCTTGTCATGATCTCGTCAATTCTATGGTTTGGAATTAACCCAGCAAAACAAAAAGCAACTAATTACATATGGCAGCTTAAAACTCTGATAAAAAGGGTTTATTTTGAACAATACAACTTCACCATTATTCTCCATAAAGGTGAATTTCTTTAGCACAAAAATTCAACAAAAGATCACTCTCATTGATATTTCCAATGATAATTCACTATAAAAAGTGAAAGTTAGAGATTCGTAACATACTAATTTAAAAGCCATTTGAAGCGTAAAGATAAAAAAAGACTATTCAAAGCAACTTTCTCTCGTTAAATTGAATTTAATTCCAAATAACTACAAAGGAGAGAAGCATGGAAATTATCGTTCGTCCAACCACTGTTGAAGACGCTGCTGCGCTAGTCGAAATTTATTCGCAACCAAAAGCACAACGTGAAACCCTGCAACTCCCGAAGCCATCCGTCACCATGTGGGTCGACCGGTTATCCAACATGCCAACTGGTGTGTATAGCTATGTCGCAGAAATCGATGGCAAGGTGGTAGGAAACATTGGCTTCCATCACTCACAACGTCCAAGAACTTCGCACACCGCATCATTTGGTATTGGTGTTCATGATAAGTACCACGGTTTAGGGGTTGGCAGTGCGCTGATAAGCACAGTGACGGAACTAGCAGATAACTGGCTGAATGTAAGACGCATCCAAATTGAAGTGAATACTGATAACGAAGCGGCGATTGGTTTATACAAAAAACACGGTTTTGAGATCGAAGGTGAGTTAGTTGATGCCTCTTTCCGAGACGGAGAGTTTATCAATACCTACAGCCTAGCTCGCATTCGAAAACCGAAAAACTAAACCCACACCAAACAAAAAACCTCCCACGATTCCTTACAGAAACATCATGGGAGGTTTTCTTTTCTACTTATATCCTAAGAATCAAATTAATAACGATGTCTTACGTCTTAGCTATAAAGTGAATCTAAGTAATCCAGTGCTCGTAGAGTTAACGCTTCCGTATATGGGTTAATCTTCCAGTGTTCTGGGCTCCACCCTTTCACAAAGCGCTGAAAATCTGCCCAGGCAACTGCAAACAATGGCCGCCATTCTTGCTCAACCACAGAAGCGTCAAGTTCAGGTTGATAGTGTTTAAGTGCCTTAGCTAACGCATTGAAGTAGGTGTCCAGTACCCAAGCTTCCATCTCAGCACACTGGCTAGGTCCAACAGCGCTGCTCATAAACAGTGCCACGTCTTTCATCGCACAACCATGTCCCACATATTGGAAATCTACTGCCGCAGCGGCTGAGCCTTCATCGTCAAAGCAAAAATTGGCCAGTTTAGCGTCCCCATGAACCAAAGTTTGAAAACGCGCCTGACGCAAAGTGCGATCAATCAACTCAGCATTCTTCTTGAGCCTATCATCCTTCAGTACCGATAGTTCATCAGGCCTTGTAGCCAAATGCCAATAGGTGCCTGTTTGCCATAAGGTTTCATCACACACGCCAAGGTAGCGGGCATGAAAGTTTGCCAACCAAGTCAAGCTGGCTTTTAAGTGCCCTTCACTCGCGTTTTTAATCACGTTTGGATAACCAGCCTGAGCGAGATCTTCCATGACAATTAGCCATTCATTTTCATTCTGAAAACACTTTAATCTTTTAGGGATTCGACAGTGTTCATCAACCCGTTGACTAAAGTACTGATACCAAATCACTTCCACTTGGTAAGAATGCAGCTTACGTTGGTGCGAGCGATCGGTATTCCAGCCTCGAGGGTGTTCGGAGGGCTTAGGAAGTTGAACGTGTTTAACGATGATAGAGTGAGATGGGAAAGTCAGCCGAACGAGTTCACCATAACCACCCCATAGCGATTGAATGACATCAATACGTTCAAGCGAACCAAGTTCGAGTTCATCACCGATGCTTTGATATAGTGGGTTAATCATTGGCTCCATTATGCGAGTAAATGTGCCCATTCTGGGTGTCTTGCTATGTATTTAACCACGTAAGGACAAACAGGTACAACGCGATAATCTTGTGCCTCTATTTCTGGCAAGACGGCCTCCATCATCACTTTGCCGTAACCTTTACCCCGTAACTCTTCAGGAATCAAAGTCGACGTGATATGCATCGCCTGCCCATCCAGCTTATAAACCACCCTCGCTTTGTGGTTACTCTCTAAATCGACCCAAAAAGTTTGGTTTATTGTGTCTTGTGTCACTTTCTGCATTATCGGCTCCCCACTTTTCCCTTTCACTTTATTGAAACCATCTATACGACTGCCTAGAATGATACCCACGAATCACTAGTCACTTCGTACTAATATAGCGCGTAACACCTTCTCACATCAGGCACGACAATAATAATGAGAAATATGATCGCAAGCGCCGGAGATAAAAGAACATCTCCACAAAGCAGAAACACTCCAGAACGTCAGGCAAGTACACTCAACAGCACCGATGCTATGGCAATGGTAGAACACGGCAGTGAAGTGACTCTCAACGTCACTACGCCCGTTGGTACCAAGTTCATCACCACCAGTACATTTATGGGCTGTCATTCTAACAATACCGCGTTGATTGAAATCCCAAATATCTCCGATGAGGATTTGAAGTTCTACTTTCAAGAAGGCTTTTGGATCAACGTAAAAGCTTACTCCCATCGTGGCGAAGGTGCCGTCATTCCTTTCCGAGCACAGCTCAAACACCGTTTAGGCGACCCCTACCCACTATTGGTACTAAACCTTCCTAATACCATGCAGGTATATCAGCTGAGAAAAGAAGTGCGATACGAAGTGAATCTGCGCTCTCGCCTTCAGTTTGAACAATACCGAGCAGAGTGTGAGATACGTGATCTCTCTAAAAGCGGTTGTCGATTCGTGACGTCACCGATGAGCAGAACATTGCAAGTTGGCGATCTGGTGACGCTCGACATTACCATGCCAGGTAATGGTCGTATGCTTGCGCCATTGAAGGGGAGAATTTGTAACTTGCAGAAATCGGTTCACTACGCCCGTTACGGCGTTGAGTTTGATGATTTCGGCAAAGCCAACGCTAAGAACCTGTTAAGCCACCTCAAATTCGATGGTACCAAGCTAAAGCTGAGAGGCTAACGCAACGCTACTTTTCTGCATTTTACCGATATAACGGAAAAACCCCTTACCATCTGGCAAGGGGTTTTAAATGACTAAGAATAAGGCAGTATATTTTCAGTCATTATCGACTTAGAAGTCGTAACGTAGACCTAGTGCTAGTTCGTCTTCCTCGTTAGAGCCTTCGTTATCCATTAGATCGAAGTTGTATGACGCGTAGCCACGGAAGTTAGGCTTGAAGTAGTAAGTTACGTCAACCGCTAGGTTTTCTACAGTTTCTTCGCTCTCTACTTCACCCTTGTTGTAAGTAGAAGTGAACACTGTTTGGCCCATTGTGTATGCAGCTGCTAGTTCGTAGCCTTTGTAATCAACAGAATCATAATCAATATCTGTGTAGTTACCAGCAACGTAGAAGTTACCTACAGTGTAAGATGCCGCTAGCATGTATTGATCATCTTTATCTTGGCTAGCGAAGCCAGCACCTAGCTCAAAGCCAGTGTCAGCGAATGCGTAAATACCAGATAGAGAGAAGCCGTCTTGCTCGTTGTCATCAAAGCCGTTTGCATCTGTTGTGCGATCAGCAAAACGGTAGCTTGCGCGTACTGCTAGTTGATCGAACTGACCAGAGTAAGCAACCATATTGTCTGTACGGTCAGCTACCGCTAGTTTATCAGCCGCAGTGTTGCCGTGGTAAGCCATGATATCAGTGAAGTCAGTGATAACACCTAGTGCACCGTCGTTTTTACCGTAAGTGATTTCACCGTACTTGCCACCAAGACCTGCGTAAGCGTAACGAGTTTCAAGATCGCTGTTACCGTCTACACCGCCGTTTTCGAATGTTTCAAACTCACCTTCCCAGAAACCAACACCGTATAGGCTATCGCTAATTTCCTGTTTGCCTAGGAAGTTAAGACGGATGCGAGAACGGTCTTCTGCTTTGCCATCCATCATAGATAGACGAGCTTCAGCGCGGCCGCCCATTTCTAGTGAAGTGCCATCTTGGTTGTACAGTTCTGAAGCGACAACTTGAGATCCAGATGCTAACAGTGCCACTGCTACAGCTAAAGTTTTCAATTTCATTTATAGTTTTCCATATCTTTGTTTTGTCATTATTTTCTCACCAGAAAACAGGACTTTTCTGTACCGAAGAGAAAACGGGCGGCATATTAGCAGCTGCGCTTTTTAGCGCAACAAGTTGAATACACAGCCTAAATTGAACAAAACACCATTGGTGGTGACGATATGAATATGTCAAAACCATCAAGTTGTCGGATAGTTGGGAAAATGTGTGCGCGTCAAAAAAAATTTGACGCTAGAAAGTCTGGTTTAACATTTATAAATGTGACTTGAGTCACGAATTATTTTTGGTAACTGACTGTTTTAATTACTGTTAACTGAGTAATTACTTCACTTTCATAAAAAATCCCCAAGCCGAGGCTTAGGGATTCTAATGATATTTAGTCAGTTTGTATCGATTAAGATTTCTACTTAATGCTTATAGCTTGAAGAAGCTCAACTGTTCTTTTTGTTTCTCTGCAAGGTGAGAAAGCTCAGTACTTGCACTCGCACTTTGGCTAATGCCCGCTACGTTTTGATTCACAAGCTCAGACATGTTGACGACATTACGGTTGATGTCTTGTGTTACTTGAGACTGTTCTTCCGCCGCAGTCGCCACTTGCGTGTTCGAGTCGTTGATATTCACTACCGACTCTGTAATGCCGATCAGTGCGTCGTTCGCTTGTTGAGTCAGCTCGTTGTTGCGGTTAAGCATCTCTAGGCTCACCTGCATGCTGTCGTTGGCTAGACCAGACTGCGCTTGAAGCTCTTCAATGATAGATGAGATTTCTTGCGTAGAATCTTGTGTACGAGCAGCCAGCATACGAACTTCATCAGCTACCACGGCAAAACCACGGCCAGATTCACCAGCACGCGCGGCTTCAATCGCGGCATTTAGGGCTAGAAGGTTCGTTTGCTCAGATACGCCACGAATCACTTCGATAACGTCGTTGATTTGAACGGATTGCTCTTTTAGACGCAGAACCACTTGCGCAGCATCGTTCAGTGCTTGAGACATTTGCTCGCTTGCTTGTGCACTCTCTTGGAAGATCGCTAGACCAGATTGCGCTAGGCCGTCAGCTTCACGTGCTGTTGCATCTGCTGATGTCGCGTTGTCACTTACGTTGTTAGCCGTGCTCGCTAGCTCATTGACTGCCGACGCAACTTGCTCGATTTCCGCTAGCTCTTGCTGAGCATTTGCTTCTGCTTGCGTCATTACTGCTGCAAGCTCAGTTGAAGCAGAAGCCACTTCTTCACTGATGCGCATCAATTGATCAACCGTATCGTGAAGCTGTTTCGCTGTTTGGTTTACGTCTTTGCTTAGCTGAGAAATTTCGTTGTCGCCATCAATGTCTGCACGTACCGACAGGTCACCACCTGCTAGCTTACGTATCACTTCTTGCAGTTTTCGGATTGGCGTTACGATCATGCCAGATAGGAACCAAGCGCCTAGTAAAGAGAATGCAAATACCGCAATAACTGACATCATGGCATTGTTTTGTACGCGAGTATGCTGGCGTGCGCTCTCTGCAGTTGCTTCCGTTGCAATCTCATTCACACGCTGTGATAGTGCGTTGATGGTTGCAACCATTTCGTTGCCCGCACGGCGGTAACCTGAGATGAAGTTTGTGTATTCGTTATCCGACACTAAACCACGGTCATGGCGGTTAAAGAATTCAACAGCACGAGTAGAGTAGTCAATGTAAGCATCGATACTTTGACGAACCTTCCCCGCGTCTTTGCTGAACGTGCCGCGTGCATCGATAAGATCAAGGTCTGTATCAATGGCTTTTGCACCCGCTTTTAGGTCAGCAAGGAACGCATCACGACGAGCAGCATCGTAGATCGCGTAAACCGCGCTTATGCGTAATGGGTAAACTTGATCATCAATTTGAGCAAGCGTGTCTTTGTAAAACACGAGAGAATGGGAGTTAGAAGCAACCAATTCTTGCTCTGCTTCTAGGTTGTTTTGAGTGATCCACAATGTAATAAACAGAGTGATCGCGGTGAATAGAACTGGAACCAAAACTTGCGTTCGTACCGACAAGTTTTTCAGTGATAACTGCATGAGTAACCTCAGGTATTTGAGTGTTGGCTTCCTTGCGATGGGATTATTCCCAGACGAATAGACAAGGAGGCAAATACTAGAGGTAGATCACATTTTTGTCCAGAGTAAAAAGCCATCAATTTCATGGCTTTAAAGACAATATCCCGACTTTACGTCAGGATATTGTCGTTATGATAAGTTATGAAAGCTTATACGTCTTTTTATAAACTTTTTAGTCAACGATCGCTTATTTTCTCAGCGCATTTAACTTAGCTTGTGCCAACCCAAAAATGGTGTCGATTGGGTAAGTTCCTTCGTCTGTTGCTTCGCCCGCCGCTTTACCGGTAAATAGCTCAACAGCCTCGGTGACGTGATCGATTGCCCAGATGTGGAAATCCCCCTTCTCTACTGCTTTCACAATGTCAGGACGAAGCATTAGGTTATGCACGTTGGAACGTGGGATGATCACCCCTTGCCCCGCATGACGCCCTTTGATTTCACACACATCGTAGAAGCCTTCGATCTTCTCGTTCACACCGCCAATAGGTTGCGCTTCACCGAATTGGTTCATCGAACCTGTGATCGCAATATCCTGACGGTTTGGCTGTTTCGAGAACGCAGATACCACAGCACAGAACTCAGCCATACTTGCGCTATCGCCATCAACACCACCGTACGATTGCTCAAAGGTAATTGTGGTCGTCAATGGTACACGTGCAGTCTTACCGAACACAGACGACAAGTAAGCAGACAGAATCATCACACCTTTAGAGTGGATGCTACCGCCAAGGTCGACACTTCGTTCGATATCAATCACGTCTCCATCGCCGTAACACGTCGTCGCAGTAATTCGGTTTGGCGCACCAAACATGTGATCACTGGTGCTCAGTACCGAGAGAGCATTGACTTGGCCAACAGCAGAGCCATCAGTGTGAATCAAGGTTGTGCCATTGACGAATGTTTCCATCACGCTATCTTGCAAACGACTAACTCGCATTTCTTGGTTGCTCAAAGCCTCTTCCACGTGTCCGATACGGATCATGTTGGAATTCGCTTGGCGAGCGACGTAGTTAGACTCACGTAATAGGTTAGCGATGTTGGCAGAATGCAACGAAAGCTTGGTTTGGTCACCAGACAAGCGTGAGCTGTACTCGATAATGCGCGCAATGGCTTTCTTATCGCAGTGCAGCATGTTGTTGTCGTTCACCACACTAGAGATAAAGCGTGCGTATTGCAGCTCTGAATCCGGCGTACGTTTCATTTCATCTTCGAAATCCGCCGTTACTCGGAACAGCTCACCAAACTCCGGATCGTAATGTTGCAGCAATTGGTATGTACGGTAATCACCAAACAAGATGATCTTGATATCTAATGGAATCGGTTCAGGGTCAAGCGAAACGGCACCAGTCAGCGTTACTTCTTTCTCTAGTGACGTGAAGCTCAACTGACGAGAGCGTAAAGCACGCTTCAATCCGTCCCACACGTAAGGCTGTTCTAGTACCTTTTGTGCATCCATCAATAGCACACCACCGTTCGCCTTGTGCAAGCTACCCGCTCGAATCAAAGAGAAATCGGTGAATACCGTACCTTTGAAGGTTGCGGTTTCAATCGAACCAAACAGCGAGTGGTAGTTCGGATTCTCTTCTACCACGATAGGGAACTCACTGTTTTTGCGATTCACCAGCACATTGACTTTGTAACGACGTGGCAATTTCTTATCCAGAGAAGCGGTCGCAATCTCACCTTGCTCACCACTCTGCTCTAAGAAGATCTCAGCGTTTTCAACAATGTCTTTTTGTAGATCGGTTAGGTAAGTTTTGATTTCTGGATACTCAGCGTAATCCACTTTCAACTGCTTGATGAAGTGAGTGATCACATCCAACGTCACATCATCGTTAAGCTTTTTGATCTTCTCACTGAACGAGTCTTCCCACTCGGTTAACTCACGTACCATGTTACGTAAGCTCACTTCCAGCTCATCAATGCTACTGCCGAAGTATTCCTGCTCTTTCTTGCTTAGCTCATCGAAAGACTCTTCGGTATGCAGTTCTTCACCATTCATAGCCACAAATTGATAATCACCTTGCGCAGTGATCGTTAGGCTAATGCCCTTCTCTTTGGCTTCTTTACTGATAGTATCCAATTCTGACTGTTGCTTGTTGGCCAATTGGTTTTTTAGGCGATCGGCACGGCTGTAGTACATCTCGTTATCGAAAGCGAGAGGCAGTGCATTCAGTAGCTTGCCCATCAGTTTTTCGATATCGACTTTAAGCTTGTTACCGATACCGCAAGGCAGTTTCAGTACTTTTGGTGTGCGCGTGTCTTCAAAGTTCGCGACATAACACCAATCAAACAGAGCCGCATCATCATGCTGATGGCGGTTTAAGTAGCGCAAAATCATGGTGCGCTTGCCCAGACCATTCTGACCAATGGCGTAGATGTTGTACCCCTTCTCCTTGATTGACATAGCGAACTCAACCGCTTTTTGTGCGCGTTCTTGCCCAACAATCTCGTCAATCGGAGGTAATTCCTTGGTCGACTTACATGGCATATTCTCTAACTCAGCTACAGAATACAGCTGTTTAGGTTCCAATCTTTGTACTGCCATACTCGCCTCCTTTTTCTTATTGTCTTTACCTCAGTGTAGAGATTATTTGTTTAAATTTAAGTGATTTATCTTCCACACTGGTTCGTTTGGACATTTTACGAACAGCTGTACGCCATTTAAAATGAAAACAAGTCGCACTTGCAATTGATAATTAATTTCATTTAATATCTGTTCAAATCGAATTTTGTGGAGATGAAGATGAATATTGAGCAATGCTGGATGCGCTACTTAAAAGCAGAACAGCTGATGGAACAAGGCCATTGGCCAGAAGCTCATCGCTTGTATGAAGATGTTCTCAGCCATTTGCCAAATCACATTCACTCCGCACTCGAAAACGACCTTACCAAGCCATGCCAGTTTGTATGTCTCATCAGCGGTTTGCGCGATGCCAGCGTAGCCCAATCTGAAATTCTCAATAAACTTGGAATGCAGCAGGAGGCGTTTTCAGCCCTTAACCAATCGTACGCTCTGTTCCAGTTCTTACAACTCGAAAGCCATGATTTGATTGGCCGAGTTAGCCAGTTATTGAGTAAGCAAAGTGAAGATTTACTCGCGCACATGGCCGCATTTTGCTCGGCGCAGCGCAATGCTCAGTGGATGATCGAACTCGACCATGTCACTCGTGCTCATGAGCAATTCTTGTATCTGCAAGCAATGACTGCAGCAGAAGCTGGGACGTCTCATTTGTATAACTAGGCAGGGATAACCCGGTATAGGTTTCTGCCAACGTGAAAGGCAGTAACAGTAATAACAACTCGATACACAAGGAAACGTGATGTCCACACAAACCATTCTTTCGGTGAACAACCTGTCTGTCAGCTTTACGACAAACGATGGTATCGTCGATGCAGTAAAGAATGTTAGCTTTGATCTTAAAGCTGGTGAAACGCTGTCTATCGTAGGCGAATCTGGTTCAGGAAAATCGGTATCGACCAATGCGTTGATGAGGTTGCTGCCAGATAATGCCATTTTGCACGCCGATTCCTCTATCGTCTTTGAAGGCGAATCAATCCTAGAAAAATCTGAACGCCAAATGCAGAGTATCCGCGGCGATCGTATTGGTATGATTTTCCAAGAACCCATGACTTCGCTAAATCCATACATGCGTGTGGGTATTCAAGTGGCCGAAGCCATCATGTGCCATCGTCCAGTGAGCAAAAAACAAGCGAAGCACAAAGTTCTCGAGTTGTTCGATTTAGTGCACTTACCAAACCCGCAACAAGCTTACGACAAGTATCCACATGAATTCTCCGGCGGTCAGTTACAACGTATCATGATTGCCATGGCTTTGATTAACGAACCAGATATTCTGATCGCCGATGAACCAACAACGGCGCTCGACGTGACCGTTCAAGCTGAAGTGCTTTATTTGATCAAAGAGATCCAAGCGAAAATGGGCATGGCGATTCTCTTCATTACTCATGACTTAGGTGTGGTGAAACACTTTGCCGACCGAGTCTTGGTGATGTGTAAAGGTAAAGTGGTCGAAAAAGGCATCACAGAAACACTCTTTTCTGATCCTCAGCATGATTACACTAAGATGCTGATTAACTCGATTCCAAAAGGCAGTAAAGATCCCATTAAAGAAGGGGCAACTGAACTGCTTAAAGCCGATGATATTCGCGTTAAATTTCTTATTAAGCCTCACTTTATCGCAAGTAAGAACGAATACTTTGAGGCCGTAAAAGGTATCTCTTTAGAACTAAAACAGGGTGAAACGCTAGGTATCGTGGGTGAATCTGGTTCAGGCAAATCAACGCTTGGCCGAGCCTTGATCGGATTGTTGCCCTCAACCGGGAAAATTCAGTTTAAAGGGCAAGATCTAGCACTTCTAACGGACAAAGAACGCTTCGAACTGAAGAAAGACGTACAAATGGTCTTCCAAGACCCATACGGTTCACTTTCACCAAGAATGACCGTTGGTGACATCATCACGGAAGCTCTCACCGTGCATCAACCTCAAATGAGTAAAGCAGAACGGATGCAAAAAGCACGTGATGTTCTGCGAGAGGTGCGCTTAGACCCAGCATCTATTAACCGTTACCCACACGAGTTTTCTGGCGGTCAACGCCAACGTATTGCGATTGCGCGCGCGTTGATTCTGGAACCCTCTTTCATTCTGCTTGATGAACCCACGTCGGCACTGGACCGCTCCGTTCAACTGACCGTAATTGATCTTCTGAAAGATCTGCAGAAGAAGCATAACATCGGCTACTTGTTCATCAGCCACGATCTCTCTGTTGTGAAAGCACTGTCTGATCGTGTGTTAGTCATGCAAAAGGGTGAAGTGATGGAACAAGGTACGGCGGAAGAGATCTTCCATAATCCAAAAAGCGATTACACGAGAAAGCTGATTGATGCCTCATTTGATCTTGAAAACAATGAAAATCAACATGATGCAGCCTAGATTCATCACAATTTCATATTCATAAACTAGGATTAAAGTATGGCGAATTTTTCGCCATAACTACGCAAATGGTATAGCCGCCATTCGGTTTGGCCGCCGAGACTGGTTGGTTCAACGTTAGGCTTAGTCACCCTAGCGATTAAATTGAGTTCCCCCAACCATGAAAAATGCCGCGATGGATATCGCGGCATTTTTTATTGCGGTTCTGTTAACTGGCGTTTCGCTATAAGTAACAGAATACATTCATTAAATATCGAGCTTCTCGATACCCATGTTGTGCAGAGCAAATGCATAAACATCGGTAGTTAGGTCGATTTGTTTGCTCAATGGCATACCCGCACCATGACCTGCGTTCACATCAATACGGATCAGCACAGGATTGTCTCCCTGATGCTTGTCTTGCAACTCTGCAATGAACTTGTATGAGTGGGCAGGTACAACGCGATCATCGTGATCTGCAGTCGTGACAAGTGTAGCAGGGTACGAAACGCCCTCTTTCACGTTGTGCACTGGTGAATAGCCTAGGATGTACTTAAACATCGCCTCACTTTGCTCGGAAGTACCAAAATCGTATTTCCAACCTTCACCAGAAGTAAAGGTATGGTAGCGAAGCATATCCAATACACCAACCGCAGGAATCGCCACTTTAAACAGCTCTGGTCGTTGAGTCATACATGCACCGACCAACAAACCGCCATTTGAGCCGCCGTGAATCGCAAGACGCTCTGAGCTGGTGTAGTCTTGTTCAATCAAATATTCCGCCGCGGCAATGAAGTCATCAAATACGTTTTGCTTTTGTTGTTGAGTACCCGCGTTGTGCCAAGCTTTACCATATTCACCGCCGCCACGCATGTTAGCGACTGCGTAGATGCCACCAAGTTCTAACCAGTTCGCGACATTTCCTGAGAACATCGGCGTCAAGCTGATATTGAAGCCACCATAGCCATAAAGCATGGTTGGTGCGCTGCCATCGAGTTTGGTGCCTTTTTTATATGAGATGATCATCGGAACCTTTGTACCGTCTTTCGAGGTATAGAACACTTGTTGAGATTCGTATTCTTTACGGTCGAACGGTGCTTTCGATTCCTGATAAAGCGTTGACTCACCACTTTCTACATCAAAAGAGAAAATGGTTGGTGGCGTCACGTAGTTGGTAAAAGAGTAGTAAAGCGTCTTATCTTCTGCTTTGCCTTGCAAGCCATATACGGTGCCTTGGTCAGGTAAAGTCACCTCACGTACTAACTCGCCTTGATAAGTAAACTGCTGAACTTTAGACAAAACATCGACCATGTAAGTCGCGAACAAGTAACCACCACCTTTGCTGATATCCAGTGGTTGCTCCTGTTCAGCAATGATCTCTGTCCATTGTTGAGTTTGAATGTTGTAACCAACCACTTTGCCGTTAGGCGCATCCAAGTTGGTGTAGAAGATTAAAGTGTCATCTTGGTTATCAATCAAATAAGTATCACCATCGGTTGTATCTCGAAGCGTGATAACGTCTTGCTCTTCTGAAGTGAGATCCACATAAAACAGTCGGTTTCCTGATGTAGATTCCGCACCAGTGATAATCAAGAAACGATCGTCTTTGGTGGTCACTCCCCCTACATAACGATGCTTTTGTGGCTCCAACGCACCAAAGACCACTTTGTCTTCACTTTGCGGAGTACCTAACTCATGGTAGTAAAGCTTGTGCTGCTCAGTACGAGCCGAAAGCTCACTGCCCTGTGGTTTATCATAGCTTGCGTAGTAAAAACCTTTGTTACCAAGCCAAGAAATAGTGGTGAACTTGGCGTCGACAATTTCAGGCTCAAGCTGCTCTTTAGTTTCGACATCAATGACGAAGATCTTACGCCAATCGCTACCACCTTCAGAAATGGAATAAGCCACAATTGTGTCGTCTTTAGAGAACTTCACTTCGCCAAGCGATGTCGTTCCTTCTTCTGAAAAAGTATTCGGATCGAGAAAGATTTCCGCCTCCTCCTCTCCTTTGCGACGGTATAAAACGCCCTGGTTCTGCAAACCATCATTTTTATAGAAGTAAGTGTATTCACCATGAACAAAAGGTTGAGAATACTTTTCATAGTTCTGACTGTTCGCCACTAAATCGCGAATTTGTTGGCGGAAAGGGATCTGACCTAAGTAATCGAAGGTCACTGAGTTTTGCCCCGAAACCCATTCTGCGGTTTCTTGGCTCATATCGTCTTCTAACCAGCGATATGGATCTGCAATGTCGTGACCAAAATAAGTGTCGACGACAGAATCTTTACGAGTTTTTGGGTAATGCATAACGTCCGTGTTACTCCGTTTGAAGTTGAGTGTTTTGTTTTATTATTTTGTTGAGATTTATTCTCAATACCTACCTTAGGGCTCAGGTATAGAATTTCAACCAATAGATTGAAACATTTCTTGTATTTATGAACTGCCTAAAAGTAATGCGAGATAGTTAGGTATCGTTCTCGAATGTGCTCAATCAAGAGCTTTACTTTGTTTGGAGGCTGACGAGTAAAAGGATAAACCGCGTAGATACCGAGCTTTTTGCCGACCAACTCAGGGAAAATATCCACCAGCTCACCACTACGAATGTCGTGATAAACCAAGCAACGCGGTACGTAGGCGATACCATGCCCACCCAGTGCTGCTTTTCTTAATGCGGTAGCGTTATCCGTAGAGAAGCTGCCCGACACTTTGACGATGTAGTCACCCTGTTTGCCTTTGAACTGCCAATCGGTAGCACCTGTAGTTTGATAGGCGTATTGCAAACAGTTGTGCGTGGTTAAGTCGATGGGCTCAATCGGTTTGCCATTTTTGACAATATAAGAAGGCGAGGCACAAACCACCCATTGTGAATCAAGAATATGACGCGCAATCAAGCTGGAATCTTCTAGATAACCAGTTCGAATCACCAAGTCAAAGCCACCAGCAACCAAGTCAACAAAGCGATTATCAAGCGACATATCGACGGTTAAACCTGGATGCATATTACAAAACTCGGCAACGGCGTCCGCCAAGATCAAGTCACCTGAGATAGTCGGCACCGACATTTTGATATGACCGCTGACATTCTCACCGAAGCCTGAAACTGCATCCATAGCCTCCTGAGTGGCTTGCTTCACATTTTTAGCACTGTGTAACAAAACCTTCCCTGCTTCGGTCAGGGTCAATTTACGCGTTGTTCGATATAATAGCTGAGCACCTATCTCTTCTTCTAGCCGCGCAATTCTTTTACTAACTACTGAATTTGTAACGTTATTTTCTTCAGCTACCTTACTAAAACTGCCCATTTCTATCACCTGTGAGAACAGGATTAGATCATCTGCACGCATTCTATTATGTCACTTTTGGAATAAATCAATTTCATTATTTCCCTATATCTACAAAAAATAAAGGGGTAAATTCACGCCAAATTAACAAAACCATTACAACAAAAATCATCTCAACAGCATAAAGCGGTTCGAGAAGTCAGCGTACGAGGATGTACCAATGAGTGAAACCCTACTTGCCCTTGTGGCGTTTTCGCCAATAGTTGTCGCCGCCATATTATTGGTTGGTCTCAACTGGCCTGCTAAAAAAGCCATGCCTATTGCGTTCGGTCTAACCGTCGCTATCGCCCTAATGTTTTGGGATATGTCAGCTACTCGCGTACTGGCGTCTGTCTTTCAAGGATTAGGCATTACCGTCTCTGTTCTATGGATCGTGTTTGGTGCCATCTTCTTGCTCAACACTTTAAAACACACTGGCGCGATCACCACGATTCGGAATGGGTTTACTGATATTTCAGCCGACCGTCGCGTTCAAGCTATCATCATCGCTTGGTGTTTCGGCTCATTCATTGAGGGCGCATCTGGCTTCGGTACACCTGCTGCTATCGCCGCTCCTCTATTGGTCGCCATTGGCTTCCCTGCACTTGCAGCGGTACTGATGGGCATGATGATCCAATCTACGCCAGTATCTTTCGGTGCGGTTGGAACACCAATCATCGTAGGTGTGAACAAAGGTTTAGATACGCACAACATAGGTGAAGCACTGGTTGCTCATGGCTCAACATGGGACGCGTACCTACAGCAAATCACCGCAAGCGTAGCAATGATTCACGCAACGGTTGGTACTCTCATTCCGGTACTCATGGCAATGATGCTGACGCGTTTCTTCGGTAAAAATAAGAGCTGGAGTGAAGGCCTAGACATCCTACCTTTCGCGCTATTCGCAGGTGTTGCCTTCACCGTTCCTTATGCGCTAACAGGTGTGTTCCTAGGTGCTGAGTTCCCATCATTAATCGGTGGTCTAGTTGGTCTGGCGATTGTAGTCACAGCCGCGAAGAAAGGTTTCCTCGTTCCAAAAACCAAGTGGGACTTCGAGAGCGAAGATAAATGGCCAGCAGAATGGTTGGGCTCCCTTAAGATCAATCTTGATGACAACCCAGGTAAACCAATGAGCCTAACCAAGGCTTGGGCACCTTACGTAATACTAGCGGTTATCCTAGTAGCAAGTCGCGTAAGCCCTGAGTTTAAAGGCCTACTCAAGAGCGTAAGCCTATCGTTTGGTAATATTCTTGGCGAAACAGGCATCAGCACAGCAATTCAACCTTTATACCTTCCGGGTGGCATCTTAGTCTTCGTAGCGTTACTTGCGGTTCTTCTACAAGGTGGCGGCGCTAAGTCACTAGGCAAAGCATTTGGCGAATCAAGCAAGACACTGATCGGTGCAGGTTTCGTTCTTGTGTTCACTATCCCTATGGTTCGCATCTTTATTAACTCAGGTGTTAACGGCGCCGAGCTAGCAAGTATGCCTGTAACGACAGCGAACTTTGCAGCAGACCTCGTTGGCTCAGCATTCCCGGCGTTGAGTGCTACTGTTGGTGCCCTTGGTGCATTCATCGCCGGCTCTAATACCGTGTCGAATATGATGTTCAGCCAGTTCCAGTTCGAAGTAGCGCAGACACTGACTATCTCCAGTGCCATTGTGGTTGCCCTTCAAGCGGTTGGTGCGGCTGCGGGTAACATGATTGCCATCCACAACGTTGTGGCGGCCTCTGCAACAGTTGGCCTGCTAGGACGAGAAGGCGCAACGCTTCGCAAGACCATTATCCCAACGTTCTACTACTTGGTGGTCGCAGGCATCATCGGTCTGATTCTGATTTACGGATTCCAAATCACCGACGCTTTAATGAAGTAACACTTACGCAGGGTCTCCCCCGCCCTGCACTTTCTCTGGCACAGCGGTCAGCACTACTACCCCGACTTTTGGTGTGGCTTGCTGCATCAATCCCTCGACCGATGTGCCAGTCTTTTTCAGTGCAGATAATTGATTGTTCCGTGTATGGAATGTCACACAGCTCAATCACTTATCTATACTCTATTCTGATGTCGACTGCCGAAAGGATGGCAGTCAGTGAAACACTGATAGAGCAGGTGCTCATTGACTCAGGACGCAATCTTAGAATAACAGCCAGGACACACGAATATGATTATCTCTGCTTCTACAGATTACCGCGCTGCTGCGAAAGCCAAGCTGCCTCCATTCCTTTTCCATTACATTGATGGCGGTTCATACGATGAGCGCACATTGAAGCGCAACACCGATGACCTAGGTGACGTAGCACTACGCCAACGTGTTCTGCGTGATATGAGCGATCTAAGCTTAGAAACGGAAATCTTCGGTGAAAAGCTGGCGATGCCTATTGCTCTAGCGCCTGTTGGCTTAACCGGGATGTACGCACGACGTGGTGAGGTTCAAGCAGCAAAAGCGGCAGAAAAGAAAGGCATTCCTTTCACCATGTCGACCGTCTCCGTTTGTCCAATTGAAGAAGTGGCACCTGCGATTGAACGCCCAATGTGGTTCCAACTGTATGTTCTAAAAGACCGTGGCTTTATGAAGAACGTACTTGAGCGCGCGAAAGCCGCTGGCGTAACAACGCTGGTCTTCACTGTGGATATGCCAGTACCAGGCGCGCGTTACCGTGACATGCACTCCGGTATGAGTGGTCCAAATGCGGCGATGCGCCGTGTATTCCAATCTATGCTTCATTCTAGCTGGGCACTGGATGTCGGCGTGCTGGGTAAACCTCACGACTTAGGTAATATCTCCACTTACCGTGGCGAGCCGACCAAGTTGGAAGACTACATTGGCTGGCTGGGCGCAAACTTCGATCCTTCAATCTCTTGGAAAGATCTAGAGTGGATTCGTGACTTTTGGGATGGTCCGATGGTCATCAAAGGTATTTTGGATGAAGAAGATGCCAAAGACGCGGTTCGCTTTGGTGCGGATGGTGTTGTTGTCTCAAACCACGGAGGTCGCCAACTGGACGGTGTGCTCTCTACAGCAAAAGCTTTGCCTAGCATCGCCGATGCCGTAAAAGGTGACCTGAAAATTTTCGTTGATTCAGGTATACGCACTGGCTTGGATGTCGTGCGTATGCTGGCACTTGGTGCAGATTGTACGCTACTTGGTCGCTCTTTTGTTTACGCACTCGCAGCGCAAGGCGGTGCCGGCGTAGAAAACTTGCTCGATCTATATGACAAAGAGATGCGCGTAGCTATGACGCTTACAGGAGCGAAAACCATCTCTGACCTATCGCGTGATTCACTGGTAAAAATGCCATAAGCTTAAATAACTTCCTGCCAGCAGCATGAAAAAAAAGCGTGCCTTCAAGCTCGCTTTTTTGTCTTTCCATTCGTATCAGCTTACGTGGTGTTCGTACTCAATCACAACCTGATTGCCTTCAACAAACACGTTGCGGATCTCACCGTCGACAGTAATGCGGTTTTGCAAATATACCGAACCAGAACCGGAGATATCTCGTTCAGTCAAGGATGGAATAACTTGTCCAGGGCGAACGTGTAATTGCTCACATAGCTGTTTAACAAAACCCAGAGTTAGCGGAGCATTGCCGCGTAACAAAGAAGAGAACTCATGCAGACTAATACCTAGACGTTTTGCCATTTCCATTTGGGTAAGGTGCATTTTTGCTTTTTGCGACATCCAAATGTCGTAGAGCGCATTTCTATCTAGCTCTGTAAATTCCATGGTTCATCTCCGCATATCAAATTAACCTTACAGTCTCATAATTGAACTTGATAAATGTTAGCGATGAGTCAAAGAACCTACAATTGATGGTTCGAATGATAGCGCTTATCTTTCAAACTTCGAGTTTCATCACACGGGACTAACCGAGCGACACATAATTTGCATTTCACCTTTTCTGTCATTAACTTGTATTTACACAAAAATCATTAACACCTAACTAAACACTAATCCTTTACTTTTTCGTACTTAAAAGATGAACGTTGATTTTTCGGATCACATCATTTTACTAGGGCGAAAACTCAAACTCTGCTACCTTTCACCCATTGTTCTAAAAAATGAAACTTTACTTATGCCACAGTGGTTTACAGAACTTCAAACTTACGTCATGGCGAACCATCAAGATTGGAGCAGCAGCGTACTGTTCATAACAATCGCGAGCTTTTTTGCTTGGGTTGCTTGGCGCATCCTCTATTCTCGTCTCGAGATTTTATTTAAGAAAACCTCTTTCCATTGGGATGATCTTTTACTCGAAGCACTCAAGACACCCATTAGTACCTTAATCTGGTGTTGGCCAGCGACGGTCTCGCTTGGCATCGTACTGCAAAGTGAGTTAGGTAATGAGTTCAACTGGCTCAGTACCCTCAAACTCATCCTCGTGATCAGCATCTTAGTTTGGGTCGTGATGCGCCTCATCACCAACGTCGAAGATTACGTTCTCGAACAGAAAACCCGTGACGAGACCACAGTACAAGCCGTGGCGAAAGTTGCACGTCTGTTCTTTATCGTTATTGGCGTTCTTACGGTAATGCAGGCATTTGGCCTTAGCCTGTCTGGCTTACTGACCTTCGGTGGTGTCGGTGGTTTGGTTGTCGGTTTGGCCGCAAAGGATCTGCTTTCTAACTTCTTTGGGGGGTTGATGATTTACTTTGACCGCCCATTTAAAGTTGGAGATTGGATCCGCTCTCCTGACCGTCAAATTGAGGGCACAGTGGAGCGTATCGGCTGGCGTATGACCAGCATTCGCACCTTCGATAAGCGTCCTTTGTACGTACCAAACTCTGTCTTCAGCAACATCGTAGTAGAAAACCCATCACGCATGTTGAACCGTCGAATCTTTGAAACGATTGGCCTACGTTACGACGATGCGGACAAAGTGCCAGTGATCATTGATGAAGTGCGTGAAATGCTAAAAAATCACAAAGACATCGATACACGCCAGACCCTCATCGTGAACTTTGATGCGTTTGGAGCGTCATCCCTTAACTTCTTTATCTATACCTTCACCAAAACAGTGAACTGGGTTCGCTACCACGAGGTGAAGCAAGATGTATTGCTCGAAGTGATGGCGATCATTAAGAAGCACGAAGCGGATATCGCGTTCCCAACACAAACGCTCAAGCTCGACCCAATTCAAATGGCAAAAGCTCAAGCACAAGAAGACAATGGCTTCTAAACACAGCCAGAGAAATTACAAAGCCCGCTTTTTATAAGCGGGCTTTTTCGTTACGCGTTTTTCAAACTTACTGCTGCGCTAGGATCATACGCGCGTTCAGTGGCTGAATTGGTCGATTGTTGTGACCCATCGCTTTCGCAAAGGCTTTTACTTGTTCTGGAGAGATAGTTTGCGTCTCTTTGATCACCAACCAACGAACCCCTTCAGAACATGGCGGTGTCGTTAGAGAGCCATTAAAACGGTAGTACTCTTTATCACTTGGAATTAAGGCATCCGCATCAAATGGGACTTTAATCGCTACGTCCTGATCTTTATTTGGAACGTTAGCCAGCAACTTCGCGAGATCTGGGTTCGCGTCACCCAATTTAAAGAACACCGCCACAACCGCTAGGTGGCCCGCCTTATCCGCATGAACAAAGTGCGCTTCCAATGGGTACTCTTTACCATCAACGTGGTTTTCAGAAGGTGTGTGGAAGTGGAATTGCTTCAGTGTGAATTCTTTGCCGTCAACCGTTAGCGTATTGTTGCCTTCTAAACTGGTTTGCAGCGTGTGGCCATTATTGAGCAACGACATTACCTTGCCTTCATAATCGAAGTTCAACTTATCTAGCTTTGCTTCTGTCGTTGATTGAATGTCAATCGGGCTTTGGTTCTGACCTTTAGCACATTCAGAAGCAAACTCCCCCCAATTCGCTGGGCCATGTTCTCCCTCATATCCCCAGTTTGCTGCGTTTGCTGAGCCTGCAAATAACAATGCTAAACCAAGTGCTGTCAGTGACTTTCTCATTTTCATTTCCTTTTGTATTCATGGTTAGGTAAATAAACACGTCCATCAGATCGTGTTTATTGCATGCAGTATTAACAAACGAATGACAGAATTGGATTAGCTCGCGCTATGCAATCTATGTTTACCTGCCAAATTTGGAAATGATCTCCACATTTTATGTAATTGATAAGTCAATGATTAGAGCGCATAAGGTTGCGGTTCGAACTCAAATCGTTCTGGTTCGCTACCCAAATGCCGTATTCCCCTCAATCCAACAATTTATGTCACTCCGTCACAGGCTTAGACCTCATGCCGAATATATAACCCCTTTAATAAAGTGAGAAATCATCGTTTATCTATTTATGGCAAATTATTTAAAACCACCACGCCAAAATGATTTATCCAATATAATATTATTAACTTTCTTTAATAAAATTATTTTATTTTTATATTACTGACTCTTTTAAATTATTAGAAACTTGAATTATGTTTATTATCTGTTAATCAATTGTTAAATGCTGAATGGGTCACGTTAATTTATAAATTCCAACTATATTATATTTTGGTGTTTCCATAACAACAATGTGAATTAAGGACCCCCAATGAAAGCATATGTATTTGACGGAAAAGACACCGCTAAATTAGTCGAGCGAGAAAAGCCTGAAATTATTAATCAAAGTGATGTCATCGTTAAAATCGAAAAGACAACCATTTGTGGGACTGACTTACATATTTTAAGAAATAATGTAGCAACGTTTAAACCTGGCACCATTATGGGTCATGAAGGCGTCGGAATAGTAGAGTCTTGTGGTGATCGCGTTAATAATTTTAGGCCAGGCGATCGAGTCATTGTTTCATGCATTACCTCTTGCGGTAGCTGCAAAATGTGCAAAGTATCTAAGTTTGGCCAGTGTTTGGATGGCGGCTGGTTGCTCGGCAATGAGATTGACGGATGCCAAGCTGAATATGTTCGCGTTCCATATGGTGACACTAGTTTGCATCTTGTTCCTGATGATATCGATACCGATTGTTTGGTTCTACTGAGTGACATCTTCCCAACTGGGTATGAAGTGGGTGTTCTTGATGGCCAAGTCCAACCTGGCTGCTCTGTGGCAGTGATTGGCTGTGGTCCGGTTGGCCTTGCGGCATTAATGACTTCTAAGTTCTTCTCACCAAGCGAAATCTATGCGATCGACAATAACCCTCACCGCCTTCAAGTCGCTCAAGATCTAGGTGCAACACACGCAATTGATAACTCAGATGGCACAGCAGTACAGCAAATTTTAGACATGACCGATGATGTGGGCGTAGACGTCGTTATTGAAGCCATTGGTATCCCTGCAGGCTGGGATATGTCACAAAAGCTGGTTTGCCCAGGAGGTAACATCGCAGTACTTGGTGTGCACGGTAAGCCAGCAACCATTAATCTCGAAGACATGTGGAAACGCAATTTCACCATGACGGCAGGCATGGTCCATACCCATACTATTCCAATGTTAATCAAACAAATTAGAGCGGGTTACTTTAATCCTAAAGATCTGATTAGCCATCAATTTAAACTATCGGAAGCTGAAGAAGCCTATTCAACATTTACTCATGCCTCCGATCATGAGTCATTAAAGGTCATTATTTCTAACGATTGTTCATAGTAAAAATATGTTGAGGCTAAATTGATTAATAAACCATTTAAAATTCTATTGATAGGTTTAATAGTTAACCTATCAATAGGTATCTTATACGTATGGGGTGTTTTCAGTGAACCTTTAGCTGAAGCGCTGGGTGTTGATGCAAAGCACGTAGATGGGCCATATCAGACGTCTGTTTTTACCTTCTCAGTCAGTCTATTTTTGGCCGGTGTATGGCAAGACAAAGTAGGACCGAGAATAGTAACAATCCTTGGTGTTTTCCTTGTCGGAGCAGGACTTTTGGCTTCGGGTTATGCCTCAACATTGATGGAACTGCAGGTTACATTTGGGTGCATGGTTGGCGCAGGAATGGGATTTGCTTATGCCTGTATCGGCCCTTGCACCATGAAATGGTGGCCAGAGAATAGGAAGGGACTTGTCAGCGGCCTCACCGCTGGCGGCTTTGCAATGGCGGCGCTGTATTTAGCGCCTCTATCAACCATCCTCATCGAGCACTTTGGCATATTAGATACGTTTAAGATTCTCGGCATAGGCTTACTCTTTATGATACCAATGGCATCACTACTCGTTGATCCACCGCAGGGTTATGTGGCCGATGAGCCAAAGGAAGAAACCGCAGAATCCTGCGTCGATGTGAACATTCAGTGGCTAGACATGCTTAAAACACCACAGTTTTATCAGATATGGTTGATGTTCATGGTCTCATCGGCAGCCGGTATCATGCTAATAGGTTCTATTGGTAACGTCAGTAAATCGATAGGATTAACATCGGAAGAAATCGCGCTGAGTATCATTTTACTTGCCATCTTCAACACCGCAGGTCGAGTCATTGGTGGGGTCGTTTTCGATAAGATAGGACGTGCTCACACGTTAGGTTTGATCTTCCTATTGCAAGCAGTGAACATGATCTTTTTCACAACGATAGAAACCACAATCCCACTGATGATTGGAATCTCCGTTGGCGCGATGTCTTACGGTGCTTTATTTGGTGTTTTCCCTCCGGTCACGGCAATTGACTACGGCTTGAAGTCATACGGCACTAACTTCGGCATACTCTACTCTGCATGGGGTGTATCAGGCTTTTTCGGAGGGATACTCGCTTCAATATCAGGGACGACCGAAACGACGTATTTAGCATTTGCGGTACTATTGTTTTTCATTACCGCAATGAACTATTTAATGAAACCCGTTGATAAATCGGAAATAGTTAATAGAAATGCGGCAAATCTTGAATATTAAAATAGAGTAAAACTAAGCTATTTTAATAATTTATTGACTTTTCAAACGGCCAAATGAACGCTGTTACCAATCAACCAGCTTCGCCTAATAAACGATATTTTTAAAAGAAACCGTATCCACTTTTAAATAAGTTGTCATCGTTTATTAGGCGCTTTATCGAGGTTTAGATACCATATAGAGGAAACCATCAATGCTTTTTCGACGATCATTCATCATAAAAGAGGAAGTTGTCTTTACCAGTGCATTTGACTTGATATAGCGCCTTATCTGATTTCGACATCACATCATCAATCTGGTGTTCATCCGCTTTGTGGCAAACTCCAATAGAGACAGTAACTCGAAGCTTAACCTGCTCGTCGCCAAACAATGCCTGCCTTATTTCATTGAGTGTACTTTTTAAGAAATCTTCAACTCGCAGCTTAGACACGTCCCCATGCATAAACAAAGCAAACTCCTCGCCACCAAAACGGAACAGTTGGTCCGAGTCTCGACAGTATGATTTTAAGAGCTGACAAACTTGACTGATCACCATATCGCCATATTGGTGCCCATGGGTATCATTGATTTGCTTGAAGTCATCAATATCAACAAGAAGAAAATAGCCCGAACCAAAAGTATGTTTGGTCTTCAGGTAATAGTTTTTGTTGAACGCACCAGAAAGCGCGTCGATGTTCATTGCAACATTGAGCTTTCGATTATACCTGCCGATCAAAATAGCCACAGGCACTCCAAACAATACGGCCAGACCAATGTATCTTAGCAAGAACCAGGTGACGTCAATTGAGGCGACCTTCAGCCCATAGATATCCCCAACTTTGTAATTGAAACCGTCGTCGCGACCATACATCTCGATTTGTTCGGCCATCGCCGTGTCTACAGAACCATGGCACTGAACACATGATGGCTCTACAACGATCGGATCATAACGCGTAAGATAAACATTGCTATTTTCAAGATATACACGATAGACCCTTGATATCTCATCACTCTCTAAGACAGAAGTCTCCCGTTTATTCGCAAGGTTTTCACGGTTAGTTGGGTTGAGGCTCACTTCTTTATAATTTGCCATGTCAGAAAGTGCATTGAGCTCTTTAGTCATGTGCACTGTCACGTAACTAGGAACGTTGAAAGGAAACTGTGTGGTAGAAGAATAGTTAGGCATCGACGTGAAGTTTCTGATCGATTGAGAGAAATCAATAAGTGTATCTATTCGACTTACGGCTGAGATTTTGAAATCCATCCACATCAACAACGCTGTTGCAGCAACAATTAGCAATCGAATAATATGTTTCACGTTAGTCAGCCCACTAAAATCGAAGAGTATATACCCTAGGGCTAAAAGGTGCAGGTTTCATCACTATGTTAGTGACATAAGTTCAAGGAAGTCGCTCTGCACCATAGAGAGCGACCTCCTAGATTTTTTATCCAACAATCCTCTGTATTAAAAAATAAGACTTCCCTTACATTAAGATTTAGATATCTCGACTAAAGATTCTATCTCAGTAATCTGAGACCATATATCCATGAGAATCATATGTTCAAACGGACGCCAGCGAATTTCGGGCAATGATAAAACGTGACTGAGTTGTTCATTTACCTCTCTCCAATATTGGTCTCCAAGATAGACATCCTCGGGCACCGACTGGGTTAAATAATAACGATGCGTCGCTCCCTGATATAGCGTCCAGTTAGAGATAACATCTTTCTCATCCGAATACGGTAAGGCTTGAGCCCAAGGCTGACGAGAGTAGTACATGTATGTTTTATCTAAAAAAGCACTAAACAACACACCTTGAGGCTGAGAAGGCCAAATGGCTTGCTGCCACTGCAAAGGTAGGAAGTTGAGCGATTGATGTTGACGCTGTTCATATTGAAATCGAAATATAAAATCGCCAAGTTTCGTCCAAGCGGTTTGGATATCTTCTTTAAACATCCTATTTCTTATCAATTGAAACAAAAACGGTTTAGCCTGTTCCGCTGATAAGTGACTTGGGATCTTCTCGAAAATCTCAAACAACTCTGGCATGTCTTTTTTAATCACTTCCAACGAAGGGTTACCTTTATAGGGCAAAGCTGACAGACTTAGATCTTCTCTATTTTGCCACTGTTGCCAAAGATTTATATAAGGCTCATCAAGCTCAACGTTTGTCCATCCACGCCTAACACGCTCGTTGATATAACTGCTCAAATCGATGTTGTCCAAGGGCTCAGACAGCTTTTGTAAAAGTGGATCAGAGTCTTCATCAAAAAAGACTTCTCTGCCTTCATAAAATTGGCAAGAGTACACCCCGCAGATCAGCTCTCCTTCCCCAACAAGAAATCGCCCTGTTCGCTGCTCCTCTTCGGTAGCACGTCGCTGTAAAATCGACAAAGAAAAGTTGTCTATCGCGATGCGGCGCGCACGTTGATACAAATACAGTCGATAGCTTCGAATACTTCCACTGTTTAGTGTGGAACTAACAAGAGTATCAATACTATTGCGCTGAATTTCGAATATCTTTTCCCGCCATTCAATAATATGGCTCACTGCATTCTCTATAATATTTTGTTTATACGCGAGGATATCGCCACGGACTTTGTCGATATGTGGATATTTTCCGATACCATAAAGTTGCCCGACATTTCCCATTAACATTCGATAGCTACATGCCCTCAAATTGTTAATAGCTCCACTAGATACAACACCCAAATTATTAAGTTCCTCCCGAACCTCTAACTTTGGGTTGATACAAGCTTGCTCACCAAATTTCTGAATCACGTGCGGTGGACGGTTATACAAATCCAACATTGTGCTGGCGTATTCGATATCAATTGCAGAAAACATTTTATTGATGACCTCCTGCAACTCTAAAACTTTAGCACTATACGTTGCGTCATAGTGAAGTAATTGAATAGAGGCAAGCCTCTTAGTCAACTCGATAATATGCTGCTTTAATTGTTCATGTTGATGCTCAATGGATTCTGCAGACGCGGTGTTTAACCTTTGGAGTACGGTTTCTTGTCCATAGCTGTAGTGCCCATTTTTCAGCCATTGATTAAGCCGCTTTTCTGGGTTGTCCAATGTAGAAAGGTAATCATAGTACCCAATAGCAAAACCGACAAAAGGGATAGGCTCAGCAGTAACACTCAGTCGGTGTAATTCGCTTGCAGAGTCATCCCACATGGTCCTCGTTAAATCTTCAACCCAAGGTGCGAAAAAAACAATATCTAGCACGCTTGAAAAAGCCCTACCTCCATTTTTAGCTAGCTGCCAAAGAGCTTGACGTTCAGAAACGCGCTCCAATTGGGCAATTCTTTTTGCACTGTTGGGCTGACTATTTTTACTATCTATGACCGCTGTCACTCCAGCCCAATGTTCAGCAAACATGCCTTCGTCGCTTACAGGAAGCATTAGGCTTGGAATTTTATCCAATGCTGCAACTTCCTTAACATCAGTAAGTTCACTCTCAAATTCATAGTCCAACCGAGCCAGCCACTCGTGCTCTTCTTCAAGTGTTTCAGAGCCAAGATTACAAGTTTCCAATGCATTGGCATTCAAGCTTACGCAAAAACCAATGAACAATATTAAATTTTTGATCTTCATTACAGGCTCCAACACTTTTTTGACTTCGGTAATGTAGAGTTTGCCACTAGCGTTACATTTTCTCTCTCTGCGAGCTTAGACCAGCGCAAACGGTTCGCGTATATCACACTTGGATTGGGTTGATCTGATCTCACGATCCGATTGACTAATAGTTTTTGAGAGCTGCCAGCAATACTTTCAGACATCGCCAACGCGGAAATATCGTCATTGGTCGAAATCAGGACCACTTGTTCCGATTGAGCTAACAAATCTCTGCCCTCATTACTAATTTGATCTGCGTTTATTTGAATGACAGAAGATGAGGTATTGCCTTTTTTAATACTATCCGCGGCCTTTTCAATCGTTGCTACTGTTAGGCGCTTTTCCACCTCTGTTAACGATGAAAAATTATCACCTTCGAGAAGAATAACTTTACGATCCGCCTTGATGGCTAATTCAAGGGCGGTACGTAACACTTTATCGAGTTTTGGGAAGCCATTTTTTCGTTCAATTAAGCTTGTGCTTATTAGTAGAAGAGATTGAGGGCTATTATGGAGTGCCTCACTTACTTTTGTCGTACTGAGTGCTGTTGAGCTCAATACTCCGGAGGTAGTTTGTTTTACGCTTTTTAACGTTATATCGGTCGGAGTTGATGAGTAATCAATCATAGAACCCGGCCAATACATGTCACGAGCTTCATTTCCAAACTCTTTAGATAAATGGTATTCGGATACTGGCACTTCAGATTTCAAACGTTGAATATTAGTTTTAACGCGAGCGTAATCAGCCTTAGATACCGATTTATTCTTTAATGCTTCTTCCCAAACATTCATCACGCTTTCTCTTCTTTCGATAGACGATTGGCGAGAAGTAGTGAGTGTTTTTAACTTTGTACTCCCTTTTTGGTAGGAGAGTCCTGTCGCCTCTATCTCACGTGTCATTAAGCTAAATTCAACCACCTCTCCCTCTGTAAACTCTTCTCCATTATGAGTTGTACCAGCGACAGGAGCATGATGACGAATTCGTTGCGTACCCGTAGGTAAGCCGCCAGTTAAATAGTCACGAGCATGTATAAGTTCATGCCCGAGTGCTATTGAAGGTTCAATAATGGTTGAGCTACCTGGGATTAAAACTGCATTATCGATGTCAAAATAGATTACTGCAGGAACACCAAGCCCATTTGATTGATAATTAACAAATTCAGGGGAGGCGATTAGAGGTTCTGTGACAAACTGCTTTCCGCCCCTAGGTGGCCTTATTACAACGTGAATCTTTTCTATAGTACCATCAACTTGACCTTCGGTATGGAACGCTAAAGCACGCTCTTTGTTTGGCAGTGCAAGCGGGGCATAATGAGAGTTTTGGTTGATAATGGCTCTCCCTGTGCGAGTCTGCTTTAAGTTTTCAAATAGAGTTGCAATTCCGAGAACGAACTCCTCCGAATGCGCTTGTACATAGATTCCATTTTCTACCTTAAATAAATAACCGTCTTTACTCTCTATATCAATAATGTTTTCCCCATCGGGGGGACCAAAATAAACCGATGCCTCAACCGACATTGATAAAAAGAGTGGAGCAATTGCGAATAATATTTTCATAGTGTTTTTTTCATATAAAGGGTTACGTGATTTACTTTCTCCTAAAATACGTTGTGACATCCATTCACTTTTCTTCATGAGGGGATAGAAAATATAGCCCCCCGTTGGGAGCTATAAATTACGTAGTGCGGAGAACCTTATGGATTGAAAAGCAGCGGTTAGACTTTGAATCAAAGGGAATAAAAATCCCTTCTTACCCGAAATCTCGCTTTTTATACTCAGAAAAACCTAAAATACCGATGAAAACATATGTAAAAACGCAGATATTTAGCTCTAACTAAACTGGGGAAACTTTGGTAAAAAAACACCAAAACATGCTTAACACAGATACATTAACAGGATAAATATTGACTGTCATGATGTAAAAGTAACTACTAAACCAAAGAAATTGACAGGCAATGTAACTAAAAGAATATTCGCATCCGCTTAAATCTATCAATAACTATTTTTTAAGTTGGTAAAAAGTCGGATTGCGATACTTTGAAATACTTAATTTACACAAATTTAAACAATGTCATGTGCCGCTTGCTATTGAATAAGAGTAAACTTGTAATGATTTGATGGAACGGCAGTCACTGTCAAAATGATGCGAACTAACATCACTCTGTGCAAACTGCCGTTTTTATATTGATTCGTGTTTTGAGTAATTTTCAACGGTAAGTGAATACTGTGCTCTTAATCTGAGCGCCCACGCCCTTCGATTGTCCATTGACAGATCACTTTTCCGTCTTGCACGGCATACAAAGTATCAAAGTTATTCAATGTTGTATCACAGTGGCTTGGCAACAGAATAACTTGCTGTCCAAGTTCAAAAATCTCGCAACCTTCTTCATGATGAAGGATACCGTGTTCATCACCGCCAGTTTGATACCTTACTCCTTCACTGCCCTCAACAATAGGCATGCCAAGATCAATAGAAAGACATTTCATCCCTGCATCAATCACGGTACGCGAAGGTGTTGGCTGACTAATCACGGTGCTTAGCACTTTAAGTGCAGGAGAAAACTGCTGATTCTCGGTCGCATTAGTTTCGTCTCCAATAGCAAGGTAAGCCGCATCCATAAAAAGGTACGAACCCGCTTGAATCTCACTGTAGCCTAACCCCTGATAGGCTGCATATGTTCCTGTCCCCCCTCCGCTAATTATCTGAGGTTTCATACCTTGAGGCTCTAAAGTCGATGTAATGAAATCAAACAAAGGCACCACAACCGATCTCGCCTGCTCATTTCGCGAACAATAGCCCTTAACATGTTGTAAATGTCCGCTATAAGCTTGGAGGCCGACATAGCTGACACCATCCGTACTTTGAATCGCGTGGATAAGCTGCACTAAATCATCACCAACCTGAACACCGCAGCGCTGCTGACCGCTTTCCACCTCAATCATCAACTCAACACAAAGATTTGCCGCTGATGCGGCTTTTTCAATTTCTACAACGTGATAATAATCGTCAATCACCTGAATAAAACGGGCGTCAGGATGATCTTGATGCAGAGTGATTAAACGCTGAATTTTCTTTTGTCCCGCAATAGGCGTGGTTATGAGAATATCCTTAATGCCACCTTGCGCCATCACTTCTGCTTCACCTAGTTTGGCTACACAAATCCCCTGCGCTCCAGCGTCTAATTGCATTTGCGCAATCGCCGGAATTTTATGTGCTTTAGTGTGGGGACGTAGAGTTAAACCCAAATCATTTATGCGTTGCTGCATTGCCTTAATATTTGTCTTCATCTCATCGATATCCACAAATAATGAAGGGGTTTCTAATTGATTGATATCCATATATGTCACCTAGCTACAGTTTTTTAGTTATTTTGTTATAAAGCCATTGATTATAAGGCATAGAGAGTTTTGAGCAAGGCACGTAACTTAAAGCATTTAAGGGGCTGACTGAGTCCACTTAAATAAAAATTAAGACGACGTTAATTAATAGCTTTTCATTTATAAAACGAATACTTAACTCAATAAAAATTACACTTATTATTAAATTTGATTTAAACCATTCAAAAAACTTTATAGACACAATTAACATTAAAAATTAATTCATTGTGAGTTTTTTATTAGTAAAAATTACTATTTAAATAGTTGGGCCATGAAATTTATAAAACCACTGGTATTCTTTTATTTATTTTTTATCGGAATGCCTACATGCGATATCAATCAGCGCCTGTTAGTTCGGAAGAAACTCAAGAAACCACAGCACAGCGAGCGGCACGACAGCGGCAAGAACGCAGGGCTGAATTAACCTATTCAACAGATGATTATAAGCGATGGAACAATAACAAAAATAAAACCCTTGATGAGCGCAACAAAGAGAAGCAGGAAGCCAATGTCAGTGAAGCCGCGACAGAACAGAAAAACCATATTCACGTAGGCGAAGAACGTGAGTTTCCTGATGCCATTCTGTCACCGATGCCAACATCAAGAAAGGAAATGACCGATGCGACAGGAACACGTGTACTGCCGTCCGACTTGCTAGGTTCTAGCTTTAACAACCAATGCGTCAGCGCAGAGATCGTTGCTCATCAGATGACATCTCTCAGCCCAGCGACAAAGAAAGAAGTAGAAGAAAGCGGTGAGCTTGTTTTCAGTGGCATGCAATACAAACACGCTCATGGAACAGTAGGCACTATCGAAGTCATTGATACCTTTGCAGGGCAACAACCCGACCAAAAAACATCACAGATGGCCTACTGGGTCGCGCAAGGCAAGTATCTCGATATACCTAAACACCCTGACCCTCATCGCGATCATTTGTATGTTTTCACACCAAACTTCAGCGGCTGCTCTTTTGTTGTTGATGATTGGAGTGATGATCTAATTAGGGTTTATCACGTGGAAGGTAGCAAAGAAGATAAGCAATACAATGACGTGAAGGACCATCGCAACGGTTTAATCAACTATATGAGTTTCCGCGACTACGGCTTCTACCAAAAAGGGAACACCACCATCAAGAGTGTGAATGGCTTTGCGTTTATGCGCTACAACACTCAAGCTCGTCATTGGGAAATCCATTATCAAAAGCAAGAGCATGCGCCTGCACTTGGGCGGCCTACGACTTCGGCTAAAACACTATTCTCTTCAGAAAAACACTCGGTAAAAGTCATGGTTTCGAAGGAATCTCGCGTAGTTGAAACCGGAACCATCGCGATAAAGCGCTAAGGCTCAATTAATAGTTAATAAGCAGTAGCGAGTTCTAGTTACAGGTTCAAACCAACTCGATAAAACAAAAACGCCCCAAGGTTCACTTGAGGCGTTTTTATTAATTGGTTCTCAGGAAAATTTTGGCAGCTTTATCGCGCCCCTATTCCCAATCAAGGATAACCTTGCCAGACATCCCGCTACGCATGACATCGAAGCCTTCTTGGAAGTCATCAATCTTGTAGTGGTGCGTGATGATTGGCGATAGATCCAGACCAGATTGAATCAAAGAAGCCATTATGTACAAAATAAAAATTAAACCATATAAAACAATAATTTAATCTAAATGCATAAAGTTTATGGCGACAAAGTGGCGACAGTCTCAGTCGTTGTAACAACTCCTCCCTTCAATAGGAAGTGTCTTTCCCGCCACTTTTTGAGAATGACTCAACCAACAAAAAAGCCAGCACTGAATCAATCAACACTGGCTTTTGTTTAGTTAAGCCGATGAAAGAATCAGTCTACAAAATACGGTAATTGCTCTTCGGTCAGAGCACTGCCTCTCGCAAAGTCAGTATGCTTCGTTACCTTACTCACGTTCCAGTTAGATAAGTCTTGGTTAAATACCTTCGCCTCAGCAAACATACGAACCATATTCAGTACGTTCGATGTATCCCAATGACCTATATCTTGATTAAACGAAGAAGCGCCTCCAAACATTTCGAACATACCCCTCACATTCGATGTATCCCAATGACTTATATCTTGGTTAAAGGCTTGGGCTTTATAAAACATCCCACTCATAGTCGTCACATTAGACGTATCCCAGTGGCCAATGTTCTGATTAAACTCTTCAGTTTTAACAAACATTTCATGCATCTTTGTCACATTCGATGTATCCCAATTACCTATATCTTGGTTAAAGACTTGGGCTCCATAAAACATACAACCCATATCCGTCACATTCGATGTATTCCAACGGCCTATATCTTGGTTAAAGGCTAAAGCACCGTCAAACATATAAGCCATATCCGTCACTTTCGATGTATCCCAGTTGCCTATATCTTTGTTAAAGGCTTCTGTATCCGCAAACATCAAATCCATATCCGTCACATTCGATGTATCCCAATGGCCGATATCTTGGTTAAAGGCTTTGGCAAATCTAAACATGCCACTCATATTTTTTACTTTTGATGTATCCCAGTGTCCGATATCTTGGTTAAAAGCTTCAGCTTGCCAAAGCATAAGCCACATAGATGTTACATTCGACGTATCCCAATAACCTATATCTTGGTTAAAGACCTGAGCTCCATAAAACATTCTATCCATATCCATCACATTCGACGTATCCCAATGGCCTATGTCTTGGTTAAAAGCTTCAGCCCACGAAAACATTGAATCCATATAAGTGACGTTCGATGTATCCCAATAGCCTATATCTTGATTAAATGCTTTTGCGCCAACAAACATTTGAGACATGAACGTCACATTCGATGTATCCCAATCACTGATATCGGTATTAAACGATTCGCGGTTCCGAAATACCCAGCTCATATCTGTTACCTGTGTTGTGCAAAATCCTATGTGGCCTTGCTCTAATTTATCGAGCAACGTCTCGTTTTTTATTAGGGTGTTATCCACCACCACATAGACTTGCCCGTTTTCAAGCATCACGGAGTTAACAGGTTGGTCAGGGCATTTTACTGAGATATCTACAGCAAATGCGGTTTGGCTAGCGAGCGCAGCGGCGCCCACGAAAAGTGAGGTTATGGTTCTTTTCATTGTATTTTCCTAGGGTTGAATAGACGTTATTGTGTAAAAGTTGGAAGGCTATCTTCAGACAGGCCACTGTCTTTTGCGAAGTCGGCATGACGAGAGACGCGCTTAACGTCCCAGTTGGTTAAGTCTTGGTCAAATCGCTTAGCGCCAGAGAACATACGGTCCATGTTGGTTACACGAGAGGTGTCCCAACGGCTGATGTCTTGATTGAAGTATTTGTTTTTAGCAAACAGGTCACTCATGTCCGTCACATGGCTGGTGCAGAGTAGGATGTTGCCATCAAGAAAGTTTTGCCAATAGTCTGAGTTGCGAATGAGTGCGTCATTGACGACTACAAACAACTCATCTTCTTGAACCATGACGGTTCCTGGTTTGTTGGACTCACAGGTGACTGTTTCAGGCTCACTAGCAAAGGCTTGGCTACAACTTAGTAGCACACAGGCGGAAATAATCGAACGTAGCTTCATGATTAAGATATCCGTGTCTTATAAAACAAACCTTCATCATATAAAAAGCGACGTTTTCAATTTAACTAATGTAGGCTTTATATTGACTAAAAAAATAGGAATTTAATCTTCATCTCAATAATCCCCCATTAGTAATAATATAGAACTCAGTAAATAAAACAAAGCACCATAAAAACAATAATTAAATTAAATGACGTTTATGTAAACACAGTTAAAAAGACAGTTGCCCCCCATAAATAACGCTGTTTTACAATGAGTGCCGCCACTTTGCCGCCACTTTTTGAGAGTGACTCAACCAACAAAAAAGCCAGCGTTGAACCCATCAACACTGGCTTTTGTTTAGTTAAACCGATGAGAGGGCTAGTCTACAAAATACGGCAGGTGTTCTTCAGTCAAAGCACTGTCTTTGGCAAAGTCAGTATGCCCCAGTACCCTGCTCACGTTCCAATTGGTTAGATCTTGGTTAAATGCAGAAGCATTAGAAAACATCTCTGTCATATCTCGCACACTCAATGTATTCCAATTACCAATATCTTGGTTAAATACTTTTGCCCCAGAAAACATATTATCCATTGAAGCTACGTGTGAAGTATACCAATTGCCAATGTCTTGGTTAAATTTTTCTGCGCCAGCAAACATCTTACTCATAACCCATACTCTTGATGTATCCCAATCCCCAATATCTTGATTAAAGGCTTTTGCTTCAAAAAACATGTAATTCATAGTGGCTACATTCGATGTATCCCAATTCCCAATTTTTTGGTCGAATGCGTGTGCTTCACTGAACATACTTTGCATAAACTCCACATTAGACGTATCCCAATTACCAATATTTTGATTGAACGCGTATGCTTGCCAGAACATCGCATTCATATCCAGAACTCTTGATGTATCCCAATGACCGATATCTTGATTAAAGGATTCTGCCTTTCTAAACATATCCCTCATACTTGTTACATTAGACGTATCCCAATGACCAATATTTTGATTAAACGCGTATGCGTTCCAGAACACCGACCTCATATCCAGAACACTTGATGTATCCCAATAACCTATATCTTGGTTAAATACCCATGCAGAACTGAACATAAAATCCATTCTTTGAACACTTGATGTATTCCAATAGCCTATATCTTGGTTAAATGAATGTGCCCAAGAGAACATAGAACTCATATCTGTAACATTAGATGTATCCCAATGTCCTATGTCTTGATTAAAAACTCGTGCTTTGTAAAACATCCAAGCCATGTTCGTCACATTTGATGTATCCCAATCACTAATATCTGTATTAAAAGAAACTCGGTCATAAAACACTCTACTCATATCCGTCACCTGTGTGGTGCACAAGCGGATATGACCTTGCTCTAAATTATCTAACAAAGTCTTATTTTTAATTAGAGCATTATCCACCACGACATAAACCTTGCCATTCTCAAACATCACTGAGTTAACGGCTTGGTCAGGGCACTTTACTGAGATATCAGCAGCAAAAGCAGTTTGGCTAGCAAGCGCTGTGGCGCCCACGAGAAGTGAGGTTATGGTTCTTTTCATTGTATTTTCCTAGGGTTGAATAGACGTTATTGTGTAAAAGGTGGAAAGCTATCTTCAGACAGGCCACTGCCTTTAGCGAAGTCGATATGGCGTGAGACGCGCTTGACGTCCCAGTGGGTTAAGTCTTGGTCAAAGCGCTTAGCGCCGGAGAACATACGGTCCATGTTGGTTACACGAGAGGTGTCCCAACGGCTGATGTCCTGATTGAAGTATTGGTCTTTAGCAAACAGGTCACTCATGTCTGTTACGTGAGTGGTGCAGAGCAGAATGTTGCCATCAAGAAAGTTTTGCCAATAGTCTGAGTTGCGAATGAGTGCGTCGTTGACGACCACAAACAATTCGTCTTCTTGAACCATGACTGTTCCGGGTTTGTTGGACTCACAGGTGACTGTTTCTGGCTCACTGGCAAAGGTTTGGCTACAACTTAGTAGCGCAAAGGCGGAAATAATCGAACGTAGCTTCATGATTAAGATATCCGTGTCTTATAAAACAAACCTTGATCATATAAAAAGCGACGTTTTCAATTTCACTAATGTAGGCTTTATATTGACTAAAGAAGTAGAATTACATTCTTCTTCTCAATAATTACTCGCCAGTAATGATAGGAAGCATTATAAAACAGCCGTGTTATGGGATATATCTTTACCAGCACTCGAATAATGGGATGATTTTGATATAAAAAAGCGCCCGTAGTGGGCGCTTGGTAGGAATATGGTACTTGTTCAGCTTAGGTAACCTTGTAGCTCCCCGCTGAACTGCCACCCGAGACTTCCACTTGAGCGTTCTGCGTTATTTCGTCGACTACCGCATTGGCAATGGCTTCAGCCATCATGCCTGCCATGGCGAACTCACCATCAAGAACAAAGCCCTGGGCTTTCAATTCGGTTTCTAATTTTTGTTTCAGTGATGCTTTGCTTATGGCCATCAGTCTTTTCCTGCAAATACTGTGGTTGATACGTCAACATGGGGTTTTCCCATAAATGGGCAGATACTCGCGCCAGTGCACACGCCTTTACCACCATTGAATTTGATGGTGTCGGCGTCTTCGGTGATGTTATTAGCTTTGATGGCTCTATTGCCTTTGACGGTTTCAGTGTGGTTACCACCAATGTCTGCGATTCTATCTTCGAGCACTTTGATTTGTTGAGTGAGGCATTCAAGCTTATCGGCTTGGTCTGTCTTTCGCTCAAAGTTGCCTTCCTGGTCGACTAATTGATACACGCCTTTTCTCTGTTGGTAACGGCTTTCGCCTTCTTTGATACCTGGCAGTTTAAAACCGAGTGGCAGCACGCACCGAATAAAGGGCTTGTCGGGTTGGCCGAACATAAACCCGAGTTCAACAATACTGCCGATAGCAGGTGGTTCTAATCGGCCAGCATGGTCACCAAGGCCCGGAACCGGAAGTGGTACCGCCTGCAATGGTGGTTTATCTTCGTATTCCATTCCCTTTTCATCGAGTAGCTGAACATCCACAGAATAGTGAGGATAAAAGCGATCAGACAAATCGCCTTCTTCAGGTAGCTCTGGTAATGCAACCACCTTTCCCCATCGTGGCAAATGCCATCGTCCGGTTAATTCTGGGAACAAACGAAAAATGATGCGCTTAATGGTGTTTACGTCCATGTGAGCTTAACCTCCGTACCTTCAAACTCTACACCGACCAATCGAAGTCCATTCACGACGACACCTGGCTTTAGTTTTGGAATAGCCGGCATCTTTACCGATTTGTTGGCCGTGTGATTGGTCATCAGCGCATTGGGCAACGTGATGGGCTTGTCGGCCCAGAATGAATCAGCCCAGCTGCCGATGTATATTTGCCCATTGCCCTGCTGCTGCCAGAACAAATCATCGATGCTAAATGCCTGAGCCAACTCGTCGATGACGCGATAACCATTACCATCGCTAAAAAAACAAGGGATAGCCGTTTGGCTGTAGGCTTTCTCTGGTACCACAAATTGCAGTCCCGTTTTATTGGTGACTTCGCTCAGTAGCTGCATCAGTGTTGGGTGACGCAAAATGATATTGATCGGCTGATAGAGAATAGCCGCGAGCTCACGACAGAACACGGTTGACCACCCTTTTTCTGAAGGTTGCACGCGCTCGATGTAACCAAGAAAGACGCGCGTAATGTCATCCCCCCACCCTAAATCAATCGCGATGAGCGTGTTAGGCTCTGGGTTACCTTCAACTGACAGCTCACAGCGACCAGGCGTATTGTGGCTGAAAACGATGCGGTGGCTTTTCACTTTGGTTTTCTGCTTGCCCACGTAAGCGCGGCAAAGAAACTTATTGTTGATAGCCATGATTAACCCTCGTTTACGCCAGTGCGTTATCCACGCTTTTCAGCACCTTCATCACGCCGGTTAACTCCACTTGTGTATCGGGTGGCACGTCTTCGGTTTGTCCGGTTTCTACGGGCGTCTTTATCCCCTGCACTTTTTGCTGCGCTGCAGGTTTATCCGGTTGACGCTGTTCGACTCGCTCTGGCACCGAGAGGTGTTCGACCAGCTCAAACGACACGCTCCACTGGCGGTGCGTGTCTTGCTCATCGGCGCTTACAACGCCTTGGAATTTCACCTGGCGGATCTTTAGAGCTTCTGCGGTTTGGTTACTAATACGATAGATTTGGCGCGCGTCGTTGTCTTGGGCTTCCGCCATGCTGAACAAATTGGTTAGTAGCTGTTTTTTGGTAAAAGGGATCACGCCTTTCACGGTCAGAATTTTACCTTTGCTACCTGTTTCTGCTTGGTCGGTAGCCGAGGTCTGGCCGGACATGTCTTGTCCAGCCAATTGCTGACGAACACTAATGCGTAAGCTTTTTAATGGGAGTTGGGCGCCGTTAAGGGTTAGCATTTGCTTCTTCCTTTAACAGTCAATGGCACCAGAGAACATCTGAGTAGTTTTCAGGTGCTCATACGCTAGCTTGTAAATGTCTTTGTTTACGTCAAGCTCAGGTGAAAACTTTTCTACTGGATAATCCAAAACCTTTTTTAGACCTAAATCTCTCGAATTTTTACTTTCATAAATTGACAAGTAAATCTCCGAATGAGTTTTAAGCACGTCAACTCTATCAATTACAACATAAGCTTCACTTAAATTTAAAGACGCACTCAACCCTTCTGGTGTGAATTTAATTTCTTTCATTAAAGCCATTTTATTACCTCAACTAATATTAGGAATCATTGCCGTTGCAGTGATGTATTCATCGCCTGCTTTATTTGATGTCGTGGCGACCAAACAAAAACGCTTAAATGTAACCCCTGCAGCACTAGCAGAGCATTCGATTTCGATATACTTAGCCTCTCTGTTCATTACATAAAAAAGGTTTTGCCCGCTTGAACCTACATCTAAATGATTATTGACTTGACCAAAACGAGCCATTGGATTGTCAGCTGATGCAAAATAAACATCACCATCCTTCCCATTTATTAGATTTCCGCTTTCGTCATACCCAATAACCTTTACAGTGACCCCACCTACAGTCCTGCCTTCAACGTAAAACCTGAAAAACTCACTCCCCGGAGATATTTCGAGCAAAGGTGTTTTATAGATCATTGCATACGCTGGGCGAGACATTAGAGGCCCATTGATATCAATATTGGCTAACCCAAGCATGTTAGGGTTATTGTTCGTATCTTTTTTATATGACGCAGATGTAAATGCCATTAATACCAATCGCATGTTGAACAAGTCGTTTACATTCTTAACTACGTTATTAGTACCATTGTCTATAATTTGCTTCGCAGTATTAAAGCCGTTTGGATATGAAGTCCAATTCGTAATTACTCCATTGTTGCTTGTATCACTATCAAACTCGACAATAAGGTCATTCTCACCTCGAACATCTTTAACTTGGTTGCTTTGACCTTTCTTAAAATGAATTTTTGAATCGGCAGCTTCAAAGTTTCCACCATGAAACTTATTACTGTTGTGATGATAAATTCCGTCAACAATCAGGATGTCACAAACTTGCAGATAGAAATCATTGCTGTTAACCCAAGCTTTATTTGTTGGATTTTCACCATCTGGATTCATGTTTGTGTTAATTTCTAGCGTCCTTACTTGTTGAATGTGTATTTTGCTAATAGACGTTTCATCTTGAGTTCCACCCAAGCTTTCAGAACTATCTGCCCAAACTTGTACATAGCTCGCTTCACCAATTCTTATGGTTGATTTTTTACTCCCAACAATTCTGATAGCAGGTGATTCCCCTCCGCGATTAACTTTGTGAACACTTTGGTTGTAGTATTGTTGTTCTATTGTCGAATCACCACCAAGAAGCAGCGTAATGAAATTGCCAGTACCAACCAACTGAGCTTTGTAGTCAACCGATTTCACATCTCTAAAATCTACCGTTTTTGATGTATTGTAGATGAGTCCAATATTCGAACTCAGTGTTATACCTTTACTCTTGCAATAGGTAGCTGCACGATAGTGTGCATCATACGTATCGAGTGCTTTTTCATCAGCCCCCCATCCCTCAACATAACCCATTGTTCGTAAATTTCTGACGCGTTGATTAACAAATTCAAAGATGACATTACTACCATCACCTTGGCGGGCTAATAACTCAGCAGTCCCGTAATCATTGTTGTTAACAAAAGATATCACTACTCCTTTTGGAACATCCCAAGCATACCAGAGTTCATATTCATCATTTTTCTTTAGTTTGATTGCTGAATATCCATCAATAACAACACCTTGTATTTCATCCTCCGCCCCCACTAACTGCTTAGTTTGAGTATCAGATTCAGAATATTTTTTAACTTCATCTAACACCCATGTTCGACTAGCACTCTCCCCCTCCGGCCTCAAATCACTCACCGAACCATCACCCAACACCTGGGCAACTTTACAAACAAAGTGCTTCACGCCATTGGCATCGGTGTAGTCGTCTTTCTCATCGGCAGTAATCACAAAATCAAATAGGATGACTTGCTCACCTGTTGGTGTTCCTTCGCGGTGTGCGTCTACGTAGATGAATGATGGCTTGTTAGGTACTTGAACATTGCGATCAAATTCGAGCATGACACGGTTGCCCGACACATAGCCGGCACCCGCTTTGATATTGAATGCACTCGCTTGAGGTGTTACCAAGAAACCGTCTTCGATAAACCAATCTTTACCATTCTGGTCGATGATGGCTTGCGCTACATCGTCATCCATTTTCTTCATACGTGGTGTTGCATTGTACTGCCATGTTGAAGCATCTACCGTGATGTTGGTAATTTCAGCAATGTCCTTGTATTCAAGAACAACCGAACGTACGAGTGTATTACCTGCGACACCTGGCTCATCTGCCGTCTTTGGTGTGAGTGCATGGTGGTCAATGGTCACCAACACGCCATATTCTGAGCAGTATGCGCCTGTCCAGTTGAAATCGAACGGACCAACATCACTGGTCAACGTTGAGCTATAAATTACCGAGTCTGCAGAAAGTCGACCACGCTGTTCGACACCTTCTTGGTGAACAACATGATCAGTAGGTACCACATCATCTGGCTGCGGGAACTCTGGGCGATTGGGCACATTGGCAAAAATCATCTTATCGATGATCAGTGGCTTTTCTTCTGCATTAAGCTGAGCCAATAACGCCTTACCTGCGGCGGTCAAAATCGACTTATCAGTGGTGTTTGTCATTCTTTTAGTTCCTTAGCCCTTCACTGTGGCTTGGTAATATTCACAATCGACATTGAGCATATTCGGTAACATGCTAACGTTTATCCGTGTCTTAACGTGTGACGCTGAATATTGCGCTTCAATGTTCTTGCTTCGCGCGGCCAACGGCATTTCGACATAACTGGTGTATTGATAACGGCGACAGGTACGCCCGTATTGACGTACGACTGTGTCTACTAACTTCGGGACATTGGTTAAATCCCCATCTCGAATCTTTAGGCTGATCACGTCCCAATCGACATTCACTAACCTTTCATCTTGAGCAATGTGCGGATAACCTAGCTTTGCAAACATGTCTTCCCAGCCGGATACCGAGCCTGCATCACGGGCAAAACCATAGGCATGAGCTACACGGGTTCGAAACAGTTCTTCGGGTTCTTGGCCGAGCTTTTCTACGCCACGTTGCCAAGCAAGAATATTGACTAGTGCAATCGGTGCGGTCAGAGGGTCATGTTGCTGCAGTGGCATTTCAAATGCGGCTTTTACATGTTCCCAGTGGTTGCATAGGGCTCTTGCAAGTTTCGCCAGCTCTCCTCTACCCATCCAGTAACGAAGGTTTATCTCAGGAATGTTCAATCGATACCTCCAACGTCTGAATGCGAGGCACCGTTAGGTTGTTAATGATGTCGGCGTTATCGAATTCGAGCGATTCAATCTGTGCAAACTGGCCGTGAAGCTCTTGGCCTAACTTGGAAAAACTAAAGCGCAATACCGGATTGGTTACGGTTGGCGAATAATCGGTGTTCTCGCGGAATGCCGCGCCTATGAACTTTTCAACGGCCGCTTTTAATTGGGTACGCTCATCCATCGTGAGTGAGCGAATCGGCCACACTCGACAAACAATATTGGCCTGCGTTTCTGGCATCGCCATTACTTGCAGATCATCACCATGGCCGTGTTGCCCTTGCTCACGAATATAGGCATTCAAGTCAGCAAGCATTTCTGGTGATGGTTCACCCGTATCAAGCAAAATGTAGGAATTGGCAGTACCAGGCCCACGTGGTGCGTTATGCTCGAAATACACGTTGTCATCATTAATGCCTGCGCGACTCGTTAACAAAGAACGGTAAGCCGCATCAATGTGCCATTTAGCCACCGCGCTCCACTGGTTGCGAATACGTAAGCGAAGTTCATCGTTGCTTTCTTTGTCGGCACCTGCAGCGGTTAGCCATTCGGCTGGGTTCGTTGCTGCTGCAATGCCTGGTATCGCAGTCGGCAAAATATGGTAATACCCTTCGCCAAGGTTGTAGGCCGCACCTTCACTTTCTGACTCAACTTCCGCCATAATCATCGTTTCGTTTTCTGGCAGCGTGGTATCAGCAAGCACACGAACGCGGTAGATATTGCCGTTAATGGGCTCGGTCTGAATCCAAGTATCTTTTGGAATGACTAACGCTGGCCCTTTTGTGGCTGCACGTTGGAAGGCGATCAAACCTTTGGCTTTAGTTGCTTCTTTACGAGTGAGTTTGCACTGCCATGCGAGTAGGTCTAACCATTGGTCTACAGCGGTTGCAACAAACATGTTCGGAAGAACGTAATCCACCAACAATGTATTGATGAGCCACAAGGTCACTTGTACCACGGCCGATTCAATCAAGCGCCAGAACGGGGAGAAAAGCGAGTCGTTAGAGATAATGCACTCTTCCTTTTCCATCTCCTCTTTCAGCACTTTTTTCCAACTTGCTGCATCGTTTGGGATACCGGATTGCTTTACCAGTTCGGCGTAATCTGGCTTAGGAATATCAGACATTGGTTGTCTCCGAAGTTGTGATATCAAGCGTTACGTCGCCAAAGTCTGCAGTCGTGGCGAAAACATAAATTGTGCCTTCCGTTGGTTCTTCTAGTCGCACGGTACCAGGTACTAAACGAACATCTTCTTCAACCAACAGCTCTAACTTGGTGCGAATATCCGCTTTTTTTGATGGGCTGCGCTCTGCAATGAGCTCAACCGCTAAATTACTCTCGATGATGGTGTGTTTAATGTCTTGGGCGATCAGCGCTCGGTCTTGAATCAACACAGGGTTACGGCCTGCATCGAGCACCACGTCACCGTTTTCAATTAGGATGTCTTGATAGAGGTAATCCGCCATTAACCTGCCGCCATTTCTAATTCACTCGCCATGTCCTGTGGACTGCTCATGTAAGTTGGATAAATCGCCACACCACCGTAGTTGGTTGAACTGGTTTGATAGTTGGCAATGCTCTTGGCCGCACCACCTGGCTGAACTTGTGCGTAAGGTGTCGCGCTTTGGACTGACTTAGATTTCACTTGAACAGATTCATCATCACCGCCGAAACCTGGCAGCCAATCAACTAGCCCTTTCAGGTTTTCCCAAATACCCGCCAACTTCTGAGTGAACCAACTAAAGACACTGCTAAAAATGTTGCGCATCGAGTCGGCCATTTCTCCAATGAAGGCAAAACCACTGGTATCGGTAAAGCCACTCATCACCCATTGCCAGCCTGCTTTGATGAACTCAAACATAGCTCTAAATGGCATGGTGATTAATGTGAGAGCGCCTTCTAGTACTTGGAACCAAGTTGTGTCACCAAACGAGGCTTTCAGATCATCCCAGTAATAAATCAGAGCACCCACTGCAGTTACCGCAGCAATCACCGCCCCCACGATCAAGATAATAGGATTGGCGGCAATGGCGATGTTCGCGGCGAGCATCGCAGCACGAAAAGCGCCTAACCCTTGAGTGAGCAAAGCGTTAACACCGGCGAACACCTTCATAGTGAGCATGTAAGTTGCCATTGCTTGTTTACCCAAACCCATCATCAAGGTAAATGCACCGCCTGCTGCCGCCGCACCTAAGATCGCCATAGCAGCAAAGCCAATGTATTTGGTCAGGTTCGGGAACATCTCTGTCCATTCGATGATTTCCATCGCGCCATCGGCCAAGCTCGACACCACAGGCAAGAGAGAAGGCAACAACGCCGCACCAAAGGCGGTTCGAACGGCAAACACGCCTTGTTCGAGTCGCTCCCATTGGTCGGTCATACTGTGGGCCATCTTAATGGCCGTGTTTAGGTTACTCGCATCATTTAGCTCTTTGACGCTCGATTGAAGATCACCCGTTTTTCCGATCAAGTCGGTGATAAGCAGAACGGCTTCATCAGAGCCGAAAGCTTGTTTTATCTGGTCGATTTCGAGTGAATCTAAATCACCAAACTGGCTCTGCAATTTCGACATGATGTCGAACATTGGCAGCATCTTTCCGTTGCTGTCGGTAAACGCCATGCCTAGCTTGTCTTGCGCTTTAACCACGCCGTTCATAAAGGCTTTATAACGAGTCCCCGCTTCACTGCCAGACATAGAGCCTTGCAACAGACCAAGAACGGCCATTTGCTCTTGAATGGCTACCCCGTGCGTTTTACCCAATGCACCAACACTTTTGAATGCATCTGACATGCCTTGACCTGTCGTTTTGAACATCTCAACAGATTTGGCGGTCATGCCGGCGACTTGCTCAGCCCAGTTATCTTTACCTATCCGCTCCGCTTGGTCTTTAAACACCGAGTACATGGTGCCCATGTAGTTGGTAATGGTGGCGGTATCCGCTTTAGTCGCAGCGGCTAAAATAGCCGAGCTTCTAGTGACACCCGCCAGTTCATCACCTGTCATGCTACCCATAGCAGATTTAATGTCGTAAGACGCCGCCACGAATTCAGTGGCCGACTTACCGTATTCAACCGAGAACTTCATCGCGGTTTGAGCAAGAGTTTTTAGTTGATCATCGGCAACGCCTAGTGATTTCACCTCACCTAACGCCCTGTCCATTTCAATCGCTGGCATTAAGGCTTGTTGCAGAGCAAAACCCGCACCCACCATGCCAGCGGCGCCCGATACCATAGTCTGAGTACCTTGTTTGTAGGTATTCGTGACGTCGGTGAGTTGACGCTGAATGTGACCTAGAGGTTTAGATATCTGGTCAATCAATCCAACTTGAAATCTGAGGGCTTCTGGTAACATTCACTTCTCTCTACTAACCTGGTGGTTAACCGCTAAAGGCCTTGGCCACACCGCTAGCGGTGACGGCTTGCATGTTTTCCCAATGGTTCTTCTCTAGCCAAATTGCATAAGCCAGGTTCTGGTCAGTATCTGGCTCATTGGGTAGCCACTTTCGCCGCCACGCGTACATTTTTTGCCTGTCGCTGCTCTCAATGGCAGCGACAAGCCCATCTATTTTTTTACCGAGATGGAGAGTTTGGGTGCGTACTCTTTAAGAACCGCGCCATAGATCTGCGTTGCTGCACCTGGGTTCTGCTGAGTCAGTTCACGCAGCGCATCTTTTGAATCAGCGCTAACACAGCTCATCAAGAAATTATGGGCCGCGCTACTCGCATCACCTTGCAAGATGGTGTTTTGCGCCTCGTCGTACTCGACTGGCGTTGGGTTGAACTCTAGGTCTGTTGACCCAACGGTTAAAACAATGGGTTTTGTCATGCTGCTTCTCGCTTTAACGTTTCGTAAATTCGGGTGAGTCCGGTTTCCAATTGACGCTCTAACCGTTCAAAACCGTCCTTCACTTCTTCTTTGGTGGCGTAACTCTCCGCCACATGAGTTTTATAGTCGGCAAGCTCTTTTGAGAGAGAGAACAGCTTGCCAATCAATGCTCCGGTTAACATCACCAACAAGGTAGCCAAGGCAACCAGAGCCGATAGCCAAGTTGGGTCCATCGCTACTCCTTTTGTGGGATTTCCTTCAAACGTTTACCCTGAAGAGAGGCAATTACATCGTCCACGGTCTCTTGGATCACGTCGTTGGTACTCAAGTCACGAAGCGCTTTAAGTCCCCAAATAATGGTGCGAGATGCGAATCGCTCAAGCACCACTTCCCAAGTGATTTGGAGAAACAGCCCTTTCAAGATTTCGAAGAACGTTTTGCCGATGATCCCCGTTAAAAAGCTCATGATTGTTCTCCCATCATGGATAAATAAGCGTTGAGGTAATCCGCTTCTGTGGCTTTACCTGCGGATGTGTTCCAGTACTGTTTGGCGTAACGCGCTAAGCCCTTGAGATCATCCGCCTCTGGCAAGGCTTCTGGGAATCGGATCAGGTTCAAGCGTGCCGTGGCCACCGCGAATTGAGGGGAAATCACCATATAGTCCGCATCCTGTTTTTCGACGGGATCAGCGGTGAGCGGCGCAAACATCGAGAGCGCGTCCAACAAGTGAGGCCGTGTTTTTCCTAGCCATTCAATCAACCAGGCAAAGGTGGCAGGCTCCATTTGAGTGAACCCTAATGCGGGACCACGCACCTGCTTGGCGTACGTCAACGCACCAGATTCATGGGCGACAATCATCAAAATCAGATTGATGGCGGCTTGGGTATTCAGCTTGCCGTGCCCGCCAGTGACCATGTCTAATTGGTCGAGTACCGGCTTAATCACATGCTCGATAAACAGCGTTCCTAATTTCATCGTTTCATCTTCTCCAAATCGCTTTGACAGTGAGTGCAGTACTGACACCCGGTCATGTGTTGGCGGCGAGCTTCGGGGATGGGGTCGCCGCACTCACCACATTCCTGCGCACTCTCTTGTGAGGCTTTTGGCTTAGCCCTTGCCAATTGGTTGGCCAATGCCACTTCTGTGAGTTGGGCTTCAATATCACAAGCATGGTCGATAACATCTGGCATCCTGCCTCCTAATTACTGGATCAGATCTTCAGTTTCATCGGGGCGTAGATATGGCACGCCGTTGATTTTCACAAAGTCTGGGCTCGTCACTTCGAACGGCAGCTTATGCACAAGCGCACTGCCCCCGCTGGTGTCGGCGTCGAGTAAATCCGAGATCTTGATACGACAACCAAAGGCTTCGATTTTCAGTTCGTCTTTATCAATCTTGCCGTAGAACAGCGCATCAAAATCCGGCATACCACGCCAAGAGCCGGCGCCTCTCGCGGCCTTGCTCAACTGATTAAATTGCTGCGTGGTTAGCTCCATCTCGCCACTGGCTTCAACATCGCCGTCGACATAACCATCCGGCACGCCCGAGGTTTTATTGACGGCGGAATTGTCCGTAATAGAAAGGCTGACTTTTTGCGCTTTGAGTTTGTAGTCGCCCATTGAAAAATGCATGTTCTTACCAGAAATACGCATGCTCATGGATTAAGCCTCCGTGTCGGCTGGGTTAGAGAGATCGAGACCAATATTGACCACGATGTGTTTTGGGCAATTGTGTGGGCGCACCATCAAACCAATGTTGACTTTGGTTTTTGTCATCCACTGAATCGACACGTCTTCTTCGCGCGGTGCCATAATTTCCCCAGGGAACGGGATCCCCCCAATCTCGGTGGTCTTCGACATGTCACGCATGTCTTTGCTGAAGTAAGTTCGATTAAGCTCGATACTCGGTGGCGTCGAATTAAGGATGCGATCGGCAATGCGGCGAATCGCTTTAATACGTACTCGGCGGTTCAACTTGTGAACGGGGCGAACGTATTCTAAGAATTGATAGTCTCCGCCTTTGGTTTCCAGTGTGGTGGCGTCGGTCCAGTACACCCCTTCCATATCGGCGTACCATTGCGGCAAGGAATAACGTGCATTGGCCAGCGCTGAAATGGTGCTCATTTCCAGTGGTTTTCCGGCGCTGTCGATAGGCATCTCACCCAGGCCTAAAACGCTGCCTGTGGCCACTCGCATTGGGCTATCGGCGACGGTGACCGCGCGGTCACATAAGCGTCCTCCCAATACGCCGATGTTATTGCCATTGAGCATAGGTATCGGTGTCACGAGGTTGGCAGATACACCATTGATTAATGCCAATAGGCTAGTTTCGTATTTGGCCCAAGTTTGCTTGCTCTTATCGATGCCAGGACACGCTGCTAAAAAGAACACCCAACGGCCCAGCTTGGCGGTCAGTTCGGAGGCTTTGCTTTGCATCGCTTGGAAGTCCGCTTTGCTGCTTACCACATCGACAATGCACACGCCTTCGAACGAGTCAGTACGATTGGCAATATCGACGGCTTCCTGCCACGTTTTACCTTCAGCGAGACCAAACACGGCGCCTGTCCAGTTCTGTTTTCCATTAAGCTGAGCGGCTTTCAAGTTAGCGCCTAGCACGTCATCCGCGACGACATCGTCAAGGTTAGTCATGTTGTTGACGCGTGTGACTTTGCCTTGCAGCTCTGCTTTATCGGTGCGCCCGATATACAGCAGGTGGCGTTCAATCTCTGGGATCCCACCTTGCCCTAAATTGAGGTTGTTGACCTCTACCTTTCCGGTTGCCATTAGTTATGTCCTCGCTTATTTTTGCTTTCTGGCTTGCTCAAAAATGGTGATGAGTTGGCGGGTGACGTCACGCTCTTTACTGCCTAATATCTGACGTTCTGCCAATGGAATATCCCAAGCGGTGACACTCGGCTGATTGCTCAGCTCTCGGATAATTTGCCCAGCTTGGCCATGGCTAACAGTGGCCATCAATAACTTGAGTGAGGGTTTCTTCCTTCCCTTGCCACTCTTTCTTGCGACCGTGTAGCCCAGTTCCCTCATTTTTCGCGCTTGCCCTTTGGTGCAAGGCGCGGAGTAGTCGGGTGTTCCCCACCGCTTTTGCATTTGGCGCTTGGTCATTTTTTGCTTTTGACCAAGGTGATGCCTAGCGGCAATTCTTGCGGTGAGCTTGTTGTTCCAAGTAAGGTCGAGCGTGTCGGCGTTTCGTACATAAGGGGTTAACCCTTTCGCCATTCGTCGCATAACTTTGCCGCGCTTCTTCCCTTTTTTGGGCTGTAATGCTTTGCCGTGAATATCTTTTTGTTGCTGAATGCGTTTACGTGTATTGGTCTTTTCCCATCGGCCAAGGGTTTTCAAGATCCAAATACGCTTTTTTGGGGGAAGCGCTAACATGGCCAACTTTTCTTGCAGGTTGAGCACATCCCTTTTGTTGGAACTAATCGTTGGTTTCATTCACCAACTCCGCTTCTTCTGCGGTGTAAATCTCCACGGCTTGAACTCGATATCTCATGCCACGCCAAGTGATCATGCCGGCTTCATCTGGGACCAACTCAATGGGCTCCATCAACTCAAGTTCAACACTCACATCGGCCGCTTCACTGCTGATCACATCGACCGAAAGCGTGGGGTCTTCGAGCTCTTGCTCGTTGCGCTCTTCTTCATGGTCACTGAGCCAACAAGCAATCAGAGCTAGTAAGCAGCGTGGGTCCAGTAATTGGTGAGGAAACTCCTCAACCGAAATCACCGCGTTATATTTCCAGTAACAGGCGATATACCCGCCGTTCCCACGGTCTTCACCGCTTGGCACTATCGAGCCGTTTTCTTGCCAAGCA